>NZ_JAIZRT010000020.1:0-2917 GCF_020420065.1 Burkholderia sp. AU31624
GAGACAGACTCGTTATAGGGTCAAGCGAACAAGTGCATGTGGTGGATGCCTTGGCGATCACAGGCGATGAAGGACGCGGTAGCCTGCGAAAAGCTACGGGGAGCTGGCAAACAAGCTTTGATCCGTAGATGTCCGAATGGGGAAACCCACTCCTTTTGGAGTATCCATGGCTGAATACATAGGCCATGCGAAGCGAACGCGGTGAACTGAAACATCTAAGTAACCGCAGGAAAAGAAATCAACCGAGATTCCCAAAGTAGTGGCGAGCGAAATGGGATGAGCCTTGCACTCTTTATTTGTATTGTTAGCCGAACGCTCTGGAAAGTGCGGCCATAGCAGGTGATAGCCCTGTAGGCGAAAACAGTATGAAAGAACTAGGTGTGCGACAAGTAGGGCGGGACACGTGAAATCCTGTCTGAAGATGGGGGGACCATCCTCCAAGGCTAAATACTCGTGATCGACCGATAGTGAACCAGTACCGTGAGGGAAAGGCGAAAAGAACCCCGGGAGGGGAGTGAAATAGATCCTGAAACCGCATGCATACAAACAGTCGGAGCCTCGTAAGGGGTGACGGCGTACCTTTTGTATAATGGGTCAGCGACTTACGTTCAGTAGCAAGCTTAACCGTATAGGGCAGGCGTAGCGAAAGCGAGTCCGAATAGGGCGTTCAGTTGCTGGGCGTAGACCCGAAACCAAGTGATCTATCCATGGCCAGGATGAAGGTGCGGTAACACGTACTGGAGGTCCGAACCCACTAACGTTGAAAAGTTAGGGGATGAGCTGTGGATAGGGGTGAAAGGCTAAACAAACTTGGAAATAGCTGGTTCTCTCCGAAAACTATTTAGGTAGTGCCTCGTGTCTCACCTTCGGGGGTAGAGCACTGTCATGGTTGGGGGGTCTATTGCAGATTACCCCGCCATAGCAAACTCCGAATACCGAAGAGTGCAATCACGGGAGACAGACATCGGGTGCTAACGTCCGGTGTCAAGAGGGAAACAACCCAGACCGCCAGCTAAGGTCCCCAAATATAGCTAAGTGGGAAACGAAGTGGGAAGGCTAAAACAGTCAGGAGGTTGGCTTAGAAGCAGCCACCCTTTAAAGAAAGCGTAATAGCTCACTGATCGAGTCGTCCTGCGCGGAAGATGTAACGGGGCTAAGCTATATACCGAAGCTGCGGATGCGTGCTTTGCACGCATGGTAGGAGAGCGTTCCGTAAGCCTGCGAAGGTGCGTTGAAAAGCGTGCTGGAGGTATCGGAAGTGCGAATGCTGACATGAGTAGCGATAAAGGGGGTGAAAGGCCCCCTCGCCGTAAGCCCAAGGTTTCCTACGCAACGTTCATCGGCGTAGGGTGAGTCGGCCCCTAAGGCGAGGCAGAAATGCGTAGCTGATGGGAAGCAGGTCAATATTCCTGCACCATTGTTAGATGCGATGGGGGGACGGATCGCGGAAGGTTGTCCGGGTGTTGGAAGTCCCGGTCGCTGCATTGGAGAAGGCGCTTAGGCAAATCCGGGCGCAGGATTCAAGGGTGTGGCGCGAGCTCCCTAGGGAGCGAAGCAATTGGAAGTGGTTCCAAGAAAAGCCTCTAAGCTTCAGTCTAACGATGACCGTACCGCAAACCGACACAGGTGGGCGAGATGAGTATTCTAAGGCGCTTGAGAGAACTCGGGAGAAGGAACTCGGCAAATTGGTACCGTAACTTCGGGATAAGGTACGCCCTTGTAGCTTGACTGGCCTGCGCCAGGAGGGTGAAGGGGTTGCAATAAACTGGTGGCTGCGACTGTTTAATAAAAACACAGCACTCTGCAAACACGAAAGTGGACGTATAGGGTGTGACGCCTGCCCGGTGCCGGAAGATTAAATGATGGGGTGCAAGCTCTTGATTGAAGTCCCGGTAAACGGCGGCCGTAACTATAACGGTCCTAAGGTAGCGAAATTCCTTGTCGGGTAAGTTCCGACCTGCACGAATGGCGTAACGATGGCCACACTGTCTCCTCCCGAGACTCAGCGAAGTTGAAGTGTTTGTGATGATGCAATCTACCCGCGGCTAGACGGAAAGACCCCATGAACCTTTACTGTAGCTTTGCATTGGACTTTGAACCGATCTGTGTAGGATAGGTGGGAGGCTATGAAACCGGAACGCTAGTTTCGGTGGAGCCGTCCTTGAAATACCACCCTGGTTTGTTTGAGGTTCTAACCTTGGCCCGTGATCCGGGTCGGGGACAGTGCATGGTAGGCAGTTTGACTGGGGCGGTCTCCTCCCAAAGCGTAACGGAGGAGTACGAAGGTACGCTAGGTACGGTCGGAAATCGTGCTGATAGTGCAATGGCATAAGCGTGCTTAACTGCGAGACCGACAAGTCGAGCAGGTGCGAAAGCAGGTCATAGTGATCCGGTGGTTCTGTATGGAAGGGCCATCGCTCAACGGATAAAAGGTACTCTGGGGATAACAGGCTGATACCGCCCAAGAGTTCATATCGACGGCGGTGTTTGGCACCTCGATGTCGGCTCATCTCATCCTGGGGCTGTAGCCGGTCCCAAGGGTATGGCTGTTCGCCATTTAAAGAGGTACGTGAGCTGGGTTTAAAACGTCGTGAGACAGTTTGGTCCCTATCTGCCGTGGGCGTTGGATATTTGAAGGGGGCTGCTCCTAGTACGAGAGGACCGGAGTGGACGAACCTCTGGTGTACCGGTTGTCACGCCAGTGGCATCGCCGGGTAGCTATGTTCGGAAGAGATAACCGCTGAAAGCATCTAAGCGGGAAACTCGCCTTAAGATGAGATATCCCTGGGGACTAGATCCCCTTGAAGGGTCGTTCGAGACCAGGACGTTGATAGGTCAGGTGTGTAAGCGCAGTAATGCGTTCAGCTAACTGATACTAATTGCCCGTAAGGCTTGATCCTATAACAAGTCTGTTTCG
>NZ_JAIZRT010000021.1:0-2569 GCF_020420065.1 Burkholderia sp. AU31624
CGAACAGGACCGTGAAACGACTCTACGCCGATGATAGTGCGGATTCCCGTGTGAAAGTAGGTAATCGTCAGGCTCCCTAAGCCAGAAACCCCCGCCCGAAAGGCGGGGGTTTTTGCATTGGCGCGGCGGAAATGCATGGGGCGCGGAGTGGATGGCCTGGCCATATCCAGGCGCCGAATACGTCGATTCAGCCACCTGCCGTTCCTGAGAGCTCGCAGCGCTGCGCTACTGATCAAGCCGATCGAGTTGGTCCCTCACGCGTAGCTGGCGTCGGCTGAAACCCACATTCAAAGTCACTATTGCAATTTCGTGCCTATCAAGCATGTTCGCGGCCCCCGTCACCACAACGAGCCCTCGGCATGCGGGGCAACGGGGCCCTCTATCGGACGTTTGGCGCGTTCTCGCTGCGCGCGCCGAGTGGCTGATGCCCATCGAGCGGACGAAATCGAATCGTGCCGCGAATCTCATTTTGTAGCCATCCAGGGTTGTTTGTGGCTCAATTGGTTGCATCTTCGCTCAAGTCGGCTTGTAACCCACCGGATGGACATGGGCGCTGCTAGCGCGAACCTGCGTCCGCGAGTTCGTCGACCCGATAGCATCAGAAATCCGCGCTGTTCCTTTTGACGAGCACGGGCTGCCCGTCTCGCACCGCATCGATTTCTTCGATGAGTGAATGGGCCGTGCCGCCAAAGCAGTCTCGCCCTTACCCATAACGCGAAGTGCTTGCCGCCGGCGTCGATGCTGGTCGATCGCGCCGTGCATGCGGTACTGGGATCCCAGAGTGCGGAGCCATTGCCCGGCGGAAACTGGCGGGTCCTGTTCCTGCCTTGATTTCGGGTTAGCACGACCAACGCCGGGCAACGAGCAGTCGATGTCGAAGACTGGATGTCGCACGCCAGCTTTCCGTCGTCGTCGGATGGATGCGGAGCGGAGAACGCGCCGGAGTCGAATCGTGCGCAGGTACTAGCGTTCAGCTGCACGACGTGGGCATCGTCCGAGCATGCGGGACGTCATGCGTATGCCGTGGATTCGCTGCGGTAGGCCAACCAGATGCTGACGTTGGTCGGCTTGCATGATGGCGAAGGAGTGGGTGGCACATTGCAGAATGCTCGCCGAGATCGCGTCGACAAGCCTGCGGGCAGGCCCCAGGCGGGACCGCATATCATCGCCGAGTAGTGGCTGCAATGCGTCGCTTCAGGCTGGGCCGCCGGACTCACCTTCTGACGCACTATCGCCTGCGCCGACGAGGTACGTCGACGCATCGTTGAGCAGCCACGCATAGGCGATTGCATCTTGCTCAGCGCGACGCCCCAACGAAACCGACGTGTGCCGAACCGAGGCACCCGGCATCGAGCGCGGGTTTCATTCGGTCATATGCGACGAGCAATGAAGCTGCCGCGCTGCGTCCCGGGGCGTGGCTGTCGGCAGTGCCTGATAGCGGAGCCTGGTGATCGTGCCCGAGCGACACCAGGCATCCGACGGACCCGCGGCATGCGCGGTCAAAGCCGTGAAGGTCATCGCAAGGGCAAGCAGGCGCATGAGGATCGGAACCGGAGGCGGGCAGCTGGCCTGCGATGGTGTCGCGGCCGTGGCTGAAGTCGGCTAGGGTCGGTGTCGCGCCCGCCTCTTCCTGTCGGTAGCCGTGGCCGCAGGATCCGATGCAGCTGCTGGAAAACGCCTGAAAGCCTCGTCACGTCATCCCCCGCAGGTCCGGTCAGACAACCGGTGAGATTGGACGCGATATCCCTCAAAGTATCGGGGACATATCAACGCATCCACTCGGCACGAAATTTGCGGAAATTTTTCGTTTACCCGCTTGGCAGAGTGCGTAAGAGGTCGTATGATGGTGGTCTTTCGTTTTCAGCGTAGATGCAGATCGACGCTGGGGGCGGAGTCTGACGAAGATGTGGCATTGATCAGCAGCACCCATGCTTGCCTTAGCCGGGCAAGGGCGGGAGATCGATGGTCGGGCAGGCGTCGGGAAGAGAGTAAAAATAATCTTCCGGATCCGCTTGACAGAAGTGCGATGCACCCCCATAATCGTCAGTTCTCTACGGAGGGGTGCCCGAGTGGCTAAAGGGGGCAGACTGTAAATCTGTTGGCTTACGCCTACGTTGGTTCGAATCCAACCTCCTCCACCAAGATTATCAGCGCAGTGAGCGGTAAGGAATCGTTTGTGGCCCGTGCGGGTGTAGCTCAATGGTAGAGCAGAAGCCTTCCAAGCTTACGACGAGGGTTCGATTCCCTTCACCCGCTCCAGACCGCGAAGTTGAAGCGTAAAGCGCCCATGTGGCTCAGTGGTAGAGCACTCCCTTGGTAAGGGAGAGGTCGGCAGTTCGATCCTGCCCATGGGCACCAGCAGTAAAAAGTCAGTGTCTTGTTTGCGCGCGGCGCAACCTGTGAAATTCCTTCTGGGAGTCGAAAATGGCCAAGGGTAAATTTGAGCGGACCAAGCCGCACGTGAACGTTGGTACGATTGGTCACGTTGACCACGGCAAGACGACGCTGACGGCAGCGATCACGACGGTTCTGACGAAGAAGTTCGGCGGCGAAGCGAAGGCATACGACC
>NZ_JAIZRT010000023.1:0-1274 GCF_020420065.1 Burkholderia sp. AU31624
GCGAAGAGGTGCCAAATGGAGCAAGGGATCAAGCGGACGCAGCGGGACTACAGTCTGGCTTTTAAGCTGTCGGTGGTGGCCCAGGTCGAAAAGGGCGAGCTGACGTACAAAGAGGCGCAGCAGCGCTACGGTATCCAGGGCCGCTCAACCGTGCTGGTATGGTTACGTAAGCACGGCTTGCAGGACTGGGCTGATCCATCCGGCCGTGCGCGATCAGGTTCCACCATGCCAAAGCCAGACTCAAAGCCGCCCACACCGGAGCAGCGCATCAAGGAGTTGGAGACGCAGTTGCGAGAGGCGCAAGAGAAAGCGGCGCTGTTTGAGGCCGTGCTCGACGTGATGCGTAAGGACTACGGAATCACCGTAAAAAAGCCTTCGGGCAGGTCGTCGCGCAAAGGCGGATCAAAAAGCTGAGCGTCGAGCGAGCCTGCCGATACATGGGTATCAGTCGCCAAGCGTATTACAAGCGTTTCCAAAGTGAGGAACGTCGCTGCTCGCAGGCCGAGATCGTGACGACACTAGTGCGGGATGTACGGCTGCGTCAGCCCCGACTTGGGACACGAAAACTGCATCATCTGCTCGGGCCAGCGTTGGTCGAGCGCGGCATCAAGTTGGGGCGAGATCGACTGTTCGATGCACTGCGCGCCGCGCGCCTGCTCGTCGTGCCCCGCCGGGCGTACCACAAGACAACGCAAAGCCATCATCGCTTCCGACGCCATCCGAATTTGCTGAAACCGGGACCAGATCAGATCGTGCCGACCGGCCCAGAGCAGGTATGGGTGGCCGACATCACGTACCTGCCGACGGCTGGCCCGTTTGTATATTTGAGTCTCGTCACGGATGCATTCTCGCGCAAGATCGTTGGCCATCACGTTCACGATAGCCTGCAAACCGAGCAGGTCAGTCAGGCGCTCAAGAAGGCGTTGCGCAGGCGTCGGAGCGGGCAGCCGTTGATCCACCACTCCGATCGCGGGGTGCAATACTGCTCGACCTACTATCAGGACATCCATCGACGTCACGGCTTGCGCTGTTCGATGACTGACGGGTATGACTGCTATCAGAACGCGCTGGCCGAGCGGGTCAACGGCATCCTCAAGGATGAGTTCCTGTTGCAACGTCCTGTTGACCTTGAGCAGGCTGCCAAGATGGTCGAACAGTCGGTGCACATCTACAACCATGAGCGACCGCATACGGCTCTGAAATACAAAACGCCCGATGCGGTGCATCGGGCGTTCTAGCGCCTGGATACTGTCAACCTATTCCAGGACTTGACA
>NZ_JAIZRT010000024.1:0-1160 GCF_020420065.1 Burkholderia sp. AU31624
TTGTAGTGGCTAGATTGAAATGTCCGCTTTTGGCTACATAGAAATGTCCGCTTTCGGGCCGCGTAAGCTGTTCGGTCGCCGGGTGTCCGGCGCCGGAGGCTGCGATGGCTGTAACGGAACGGATCACGATGACGATGCGCGAACTGGACCGATTCAAGGTCATTCAGGATGTAGCCGACGGCAAGCTCAAGCCGTGGCGTGCTGCGGAACGGCTGGAGTTGACGACACGCCAGGTTCGCCGGCTGGTCGCCCGGTTGCGTGAGCACGGTCCGGCAGGTTTGGTATCAGGGCACCGAGCGAAGCCCGGCAATCGCCGCCTCGACCCGGGAGCTGCCGATCGGGCGCTGTCGATCATCCGCGATCGCTACGCCGATTTCGGGCCGACGTTGGCCTGCGAGAAGCTCTGGGAGTGTCACGGCATTGGGCTGGCCAAGGAGACGGTCAGGAAGCTGATGACGGACGCTGGCTTGTGGATTCCGCGTCGGCAGCGTCCGCCGAAGGTTTATCAGCCGCGAGCGCGTCGCGCATGCTTGGGCGAGTTGATCCAGATCGACGGCAGCGATCATCGATGGTTCGAGGAACGGGCACCGGCCTGCACGCTGCTGGTGTATGTGGACGATGCGACGAGCCGATTGATGATGCTGCACTTCACGCAGACCGAATCGACGTTCAGCTACTTCGAGGCCACGCGGACGTATATCGAACGCCATGGCAAGCCGGGAGCGTTCTACAGCGACAAGGCCAGCGTGTTCCGCAACGTGAAGCCGGGCAAGACTGGCAATCGCGTGACGCCGTTTGGCCGGGCGATGTACGAGCTGAACATCGACACGTTCTGCGCGAACAGCAGCTCGGCCAAGGGGCGCGTGGAGCGAGCGCACTTGACGTTGCAGGATCGATTGGTCAAGGAGATGCGATTGCGCGGCATCAACACGGTGGCCGACGCCAACGCTTACGCGCCCTCCTTCATGGTCGCCTACAACACGCGCTTCGCGAAGCCGCCAAAGAGCGACTTCAATGCGCACCGGCCGTTGCGGGCCAACGAGAGTCTGGACCGGGCGCTGACGTGGCGCGAGCCACGGAAGGTAACGAAGTCGCTCACGGTTCAGTACGACCGGGTGATGTACTTGCTGGACGATACGCCGGAGAACCGGAAGTTGATC
>NZ_JAIZRT010000025.1:0-773 GCF_020420065.1 Burkholderia sp. AU31624
TACGGATCAAAGCTTGTTTGCCAGCTCCCCGTAGCTTTTCGCAGGCTACCGCGTCCTTCATCGCCTGTGATCGCCAAGGCATCCACCACATGCACTTGTTCGCTTGACCCTATAACGAGTCTGTCTCGCGACAGTCGCTACAGGTTGAGTTCTCGCGTTGTGCCGTATTCCAATTGAGTCAAACATAGAGTTCGAATCATCTTGAGATACATCGATACAATCACAACCCGGATAGTTTTCACGTCCATCTCAAGACGCTTCCGCTATCCAAATTACTTGCTTCTTCCAGATTGTTAAAGAACGACAGCCGATATGGTTTTACTCATATCACTCTGACTGGCTCAATCGCCAATGACAAAGATTCGACCCAAGTCGAACGCTTGTCATTGAAGATTGGTGGAGGCAGACGGGATCGAACCGACGACCCCCTGCTTGCAAAGCAGGTGCTCTCCCAGCTGAGCTATGCCCCCATGAGTACAGATTTGCCTCAGGGTGTACCGCCACACAAGACGGTGGTGGGTCTGGTTGGATTCGAACCAACGACCCCCGCCTTATCAAGACGGTGCTCTAACCGACTGAGCTACAGACCCCTGAGTCTGTCTTTAAATTTACAGCCGATAAGCGTGAGCGCTCAACTTGTGCGAGAAGCTCTGGAAAGGAGGTGATCCAGCCGCACCTTCCGATACGGCTACCTTGTTACGACTTCACCCCAGTCATGAATCCTACCGTGGTGACCGTCCTCCTTGCGGTTAGACTAGCCACTTCTGGTAAAA
>NZ_JAIZRT010000026.1:0-631 GCF_020420065.1 Burkholderia sp. AU31624
GCAGTAAAAGTCATCCGCATGCCGCGCTCAGCGTAGAAGATCGGCGGTGGGTTGCATCCGCAGACATTGATATCCCCGCTCAATGCCCACTGTTTGCCGTTCGGGCCGGTGCCTGGCCAGCGCGGCCCTTGCGGTGCGATATACCCTTCACGCTTGCAGGCCGAACAGTAGGTCTTCATATCCAGCGTGGCGATATGAACCATCGGCGGCGGATTGGAACAGGTCACGCGGTCGAGGCCTTCGACAATCACGGCTTCCCCGGCGCGGTCGCCTTTGGCAAGAAAGTAGCGAATCATGGACGCTACCTCAGCGGGGCATGGACGAGCGGGTGACGACGCTAAATACAACGGACGACGCCATGCCTTGTCGGTCGGGACTATCGGTGATCGTGTCGCCGTTATCGAGTTCGCTGCCAACGAAGGCGAGCGGCGCGAAGTCGGCCCGGTCGGCCAAACCCAGACCGGTCGTAACGCGCGCGGTTGAGCCGTCGGGATAGCGGATCAGGTCGCCCATCGTGGCAGCTTTGCCCAAGTGTGGCGCTACTTCCCATGTGCCGGACGGCTCGCGTAATGCACCGCCGCGCGCTGTTGTCGCGCCACGTACCGCCAATCTATAGGCAGGCGGTGCGGGT
>NZ_JAIZRT010000027.1:0-611 GCF_020420065.1 Burkholderia sp. AU31624
ACGGATCAAAGCTTGTTTGCCAGCTCCCCGTAGCTTTTCGCAGGCTACCGCGTCCTTCATCGCCTGTGATCGCCAAGGCATCCACCACATGCACTTGTTCGCTTGACCCTATAACGAGTCTGTCTCGTTACAGGTTGAGTTCTCGCGTTGTGCCGTATTCCAATTGAGTCAAACATAGAGTTCGAATCATCTTGAGATACATCGATACAATCACAACCCGGATAACTTTCACGTCCATCTCAAGACGCTTCCGCTATCCAAATTACTTACTTCTTCCAGATTGTTAAAGAACGACAGCCGATACTTTCGTACCGCTCTGACTGGCTCAATCGCCAATGAGAAAAACTCGAACCAAACTTCATTCGAATGTTTGTCATTGATGATTATCGAAAGCGGCCGGCATTATAACCGATTAAACCGCTAACAGACAGTCTTTCTGTCTTTATCAACAGCCGATAAGCGTGAGCGCTCAACTTGGCGAGATAGCTCTGGAAAGGAGGTGATCCAGCCGCACCTTCCGATACGGCTACCTTGTTACGACTTCACCCCAGTCATGAATCCTACCGTGGTGACCGTCCTCCTTGCGGTTAGACTAGCCACTTCTGGTAAAA
>NZ_JAIZRT010000028.1:0-523 GCF_020420065.1 Burkholderia sp. AU31624
TACGGATCAAAGCTTGTTTGCCAGCTCCCCGTAGCTTTTCGCAGGCTACCGCGTCCTTCATCGCCTGTGATCGCCAAGGCATCCACCACATGCACTTGTTCGCTTGACCCTATAACGAGTCTGTCTCATCGACAGTCGCTACAGGTTGAGTTCTCGCGTTGTGCCGTATTCCAATTGAGTCAAACATAGAGTTCGAATCATCTTGAGATACATCGATACAATCACAACCCGGATAGTTTCCACGTCCATCTCGAGACGCTTCCGCTATCCAAATTACTTGCTTCTTCCAGATTGTTAAAGAACGACAGCCGATACGTACTACGTATCACTCTGACTGGCTCAATCGCCAATGCAAAATTCTCGGTTCAGTGTCTGAACCAAGCCCTTAGCGTTGGTGATTGGTGGAGGCAGACGGGATCGAACCGACGACCCCCTGCTTGCAAAGCAGGTGCTCTCCCAGCTGAGCTATGCCCCCATGAGTACAGATTTGCCTCAGGGTGTACCGCCACACAAGACGGTGGTG
>NZ_JAIZRT010000002.1:0-1120728 GCF_020420065.1 Burkholderia sp. AU31624
CGCTGTCGAACGTGAAGGCAGGCGTTGCGGACATGGACGCCGTGAACGTATCGCAGCTGAAGGACTCGGGCCTGATCGGCGACGACGGCAAGGCGATTGCCGCGGTGACGTACGACCGCAACGCGGATGGCACGCCGAACCTGGGTTCGGTGACGCTGGGCGGTGAAGGTTCGACGACGCCTGTCGCGCTGAAGAACGTGGCGGACGCGAAGGACGATCACGATGCACTGAACCTCGGCCAGCTGAAGAATGCAGGCCTGGTGGGTGAAGATGCCAACGGCGATCTGACGTCGGCGGCGGTGACGTACGACACGAATGCGGACGGCACGATCAACCACGACAAGGCGACGCTGGCTGGCACGGACGGCACGACGCTGTCGAACGTGAAGGCAGGCGTTGCGGACATGGACGCCGTGAACGTATCGCAGCTGAAGGACTCGGGCCTGATCGGCGACGACGGCAAGGCGATTGCCGCGGTGACGTACGACCGCAACGCGGACGGCACGCCGAACCTGGGTTCGGTGACGCTGGGCGGTGAAGGTTCGACGACGCCCGTCGCGCTGAAGAACGTGGCGGACGCGAAGGACGACCACGATGCACTGAACCTCGGCCAACTGAAGGGCACGGGCCTGGTGGGTGAAGATGCGAACGGCGAGCTGACGTCGGCAGCGGTGACGTACGACACGAATACGGACGGCACGATCAACCACGACAAGGCGACGCTGGCAGGCACGGACGGCACGACGTTGTCGAACGTGAAGGCAGGCGTTGCGGACATGGACGCGGTGAACGTCTCGCAGCTGAAGGATTCGGGCCTGATCGGCGACGACGGCAAGGCGATCGCCGCAGTGACGTACGACCGTAACGCGGACGGCACGCCGAACATGGGTTCGGTGACGCTTGGCGGTGAAGGCTCGACGACGCCTGTTGCACTGTCGAACGTGAAGGCTGGCACTGCCGACACGGACGCGGTGAACGTATCGCAGCTGAAGGACTCGGGCCTGATCGGCGACGACGGCAAGGCGATTGCCGCGGTGACGTACGACCGCAACGCGGACGGCACGCCGAACCTGGGTTCGGTGACGCTGGGCGGTGAAGGTTCGACGACGCCCGTCGCGCTGAAGAACGTCGCGGACGCAAAGGACGACCACGATGCACTGAACCTCGGCCAACTGAAGGGCACGGGCCTGGTGGGTGAAGATGCGAACGGCGAGCTGACGTCGGCAGCGGTGACGTACGACACGAATACGGACGGCACGATCAACCACGACAAGGCGACGCTGGCAGGCACGGACGGCACGACGTTGTCGAACGTGAAGGCAGGCGTTGCGGACATGGACGCGGTGAACGTCTCGCAGCTGAAGGATTCGGGCCTGATCGGCGACGACGGCAATGCAATCGCCGCCGTGACGTACGACCGCAATGCAGACGGTACGCCGAACTACAACGCGGTGACGCTGGGCGGCGGCAATGCCTCCGGCCCGGTGACGCTGTCCAACGTGGCTGCCGGTGTTGCACCGACTGACGCCGTCAACGTCCAGCAGATGCAAAAGGCCGTGGTCGAAGGCAACCCGTATATCGGCGGCTTTGGCGCGAACGCGAACACGCTCGCCGCGCAGGCGACCAAGATCAACGCAGTGGCGCTGGGTCTTGGTTCGGTCGCAAACGAAGTCAACACGATCTCCGTCGGTAACGGCGGTGCGGGGCTGCTGCGTCGTATCACCAACGTGCAGAACGGCCAGGCGGATACGGATGTCGCGACGGTCGGTCAAGTGAACGAACTGTTGGGCGTGACGTCGACGAGCACGAAGACGGCGATCAGCAGCATCGACACGAAGACGCAGAGTGCGATCATGGATGTGAATAGCCGCCTTGACGCGATCAACACGATGATGAACACGACCGCGAGCACCGATCCTTACGTGCGAGTGGACGGTGCCGGCGACGGGAGCGACGATGCGTTCGCGGGTTCCGGCACATTCGGCGTGGCGATCGGCGCGGACGCGAGCGCATCGGGCGTGACGGCAGTCGCGATCGGCCCGCAGGCGGTATCGTCGGGGAGTGCAGCGGTCGCGATTGGCGCAGGCGCGTCAGCAACGTCGGCGGGCGCCGTGGCGTTCGGCAGCAGCAGCGCGACCGGCGCGAACGCACTGTCACTGGGTAACGGTACGGTTGCCACCGGCAACAACTCGATTGCGGCAGGTTTCAACACGCAGGCATCGGGCGTGAACTCGTTCGCCATGGGTAACACGGCGCGTGCCAACGCGGCGGATTCGATCGCGTTCGGCACCACCGCGCAGGTCGATGCGGCCGCGACGAACTCGATCGCGATTGGCCGTGCAGCCAATGTGACCAGCACGGCACTGAATTCGGTGGCACTGGGCGCGAGCTCGACGGCGGATCGTCTGAATTCGGTTTCGGTCGGCTCGTCTGGCCAGCAACGTCAGATCATCTATGTCGCGCGCGGCACGGCCAATACCGACGCGGTGAACGTCAGCCAGTTGCGCGATGCCGTCTCGGCATTCGGCGGCAAGGCGGGTGTGGGCGCGGACGGTTCCATCGTGAATCCGACTTACACCATCGATGGCAAGACGTACAACAACGTGGGTGACGCGCTCGATGCGCTGGCCGCAACGAGCGGTGGTGGCGGAGCCAACCCGTTGGCCGTGATATACGACGACGCGACGAAGGGCTCGGTGACGCTGGGCGGCACGGGTTCGACGACGCCTGTCGCGCTGTCGAACGTGAAGGCCGGCACTGCCGACACGGACGCGGTGAACGTCTCGCAGCTGAAGGATTCGGGCCTGATCGGCGACGACGGCAAGGCAATCGCCGCAGTGACGTATGACCGCAACGCGGACGGCACGCCGAACCTGGGTTCGGTGACGCTGGGCGGTGAAGGTTCGACGACGCCTGTCGCGCTGAAGAACGTCGCGGACGCAAAGGACGACCACGATGCACTGAACCTCGGCCAGCTGAAGAACGCGGGCCTGGTGGGTGAAGATACGAACGGCGAGCTGACGTCGGCAGCGGTGACGTACGACACGAATACGGACGGCACAATCAACCACGACAAGGCGACACTGGCAGGCACCGACGGCACGACGCTGTCGAACGTGAAGGCAGGCGTTGCGGACATGGACGCGGTGAACGTCTCGCAGTTGAAGGATTCGGGCCTGATCGGCGACGACGGCAAGGCGATCGCTGCAGTGACGTACGACCGCAACGCGGACGGCACGCCGAACATGGGTTCGGTGACGTTGGGCGGTGAAGGTTCGACGACACCTGTCGCGCTGAAGAACGTGGCGGATGCGAAGGACGATCACGACGCACTGAACCTCGGCCAGCTGAAGGACGCAGGCCTGGTGGGTGACGACGGCGCGGGCAATCTGACGTCGCTGGCCGTGAAGTACGACAGCGCGACGAAGGACAAGGTGACGCTGGAAGGCACGAACGGCACGACGATCACGAACCTGACGGCGGGTGCGGTGAACGCAACCAGCATGGACGCCGTGAACGGCTCGCAGCTGTACGGCCTCGCGGACAGCGTTGCGTCGACGCTCGGCGGCGGCACGACGGTCGGTTCGGACGGCAAGCTGGCGAACACGTCGTTCACCGTGAACGGCAAAGGCTACACGACGGTCGAGCAGGCTATTCAGGCTGCAGCCACGTCCGGCGCGACGGATTCGTTCGCCGTGCGCTACGACATGAAGCCCGACGGCACGATCGACACCGACAAGGCGACGCTGGCCGGTACGGACGGCACGACGATCTCGAATGTGAAGGCGGGCGAAGTGAGCGCGACCAGCATGGACGCGATCAACGGTTCGCAGCTGCATGGCGTGTCGCAGAGCGTGGCCGATTCGCTGGGCGGCGGTTCGACCGTCGGCGCGGACGGTACGGTGACGAACCCGACGTACACGCTGGCCGACCCGACGGACGGGTCGAAGACGGTGGCGTATGACAACGTGGGCGACGCACTGTCGAACCTGGATGGCCGCACGACGACGAACACCCAGAACATCACGGTGATCAACCAGCAGCTGGCCGATTCGGGCCTGGTCGATCCGGTGACGGGGCAGTCGATCGCGGCGGTGACGTACGACCGTAACACCGACGGCACGCCGAACCTCGACAAGGTGACGCTGAAGGGCACGGACGGCACGACGCTGTCGAACGTGAAGGCAGGCGTTGCGGACATGGACGCGGTGAACGTCTCGCAGCTGAAGGATTCGGGCCTGATCGGCGACGACGGCAAGTCGATCGCCGCGGTGACGTACGACGACGCGACGAAGGGCTCGGTGACGCTGGGCGGCACGGCCGCAACGACGCCCGTCGCACTGAAGAACGTGGCAGACGCGAAGGACGACCACGACGCACTGAACCTCGGTCAGCTGAAGAACGCGGGTCTGGTGGGTGAAGATGCCAACGGCAACCTGACGTCGGCAGCGGTGACGTACGACACGAACCTGGACGGCACGATCAACCACGACAAGGCGACGCTGGCAGGCACGGACGGCACGACGCTGTCGAACGTGAAGGCAGGCGTGGCAGACATGGACGCGGTGAACGTGGGCCAGTTGAAGTCGGCAGGCCTGATTGCACCGGTCGATCCGACCGATCCGGGTGCGGGGCTGGCATCGCTCGCGGTGACGTACGGCACGAACGCCGACGGCACGGCGAACTTCGATCAGGTCAAGCTGGCCGGTACGAACGGCACGACGATCACGAACGTGAAGGCGGGCGAAGTGAGCGCGACCAGCATGGACGCGATCAACGGCGCGCAACTGCATGGCGTGTCGCAGAGCGTGGCCGATTCGCTGGGCGGCGGCTCGACCGTCGGCACGGATGGCACGGTGACGAACCCGACGTACACGCTGGCCGATCCGACGGACGGATCGAAGAAGGTTGCCTACGACAACGTGGGCGACGCACTGTCGAACCTGGACGGCCGCACGACGACGAACACCGAGAACATCACGGTGATCAACCAGCAGCTGGCCGATTCGGGCCTGGTCGATCCGGTGACGGGGCAGTCGATCGCGGCGGTGACGTACGACCGTAACACCGACGGCACGCCGAACCTGGGTTCGGTGACGCTGGGCGGCGCCAACGCAGCCGCGCCTGTCGCGCTGAAGAACGTCGCAGCCGGCGTGGATCGTAACGACGCGGTGAACGTGGGCCAGTTGAAGGACACGGGCCTCGTGACGCAGGTCGACCCGACCAACCCGGCAGCGGGTCTGGCGTCGCTCGCGGTGACCTACGGCAAGAACGCGGACGGTACGGCGAACTTCGACCAGGTCGCGCTGGCCGGTACGAACGGCACGACGATCACGAACGTCCACGCAGGCGCGGTCAACGCGACCAGCACGGACGCCGTGAACGGCTCACAGCTGCACGGCGTGTCGAGCAGCGTCGCGAAGTCGCTGGGCGGCGGCGCGAGCGTCGACGCGAACGGCAACGTGACGAACCCGTCGTACGTCGTCAACAACCAGACGTTCGACAACGTCGGCGATGCGATCGAGAACATCTCGAGCAGCCTGGCCGACGGGTCGATCGGTCTCGTCCAGCAGGACGAAACGACGCGCGACATCACGGTTGCGAAAGGCACTGACGGCACGTCGGTGAACTTCGCGGGCACGGCGGGCAACCGCGTGCTGACCGGTGTGGCGGCGGGCGAGGTGAGCGCGACGAGCGTCGACGCGATCAACGGTTCGCAACTGCACGGCACGGCACAGAGCGTCGCCGACGTGATCGGCGGCGGCACGACGGTCGATGCCGACGGCAAGCTCGCGGATACGGCGATCGAGGTGAACGGCAGCAAGTACAAGACCGTGGCCGAAGCAGTCCAGGCCGCGGCCGCGTACGGCGCGACCGACTCGCTCGCGGTGCGTTACGACCTGAACGGCGACGGCACGCCGAACTTCGGTTCGGTGACCCTCGGCGGGACGGGTGCGGCGCCGGTGCGGCTGACGAACGTCGCGGACGGCACGAGCCAGTACGACGCGGTGAACTTCGGCCAGTTGAGCCAGCTCAGCGACCGGATCGGGGATATCGACGGGCGTGTCGGCGTGCTCGAGCAGAACCCGGGCGGTGGCGGTGGCTCCAGCCCGATCGGCAGCGACTACTTCCAAGCGACCGACACCGGTACAGGCACGACCCCGGCCAATGCCGGCACGGGGACGGGCAACACGGCAGCCGGTTCGGGCGCGGTGGTCGGCACGGGCGCGAACAACGCCACGGTCGTCGGCTCGAACGCGAACGCGTCGATGAGCAACGGCACCGCGATCGGTTCCGGTGCGAACAGCTCCGCCGAAGGCGCCACGGCGATCGGCAGCGGCGCCATGGCGTCGGGCAGCAACTCGGCGGCGATCGGCAACCGTGCGAACGCCTCCGGTTCGAACTCGGTCGCGCTGGGCGCCGGTTCCGTGGCCACGGACGACAACACCGTGTCCGTCGGGTCGGCACTGCAGCAGCGCACGATCTCGAACGTGGCGGACGGCGTGAACGCGTCCGACGCCGCGACGAAGGGCCAGCTCGACCGCGCTATGGGCGGCATGCAGGGTCAGATCAACGACCTGTCGCGCAATGCGTACTCGGGTATCGCCGCAGCGACCGCGCTGACGATGATTCCGGGTGTCGATCCGGGCAAGACGATCTCGTTCGGTGTCGGCGGTGCGACCTTCAAGGGCTATCAGGCAGTGGCGTTCGGCGGGGAAGCCCGCATTACGCAGAACCTGAAGATGAAGGCGGGCGTGGGTCTGTCGAGCGGCGGCAACACCGTCGGCGTGGGCGCTTCGTATCAGTGGTAAGGCGGCGGGCGGGGCTTGAGCCCCGCCCGGCCCTTTCAAGCCAAGTCATTCCATTCAACTCGTATCAGGCGTCCGCCGCCACGGTGGACGTTTCACCATGACCATGAAAACCTTGTTGTTGCGCGCCGCATCGGTCGGCGCGATCGTAATGGCGCTCGGTGCGTGCACCACGCAGTCGGGCCTCACCTATGACATCCGTGCCGTGTCGGTGCCGGGCCAGCCGGACAACGTGTTCCGCGTGAGCTGCGACGGGCTGCTCGGCAGCGCGAATGCCTGCGCGCGTGCGGCGGAGGAGTTCTGCCAGGGGCAGGGCTTCACGCCGCTGCAGATGATCGACCGCGTGTACAGCCGCTCGGTGATGAAGGATCCGCGCGAAATCACGTTCATGTGCGGTAAGCCACAGCCGAAGCCGGTTGCCCAGCCGCAACCGCAACCGCAGCCTGCGCCGCAGCCGGTCCCGCAGCGCCAGGTGCTGCTGCAGGGCGACGCGAATTTCGCGCTCGACAGCGCGGCGCTGACGCCGCAGGCGCGCCAGGCGCTCGACCGGTTCATCGAAATCAACCGCGGTGCCGAATTCCGCCGCGTGGCGCTCACGGGCTTCACGGACTCGACGGGTAGCGCCGCGCACAACAAGAAGCTGTCGGACGCTCGCGCGCGCACGGTGATGGAATATTTGCGCGGCAACGGGCTGAAGGCGCAGTCGTTCTTCTCCGAAGGGGTCGGTGCCGCCGATCCGATCGCGTCCAATGCGACGGTGGAAGGCCGCGCGCAGAACCGCCGTGTCGAGATTCGCATCGACGCGCAGTGATGCCGTAAGCCGACCGGCATCGCCGATGCCCTTGCCCGCGCCTCGCGCGGGCATCCGAAACCGCCCGCTCGACCCGAGCCGGCGGTTTTTTCATGGTGGCGTCCGGTCCGGATGCCGGCGGCCGCCGATCCATGGATGACACCCCGGTTTCATGCGAAGATAGCGCCCACTACGATCCACGACGACGCGATCGCGTCGTCACGGGCTGGCGAGCGGCAGTGCCGCCGCGACGCCGGCCGCGGACACCTGGACGACTATGGGAAGCTATCTGATACGCGTGGTACTGGCCGACGACCATCCGGCGATGCTCGCCGGCGTCGAGCACGGGTTGTCGTCGGTGCCGACGATCCAGCTGACCGGCAAGGCCGGCAGTTCGACCGAACTGATCCGGCTGCTCGAAGCCGGGTCGTGCGACGTCGTGGTGTCCGACTATGCGATGCCGGGCAGCGCGCACGGCGACGGCATCACGCTGTTCTCCTACCTGCAACGCCATTTCCCGAAGGCCAAGCTGGTCGTGCTGACCATGCTCGACAACCCGGCCGTGATCGGCGCGCTGACACGGCTCGGCATCACCTGCATCGTCAGCAAGTCCGACACGGTCGATCACCTGATTCCCGCGATTCACGCGGCCGCGACGGGCGGCACGTACTACTCGCCGTCGGTCGAGAAGGTCGTGCGCACGCAGACGTCGCATTCGAGCGCGCGGGCGGCCGACCAGAAGCGTGAGCTGAGCGAGCGCGAGCTTGAAGTCGTCCGGCACTACGCATCGGGGCTGACGGTCAACGAAATCGCGGAGAAGCTGAGCCGCAGCAAGAAGACCATCAGCACGCAGAAGGCGCGCGCGATGGAAAAGCTCGGGCTGGAAAAAGATATCGACCTGCTTCGCTATGCGATCGAGCACGGGATCGTCGCCGCGTCGGGCAGCGAAGGACGCAGCGGCGGGGTGGAAGAAGAGGGGCAAGGCACCGACCCGGCCTGACGGGGCGCGTGCCGAGGCGCGCCGCCTCGTGGCGAGGCAGCGCGAAGCGTGTGCCTGCGGCGTGCACCGGGGCCGCACGGGCACCGGTGCTTTCATTCAGGGCTGCGGCGTATTCAGTCCGCTCCGCCGGCGTTTTTGGCCGGCGCATAGCCATAGTCGGTCACGAGACCGCATGCGATCGCATAACGGACGAGATCGACGTCGCGGTCGATACTGAGCTTCTGCATCGCCGAGCTCTTTTGCGTGCTGATGGTTTTCTTGCTTCGATTCAGTTTCTCGGCGATCTCGTTGACCGACAGTCCGGACGAAAACAGTCGGATCACCTCCACTTCGCGGACCGACAGGGCCAGCGTCTTGCCGCCCACGCCGCCTGTACTGCGCAGGATCTTGTCCATCGAGGGCGACAGGTAGCGACCGTTCGTGTAGGCCGCATGGATCGCCATCGTCAGGTGGTTCGGCATGTCCGACTTGCTGACGATGCATGCGATGCCGAGATCGATCAGCGCGCGTAACGCGACCGCGTTTTCCATCATCGTCATCACGACGATCTTCAGGCCGGGGAAGCGTTTGAGGATGGCGGTGAACAGCGCGAGGCCGTCGCCGAATTCGATGCCGGGCATCGCGTAGTCGGAGACGAGCACGTCGCACGGATGGTTCGCCAGCGCTTCCATTAACTCGGTCGAGTTGTGCGCGGTGGCGACGACCGCGACGGTGTTCGTCGCGGACAGCTCATAGCGGGCGCCGATGACGATTGCCGGATGGTCGTCGGCAATCGTGATGCGAATCGGAAAGGTTCTGTTCATCTTGTGTTGCGCGTCGCGACGCACCGGCCGGTGCGCGTTCGGCGTGGCTGAGACGGGTTGGAGTCGGCGCGGGGAGGCGGTCGCTTCGGGCGGTGCGGCTGGCCCGACGCGACCCCGTCGCGCCGACGGCCGGTGGCAACTCGCGGGGAATTGTCACTGGCCGTCGGCGGAAAAAGCGGGGGGATCGCTCCCCCCGCTTCGGGTCGAGGCTCCGCTTGCGCGGAGCCGTCCGGTCAGAACTCGTAGCCGACCTGGGCACGGACGCCCGCATCGCCGACCGACGTGACCGACGCCGCGCCGTTCACCAGCCACTTGCCGTTGCGCGACCGGTAGGTGGCGCCGGCGGCGACTGCCGAGCCGCTCTTGAAGTTCGCGGCGCCCAGTGCGACGACGGTCTTGCCCGGTTGCGACGGCGTCATGTTCGGCATCGCCATCGCGGCCGCGATACCGGCGTACGCGTTCTTCGCGACGTCGTTGATCGCGCGGTTCGTGTCGTTGAACCGCTGATCGACGGACTCCATCGCACGGTCGAGCTGGCCCTTCGTCGCCCCATCGGTGGCGTTGATGCCGTCCGCGATGTTGACGAGACGGCGCTCGTTGCCTTCCGAGCCGAACGACACGGTGTTGGCCTCCGTCGCAACCGAACCCTGGCCGATGGCGACCGAGCTGCTGCCCGTGGCCGATGCACCCTGGCCGAACGCCGAGCTGTTCTCACCCGACGCGACTGCACCCTGGCCGACGGCCGAGCTGTTCGAACCCGACGCAACCGAACCCTGACCGACGGCCGAGCTGTTCGAACCCGATGCGACCGCACCTTGGCCGACCGCCGACGCGTTCTCGCCCGAGGCAAGCGAACCCTGGCCGATTGCCGAGCTGTTCTCGCCCGACGCTACCGCACCGTCGCCGACGAACATCGAACCTTCGCCACCCGAGCCGGTGCCGCCGCTGCCGCCGCCCGAACCACCACCGGCTTCGAGGTCGCCGACACGGCCGGACAGATCGCCGTAACGGCTCGACAGATCGCTGTACTGCTGGGCGAACTGCTCCTGCAGATCGAACAGCTGGCTGCCGTTGACCGCTTCCATGCTCGTGGCGCTGATCTCGCCCGCCGCAACCTGGCGCAGCTTCGTGCCGTTGGTGCCGGCGAAGGTCACCGAGTCGAACGAGAGGCCGCTGTCGTAGGTGACGGCGCCGACTTCCTTGCCGGTGTAGTCGATGAGGCCCGTGGCACGCAGCTGCGACACGGTTACGACATCGTCGTCGGCCACACCGTTGGCGACGCCGGACAGCACACGCGGGCCGCCGTTGCCGGCGAAGTTCACCACCGAGCCGCCGGTGCCGGCGCCGACCGTGATCGAGCCGTCCGCCGGATTCTGCTGGACGAGACCGACCGTGCCGCTGCCGATCTGGTCGGCGAGCTTCGAGATCTGGCCTTCGTTGGTCGTCGTGCGACCGTCGAGGTTGGAGATCGCGCCGCCGACGGTGTTGACCGTGGTCGTGCCGCCGCTACCGTCGCCGACCGTGAAGGCCGGAGCCGAGATCGAACCGTCGGCGTTGACCGTCGAACCGCCGCCGATCGCTGCCGCGACGCTTTCCGACGCGCCGTGCAGTTGCGAGCCGTTGATGGCTTCGTTGCTCGTTGCCGAGACGTCGCCGGCTGCGATACCCGTCAGCTTGCGATCGCCGGCCTTGCCGGTGAAGTTCACTGCCGCGCCGTCGGTGTCCGCGCCAACCGTCAGGTCCGCACCTGCACCGGCTTGCTGGACGAGACCGACCGTTCCGCTGCCGATCTGGTCGGCGAGCTTCGAGATCTGGCCTTCGTTGGTCGTCGTGCGCCCGTCGAGGTTGGAGACTGCGTCCGCAACCGAGCCGACCGTGGTCGTGCCGCCGCTGCCGTCGCCGACCGTGAAGGACGGAGCCGAGATCGAGCCGTCGGCGTTGACCGTCGAACCGCCGCCGATCGCTGCCGCGACGCTTTCCGACGCGCCGTGCAGTTGCGAGCCGTTGATGGCTTCGTTGCTGGCTGCCGAGACGTCGCCTGCGGCGATACCCGTCAGCTTGCGATCGCCCGCCTTGCCGGTGAAGTTCACTGCGTCGCCGTCGGTGTTCGCACCGACCGTGAGATCGTCACCTGCGCTGGCTTGCTGGACGAGGCCGAGCGTGCCGCTGCCGATCTGGTCGGCGAGCTTCGAGATTGCGCCTTCGTTGGTCGACACGCGGCCGCCGAGATCCGTGATCTGGCCTTCGTTGGTCGTCGTGCGGCCGTCGAGGTTGGAGACTGCGTCCGCAACCGAGCCGACCGTGGTCGTGCCGCCGCTGCCGTCGCCGACCGTGAAGGCCGGAGCCGAGATCGAGCCGTCGGCGTTGACCGTCGAGCCGCCGCCGATCGCTGCCGCGACACTTTCCGACGCGCCGTGCAGTTGCGAGCCGTTGACGGCTTCGTTGCTGGCTGCCGAGACGTCGCCTGCGGCGATACCCGTCAGCTTGCGATCGCCCGACTTGCCGGTGAAGTTCACTGCGTCGCCGTCGGTGTTCGCGCCGACCGTCAGGTCTGCACCTGCACTGGCTTGCTGGACGAGACCAACCGTACCGCTGCCGATCTGGTCGGCGAGCTTCGAGATCTGGCCTTCGTTGGTCGTCGTGCGGCCGTCGAGGTTGGAGACTGCGTCCGCAACCGAGCCGACCGTGGTCGTGCCGCCGCTGCCGTCGCCGACCGTAAAGGCCGGAGCCGAGATCGAGCCGTCGGCGTTGACCGTCGAGCCGCCGCCGATCGCTGCCGCGACGCTTTCCGACGCGCCGTGCAGTTGCGAGCCGTTGATGGCTTCGTTGCTCGTGGCCGAGACGTCGCCTGCGGCGATACCCGTCAGCTTGCGATCTTTGGTCTTGCCGGCGAAATTCACCGCGTCGCCGTCGGTGTTTGCGCCGACCGTGAGGTCGTCACCTGCACCGGCTTGCTGGACGAGACCGACCGTACCATTCGACAACTCGTTGAGTTGGTCGTTGATCTTCGAGATGTCGCCGGTGTGTGCTGCAATGGTGTCCTTCGCGGTCGACACTTCGGCGCCAAGCGACGTCAGTGTCGTATTCGCGGTGGAGAGGGCAACATTCGTCGTCGACAATCCGGACGCCACCGTCGAGATCGATGCGTTCGTCGTCGACAGGCCCGTGTTCAACTGGCCGAGATTCACGGCGTCATTGTCTTGCGTGCCAGCGGCAACGTTGGTGATCTGGCGTCGCAGCGCCGCCGTGCCGACGGACACGCTGTTTGTGCGGTCGGTTTGCGAACCGAACCCGAGCGCTACCGACTCGCTGTGAGACGCGATTGCACTATCGCCGAGCGCGACTGAGTGGCTGGCACTCGAGACGGACATGCCGCCGACCGCGACGCTCGCGCCGCCCGAGCCGGTAGCGGCAAAGCCGATTGCGGTGGCGTTCGAGCCGGTTGCCATCGCCTTGTTGCCGAAAGCAGTTGCATAGGTGTTGGATGCGCTGGCTGCGGCACCCACGGCGATCGAGCTCGCACCCGCCACGGCGGGATCCTTGCCCGAACTCGTATCGATCTTCACGTACGTATCGTCGACTTTCGTGGAGAGCGCAGTGGTCATCTGACCGAGGTTCACGGCGTCGTGGTTCTGCGTGCCGTCGGCGACGTTGACGATCTGGCGCGTTGCCGCCGTCGTGCCGACGGAAATGCTGTTGGCGCGGTCGGCCACGGAGCCTGCGCCGAGCGCAACTGCCCCGTCTGCGGACGAGTTGGCGGCTTCGCCGATGGCGATCGAGCCCGTGCCCGATGCGCTGGTGCTGACGCCGATCGCAGTGGAATTCACGCCGAGTGCATTCGCGCCGACGCCGAGTGCCATGGCATGGCTTTGCGTCGCCTTGGCGCTCATGCCGAGCGCCGTGCTGGCCGCGCCGGTTGCCGACGTGCTCGCACCGATTGCGATGGCGTTCATGGCACTCGCGCTCGAGTTGTTGCCGAGCGCAACGGCATTGCCTCCCGTGCCCTGTGCGTTTCCGCCAAGTGCGACGGCGTTTGTGCCGGCCTGTGCCGCAGCCGCACCGCCAGCATTGATCTTGATGTACGTATCGTCGATCGCGGCCATCGTACCGATGGTCCCCATCGTCCCGATCGTGCCGCCCGCAGCCTTGCACACACCCGCGCCGTCGAGCGATCCGCTCGAACCGTCCGCCGTCGTGCATGCATCGGCTGCCGCTGCGTTGCCGATTGCCGCACCGCCCAGGGCGAACGCGATCAATGCCGCACGCGCGATGCGTGCCGAACCCTTCGAATGCGACCGTGCCGTCTCGGCTGCTGCGGTCCACGTGTTGGTCGTTGCGTTCCAGATGCTGCGATAGGTCTTGTTCATTTCCCCTACTCCTTTCAGTTTGTCAGGTGACAAACCCATGGTAGGGATTGGCTTCGTTCTGATCAGTCGTCCACGGCTGATTCGAGATAGCGTTTTTGTAGGGCAAGTCCTACGCGTGTGCGCAGACGTGCACGGGTGCGGAAAGCGAGCTGGAAAGGGATGCGGGCAAGCGCGTGCGAACGCGCCGCGCTCAGGCCGGTGGCGTATGCGTCGCGCGCCGCTGCAGCGCGTCGCGTGCGTGACTTTCGGCTTGTGCAAGTTGCGCGTCGAACGAGGTCATGTCGCCGGCATGCACGGCGGCCTGGAGCGCGCCGATCGCATCTGCCACGTCATGCTCGTGAATCGTCGCAAACGCGCCGCGCAGCGAATGCAGCTCGTGACGGAGTACGGCGATGTCGTTGCGCTCGCGCGCGTCGCGGATCGACGCGAGCGATTGCACGAGGCTCGTTTCCAGCAGCGCATGCACGTCCGGCGGCAACGGGCCGGCCGCGAGATCGACGAGCGTACGCCGTGGCGCGGTCTGTGCGGATGCGGCGCATGCGTGCCGCCGCACGGTTCGGTCGATTGTCGCGAGCAGCACCGGCTTCACGAGCACTGCGATGATCCCGGCCTCCGCGCAGCGCGCATGCTCGGCGGCGCTTGCGTGTGCCGTGACGGCGACCACCGGCATGTCCGGATACTGGGCGCGCAGCACGCGAGCCAGCGTGTAGCCGTCCATGCCCGGCATGTTCAGGTCGGTCATCACGAGGTCGTAGCGCGTATCTGCGCAGCGTCGCAGCGCTGACGCGCCTTCCTCGGCCGCATCGGCCACATAGCCGAGCGTGACGAGCTGACCCTGCAGCAGCTTGCGGTTGACCGGATGATCGTCGACGACGAGCACGCGCGCGGTGACCGACGGCAATGCGTGGTCGTCGGCCTGAGCCGCATCGTGCTCGGCGATCTGTGTGCTGCTTGCGGCATGCATCGGCAGCGTGACGACGAATGTGCTGCCCTTGCCGGGTTCGCTCGTCACGTCCACGGTGCCCCGCATCATCTGCGTGAGCTGTTTGGTCAGCGCGAGCCCCAGGCCCGTGCCGCCGTAGCGGCGCGTGATCGACGTGTCGGCTTGCGTGAACGGGCGGAACAGCGTCGCGCGCTGCGCTTCGCTCATGCCGATGCCCGTGTCGCTCACGCCGATCGCAATGGGCGAATCCGGATTCGTGTCGTCGCGTAGATAGACCTCGAGCGTGACTTCCCCATGGTTCGTGAACTTGATCGCATTGCCGAGCAGGTTCGCCGCGATCTGCCGGATGCGCGTCGGATCGCCGAGATAGCGCGGGGCCAGTGCGTCGTCGACGAATACGTCGAACTGCAGCCCTTTCGCGGCCGCGAGCGGTTCGAACATCGCGCCGGTCCGCCGGATCGTCTCCGTGAGATCGAACGGGATCGCCTCGATCGTCATCTGTCCGGCCTCGATCTTCGACAGGTCGAGGATGTCGTTGATCAGGTCGAGCAGGACCGACGACGCGCCTTCGACCGTCTGCAGCCGATCGCGCTGGGTATCGGCGAGCGGTTCGCGGCCGATCAGTTCGAGATTGCCGAGGATCGCGTTGAGCGGCGTGCGGATCTCGTGGCTCATCGTCGCGAGGAACGCCGATTTCGCGTTGTTCGCGGCGTCGGCCGCGCGGCGCGCTTCGTCGAGCTGACGCTCGACGTTCTTCTGCGACGTGATGTCGGAGAAGTTGCACAGCACGGCATCCGCATCGCGGTAGCGGGTGCGCACGAGGTTGACGAGCAGGTCGACCGTGTCGCCCTGTGCGGTCGGCAGCGACACGTACTGGTCGGTCTGCCACGCGAGCGCGTCGGGCGAGCGGTCGAAATGCGCGAGCAGCCGTGCGGCAAGCGGCGGCCCGCTCGCGAGCCGTGCGTCGTACGCGCGCATCGTGTCGTTCTGCAGCAGCACCGCGCCATCGGCCAGCGCCAGCAGCGCGATGCCGGACGGGGCAGCCTCGACGATGGTCCGGTTCAGGCCCTCGCTTTCGATCACGCGGCGTGTGCGCGCATCGTCGGGTTTCAGCACCTTGCGGTCGAACAGCACGAGAAGCGTCCACACCAGCGCGAGCGCGGCCAGCATGACCACGACGTACCAGCCGGCGCGCAGGCCGATCGTCGTGAGCAGCGACGTGGCGGAGAACGTCTGCACGAGCGTCCAGTCGGTGTCCGGAATCGGCTGGCTGAGCGCGAAGCGGCCGCTGCCGTAGGCGGTGTGCGGGCCGCTGCCAGGGATGGCGCGGGTGCGGACCGCGAGGCGCTGGGTTTCCGCAAGTGCGGCGGCATCGCTCGCGGCCGCGCCGGCGCGCAGCAGCGGGCGGCCCTGCGCATCGGCGATGATCGCCGTGTCCGTCGGGTCGTCCATCGCGAGGCGCTCCTGCAGCACGCTGACCGGGAGCGTCGAGATGAACACGGCTTGGGGCACGTTCGCGACATAGACGGCGCCGGCGATCCGGAACACGTCACGCCGCTGCACGGGGTCGTACGCGGGCGCATACCATGCGAACCGGTCGGCTGGCGGCGTCGCGATGCCGCCCGCGACCTGGTCGAGCAGCGCGGCCGCACCGGGCGTACGGGCCAGCACGTCGGCGTCGGCAGGGGCGGCCGCGGGAATGACCAGCGCAAAGTGTCGATCGGGACGATACGTATAACCGGCGATCTCGCGATTGACGTCGTGTTTGGCGACGTAGGCGCCGACCCGGTAGGTCATGTCGCTCGCCATCGCCAGATCGTGCGCGTAGGAGGCGGCTGGCAGGTCGGGCGACAGGTCGGCCAGCACGAGCGACGGCGGGAATTGCGGGCTGCCTTGCAGCACGAGCCGCCCATGCCCGGCCGCCAGTTTCGCGACGAGTGTGTCATCGGTCGGACGCGTGTTCCAGACCGCGTCGTCGTGCGTGACGAGCGTATCCATGCCGGTCGTGCGCAGCTTGAACGTGAACTGGACGAGGAACTGGCGCACCGCGAAGGCCGCATAGCGCTGCTGGATCGCTTCACGGGCCATCGCGTACAACATCAGGCCGCTGGCCAGCAGGATCGCGATCGTCACGGCGACGCCGCCGCCATAGAGCAGCGCGCGCTGGCGGCGGCCGGTGCGCGTGCGCTGCGGGTTGCCGGTGACGGCACGGGAACGATCGGGTTCGACGCGGTGGTCCATCGGGGCGGGTCGGGCGGCCAGGGTTTCGCCATGATAATGGAGACCGGGCACGGCGCAACGGTGCCCGTCGGGCCCGCGACGCGCGTGCGCGTTACGGGATGCCGCTACGTCTGCCTGCCCGGGCTTCTGGCGTACACGTCACGAGCCGGTACCCGACGCCATACAGCGTCATCATCCGCACGCCATGCCGGCCGTCGAGTTCGAGCCGGTCGCGTAGGTACGAGACATGCGTATCGAGCCGCCGGCTATGCGATGCAATGAGCGAGCCCCACACGAGCTGGCTGACGTGCGCGCGATCCAGTGCACGGCCCATGTTCAGGAAGAACGCGGTGACGATCTGGAAGTGTTTCTCTGCCAGCACGTGCTCTTGGCCCGCGACGCGCACGATGCGTTGGGCTGCATCGAACTCGAAGCAGCCGATTCGCCATTGGCGGTGATGCGTGGCCCGGTGATGCGACCACTTGAGCCAGGTCGACATGCTCGAGATCAGTGCCTCGGAGGATGTCGAGTAAGCCAGGTGCTCGTTCGACCCGGCCAGGAAGCAGGCACTGCGCGACGCGTCCGCGTCGCGCTGGCTGATCGACAGGATCGGGACCGTGTCGGTGAAGTGTGCGCGCAGCGCGCGGATCGCGTCGAGCGTGCGGCAGCACGCCGTCTCGCATTGCACGATGAACAGGTCGAACGACTGCGTGCCGCAGGCCGCGAACAGGTCCGGCAGATACTCGAAGCGCGATGGCCGGTAGCGGGCCCGGCGCAGGATGTCGTCGATGCGCAGCCGGTCGTAGCCGTGTCCTGCGCGGCGCAGGCGATCGTCGAACGCGATGCGGCCGGGGTGATCGATCGTCAGGATCGCGATGGAGGTCGAAGGGGCGTCGGTCACGGTGCGAGGTGCCGGTCGGAATGGCGGCTGCGCGCGGTTGCGAGGAACGGAGCGGGCGCCGACTCATGGCCGGATGGCCGGAGGAGATCGGATTGCGCTTCGCTGCGGCGTCTTCAAAAAAGTCCCGCCGTGCAGGCGGGATTCAAATATCGACTATGGCGCCGGCACGCCTCTGGATGGGGCGGCCCGGCACAATCATTGTGATTCGTTCGGTATCGCAACGAAATCAGTCCAGTCTGAAATTGATCAGGTGTTCCGCGTTGCCTTCCATGCTGACCCCGACATACTCCGGCACCGGCTTCGGCGATAGGACTGGGCTGACGGTCGCGGCGCGCGCGATTGGGCCTGGTCCGATTGTCGGGTACCCGTCCGGCGGCGATACTCGATGCCGATCGGACAACTACAGGAGCACGGATTGCCGCGGCGAAGGTCGCGCAATGCGTCGTCGACACCATGAGCATGCTGGACATCACCGGGCATTACGCGATTCCGCTCGCGCATCCGTTTTCGGATGTGCCGCCGCCGTATGGCCGGCGCCGTCGGCCGTTCGTGGCGAACCGGCGACAGCGACCGAACGTTTTCGACCTGCGCGGCGCGAATCGCGCACAGGCAGCCGTACCCGTGTCGGCGGCCAGGCCGGTTCGCGCGCAGGATTTCGGTTCGGACAACCGGGCGTGGATCAGGCCGCATCCGATGCGTCGGCGCTGGCGCATGACGCTGATGGCGACCGCGTTGTTCGGCGTCGTGTGCGTGGTGGCCACGCATCTGGTCGACGAGCGCGCGCATGTGGCGGAACCCGGCAGCGTCTATGCGGGGGCAATTTCAATCGCGCCGGAGGCGATCATCGCGGCGCCGGTTGCGGCCGTGTCTGCGATGGTGGACGCGGCGGAGGCATCGGATGTGCCGAGCGTGTCGAATGCGTCGGCTACGAAGCCTGTCGTTTCACCGGAAGTTACATCGGCCGCAAGCATGTCGGCCGGGACGCATCCCGCACGCAACGACGATGCGGCGAAGACGCAGCCGGCACGCGATGTGTCGCGATCGACGAAGGTTGCGCGCAGCATGCCGGAGGCAGCCCGGGCGTATTCCGCCGTAGCGTCGAAGCCGGCAGTCGTCGCGCATGACCGGAAGGCGCATGACGATACGTCTGGCCAACATCGTGCGGCGCCGGTGGCCGAGGTTGTACGCGCAGCACCACTGCATGCGCACGACAATGACCGGCTTGCGGCTCAGGCGGCAGCATCGACATCCGGATCGGCCGCCGCCGTCGGCATGACCGCCGCCGAGTTCACGCACTGGCTCGCGGCGACGCGCGAGGTGGCACAGCCGGTTGCAGGCGCTACCGATCTCACGGTAGACCTGCCGGGCCATCCGCGTTTGATCGAACGTTGAGCGGCCCGAGCGTCGGTCTCGCTTTGAACGGCGGGTGTGCGTCGGCGTCGCGCTTTCCGCCGCGCGCGATCCGGACTCACGCGTGCAGCGCATCCATCTGCCGGCGTGCATTCGCCAGCCCGGCTTCGACCCCGTGCGGCTTGATGTCGAGCCCTTCGGCATAGACGAATTCCACGTCCGAGATCCCCATCAGGCCGAGCACGGCACGCAGGTAAGGCGTGACCGCATCCGTATCCTGCCCGACGTGTACGCCACCGCGGGAACTGAACACGATCGCGCTGATGCCTTCGACGAGCCCCACCGGATAGGTCTCCGTGTACCGGAACGTCACGCGTGCCCGCGCGACGAGGTCGAACCAGTTCTTCAACTGGGTCGGCACGTTGAGGTTGTACATCGGTGCGCCGATCAGCAGCAGGTCGCTGCCCTTGAGCTCGGCAATCAGTTCATCGGACAGCACGATCGCCCGTTGCGCGCGCTCGCTCGGATTGGCCGCGCCGCGCAGCGCGTGAAACAGCTCGCTGTCGAGCATCGGCAGCTCGGCGTCGACGAGATGGCGCACGATCACGTCGTCGGCATGGCCGTTGGCCTGGCGCTCGGCCAGGAACGTGTCGATCAGCGCACCGGTTTGCGACTGGCTGCCGTTGATGCTCGATTTAAGGACGAGGATGCGTGCCATGCGAAGTGCTCCGTTGCGAAGGTGAGGACGGGAACCGATCCTATCAGCCACCTTTTATCTCCAAAAGCGATAAGATCGACGCACTGTGTAGCGTATTTGTCCCCAATCGCATGCGAAACCACCTGAAGGGCATCGATGTGTTCGTCGCCGCGGCGGAAGCGAGCAGCTTTGCGGAAGCCGCGGAGAGGCTGCACATCACGCGGTCCGCGGTCGGCAAGAGCATCGCGCGCCTCGAGGAGCGGCTGGGCGTCGTGCTGTTTCAGCGGACGACGCGCAGCCAGAACCTGACCGACGAAGGCGCGTTGTTCTACGACCATTGCCTGCGCGCGATGGAGCAGATCCAGGCGGGCGAAGCGCTGCTGGAAACCGGCAAATGGCAGATGAAGGGGCGCCTGCGCGTGTCGATGCCGACGCTTTTCGGTCATCTGTGTGTGGCGCCGATCCTGATCGATCTGGTGAAGGCGCATCCCGAGCTCGATCTCGACCTGTCGTTCAGCGATCGTTCCGTCGATCTGGTCGAAGAGCGTTTCGACCTGGCGGTTCGCGTCGGCACGTTGCCGAACAGCAGCGAACTGGTGGCGCGTCCGCTGGGCGAGCACCGGATGGCGTTCTGCGCATCGCCGGCATACCTGAGCCGCTGCGGCGAACCCACGACCTATGAAGCGCTCGAACGGCACAAGGCGCTGGCCTATACGCGGTTCGGCCAGGTGCATCGCTGGCCCGTCATCGTCGAAGGTCAGCGCGTGGAATTGCAGCCCGCCGTTCGTTTGCTGTCCGACGACTTGAGCGCGCTGATGGATGCGGCCATTGCGGATCTGGGCGTCGCATGGTTGCCGTACTGGCTGGTGCGTGACGCGTTGCGCAGCGGCAGGTTGCGGGAGTTGCTGCCCGATCGGCCGGGCGTGATCTTTCCGATTCAGGCAGTGTGGCCCTACACGCTGCATCTTCCGCTGAAAGTCCGGGCCGCCGTCGATGCGCTGCTGGAACATCTGCCGGCGCGGTTGGCCGCGGTCGAGGCACGGATGTGACGAAGCGGTTGCCGCGGTTCTTTGGACGAGACGCGCGTTACTGCCTGAAGCGGTCCGCCACGGCATCCTTCAGCCGCGCGGCGGTGATCTCGCCCATGTGCGATTCGACGAGATTGCCTGTCGCGTCGAAGAAGAGCGTCGTCGGCAGCCCGCGCGAACCGTAGGTCTTCATCGCGTGCAGCGTGCGATCGAGCAGCACGTGATCGAACCGCAGCCCTTTCTGTTCGAGGAACGCGCGCACCGCTTGCGCGTCCTCGCCCTGGTTGACCATCAGTACCGTCATGCCCGGGTGATCCTGCTGCGCTTGCGCGAGGATCGGCATTTCGCGCTGGCACGGCGGGCACCACGTGGCCCACAGGTTCACGACGACGGGCTTGCCCGCGAAACGTTGCACCGGCACCGGCGTGGCGTCGAGCGCCTCGAGCTGCAACGCGGCAAGCGGCGGCGCACCGTGCTGCAATGTAGCGAGCGTGCCCTGCGCGATGCCCCATGCGGCAACACCGGCGAGCATGCCGGCCATTACCGGGCGACGCAGCACGGGCAGGCGGCGCAGGCGCCAGCCCGCGAACACGATGCCCGCCGCGAGACCGATGCGCCAGTCGAAGCCGCCGTCGCCGAGCGCGATGATCGAGCGCGGCGCGGCGGCGTATTCATGCCACCACTGCGCGACGTAGCCGATACGCGCGGCGAGCAGGCCGAACAGCAATGCATCGAGGATCAGGCTCGATGCGGTCTTGTGATGTCCGTCCGGCGGCCGACGCTGGATGAAACGGGCGACGAGCCACGCGAGCAGCGCGGCGACGGCTACCGCGACGACGCGGATCGAGAAGGGACCAATGCTCAGCATGAAAGGGCGGGACGTGATCGAGCGGGGCTGGAGAGGGGATTGTCCGCCACGGCGATGAAGCCGTCGACGGTCGTGCGGCGATTCGACAGGTCGCCGCGTATGGGGGTTCCCGTCGAGAACGTAACGGCGCGTTGCGGATTCGGTGAACCTGCGTGGATCAGGACACCGTGATTTTTATGCAGGCAGGGTGCGAATCAGACCAGTCTGATGGTCAGCGAAATAGGGTTCGTCAACAATACGCAGGCCGGTCTGGTGTGGTGTCCTCCGGTATCCCGAACAGGGATCTTTCCTTGACGGCCGCTCTGCCCCCGGAGCGGCCGATTTTTTATCGTCGCGCGTGCGGGCGCGAATGCCTGGTGGCGGCCGGTGGGCGCGGCCGCGCCCCGATCATGTCGGCTGATTAAACGGAATAGGACCGCTGCCAGATGCGAGCACCGGGCATTCACTCGCGCATTGCATGACGGTCGGTTCGCGATCGGCGAAACGATGCGTTGGCGGTGGCATGTGATTCACCGCCGTCGCCCGACGGGCCGCGCATCCGCGCTCCGTCGGGCGTCGGGTCTTACAGCTTCTTCGATGCTGCCGGTGCCGTGTCGGCCTGCGTGGCCGCGGTCGCCGGATCGAGCGTCGCGAGCGTCTTCTCGGCGAATTTCTCGTACAGCCAGTCCATGCGCATGCTGTCGATGCCGGCGATGCCGCCGAGCGCATACGATGCCGACACCTTGAAGCGATCGAGAGGATGGTTGTCGGCATCGGTGAGCGTCACGGTCCCGTCGACATGGTCGTTGCCGGCCATGAAGCCGAACATGACGGCCGAGAAACTCGAGCGCGTGCGAATGCCGGTGACTTCCACGTTAAGGTGCATTGCATCGGTCGAATCCGCCTTTGCCAGCAGCTTGCGTGCGGCCAGTGCGCTTTCGATTTTCCCTTTCAGGTTCTCGGGGCTGAATTTCAGGTTGCTTTTCAGCGCTTCCTGCGCGGCATTGTCGAGTGTGACTTGCACGATCACGGGTTTCGAGCCGAATTTGGACGTCGATGCAGTCGCGATGGCCCCCGCCTGATCGCTGGCGTCGCGTGTCACGCTGCTCGCGCAGCCCGACAAGAAGCCGATCGTCACCAATGCCAGCGCGGCATGACGGAATACAGATTTCATGGTTTGGTCTTTTTTAGTTCGGGTTATTTGAGATGGCTTTGTGGCCGGGCGGGAATCTAACACCGGGCGATTCGATTCAAAAGGTCGAATAGATCGAAGATCGATTCGGCATGCATGGATCGCGGTGCGATACGCGGATGGAAAGCCGGCTGACCGCATGGCGAGAGATTGCGGGTACGGGCGATCGGGCGTTGCTGTCGCGGCGCTGACCCGTACGCGCGATCACTGTCCGTTGCCGGACACGGCCCCGCCAAGCCGATACGCGGTGAAGAACTCATACCAGGGCGAACCTTCCCCAACCGGCACATTGAGCGCCGCCGTGCGCCGCTTCAACGCGCCGAACACGTCGTTGATCCGCGCCGTCTGCGCCGCATCGTTGAATGGATAAGGCCGCGCCCGGCCGGCCGCGAACGCGCCATAGGCGATCGCGAGCAGGCGCGCGCTGTCGTCGGTCGACGCGATCGAGCCGTTGATCGTTTCCGCGAAGCGCGGCCGGTCTTCCGCGCGTGATCCGGACAGGCACAGGAACACGATCGCAGACAGTTCGTGCAGATCCTTCACGCGTAGCAGGCCCGGCAGCCGCGCGACGACCTTTTCGACCGGCTCGTCGCGCAGCGCATCGCTGAAGTCGAGCACGGCGGTCATCGGATTCGTGTCCGCTTTCAGGCGATCGAGCGGGGGCGGTGCGGCCGGCGCGCTGGCGTCGTCCGGCGACGCTGCCGAAGCGGCCCGCAGCGCATCGGCCACTTGCTGCGTCCATTCCGGAAAAATCATCCGCACGTTGCCGAATTGCTCGCCGCCTTCCGCGGCCGGATTCCATCGATACACGATCGTGCCGCCGCGAATGAACGGCGAATACAGGTGCTCGGGCGTTTGCGGCAGCGGCCGCCGGTTGATCGGCAGCCACGCGAGCGTCAGCCAGTCGTAGCGGCCGGTGGCGGGCACGGACGGGCTCGAACTCGCGACGACCTGCCACGTGCCGCGATTCGCATAGCGGCGTCGCGCGTCGGGCACCGGGACGGTCTGGCCTTTGGCGGTGTCGAAGTACGTCGTGCCGGTCACGTTCGTGCCGCTGTCCGCGGCCGGCGTGACGGTGGCGATGACCCACGACGCACCGTCCGCCCCACGGTAGTCGGACGGCTTGAGCGTCGCGACGTCGTGCACCATGCGCGTTTCCGCCGCGACGGGGCTCGGGGGGAGATTGGCGGGCGCGGCCAGGATGCTCGGCATCGGATGTCCTCGGAATCGGGTGCGCATCGTCGGGCGGCGACGACGTGCAACGGCGCAGATTGTTTTATGTCACTGTAGAACGTCGCAGCCGGAAACGGAAACCGGTTGCGCGGCGCACCCTGCCGACGCGTTCCGCCGCTTCGGCTTACCATGCGCAACCTGAGCCAACGACGCACATCGGGCGGGAGCGCACATGACCGACACGACAGCCATCACCGAACACTGGACGCAGGTCGCCGACCAATGGATCGACTGGGCCGGCAAGCCGGGGCACGACGCGTTCTGGAAATACCGCGCGGGGCTTGCGGCCTATATTGGCCGCGAGTCCGGCCGCGCGCTGGAGATCGGCTGCGGCGAAGGCCGCGTGAGCCGCGAGCTGAAGGCGCTCGGCTACGACGTGACCGCGACCGACGTGGTGCCCGCGATGCTCGACGCCGCGCGTCACGCGGATTCCGCGCATCGCTACAAGCTGGCCGACGCGGCGTCGCTGCCGTTCGACGCGGCCAGCTTCGATCTCGTGATGGCGTACAACGTGCTGATGGATCTCGACGACATGCAGCGCGCGTTGAACGAGGCGCGCCGCGTGCTGAAGCCGGGCGGGACGCTGTTCATCTCGCTCGTGCATCCGTTCCGCGATCGCGGCGGCTTCGCGGGGCCGCAGCCCGATGCGCCGTTCGTGCTGAAGGGCAGCTATTTCGGGCGGGAGCATTTCGATGGCGTGGAAACGCGCGACGGGCTGTCGATGCACTTCGCCGGCTGGTCGCTGCCGCTGCAGGCGTACATGGAGGCGCTGGAAGCGGCCGGGTTCGCGATCATGTCGCTGCGCGAGCCGCCGCCCGACCATGCCGATACGGATCAGTTGAAGCAGTGGGCGCGCGTGCCGCTGTTTCTGTGGATGAAGGCGCGGCCGGTGGCTTGATTGAGTAGCCCCGGGGACACAAAAATCGGCCGAAAGGATGGTCTTGTATCCCAGGGGCTACCCAGTTTGCCGAAGCGGCTGTTTCCGGAAGCGATCATGGTCTTCAATCGGGCGGGGCCATCCGTGACATGGCGCTGCCCCTGTTTCGCCGTTCCGCTCAGCGCGACAACTCCTTCCGATAGAGCACGGCCCCCGGCTTTGCCGCGACGGTGTCGTAGAGCCGCATCGCCGTGTGGTTCGTCTCGTGCGTCTGCCAGTAGACGCGCTCGGCGCGATGCGCACGCGCGGCGTCGTACACGGCTTCGATCAGCGCGCGGCCGACACCCTTGCCGCGCTCGCTGTCGAGCGTGAACAGATCCTGCAGATAGCAGGTCGGCCCGATATGCGTCGTGCTGCGGTGATACAGGAAATGCACGAGCCCGACGAGCCGGCCGGCGCGCTCCGCGACGAGCGCATGCACCGGTTCGTAGCCGTCGAAGAAGCGCGACCACGTGAGTTGTGTGACCCGCAGGGGCAGGGCCGTATCGTCGAAGCGGCCATAGAAGCGGTTATAGCCGTCCCACAGCGGCAGCCACTGGTCGTAGTCGTGTTCCGTGACCGCGCGTACGGTCAGTCCGGTGTCGTTGGCGTTCATGTTGGCGGACCTGTCGATGAGAAGAGGGCGCGCCGCCGATCCGGCAGGCGCGTCGCAGGTCTCTACGATAGGAGGTTCGCGGCCTCATGAGTAGGCCCATGGCGACCGCATTTCATGGTGCCACGATCCGCATCATTCTCACGATGTCGACTGTCCGTCAGAACCTGCTGCGATCACGCCGGCAGAGCTTCGGGCAGACTGGTTCGGCCCTCTCGCAACCCTGATGCTCGCGGCGCCCTGCGAATCACGCGCAGCTTGCTCCGGTCCACATGCGAGCAAAGATCACGCCGCTCGAGTACCGGCAACAGGTTCGGGATAAGCCGACGGCTCGACCGCGATCGCGATTTTTCCTCGAAGCCCGTTGTTGGGACGCTCCAGCAGCGCATGCGCGAGCGGAACGTCGGCAAGGGAATAGACGGCGCCCACGTGTGGCCGCAACTGTCCACGCTCGATCAACGCGCTCAACTCATCCAGCTTGCCGCGATTCTGTCGCGTGAAGACGAAGTGATAGCTCGCGTTCTTGCCCCACGCCTGAATGACGTTTTGTGGCTGGGCGATGTCCACGATCGTGACGACGCGGCCAAGCTGGGCGAGCGCATCGGGGCTGCGCGACAGGGTGTTGCCGCCGATGGAGTCGAACACGACATCGACGCCGCGGCCACCGGTGTTTCGCATGACGGCGTCGACGTAATCGTCCTGTTCGTAGTCGATGACCACATCCGCACCCAGGCTTCGGGCGAACTCGACGTTTGCTTCGCGCACGGTCGTGAACACCCTTGCACCGATGGCTTTCGCGAGCTGGATCGCCACATGGCCGACGCCTCCCGCACCGCCGTGTATCAGAATGCTTTCGCCCACACGTAGCGCCGCACGCACGACCAGTGCTTCCCAAACGGTGCCGCCCACCAGGGTCAGGCTGGCCGCCTCGAGATGGCTCAACGAAGGCGGCTTCTTGCCGACGATGCGGTCGGCCGCCACGTGGTACTCGGCATAACTGCCCGGCCCGTCGAAGATTTGCGGGGTGTACCAGACTTCGTCTCCCGGCGAGAAGGCCGTCACGCCGGGCCCGACGGCTTCGACCACGCCCGATACGTCGTGTCCGGTAATGGCCGGAAGGGGTACCAGGTCCGGATAGTCTCCCCGTCGGATCTGGTAATCCAATGGATTGATCGAGGTGGCATGGACGCGAACCAGGACTTGCCCGGCGTGCGGCGCCGGCTTGGGTACGTCACGTAGTTCGAATGATTCCGGGCCGCCAAATGACTTGAGCAACAGCGCTTTCATTGCATCTCCGCGTTTCGATAAAAAGGGATATCGGGAATTATCGATATCATGGGGCAAAAAATTACAGGTCTTTCCCGATGGCCTTGGCCAGCGCACTGATGGCTGCTTCGTTGCGCTTGTAGTAGGTCCACTGGCCGATGCGCCTGACTTCCACCAGGCCGGCTCGTTGCAGCGTCGCAAGATAATCGGACACCGTCGATTGCGACAGCCCGACACCTTCCTGAATACTGCTGACGCAGACGCCCACCGTATGAACGTCCCCTTCATCCTGCGGCGGGAAGTTCTTCACGGGGTCCTTCAAACCCTGCAGGATTTCAAGGCGAGTCCGGTTCGAGAGGGCTTTGAAGATGTCGAGCAATTCCATGGGCAGCGAGTATATCGAGAATTACCGATATGTCAATGTGATCGCCAGCCGCCGTTTTGTCGAGTCTGGATGGTTCCGGAACAACGCTTGAATTTGCAAGCCTCCCGTGAAAAGGGAGGCCGTCGGCGCTCACCCGCGCAGCGGCGGATTGAGTTGCGCGAACGCCTGCTGGCGGCGATACGGGAAGTACGGGTAAGGGGCTTCCACCGCGCTCGCCGCATCGAGCGTCGCGACCTGCGCATCGGTCAGCGCCCAGCCGGCCGCGCCGAGGTTCTGCCGCAGTTGTGCCTCGTTGCGCGCGCCGATGATCACCGACGACACCGTCGGGCGCTGCAGCAGCCAGTTCAGCGCGATCTGCGGCACGGTCTTGCCGGTTTCCTCGGCGATCGCGTCGAGCGCATCGACCACGTCGTACAGGCGCGCATCGTCGACCGGCGGCCCGAAGCCGGCCGTTTCATGCAGGCGGCTGCCTTCGGGCAGCGGCGTGTTGCGCCGGATCTTGCCGGTGAGCCGACCCCAGCCGAGCGGGCTCCAGACGAGTGCGCCGAGCCCCTGGTCGGCGCCGAGCGGCATCAGGTCCCACTCGTAGTCGCGGCCGACGAGCGAGTAGTAGACCTGGTTCGCCACGTAGCGCGACCAGCCGTGCCGGTCGGCCACCGCCAGCGACTTCATGATCTGCCAACCGGCGAAGTTCGACACGCCGATGTAGCGCAGCTTGCCCGCGCGCACGAGATCGTCGAGCGTCGACATCACTTCCTCGACCGGCGTGCTCGCATCGAACGCGTGGAGTTGCAGCAGGTCGATGTAGTCGGTGTCGAGGCGGCGCAGCGCGTCGTCGACGGCGCGGACCAGCCGCGCGCGCGACGTGCCCGCGTCGTTCGGGCCGCTGCCGGTCGGCAGGCCCGTTTTCGTCGAGATCAGCACCTGGTCGCGACGTCCGTTGATCGCGGCGCCGAGCACGCGCTCGGATTCGCCGTCCGAATACACGTCGGCCGTGTCGAACAGGTTCACGCCGGCTTCGAGGCAGATGTCGATCAGGCGGCGCGCTTCGTCGACGCCCGTGTTGCCCCATGCGCCGAACAGCGGGCCGGTGCCGCCGAACGTGCCGGCGCCGAAGCTCAGGGCAGGAACCTTGAGGCCGGAGCGGCCGAGGGTGCGGTATTCCATGGCGGGTTTCCTTTGGGTGATCGACGTGTCGAGGGTGGTCGCGAGGCCACGCGTTGGCACACTGTATCGCTTGCGGATATTTCGGATAATTGGGCAGACTTCGAAAATATCGTTCGGAAGGAGCGAATAATGCTGCTCGACAACCTCGCGCTGTTCCTGCGCATCGTGGAGAAGGGCGGACTGGCCGCGGCGGGCCGCGAGTTCGGGCTGTCGCCGGCCACCGTGTCCGAGCGGCTGACCGCGCTCGAGCGCCACTACGGCGCGGCGCTGCTCACGCGCACGACGCGCGCGATCAGCCTGACCGACGAAGGCCGCATGCTCGTCGACGGCGCGCGGCGCCTGCTGGCGGAGGCCGACGAACTCGAAGGCCGAGTGCGGCTCGGCGTGCAGACCTTGTCGGGGCCGGTGCGCCTGAGCGCGCCGGCCGATCTCGGGCGCGAGCGCGTGGTGCCCGTCGTCGATGCGTTCCTCGCCGAGCATCCGGGCGTTACGGTCGATCTGCATCTCGGTGACGGCTACGTGGATGTCGTCGGGCAGGGGCTCGATTTCGCGATCCGTCGCGGGGTGCTCGCCGACAGTTCGCTGCGCAGCCGTTCGCTCGGCCGTGCGCGGCGCGTGGTGTGCGCGTCGCCCGCGTATCTCGCGGTGCACGGCACGCCGCAACATCCGGACGATCTCGCCGCGCACGACTGCATCGTGATGCGCTTCGGGCCGGACCTGTATGCCGAATGGCCGTTCAGCATCGATGGCGAACCCCGGCGCGTGACGGTGCGCGGCCGGCGGGTGGCCAACGACGGCGCACTCGTGCGCGCGTGGTGCGTCGCGGGGCATGGTGTTGCGCTGAAGTCGCTGGTCGACGTCGAGCAGGATCTGGCGTCCGGCGCGCTCGTCGAAGTCCTGCGCGCGTTCTCGCCGGGCGACGTCGATCTGCAGATCGTCTATCCGGGCAACGCCATGCAGCCGCGGCGCGTGCGGGCGCTGATCGAACGGCTGGCGCAGGCGCTGGCGGCGTGAACGTGTTGGATGTAATTGCGTCGGACTCGACGTGACGACGCCAATTTCGTGCCCTTCGGGTGGTCATTGTGGCGAGTTCGCTTCGGCAACGGCGAAACTCGGCATGGGTTGTCCTCGGAATCGGATGCGCGTGATTGAACGGAAACGATTCTTCCTGCCAGAGGACCTTGCCGCCGGAAACGTAACTCGTACGTAGGCGCAAGAGTCATCGACGAAGAAGACGCGCACGGGGCCGGATCAACCGGGGCGGGCAATGCCGCGCAATCTCATTTATTGTAGTAACATACCTACATTGATTGGTTTGAGGAGCCCATGATGACCATCACAACGCTCTCGAGTCGCGAACTTAACCAGGATGTGACCAAAGCGAAGAAGGCAGCAAAGGATGGCCCGGTGTTCATTACGGATCGTGGCAGGCCTGCCCATGTGCTGCTGAGTTTCGAGGAATACCAGCGTCTCACGCAGCAACGGCGCAACATTGCCGACGCGTTGGCCATGCCCGGTGTCGAGGACATCGAGTTTGAGCCTCCGCGCGCGGAGATCGGTATCAAAAAGGTTGATTTTTGATGATGTTCGTCCTCGATACCAACGTTGTTTCGGAACTCAGGAAGGTGCGAACCGGCAAGGCAGACAAAGGTCTGGTGGCCTGGAGTTCAACCGTCGACGCACCCACGCTTTTTGTCTCGGCAATCACGATCATGGAACTGGAGACAGGCGTCTTGCAAATCGAACGCCGGGACACGGCTCAAGGTGCGCTTCTGCGGGCATGGCTTGACGGGCATGTCCTGCCGGAGTTCGCGGGTCGCGTGCTGCCGGTTGATACTGCGGTCGCACAACGATGCGCACGACTCCATGTACCGGATCGGCGGTCGGAGCGGGACGCACTCATTGCCGCAACGGCGCTCGTGCATGGCATGACCGTCGTGACGCGCAATGTCGCCGATTTTGTTGAAACCGGCGTTCCTATCGTTAATCCGTGGGATTGAGCTAGCGAACCCTCCCTCTCGAACAATGAAACGGGCGCGGGTTCGTTGACAGACCGCGCATGCATTTCACGGTAACGCTTCCGCGCACCCCTTGCATCCCCCGCACTGGCGGATGGGCCGGGCCAACGGATAGTGCATTGCGCGGCCGCTCGCTCGGCCGTGCGCGGCGCGTGGTGTGCGCGCCGCACACGGCAGGCAGGCGCGTCGGGACGATCCTGCCGCACATGACGGATCGCAATGCGTTTCGGGCCCGACTTGTATGCGGAATGGCCGCTCGGCATCGACGGCGAGCTGAAGCGTGTTCCCGGCGCTGTGTGCAACGCGTTGCAGCGGCGCGCTTGCCGCAATCGCATCCGGTGCCGATACGGCGGCCAAATACACCCCAGCGTCAGCTCAAGTCGCCCTTCGAACCAATTGCACACATTTCGTCATTTAGCTAATATTCGAAACGTTAATTGAAACCGAACCCATGGACGACGTCACCCGCATCAGCGCACTGGCCAACGAAAGCCGTCTGGCCGTGATGCGCTGGCTCAAGCAGCCGCGCAAGCATTTCCCGCCGCAGCCGCACGGCGATGTCGACGAACTCGGCGTGTGCTGCACGTACATCACCGAGAAGCTCGGCATCGCGCCGGCCACGACCACGCGCCACATGCGCATCCTCGCGGATGCCGGGCTCGTGCAGGCGACCCGCGTCGGCAAGTTCACGTACTACAAGCGGATCGACGGCGCGCTGCAGCAGCTCGGCCGCGATCTTTTGCAACTCTGACTCACACCGAGGCAACCGACATGGACGAACTTGCATTGCTGGCCGACGCCGACCGGCGCGCGCACGCGTATCTGGCCGCGACGAACGCGCGGCGCGCGTTTCCCGACGCGGCCGCACTGGCCGGCCTGGCGGCGTTCGACGAGCCGCTGCCCGATACGGGCCGCGCCGCTGACGACGTGCTGCGCCTGCTCGACGAGCGCGGCACGCCCGCGACCGTCGCGTCGAACGGCCCGAACTACTTCGGCTTCGTGATCGGCGCCACGCTGCCGGCCGCGGCGGCGGCCGAGCGGCTGATGCTCGCGTGGGACCAGTGCGCGTCGTCCTATGCGAATTCACCGGTGGCCGCGACGATCGAGCGCCAGGCCGCGCGCTGGGTCGTCGACGTGCTTGGGTTGCCCGAAGGCAGCGCGGTCGGTTTCGGCACGAGCGCGACGGCCTGCACGCTCGTCGCGTTGGTGGCCGCGCGGCGCGCGCTGCTCGCGCGCAAAGGCTGGGACATCGACGCGGACGGCCTGATCGGCGCGCCCGAAGTGAAGGTCGTGATCTCCGAGCTGGCGCACATCACGGTGAAGAAGGCGCTGCGCGTGCTCGGTTTCGGGATGAAGCGCCTCATCGTCGCGCCGGTCGACACGCACGGCCGGATCGACCCGGCACAGCTGCCGGCGCTCGACGACATGACGATCCTCTGCGTGCAGGCCGGCGAAGTGAACACGGGAGAATTCGATCCGTTCGCGGCGCTGATTCCGCCCGCGAAGGCGGCCGGGGCGTGGGTGCACGTCGACGGCGCGTTCGGCCTGTGGGCCCGCGCCTCGTCGAAGCGCGCGCTGACGGACGGCATCGACGGCGCGGACAGCTGGACCACCGACGGCCACAAGTGGCTCAACACGCCATACGACGGCGCGATGGTGATCTGCCGGGACGCGGCCGCGCTCGCGACCGCGATGAACAGCGACGCCGTGTACCTGAGCGGTGCGCAGGACGCGCAGAAGAACCTGAACCTCGAATTCTCGCGACGCGCGCGCGGCATCCCCGTATGGGCCGCGCTGCGTTCGCTCGGCCGCGCCGGCGTGGCCACGATGGTCGAGCAGCATTGCGCGCACGCGGCGCGGGTCGCGGACGGCCTGCGTGCGGCCGGCTACGACGTGCTGAACCGCGTCGTGCTGAATCAGGTGCTGGTGCGCGCCGGCACCGACGATGAAACGGCGGCGATCCTCGCGGCCGCGCAGGCGTCGGGCGACGTGTGGTTCGGCGCGACGGTGTGGCAGGGGCGGCCGGCGTTCCGAATCAGCGTGTCGTCGTGGCGTACCGAAGACGCGCACATCGATCGTCTCGTGGCCTTGCTGACGGAGCTGCGCGGCGTGCACGTGCGCTGAGCATCATGCGCCGTCCGAGCCCTGAATGGTTGCAGCCGCCCCCTTCAGGCACTCGATGAAATGCAGTGCGGCCGGCGTCAGCAGCGCATGCCGCCGCATCACGATCGCAACCGTCAACGCGGGCATCGGCTCGGCAAGATCCAGCGCGACGATGCCGCGTGATTTGCGTTCGACGTCGGCGAGCGGCCGTGCGAACACGCCGAGCGCATCCGTTTGCGACACGAGCCCGAGCGTCGCGGCAAACGACGGGCAGTGGATCACCCGCTTCGGCACGTCGATGCCGAACGGCATGAAAATCGAGCGCACCAGATCGTCTCCCTCGTCGCCGTAGCGCGGCACGCACCACTGCGCATCGACGAGCTCGCGCAGCGAGCGGGCGCGCGCGAGCCGATGCCGGCTTCTCGCGACGACCGCGAACGCCGTCCGGAACAACGGAATGCTCGCGAATTCGTCAGGGTCCGGTATCGCGTTCGACAACTGATGCGTGACGATGAAGTCGAGCGAGCCGTCGCGCAGTCGCGCGAGATCCGTCGCGGTCAGCGCATCGTCGACGTTCAGCGTGGCGCCGGGCAGGTCGCGTGAGAACGCGGCGAACGCACGCGGCAGGAGCGTCAGCGCGACGGTCGGGCTGACCGCGATCGACACCGAGCCGGTCGTGCCGAGCCGCAACTGCTCGATTTCGTCGCGCGTGCGCTGGATCTCCTCGACGATCAGCCGCGCGCGAATCGCAAACGCGCTGCCGTAATCGGTCAGCGCAATTCCCTTTACGCTGCGCACGACGAGCGGCACGCCGAGTTCCTGTTCGAGCTCGCGCACGATGCTGCTGATCGCCGGTTGCGTGACGCCGAGCGCGCGCGCCGCGCCGCGAATGGTGCGATGCTCGGCGACCGCGAGAAACGCGTCGAGCTGCTTGAGCTTCATGAATGACCGATCCGAATACGAAGGAAGCGCGGGCTGCCGGGCCGAACGCCGGGTGACAAGAAAAAGTTATCGACCACAACGAAATCTTGGATTTTTCTTATTGGGTCGAGTGTATATGCTCGGTGCTTTTCAGGAGCGGTCACGATGATCCTCGTTAACCAGCAACGGCTGTGGGATTCGCTGATGGAGATGGCGACGATCGGCGCGACCGCGCACGGCGGCAGTTGCCGGCTCGCGCTCAGCGACGACGACGCGCGCGGCAGGCGCCGCTTCATCGCGTGGTGCGAAGCAGCCGGTTGCGAGATCCGCATCGATCCGATCGGCAACGTGTTCGCGCGCCGGCCGGGCACGGAACCGGGTTTGCCGCCCGTGACGTGCGGCAGCCATCTCGACACGCAGCCGCTCGGCGGCCGCTTCGACGGCGTCTATGGCGTGCTCGCGGGCCTCGAAGCGATTCGTACGCTGAACGAGCGCGGCCTTGAAACGCGGCATCCGATCGACGTCGTCGCGTGGACCAACGAAGAGGGGTCGCGCTTCACGCCGGGCATGATGGGCTCGGCCGTCTATGCCGGCGCGCTGGATCTCGACTACGCACTGGATCGCCCGTGCATGCAGACGGGCGCGCTGCTGCGCGACGAACTCGAACGCACGGGCTTCGCCGGCCCCGCGCGCGAGCGGCTGATGCCGAAGGCGTATTTCGAAGCGCATATCGAGCAAGGGCCGGTGCTGGAGCAGGCCGGCTTGCCGATCGGCGTCGTGACGGGCGTGCAGGGCATCTACGAACTCGACGTCACGGTGACCGGCTTCGAGTCGCATGCGGGCACGACGCCGATGAGCGTGCGCCGAGACGCGATGGGCGCGGCGGCCGGGATGATCGCCGCGATCGTCGAGCACGGCCATGCGTTCGACGACGATGCGCGCGTGACGGTCGGTCATGTCGCGTGCCAGCCGAATTCGCCGAGCACGATTCCGGGCAAGGTCCGGTTCAGCGTCGACGTGCGTCACCCGTCGCGGCCGGCGTTGCAGCAGCTGGTCGCCGACATCGAGGCGATCTGCATGCAGCGCACCGCGCTGCGCGGCACGAGCGTGCAGGTCGAGACGATCGCCGAATACGAGCCGGTGGTGTTCGATGCGGAATGCGTCGAGCGCGTGCGGCAGGCAACGGCTGCCGCCGGCTATCCGTACAAGGAGATGTGCAGCGGCGCGGGGCACGACGCGGTGAACCTGTCGTACGTCGCGCCTTCCGCGATGGTGTTCGTGCCGTGCAAGGCCGGCTTGAGCCACAACGAAGCGGAAGATGCCGATCCGGTGCACCTCGCGCAAGGTGCGTCGGTGCTGGCGAACCTGCTGGCCGATTGCGCGCGCTAGCCGCGTGCGATGGCGGGGCCCGCAACCCCTCCGCAAGCGTGAAAATGTCGGACAATGGCCGCTGCGCGCGCCAAGCTGGCGCCGCGTTCAACCAAAGCATTCACGTTTGCGAGATCCCCATGTCGACTCCCTTTCCCCGGGAACTGCTGAAGGCCGCCGATATTGCGAAGATGGAACCGACGCGCGCGGTGCATTCGCTGAATCCCAATGCCGTTCGTCTCAAGCGACAACTCAGCGACCTGACCGGCTTGACGCAATTCGGTGTTCACCTGCTCACGCTGATGCCCGGTCACGAATCGGCCGAGTATCACCGTCATCTGTACGAAGAGGAGTTCGTGTACGTGCTGTCCGGGACGGGCGCGGTCACGATCGGCGAACGCGCCAGTGAAATCGGGCCGGGCGATTTCATCGGCTTTCCGCGCGGCGGTGAAGCGCATACGGTGCAGAACACCGGCGATACGCCGCTGGAGCTGCTCGTCGGCGGGCAGCGGCTCGAACACGACGTCTGCGAATACCCGCGACTCGGCAAGCGGCTTTATGTGGCCGGCGAGCTCGAGGACTATGTCGATCTGCCGAAGCAGCCTTGATCGCCAATCGTGCATTCAGTGCCCCATTCCACATAAAAACCGAATCAATAACCGCGTGTTTAGATAAACGAAATAAAAATTCGTAAAAACACGGGGTAGAGAAAACGCGTTTATTTGGGCACGCTTGTGCGCATTGTCCGTTGCGGGGCGCCGGTATTTCGACATGCCGGCGCGTCTGTTTCCAGGTGCGCGCATTCGGAAATAACGACACACAGCCGGGATTTTCGACCGATTGTCTGGGCAAGCGGAATTCATCAAAAGCATCCTGATTGAAAGCTCAGTAGTTCGAATCAATATCCAGATTCAAGAACGATACGGAGACGGGCGATGTCCAGGAACTGGGGGTTGGGAACGGCGCTGCTGGCGCTGTGCGTTGTCTTGTCTGCCTGCGGCGGTGATGGCGATTCACCGTCGGTGGCTGCGGCGAACCTGTCGGCTGCCGCGCAGTCGCAGGGCAATGAAAACGGCAACGGCGGCAACGACAACGGTAACGAAAACGAAAACGACAACAGCAACGGCAACGAGTCGTCGAAGAAAAATGCCGACATCCGCGTCGCGCAATACGTCAATCCGCTGATCGGCACCGACTACGCGACCGACCAGCCTGCCGACCCGGTCGGCTCGGGGCTCGGCGGCGGCACGTTCCCGGGGCCGACGGTCCCGTTCGGGATGATGCAATGGAGCCCGATGACGCCGACCGCCCAATACGACAGCAGCAAGGGCGACGGCTCCGGTTTCTCCGGCGGCTACTGGTACGGCGACACGTCGATCAATGCATTCAGCATCCTGCACCTGAGCGGCACCGGCTGCTGGGCGAACGGCGGCTACCTGAACGTGATGCCGCAGCTCGCACCCGGCGACGCCGGCACGCCGGCCAGCTTCACTCACGCGAACGAAACCGCGCAGGCCGGCTATTACGGCGTCACGCTCGGCAACGGCATCAAGGCCGAGCTGACGACGACGGTGCGCACCGGCTTCGCGCGCTTCACGTATCCGGCACTCGCGCAGGGCCAGCAGGCGACGATCGCGATCGATCCGACCGCGCTGAACAACCGCGCGCAGGGCACGACGAGCGACACGATCAGCCAGGTCGGCGACCGCGCGTTGTCGGGCACGATCGCGGGCGGCGGATTCTGCTGGGCCGGGCATGCGGTGCCCGTCTACTACTACGCGGAATTCAGCCAGCCGTTCGCGTCGAAGCCGGCGTTGTCGAACAACAGCCCGGTGACGGTGACGTTCAATGTCGACCGCAAGCATCCCGACGTGATGATGAAGCTCGGCATCTCGTTCGTCAGCGAAGCGAATGCGAAGGCGAACCTGCGCGCGGAGAATCCGGAAACGGATACGCAAGGCAACCGGAACTGGCGGTTCGACACCGTGCGCCGCGCGGCGAGCACCGCATGGAATGCGCGCCTGAACGCGATCCAGGTCACCGGCGGCAGCGACGCCGACAAGACGAAGTTCTACACCGCGCTGTATCACGCGTCGCTGCACCCGAACGTGTTCAACGACGTGAACGGCCAGTATCCGGACTTCTACGCGTCGAACGGCGCGGCGGCCGCGCCGACACGTCAGGTCGAGAAAGGCCGCACGATGTACGCGAACTTCTCCGGCTGGGACATCGACCGCTCGTTCATCCAGCTGCAGGCGCTGCTCGATCCGGTGCGCACCGGCGACATCGTGCAGTCGCTCGTGCTCGATGCGAAGGCGTGCGGCGCGTTCCCGCGCTGGGCGTACTTCAATACCGAGACGGCCGTGATGCCGGGCGACGCGGGCTCGATCATCGTCGCGAACGCGCATGCGTTCGGCGCGACGAACTTCGACACGCAGGCCGCGCTGTCGATCATGAAGAACAGCACGGCGCCGGGCGCCGCGTGCGCCGGCACGCCGGTGATGGGCAGCCGCGCGGACTACGACCGGCTCGGGTACGTGCCGTCGTCGGGATCGGGCGACAACCAGACCGCCTCGAACACGCTCGAATACGCGGTGCGCGATTTCGCGGTGTCGCGCTTCGCGACGGCGCTCGGCGACACGACGACGGCAGGCACGCTGCTGAAGTCGAGCGGCAACTGGCACAACCTGTTCGATCAGGGCGCGATCCAGCCGAAGACGTCGGCCGGCGCGTGGGTCACCGATGGCACCGGCTTCATGGAAGGCAATGCCGAGCAGTACACGTGGTACGTGCCGCACGATCTCGCCGGCGTGGTCGCGCAGGCGGGCGGCGCCGCGCCGGTCGTCAAGCGGCTCGACACGTTCTTCACGCACCTGAACATCGGCACCGTGCAGCCGTATTTCTACGTCGGCAACGAAGTGACGATGGCCGTGCCGTGGGTCTACGCATGGGCCGGTGCGCCGTCGCATACGCAGCGCGTGCTGCACGCATCGCTCGCGAACGAGTTCGGCACCGGCGCGGCCGGGCTGCCGGGCAACGATGATCTCGGCGCGATCTCGGGCTGGTATGTGTGGGCCGCGCTCGGTCTTTATCCGGTCGTGCCGGGCGTCAGCGGTGTCGCGCTGTCGAGCCCGCAGTTCGAGAAGATCACGGTGCGCGTCGGGCAGAAGGACGGCAGCTACCGTCTGCTGCACATCGTCGCGCCGGGTGCCGGCTCCAGCGATGCTGCGTCGTTCTATGTGAAGTCGCTGAAGCTGAACGGCGCACCGTACTCCACCGCGTGGCTGCCGTTCGAGCAGATCGCGAAGGGCGGGAAGCTGTCGTACGCGATGACGGCCGACGCGAGCGCCACGACCTGGGGCACCGACGCATCGGCGATGCCGTCGTTCCCGCGGGCGGCCAGCGCGCCGTAACGGCCAGGGAGATCAACGAGCGGTTCTTGCCGACAGGATCGACGCAGAGAGAGGGGACGAACGGATGAAGCTACGTCATGTGGTGGGCATCGGGTGCCTTGCCGTGTTGTCGGGGTGCGGCGGTGATCAGGGTTCGACGGATGCGAGCGTGCTCGCGCAGCGGTCGAACGTGCAGGGCAACCAGAACGACCAAGGCAACCAGAACGACCAGGGCGATCAGAACGATCAAGGCGATCAGAACGATCAAGGCGAAAACGGCGGCGCGGCCAAGCGGTCGGTGCTGCACAGCGTCGATCCGATGATCGGTACCGCGAATCTCGACATCAACGCGGACTGGAGCAGCGGCGTGCGGGGCCACGGCCACGTGTACCCGGGCGCGACCGTGCCGTTCGGGATGGTGCAGCTCGGGCCGGACACGACCGGCGGTGCGCACACGCTGCCGTGGAACTGGGATCGCACGTCGGGCTACCAGTACGACGATCCGTTCATCACCGGCTTCACGCATACGCACCTGTCGGGCACCGGCATCGGCTCGGGTGGCGAAGTGCGGTTCCTGCCGACGCTCGCGCCGGTCGACACCGCGACGCTGGCGAAGGTCGCCGCCGATTCGTCGATCACCTACAACGCGTCGTTCAGCCACGACGACGAAACCGCGAGCCCCGGCTACTACCGCGTGAAGATGGCGCCGGTCGGCAGCGGCAACACGCCGTGGAACGTGCAGGGCGCGAAAATCCTCGCGGAGATGACGGCCACCACGCATGCGGGCGTGCATCGCTACACGTATTTCCCGAGCGCGGCCGCGCAGAAGCGCAGCATGATCGTCAGCATCGACAACCCGATCGGCGGCTCGACCGCGAGCGGCAAGATCCAGGTGATCGATGCGCAGACGATCGCCGGCTGGGAAATCACGAACAACTGGGCGAACAACAAGCCGACTTATTTCGTCGCGCGTTTCTCGAAGCCGTTCGATACGAAGCACGTCGCGTTCAGCGCGGACGGCTTCAGGGCCTACCTGACGTTCGCCGACGGCAACGACAGCGGCGGCGCGGTGACGGTGAAGGTCGGCATCTCGCCGTCGAGCGTCGCGGATGCGCAGGCCAATCTCGCCTCGGAAGTCGGCGCGAAGTCGTTCGACCAGGTGCGCGGGGCGGCCGAGCGGGTGTGGAGCGCCGCGCTCAACCGGATCCGCATCAAGGGCGGCAGCGCCGACCAGCGGACGATGTTCTACACGTCGCTGTACCGCACGATGCTCGCGCCGACCGTCTACAACAATGCGGACGGCAGCTACGTCGGCACCGATTCGACCAACGACGGCACGAAGTCGCCGCCGACCACGAGCAAGCACGCGAGTCCGGGCTTCGACTATTCGTCGACGTTCTCGCTGTGGGACACCTTCCGCGCCGAGTCGCCGTTGATGACGCTGGTGCAGCCCGAGCGCGTCGACGGCTGGGTGAAGTCGCTGCTCACGCAGTTCAGGCAGAACGGCAAGGGCGAACTGCCGGTGTGGCCGCTCGCGCAGACGGAAACCTTCACGATGGCCGGCCACCCGTCGATCCCGCTGATCGCCGATGCGTACCTGAAGCACCTGACGAGCGCGGGCATCGACGACATCTGGACTGCGTTGACGACCACGCAGAACGCGAGCGCGCACGGCTTCGACCAGTACCGGCAGAGCGGCTACGTGACCGCGGGCGACAACGCATCGGTGTCGACGACGCAGGACTATTCGTTCGACGACTGGGCGACGGCAGCAGTCGGCAAGGCGGCGGGCAAGAGCACGGCCGACTACCGGCCATACCTGCAGCGCAGCCAGAACTACCGCAACGTATTCAACCCGGTGCCGAACAACGGCTGGAAGTTTGCGCAGCCGAAGGATGCGCAGGGCAACTGGGTCGCGGGCTTCGACCCGACGGCCGCCGAGAAGACGGACTTCTCCGAATCGAATTCGTGGGTCGATACGTGGAACATCTTCCACGACTTCCCCGGCCTCGTGGCGCTGCTCGGCGGCAAGAGCCAGTTCATCGCGCAGCTCGACCGCACGTTCGATCCGGCCAATCCGCTGACCTTCCTCAACAACCAGGGCTTTCCGGACCTGACCGGACGCAGCGGCCAGTTCTTCGCGGGGAACGAGCCGGCGAACCACCTGCCGTACCTGTACGACGTCGCGGGCATGCCGTCGAAGACGCAGGATCGCGTGCGGTCGGTGATGGACGACATGTACTCGCTGACGCTGACGGCCGGTGATCGCGCGCTGCTCAGCGGCGACAGCCTGAAGGCTGCGCTGGCCGACCCGCGCCGCGTGCGCGATGCGGCGATTCCCGGCAACGACGATTGCGGGCAGTTGTCCGCGTGGTACGTGCTGTCCGCGCTCGGCATCTATTCGCTGAATCCGGTGGGCGGCGTGTTCTACCTCGGCACGCCGCTGTTCGAGGAGGCGACGATCGACATTCCGGTGGCGTCGGGCGGCGGGGACGGCAAGGGCCTGAAGTTCGGCGCGACGCGGCGCTTCACGGTGACCGCGCATACGGCCGGCGGCGGCGCGCCGTCGTCGGTCAATCGCTATGTCCAGTCGGTCAGCCTGAACGGCACGCCGCTGCATCGGCCGTACATCACGTACGACGAGATGAAGGCCGGCGGCACGCTCGATTTCGTGATGGGGTCGACGCCGAACGACGCATGGGTCAGCACCTGGAATGGGCAGGATCCGAACAGCGCGCTCGCGCCGTCGCTGGCGCTGGCCGGCAAGTAGCGGCTGCTAGCGGCCCGCTGCGACGCGGGCCGCGTTTCTTCCCCTTCATGTGACGCGACGGTGCGGGCCGCGGCCGCGAGGCAGGAAGCGGCCTGCCCCGGGGATCTGTCCTTGGGTCGCGCGGCGGGGACGCCATGCGCCAACGCGGTGACTGCTTCGGCGGCTCACACGCAAACGGGGCGCGACAGCAGGCGATGGTTTCCGTCCCGGCCGGCAGATCGCTCATGCCGCTCCGGCTCGGCATCGAATGGATCCGGCACCTGACGGCCGGCCGCTTCGGCTTGACCGGTTCAATCCCGGTGGTGGTCGCCGTCACGTTCGTGTCATGGGGCGTCGTCGCGCTTATGATGCGGGAACGCCACTGACAGGGTTCCCCGATATGGACGCGCCGCTCCCGCCGATGTCTGCCCCGATTTCCGAAACGGAACCTGAAACCGAAACCGTCGCCGAGCCGCGCGCGTCGCGCGTGCATCGGCCGGTCGCGCTCGTCACCGGATCGACGTCGGGGATCGGTGCGGCGATCGCGCGCCGCCTGGTGGCGGACGGCTACGCGGTGATCCTGCATTCGCGCCGCTCGGCCGACGTGGGACGTGCGATGGCGCGCGAACTCGGCGGAGCTTATGTGCAGGCCGATCTCACGGACGATACCGAGCGTGTGCGGTTGATCCGCGAAGCCGTTGCCGTACACGGGCGGCTCGACGTGCTCGTCAACAATGCGGGCGTCAGCCGCGTGATTCCGCATGACGATCTCGCTGCGGCGACGCCCGACGTGTGGCGCGAGATGCACGAGATCAATGTGATCGCGCCGTTCCGGCTCGTCGCCGAGGCGGAGGCTGCGCTGCGCGAGGCGGCGTCGCACGGGCGGGCCGGGTGCGTGGTGAACGTCAGCTCGCATGCGGGCGTGCGGCCGAAAGGCGCGTCGATTCCGTATGCGGCGGCGAAGGCCGCGCTCAATCACACGACGCGGCTGCTCGCGAAAACGCTCGCGCCTGCGATTCGCGTCAATGCGGTTGCGCCGGGGCTCGTCGATACGCCGCTCACGGCCGACTGGACCGACGCGCAGCAGCTCTGGCGCGAGCGCGCGCCGATGCGCCGTGCGGCAACACCGGACGACATCGCGCAGACGGTCGCGATGCTCGTCGCGTCCGATTACGTGACGGGCGAGATCGTGATGCTCGACGGGGGAATGAACCTGACGTGAGGCGAGAGCCGGTGACGCGCCGAAGCACCGAAGCACCGAAGCACCGAAGCACCGAAGCACCGAAGCACCGAAGCACCGAAGCACCGAAGCACCGAAGCACCGAAGGCGGATGCGGCCGCGCACCCGCGCGCAGGTGTCACAGGCGCGACTACCGCGACCGCTTGCTTGCCGAGCGACGCGATCAGCCGAGCCGCGACCGCAGTTGCGCGAGCGCCTGATCGTGCGTGCGCTCGAACTTCAGCGGCGTGACGGCGACATACCCGTCACCCAGCGCGACCGTTTCCGAATCCGCATCGTCGTCGCGCGGCGCGCGCGAGAGCTTCAGCCAGTGATACTCGAAGTCGCGCGGGTCGCGCCCCGACACGATCTCGACGCCCTGCAGCGTGCCGGCGCCCTGGTTCGTCACCTTCAGGCCGCGCACGTCCTGCGCGGGCCGCGGCGGGAAATTCACGTTCAGGCACGCGTCGCTGTCCCAGCCTGCGGCCACGAGCCGGGGAATGACGTCCGGCGCGAGCGAGCGTGCCGTGTCCCACGGCACCGCGTTGCGATCGGTGAAGGCCTGGCTCAGCGCGATGGCCGGCACGCCGACCAGCATGCTCGTCATCGCGGCGCCCACCGTGCCGGAAAACACCGTTTCGGTGCCGAGGTTCCCGCCGCGATTCACGCCGGACAGCACGATGTCGGGCCGCGCGCCCTTCATCAGGTGGCTGATCGCGATCGCGACGCAATCGCCCGGCGTGCCGCGCACCGCGAAGCGGCGTTCGCTCTTGCGATGCACGCGCAGCGGTTCGTGCAGGCTCAGCGAGTGCGACGTGCCGCTCTGGTCTTCCGCCGGCGCGACGATCCACACTTCGCGCGCCAGTTGCGTGGCGACGTGTTCGAGCACGTCAAGGCCGGGGGCGTCGATGCCGTCGTCGTTGGTGAGCAGGACGCGGTCGAACAGCGGGCGGGTTTCTTGCATCGGGACGATCCTCGCGGAGTTGGGCAATGAGAGGGGAGTGCAGCGTGGCGCAAGCCACAAGGCTAGCATTCCCGCGTGAGGATCGTCGTGTCGCGCGGTGGCCTAGGATGTGAAAACGGGCGCATTGCGCGCCCGTTCGTCGGTGGCCGGGCCGCGGCGTGCCGGCGGGTCGGAACCGTTCAGCCGAGCAGGTGCCGCAGCAGGCCGGCCGACACGACGCCGACGATGACGGTCGGCAGGATCGACAGGCGCGTCGCCGCGATCAGCGTGATGGCCAGCGCCAGCAGGTCGGCCGGGCGCGTCGACACGAAGGCCGGCGCGATCACCGAGATCAGCACGCAGCCGGGCACGTTCTCCATCACCGACGCCATCCGCGGGCTCAGCGTGCGGTTGCGCAGCAGCACGTAGCCGAGGATGCGCGACAGATAGGTGGTCGACGCCATCAGCACGATCGTCGCGACCGTACTGAAATCCGGGAAATCAGGCATCGCGCGGCTCCCACAGCAGCGCGGCGATCAGCCCCGCGCACGCGCCGGCCGCGACGTACCATGCGCCGGGCACGGCCAGGTGCGTGGCCGCCGCGACGACGAGGCTCACGAACCACGGGCGGCTCGCGCGCATCCCTTTCCACATCCCGCGCAGCAGCACCAGAAACACGGCCGTGAACGCCATGTCGAAGCCATATTGCTCGACGTTGCCGATCGTCGGGCCGACGGCCGCGCCGAGCGTGGTCATCGAGATCCACGTCAGGTAGAGCCCCATGCAGATGCCCGCGTAATAGGGCACGCTGATGTGCGTGGCCGAGCGCGCCCGGGCATCGGCGAGCGACATCGCCCAGCTTTCGTCGCACATGAAGAACAGCGCGAAGAACGCGCGGCGGCGCGGCAGGCGGCGGATATACGGTTCGAATGCGGCGCCCATCAGGATGTGGCGCGAATTCACGAGGAACGACATCGCGACGATCAGCGCGATGTGCGGCGGCGATGACCACAGATGGATCGCCGCGAATTCGGAGCCGCCGCCGAAGTTCATGCCGGTCATCATCGGCACTTCGAACAGGCTCAGCCCTTTCTGCGCGGCCTGCGCGCCCAGCACGAGCGCGAACGGCACGAAACCCAGCATGACGGGCAGCGCCGCGCGCAAACCGCGACCCATCTCGGCGACATAGGTGGGCTTGTCGCGAAGCCCGGACGACGTTGAAACGCTACTGCTCATTACTCCTCCTTCGGGGGAGGAATTGTCTGCTTTTTTGACTCGAATCGGGTTGCGTTGTGGCCAGATTTTTCTCAGAATTTGGCATTGAACGCGTGATTTGAAAATTTTTTGGAATCGGATGCCAATGAAACTTGACGCCATCGACCGCCGGATCCTGAGCGCGCTCCAGCGCGACGGCCGCATGCAGAACGTGGAGCTCGCGCACGAAGTCGGGCTGTCGCCGTCGCCGTGCCTGCGGCGCGTGCGCCTCCTCGAGGAAGCCGGCGTGATCGAGAAATACGTGGCCGTGCTGAATCCCGCGAAAGTCGGCAAGGGGCTGACGATCTTCACGCGCGTATGGCTGAAGGGGCAGGACGCGGAATCGGTGAACCGCTTCGCCGAGGCCGTCCAGCAGATGCCGGAAGTCGTCGAATGCCACCTGATGGCGGGCGACTGCGATTTCCTGCTGCGCGTCGTCGCGGCCGACATCGACGATTACCGGCGCTTCCAGATGGAAACCCTCACGCGTATTCCGGGTGTGCTGAGCGTGAAGACCGACATCCCGATGCAGAAGGTCAAGCTCACGTCGGCGCTGCCGACCTAGCGTGACGCACGTGCTCAGCCATGCGACGACGACGGGTCGACGAACGGTCACGGCTCGGTGACAATCGTCCGATAGACTGACGAATCACGCTGCGTCGAACCGGTTGCCCGAGTGGTTTCGCGACGTTCGATGCGCAAGCAACTAACGGTCAATGTCGACGTGATCGGGCAGGCGGCGCTGCGCGCCGGGTCGTGCTGTGATGCGAATGCGTTTCTTCTTGTCGGGCCATTCATGCAGCCAATCAACAATCCGTGGAATTCGCTGGAAATCGTCAAGCTCGTGCTAGGCGTGCTGACGCCGTTGTCGGTCGCGTGTCTCGGCTGGCTCGTCGCGCGCCGGCTGAAGCGGCTCGAACTCGTGCAGTGGACCAACCAGCGATTGATCGAGAAGCGGCTCGCGCTGTACGACGCGGTCGCGCCGCAGCTCAATGCGCTGCTGTGCTTCTACACGTGGATCGGCTACTGGAAGGACATCTCGCCGGACGACGTGATCCGCGCGAAGCGTGACCTCGACCGCACGTTCCACATCTACCGCTACCTGTTCGACGACGACGTGTACGACGCGTATCACACGTATATCCACGCGCTGTTCGACGTGCATACGGGCCCGGGCCGCGATGCGCGGATCCGTTCGCTGGTCCAGGCGCCCGACGGCGATCGCAGCGTGCACGGCTCGTATGAATGGAAACCGGCGTGGTTGGACCGTTTCGCGACGGCGAACGTCGTGCCGAAGGACGACGTGCTGCGGTACTACACGCAGTTGATGGAGCGGCTGCGCGTGGCGCTGGGCGCGACACGCTGAACGAAGCGCGGCGGTACGCGCACGGGTATCGAAATCCGCCACCCGGCGGCGCGGATACCCGCCCTTGCGCAAGCAGCGGATGCGGCGCGCGGCGGCGGCTGACATGCTCGCGCCATCCCCACTCGCGCGAGGTCCGTATGGTTGTCGATACCGGCTGCCGGCCGCTCATGATCCGTTCGCCGGAAGCGGGCCGGCGGCGTCTCTTCTCCGTGGGTTCACACGTTCCGCATGATCCGCATGACATGCCGCTGCCGATCGAGCCCGAGATCGGCGACATCGTCTTCATCCGCGTAACCGTGCGGCCGTTTCTCGAAGTGGCGAGCGCGACGCGCTCGTGGACGAATCACGTCGGGATCGTCGTCGGCGAGCGCGGCGGCGAGCCGTTGATTGCGGAGAGCACGTTTCCGCTATCGCGCGTCACGACGATGTCGCGGTTTCTTGCGCGCTCCGATCGCGGCGCGTGCGTGATCGCGCGGCTGAAGCAGCCGCTCGATGCCGCGCAGCGGCGCCGGCTTGTTGACGCGGCGCTGCGCCGGATCGGCGTGGTCTACGACACGGGGTTCAATCTTGCGTCGCGCCGGCAGTTTTGCTCGCGGTTCGTGCGCGAAGTCGTGCGCGATGCGACGCGGATCGTGCTCGGCGACGTCGAGACCTTCGACATGCTGCTGCGCCGGAATCCCGATCATCCGCTCGGCTTCTGGCGGATCTGGTACTTCGGCAGGATTCCGTGGCGCCGCCGCACGGTGACGCCGGCGAGTTTGCTCGATAGCGCGGCGTTGAAGGTCGTGGCGGATACGCGCAAGCACGTCGAGAACGTGTCCGAAGGTGACGATCCGGATAGCGTTTGACGCAAGCGAGCGAGGTCACGAACCTTTTGTCACCGGCCGTCGCCCGCTTGAGGGGCGATCGCGTGATCGCGCACGCCGGCTCGCCACGAACGCGAGCCGGTGTTACTCCACAGTGGGCGCGCTCGGCTCCGTGTCTTCCACGATATCGGTCGACGCTACGCCGGCCGCTCGCCGCGCGGCAAGCATTGCGTCGAGCGCTGCAAATTCCTCGCGGTTCAGTCGTTCGTATTCAGCGCGCAACTCGGGGTCGGACAATGCGCGTTTGCGCAGATCTTCATACGTTCCCATATCAAACCTCATCAATTCGATTGCACCAGCGCGATTCCCCGGCAGGTTCACGACTACTGCCGCCCCGCCACCGCCAGCCGCGCCGCCAGCCCCACGAACACCGAGCCGAGCAGGTACTGCGGCAGCTTCGACGGGCGGCGGCGCGCGCCGATCCGCTGGCTCAGCCGGCTCGCGGACAGGATGACCGCGCCGTTCACGACGAAGCCGATCAAGTTCAGCACCGTCGCGAGCACGAGAATCTGCACGGCGATCGAACCGTGTCCGGGTCGCACGAACTGCGGAAACAGCGCGAGCACGAACAGCGCCATCTTCGGGTTCAGTAGGTTCGTCGTCAGCCCCTGGCGGAAGATCGCCGCGCTCGAGTGGCGACGCGGCGACGCGACGGGCGACAGCGCGGTCGCATCCGAACGGAACGTCTTCCACGCGAGATACAGCAGATAGGCGGCGCCCGCGAAGCGCACGGCGTCATAGGCGAGCGGCACCGCGACGAAGAGCTGCGACAGCCCGAGCGCGGCCGCCAGTGCGTGGCAGTAGGTGCCGGCCTGGATGCCCGCGAGTGTCGCGAAGCCTGCGCGGCGGCCCTGGCTCACGCTGCGGGACGCGATCAGCAGCATGTCGGGGCCCGGCGTGGCAGTCAGTGCGAGACACGCGCCGGAGAACAGCGCGAGCGTGGGGAGGTCGATCATGGAAGTCCCTTTTGTGGATACCGCGTAAAAGGGAGGTCAGTTTAGGAGGGCGCGCGAGGCCGGTCAATCGAACGAATGGACGATGGTCTGGCCGGCCGTTGAGGCCGATCGTCAACCCCGATGCGCTGCCTGCGGCACGCCGATCGTGCCCGCCGCTGCATCAACGGCATACGCCCATGCAGCGCCTTGCGTGCGCGATCGCCGCACGGTTCAACGCTTGCGGCAGGCCACCTGATAATCGATCACGGCATTCGCCGACGGCTTGTCCGGCTCGCCGCCGACCGTCGTCACGCCGAGCACGCCGGCTGCATTTCGGTAGCGCAGCGCGCAATAGCCCATGCCGGTGCCTGAACACGCTTCGGCTTCGATGATGCCGTGCTTCGCGAGCGTCGCCGCGCCGTCCATCGCATCCGGCTTCTCGCGCGGGCGCAGCGGTTGCCAGCCTTTCGCGATCAGGATCCGGCGCGCGACGTCGAGCGGTTTGCCGTACACGTTGGGCACGACCACGCGGCCTTGGCAGTAGGTGTTTTCAGCCGCGACCCGGGTCAGGCGCAGGCCGCCGTTCTCTTCGTGGAGTTCGCCGACGGGCGGCGCCGGGCCGTCGCCGCCCCAGATCAGCAGCGCGCCGCTTTCCAGCCGATCGGCCGTGCCGAGTTGCCAGCCCGCCTTGCGCGCCGTGTAGCCGAGCGCGACGAGCGTCGTGCCGTCGAACACGCCGACGTTGCCGTTGCGCGCGAAACAGATCGCGCTCGTGCCGGCACTGAATCCGCTCGCGAACGTGACGACCGTGTAGCGGCCGAGTGGTGCTTCTGACGTCACGATCCAGTCGCGCTTCGCGACTTCACGGCCGGCTGCGGTGGTCGTCTTTGCGCGATATTGCGTGCAGAACGGGTCGAGCGAACCGTTCTCCGGCGAGTGCGGCAGCACGCCGAGCGGCACCAGCGACGCACCGGCGATATCGGAGGTCGTACGCAGCGTGTCGGCCGACGCCGTACCGCCGAGCGCGGCACATGCAATGGCTGTGATCGACACGATCGGCGCAAGACGGCGGGCAAACGGCAACGCAACGAAACGGGACACTTGGGTGGTCTCCGGGGAAAGGGGCACGGGCGCGATGATCGCGGGTTTGCGCCCGCGTGTCATGATCGCGCGCACCGGCCGGCAGCGCACCAGCGTGCCACCGATGACTCAGCCCTTCGCGACGACATCGATCCGCAGCGCTTCGCCGCCGTCGACGATGGCCAGCAGGCGATCGACGTTCGGATGCGCGCCCGGGCGATTGCGTGCGTCGGCCGTATGTTCGGCGAACACCGCGAGGCCGTGCTCGGCGGCTTTCGCGTCCAGCGTGCCGAATGCTTGCTTCAGGTAGTGGTACACCGCGAGCGAGCCTTGCTTGCCCGGCTGGTTCTCGATGGTCGCGACCACGTCGCCGTTCGCGCCGACGAGATCGATGCGCGCGACGCCGTCGATGGCCGGCAGTTGCGCGAGGTTGTCCTTGAATACTTGGGTCGGTTGAATCACTGAAAACACTCCGTCGGTTCGGTCAGGGGCCAATGAGCATGGCCGGCCGTATCTTATCCGATCGGCCTTTGCGCACCGGTCGGCACGTGGGCGCCGGCCGTGCACCACGCCAGCGCCGGGCTATCGTCCGGCGGCAAGGATGCGGCTCAGGCATACGCGGTCGTTGCCCCAACGTGCCGGCCATCGCGCTCCACGCCACTACCGCCCCGCGCCGGCCGGCACGCCCGCATCACGCGAGCGCTCGATGTCCGGGCTGCGATACGCGCGCTCGGGAATCTCGGCGAGCCGCGATGCATGCACCTGATGCGGCGTAAGGCCGTAGAACTTCTGGAAACTCATGATCAGCGGCGACCACTTGTCCGGATCGATGCGGTCCGCGTGGCCGTCCATCAGCAGGTCGGGATGCACGTGCACGCGCTGGATGCGCAACTCGAACACGCGGATGTGGCCGCGCACGTCGGGCGTTTCCTCACCGATCCCGTGCGTGGCCGCGACGACCGCTTCCATATGCACCGGGCATTCGAGCGCACGCGGTGGCGCGACGGTTTGCGACGCCGCCTCGGTGAGCCCGGCCGTGCCGAATTTGTTGGGTTCGTACACGTAGCCCTTCGCGCGCTTGCCGTCCGGTACCGGGCAGGTGCCCGTCGTGCGCGCGATCCGGTCGACCGCGTGCGCCTGTGCCGACGACGGCAGGTTCAGTACGCACTCGCCGGTGCGCAGCAGGTTGCGGGTGGTCTGCGAACTGGCGGCGATGCCGATCACGCCGCGCCAGCCGAGCCAGAACGCGGACGAGATCGGCGCGAGATTGGCGGTGCCGTTTTCGTTCAGCGTGCTGACCAGCACGACGGGCGTGCCGAAATAGAGGATGTTCGGTTCGGTGACGCAATGCGGAGCGTTCATGATCGGTGCCATCGTTGAGGGATCAGTCCGCATGCTGATCCTGTCGCGGCGGCGTGGCGCTCCGAATCTTGTCGTGTCATTCCAGAGGAGCAGGAATGGCATTTGCGCCGGGCAGGACCGCCCGGCATCGCACGCGCTTTTCCGCTACAGTAGGAAATCGCAGGCCGCGCCCGCCGCGTTACACGGGCTCGCGCGGCCCTGTTCCGCCAACGCACACGAGGGCCTGATGGATACCGAGCAACGCTACACCGCCAACGCGCCGACGCGCGCGGAAGTCGACGCACTGGGCGGCCCGACCGTCATCGAATTCGGCGCGAACTGGTGCGGGATTTGCGCGGGCGCGCAACCGGCGATCGTCGCGTCGTTTTCCGCGCACCCCGCCGTGCGGCACCTGAAGATCGAGGATGGCCCGGGCCGGCCGCTCGGCCGCTCGTTCGGCGTGAAATTGTGGCCCACCCTGGTGTTCCTGCGCGATGGTGTCGAAGTCGCGCGCGTCGTGCGTCCCGCCGACGCGAAGCAGATCGAAGCCGACGGCTTCGCCGCGCTGGCTTGAGGTCACGACGATGCAACAGGCGATCACGCATATCGGCATCGACACGCGCGGCAGCGGCCTCGTCGAATTCACGTCGCAGGTGCGCGCGTTCGTCGACCAGCAGGCCATCAGCACCGGCCTGCTCACCGTGTTCTGTCGCCATACCTCGGCATCGCTGCTGATCCAGGAGAATGCCGACGCGTCGGTGCAGCGCGACATCGAGCGCTACTTCGCGACGCTCGCGCCCGAGGACGCCACGCGCTACGAGCACGACACCGAAGGCACCGACGACATGCCGGCGCATCTGCGCACAGCGCTCACGCAGGTGCAATTGTCGATCCCGGTCGAGCAGGGACGCATGGTGCTCGGCACGTGGCAGGGGATCTACCTGTTCGAGCATCGCCGCGCGGCGCACCGCCGCGACATCGTGCTGCACCTGATCGGCGAGTAAGCGGCAACCAGCGCAACAAGCGGCAACCAGCGGCGCAACGCCGGCACACCGGCTCAGGCGAGCAGCTTCTCGACGAGCGCGCCGAGTTCGCGCAGGTGGACGGGCTTCGGCAGGAATGCGTCGAATACCTGCTTGTTCTCGCGCAGTGCAGCCGATTCATATGCGCTGACGCCGAGGATCGCCGGATGCCGGCCATCGTCGTCGGGTACCGCGACCGTGCGAATACGCCGCGCGACTTCGAAGCCGCTCAAGTCCGGCAGCTCGAGATCGATCACGACGATGTCGTAATGGCCCGTACCGAAGCGCGCGACGCCTTCCTGCCCGGTGCCGCACAGCTCGGCGTCGATGCCGAGCGCCGACAGCATCGCGCCGAGCGTTTCGCGCGCGTTGTCGTCGTCGTCGACCACCAGCGCGCGCCGGTCGCGGTGCACGGATGCGTGCGGCAGTGCGAGCGCGTCGCCGGTCGCGTGGCCGGCGGTGTCGATGCCGGGCACTTCGGCCGGCAGCGTCACGACGAACTCGCTGCCTTCGCCCACGACGCTGCGCACGTCCACATGCCCGCGCAGCGTCGTCACGATTTCGCGCACGACGGCGAGCCCCATGCCGATCCCGTCCACATGCAGCCCGACCGCGTCGTTCGCGCGATAGAACGGCTCGAAGATCTTCGACAGGTGCGGCTTCGCGATGCCGGTGCCCGTGTCGCGCACGGCGATCTTCAATTGCGGGCCGGCCGGCGCGTCGGCGAGCGTGATCGACACGTCGATCGACCCGCCGAGCGTGTACTTGACCGAGTTCTCGATCAGGTTCGACAGCACCTGGCGCAGCAGCTTGCGATCCGAACGGATCGTGAGGTCGTGCGGCTCGACCTGCTGCGCGATCGCGATCCGCTTGGCAGCGATCTTCTCGCGCAATGGATCGAGCACCTCGGCGAGCAGCGACGCCATGCCGACGGTTTCCCGTTCGGCGAGGCGCTTCGTCGAGCGCAGCTTGATGTAGTCGGTCAGATCCTTGACGAGCGCCTCGAGCGACAACGCGGAATTCTGCAGCCGCCGGATCGTCTTCAGGTTCGCCTCCGACTGCGGGCGCGCGAGCAGGATCTCGACCGATCCGCAGATCGCCTGCAGCGGCGTGCGCAACTCGTGGCTGACCATCCCGAGGAATGCGTTCTTCGCCTCGATCATTTCGAACGCGCGGTCGGACGCCTTGCGTTCCGCGTCGAGCGCCGCGTCCTGCCGCTCGAGCAGGTCGTCACGCGTGCGCATCGTATAGAACAGCAGCAGGAACAGTGCGCACAGGATCACGCCGAGCACGATGCCGAGGATCAGGATCGCGCGCTGCTTCTCCTTCAGCTGGTGGAACGTGAAGTCGCGCTGCGCCATTTCGATCGCGCGGAAATAGTTCGCGAGCCCGTTGACCTTCGGCCAGTACGCGTTGACCTCGTCGATGACCTGCTGCGCGCTTTTCGGCGAATCGCGCAGCAACGGTACTTCGTGCTTCAGGCGCGTCATGAATTCGCCGAGCGCATCGATCTCGTTGCGCGCGCGCGGGATGCGCAGCCAGTATTCGGATACTTCCGACGGCCGCTGCAGAAAGCCGAACGACACCGACAGGCTGTCGAGCTGCATCTGCACGTGATTGAAGTCGTCGTCCTGGTGTGTCGCGTAGAGGATCAGCTGCCGGTCGAATCGCGTATAGACGTTGCGGTATTGCGCGGCGGTCCAGAACACGCCTTCGCGCGGCCCTTCGAGCACGCCCTCGTTGACCGAGGTGGCGAGCAGGTCCCACAGCAGGAACGCCCACGCGGCGAACCCCATGATCCACAGCGCGCCGAGGACCAGGATGATTTTTCTATTTTTCCATCGCCGGCGTTTCATTTCACCGTCAGGCCGATGATCTGCCACGCGAACTTGGCTTCGCCGAGCGGCGTCTTCAGTTCATCGGGATACTGGTCGCGCGGGTACATGATCCACAGCGGGCCGTAGTTGTCGTTGCCGAGCACCTTGCCGTTCATCGTCCGCGCGAGAATCACGCCATAGCGATCGGCGTCGGACACCGGAATCGTGAACGTGTACTCGTCGATGCAGCGGAACTCGATCTGCGTGCCGTGCGCGCCGACGGTCTTCAGGATGTCGGACAGGCGCGGGCCGGTGAAGGCCGCCTTCGGCGTCCAGCTCGTCGACGTGACGATCGTGTGCTGCGGCAGCGCCATCAGCGCCTGCTCGGAAAACACGTACGCCGTCTTGCCCTGCTGGTTGTGCTTGTCGATCTTGCCGTCGACGGTGAACGTGAACGACGAAGCAGCCCAGGTCGCGGCGGCCATGCCGAGCAGGCAGGCCGTCAGCAGGCGCTTGGTCCAGATGGTCGAGATTCGCATGGGTTGCCCTCGGTCGTGCGGTGGTGATGTGCCGTGGTGGTCTCAGTTCGCCGCGGCCGTGGCCGGCAGCGTGATCTTCAGTTCGCGCGCCACTTCGGCGAACAGGATCGGCAGGCGCACCGGCTTTTCCTCGCAGCGCGCGTTGTAGTGCGACACGATGTGCGCGATTTCGTCCTCGCTGGCTTCGCCGGTCGAGATCTTGCCGGTCAGCAGGAAGATCGGCGCGCCGCTGTTCTCGCTCGAGCGGATGCCGCGCACGAGTTCGGCGGCGGTCTGGTCGCCGAGCATCCAGTCGAGGATGTAGCCGTCGAAATCCTCGACCTCCAGTGCCTTGCGGAATGCCGCACCGTCGAAGTACGGAATCGCGTTCACGCCTTTTTCGATGAAATATTCACATACCGTTTCGGCGACATCCTGCGAATCGTCCACCACGGCGATGCGTGCCGCATACACGTTCGGCTGGGTCGAGCGCAGCTCGATGACGTCGACCGGATACGTGCGGCCCTCGCGCGCGTGCTGACGCTCGGTGATCAGCCATTCGCCCTGCCACTGCAGCGCGACGAAATCCGTCTCGCTCTGGCTGCTGGCCTTGGTCGAGATCGCGGCGCGGCAGCGAAAGCGCCGCGATTCGATCACGAGTGTCGCGTCGATCATCTCGGCGGCGGCCGGCTGCGTACCCTTGTCGTCGAGCAGGATCGCGGGCGGCACGCCGAAGTGCGTCGCGATGTCCTGCAACTGCGACAGGTTCCACGGAATCAGGCCTTTCATCTTGCGCGTGACGACCGAGAAGCTCAGGCCGAGCACGTTCGCGATCGTCGTGTTGTGACTTCGCGGCGGAATCCCGTTCCGGTTCAGTAGGTCGCGCACCTTGTTGGCGGTGATCAGATCGACGTTGGCCTGCTCGCTGTTGGACATCTCGATGGGGTCTCCAGGGGTTTTTGGCGAGGGTGAGCATATCAAAACTGACGTGTCATGCAAGCTTTGAAAAAGCGAATGACCTTGACATGCCTTTTTTCTTCATTATTATTGCTCACCACGTCACTATTGTTTGTCGCGTCATGTTTGGAGATCGATGCCGGCGACAGCCGGAACAACGAAAAGCGACAGCAATGAAGCAGTGACGGAACGATTCGAAGAGAGAACCTGAGAGAGCCTTGGAGTGCGTGTCGGCGTCGGCGGATTGTATCCGTTGCGCCGCGCGCCGCCGGGTACGAGCTCGCGGGGGTGGATAGCTCGAAGAATTGCGGCGCCAATAAAACCTGAGGAAAGTAACAATGTACCGCCGTTTGATCGCATCGGGGCTGCTGTTGCTATTGGCCGCGTGCGCGCAGGATCCGTCCCTCACCAGCAACACGGTGCGGATCTGCGACGACACCGGCTGTTCCGACCGTCCTAAAGATCAGGTCTCCTATCAAAAGAGGGACGATTCGGAAGACCAGGAAAGCCCGCGCATTGCTGCGCTGAAGCAGACCGCGAAGACCCAGCCGAAGGCCGCCTACGACCTCGGCCTGCGCTATTTCCGCGGTGACGGCGTGCGCCAGGACAGCTACCAGGCACTCAAGTGGATGCGCGAGGCCGCCGAGCGTGGCGACCTGCAGGCGCAAAAGGCGCTCGGCAGTTTCTACCTGTTCGGCCTCGAGGAAATGGGCTCCGATGCGCGCGAAGCGGAGAAGTGGCTGTCGATCGCGGCCGGCCGCGGCGACAAGGAGTCGAAGAAGCTGCTCGATCTGGCGCGCAAGGCCAAGAAGGAAGACGAAGAAGACTGGAAATGGCGCACGGAATGGCGTGATCGCTATTACGGCTACTGGTACTCGGGCTATCCGTACTACGGCGTCTGGCAGCAGACGTACTGGTACTACTGACCGGGGCTGAAGCAACGGGGGCAGCAGCGGGGAGACCACCATCGCGCGCCAGCCGGGGGGCTTATCGAAGTTCGCACGAACACATAAGCCGAACAACGACTCTAAATCGATCGACAACGACATGAAGACCATCCTTTCCCAACGTCTCACTCAAGGTGCGCTGGTGGCAGCGCTTTGCGCGTCCGTGGCAGGCTGCGGCGGCGTGGTGACGCCCGGCGGCCAGAACGCGGGCGTGACCGGTGCCGCCGCGGGTGGCGCGAGCGCCGGCGCCGATTCGCAGCTGCAGCGCTGCACGTCGCCGCTCGGCACGATCGCTGTCGATGATGGCCGCAACGCCGACTGGTGGGGCCCGTTCGGCAGTGCGACCAAGGTGACGAGCATCGACCCGCTGCTGCGCCTGGCGGTGCAGCAGTCGAACTGCTTCGTGATCACGTCGATCGGCAACCAGAAGAGCGACGCGCGCCTGTCGCGCATCACGCAGCTGCAGCGCAACTCGGGCGAGTACCGTGCGGGCTCGAAGCAGCAGAAGGGCCAGCGTGTCGCGGCCGACTACTACATGGAACCGCAGATCGTCATCAACGATTCGCCGATCGGCGGCATCGGCAGCATGATCGGCGGGCTGATCGGCAACAGCGCGGTGGCCGCGGTAGCGGGCCATCTGCAGACGAAGGCGTCGGTCGTCACGCTGACGCTGTTCGACGTGCGCTCGGCGGTGCAGATCGCGGCGTCGGAAGGCAGCTCGACGGCGACGAACTACGGCGCGGCGCTGGGCGGCTTCGGCGGCGGCGTGGGTGGCGGGCTCGCCGGTTTCTCGACGACGCCGGAAGGCAAGGCGACGGTCGTTGCGTTCATCGATGCGTGGAACAAGATGGTCGTCGCGCTGCGCAGCTACAAGGCGCAGGACGTCAAGGGCGGCCTCGGCCGCGGTGGCCAGCTCCAGGTCAACTGACGTTCGCGGGCCGGCGGTGCGCCGCCGGTCGATTCCTGATTCGTGATGCTTGACTGTCCGTGCGCGCCGCGTGATCCGCGCGTGCCGGCTTCGTTCGTCCTTTTTTGCACCGAGGTGATCCCGATGAAAGCCGTTGCCCTGATCGCATTGACCTGTCTGGCGCTGACCGCTTGCGGCGGCGACGATTCCTCGCCCGCGGCGTCCGGTGGATCGGGCTCGAGCAACAACGGCGGCACCGGTGGAACCGGCGGCACGGGTTCGGGCGGGACGGGAAGCGGGGGCAGCGGTGGTTCGGGCGGTTCCGGTGGCTCGGGCGGCTCGGGCGGCTCGGGCGGCGGCACGCTGACGTGGCGCTACGAGGCGCAGCCCGTCGCGGCCGACAAGGCGAGCTTCCTGACGCTGGTCAACAGCGAAGGCGCGAAGGGCTACCGCTATCTGGGCGACTATTACTACAGCGCGAGCAACGGCGGAACGCAATCGATCTTCGTGAACGACGGCACCGCGCAGACCTACACGTACCAGCTGCAGAACGCCCCGGCCGACATGACGTCGTTCGTCAACACGGCCAATGCGCAAGGGTCGAGCGGCTACCGCTACGAAGGGCCGCTCACGTACGGTGATCTCTATCGCAAGGACGGCGGCTCGTCGGCCACGTACACGTACACGACGACCGGCTTGCCGGCCGACGCGAATGCGTTCCTCACGCAGGCGAACGGCCAGGGCCAGTCGGGCTACTGGTTCCTGGGGCCGATCGCGGTGGCGTCGGTGCAGGCGAACATCTACATGAAGAACAACGCGTCGAGCGCGACCTATACGTACGACGCGCTGGCGCCGGCGTCGACCGTCAGCGACTTCATCGCGCAGGCCAACAGCGAAGGGGCGAAGGGTTATCGCGCGAAGGGCGCGATGGCGTTCGGCACGGCGATCTCGTGGGTCTACGTGAAGGACCAGACGCAGTCGCCGACCTTCACGTACCAGTCGGCCGCGATCCAGTCGACCGGCGCGAGCTTCGTCCAGCAGTCGAACACGTTCGGCGGGCAGGGCAGCGCGTATCTGAGCGACATGGCGCTCGGCACCACGCCGCCGCTCGCGATGGCGTCGTTCTATTTCACGCCGAAGAACTGCACGGGCTTCCTGTGCACGACACTGAATCCGCTCACGCAGAACTGAGCGAACGACGCGGCTGCGACAGCCGCCGGCCGGGCATTATTTCGAAGCGGGGCGAGAGCCGGAGTTCGGCGCTCCCCCGCTTTTTTGCATCCGGCGCAGATCCGGCAATCACGGACATCGTTCTGACCCTCGCCGACCGGATGGGAGGGGCGGATTTCGTTCAAGTTCCAAATCAAAATTCAATCATATTGGACTTGTACTAAATCGTTCATTCCGGACTGATTTTAGGAAAACCGTTTGGCATGATCGTGGCATTCCAATTCCCTGGGCCACTTTCGTCCGCGATACCGGAGCCGGATGCAGGCGCATCCCGGTGCTCCGGCGTCGTCGCATTGCGACATGCCATACAGTCCGCTCCAATCCATCCGCCGCTATCAGAACATCTCGGTGTTCGGCGGCGGGATCGTCGTCACGATCCTGATCCTGATCGCCTGCGCGCTCGGGATGGGTTCGATCGTGTACGGCTATCTCGATGGCGAGCGGCACAATTTCCTGACGGGCATGGTGCAGACGCTCAACGAGATCAAGGTGAGCGAGACGTCGTTCCGCAACGGCGTGACCAATGCGCAGCTGATCTGGCGGGAGACGGAGCCGGCGCCCGAGCGCGTGATCGATGCGTTCTACGAAGACGGCGAGCGGGCCGCGATCAAGCCTTATCCGTCCGTCGTGTTCGGCGTGTCGACGCAGCCCGCCGATCGTACCGAGGTGGCCCGCTACCTGTCGCTGTCCGTGCTGCTGGCGCGCATCTGCGCGGCAAGCTCGATCAATCGCGGGCATACCCTTGTCGGCTATCACTACAGCACGCGCACGAGCCTGCTCGGGCTCGTGCCGGATACCGGCGCCGGCGGCGGCGCGCTCGCGACGCCGGAGGGCCGCGCGCGCGTGATGGATGCGCTGCGGATCGATTTCGGCGCCGTCCCGGCGCAGGAGGGCGGCACCGGTCGCCCGCACGTGCGCTGGCTGCCGCCGTTCATCGATCCGATCTCGGGCGCCGCACGCATCCGGCTCGCCGCGCAGGCACAGGCCGACGGCGAACCGTTCGCGGTACTCGTCACCGAATACCCCCCCGAGCATCTGCTGTCATGGCTGCCCGAGCATCCGGTCGACGGCGTGTTCTTCGTGACGACCGGCGACAATCAACTCGTCGCGGCGAGCCCCGGCGTGGCCGGCGACGAAGCACGCACCGCCCGCCTGCTGGCGCTCGATCCGTCGCGCGATCGCACGAAGCCCGAGCAGGCCGCGTTCCGCGACGGCTTCGTGATCTTCCACGGCACCCTCGATGCGACGGGCTGGACGCTTGCCTATGCGTTGCCGTGGACGGACGTCGTCGCGAACGTCGCGTGGCGTGCGAGCCTGCTGCTCGGCGCGTCGCTGCTCACCATCGCGATCATGTGGATCCTGCTCGTGCGCTTCCATTGGCGTGTATTCGCGTCCGTCTATGCGCGCTCGCAGCGTGTGTTCGACAGCGAAGCGCTGTGCCGCAGCGTGATCGAAACGGCACCGGTCGGCCTCGGCCTGATCTCGCGCGCCGACGGGCATTTCATGCTCGTCAGCCCCGCGCTGGCCGAGATGATCGCGCGGCTCGGCAGCGACTACCGCACGCTGTCCGCGCAGGCCGTCGCGCGCTACGACGCGTTCCTTGCAGGCGGCGCGGCCGGCGGCACGATGCAGACCGATCTCGTGCTGGCCGACGCGAGCGCAGGCGCTGCGCCGCTGCATCTGGAGGTGAGCGCATGCGGCGCGCGTTACCAGGAGATCGACGTGCTGATCGTCGCGGTCGCCGATGTCACGGCACGCCGGCAACTCGTCCGGCAGCTCGAGGAAGCGGTGCGCGCGGCCGATTCGGCGAATGCGGCGAAGTCGTCGTTCCTCGCGGCAATCACGCACGAGATCCGCACGCCGCTCAACGTGATCCTCGGCAATCTCGAACTGCTCGACCGTTCCGCGCTGGATGCGTCGCAGCACGGCCGCGTGCAGACGCTGCGCACGGCAGCGTCGGGCCTGCTCACGCTCGTCAGCGACATCCTCGATTTCTCCAAGATCGAAGCCGGTGCGATGACGGTCGAAGCGATCGAGTTCGACGTGATCGGCGTGATCGAGCGCACGCTCGGTGCGTTCGCGCCGGTCGCGAAGGCGAAGGGGCTGTCGCTGTTCTGTGAAATCGACGCGAGCGACACGCAGCGGATGCGCGGCGATCCGACCCGGCTCGGGCAGGTGCTCGGCAACCTGCTGAGCAACGCGATCAAGTTCACCGCCAGCGGGCATGTGCTGGTGCGCGTGTCGGTTGCGTCGGCCGGACGGGGCAGCGCCGAGCTGTCGATCGCGGTCGAAGACACCGGCATCGGCATCGCGGGCGCCGATCGCCATAAGCTGTTCAAGGCGTTCTCGCAGGTCGACGCGTCGATCACGCGCCGCTACGGCGGCACCGGGCTCGGGCTCGCGCTGTGCGATCGCCTCGCGGCCGCGATGGGTGGGCGGATCGACGTGGCGAGCGTCCCGGGCACCGGCAGCCGTTTCACGTTGACGCTGCCGCTCGGCATGGCGGTCGTGTCGCTCGATGCGCATCCCGCGCGCGGCGCGCGCGTGCCGGTGATCGTCGTCGCGCGTACGGAATGGCAGCGCTTTGCGTTGCCGCATCTGCGTGCATGGGGCTTCGACGTCGACGCATACGAGCGCCCGGCGCGGATCCCGGCTGACCGTCGTGCGCGGGCCGCCGCGATCGTCCTGTTCGGCGATTCGGATGCGTGGTCGCGCGCGGAGCTCGACAGCCTGGGCGGTGACGGCCCTGTCGTGTTCGCCACACCGGACGGCCCGCCGCAAGCGTACCGGGCGGGCAGGACGATACGCGTGTCGGGTTATGCGCTGGGCGGCTTGAAGGCTGCGCTTGCGCAGGCGATGGCCGACGCCGGCGGCCTGGCCGCGCAACGGCCGGCGAGCAAGCACGTGGAAGCCGTGCGTCCGGGCGCATGGCACGTGGTGCTCGCCGGCATCGATTCCGTCAGCAGCACGCTGTTGCGGGAGCAACTCCACGTGCTCGGCTGCGAGGTGCAGGCGGCCGGTTCGGCTGAAGCGGCGCTCGACCTGCTGGCCACCGGCGCGTGGCACGTGCTGCTGGTGGATGCGGGCTTGCAGGACATGTCGGTCTGCGCGCTGGCGAACGCCGTGCGCGCGCTCGGCACGGATTGCGACGTGGTGGTCGTGACATCGCATGTCGCGCCCGGTGACGGGCAGCGATATGGCGACGCGGGAATCGGCTGCGTGCTCACCAGGCCGGTGACGCTCGCGCACCTGCGCGGCGCGTTGGCGGGCCTTGGCCGGCGGTGCGGCGTGCCTGAGGGCGGAGAAGGAATACAAGAACAGGACGTCGCGAATTTCGCGCATGGCGACACGACATGAATGGGGATCGTGTGTCGCGGCCGAAGGTGGCGGGGTCCGAAGAATGGAAGGCAGCGCGCCGCATCGGCAGGAGCGGCGCAGATCAATCAGGAGAAAAGAGGGGGAGACCGTGCGCTATATGGTGAAAGTCTTCGTAATGCTGCTCGATTTCGCCACGCTTCCCGAGAAGTCCAGAAAGGATTTTCTCGGCAGGATGAACGAATTCATGATCATGTCGCCGCAACAGAAGCGGCGCGCGATCACGGAGTGGAAGCAGGTGCTGGAGGAGCGGGGCGAGTCGGATGAGGGGACGCACAGATAGTCACGGCGGGTAGCACGCCGGTGTGCAATGGCTGTGTGACGGGTGCGCCGCCACGCAGGCGGTCACGACGGCGCTGCGGCAAACCGGGCGCCGCGGTGCATCGCACCGGGAGCCTGCGGCGTGCGTCGTCGTCCGTTTCACCCGCGCCCGTGGTGCTTCCCTGCAAGCGTATGCTGATCGTCAACAGCCGGGTGCGTGCGCCCGGTATCCGCATGCGGGTCACGTCACGGGGCGGCGCGGAACACGGCCCGCCTCTGCCGGTCAGCCAATGCTTACGGTCTTGTCAGTGTTTTATCTTAAAATCGAGGCGCGCTAGCATTCTCCGATGTATCGAAGCGACGGTCGACTCGACGGCCCGTCCGCTGGATGGAACGGAGCCGCGGCCCGCATTGGCGGCCGCCGGCGTATGCGCGATCGAAAGCCTCGGGGAGAACAGGGACCATGGATGAATTCTTTGTGCGTGTGATGGTGGCGGACGACCACCCATCATCCGCGATGGGCATGTCGCAGGCGCTCGCGGAGAGCAGCACGATCCGGCTCGTCGGCTCCGTGTCCAATTCGACCGATCTCGTGGCGGCGCTCGACGAGAAACCGAGCGACGTGCTGGTGGTCGACTACGTGATGCCGGGCGGCAAGTTCGGCGACGGCCTCGTGCTGCTGTCGTTCCTGCAGCGCCGCTATCCGGCGCTGAAGCTCGTGACGATCACGATGATCGACAATCCGAGCGTGCTGCACGCGATCCGCAAGCAGGGCGTCGGCTGCATCCTGAGCAAGTCGGATGCGATTTCCCATCTCGTCGGTGCGGTGCATGCAGCGTACGTCGGCGCCAACTACCTGTCGCCGTACATCAAGCAATTGCTGGAGTCGGCGGGCACGCTGGATACGGCACGCCCGCTCACGACACGCGAGATCGAGGTGGTCCGGCTGTTCGGCGCCGGCTATACGGTCGGCGAAATCGCCACACAGCTCCATCGCAGCAAGCAGACGATCAGCTCGCAGAAAACGAGTGCGATGAAGAAGCTCGGCGTCGTGCGCGACGCCGACCTGATCCGCTATGCGAGCGACGGCAACCTGCCCGACACACCCGTGTCGGACGTACCGGCGCCCGATGCGCCTGCCGCAAGCGAATAGCCGGCAAGCCGAATGCATCGACCATTGCGTCGCACGGCGACGGGCGATCCGGCCGAGCGGCGCGCCGGATGCATGCGTACGGCGCGTGACCACCCTGTCCGGCGCCACCGATAACGATCCATGCCCGCAAAACTGAAACGACTTCTCGCGCACGCGGCGGCGGTGGGCCGCAAGCCGTTCGATCCGGGTCGCGTCCGGCGGCAGCAGCAGGTGTTGCTGTACGGCGGCGGCGGTGCGGTCACCGCATTCATCCTGGTCTGCGCGGCGCTGGTCATCCGGCTCGAGGTGCAGGACAGCCTGGGGCAGGCGCGGTCGACGTTTCTGCTGCGCGAGGCCGAGTTCTACGCGAACCAGAAGGCGGTGGACGGGATGCTGGCGACCTTCGGGCCCAGGGCGGAACAACTCTGGAGCCAGGGGGCACAACCGCCGCCCGATGCACTCCAGGCCTTCTCGGCGGCACACGGCAGGTTGACCGCCGGCGATCTCGGCCGTGGGGACCGCCTGTTCGCGATCGCGGAAGTCACGGCGGCCCGGCCGGCCGAGTCGTATGCGGGATATCTCGGGGCGATGCTTCCGCAATTCGACAGCGGCTCGGGCCGTTCGTTACTTCCGCCGCGCCCGGCAAACGCCGAGCCGCTCGGCGGCTACCTGATCGGGCTCGACGGGACGTTTCTCGGCGTGCTGGGTGTCGGGCTCGTTGCGCACGCACGGTCGTTGCCGCCCGATACCGACCTGCACGCATTGACCGCCCGCCTGATGCCGACCGGCGCGACGAAGCAGAAGCTCGGCCTGGACGTCGGCCAGTACATGATCGACCGTCGCTACGATCCGATCGTCGGTCGCACCGTCGTGCGGTTCGGGCGCCGGCTCGACGATGCGTCCGGCCACCCGTTCGGCTGGCTCGTCTTCAACGGCCAGTTCCGTCTCGACGACATCATGACGCCGCAATCCGACGACGAGGATGTCGCGGTCGTGGACGCGCGCGGTGCGGTAGTGTTCGGACGACAGCGCGATCCGGCGATGATCGAGCGCGTCCTGAACGACGCGCGTATATCGGCCGTTCGGCATGTCGCCGTGCGCCGGATCGGCACGCGGTTCGTGATCAGCGACCGGTCGGCTGATTCCAGCCTCACCGTGTTGACGACGTTCTCGTGGCGAAGCGTGGCAAGGGCGACTGCCGTCGGCGTGAGCGTGACGCTTGCCGCCGCGCTGCTTGCCATTGCGATGCTGTGGATCGCGATCGTCACGTTCGACCGCCGTGCGCTGCGCCCCGCGAACCGCCGCGCGATCCGCCTGATCGAAAGCGAGGCGTTCAACCGCACGTTGATCCGCACGGCACCGGCCGGCTTGCTGCTGCTGTCGGCGGCCGACGGCGACACGGTGGTGCGCAACGACGCCGCGCTTGCGTACGACGACGGCGCATTGGGGCTGCCGCTCGGCAAACGCATCTGGCACGCGTATCGCGAACAGCAGACGGCAGGCGCGGCGGAGCGGCGCTTCGTGATGCAGCAGGAGCTGGCTGTCGAGCGCCCCGGTCAGGACACGACCTATCTCGCGGCCCACGTCGTCCGCACCAGGTTCCGCGGTGTCGACGTGCTGCTCTGCACGCTGACCGACGTCACCACCCGCAAGCTCACCGAAGACAAGCTGCGCGAAGCGCGCATGGCCGCGGACGATGCCAACAAGGCGAAGTCGACGTTCCTCGCGACGATGAGCCACGAGATCCGCACGCCGCTCAATGCGATCGTCGGCAACCTGGAGCTGATGGGGCGGGCCGAATTGCCGGCGGTCGAGCAGCGCCGCCTGAAGACGATCGTTTCGTCGTCGGATGCGCTGCTGCGCGTGATCAACGACGTACTCGACCTGTCGAAAGCAGAGTCGAACCAGATGGCGCTGGAGCACATCGCGTTCGACCTGCGGCGTGTGCTGCAAGACGTTGCGGCGATTTTCCGGCCGCTTGCCGAGGCGAAGGGGCTGGCGCTCGAATGCCATGTCGCGGCGGAACTGGCCAATGGCTACGTCGGCGATCCGACGCGGCTGCGTCAACTCGTTTCGAACCTCGTCGGCAATGCGATCAAGTTCACGGAGCATGGTGGCATTTCGATCGACGCACGACTGGCGCGTGGCGGCGCGGGCGCCGGTTGCGTCGAGATTGCCGTGCGCGACACGGGCGTAGGCATTCCCGAGGACGCGTTGCCGACGCTGTTCGACGTGTACATGCAGGCCGATGCGTCGATCTATCGCCGCTTCGGCGGCACCGGGCTCGGCTTGCCGCTGTGCCGCCGCATCGCGCGGTTGATGCACGGCGAACTGACGGTCGAGAGCCGCGCAGGCGAGGGCTCGACGTTCGTGGCGACGTTGCCGCTACCCGATGCGCCGGGCGGCTGGCAGGGCGCCGAACCCGAACCGGATGCGGCGCACGTTGCGCAAACGCAGCAGCAACGCGACGACGTGCCGCCGCTACGCGTGCTGGTCGCCGAGGATCACCCGGCGAGCCGTGCATTGCTGCGGGATCAGCTCGATGCGCTCGGCTACGACGCCACGATCGTCGAGAACGGGATGGAAGCGATGCGCGCCTACTTCACGCACCCGTTCGATGTCGTGCTGACCGATCTGAGCATGCCGCAGCTCGACGGCTTCGCACTGGCGAATTTCCTGCGTGAGTAGCGTGCGCAGGTGCCGGTGATTGCGATGACCGCGCATGCGACCGATGAAGATCGTCGCCGCTGCCTGCAAGTCGGTGTGGCCGAGGTGGCGCTCAAACCGTTGTCCATCGACAGTCTCGATGCGGCGCTGCGACGGCATGGCAGGCACGTTCGAGCGGTGGATTCCGGCATGCGCGAGGTCGCGCCGGTGATGACCGGCGAAATGCGACGGACTTTACGCGAGGCCACGCTGCGCTCGCTGGCTGCGATCGAAGCGGCGTTGTCCGGTGATGACGGAGATGTGCTCCGGGTGGAACTCCATTCGATGCGCGGCGGCTTCGCGCTCGCCTGCGACAGGGCCGCGTGCGACGCATGTGCGCAGATGGAAGCGGCCGTGAACACGGGCGGCGTGGCGGCATTCGAATTGCACCGGGAGGCGTTCCGGCAGGAGATGGAGCATGCGCTGGAGCGGATCGACCGTTGAGGAAGCGCGACAATCGCCAAGGGGAGTCGCATTTCTTGCCGGGCATGCCGTCCTGAAGCAGGCTCTATCTCGAATTGATATTGTCTGAAGCGAAATCGGGCAGCGACCGTTTCATTAAAGAAAATTAAAACATCGCCCGAGAGTGGGGTGCAGTCGCGCGCCCCCGCAGCGCATGACCGAGGCCGAGCACCCAACGGCCGGGCCGGCCCCGGCGATGCCCTGCTGCCCGCCGCAGCCGTACCTGTACGGACGGAAAGTTAAAACGATCTGACAATCAGCGATTTAAAACGGCCAATCTTCTAATTTCGTACTTGTACTAGCTATTTTGACGCGACGGCGAAAAGTTGTCCTATCGCTCGCTTGCTTCTGTTCATCGAAAATAACGTCAGTGGAATTGATCTTCCACGCGTTTGAATACTGATTGATAAATTAATCGGTATTCGATCTCCGTAAATCAATTTTCTTCAATAGAGATCAATCGATGAAACTCAGCAAACTCGTTCTGGCAATGGGCGTCACCACGGCACTGTTCGGCATGGTACACACGGCACAGGCCGACACGGTGTCGAAGAAGATCACGCTGACCGCACAGATCAACGACGGCCTGTTCGTGTCGAAGCCGGACGGCTCGACCTGGTACGGCACGGAAGAACTCTCGGCCACCGACTACACGCAAACCAAGTTCGAGAAGTCGCTGCCGGTTCGTATCTGGTCGACGAACGCCGATGTCAACGTCTCGCTCGCACAACCGCTGAAGCTGGCGAGCGGCAAGTACGAAATGAAGGGCGTGAAGGTGGCGCTGTCGGGCAACTCGGGTGACACGGAAGTCAAGTTCGGCGCAGCCCAGAAGTTCACTCAAGTGACGTCGGGCACCGGCGGCTTCGACGAAGTGCACAACCTGAAGATCAGCGCAGAAGCACCGGCCAAGGTTGGCGAAGTCAGCACGAACGGCAGCTACAGCGGTGATCTCGTGATGGTGTTCGAGCCGGTCGCGGCATCGGGCAGCGGCGGGACGACGAAGTAACTGTCCTGCACGGAACCCCGCTCCCGTCGGGGTTCCTCTTCGTGTGCAATTCCCGCCGAATTCCCGGGGCCGTTCGTCCTATTCCTCCTTAGAAGAAAACCGCGTGTTCGCCTATCAAGCTCCCTTTCGATTCAACAAGCTGTGGCTCGGTGCGTTTCTTTTTATTTCGTCGCACTCATTTGCAGAGCTAAAGGTTACGTACGGCGTACCTGAAGGGTTCAGTGCGGCCGAACTGGATGATAGCGCGAACTATGTTGCGACCTTCAACGGGCGCACGCTGCCGGGGTTCATCAGTTATTCGCAGAAGGACACGTCGCTGCAGTTCGATGCGGCGAAGTATGCGGCCAACGGCATTTCGCCGGACGACGTCGATACCATCCGGAACGTCATCACCCAGCTCGATTACAAGCGTTGCAGCAAGGGCTGCGACGTTGTCATCGCCGGGTACTACGTCACCGTCGACAAGCTGAAGCGTTCGATCTCGATCCGCAATTCGAGCGCGGATTACATCGCGCCCGAAACGGGTTTCGGCCTCGTCAACAACCAGTCGATCGACTTGCGGGCGTCGTCGGACGGCTACCGTGCCGTCAACGTCAACGGCAACACCTTTGTCGGGCTCCCGTTCCAGAGCTTCGGCTACATGAGCTGGTACGCGAACCGTACCGAATCGAACAATTCCAGCGGCAGCCAGAAGGGGCTGTCGTCGTATTACCTGCAGAAGAACTTCGCGAGCACATACGTGCGGGCAGGTAAGCAGAACAACATCGACTACGCAGCCGGAACGGTCAGCACGTTGCTGTCGCCGAGCTTCGACCAGTTCGTGACCATCGGCAGCCAGACCCACCTTCAGGTCGCAAGCAATGCCGGCTCGCTGGTGCTCTATGCGTCGGCCGACGGCAACTACGAGTTTTACCGGAACGGCCGCCTGATCCTCAAGCGACCCGCGGCGATCGGCCGTAACGAAATCAGCTTCGCCGATCTGCCGGGCGGCTATTACTCGGTCGAAGTTCGCCTGGTCGACCGCAACGGCAACGTGGTCAACCGGGAAACCCGCGAGGTCAACAACCTCAACTTCGGTGCGAACAGCGGCAATGCGTGGCACGTGACGGCCGGCAAGGAGATGGGTACCGGCGGCTACTTGCTCGAAGCCGCGATGAGCCGGAACTTCAAGCAGTTCTATCTCAATGCGTCGATGCTTGCGGGCCAGGGCGGGAGCTGGGCGGCGGAAGTAAACGTCACGCGCCCGATGCAGCTCGGCGGCGTCGACATCACGCCCACGCTGGGCGTGTTGAGCGGCGAACGCAGCGCCGGCGGCTACGCCAACATCTCGATGGCGAGCGAGGCGCTCGGCAGCCTGATGGTCAGCCGTTACCAGAACACGGAGGTGTCGCGCTTCTACTACGGTCAGCCGAGCACCGCCGTGAGCTACAGCCGCAACATTCGCGGCGTGACGTTCGGCTACAACTACCAGCGCTCGCTGTACAGCGAGTCGCAGCAGGCCGAAGCGCGCTGGAACTATCGGCCGAACGGCCTGTGGGGCACGTTCGCGCTGGGCGTTCAGAAGGGCGGGTACCAGGGCAGCGGCGGCTATGGCGTGTATTTCAACATGACCATGATGCTGGATAAGGTGCAGGCGAGCTTCAGCGCCGCGCATTCCGGTGGGCAGACGCAGCTCAGCGGTGACGTTCGCAAGGATTTCCAGGATGGTTTCGGTACGACCAGCGTCGGCCTCACGGCGAGCCGGATTGGCACCGATTACAGCGTGAACACCTACGGCACCCGCTCCGGCACGCGTGGCGACGCGTCGCTGAACCTGGGCACGAGCAGCGCGGGCAGCAACGTCGATTTCAACTACCGCGGGATGGTTGCGGCCAGCCGCCAGGGCGTTGCCTTCGGCCGCTACAGCTCAGGCGGCAGCGCGATGCTGTTGAAGACGCCGAACATCCCGGGCATGAAGTATGGCTTCAACGTCGAAGGCAGCCCGGTGGCCGGCAACAGCACCTATGCAGTACCGCTCAATGCCTATCGTGACGTGCCGTTCGCACGCGTGATGAGCAGCAGTGAAAAGGTCGACATGAACGTCGAGGTGCCGGCGAACATCGTCCGCGCCCATCCGGGCCAGGTCTACGCGGCAACGGCGAAGGTCGACATCAACATGGTGTACAGCGGCTTCCTGAAGGATGCGAACGGCAAGCCGGTGAGCGGCAAGGTAGTCGAAACCGGCGACACGGTACACCCGAACGGCCTGTTCTCGATCGTCAGCAAGACGATGCTGTCGCAGATCACGCTCGACCAGAACGGGCATCAGTACACGTGCAGCCTGAAGGACGCCGACGGAAATAACTTCCGTTGCCAATGACGGCCCACTCAACCATTTACAGGGATTGACGACATGAATTTGAGTTTGCGAACCGCGTTTCCGATCGTGTGCGGTTTGCTGTTTGCCGTCGCTCAACCGGCACAGGCCGAAGGCGAGCTGATGGTAATGCCGGCCACAACCAAGGTATTCAGCAACCACGACCAGAACGTCACCGTGAAGAACATGGGCGATGCACCGCTCTACCTGTCGATCTCGGTGCAGAAAGTGATGAATCCGGGCAAGACGCCGGAAGAGAAGCAGGATCTGGGTGAGCTGCAGCATCCCGGCATGCTGGCCAGCCCCGACAAGCTCACGCTCGGGCCGAGCCAAACTCGCTCGATCACGCTCAAGTCGCTCGCGGAACCCGCGAACGAGGAGTTGTATCGGCTCTATATCGTGCCGGTCCGGTCGCTCACCGTGGACAACGAGCCGCAGGACAAGATCAGCGCGCCGATGTCGGTGGCGGTCGGTTATGGCGTGCTGGTCAGGCACATGCCGCCCCCGGGCAAGCAGCGCGGTGGCTGGACGCATCGTTGCGAGAGCGGCGGGCTGACGCTCGAGAGCACGGGCAACGTGCGTCAGGTCTTTACCGATGTGAAGGTTGACAAGGCGGCGCAGGCACAAACGATCGCCGTCTTTCCGGGTACCCCCCAGTACTTTGCGACGAAGCGAATGACGCTGAGTGTCGACGACAAGCCGCAAACGCTGGAGTGCCCGTGATGATGCGCACAGCGCGCGTCGTGCTTGGGCTGCTGGCGGCGCTGGCCTGCACCTGTAGCTCGGCCGCCGGCGTACTGAAGCTGTCGCGCGTGGAGCTGACGCTGGAGCCCGGGCAAGCAGCGGCGCGCGAGCTGTATGCCGAGAACGTGGGCGATACGCCGCTATATCTGAATGTCGAGCAGCACCTGCTGACCAATCCGGGTGACTCGCCGGAGCATCTGGTGCCCGTTGCCGAAGTGGCGCATCCGACCTTGCTGGTATCACCTGCCCGATTGACGTTGGCGCCGGGGCAGAGATATCGGATGGGGCTGAAAGAACTTGCCGCGCCTTCGGAAACACAGATCTGGCGCATCACGTTCAAGCCGAAGGAGCGGATCGTCGTCGATGCCGCTCAGGGTGAAGGCGCACCGGCCCCGTTGTTCGTCAATGTCGGCTATGGCGTGGTGATTTATCAGCGTGCAGCCCACGCGCGGTAGAGAGTGTGCATCGAAGCGAGACGCGCTGATACCTTGGAAAGGGCATGCGGCAAGCAATCACCCATCCAGTGTGTTGACCTAATCGGAATGAAGAGATCGATGAAAAAGTTCGAAATTGTTAGGCATTGGAGAAATTGTGTATTTGGCGTAATTCTGGCCGTACTTTCCTCCAATGCATTTGCTGGAATTGTGTATCGCGATGTGATCGAAAGCTACGGTAATTGCTCATGGAAAAACAACGGTGATGGAACCAGTACGATCGAACTGGTTATCAAATTTCGAGCTACTAATGCGACGAACTTGGCGTGGCAGAAGTTCCGTTCTCGCGGCATCGTAATTTACACGTATGACCAATACGGGAAAATGCGCCCAAGCTCCGCCGCGGCGAAGTATGTCATGCTTAATGGCAAGAAACACACTTATTACTTTACGGAGTCGACTTATGTGATGTATCACGGGTATCGCACAGCGGGGGAGATACCGTCTGACTGGCTTATCCCGGACGCGTTTTCAGCCAACATTCAGGTGATGATCGACAATTCCGCGATCAAGGATTGGCCCGGCATCGGAGTGCGCGCCGGCAACTTCACGGATGGCACCGATGTTGGCGAGGTCACCGGTGCCGTCTATGTCAGCAAAATGAGCGGCGCCAGCACATGCACGGTGATCGATCCTGAAGTACCGCCGCCGAAGCCGCCGCCCGCTATCGAGATTGCCGTGGCTGCGCCGGACTGGAATCTGGGTGAATTGCCGCCAGGCGACGGCGAGAAGACGCTCAGCGGTACGGCGCAGCAACTCTGCTTCACGTACACAGGTGTCGATAGTTACCGTAACTTCGTGATCGACGCGACGAGCAAGAACGGCGTTTCGGGTGATCGATATCTGCTCGCGAATAGCAGCAAGCCATCGGAGACTGTGTCGTATGACCTGACGCTGGACAGTGGCACCGCATCGTTCCTGCTGCCCAATAAGGCAGAAAAATCGGTGAAGTTGAACAAGGGCAATCGTACCTGTTTCGTGCCGACGTTCAGGACCACGGTGGGCCAAGGCGCCGGTGCCGGCAACTACAGCGATGTGTTGTCGTTCACGGTCGTCACGAAGTCGTAGGAGGCAACATGTGGAAAATCATTCTGAACGGATTGCTGGCGGCGCTGGCGTGCTTGCCGATTTTCGCGTCGGCACAAGTCATATTGATCAACGGGAAGACGACGAGCCAGGTCACGGCCAAGGTCGTGCGCCAGAACAACCTGATCATCACCGATGAAAAGGGCACCTGGTTTCCGCAGGGCCTGACGATGCGGCAGCTGGGCGGTTGGGAGACGGCCTATGAGGTCGAGGCGCGGTTGCACGTGGTGTCGACGACGGGCACGTTCCAGGTCCGCATGGATCAGCCGCTCAATATCCGGAATCAGGCCAAACCGACGCTCGCGTTCCGGAAGACGGCCGTCAGCATCGGTGCCGAAGGTGGGGAGCCGAAACCGATGGTCGTCGGGCAGGCGATCGAGTTCGACAACCCGGCGCCGCCATCGCCAAATGTCGATTCCGACGGCTATTACAGTCTCGCGGTTTCTGCGTTTCCGCCCGAAGGCGATTTCAAGAGCACGGCGGGCACCTACACGGGCGAACTGTCGCTGGTTTTCGAACCGCGCGTGCCGAAGCAAAAGTAGCGAAGGCGGCCTCCGATGCCGGAGGCGATCCAGTTTGTGACCGCCCGCCGTGTTGCGGGCGGTGTTCTTTTCGTTTCCAGTTTCCGATTGTCGTCGACGTCCTCCGTGCGTGCTGTCCGGGCGGATGACATCGTACGCAAGAGGGCAGTCCCGACCTGCGTTCCCAGCGGGCCGGCTCACCAGGACCCGAACATGAGATTGCATGCATTCATTCTCCCGATGGCGCTAACGCTCGCCGGATTCGTTCCCGGCCTTGCCGCTGCGACAATCGATGTGTTTCCGAAGGAAATCGTGCTCGACTCGGGCACGACCAACGTGCAGATCATCAACAACGGTGATCGTCCCGAGTACGTGACCATTTCATTGTCGCGCTTGCTCAACCCCGGCGTGCCGCTGAAGGACGAGAAGCGCGAACCGGTCGGTGAAGAGGCGCAGCCGACGCTGATTGCGTTTCCGTTCAAGCTGAGCCTCGCACCCGGGCAGACCAAGAACATCGTCGTGAAGCCGTTGCAGGCGGTTCAGAACGAGACGGTGTACCGGCTGGACGTCCATCCCTCGATCAAGGTGATGACGCAGGGGGAGCAGAAGACCGCAGGGACGATCGTCATCAACATGGGGTTCAGCACGCTGGTCCGGCAGATGCCGGGGAGCGAGAGGGCGAAATTGTCCGTCGAGTGCGATGCGCACGGTGCGCGGCTGACTGCGACGGGCACCGTGCGTTATGCGGTGAACGGAGCCAAGGTGGACGGGAAGGTCACGGATCCGTTCAATGTGTATCCGGGTGTGCCGCAAACGCTGCAAGGGCGTGTCGTCGAGATTCCGGAGCAGCAGGCTTGCCGGGGTGGTGCGGCTTCGATGAATGCGAGTGCGATCGAAGTTGATCCTCGTTGATCGAAGCACCGCGATATCTTGAGCGGCTCAAATACGGAGGCCGGCGTCGCGTTGCGTGACGCCGGCCTTTTTCTATTTCTCGTTTAGATCAGTACGCTCGGACCGCTGCCAATCAGCGCGCCGCTGCTTCCGCTTGCGCGATGGTCACGCAGCGCCCGTTAGTCGACACCGGCGAGCGTCGTATTTCTGGCCGTAATCGCCCAAGGACGACTCGCTGATCCCGTCGAATTTTCGCGAAATAGCCGTTGGCGATGACGCAGCCTGTACGTTACGGATGGTCAGTCACACCGTTGTTGATCCCGACGAGTCCGCCGACGCACGGTGCTTCCGCGACAGCCAGCGCTTCAAGGCAGCAAGCATCGGCTGTTCGATCCATGCATGACAGGCATAGCCGCATACGCAGACGGCCGCCAGCGTTGCGAGCGCAGCCGTTGTGCCCAACCACGTGCCGGCATCGAGACGTACTCCGACGATCTTGTTCGCAGCGCCGATCACATACGGATGCAGCAAATAGATCGAATAGCTCGCATCGCCGAGCCGGGCGAGGGTCGTGTTCCCGATTGACCATCCTCGCAGGTCGAGCGCGACCGCGGTGACGATCAGTACGCAAGCCGGCACGCCCCACCACAACACACGTTCAAAGCCGGTCGGCGTACCGTTCAGGACGGCCGCGAGCGGTATCGCCGCTAACGCCGCAGCGGCCGCCGCAAGCCACGCGAAGCGAGGCAGACGCCCGGCGATACCGCTTTCGAGCAGACGGCAGGCCAGCACACCGAGCCCGAATTCGAGCACGAACGGCTGGCCGAGATGAGCGATGACTTCGCTTGCCGGGCCGCCGGCAGCCACGTACGCGCAGAACAGCGCAAGCGCGAGCGCCGCGAACGCCGTTGCATGACGAACGCTGACGAGCCACATCGCCCCCGCGATGACGAGATAGAACAGCATCTCGTATTCGAGCGTCCAGCCGTTGAGGTTCAGCGGCCCCCAATGGCCGTTTTCCTTCACGTACGGCACGAACAGCAGCGACTTGACGAGATAGTCGGCGCCGGCCGTCGTCGAATTCAGCCATTGAGGCTTCACGACCGCGATCGCGAACACGCCCAGCGTGGTCAGCCAGTAGAGCGGCACGATCCGGATCAGGCGCTTGCGCAGGAAGTCGCGCCCCTCGCGCGGCGTGACGACGGACATGATGAAGCCGCTGATCACGAAGAAGACGTCGACACCGGCTTGTCCGAACGGAAGCACGCCCATGTGATAGCCGACGACGGCGAGCGCCGCGAAGGCGCGTGCGCACTGGAGGTTGCGGAAGATGCCGGAATGAAGCGGGAGCGTTTGCATGGCTGGTTCAGCGGGTGATGTCGTTGTGAGGCAGGCAGGCAGGCAGGCAGGCGGGCGGGCGGGGGGCCGCGTGGCGGCAGCGTGTGATTGCTGCGTGCCGCTCGTCGTTTAACCGTGCGATGGCCGGCGTCGACCGGCACGCGCATCGAATCCCGCGAACTGAAGCGCGCACAGCAAGGCGACGCTCGACAGGTGGCGTGTATAGCTGCCGAGATCGGGTTCGAACAGCATCGATATGGCGACGTGACCGATGACGACGCAGGCAAGCAGATCACGGGCCGGATTCGTACGATGCCGAGCACGACGCCACACGGCGGCCAGCGCGATCCACACGAACAGCTGCATCGCGAATTCCTTGGGGCCCACATCGAACAGCAGCGGCAGATTCAACCGCAGCGCCGCATACGCATAGTTCGCGCAAAAGGAGATGAACGAATCGGGCACGACCGGGTTGTAGAAACTCGTGCGCGCGCCGAACGGCGAACCGTAGGCGAGATAGTCGGCTGCCATGTCGCGAGGATGCTGGAGCAGGTAGTACACGTCCGGCGGCAGCAGGAACAGCGTGATCGCACCCGCGCCGATCAGCAACGTCTTGCCGCGCCATGACACGTGCCGGAACAGGAACGCGGCCAGCGCGATCGCGAGAATCAATGCGAAGTAGCCGCGCACGACGGCCGCGTAGCCGGCGTAGAGCGCAACGACGGCCACGAAGGTCCACGCGCTCGAGCGGCGCCGCATGGTGCCGGACAGCACGAGCGCGATCAGCACGACGAGCGTGTCCTTGCTGGCGACGAACAGGTTGAAGAACACGCACGGCGCCAGCAGCACGACGGTCGCGGCTAGCGACCCGACGCGGCGGCCTTCGCCGACGATCCGCCAGATGAACGCCGTACCGATCGCGGCAACGAACAGCGACGTGCCCGTGGGGCCGAGCAGTGCATAGAACTTCGCGACCGCATCGAACGACGTGCCCTCGTAAGTGCTCCCGCCGCCGATCTGGCTCTGGATCTTCTCCGCGTCGCGGAACACGAACTCGGGCAGGAACGTGCCGGCCTTCGCGTAGACGATCCAGTAGACGAACACGATCATCGCGCCGACCGCGCGCGTGACGCCTCGGCTCAGTGCCGGCCCACCGGCAATCAGGTTACGCAGCATGCGGGGCAGCCTCCATGCTTGCGTCCATGCGCGACCGGCCGGTGCGCGCGACGATCAGTGCCAGCGTGACGACGATGCCGGCGCTTGCCGCCAGGTGCGCGATGGCCGCGCCCATCGCGCCAGCGTGAACGATCAGGCTCCACGCCAGCGGCAGGTACGACAGCGCGAGCGCGATCATCGACACCATCACGGCGCAGCCGGTGCGCAGCGCGATCGCGGCCGTCCACAGCACGTCTGCCGCGCCGCGCAGCACGAACGACACGAGCAGTGTCGCGAACAGGGCGAACTCGCCGGTGGCCGCCGGCTCGTGCGCGAGCGCGAGCAGGTCGCGATGCAGTACAAGGACCGCCGCCGCCGCGATCGAGGTGACGGCCACGCTGGCCATCGTCGCGCGCACGGCAAGCCGGGGGAAGGTGTGCGGCGCGTCGGACAGCACGCGCACGAAGCGCGGGCCGGCCGTCACGACGACGGTCGAGAAAGCGAGTGCCTGGATCGCGTTGGCGATCGACCACGCGAACACGTACCGGCCGAGTGCATCGGCGTCCAGCTGGCCGCCGCCGATGAAACGCTCCGCGTACTGCAACGACGCGAGGACGATGCCGGCCACGTAGAACGGCAACCCGTGCCACCAGACCGACAGCACACCGCGCTCGCGCGCGGCCGATGCGCGAGCTGCCTGCGGGCTGCCGTGCGCGTGGCGTGCAACCGCGCGGATACGCCACCAGGAAAGCGCGACGACGCACGTATTGGCCGCGAACCACAGGGCCACGACGGCCTCGATCGAATGCAGCGCACCGACGAGCAGCCCCGCGCACGCGAGGCCGGCCCATGCGCCCGTGCGGACGAACAGCAGCAGCGAGCCGGCGCGCGGTCGATGCAGCGAGAACAGCCAGCCGTTCGCCTCGAATGCCGCATGCTCGGACAGCGCAACGAGCAGCACGCACCACGCGAGCCGCGTCGACAGGCCGAAGCGGGCGAGCAGGCCGGCGTCGCCGTTGCTCGTCGCAATGGCGAGCGTCGCAATGAGCAGCAGGTAGAGCCCGCCGTACGCGAGGCAAAGGGTGTGCATTGCGCCGAACGCTGGCGACGGATCAGCTTCGCTGAGCCGCCGGTTGAGTTCGGGGCTGAAGCCGAGGCCGAGCAGTTTCGATGCGATCACGGTTGCGGCGACCGCGAGCCCGTATGCGGCGACCGCGTCGAAGCCGAGCGTGCGTGCGACGATGATTGCGAGCGCGAATTTCAGGGCGAGCGCCAGGCCGCGCAGGAGCAGGCGCGTCAGCATGGCGTGACCTCGTCGACGGCTGCTGTCGCTTTTACGTCGGCTCCGGCATTCGTTTCGACGTCGGAGCCGGAATCGGCACGACGGGCGGCGCGCAGCGTGTCGATCACGCGTGCGCGTGCGGCACGGATGCGCGTAAAGCCGCCCTGCGCGGCGTTCCAGAACGCCTGGGTAGCGCCGGGGGCGAGGATCGTCCGGCAGACCTGCGCCGGATCGAAATCCGCACCGTTGACGACCCAGTCGCCGAGCTTCATGTCCGCATACGCGCCGAAGCCCTTGCGCTCGTAGCTGACGTGGAACGCGGGTACGCCATGCAGGATCGACTCCATCGCGCCATGCAGGCGGACCGACACCGTGATGTCCGGCCGGTCGGTTTCGAGGAGCGTCTTGAGCGGCGTCAGCGGTTCCCGAATGCCGAGACTGCGGTAGTACGCGGGATCGTCGTTGCCACGCCCGGTGCTTTGCACCGCAAAGCTGACCCGGCACGTCGCGCGCACCTGCTCGATCAGCCGCGCGATCGACGCGTCATAGTGCGCGCGTCGCTTCGCGCTCCAGGCCGGCGCGCGGCGCAGCACGAACGCGACGTGGCGGGCGGTGTCGCCCGTCGGCGCGGCATGCCGAAGGATGGACTCGCTGCGATGCCCGAAGTCGAGCACCGCGAGATCGGGCGCGCGCCGCGCGTTCGGATTCGCGGCGAGAAAGGCGGCGGATCGGTCGTCACGCACGAATACCGTATCGAACGCGCCGAGCAGCGATTGAAGATGCATGCCGACCGCGCGCGAGGACAGCACCGGGCCGATGCTTTGCGGCAGATAGACGGCGGGCTTGCCGGAAGCGCGCGCGGCCCGCATTTGCAGCAGGTGGCCGGCTTCGAGCTTGAGCGCTTCGATGGCCGTCCGTGCGCGCAGATAGCCGCCGCCCACACCGACGATCAGGTCGGCTTCGTCGAGCAGGCCGCGCAGTGCGTTCAACCTGCGGTTCATGCGAACGGGCAGTGCGGCAGCAGCGGCGCCGACGAGCCGGCTCTTGCCGCGTTCAGCGAGCACGGGTGCCCCGCATACGTCGTCGTAAGACGGAAACGAAGCCGGATCGGCCGCGACGATCGACACGCGGACGGCATCGCCGAAGGCTTCACGGAGCAGGCCGACAGACAGGTCGACCAGCAGGCCGTCACCGGAATTGCGGGCGCTGTAGGCGTGCAGCAGCGCGACGTGAATGGGAGCAGTCATGCCGGGCCTCGTCCGGAAAGGGTGTGATAGAGGTCGAGCGTGTGTGCGACCATGGTTTCGGCCGAGAAGTGCTCGAAGGCCGCCACGCAGTTCGCACGCATCGCGTCGCGTGTAGCTGGATCGTTCGCGAGCGCGACGACCGCGCGGGCGAAACGCGTCGTGTCGTCTTCGTTCGGCACCACGACGCCGATGTCATGCGTGGCGATCAGCTCGGTCGCGCCGGACACCTGCGTGGCGACGATCGGCACGCAGGCCGCCATCGCTTCGAGGCATACGTAGGGAAAGCCTTCGTAGCGGCTCGGCAACGCGAACAGGTCGAACGCGGAGAAATAGCGGCTCGCATGGTTCACGCGGCCGACGACGTGAAGATTCGGCGGCAGATCGTCGGCCTCGTTGCCGGCCGCCGTGATGAAGTCGCCCGAGCCGATCGCGACGATCTGCACGGTGCGGCCGCATTGGCGATACACGCCGCGCGCGATCCGCACGAGACGGTCGATGCCCTTCTGATGATCGAAGCGCCCGACGAAACCGACGACGCATGCATCGCGTGCGATGCCGAGCGCGCGCCTTGCCGCTTCGCGCGGTATCAGCGCGGGCGATCGGACGCCATTGACGATCGTCTTGATCCGCGCGGCCGGAATGCCGAGCGCTTCGTTCAGATGTCGGGCCTCGTCGTACGACACGGCGACGATCCGGTGCGTGCACAGGCGGCCGAGCAGATGCTCGATGGTTCCGTAGAAACGGCGCTGGCGGTTGCCCAGCGTCGGGTTCAGCGTATAGACCGCATGCGGCGTGTATACCTGCCACCACGGCCCGACGCACAGGCGTGCAATCGCGCCGGCTTTCGAGCTGTGGCTGTGCACGATGTCGGGGCGGATGCGCAGCAGGTGGCGATAGACATGGGCGACCGCGAGCGCGTCGCGCCAGCCAACCGCGCGCCGCATCGGCACCGCCTGCACGCTCGCGCAGCGGGACAGCACGCGTGCATCGAGGATCGTTGCGTCGAAACGTGGGCCGTGCGGCACGATCAGGTGCAGTTCGATGCCGTCGGTTGCGCTCAGTCCGTCGATCAGGTCGGCGAGATGGACGGCCACGCCGCCGCCCGCGGCTTCGACGATGAGCGCGATCCGCAGGCGTCCCGCACGGGCCGGCGCGTGGCCGGCGCGCATTTCGGTCGTGGCGGGCGTGCCCGCCGGCGCGGCATCGCGTATCGTGACGCGTTCGAGGTGACGGGAATCGCTCATCGCGGCGCTCCTCGACGGCGGGACACGAGCGCGCGCAGCCTTCTGCCGACCGACGATGCCAGTCCGCAACGCGACGGCGCGTAACGGTACTGCGTATAGCGATAGGCGCCGTAGCGCGAACCGTATCGGCCGACGTGAGGATCGACGCCGTTGAGCAGCACGCCGCTCGTGGCGACACCGTTGTGCGCGAGGCGCCGCATCGCTTCGTCCAGCTCGGCAACGCGTGTCGTCGCGGCACGCGCCGTAAGCAGCACGGTGCCGGCGTGATGGCCGAGCGTGACCGCGTCGGTCACCGCGAGAATCGGCGCGGCGTCGATCACGACGGTGTCGTAGCCGGCGGACAGCGCGTCGAGCAGTGCGGCGACGCGTTCGTCGGCAAGCAGTTCGGAAGGATGCGCGGGCACGGCGCCCGTCGGGATGAAATCGAGGCACGGCACCACGTCGCGGTGGATCACGTCGACCGGCGCGGCCGTGCCCGACAGCAGCTCGGCGAAGCCGCGCTCGCGCGGGACGCCGAGCGATTCGTGCAGATGCCCCTTGCGCAAGTCACCGTCGACGAGCAGCACGCGCTCGCCGTTGGCCGCGAGCAGCGCCGCGAAGTTGGCCGCGACGAACGACTTGCCCGCGCCCGGCGCGGGACCGGTCAGCAGCAGCACGTTGTTGCGCGCGCCCTGCATCGCGAAGCGCAGCGCCGTGCGCAGGCTCCGCAGGCTTTCCACGGCCGGATCGTGCGGGTGCCGCGCGCTCAGCAGGTTGGGCCCCGGTGCGTGCTGCGCGATGCGCCGCGCTATTTGCCGCTGGGCCGCCGAGTCCGGAATCGTCGCGTAGACGTCGATGTCGAGATGCCGCTCGATCTCGTCTGCGTGACGGACGCCGCCGAACAGGAAGTCGCGCGCGAAGGCGAGCGCGATGCCGAGCGCGAGCCCGATCAGCGCGGCCGCCGCAATCACGACGGGCCGCCTCGGCCGCACCGGGTCCTCCGGCACGATCGCCGTATCGACGAGCCGCACGCTGCCGGTCTTGCCGGCCTTGACCAGTTCGAGCTGCTGCGTGTTCGCGAGCAGCGCCGTGTAGAGATCGGTGTCGACCTTCACGTCGAGCATCAGCCGTACGGCGTCCTGCTGCAGGTCGGGCAGCCGTCGCACCTGATGCTCGAAGCCGCGTTGCTCGCGGCCGAGCGTGGCGATCTGCGCGTCGAGCGCGACCATGTCGGGGTGGCCCGGCGCGAAGCGCGTGGCCATTTCGTCGCGCTTTTGCTGCAGTTCGAGGCGGCGCGTGGTCGCGTCGGCGGTCTGCTGCAGGATCAGCTTCGCTTCCTCGGTCAGGTCGATCGTGCCGTTCGCGTTGCGCATGTCAGTGTAGCGCTGTTCCGCGTCCTGCAGCTGGCGCTTGAGCACCGGCAGCTGCGCGTTGAGGAACGCGAGCGATTGCGCCGCGTCGGCGGACTTGCGCTCGATGTGCTGGCGCACGTAATGGCTCGCGACTGCCTGAAGCTGCGACTGGATCCGTTGCGGGTCGGGGCCGCGCAGCGTCGCGACGATCACGCCCGATTGCTTGATCTTCTCCTGCACGTCGAGGCCGCGCCGCAGCGCGTCGATCGTCTCGGCGCGCGATTCGCGCACGAGCGAGAAGCGGGTGGACGGATTCGCGTCGATGTGCGCGATATCGAGTGCGATCGGGCCGCTCGCGGTCGGGAACATTTCCAGGCGCCCGATGTGGCCGGTGACGGCCGACGGCAGCGCGGATCCGGTCAGCCGGTAGCGCTGGTCGTCGAGCCGCGTCAGTTCGAAGCGCTCGCCTTCGAGTGCCCGGGGGACGTCGAAGCGGGCGGCCACGATCGCTTCCTCGCCCCATGCATAGCCGCCGAAACCGAGGAGGCCGGGGTGCGCGAGGCCGGTGTTGAAGCGCGACACGAAATCGCCGACCAGCGGAAAACGCTTCGGCTGCGCGACGATGTAGCTGCGCAGCTCGTCGACGGCGCGCGTGACGACGAGCCGCGACGCGAGAATCTGCGCTTCGGCCGCGGCGCTCGACTTGATGTCGAACAGCGACGACACGTCGCCGAGCATGCTTTTCGCGGCGGACGTGTCGCCGCTGTCCTCGACCTGGAGCAGGATGTCGGCCTGGTATTGCGGCGGGGCGAGGAACGCGTACAGCGTGCCGGCGCCGACGCAGGCGGCGGTAGCGAGCGCGATCAGCCAGCGCTGGGCGGCGAGCACGTCGACGACGCCGGGAAGGTCGAGCTCGGCGCCGCGATCGTGCGATCGTTCGCGGGAAACGGGTGAGGTCATCGATTCGGTCCAGAAAGCGGGGTGGGGGAGGAAGCGGCCGGCGCGATGCGCGCGCACCACGCGTCGACACCGCGCTCGATGAGCTGCAGGCTGTGTTCGAACGACGCGCGCGGGCCGAGATAGGGGTCGGGGATGTCGAAGCCATGCGCGGCGGCGCCGAGGCGGAACACGCGGCCGCACAGGAACGGGTGGCGGCGCTCGAGCCAGCGCTTCTGCTCGAGGTCCATCGTCAGGATCAGGTCGGCGCGCGTGACGTGCCGCGACGACACCTGGCGCGCGCGGTGCGCGGCGAGGTCGAGGCCGCGCTCGCGCATCAGGTCGATGGCGTGCGGGTCGGCCGGCTGGCCGTCGAGCGCGCCGATGCCGGCCGACCGCACGTCGACGCCGGGCAGGCGCGCGCCGAGCAGCGCCTGCGCCATCGGGCTGCGGCAGACGTTGCCGACGCACACGACGAGCAGCGTGGCGATGGCGCTCATTTGACGGCGAGCGCCGCGGTGGCGCTGGTGTTGACGCCGGGCAGCAGCAGGCTCAGCACGCGGCTGAAGCGCACCAGGCCGTTGCCGTCGACGTAGACGATGTCCTTCGGCTGCAGCGCGAACTCGTTGGCGAGCACCATCGACACCGGCGAGCGCGCGTCGAGGTGGAACACCTGCGGGTCGCCCGTCTGCGAGCCGCGGATCACGAACATCTGCGCGGCGTCGGCGGTATTGGCGTTCACGCTGCCGGCCTGCGACAGCGCGTCGGACAGCGTCAGCCGGCCGTCGCGCAGCGGCACCGCGAGCGACGGCTTGTTCACCTCGCCCATCACGTACACGCCGTAGTCGCTGCGCGCCGGTACGTGCAGCAGGTCGCCGGCCGCCAGCACGACGTCGGCCGGATTGCGGCCGTCGCGCAGCATGCGCGTCAGGTCGAGCGGGTAGGACACGCCGTCGCGCACCAGCGTCATGCGGCTCTGGTCGGCGCCCGTGCCGAGCCCGCCCGCGCGGCCGAGCGCTTCGTAGAGCGTCATCGGCACGTCGTTGACGGGTTGCGCACCGGGCGTGCGGACTTCGCCGTCGATATACACCTGTTGCGAGCGGAACGACGCGACACGCAGCGTCACTTGCGGATTGCGATAGACACGCGACAGCGCGGCGGCGAGGCGCGCCTGCGCGGCATCGGCCGTGAGACCCGCGACCGGCACGCTGCCGGCAAACGGGAACGCCAGGTTGCCGTGCGGATCGACGACGAAGCCGGCAACCGGGTCGGCCGTGCGCGGTGCGTTCTGCTGCGCGGCGCCTTGCGCGGCAGCGAGTTCGGGGTGATCCCAGACGGTGATCTGCAGCACGTCGCCGGCGCCGAGGCGGTAAGCGCCGGGCGTGGCTGCCAGCGGGCCGGACGGCAGGTTCGGCTGCTGCGCGGCCTGTGCGTCGAGCTGGCGGATCAGGCTGGCGTCGATCGTCGTGATACGGAACGGCAGGGCACTCGCGCTGGCGTTCACGTGTCCGGCAAACTGGCCGTCGGTGGCGGCGGGCGGTGCGCTCATCTGCATGCCGGGCGCGAATGCGCAGGCCGACAGCGCGACGCTGACCGCTGCGGCGAGCAGCGTGCGCACGCGGTAGGGACGTGCGGTTCCGGCCCGCTCGATCATGGCGGATTTCATCAGTCATCCTTATCGTGATGCGGCGACGCGCGGTGGCGGTGCCGCGTGCGTATCAGTACGCGTTGCGGTGGGCCCAGCCGCGCAGGGCGGTGGCCAGGACGATGCGCATGTCGAGGGCGAACGACCAGTTGCGCAGGTAATGAAGATCGGCTTCGACGCGGCGCTGCATTTTTTCGACGCGGTCGGTTTCGCCGCGCAGGCCGTTGATCTGCGCCCATCCGGTGATGCCGGGCTTGACGCGGTAGCGGTGGATGTAGCCGTCGACGATCTTCCGGTAGAGGTCGTCGTGTTCGAGCGCGTGCGGGCGCGGGCCGACGACCGACATCTCGCCGCGCAGCACGTTGAGGAACTGCGGCAGCTCGTCGAGGCTCGTGCGGCGCAGGAACGCACCGATCCGTGTGATGCGCGGATCGTCGCGCGTCGCCTGGTGCACTTCGCTGCCCGCGTCGTGCAGCCGCATCGTGCGGAACTTGAAGATCGTGAATGCCTGGCCGTCCGCGCCCTTGCGCTGCTGGCGGAACAGCACGGGGCCGCTCGACGACAGCCGGACCGCCGCCGCGATCGCGAGCAGCAGCGGCGCCAGGCCGACGAGGACGGTGGCCGCGAACACGCGATCGAAGATCGCCTTGTGCAGCAGCGCGCGCGACGACAGCGGCGACGCGACCAGGTTGATCGCCGGTGCGCCGACAAGGTCGATCATCTCGCCGTCGAACATCGCGAGCTTGCTGACGTCGGGCATGAAGCGGATGTTGACGAGATCGTCGCGGAACGCGTCGAGCACGGCCATCACGATGCGCGCCTCGCCGATCGGCAGCGCGAGCCAGACTTCGGGAATCGCGTGCGTGCGGACATGCCGGGCGAACGTATCGAGATCGCAAAAGCGCGGCATGCCGTCGGGGCTCGTCGGGTTGGCGCTGGCGATGTCGAACATCGCGGCCGTGCGGAATCCGGCCGACGGCGCGCTGGCAATGCGGTCGAGGACGGCGTCGCGATGGGCGCCGGTGCCGACGATCGCGACGAGGCGCTCGCTTTCCTGCGGGCGGCCGATCCGTTCTAGGGTCGTGCCGGCGACGACGCGCGATGCGACAAGTGCGATGCCGCTCATCGCCGTCCAGAGCAGGTACCAGGGCAGCGCAATGGCCAGGGTCGGCGCGAGCACCCGCATCACGAGCGCCGCGCCGGCCTGCGCGGCCAGCCACGCGAACGCGGTCAGCAGCGCGGTGCGGTGCTTGGGGGTATGGGCCGGCGCGTGATAGAGGCGGAATGCGGGAAACAGCATCAGCGCAAAGGTCGCCGCGCAGGCGACGGCGGCCAGTTCGGACGACCGATCGACGTCCGTGCCAGGCAATACGAGCGCGGCGGCCAGCGCGCCGGACGAGATCAGGGCGACGTCAGCAATGCGCGCGATCAGGCCGCCGGCGGTACGCGCTGCGTGCGCGTGCCGTGGTTCGAATGACATATCCATATACCCTTCTGCTGCCGTTCTGATTTAAAGGGACGCCCGTCGTTCCGATCGCGACGCGAAACCGCACGCTCGGCCGTAGCGGAGCGCGGCCGCTGTTTCCACTGCATGGGAAATGCCATCGGGGAAGGAGGCGCTGCCTGGGGTGCCGGTCGACCGGATGCGCTGCAACGGTGCGATCCGAGCCTCGCGCGATGAAGGACGAATGCTTGCGAAACGTTGCGGCCGACTCGACAGGGTCAATTTTCGGGAAGCAGGGGCCTGATTTAAATAGAACGCCTACTAATTGCCGTGGAAATGGATTAGTACGTGTACGAATCAGTCGGATTCACGTCCGAATGGGCGATTGACAGAGTCGGACTTGTCTTTAGAAAGACGCGCAATGTCGGGTCGTCGACGCGAACGATTCGCAACGAGCTGAGAGCGGCTGGCGAAGAAGGGAGGGTTTGCGGCAGTCGAAGAAGTGGTGTACAGGTCGGAGGACGCGTAGAGGGCGCAGCAGCCACGGTGATCCGGGCGTAGCGCGCAATATCGGCTGGCGTCTCGCGACGCGGCGCTTCGTCGCGTTTCTCGATGCCAGGCGATACGTGCCATCCCGGCAAGCTCTCGCACCACTGCGGCCGGATGGATGCCTATTCCGAAGCGGTGATCACGGGCTGCGTAACGCCCCCATGGCGGTATCGCCGCGTATTCGGCCGTTTCATTCGTACCGTGACGGGATTGCACGACTGACGATGCTCCGGGTTTGCCGGGTTCGGCGGAGGCACGGTGCATCCGTGCCGGGCAGGCATCGTTCCGCCGGAGGAGCCTCGACCCTTCCGGAACATCCCGAAATACCAATCGATTCGCATGCCATGAAACGCACGAAGACGGGGTGAACCCTTCCACCTCCAAACGCACACGGGCGGCAAGGATGGCCTGCCGGCCACCTCGCCGCCCGATGGGGTCAACCGATTACTGCTCGATTACCAGCCGGTCTTGCCGTCAACCGTACCCCAGTTTTCGCCGACGATCTGCATGCCCGCCGACGGACCCGACACCGTGCTCGACTCGATGCTCCCGAAGTTCAGCGCGACCAGGCTGCCGCGGAGGAGCGGTACCGGCAACGGACGGCTGCCGATCCGGGTGCTCGACTCCGACGACCGGATGGTGCCCATGTTCAGCGCCACCAGGCCACCGAGATCCGAATTCACGCCGTCGATCGAACCCGTCGACTTGCTGTTTTCGATCAGGTTGACGTTGGCGCCGACCAAGCCGCCGACCCACGAAAGGTCCGCGGTGACGCTGCCGGACGACGACGATTGACGGATCACGCCGTTGAAGTCGTTCAGGCCGACGAGCCCGCCCGCGTTCGATTCCCTGCCGGCCGTGACGTTGCCGCTGGCCGATGCGCGCGTGATCGTGCCTGTGTTGGTTCCGACGAGCCCGCCCACGTCCGAGCGGGTGCCGGCGATCACGTTGCCGCTGGCGGCCGCATTCTCGATCGTGCCCGTATTGCTGCCGACCAGCCCGCCCACGGGCGCCGCCACGTAGGCTTGCACGTCGCCAGTTGCGCTTGCGTTCTCGATGGCACCGCGGTCGTTGCGACCGACCAGGCCGCCCACCGGGCCGCCGCCGAATGCATCGATCTTGACGTCGGACGATGCGTTGGCGATCCGGCCGCGTTCGTTCAGGCCGACGAGGCCACCGGTTGTCGCGGCATGCATCGTGTTGACCGTGCCGTTGGCGGAGGCGTTCTCGATCGTGCCGCCGAGGGCCTTGCCGACGAGCCCGCCCACATGGCTGTCCTTGCCCGCCGAGACGGCCACTTTCGCCGACACGTTGAGCAGCGTGCCGCGGTCGTTCAGGCCGACGAGCCCGCCGACGTGCATGCCTTCGCCGGCCGCGATGCGGCCGCTACCGGACGAATTCTCGATGGTGCCGGTGTTCAGGCCGGCCAGCGTGCCCGCGCTCTGCGCATACGTGGGGAGGCGGTAGGACCGGGCAATCTTGATGTCGGCATCGGCGCGGCTGTTCCTGATCGTCGCGCGTGCGCCTTCGTTTCTGCCGGTGATCCCGCCGATGCTGAACGTGTCGCGGGTGCCGTCGAGTCGCCCGCTGAAGCGGGCGTTGTCGATCGTGCCGTCGTTATTCTTGCCGACGATCCCGCCGAGTATGCCGATGCCCTTGCCGTTGTGGACGACGCTCATGTTCGTGGCCGCGACGTCGTGGATCCGGCCGCCGTAGTTGATGCCGACCAGCCCGCCCATGAATGCGTTGGGGGAGGTCGACGCGCTGCTGACGGTGAGCGAATCGAGCGTCAGGTTGCCGATCGATCCCTTGTTCGCCGCGAACAGGCCGGCCCGGTCGTTGCCGGGATTGCTGATGGTCAGGCGGCGGACGGTGTTGCCGAGGCCGTCGAACGTGCCGGCGAACGTCGTGCCGCCGCCGATGCTGTTGAAGCCGGCGTTCGCGCCGTCGATGCCGTTGCCGAGCACGTAGCGGCCGTTCAGGTCCGCGTCGACGTTGCGCAGGTCGGCAAGCGTGTGCAGTACCTTGTAGCCTTCGCCGTTCGAGCTGTACGACGCGTTGTCGCCCGACAGCGTGACGACGCCGGTGTCGTTCGCCAGCGTGTGGCCGTTGGTCGAATTCAGCTCGAGATGTGCGTTGTGGCCGGTGAGCTTTACCGCGTCGTTCACGCGAATCCGGTTCGCGGCGTTGACGAGCAGGCTCGCATTCGCGCCGGTGGCCGACAGCGTTTGATTCAGGTCGACGTTGCCCTTCTGCGACGTGAGCGTCAGTGCGTTGTCGTTCGTCCACGCGACCGGGCCGCCGACCGTCAGGTCGCCCTTCGTGTTCGTCAGCGCGACGTTCGTCGCGCCGAGGTTGCGCGACAGCGTGTCCGCGTCGATTGCCTGACCGTTGACATTCGCCCCATTCACGCCCGCGTTGGCGGCTTCGATCGCCCACGTGCCGGCCGTGTCGCCTGCACGCGTATCGACCTGCGCGTCGTTCGCGACGTTCACGCGTTCGCCGCGCGTCGTGACCGAGCCGGCCGCTGCGCCGGCGTCGGCCGTGCTCGCGTCGAGCTTGCCGCCGACGTTCACGGTGCCGCCGTCGAGCGTGATCTTGCCGCCGCGCGTGCTGAGGCCGCGCGCCTCGATCGTGCCGGTGTTGTTGATCACGGCGCCGAGCAGGTTGTCGGCCGCACGGGCGGTCATCAGCACCGCGCCGCCGTCGGCTTTCAGCAGGCCGCCGTTGGACGCCTGCGCATCGACCGCGCCGCCGTCGACCTGCAGGTTCAGCAGGCCGCTGCCGTCGAAGTTCACCGTGAACGCGTTGCCGGCGCCGAGCGCGACGCTGCCGAGTTTCGCCTGGATCACGCCGTTGTTGGCGACGCGCGCACCGAGCAGCGCGACGCTGCCGCCGTCGGCCGCGGTGATCGTGCCGTCGTTGGTGACGGCTTGCGTCGAGGCACCGGAGAAGCGGTAGTTGTCGGCGAGGAAATCGGCATCCGACAGGTTCTGCGTGGAGGCGACGAGGCCGCCGACGTTGACCTGCGCACCCGAGCCGAACAGCACGCCGTTGGGGTTGACGAGGAACACGCGACCGTTGGCGGAGATCTGGCCGTCGATCTGGCTGCCGTTGCCGCCGATCACGCGGTTGAGCGCGATCGATTGCGAGGTGGGTTGCGAAAAGTTGACGCGCTCGCCGCCGGCGACGCTGAAGTCCTGCCAGTTCGTGACGAGCTTGTCGGTGTGCTGGTTGATGTTCATCGTGCGGCCGTCGTCGGTGCGCAGGATGTCGGCGTTGCCGGACGTGATCGCCTCGCCGGTGGGCAGTGCGAACGCGGGCAGCGCGGCGAAGCCGAGCAGCGAGACGGCGGTGACGGCGGCGCGCTTGCCGCCGCTCGCCTTGCCGCGCCGGCGCGCGGTTTCCCCGGCCGCGGTCCAGCATCGCTGGGCGCCGTTCCATACCAATGCGTAGGTCTTGTTCATCGTTGTTGTTTCCTCAGGGTTGCGCTGATCTTCAGCGGGAAATGTTCCCGGACCCGACGCGGAATCCGCGACGGGGGGCGGGACGAGTCGGCCGCCTGCGCCGGGGTTCAAAGCGGCGAGGCGGCGAGACATAGGGCGAAGCGAATCTGGTGGGAGCGGGCTTTGCCTGCTCCCCGGCAGCCGCATCGCACGGTCGCGATGCGGCTGCTCGTACCGGTAGCGCCGTGCGGGAAGCCGACGCTGGCCGGTGCGACTTACCTGATCTGGCCCGGGCGGTGTTGGCCGTCGATGAGGCCGACGTTGAAGCCGACGGTGTTGAATTGCTTCGCGGGGCCGAAGGTGGCACTCGATTCGATCGAGCCGCTATTGAATCCGACCAGCCCGCCGCGGAAGCCGGGGTTGGTCGATGCATTGGCATCGAGCGTCGTATGCGACTCGGACGAGCGGATTGCCCCGTCATTGATCGCGACGAGGCCGCCAAGAGTCGAACCAGCGCCGCCGATGACGCCGGATGCGTTGGCGCTCTCGATCAGCCCGCCTTTCTCGTTGACACCGACCAAGCCGCCGACGTTGGCACGAAGGGCCTTGACGCTGCCCTTGGCCGATGCGTTGCGGATTACGCCGCCGCCGTTCGTGCCGACCAGGCCGCCTGCGTTGGCATCCCGCCCTGCCGAGACGTCGACGTCGGCCGACGCGTTCTCGATCGAGCCGGTGTGACGGCCGACGAGGCCGCCGACGGAGCCCGGGCCGTTCGCGATGACCTGACCGCTTGCCGAGACCTTCGACAGGACACCTGAGTTGAAGCCGACGAGCCCGCCTGCGTAGGCCGACGTGCCGGCCTGGACGGTGTTGGACGACGACGCGTTGGCGATCCTGCCGTGCTCGTTGAGGCCGACGAGGCCGCCGGCTGCCGCGGCTTGCGTCGCGTTGACCGTACCGCTCGCCGACGCATGCTCGATCGTGCCGCCGACGGCCTTGCCGACGAGCCCGCCAACCTGGCTGCCCTTGCCAGCGGTGACGGTTGCGGCCGCCGACACGTTGCGCAGCGTGCCGTCGTCGTTCAAGCCGACGAGCCCGCCGACGTTCATGCCGTCGCCGGCTGCGATGCGGCCACTGCCGGATGAATTCTCGATGGTGCCGGTGTTCAGGCCGACCAGCGTGCCGGCACTCTGGATGTGCTGGGCAAGATCTTTGGCGCGGGCAATCTTGATGTCGGCGTCGGCGCGGCTATTCGTGATCGTCGCGCGCGCGCCTTCGCTGCTGCCGGCGATACCGCCGATGTTCATCGTGTCGCGGGTGCCGTCGAGCTTCCCGCTGAAGCGGGCGTTGTCGATCGTGCCGGAGACATTCCGGCCGACGATGCCGCCGACCCAGCCGAGGCCCGCGCCGTTGTGGACGACGTTCACGTTCGTGGCCGAGACGTCGTGGATCCGGCCCATGAAGTTGGCGCCGACGAGCCCGCCGATCATCGCGTTGTAGTACGTCGATACGCTGCTGACGGCGAGCGAGTCGAGTCTCAGGTTGCCGATCGTCCCAAAGTTCCACCCGAACAGTCCGACCACGTCGCTGCGGGGATTGCTGATGGTCAGGCGGCGGATGGTGTTGCCGAGGCCGTCGAACGTGCCGGCGAACGCGTTGTTGCTGCCGCCGATGCTGGTGAAACCGGCGTTTGCGCCGTCGATGCCGTTGCCGAGCACGTAGCGGCCGTTCAGGTCCGCGTCGACGTTGCGCAGGTCGGCAAGCGTGTGCAGTACCTTGTAGCCTTCGCCGTTCGAGCTGTACGACGCGTTGTCGCCCGACAGCGTGACGACGCCGGTGTCGTTCGCCAGCGTGTGGCCGTTGGTCGAATTCAGCTCGAGATGCGCGTTGCGGCCCGAGAGCTTTACCGCATCGTTCACGCGAATCCGGTCTGTGGCGTTGACGGACAGGCTCGCGTTCGCCCCGGTGGCCGACAGCGTTTGATTCAGGTCGACGTTGCCCTTCTGCGACGTGAGCGTCAGTGCGTTGTCGTTCGTCCACGCGATCGGGCCGCCGACCGTCAGGTCGCCCTTCGTGTTCGCGAGCGCGACGTTCGTCGTGCCGAGGTTGCGCGACAGCGTGTCCGCGTCGATTGCCTGACCGTTGACATTCGCCCCGTTCACGCCCGCGTTGGCGGCTTCGATCGCCCACGTGCCGGCCGTGTCGCCTGCACGCGTATCGACCTGCGTGTCGTTCGCGACGTTCACGCGTTCGCCGCGCGTCGTGATCGAGCCGGCCGGCGTACCGGCGTCGGCCGTGCTCGCGTCGAGCTTGCCGCCGACGTTCACGGTGCCGCCGTCGAGCGTGATCTTGCCGCCGCGCGTGCTGAGGCCGCGCGCCTCGATCGTGCCGGTGTTGTTGACCACGGCGCCGAGCAGGTTGTCGGCCGCGCGGGCGGTCATCAGCACCGCGCCGCCGTCGGCCTTCAGCAGGCCGCCGTTGGACGCCTGCGCATCGACCGCGCCGCCGTCGACCTGCAGGTTCAGCAGGCCGCTGCCGTCGAAGTTCACCGTGAACGCGTTGCCGGCGCCGAGCGCGACGCTACCGAGTTTCGCCTGGATCGTGCCGTTGTTGGCGACGCGCGCGCCGAGCAGCGCGACGCTGCCGCCGTCGGCGGCGGTGATCGTGCCGTCGTTGGTGACGGCTTGCGTCGAGGATCCGGAGAAGCGGTAGTTGCCGGCGAGGAAGTCGGCATCCGACAGGTTCTGCGTGGAGGCGACGAGGCCGCCGACGTTGACCTGTGCACCCGAGCCGAACAGCACGCCGTTCGGGTTCACGAGGAACACGCGGCCGTTGGCGGAGATCTGGCCGTCGATCTGGCTGCCGTTGCCGCCGATCACGCGGTTGAGCGCGATCGATTGCGCGGTGGGCTGGTGGAAGTTGACGCGTTCGCCGCCGCCGACGCTAAAGTCCTGCCAGTTCGTGACGAGCTTGTCGGTTTGCTGATTGATGTTCATCGTGCGGCCGTCGTCGGTGCGCAGGATGTCGGCGTTGCCGGACGTGATCGCTTCACCGGTGGGCAGTGCGAACGCGGGCAGCGCGGCGAAGCCGAGCAGCGAGACGGCGGTGACGGCGGCGCGCTTGCCGCCGCTCGCCTTGCCGCGCCGGCGCGCGGTTTCCCCGACCGCGGTCCAGCATCGCTGGGCGCCGTTCCATACCAATGCATAGGTCTTGTTCATCGTTGTTGTTTCCTCAGGGTTGGTTCGCTTCGCCGGCACGACGCAGCGCGTGTGCGCGACGAAGCGAAACGGATGGAGCGGATGGATTCGCCCCTTCGGAATGCGGGCAGCGGGGCTGCCCGCCGGTGCGGTTCGGCCGACTTGAGGCCGCCCCGGTTGCTCGGTTCCTTAGAAATACTGCGCGGCCTGCAGCCAGACACTCGGCGCGCGCGTGACCCTCTGCGAGCGGTCCGCGTTGCCGAGCGGCCATGCGGCGGTGATGCTGATCTGCCGGTTGGCGCCGTACCAGCTCGCGCCGACACCCGTGCCGGACAGTTGCAGCGTGTTGAGCTCGTTGCGCACCCACGGCTGCTTGTTGATCTGCATCCGGCCCGTGTCGACGAAGGTGCTGACCTGCCAGCCCGGCGTGGCGAGATAGCGCAGCTCGGCGCTGGCCTGCCAGCCCTGGTCGCCGCTGCCCGCGCCGAGCGCGTAGGCGCGCACGCCGTACGGGCCGCCGAGGCTGAATTTTTCCGACGAGTCGAGATTGCGCGACGCGAGCTGCGCGCTGAATTGCGTGTAGAACTGCAGCCGCGAGCCGAGCGCCTGCAGCCGCATCGCATTCACGTTGAGCTTCGCGAAACTGCCTTGCGTGTGCGAGAACCGGTTCATGCCGAGCGGATCGTTGCTGCTCATCCGGCCGAGGCCGAGCGTGGCCGAGAACGCGTTGCGGCCGCCTCCGAACCGGTCGTCATTGCTGTTGCCGGTGACGGAAAACGACCACAGGTCGACGCGCTTGTCGCTGACGAGGTCGAACACGCCGTAGTCGTCGCGCAGGTGCTTGTTCTCGTAGAGGACCTGCGCGCTGGCGCTCGCGCGCCGGCTGCGCAGCAGCGGCTGCGTGACGAACGCGCTGCGCACGCTCGCGCGGCCGTGATAGCCGAGCGCGCGCATCTCCTTGCCGAGCCGGTAGCCCATGTCGGAAAAGGCGGCGCCGATCCGTGTGGACGCGGGGCCGACCGGCACCTGGTACATCGCGCGGTAGTACTGCTGGTTCGTATTGCTGGTGAGGCCGCGTAGCGAGAATTGATCGCCGAGCCGCAGTGGCGAGTTGACGGTGACGGCCCCGGTGGCGCGGTAGCGGCCCGTGACCGGATCGCCGTAGTTGTCGAGTTCGAGCGAGCCGGTGGCGAACGGCGCACGCGCCGCGTCGACGATCAGGTCGGTGGTGCCGGGTGTCTCGCCCGCGCGCAGCGTGCCGCTGGCCGTGACGCCCGGCAGTTCATCGAGCAGCGTGAGGCTGCGTTCGAGATCGGCGCCGCGCACGACGTCGCCGGGCCGCAGCGTGCGGAGCGGCTGGCGCAGCACGCCGTCGAGCACGCGCGAGTCGTTGCGAAGTTCGATCCTGCCGTAGCGACCCTCGACGATCGCGATGCGCACGACGCCGTCTTCGATATCCTGTTGCGGCAGGTAGGCGCGCGCGAATACATAGCCGCGTTCGCGGTACGCGACGGTTATCCGGTCGGCCGCGGAACGAAGTTCGTCGAAGCCGAGATCGCGGCCGACGAGATCGGCGAGCAGTGCCTGCAACCGCGCCGTGTCGAGAACCTGGTTGCCTTCGATGTGGAATGCGCGAACGGACACGCGCGAGCCGGCTTCCGCATCCGACGGCACGGCCGGCGCGGCAGCGTTGCTCGACGGTGGCATCGCGATATCGGGCGATGCAGGGGCAGGGAGCGCCGGACGGACGGTTTCAACGTCGCGCAGCGACTGCCCGGCATTCGGCACTTGTGCGTGCGCGAGACCGGATTGCGACAGCGCGATGCCAAGCATGCACGCACAACGCAGGACGGAACGAAGTGGGGGGTCGGAGCCGGGTACGGCGCTGGCACGGCGAGCGGCCGCCGGTTTGCCGCCGGGTGGGGGGATCGCCTGGCGAGCCGAATCGCGGCCGGCAGACAGGCAGGAGAAACAGCGAATGGACCGAATTTCTGACCTCGAGCGTGTGGACACCTGCCCCGGCACGTCGATGGTCGAACCGGTTAATCAGGAGGCCGGCTGATGGTACGAAACGCGTTCACGGTTGAATATTGAACAAGTACGAGTGGTCGTGGATAAGTGATCTGTCTTGTCGGATTTTTCTGATCGGAATGTGCCGATGCGGGAAAACCGGGTGCCGGCGTCCGGCATGAGGACGACCGGCGTGCGCACACGTCCTGGTGGTCCGGCGAGCGGGCCGGATGGTTCGCAAGCTGCCGACCGGCGGCGGACAGGCATCGCCTGTCGTGCCGGCGGGTCATCGCGACGGTGTCACCCGTTCCGGAAAATCTCGCTATATGCGCTCAAAGCCGGCACGCCGCCGAGATGCGCATACAGCACCTTCGACCCCGGTTCGAATTCGCCAAGCCGTACCTTGTCGATCATCCCGTGCATCGACTTCCCTTCGTAGACCGGATCGGTCAGCATGCCTTCGAGCCGCGCACACAGGCGAATCGCGTCGAGCGTGCCGTCGTTCGGCAGCCCGTATTCGGGGCCGGCGTAGCGCGTGTCGAGCACCACGTCCGCTTCAGTGATCGGCCGGCCGAGATCGACGAGTTCGGCGGTGTGCCGCGCGATGCGCGTGATCTGCTCGTGTGTGCGCTCGGGCGTGGCCGACGCATCGATCCCGATCACGCGGTCGGCGCGACCGTCGGCCGCGAAGCCGACGACCATCCCCGCCTGCGTGCTGCCCGTGACCGAGCACACGACGATGTAGTCGAACTTGAAGCCGAGTTGCGCCTCCTGCGCACGCACTTCTTCCGCGAAACCGACGAAGCCGAGCCCGCCGAGCGGATGCTCGGAGCAACCGGCCGGAATCGGGTAGGGCTTGCCGCCCGCCTGCCGCACGCTCTCCATCGCTTCTTCCCAGCTGCGGCGAATGCCGATGTCGAAGCCGTCGGACACGAGCCGCACGTCCGCGCCCATCATGCGCGACAGCTGGATGTTGCCGACGCGGTCGTACACCGGATCTTCGTAGTTGACCCAGTGTTCCTGCACGAGCACGCATTTCATCCCGAGATGCGCGGCGACGGCCGCGACCTGGCGGGTCTGGTTCGACTGCACGCCGCCGATCGACACGAGCGTATCCGCGCCTTGTGCGAGCGCGTCGGGGACGAGGTATTCGAGCTTGCGCGTCTTGTTGCCACCGAACGCGAGGCCGCTGTTGCAGTCCTCGCGCTTCGCATACAGCTCGACCTTGCCGCCGAGGTGCTCGCTCAGGCGCTTGAGCGGCTGGATCGGCGTCGGGCCGAACGTGAGCGGATAACGGGGGAAACGTTGCAGGTTCATCGGCGGGCTCCGGAAAGCGGTGGACAGGTCGGGAAACGGAATCGTTCGGGCGCGGCCGGGAGGCCGTGTTTCGACCAGAAAAATGATAGGCAGAAGCGCGAGAAATGAGCTTGCGAAATCAATTGCAGTGGCCTACGTTATCGACGATACGAGAACGTAATAAGAAATTTTGATTCGTTGAAAAGGAGGATGACGCAATGAAATTAGATCGAGGCGGCGCATCGCCCGCCGACGCCGCACCGGCGCTCGATCGCATCGACCGCGCGATCCTGCGGCAACTGCAGCAGGACGCGTCGATCTCCAACGTGAGCCTCGCGGCGAAGGTGAAGCTGAGCGCGCCGGCGTGCCTGCGGCGCGTCGAGCGGTTGAAGGAAATGGGGCTGATCCGCGGCATCGTCGCGTTGCTCGACCCGAAGCCGCTCGGTGCAGGGATGCTGGTCGTGATCGGCTTCGTGCTCGATCGCTCGACGCCCGAAGCGTTCGCCGCGTTCGAGAAGGCCGCGCAGAAAGTGTCGGGGTGCGTCGAGTGCCACGTCGTGACCGGCGAATTCGACTACTTCATGCTGGTGCGCACGCGCGACAACGACAGCTTCAACCGGCTGCACGCCGAACAACTGCTGTATCTGCCGGGCGTGCGGCAGGTGCGCTCGTTCATGGTGCTCAAGGAGATTCTGTCGACGCATGCGCTGCCGTTGTAAGTACGCGTGTTCGACGAGTGCGCGCCGGACTGGCGCCTGGTATCCCCGTCAACCCGTCCATTTGCCGACGAACCGGCGACAGTCGCCCGACACCGCCGAAAGGGACCGAACGAAACGCGCGCAAGCGCATTGCACCTTCACGACGCCGCGCGAAGCGATCGCGTATGCTCGTCGCGTTCGGTGGCGAAGGCGGCCACCTGAGCCGATTCATTCGTGTGACGACCCATCAACGAGCGAGGACAGCATGGCCAAACAGACGATGGCGGAATATCTGGCGAAGACGCTGGCGGCAGCGGGCGTCGAGCGCATCTGGGGCGTGACGGGCGACAGCCTGAACGGCCTGTCGTTCAGCCTGAGCCAGATCGGCTCGATCCGCTGGATGCATACGCGGCACGAGGAAAGCGCCGCGTTCGCGGCCGGCGCGGATGCCGCGTCGACCGGGCGGCTCGCGGTGTGCGCGGGCAGTTGTGGCCCCGGCAACCTGCACCTGATCAACGGGCTCTACGACTGCCACCGCAATCACCAGCCGGTGCTTGCGATCGCCGCGCACATTCCGTCGACCGAGATCGGGCTCGGCTACTTCCAGGAAACCCATCCGCAGGAGCTGTTCCGCGAATGCAGCCATTTCGCGGAGCTCGTGACGAACGCGTCGCAGTTCCCACGCGTGCTCGCCCGCGCGATGCGTACCGCGATCGACGAGCGGGGCGTCGCGGTGGTCGTGCTGCCGGGCGACATCGCGCTGGGCGACGGCCCGGAAGAGGCGCCGGCGTGGAGCGAATCGTCACCGCCGTCGATCCTGCCGGCCGATGCCGATCTCGACCGGCTCGCGGCGCTGCTCAACGCGTCCGACGCGGTCACGCTGCTGTGCGGCAGCGGCACGCAAGGCGCGCATGACGAGGTGGTCGCGCTGGCCGACACGCTCGGGGCGCCGGTCGTGCATGCGCTGCGCGGCAAGCAGTTCGTCGAATGGGACAACCCGTTCGACGTCGGGATGACCGGGCTGATCGGCTTCAGCTCGGGCTATCACGCGATGGAATCGTGCGACACGCTGCTGATGCTCGGCACGGATTTCCCGTACCGGCCGTTCTATCCGTCGAACGCGAAGGTCGCGCAGATCGACTGGAAAGGTTCGCAGCTCGGCCATCGCGCGCCGCTCGCGCTCGGCCTCGTCGGCACCGTGAAGGAAACGATCGCGGCGCTGCTGCCGCGCCTCACGCGCAAGACGCAGCGGCGTTTTCTCGAGAACGCGCTGAAGCACTACGCGGCGGCGCGCAAGGGCCTCGACGATCTCGCGGTGGCCGAGCCGCCGGGCCGCGCGATCCATCCGCAATATCTGACGAAGATCGTCGACGAAGTCGCGGCGGAAGACGCGATCTTCACGGCCGACGTCGGCACGCCGACGCTGTGGGCCGCGCGCTACCTGACGATGAACGGCAAGCGGCAACTGCACGGCTCGTTCAATCACGGCTCGATGGCGAACGCGATGCCGCAGGCGCTCGGCGCGCAGGGCGCGCATCCGGGGCGGCAGGTGGTGTCGCTCTCCGGCGACGGCGGGCTGTCGATGCTGCTCGGCGATCTGCTGACCGCGCGACAGCTCAAGCTGCCGATCAAGATCGTCGTGTACAACAACAGCCTGCTCGGCTTCGTGTCGATGGAGCTGAAGGCGGCCGGCTATCTCGACACGAACGTCGACCTGAGCCCGACCGACTTCGCGGCGATCGCGAAGGGCGCGGGCATCTTCAGCGTGCGCGTCGAGCATTCGGAGAACGTCGAGGAAGCGCTGCGCATGGCGTTCGCGCATGATGGGCCGGCGGTCGTCGACGTCGTCACGTCGAAGTACGAGCTCGCGATGCCGCCGAAGATCGAACTCGCGCATGCGAAGGGCTTCAGCCTGTTCATGCTGCGCGCGATCCTCAGTGGGCGCGGCGACGAGATCGTCGAGCTGGCGAGAACCAACCTGCGGTAATGCGGTGCCGCGCGCGATGCTGCAGGCAGCGCGCGCGGCGTAACGCATCGATGAGCGTGCGGGGGCGTTCGTCACACGCGGCTCGGCTTCGCCGAAGTTTCGCGGCGCGACGAGGACGACGAAGGCTTGCCGTTCGCGGACGTCCTGACGCGCTCGACGCGTTGAACGAGTGGGCATGTCGACCGCCGACGACCTCGCCGCGATCGAGACCGCACTGCAGCAAATCGGGATCGTCGGCGAGCGCTATCCGGCGCACTTCCAGCAGCGCATGGACCGCTGACCGGGCGCGCCAGCTGATCCGGCACGAATTGATCAGGCAAATCAGGGTCAATCTTCACGTCAGCTTAAGTTTGCGTTTCCTAGAATCGATTGACACGTCGCGTGTACAGCGACGGACCGATTCGCTTAGGAGGAGGATGCGCATGAACCCAACCCGTGTCGCCGTAGCCCCGTTCCGCGCGGTCATCGGCACGCCGCCGCTGGCCGCGCAAGCGCCGGAGGCCCGCCGATGATGTGGCCGAACGCGTGGCGTGTCTCGGCACTGTTCGTGCGCGAGTGGGTCGGCCGTCCGGCCGCGGTGGGCGCGTTGTGCCCGAGTTCGCGGCAGCTGGCGCGCGAAATGGCCGACGCGGTGCCGGACGGCGACGGGCTGGTCGTCGAGCTCGGCGGCGGCACCGGCGCGATCACCGCGGCGTTGCTCGAACGCGGTGTCGCGCCGCGGCGGCTCGTCGTGGTCGAACGTTCGCCGGCGTTCGTCCAGCATCTGCGGCGACGCTTTCCAGGCATCACGATCGTGTCGGGCGACGCGCGGCAGCTCGAGCGGCTGCTGCCGCCCGATGCACGCGTCGACGCGATCGTGTCGTGCCTGCCGCTGCGCACGCTGCCGCGTCAGGACGTGACGGCCATCATCGACCAGTGCCATCGCGTGCTGTCCGCCGACGGCGTGATGATCCAGTTCACGTACGACCTGCGGCCGCCCGGCCGTCATCCGCTCGGCGATTCGGCATTCGTTGCCTGCGGTAGCCGGATCGTGTGGGCAAACATACCGCCTGCGCGCATCGTGACCGTGCGCAGCCTCACCGCCGAACACGCGGAATGACGTCGCCTCCCAAGGGGGCGCTCGATCGTGGCGCCTCGCTCTAGCCTTTCATAAATCCTTCTGACCCTTCCAATTTCCATTCATATTGCCGTCACATCAGGTTCCTACCATCGCCTTTCATTTCGAAAGCATCAATGGCGGGGGGAGCTGGCAACATGAATCGAATCAAACTGGCGGCGCTGCTGTGCGCGGGCGCCTTTGCACTGGCCGGATGCGGCAGCGACGACGGCCCGACCAGCAGCACGTCGCCCGCGCCCGTGCAGGCGGCGGCGCGCAACGTGATCTTCTTCCTCGGCGACGGCATGGGGATCACGACGTTGACGGCCGCACGCATCTACGCGGTCGGTGAAGACGGCGCGCTCACGATCGATACGCTGCCCGAAACCGCGTTCGTGAAGACCTATTCCAACGATGCGCAGGTGACGGACAGCGCGCCGTCGATGTCGGCGTACATGACCGGCGTCAAGACCAACAACGAAGTGATCTCGATGTCGCCCGACACGAAGGCGATCGAGCCGACCGCGAGCCTCACCGGCAACTGCGGTGCGAACAACGGCAAATCGGCGACGACGCTGCTCGAGATCGCGAAGGCGCAGGGGCTGGCCACCGGTGTCGTGACGACCACGCGCGTCACGCATGCCACGCCGGCGGCAACGTATGCGCACGTGTGCCATCGCGACGCCGAGAACGACATCGCCGCGCAGCTCGTGCCGGGCGGCGCGGGCTACAACGGCGCGCTGGGCGACGGCGTCGACGTCGTGCTCGGCGGCGGCACGCAATTCTTCGTGCCGAAGGACGGCGGCGGCAAGCGTACCGACGGGCGCAACCTGGTCAACGAGCTGAAGGCGAAGGGCTATGCGGTCGCGCAAAACCGCGACGACCTGCTGGCCGCGGATGCGACGAAGGGCGGCAAGCTGGTCGGCCTGTTCGCGTCGAGCCACCTGAGCTACGACCTCGATCGCGGCGCGACGAAGGAGCCGAGCCTCGCCGACATGGCGACGCGCGCGCTCGACGTGCTGCAGAAGAACCCGAACGGCTATTTCCTGATGGTCGAAGGCGGCCGGATCGACCACGCGCTGCACGACACCAATGCGAAGCGCGCGCTGCAGGATACGGTCGCGTTCGACAACGCGATCAAGGCCACGATCGACAAGGTGCGCAAGACCGATCCCGACCTGAAGAACACGCTGATCGTCGTCACGGCCGACCACGACCACACGCTGGTGCTGAACGGCTATGCGGCGCGCACCGGCAAGACCGAGGCGGGCAAGCCCGGCGTGCTCGGCGTGCTGCGCAGCTACCAGACCGGCGCGGTCGCGAAGGATGCGGACGGCGCGCCGTACACGATCATCGGCTTCGGCAACGGCGAGAACCGCGTGCAGGGCAGCCGAGCGGGCACCACGCTCACCGACGCGGTGACGGGCGCCGACGACTATCGCCAGGAGGCGGTCGTGCGCATGGACAAGGGCAACGAGACGCACGGCGGCACCGATGTGTTCCTCGGTGCGATCGGCCGCGGCGCGGATGCGTTCCACGGCGTGATCGAGAACAACAAGGTGTTCGAGCTGGTGCGCAACGCGGTGCAGCTGTGAGCGCCGACCATACGGGTACAGGGGAATACAGGATGTCGACCATCAAGTGCATCGCGGCGGCGCTGGCCGTCGCGGGTTTCGCGTGCGGCGCGGCGCAGGCCGCCGGCCAGGCGAAGAACGTGATTTTCTTTCTCGGCGACGGCATGGGGCCGACGACCGTGACGGCGAGCCGGATCTACAAGGTCGGTGAGTCGGGACAACTGACGATGGAGAAGCTGGCCCGCACCGCGCGCGTCAAGACCTTCTCGAACGACGCGCAGACGACCGACAGCGCACCGTCGATGGCCGCATACATGACCGGCGTGAAGATGAACAACGAAGTGCTGTCGATGTCGTCGGACACGCGCGCGGTCGCGCCGGGCAGCGACGCCAACGGCAACAAGACGGTCAACAACTGCGCGCCGGGCAACGGCCAGCCGGTCGCGACGCTGCTGGAGCTCGCGAAGGCGCGCGGCAAGGCGGTGGGTGCGATCACGACGACCGAACTCACGCACGCGACGCCCGCCGCGACCTATTCGCACATTTGCCATCGCGATGCGCAGTACGACATCGCCGCGCAGGCGGCGCCGGGCGGCGCGGGCTACAACGCGGCGCTCGGCGACGGCGTCGACGTGCTGATGGGCGGCGGCCGCAACCACTGGACGCCGTTCGATCCGGTGGCGAACAAGCGCGGCCGCGCGGACGGGCGCAACCTGCTCAACGAGATGAAGGCGAAGGGCTACACGGTCGTCGCGACCCGCGATCAGCTCGCGCAGGCCGGCAACGGCAAGCTGGTCGGTCTCTTCAGTTCGACGAGCCATCTCGAGTACGAACTCGACCGTGTCGCGGGCAAGGGCGAAGGGCCGACGCAGCCGAGCCTCGCCGAGATGACGTCGAAGGCGATCGACGTGCTGTCGAAGAATTCGAACGGCTATTTCCTGATGGTCGAGGGCGGCCGTATCGATCACGCGCTGCACGGCACCAACGCGAAGCGCGCGCTGGAGGACACGGCGGCGTTCGACGAAGCGATCCGCGTCGCGCTGTCGAAGGTCGACCTGTCGAACACGCTGATCGTCGTGACGGCCGACCACGACCACACGATGACGATCAACGGCTATTCGAAGCGCGGCAACCCGATTCTCGACATCAGCCGCAACTATCGCGACGGCCAGCCGAGCAAGGACGCCGACGGCAACACCTACACGACGCTGGTGTTCGGCAACGGCGCGAACCGGCCGAACGTGCGCGCGTCGGTCGATTCGGCCACCGCGACGAACGAAGCGTATCTGCAGGAAGTCGGCGTGCGGATGGGCAGCGCGGGCTCGGAGACGCACGGCGGCGGCGACGTGATGCTGTTCGCCGACGGCGCGGACGCGAAGGCGTTCAAGGGCACGATCGACAACACGAAGGTGTTCGGTCTCGTGCGCTCGGCGTTCGGCTTCTGAATCCGTTGACTTCATGAGGAACGGGAACGCCCGATGAAACGTCAGCTTCTCTGCGCGCTCGCTTGCGGGTGGGTTGCGCTGCCGGCCCTTGCAGCGGCCGATCTCGACGCCGTGCTGCTGCACGAGAGCCGCACGGTGACGGCCGATGGCGTGACGCGCACGACGATGTATCGCGAACGGATGGTGCGGCGCGACGGGCATGTGTGGGTCGAACGCGTGCTGCCCGTCGCGGCGGCCGGCGGTCATGGCGACGATCACGACCATGATCACGACGCGGGCGGTCGCACCGGCGTGCAGCCGGCCGCCGCCCACGCGGGCCGCGCGGGCCACAAGCATTTCAACTTCCAGGCAGCCGCGCGGCATGTGACGTACGACGGCAAGACGGCGCGCATCGAGTACGTGGACGCGGCGCACCGGACGGTCGTCAGCGTGCCGCCGGCCGAGTACGAAACCACGGGCTTCGACGGCTCGTGGGACAACGCGTACTACGTCACGCCGCCGTCGCAGTTGAAGCGGCTCGCGGCGGTGAAGCGCGGCGACGTACCCGGCACCCGCTGGTACGAGCAGGCGGTCGACACGCCCGGCGCGCGCGGCGTGAACCGGATCCTGTGGAGCGAGACGCTGCAGGCGCCGCTGTCGGTCGAATACCGGAGCGCCGACGGGCGCGTGGTGCGCAAGCTGACGCTGACACCGGCGCCGGCCGCGCGGCGCGAGACGTTGCCGTGGCAAACGCTCGCCAGCTATACGCGCAAGGAATACGCGGATTATCTCGACTGATCGGCGAATTCGACCATCTGTACGCGGGGCTTGCGGTCAGGCCAGCCGGTATCGTCAAGCGATGCGGCCGGGCCCTGGCCGATTTTTTTTGCGGCTGGCCGGCAGCCATTGCCGATGACACGCTAGAAGCGCGCACCGTCCGGCACGCGCGTTGAAGGCCGCGACGCGACGCGCTTGATGAAACGGTCGAGCGGTGTCGCATAGCCGCGCGCGATCGCCGCGCTCAGTGCCGCCGACAACACCAGATACGCAATCAGCAACAGCAGCTTCGTGTCGCCGTGCGTGGCCGACGGCGGCCAGACGGTGCGCAGCCCGCCGAGCACGATCAGGTGGAACAGGTACAGCTCGTAGCTCAGCTTGCCGGCGCGGCCCAGCGGCGCGAGCAGGCGGCCGTGCACGCGCTCGCCGCTGACGTGCGCACCGATCAGCAGCACGGCCGTGCCGAGCGCCATCGCGGTGACGCCGGCGACATGGCTTTCCGCAATCGGCCAGGCGAGATAGAGCGCGGCCATCGCCGCCGCGACGGGCCATTGCACGAACGGCGCGGCCAGCCGCTGCCCGTTCACGCGTTCGGCCAGCAACGCGGTGCAGCAGCCGATCGCGATCCCGTCGAACGACGCGAAGTACGCATAGAGGAACCCGCCTTCGTCGCCGGCATGCGTGAAGCGGTACACGGGTCCGATCGCGGCGATGACCACCCAGAACGCGACCAGCCGTGCATCGCGGCGCAGCGCGATGCACAGCAGCGGGAACGACAGATAGAACACCTCTTCGACCGACAGCGACCACAGCACACCGAGCGCGTAGTTGACCCACCCGTATGCGCCGATCAGCACGTTCATCCAGAACGTCAGCGACGCGAGGTTCACGAGCCAGAACGACACGGCGATGCCCTCCGGCGCATGATTCTGGAAGATCGGCACGCCGGCCGCTGCGAGACCGTTGACGAGCGCGAGCAGCAGGAGCAGGCACGGGACGATGCGCGCGAGACGCGACACGTAGAACGCACGCACGTCGACCGCGCCGAGGCTACCCCAGCGGCGGCGCGCATTCGACGTGATCAGATAGCCGGAGATCACGAAGAACATCGTCACGCCGTAGTTGCCGTTGCGCGCGATCGCATGCACGGCATCCCAACCGAATACGCGTGCCAGCGACGTGTCGCGCAGCGAGTAGGGGATGTTGAAGTGGTGCAGCAGGACGAGCACGATCGACACGCCGCGCAGCAGGTCGATCCGCGCGTTGCGCGGGCCGGTGCTCATTGCTGCCTGCCCGGTTCGGCGAGGGCCGGCAATGTTGCCAGGAACGTATCGCGTGCGCGCAGGCCGGCGTTTGGCGTCTGCCGCTCGTCGTCCTGGATCAGGTACGCGAACGCGACCTTGCGCGGCCCCTTGGCCGCCCAGCCGACGAACCAGCCGTACGCGTGCGACGCATCGTACTTGCGCCCCGGCGACCCGGTGCCCGTCTTGCCATGCACGATCCAGCCGTCGGGTTGCGTGTCGATCAGGGTGATGCGTTCGGTCATGTCGTACGCGTGTGCGCTGACCGGGAGCGTCCGGTTCGCGATCTTGCGCATGAAGGCGACCTGCTCGAGCGGCGAGATGCGCAGCGACGCGTTGACCCATGCGCCCATCACGCCGTTCAGTTCGCCCGCTGGACTGGTCGCGTCTTCGTTGCCGTAGCCGAAGGCGGTCGTGTACTGCTGGAAGCGCGCCTGCCCGAGCGCCTGCGTGACCTGCTGCGAGTACCAGAAGATCGACAGCTTCATCCAGCGCGCCGGGTCGGTCGGCGCGCGCCACGGTGCGCCGCCCCAGTCGGGGTAGCCGGCGTGGAAGTCGAGCGTCGGAGTGTGTGCGTCTTTCAACACGCCCGCATCGAAGCCCATCAGGCTGATGGCGACCTTGAACGTCGACGCCGGCGTCACGCGGGTCGCGCAGTCGCCTTGCTGCACGAGCATCTGGCCGGTGGCGGCGTCGGCGACGACGGTGCAGATCGGGCGGGCATCGGAAGTCGCGGCGGCCAGGAGGCCGGCGGCGAAGGTGAACAGCGCGCGGCGCCAGTGCTTCAAGTGACACTCCTTCGGGTGGGGTGGCGCACAGTGTATCGACGGATGGCCGGCTGTCGACCTGTCATGGTTGACGGGACGGCAGGCGGTTCATGACACGGGATGACACGATCGAACCCGGATATCCGGGGATGTCGTGCAGTCACGGGGCAATGCGCCGCCGATCAATATCCGGCAATGGCGTAATAGATCCCGAGGCACGCAACGGCGATGAGCGGGAGCGCGATGGTGTTGAAGGCAATACGACCGATGCCGCGCAACCATGAAAAAACCCGCCGGCAGGCTGGCGCTTGCGGGCGGGCAAAGACACCTCGGGCAGACCCGCGCGGGTGTCGCGTGAAGAACGGAGAACCGGGTTACATCAGAACTTGTGGCGCAGCGCGACGCGCACGGCCACCTGGTTCGACGTCGACGACGGCGCGTCGGTACCGGGGATGAACGCGTTGTCGAGGATCGAGTTCGTCTTGTCGCCGGCGATGTGCTGGTACGCGGCCTGCACGTACACGTCGGTGCGCTTCGACAGGTTGTAGTCGGCCATCAGCCCGGCCGAATGGATCTTCGGCTTCGCATTGCCGGTCGATGCGTCGTACTTCTCGAGCGACAGCACGTACTGCGCGCCGACCATGAACGCCGGCGTGACCTGGTACGAACCGTTCAGCTCGAAGTTCTGGTACTTGATCGCGCTGACCGTCGCGCCCGGGGCGATGATCGCGCCCGGCGTGCCGAGGTAGCCGTTGCCGGTCGGGTTCTTGTAGTTCGAGTTCGTGTACGCGAAGCCGACCGTCGCCGGGCCGAACGTGTAGTTGATGCCCGCGCCGAACACGCGCATGCGCTCGGCGATGTAGCTCGCGTCGTTCGCGGTGATCGCGCCGGCCGAGCCGTTGCCCGGATGGTTCGCCTGCAGGTACGCGGCGCCGATCAGCAGGCCGTTGTTCTGGTACTGTGCGCCGAAGCTGTACGCGCGGTTGTCCGAGAAGCTCGTGCTGTTGCTGAAGCTGTATGCGCCGCCGAACTGGAAGCCGCCGAAGTTCGGGCTCGCGTACTTCACCGTGTTGTCGAGGCGGAACGAGTTGTCGGTGTTGTCGTTGTCGAACGGGTGCGCGAGCAGGTAGCCGCCCCAGTTGCCGTTGGCCGTGGTCGGCGCGAGATAGTCGACGACGGAGTCGTACTGGCGGCCGAACGTCAGCGTGCCGTACTGCGCCTGGCTCAGGCCGACGTACGCCTGGCGGCCGAACATGCGGCCGCCCTGGTTGAGCCGGCCAGTGTTCACGTCGAAGCCGTTCTCGAGCTGGAAGATCGCCTTCATGCCGCCGCCGAGATCCTCGCTGCCCTTCAGGCCCCAGCGGCTGCCCTGCGCGTAGCCGCTCGCCATCTCGTAGACGTGGCCGGTGCCGACGTTGTTCGTGTAGTTCAGGCCTTCGTCGATCACGCCGTACAGCGTGACGCTGCTTTGCGCGAACACGGGGGCCGCGAAGGTTGCCGTTACGGCGAGCGCCGTCAGGGTCTTTTTCATTGAGAGATCTCCGGGATATCCAGCTGGTATCGGTTGTCGTGAGCGCGCCCGGCGTGGCGCGCCCCGTCATCCGGGGCGACCCGATGCAGCGCGCGCGGCGCCGGGTCGCGCAACGCGCGGCGGCGCGGCAACCGGCAGCGTCGGGTCGTGTCTCCTCCGATGACACCGCGCATTCTTCCCAAGCCGGCACGGAACCGAAAGCGAGTAATTTCGATGGATGGGATCGGGTTCGCCAATGGGGGCGCGACAGGCCGTTTCGACAGTCGAAACGGGGCGTGGCGTGCCGCGCTGCAACGCCGGCCGCGCAACGGCCGAACGTGGCAGCGACGCAGCCCGCGCCGGGCCATGTACGGGCTCGGAAAATCGGCCGCGAGGCCCGTCCGGCGGGCCTGGCAGGGGTGCCGGAAGATCGATTGACGCCGCCGATTGCAATGATCGGAATTACTCGTTTCCCTAAACAAATTGGCGGCTGAAACATGCAGGCTGACCGGACGTGGATGCGTTCACGCTTCGCCGGTCGCCGCGCACGCCGCGACGCACAAACAACAGATTCGATTTGGAGACGACCCACCATGCAGATTCGACGACTGAAAACGGTCCTTCTCGCCGCCGCGGCGATCCTGTCCGCGCCTGCCGCCCATGCGGCCGGCGGCGCGTGCACCGACGGCAAGACGGTCCATTTCGCGGGCATCACGTGGGAAAGCGGGTCGTTCGCGACCGAAGTGCTGCGGCAGATCATGGAGAAGGGCTACGGCTGCAAGACGGACGTCGTGCCGGGCAGCACGGCCGCCACCGAAACGGCGCTCGCGCGCAACGACCTGCAGATCTGGGCCGAGCAGTGGACGGGGCGCAGCGAGATCACCGCGAAGGCCGTGTCGTCGGGCGCCGTGAAGCTGATCGGCGACACGCTGCCGGGCGGCACGACGGAAGGCTGGTTCGTGCCCGACTACGTGGTGAAGGGCGATCCGGCGCGCAACATCAAGCCGGTCGCGCCGGGGCTCGTGTCGGTCGACGATCTGCCGAAGTACAAGCAGGTGTTCGCCGACGAGGAGGAGCCGGACAAGGGCCGCTTCCTGAACTGCCCGACGGGCTGGGACTGCGAGCGCGTGAACACGCGCCTGTTGCGCGTGCTGAAACTCGACCAGTCGTACACGAACTTCCACCCGGGCACGGGTGCTGCGCTCGACGCGGCGATCGCGTCCGCGTACCAGCGCGGCGCGCCGATCGTGTTCTATTACTGGGGCCCGGCCGCGCTGATGGCGAAATACAAGTTCACCGCGCTGAAGATGCCGGCCTATAACGAAGCCTGCTGGAAGACGTTGCGCGACGAGAGCAGCACGCACCAGTGCGCGTCGTCGTACATGGTGTCGCGGCTGACGGTCGGCGTGTCGAAGCCGTTCGCCGAGGCGAACCCCGATCTCGTCGGCGTGTTCGGCAAGGTGCGTTTCCCGATGGACTTCCTGAACCAGACGATCCTCGAGATGACCACGAAGAAGATCGACGGCGCGGCGATGGCCACGCAGTTCCTGAAGACCCGCCAGGACATGTGGAAGCAGTGGGTGCCGGCCGACGTCGCGCAGAAGATCGCCGGCAGCCTGAAGGGCGCGTAACCTGCGCGCGGCGGCGGGCCCGCGCCCGCCGCCGCCGTCACGCGCCTTCGCGGCGCGACGGAGACTCAACATGAACGGCTTCTTTCTGCACCTGTCGATCGCCGACTGGGTGAACAGCGCGCTCGAGACGTTCGTCGCGCAATACGGCGACGGCTTCCATCACTTCAGCGTGCTGGTGCTGCGCTACCTGCTCGTGCCGCTCGAAGGCGCGCTGCGCGTGGCGCCGCCGTGGCTCGTGCTGCTGGTGGTCGGCGCGATCGCGTGGAATGCGACGCGCCGCATCGGCCTCGGCGCGCTCTTCATGCTGCTGCTTTACGCGATCGGCTGCTTCGGCCTGTGGGACAAGCTGATGCAGACGCTCGCGCTGATGCTCGTCGCGACGGTGCTGTCGGTCGCGATCGGCGTGCCGGTCGGCATCCTCGCGTCGCGCAGCGCGTGGCTGCGGCGGATGCTGCTGCCGGTGCTCGACGTGATGCAGACGCTGCCGAGCTTCGTGTACCTGATCCCGGTGCTGATGCTGTTCGGCCTCGGCAAGGTGCCCGCGATCCTCGCGACGATCATCTATGCGCTGCCGCCGCTGATCCGCCTGACCGATCTCGGCATCCGCCAGGTCGATCCGGACGTGACGGAAGCCGCGCGCGCATTCGGTACGACGCGCTGGCAGCTGCTCGTCAACGTGCAGTTGCCGCTCGCACGGCCGAGCATCATGGCCGGCATCAACCAGACGACGATGATGGCGCTGTCGATGGTCGTGATCGCGTCGATGATCGGCTCGCGCGGGCTCGGCGAGGACGTGCTCGCGGGCATCCAGACGCTCGACGTCGGCAAGGGCACGCAGGCGGGCCTCGCGATCGTGATTCTCGCGATCGTGATCGACCGGATCAGCCAGGGCTTCGGCCAGGAGCGCCGCGCCCGGCGGCGGCTCGCGCAGCAGCGCCGCCAGAAGGGCGCGTCGCGCGTGCCGTACCGGCTGCCGCGCAAGGCGCAGTCGGCGGGCGTCGATTCGAATCAGGCGACGCAGTCGTCGCGGGCATAGGAACGGAGACAGACATGGCGACCATCGACGTCAAACACGTGTACAAGCTGTTCGGGCCGCAGGCCGCGCATGCGCGCGTGCTCGACCTGCTGCGCTCGGGCAAGCGCAAGGCCGAGGTGCTGGCCGAAACGGGCTGCAACGTCGGGCTCAACGACGTGAGCCTCGGCATCGAGTCGGGCGAGATCTTCGTGATCATGGGGTTGTCGGGTTCCGGGAAATCGACGCTGGTGCGGCACTTCAACCGGCTGATCGAGCCGACGGCCGGCGAGATCGTGATCGACGGCCGCGACGTGATCAAGCTCGACGCGCACGGGCTGCGCGAGCTGCGCCGCTTCAAGGTCAGCATGGTGTTCCAGAACTTCGGGCTGCTGCCGCACCAGACCGTGCTCGACAACGCCGCGTATGCGCTGCGCACGCGTGGCGAGAAGCGGCACGATGCGGCCGAGGCCGCGCGCAACTGGCTGACGAAGGTCGGGCTCGACGGCTATGGCGATCATTACCCGGACGAGCTGTCGGGCGGGATGCGGCAGCGTGTCGGGCTCGCTCGCGCGCTGGCGGCCGATACCGACGTGCTGCTGATGGACGAGGCGTTTTCCGCGCTCGATCCGCTGATTCGTACCGAGATGCAGGATCAGCTGCTCGAGCTGCAGGCGACGCTCGCGAAGACGATCGTGTTCATCACGCACGATCTGGACGAAGCGTTGCGTATCGGCGACCGGATCGCGATTTTGCGCGACGGCACGCTCGTGCAGGTCGGGACGCCGGACGATATCCTGTCGCGGCCGGCGGATGATTATGTCCGGCGGTTCGTGGAGAAGCGCACGAGCGTGAATTGACGGGAGCATGAAGAACGGCACGCCGCGACGGGCAGCGTGCCTTTTTTCGGCGCCACGGCGACGACACGTGATCGTCCACGAAAAACCGCCGCGAGTCTCGTGGACACGCGGCGGTTGCGTCTTGATCGTCGAGCGCCGATCCGTGATCAGTAGTCCCACAGAACCGGCACGAACCGGAATCCGTCGCCGTTCCTGGCGATATGACCGATGGACGGAAACGCGACGTGCGCGGCGGCCAGCAGCGCGCCGCTCTCGGCGGCTTCATTGAACAGCGCGATACGCACGGCGGCAGCCGTTTCAGGATCGTGCTCGAAGCCGTTTTGCCACTCGGGATGATCGAAGTTGACTTCGAAGATCGCATCGCCCGCGAACGTCAGCTTCTCGCCGTTCGATGCGATGTCCACGACGCAGTGCCCGGGCGTGTGCCCGCCCGTCACGCGCGCCGACACGCCTGCGGCGACTTCCACGGTCTGGTCGAACTGGACGATGTTTTCGCCGTAGAGCGTCACGAACTTCTCGGCCGCCTTGCGCAGGGCCGGCGGCACCGTTTCGGGCATCACCGTCTTGCTGAAGTCGGGATTTTTCCAGAACGCCACTTCCGCGGCCGACACGTGAATGCGCACGTCCGGGCGCAGCCTGGCCTTGACGCCGTCGACGTTCAGCCCGCCGACGTGATCCATGTGCATATGGGTAATCACGATATCGGTGAGCGCGGACAAATCGATGCCGGCCGATTCCAGACGCATCACCGACTTCCCGGCGCGCGTGAAGTATTCGAAGCCGTCGCCCACGCCGGAGTCGATCAGGATCAGGCGTTCGCCGCTGCGCACGAGCGCGATGTTCAGCGCCCAGTCGAACATGTCGCGTTGCAGGAAACGGCCGTCGAACCAGGCATTGCGGTCCGCTTCGCTCACGTTGGTGGACATGGTGGAGGTCGGCAGCGGCAGAATGCCGTCGCTGATCAGCACGACGTCGACGTCACCCACGCGGACGGCGTAGCGGGACGGCACGAGTTCGCCGGAACCTGGCTTGCCGAGGTCGGAGATAACCGGCTGAACATTGCGGGTGGTTTCGCTCATCATCAATAGTCCTATTCATCGAGTGGGGTAAGTCGCACTGCAGGGTGCGGTTCACGAGCACGACCACGAATTTCGCGCGTTTCGCTTCGCTCGCCTTTCAACCGGGCGTGAGAAGGATTGTAGTCAGGGGGATGAAAGGCGGAAGCACCGCGAGCGCACACATCATGTTGTTCGACCGGCAACAATCGACGACGGGCGGGAAGCGATGGGCAAGGCGACGGGCGGATGGGTCGACGTGCCGTTCATCGACCGAGACGCTTCATTTCCGCAGACGGTTGCGTGGTGGCTGCACGCCGTGTATGAGGTAATTCGGCCGGACGCGCATGCGCTTGCGACCGGGACGTCCCCGTGAAACGTGAAGCGGCCTGCCGACCCGCGGCCGCTACTTCGTGCCGAGCACGCAAGCGAGCGGATGCGACGGTACGCCGTTGCGATGGACGGCAGCCGACGCCCGGCGTCGGTCATGAGGCGAGCCAGCGTGTCGGGCAGGTGCGCATCGTACGGCGCGCGCTCGATGTCGCGTCCGGTAATCGCGGCGATGCCACTGCGTCTGACGACGCGACGCAGTTCGCCCAGGCCGTTGGGTTCCGTGCGCTGCACCGCAGCGGGACGTGCATCGCCATTCCTTCGCGTCCGCCGGCCGGAATCCTCATGCCAATCGATCACCCGATCCGCGCGTGCCGGCGCTACCCGCTGACGGGCGCCGAAGAAAAAAGGCGACCTATCACATTCGAAACATTTCTGAATGGCGCTTTATCGGGGCTTTTAACGCCTCGGCGGAATGAATTCGCGCGCGTCCTTGCCGGGGCGAGGGTTTGCGATCGAGATCGAATATCCGGCACGACAGGCAAACCCGAATGCGGCCCCAACGGCAATCTCAAAAATGAAACATCGCGCATTTGCCGTGCCCGCGCCGGCCTGATCGGCAAGCCCTTGAATGAAAACGGGAAAGGCATCTGCGCATCGCGGACGCCGCGGTATCGTGCCGCTCCGCACGTTTCAGCGTTGAAACATGAGTGGCGTGCCGGCGTCGCGCGGGGCTGGCCATCTCGCATGGAAAATCCCACGGTCTCTTGGTATTCGGGCCGCTTGGCGGCGTGGCATCGCCGATGCGTGTTGTCGTCCGGATTGGTGCGGTCGGCCAAGCCGTTCCTCGTTACTTCAGGAGGATTTCATGCGTAAGACTTTATTGGCGTCCGCTGCGCTTCTCGCCCTGGGATGCAGCGGCTACGCGATGGCGAATCCATGCAGCAGCAATGCCAGTTCGACGTGCAGCCAGAAAGCGGATGACGGATCGAACACGCTCAGCAATTCGGTCAGCTCAAGCCAGACCAGCACCACCGGGTCCAATGCAAATGAAGTCTCGCCTGGCGCGAGCGTCTATCAGGATTCCTACAACAGCACCAAGATCGTCGCGATCAGCAAACTCGACGGGTACGTGAGCAATGTCCAGGTCTGGGGCATTGGCAACAACGCGACCAATTCGGGCAGCGCGGCCGGCGGAAGCGGTGGCAAGGGCGGCAATGGCTACGGCTACGGCGGCGCGGGCGGTAACGGCGGCGGCGGCGGTGCGGGCGGCGGCGGCGGGAAAGGCGGCAGCGCGCATAACGGCAGCGCCACGGCAGGCAACGCCAGCAACGGCAGCGCGACGGCCGGCACCGGCAACGGCGGTGGCGGCGGAACCGGCGGTTCGCCCGACGCCAGCGGCGGGGCCGGCGGCAAGGCCACGGCGAGCGGCGGCTATGGCTCCGGCAAGGGCGGCGGCGCCATCGCGGCTTCGGTCGGCGTAGGCGGCTCCGGCACGGGCGCCGGCACCGGCTGGGGCGGCGGCACCGGCACGGCCGATGCCGGTTCCGCATGGGCCAAGAATCATGGCAGCGGAAGCGCGTCGGCATCGGCCGGCAGCGGCACCGGTACGGGCACGGGCACCGGCAGCGGTTCGGGTAGCGGCACGGGCGGCGCAGGGTCGGCAGGCACGTCGACGGCTTCGGGCGGATCGGGCTCGGGTACCGGCGGCAGCGGTGCGGCCGCGGGCGGCACCGGCGGCGCGGCGACGGCCGCGGCGGGCAACGGCGGAGCCGGCGGCGCGGGCACGGGCGGCGGCGCGGCGAACGGCGGCGCGACGACGACGGCCAGCAACGGCAGCGCGACCGCGGGTAGCGGCGCGGTGGGCGCGATGGGCGGAGCCGGCGGCGCAGGCGGCGCGGGCAACGGCGGCGTCGGTAACGGCGCGGTCGGCGGCGCGGGCGGCGCAGGCGGAGCCAATACGGTCAACGCGGGGACATTCAACATGTCCAACGCAATGGCGAGCGTCGGCCAGACCGCGGCGGGCATCATGGTCGCCAACCAGAACAGCGGCATGGCGTCGCTCGTTCAGCAGGCCGTGACCGTGCAGGCCAACCTGTCGGTCGGACGTTAGAACGGCCGGCTGGTCCCGGCGAGCCGGATGCGTCGACGCGGGCGCTGGCGAGCCCGCGGCTCGCGTTCCATCGCCAAGGGACTGGCGCGCCGGCAAGGGCGGGATGGCCGAATGGCCGTCTCGCTCTCGTCGGCGCAGGCCGGGCCGATTTCCGTCGATCGACGGTCACGCGGATTCGGCTCCCCGTGCGCCCGGTTCGTGCCGGTTCGCGCAGGGACCAAGGAGACAGCCATGCGAATCCGAACGGCACTTTCGCAGGTGATATTGCCCGCAGCGCTGCTGCCGGGCCTGACGGCCCATGCCATGGCCGATGAGGCGCGAACCGTCGCGGTGGAGTCCGCCGCCGGCGTTGCGCCGGGCGCTGCCCCTTCCCCATCCGCCGCACGCACGGATCAGGCTGATCCGGCCGCGACCGTCTCACCCCCGGCGGCGGCGACACCCTCCGCGACGGGCGCCGCGGCCGCGCCAGCGGCCAGCTTCGGCGTCGCGATGACGCCCGACCAGCTCGACGAGCATCGGGGCGGCGATGCGCTGATCGGCCAGAACTATCTGACCGGCACGGTGGCCGACAACGTCGCGAACCGGGTGTCGACCGGCTCGAATGCGATCACCGACGGCTCGTTCGCCAATGCGAGCGGCCTGCCGACGGTCATCCAGAATACCGGCGCGAACGTGCTGATCCAGAACGCGACGGTGCTCAACGTGCGCTTCGGGAATTGAGCGATGAGACAGGTTGCCGCCGCGCGCATCGTGGCGCTCGCGTACGCGCTGTCCGGCCCGGCTGCATCGGCGGACGAGATGACGATCGTCGATCCGGCGGGCGCCGGTTATGCGATGCACGTCACGAGTCTCAAGGAAGCGCGGTTCAAGCGCACCGTCAAGCAGCAGTTCGATTTCAGTTGCGGGTCGGCCGCTGTCGCGACGCTGCTGACTTATCAGTATGACTATCCGATGACCGAGCAGACCGCCTTCGCCCAGATGTGGGAGAACGGCAATCAGGAGAAGATCCGCCAGCAGGGCTTCTCGCTGCTCGACATCCGGCGTTTTCTGGACGCGCACGGCTTCGTCGCGGACGGCTTCGAGTTGCCGTTGCAGACGCTTGCGAAGACGCACACGCCGGCGATCGTGTTGATCACCGAACACGGCTATCACCATTTCGTGGTCGTGAAGGGGCTGCGTGACGGGCGTGTGCTCGTCGGCGATCCGGCCACCGGCACGCGGCCGATGTCGCTGGCGAGTTTCGAGCAGAAGTGGGAAGACCATGTGATTTTCGTGATCCACAACCGGCCCGAGCGGGCGGTGTTCAACGATCCGCGGGACTGGCGCGTTGCGCCGAGCGCGCCGCTCTACACCGGCATTGCCCGCGACGGCCTGTACAACGTCGTGATGCCGAAGCACGGGCCGAGCGACTTTTGAGGATCGTCATGAGATCCGAGACCAGGAGGATCGCCGGCATCGCCGCGATGGTGTGCGGCGGGGCGACGTGCGTGAGTGCGGCGGCGGTGCAGGACGGCGCGCCGACCGCGACGGTCGAGCCTGTCGCGCAGGCGAGCAGCGTCGTGTCGGCAGCCGCCGCGAACGCAGGCGTCGATACGGCGCCTGCCGAGCCGGCGGCCGGGGGCGCGCCGATCCAGCGTGCCGGGCCGCTCGCGATGGCGGAGTGCGCGGCCGGGCCGCCGGCCCCGGAACCGGAGTCGGGCGGCGCGCAACAACGAAACTGGGCGGCAACCGGTGCGATCGCGCTCGGCGACGCGCGCCTCGATGCGATGCGCGGCGGCTTCGATATGCCCAGCGGCCTGAAGATTTCGTTCGGCGTGTCGCGTGTCGCGTTCGTGAACGGCACGCTGGTGACGACGACCAGCTTCAACATCCCGGACATCAGTCATATCACCGCGCAACAGGCGCAGGCGCTGGCGGCCGCGAACGCGGGCGCGTTGATCCAGGTGGGCGCGGGCAACGCCGCGCAGCCCGCCGCGCTGCCGGCGCTGACCGGCGCGGTGATCCAGAACACGTTGAGCAACCAGCAAATCCAGGCGCTGACGACGATCAACACGACCGTCAACACACTGGCGACGTTCAAGAACCTGAACGTGATGTCGACGCTGAACCATGCGCTGCTCGGCGCGTTGCCGGGACGATGAGGTTCGGCGAGCGCTTGATGATCGGCGGAGGAGCGGGTCATGGCACGCGGGGGCCGGCGTGCGGCCCGCCGTCGGTGCATGTCGGCGATCAGAATGCAATCGGCACGCGCAGCGTCATGACCACGTCCGGCGTGTCGCGCGTGAGGCCCGCGCCGATCGAAAGATTCAGCGTGGTCTTCGGCGACAGACGGTACGAGTAACCGAGGAGCAGTGAACCGAGGATCACGCGCACCGAGCTTGGAATCGTCTGGCCGTTCTGTTTCGTGGGCAGCACGATGCTCTGGTCGTAGCCGAGGCTCACCGACGCTTTCTCGTTCAGCGCGAGGCCCATGCCGATGTTGAAACCCCAGATGTCGCCGGGTTGCAATTTTCCGATGAAATCCTTCTGCCCGTCGCGAATCGTGAGGCTGAGATTGTCGCGGCTGAAGCTGTGCAGATAGCTCAGGTTGCCGAAGAACACCACTGGGTCGGACGGAAAGAGCCAGGTGAGGCCCGGCTGGATCGCGTAGAAGCCCGAGCCCGTCGGCTGCTCGAGCGGCAGGCCGGTGCCGGTGGCATTGCCGACGCAGCGCGTGACGCAGTCGGTGACGACGTCGAACGGGCTCTTGCCGGTGGCGGTCTTGAAGCGCAGCCAGCCGATGTAATAGAACTTGTCGGGGCCGCCGGTATTGAACTGGTAGCGCAGCGTCATTTCGACGTCGCCGAGTCCTTTGCCGTGGCTGTTGAATGCGTTGTCCTGGGCGGAACCGGTGAAGATCTCGCGGCTGATCGTGTCGTTCGTCGAGTACACGTAGGGGACGCGGACTTCGACCTCCATCCGGTTGGTGATCCCGTAGCGCACCGCGACCGCGCCGGTCAGCGTGGTCGTCTTGACTTCGCGCACGTCGACCAGGCCGATCAGCAGCGCGGGGATGATCGTGTAGCCGACGAGTGCGACGCGGTTCGACGACGAATAGTTGAACTGGAACGACGGCTCGACGACGAACTTGTGCTTCGGCGTCAGCACGCCGGGCTGATCGAAGATCGGCGCGACGGGCGGCGGTGCGGTTTCCGCCACCGGCGCCTGGCCGATCGGCTGGCTCGGTGGCGCGGCGGAACCGGCCGCGGATGGCACGTTGCCTGCCGTGCCAGGTGCGCCGCCCGGGGCGCCGGTATCGGCCGGCGCCGCCGCGTCGCCGGTGCCGCCGGCCTCACCGGGGCCCGCACCGCGCCGGGCCGCGAGTTCCCGGTCGTCCAGCGCCCGGCTCAGGCGCGACAGATGGGCTTCTTCGTCGTTCAGTTTGCGCTTGAGCGCGCTCAGTTCCTGCAGATGACGATCGACTTCGTGGCGCAATGCGGAAATGTTCTCCTGGGTCGACTGGGCGTCCAGCGACTGCGCCTGCGCCTGGGCCTGAAAGAGCAGCACGCTTGCATACGTGATGGCACGGATGCAGCGAAATGGCATGCGTTTCACGGCGCGTCTCCCCCATCGGGCCTGCGGTTCCCCCCCCCGGGGCACATCGCCGGCAGGCCGGCGCGTGCGTTGCCCTGGATCGCTTCGCGTCGCGTCAGGCTACGCGTTTGCCGAACGCGCGTCACATCGCACGCGAGCCACCCGTTTCTCGGGGACTTTCGTCAAAACCGAATGCACGTTTCGCGCCTGTGCACACGGGCCGCGCTGCCTGTTCATGGCAGTGTTTTCCCGTGTGCCGGCGGGCGTTGTCCCGAGCGGACGAGGCAGGGGGGCGGCGCGTCAGTGCGGGACGGTTTCGCGGGTGTGCGCCGGCGCGCCGGCGGTTTCCGTGCGCAGCGCGTCGGCCAGGATCAGGTCCGCGCCTTTCTCCGCGACCATCATCGTCGGCGCGTTGATGTTGCCCGACGTGATGTTCGGAAACACCGACGCATCGACGATCCGCAGCGCCTGCAGCCCGTGCACGCGCAGCGACGCATCGACCACCGACGTCGCCGCGTCCGGCCCCATCGCGCACGAGCCGCACAGGTGATAGATCGAACCCGACTGCTCGCGGAAGTACTGCAGCATCGCTTCGTCGGAATCCACCTGCGGCCCCGGCGAGATCTCCTCGACGGTCATCGATTTCAGCGCCGGCGCACGCATCAGCGCCCGGATCACCTTGCTGCCCTGCACGGCTTCGTCGAGATCCTTCTGTGTGGTGAGCGCGTTGATGTGGATCTTCGCGGCATCTTCCGCGCGGTTCGACGCGATCTCGATCGTGCCGCGGCTCGTCGGCCGGCACGGGTTGAACGCGATCAGGAAACCCGAATAAGGCTCGGGCTTGATGCTCGCGCGATCGCTCTTCGGAATCCGGTACGACAACGGGTTGAAGTAGAGCTGGAGGTTCGGCTCCGGCGTATCGTCCGTGCCGCGGAAGAAGCCGCCCGCCTGGTTCACGCTCATCGCGAGCGGGCCGCGCTTCGTCAGCAGGTAGCGCAAGCCGATCTTCATCTTGCCGATGAGCGTGCCCATCTCGTCGTTCAGCGTCGGCCGGTTCGCCTTGAAGTAGAAGCTCACGCACAGGTGGTCCTGCAGGTTGCGGCCGACGGCCGGCAGCGCATGCACGAGCGGCACGCGCCGGCGCGCGAGCAGCGACGGATCGCCGACGCCCGACAGTTGCAGCAGCTTCGGCGTATCGACCGCGCCGGCCGAGAGGATCACCTCGCGCGCGGCGACGAGCGTCTCGTCGCCGTGTTCGCCTGCGACGACCACGCCGGTCGCACGTGTGCCGTCGAACGTCACGCGCCGCACGAGCACGCCCGAGCGCAGCGTGAGGTTCGCGCGGCCCAGCGCGGGGCGCAGGTACGCGAAGCTGCTGGAGCAGCGCTCGCCGTGCTTCGTGTTCAGGTCGTAGATGCCCGCGCCTTCGAACCGCGCGCCGTTGAAATCGTCGGTGCGCGGCAGGTTCAGTTGCCCGCAGCCCTTCAGGAATTCGTGGACGATCGGATGCACGTCGGCCTTCATCGACGTGATGTGGATCGGCCCGGTCGCGCCATGATGCTGCGGATCGGTCGCGCCGGCCGCGTGGGTTTCGAGCTTGCGGAAGTACGGCAGCACGTCGTCGTATGCCCAGCCTGGGTTGCCGGCGTTCGCCCAGTCGTCGTAGTCGCTGCGCTGGCCGCGCACGTAGACCATCGCGTTGATCGAGCCCGATCCGCCGACCACCTTGCCGCGCGGGCAGTACAGCTTGCGGTCGGCGAGCTGCGCCTCGGGCTCGCTGTAGTACATCCAGTTGTAGCGGCGGTTGTAGTAGGTCTTCGTGAAGCCGACCGGCACCTTGAACCAGAACGACGCGTCGCGCTCGCCCGCTTCGAGCAGCAGCACCGAGTGCCGGCCCGATTCGCTCAGGCGGTTCGCGAGGATGCAGCCGGCCGAGCCCGCGCCGACGATGATGTAGTCGTAGCTCATGTGTGTCCTTTGCGCTCAGCCCTTCGCGGGCGCGAGATCCTTCACGTCGACCGGGTGCTCGCCCATCTGCAGGTGAAGCCGTTCGCCGGTGTACGGCATGTGGCGCTTCACGACGTCCATGTCGAGCTCGATGCCGAGGCCCGGTTCGCTCGACGGGATGATGTAGCCGTCTTCCCAGCGGATCGGCGTCTTCACGACTTCCGCGTGGAAACCGCCCCACGTCATGATGCTTTCCTGGATCAGGAAGTTCGGCGTGCAGGTCGCGAGCTGGATGCTCGCGGCCGCGCCCACCGGGCCGTTGTACAGGTGCGGCGCGATCTGCGCGTAGTGCACTTCGGCGAGCGTCGCGATTTTCTTCGCCTCGAGCAGGCCGCCCACGCGCGCGACGTTCAGTTGCAGGATCGACGCGCCGCCCGCCTGCAGCAGCTTGTGGAATTCGTACTTGGTCGTCAGGCGCTCGCCAGTCGCGATTGGAATCGACGTGTGCTTCGCGACTTGCGCGATCGCTTCTTCCTGGCCGGGAGGGACCGGCTCCTCGAACCACAGCGGGTCGTATTTCTCGAGCCGCTTCGCGAGCCGGATCGCCGACGACGGCACCATCTGCCCGTGCGTGCCGAACAGCAGATCGGCCTTGCTGCCGACGGCTTCGCGCACGCGGCGGCAGAACAGTTCGCAGCGATCGAGTACTTCCAGCGACAGTTGATGGCCCGAGTAAGCCGTGTACGGGCCGGCCGGGTCGAACTTGACGGCCGTGAAGCCGAGCTTCACGTTCTCCGCCGCGCATTCGGCGGCGAGATCGGGATCGTCGTAGTCGTATTCGCCCTTCGCGTTCTTCGGGTAAAGGTACGTGTACGAGCGCAGCCGCTCGTGGATCTTCCCGCCGAGCAGTTCGTACACGGGCTTGCCGGCGGCCTTGCCGATGATGTCCCAGCACGCCATCTCGAGGCCGCTGACGACGCCCATCATCGTGAGATCGGGCCGCTGCGTGAAGCCGCTCGAGTAAGCCTGGCGGAACAGCCGTTCGACGTGGTGCGGATCGCGGTTGAGCAGATGGCGTTCGAACACGTCGTCGATGATCGGGGCCATCGCCTTCGGGCCGAACGTCGCCGAATAGATCTCGCCGACGCCTTCGATGCCGTCGTCCGTCTTCAGCTTCACGAAGATCCAGTACATCCCGCCGACATGCGGCGGCGGCACGGCGACGATATGGGTTTCGAGCGAAACGATCTTCATGCGGACTCCTGGATGCGATTGAGGCGGTACTTGAGGAATGCGGCGGCGCCCGCGCCGCAGAGCGCGATGGCCGCGATATAGCCGAAATAGAGCTGGTAGCCGTGCGCGCCCGGGTAGGTCTGCGTCACGTAGCCGTTGATCAGCGGCACGAACACGTCGGGCGAATAGCCGAGCACCGAGATCAGGCCGATCGCGAGGCCCGCGCAATGCGTCGGCACCTTGCAGTCGTCGAGCAGCGACCAGTACAGGCCGCGGATCGCGTAGGTGAGGATGCCGATGAACAGCACGAGCACGACGAGCATCGCCTGCGGGCTGTGTGCCGGTGCGGCGATCAGCCCGACGAGCGACAGCGCGGCGAGCACCAGCGCCCAGAACAGCACGGACACCTTCGATACGCGGTCGCCGAGGAAGCCGCCGCCGATGCCGCCGATGGGGCGCATCCACAGCTTGAGCGTCGTGATGAAGCCGGCCGCCGTCGCGCTGAGCCCGAAGTTGCCTTCGTGCAGGTACGCGGAGAAGCTGTAGGTTGCCCAGAACACCTGGTAGCCGCAGAACACGATCGCGGCGACGAGCCACAGTTCGGGGATCGCCGCGAGCGTCTTCAGGTCGGTCAGCACGTTGCCCCGGGTGCGCTTCGCGGCCGCGGCACGGTCGCGCGTGTTCGACGGATCCTTCACCAGCGCGAGCAACACGCCGAGCGCGATGCAGAAGAACGCGTACAGGTGAACGACGAGCTTGAAGCCGGCAGCGTCAGTGCCGCCGCGTGCCTGCGTGACGTACGCGAACAGCGTGATCGCGATCGTGGCGAGCAGTGCCTCGACGAGGCCGCGGCCGCCGTCGAGCAGGCCGAAGAAGCGGCCCTGTTCGTCGGGGCCCGCGATCATGTTCACGCGCTTGATCACGGCCGCCCAGAACGTGAGGCCGGTGGTCAGCCCCCAGCCGCCGAAGATCAGCACCAGCAGGTCGAACGACGGCCCGGTCGCGTAGACGAGCCCGAGCGCGCCGGTGGCGAGCAGCGAGAAGCAGATCAGCCAGCGCGGCGACAGGCGGTCGGCCAGCCAGCCGCTCGGCAAATAGCTGATCAGGAAGATCGTGCCGAGCGACGAATACAGGTAGCCGAGCTGCACATCGTCGATACGGAAGAACTGCAGCATCGTCGGCTGGTACACCTGCCGCAGATACAGCATCGGGTAGATCGCGCCCGCGGCGATCACGAGCAGCAGCAGTTGCAGGTAGCGTTGCGCGCGGGAATGCTGCGACGCGTGGGCGTCGAGCGCTTGGTCCTGCAACGCGAGCGACGCGGCGGGTGTCGACGGTTGGGTCGGCATGATGTCTTCCTCCATCAGGCATCCTTAAGGCGGAGGCCTGCAGATTTTTTATGTTCTGGTTGGGTCAGGGGCGGCGCGCGCGACGTGGTGTCTGGGGGCGCGCGCCGGCAACGGTGCGTTTGGCGTGGCGACGTCAGTACTTCATGACGACGAGGCGCGTCTGCGTGAATTCGAGCATCCCGTGCTTGCCGTCGTCGCCGCCGAGGCCCGAGCGCTTCCAGCCGGCGTGGAAGCCCTGGTACGGATCGGCCGGCGTGCGGTTCACGTACAGCTCGCCGGCTTCGATCGCGTTCGCGACGGTCATCGCGGTGCGGTAGCGCTCGGTGTAGAGCACCGACGACAGGCCGAACTGGTGGTCGTTCGCGAACCCGATCGCTTCGTCGATCGTCGTGTAGCGCAGCACGGGCATGATCGGGCCGAAGGTTTCCTCCTGCACGATCTCCATGTCCTGCCGCACGCCGGTGAGCAGCGTGGCCGGGTAGAAGAAGCCGGGGCCGGCGGGAATCGCACCGCCGGTTTCGAGCGTCGCGCCGGCTGCGATCGCGCGTTCGACCATCCCGTGGATGTGCGCGCGCGCCGATGCGCTGACGAGCGGGCCCATCCGCGACGCGTCTTCCGCACGGTCGCCGATGCGCACGGCCGCCATCTTCTCCTTCAGCAGCGCGACGAAGCGGTCGTGCACGCTGTCGTGCACGTACACGCGTTCGATTGCCGTGCAGAGCTGGCCGCAGTGCGTCGTCTTCGACGCGACGAGTGCGGCAGCCGCGCGTTCGAGGTCGGCGTCGGGCTCGATGATCGCGGGCGTCTTGCCGCCGAGTTCGAGCGACGGCTTCGCGATGTTCGCCTTGCAGTAGTCGAGCACCTTGCGGCCCGCGTTCACGCTGCCCGTCAGCGTGATCATGCCGACGGCCGGATGCGTGCACAGCGCTTCGGCCGTCGCGTGGTCCATCGTCAGGATGTTGACGACGCCCGGCGGGAAGCCGGCATCGTCGGCGGCTTTCGCGATCTCGAACGCGGACACCGGCGTGTGGTTGCTCGGCCGCACGACCACGGTGTTGCCGGCGATTAGCGCGGGCGCGACCTTGCGCAGCAGCGTGTAGACCGGGTAGTTGAACGGGATCAGGCACGCGACGACGCCGATCGGCTCGCGCTGGAGGAACAGGTTCTCGTCGGGCGTGTCGCTCGGGATGATCTCGCCCTCGATCCGGCGCGCCCACTCGGCGTGGTAGCGCGTGATCTGGCCCGCGTAGACGGCTTCGTTCGACGCATCCTCGACGCTCTTGCCGGATTCCTGCGCGAGCGCCGCGCCGATCTCGGGCGCGCGTGCGGTCAGTGCGTCGGCGAAGCGGTGCAGGTACGCGGCGCGTTCGGCGCTCGGCAGCGTGCGCCACGCCTTCTGCGCGGCGGCCGCGGCGTCGACGGCGGCGAGCGCGTCGGCCGGTGTCGCGGCCGGCACGCGCGCGAACGGCGCTTCGGTGGCGGGATTGTGGACGACGATGAACGTGTCGCTTTCCGGGGCGACGAAACGGCCGTTCACGTAGTTGCGTTCGGTGCGCATGAAGTGACTCCTCCGATGAATGCAGGCGGATCGCTTCGAGTGGCGACACGCGTGGCACGGGATAGCGGCCATTCTGTTCATGCGTTTAGCGCACGACAAACGACTTATTTTCGCGTCGAGCATGAGAAAAACGCACGTTACTCGGCGAATCGGCCGGAGTCGCCCATCCGGCAAGGCTGCCGTGGCGTGGGCCTGGAATGGAGCGGGCGGAGGGCTGTCGTATTTTCCGACTGGTCCGAGTGCGGACTGACGCGGAAGGCGGTAAGGTGTCGCCCGCGGTGGAGGGTCGAGAGCTGTCGAGCGTGGTTGGGGCGGGTCGCGCGCTAGGCCAGCGGCACTTGCGGCAGCGGCGACGACGGTTCGAGATGGCGCTTCGCGAGCCACACTTCCTGCTGCAGCCAGTCGCGGAACTGGACGATGTGCGGCAGGTTCGTCTGCTCGGGCCGCGTGACGAACCAGTACGACTGGTGGCCGTCGACGTGCACGTTGAGCACTTGCATCAGCTGCCCGGTCGCGAGTTCGCGCGCGACCATGTGGCGGTCCGCGATCGTGATGCCGAGGCCGTCGATCGCCGCGCGGATCGCATGGTCGAGCAGGTCGAATTCGTAGCCGCCGCGCGTGTCGACGTCGGCGATGCCGGCCGCTTTCAGCCAGTGCTGCCAGGTCAGGTAGCGCTGGTCGTCGGTGGCGAGCACGTGCAGCAGCGTGAAGCGGTTCAGGTCGATCGGCGCGCCGTCCTGTCGCAGCCGCGCATACAGCGCGGGCGCGCAGACGGCGATATGCTGCTCCTGCATCAGCAGTGCGTTGTCGAAGCCGTCCCATTCGCCGTCGCCGAACCGGATCGCGCAGTCGAGCACGCGCGATTCGCCGAGGCTGTCGTGGATACGGGTCGTGAGGCTCAGCTCGAATTCGGGATGCGCGTCGCGCAGCCGGCCGAGGCGCGGCATCAGCCAGCGCGCGGCGAAGGTGGGCGGCACGTTCGCGCGCAGGCGGTTCAGGTGGGTTTTTTCCTGCAGGCTGCGCACGGTGAGCTCGATCTTGTCGAACGACTGCTGCAGCGCGCGCAGCAGCACGCGGCCGGCCGCGGTCAGTTCGAGCTGGTGATGGCGGCGCTCGAGCAGGGTTTCGCCGAGCTGGCCCTCGAGCTGGCGAACCTGGCGGCTCACCGCGCTCTGCGTCACGTTGAGCAGCTCGGCCGCGCGCGTGAAGCTGCCGGTGCGGCCGGCCATCTCGAAGGCTTTCAGCGCATTCAGCGCCGGCATCTTGCGTCTCACGGGGCGGTGTCGTGTTGGGTGCGGGATGCTTATTGTAGGCGGGTGGCGCGGGCGCGGCGACGCTGAATGGCGGCGACCGCGGGCGCGGGGTTTTATGGGATGGCGGCTCGCGTGCCTTGTCGCGACAAGGCTGCCCGCAGGCGGGCCGGCGGTGCCGGCCGGCAACGATACGAACGATACGAACGAAGGGGACACACATCATGCGACGCCTGCCATCGTTGATCGCACTGCGATTTTTCGAGGAGACCGCGCGTCACCTGAGCTTCAACCGCGCGGCGGTTTCGCTGTGCGTGACGCAGGGGGCGGTGAGCCGGCAGATCCGGCTGCTCGAGGAAGCGCTCGGCGCGCGGCTGTTCGAGCGCGATCACAAGGGTGTGCGCCTGACCGATGCCGGCCAGCGGTTGCTGCCGTTCATCGGGCAGGCGTTCGACACGATCGAACGGGGCGTCGGCGAAATCGCCGCCACGCGGCCGGGCGCGAAGCGGCGGCTGACGGTGTCGCTGCCGCCGACGTTCGCGACGCAGTGGTTTTCGCCGCGGCTCGGCACGCTCGCGGAGGCGCTGCCCGACGTCGAGCTGTCGATCCGCACGGAGCCCGATGACGATTGCCATTGCCACATCCGCTTCGGGCGCGCGGCGCGCGCCGGGATGCAGTCGGAGCTGCTGATGATGGAGCGGCACGCGCTCGTCGGCGCGCCGCGCTATCGCGGCGATGCGCTCGACGTGCTGCTCGGCCGGTTGCCGTCGCTGCATGTGCTGCACGAAGGCAAGCGCCTGACGCTGTGGGCCGACTGGTGCGAGCAGGCGGGCGTGCCGCCGGCGCGGATCGGCGACGGCATCGAGTTTTCGACGCTCGAACAGGCGATCCGCGCGGCGCGCAAGGGCGCGGGGCTCGCGGTGGTCGACCTGAACATGATCGAGGAGGAGATCGGCGAGGGCAGCCTCGTGCGGCTGTCGCCGGTGCAGCCGATCGGGCCGTTCGGGTATTGGCTCGATGTCGAGCCGGAGAGCGTGGCGGTCGAGCCGGTGATCGCGTTTGCTGCGTGGTTGCGGGAGCAGGCGGGGAGGCGGGGGTAGGCGGCCTCGTTGCTGAGACGCGGCTGATCTTTCTGTGGAAACAATCGGATCAGTCCGCACCGGTCGTGTCGTGCTTCTGCCTTCCGTCTGTGTCAAAGATCGTTACCAAGGGGGAGATCGGTACGATCGTTGTGGGCGCGGGATGTGTGGTTGTGTTCAGCCGATCACAGATCGGGTGCGTGTCCGAAATGCATGAGTGTTTCCCTGCGTGCCATGGCTTCTGCTTCGGCATCCGAGATGATCGGCAACTGGCACTTCGAGGGATCGATGCGCCCCACGTTGAAGACGGCTCGTTTCGGCGGGGACGCGGATGTGACGGCGGCCCGTGCGTCGTGTTCAATGGCAGATTTGCGCATGACCCGAGCCAGGCTGTGATTGAGTTCGCGCGTGACGACTGCATCAAGGAGGCGGCGGGCTTCCGAGAGGCGAACGGGACGATGTTCACTCGTCGGGCGACCACGGCGCGTGATCCGGAACCCTGCGATCGGCGTGTGCTTTGCGTTCATTCGTAAATCCCCTTTTCGATCAAGTAATTATGCAACGTCTGCACGGATCTTCCGTGCGGCGTAACGTCGAAAGTCATCCAGCGATGTGATCCTGCGATGCGCCAGAAATCTCGCCCGAATCGCGTTGCGTAGAGTGCGTGCAGCGATCGAAGCGACCCGTCGGCCAGACCGACCGGGTCGCTCTGGAAATACTGGAACAGGGCTGCTTCGTCGCTTTGCTGGTCGGGAATGGGCGCATCGAAACCGAGCCGAGGCCAGGCGTAGTACCCAAACAGTCGACGTCCGCCGGGTTTTGGCGCTGCCTTGCGGCCACCCGCTGCCAATGCGTTGATGCGGGTGATTCCCAGCGTATCGCACGCTCTGACGATCCGCCACAGCATGGCTGCTCCGAGGCCGGCGATAGCGCTATCAGCCAGATCGATTGTCTTGAGTTCGATTGCGAACGTGTCCGATTCTCGAAAGACGGCGATGCGATTCTCCGATCGGATCAATGTCGGGTGCGTGACGGCGAACGTCAGCCTGTCGGCGCTGTCGAGATAGGCTTGAATGTCCGATCCGGCCGGCGCGCCGCACAACGCAACGAGCAGTTCGTCGGGGACGCTGCCGCTCACCCCGAGCAACGCGGAAATATCGAGATCGTTTCGATCGACCGTGAGCCGATCATCGAAGTACGTCGTCTCGTACGGCAGGACGTGACCGAGATCGACAGTTTGAGCGGGCATGGCTTCCGGCAATGAATGGAAAGCCCCCAGCATATCGGCGCTCATCCGGCGGGCAGAGTCCGCCAAACGGCCAATCACGAAGCGGCGCGACCGCCCGTCCCGCCCGCCCTACGACCAGTCGAACGTCAGCAGTGCCACGCGGCTGGCCGGCTCGTAAAACAGGAGAATCGAGTCCGCGCCCATCGCGCGGTATTCCCAGCCGGTGACGCGGGCGACGAAGCGAAAGCGCGCACCGTCGGGGCCGAGCGGCCGGATGTCGTCGGGATTGCGGTCGTCGACCGGAAAATCCGACGCGCCCGACCAGTTGCCCCAGCCGACCGATCCGCCGAGCTGGTCGATCAGGTTGCACGGCTTTTCCTGGCTGAAATCGCGCTCGTCCGGCGCGTACTGGTTGGACGAGTAAAGCACGCCGTATTCGGCGAACCGCTTGCGCGCGGTTTCGATGCTGGCCTGTTGCTCGGCGTAGTGCGCCTCCAGTTCCGCGCGATAGCCCGCGTCATGCGCGCCGGGCGGGTTTTCCAGATAGAAGTAGCGCGGGTCGCCGAGCAGCGTGTAGCGGTTGTTCTCGTCGAGCCGGAAACCGATCCAGTTCGCGCGCAGATAGTCGTTGTGATACGCGGCCGTGTCCTGCCCGACGAGCCCGTCGTACGGCTCGACGGGGCTGAGCAGGTGGATCCAGCCCTCCCACGACGGATTGACCGTCGACAGGTCGATCGATATCAGCGGATGCAGGTGGCGCGCGAGTGCGGCGTTGGACTCGGCAAAGACGTCGGCGTCTGGCGGGTAGACCTTCAGGCCAGGTTGTGGCGTGACGATGTCTTCAATCATGATCGCTGCTCGCACGGTGAGGTCCGGTAAGGCTACACGAATGCGCACGAAAACCGGATGAAGGTCCGGCGCCAAAGCAGCCTTCCTGAAGCGCGTCCCGTTCCGTTCATCCGCCACGATCGGCACCACTAAAGCATTCGTGCCGATCTTTTGGAGCCCCTCTTCTTGATAACTGTTGATAAACTGGATACGCTCGACGGATCGAATTCAATCCGGTCGGGAGGTCGACATGATCAGTGCAGAACTCGGGCAGCAACTGGAGGCTTACGTCGCGAAGCTGGTCGAATCGGGGCGCTACGGATCCAAGAGCGAAGTGCTTCGGGAAGGTGTACGCCTCATCCAGGATCGCGAGGCACAGCTGAACGCGCTGGACGCGGTGATCGCGCGCAGCCTGTCCGATGCGGAAGCCGGACGCGGCGCCGACGCAGCGGAAGTCTTCGATCGTCTCGAGGCGAAGTATCGGGCCCAGGCGGATCGGCAGGCCTGACCGTGCGCCTGTCCGATTTTGCGATTGCCGAACTCGAAGCGGTCGCCGATTACATTGCACGCGACAACCCGCAACGCGCCGTAACGTACGTGCGGGAGATTCGCGATCAATGCCTGAGCCTGGTCGCGATGCCGCTGGCGTTTCCGCTGGTGCCGCGCTACGAGCGTCACGGCGTGCGGCACCGCGTGTACGGCAACTACCAGATCTTCTATCGGGTCGTCGGCGATCCGCCTGCGCGGATCGACATTCTTCACGGCCTGCACGGCGCGCGGGACTACGCATCGATCCTGTTCTGAGCGAACGTGCGCATCGCATCGCGTCACAAATGAACGAACCCGGCCGTGGCCGGGTTCGTTCGAATCGAGCGCAGCATCGCCGCGGCGCATCAGCGGCTTGTCGATACGAAAGCCTCGATCGCGCGCGATGAAACAGGCGGGCACGCAACCCGCCACCACGCTCAATGCCCCGACGCTTCCTCCAGCGTCAGATGCTTCGTCTCCGGCGCCCACGCGATCGACACGATCATCCCCACCAGCAGCACGCCCGCCAACGCGAACATCGTCGCGTGAAAGCCGAGCGTCGCGATGCCGACCGGCAGCAGGAACGTGCCGATCGCCGAACCGAGCCGGCTGCACGCGATCGCGAGCCCCACGCCGCTCGTGCGCACTTCGGTCGGGAAGCACTCGGGCGGGAAGACGCCCACGAGGTTGCTGAACGCCGACATCGTCAGCGTGAAGATCGCGAACGCGACGATCATCGCGACGGCCGCCGACGACGGCAGCACCGCCAGCGCGACGAGCGACGCGCACGTCACCGCGAACGAGCCGATCAGGAAGCCGCGCCGCGACAGTCGGATCGTCAGCCAGATGCCGATCAGCGCGCCGAGCACCAGGAAGCCGTTCAGCAGCAGGTCCGCGCCGAAACCTTCGGCGAGGCCGATCGTCTTCAGGATCGTCGGCAGGAACGTGTAGATCGCGAAATACGGAATCACGAGGCACACGAAAAACGCGCAGTTGAACATCGTGCGGCGGATCAGGTCACGCTGGAACAGCCGCGCGAAGCCGCCATGCGCATGCGGCTCGGTCGAACCGTCGAGCATCACGTGCGGCCCGAAATGCTTCGCGACGATCGCCCGTGCTTCCTTCTCCCGGCCCTTGCCGAGCAGCCAGCGCGGCGATTCGGGCGTGCCGATCCGCAGCACCAGCACGATCAGCGCGGGCAACGCCGCCGACGCGAGCAGCCAGCGCCATGCATCCGGCGTGGCGTCGCTGTACGCGAGGCCGAGCACGTTCGCGGCGACATAGCCGATCGTCCAGATCACGCTGAACGAACCGAGCAGCGCGCCGCGATGCTTGCGCGGCGAGAATTCGGCGAGGATCGCGTGACCGACCGTGAAGTCGCCGCCCATCCCGAAGCCGATCAGCACGCGCAGCACACACAGTTCGAGCGGCGACGTGACGAAAAACTGCGCGAACGCGGCCGCCGTGATGATCACGAAGCTCGTCAGGAAGATCTTCTGCCGGCCCATCCGGTCGGACAGCCAGCCGAACACGAGGCTGCCGAAGAAGATGCCGATCAGCGCGGAGCTGCCGATCATCCCCATCCAGAACGCGTCGATCGGCATCTGCCTGCCGAGCGCGGCGAGCGCATAGCCGATCGTGCCGAGCGTGTAGCCCTCGGTGAAATGCGCGCCGAACGTCAGGCCGGCGATCTTCACGTGGAAGCGGTTGAGCGGCACGTCGTCGAGCGCGACGGGGCGGTGCGGCGCATCGGCGCCACGCGACAGCGGCAACGCGCGTGCGGTACCGGATTGAACGTTGGCTTGAGTCAAGCTGCCTCCTGGATTGTTATCGGGCGCGCAGCGGCGCGCGCAGGCGGAGCGCCGCCGCGCGTGCCGTGCAGGGCGCCGCGCGGCCGGACGGCGCGCGGTGCGGGTCGACCGCGGGGAGCGGCCGGCGGTCAGCGGCCGAGGCCGGCCATCAGCGTGTACTTGAGTTCCACGTACTCGTCGAGGCCGTACTTCGAGCCTTCGCGGCCGAGCCCCGATTGCTTGACGCCGCCGAACGGCGCGACTTCGGTCGAGATGATCCCGTCGTTGACGCCGACCATCCCGCTCTCCAGCGCCCCCGACACGCGCCACGCACGGCCGAGGTCGCGCGTGTAGAAGTACGCGGACAACCCGAACGGCGTGTCGTTGGCCGCGGCCACCGCCTCTTCCTCGGTCGCGAACCGGAAGCAGCCGGCGACGGGGCCGAAGGTTTCCTCTTCGGCGATCAGCATGTCGGCCGTCATGCCGGTCAGCACGGTCGGCTCGTAGAACGTGCCGCCGAGCGCATGGCGCTTGCCGCCGGTGAGCGCGTGCGCGCCCTTCGCGGTGGCGTCGGCCACGTGCCGCTCGACCTTGCCGAGCGCCGCCTCGTTGATCAGCGGCCCCTGGTCGACTTCACTCGCGAGCGCGTTGCCGACACGCAGCTTGCGCACGGCATCCGCGAGCTTGTGCGTGAACGCGTCGTACACGCCGTCCTGCACGAGAAAGCGGTTCACGCACACGCAGGTCTGGCCCGTGTTGCGGAACTTCGACGCGATCGCGCCTTCGACCGCCGCATCGAGATCGGCATCGTCGAACACGATGAACGGCGCGTTGCCGCCGAGTTCGAGCGACAGCTTCTTCAGCGTGTCGGCCGACTGCTTCGCGAGCAGCTTGCCGACCCGTGTCGAACCCGTGAACGACAGCTTGCGCACGACGGACGAACTCGTCAGCGTCTCGCCGATCGCGACCGCATCGCCCGACACCACGTTGAACACGCCGGCCGGCACGCCCGCGCGCTCGGCGAGCACCGCGAGCTCGAACGCCGACAGCGGTGTTTCCTCGGACGGCTTCAGCACCATCGTGCAGCCGGCCGCGAGCGCGGGGCCGGCCTTGCGCGTGATCATCGCCAGCGGGAAATTCCACGGCGTGATCGCCGCGACGACACCGACCGGCTCGCGCGTGACGACGATCTGCGCATTCGGCTTCGGGCTCGGGATCACGTCGCCGTACATGCGCTTCGCTTCTTCCGCGAACCATTCGAGAAAGCTCGCCGCATACGCGACTTCGCCACGCGCTTCCGCGAGCGGCTTGCCTTGTTCGCGCGTCAGCAGCTCGGCGAGCGCGTCGCGGTTGTCGAGCATCAGCTCGCCCCAGCGCTTCACGCGGGCGCCGCGCTCCTTTGCGGTCAATGCGCGCCAGGCGGGAAATGCGTGTGCTGCCGCATCGATTGCGCGTTGCGTGTCGTCGGCGCCGCCTTTCGCGACCTTCGCGATCGTCTCGCCGGTCGCCGGGTTCAGCACCGGATAGGTTGCATCGCTCGCGCCATGCGATTCGTGCCATTCACCGCCGATGTAATGGCCGGTCCTCAGAAATTCGTTCATTGTGTGTCGTTCCTTCAGTGCCTCGGAGCTTCGTGCATCAGTGCATCAGTGCTTCAGTCCGTCGCGAAGCTGCCCTGCGCCGGACGCGATTCGCGCGCGATGCGCTTGCCGGCCGTGTAGTCGTTGATCAGGTCGCACGGCGTGTAGTTGCGTTCCAGCTCGTGCAGCTCTTCGTCGGTGAGCTGCGTTTCGAGCGCGCCGAGCGCGCTGTCGAACTGCGCGACGGAATCCGCGCCGACCAGCATGCTCGCGATGCCGGGGCGGCTCAGCACCCATGCCTGCGCGATCTGCGCGGGCGGCACGCCGCGGCGCTTCGCGACCTTCGCGACCGATGCCGCGATCGCGAGCGACGACGCGTCGCCGTACATCTGCGCGGTGAAGAAGTCGGTCTGGTTGCGCGTCGATTGCGGCTCGCAGGTGAGCAGGCCGCGCGCGAGCGGGCTGAACACCGATACGCCGACGCCCTGATCGATGCAGTACGGCACCATCTCGCGCTCTTCCTCGCGATACGCGAGGTTCAGCTGCAGCTGCATGTTGATCGGCTTGTCCCAGCCGTTTCGTTCGCAGGCCTGCATGATCTTCGCGAACTGCCACGTATACATCGTCGACACGCCGATATAGCGCGCCTTGCCTGCACGCACGATGTCGTGCAGCGTGCTCATCGTTTCCTCGACGGGCGTGTTCACGTCGAAGAAGTGCAGCATGAAGATGTCGACGTAATCCATCCCGAGGCGCTTCAGCGAGCCGTCGATACCGTCGAGCACGTGCTTGCGCGAATGGCCGCCCGCGTTCGGATAGCTGCCCATGTCGTAGCCGACCTTGGTCGTCACGACGAGCTCTTCGCGGCGCGCGTTGCGCTTCAGGATGCGGCCGACCACTTCCTCGCCGACGCCCGTCGAATAGAAATCCGCGAGATCGATGAAGTTCACGCCGGCGTCGAGCGCGCGGCGCACGATCGGCTCGCTCTGCGCTTCGTCGAAGATCCAGGGCTTCCATTCGGGGGTGCCCATGTTCATCGTGCCGAGACACAGGCGGGACACCTTCAGGCCGGACTGGCCGAGGCGGACGTATTCCATGTTTCCTCCAGATGCGGCCGTCCGTCGCGCGTCGGCCGCTTGTCGTCGTCAGTTTTTCTTCGGGGTGTAGAACGGGTTCGACACGTCGCGGGCGGCGGCGAACACCGCGTCGCGATGCGGCAGCCCTTCCATCGCGGCGACGATCGCGTTGCGGCACGCGCGGTAGTTGTTCTCGAATACGGCGTCGAGATCGTCGGTCTGCGGGTTCACCCAGTTCGCCGACACGACGACCCAGTCGTTCTCCGCTTCGGGCGGCAGCGTGCCGTTCTCGAGCGCTTCGGCCACGGCCTTCGCGATGCCGGCCTGCGACGCGCCCCACGTGGCGTTGCCGTGGAAATCGCTGGCGATCTGCGCCTTGTTCACGTACAGCGTGAGCGGCTTGGTCGGCACGCCCGGCTGCGCGATCACGACGAACGGCGCATGGCCGGCCGACGGCGTCGCGAGCGCGGTGGCGAACGCCTGGCCCGCCGGGCCGTTGCGCGGGCCGACCAGCACGTTGATGTGCGCGAGGTTGACGCCGGGGCCTTCGAAGCCTTCGCCGATGTAAAGCTGCCTGGGTTGGGATGCGGTCATTGCGGTGTCTCGTCGATGAGGTGGGGGTGAGGCGATTGTGGTGGGCCGTGAGGCGGCCGGTGAATCGATGTTTTCTGATCGGGCCATGAGTTTTCGTCGTCTCCGGGAAAGCCCTGAAGCCGGCCCGCGCATGCCCGCCGGGCGGGCCTCGGCCGTGGTCGTGACGGCGGGCGGGGCGGGATCGGCGGGTGGGCATGCGCGTACCGGCTCCGGGTTTGTCATACCCGGGCAGGGGTTGGAGGGCCGAGCGCATCCGGACAACAATCGGCGTACTCCGAGCCGTATCTTTCGTCTTCCCTACTTTTTTCGAAAGCGAGTAATTTCGATGGCTGCCATTCAAAAGCCCGATTGGTCGAAGCTCAGTTCGCTCGATCCGGAACTGATCCGGGCATTCGTCGCGGTCGTCGAAAGCGGCGGTTTCACCGCGGCGGCCCGGCAACTGCATCGCACGCAGTCGACGATCAGCCTGCGCATCCGCACGCTCGAGGAACGGCTCGACACGCACCTGTTCATGCGCAACAGCCGGCGGCTCGAGCTGTCGCGCGACGGCGAGAATTTCCTGATCCATGCGCGCCGGATCATCCAGGTGCAGAACGACGCGATCCTCGCGCTGAAGCAGGCGAGCAGCGACCGCGGCGTCGTGCGCTTCGGGCTGCCCGAGGACTACGCGGAGCTGTGGCTGCCCGACCTGCTGAAGTCGTTCTATGCGATGCGGCCGGGCGCGCGCCTGCACGTGCATTGCCGGATGTCGCTCGAACTGCTCGACCGGCTGCAGGCCGGCGAGCTCGACGTGGCGCTCGTCGTGCGGCACGGGCCCGGCGCGGGCGGCCGGGTGCTCGGCCGGCACGATGTCGTGTGGGCCGCGCACCGCGATTTCGCGCTCGACCGCCATGCGTCGGTGCCGCTCGCGCTGTTCCCGGAAACGTGCTGCTACCGGCAGCGCGGGCTGCAGGCGCTCGCGACGGCCGACCGGTCGTTTCATGTCGTCTACACGAGCCAGAGCCCGACCGGCATCAAGATCGCGGTGAACCACGGCGCGGCCGTGACGATGATCGACCGCTGCACGTTGCCCGGGAACTGGCGCGTGCTCGACGAGGCGGACGGCTTTCCGTCGCTGCCGGCGGCCGACCTCGAACTGCATCGCTCGCCGGGCATCTGCGATCCGCTGACCGACGATCTGGTGTCGCTGATCGAATCGATGGTCGACGAGCGGCGGCGCGCGTCGCTCGAGGCGTTTGCCGCGTAACGGGAGCAACGCCAAGGCGACCGCGGCGCGGGTGAAGTCGACGCGCGCCGCGGCGCGTGACCACGGGGCGCGGACGACGGCGCACCGCCGGCCGCCGGTGACCGGTCACCGGTCATCGCCCGGTGATGTGATGTGTCCCCCCCATGCCGTTTTTTGCATCGGCGGCACGTTTTTTTGCACGACGTTTATGTCGTCTCTTCTAAGCTGGGGACGTGTCGAACAGCCGAGACGGCTTCCGTCCGCTCCATGACCTTCATTCGTCCCGTTCCCGCCTTCCACGTCGCCGGCCGCCCGTTACGCGCCGGCGCACCCGACAACGTCATTCCGTTCCCGCCGCCGCGCCCGCGCCTGCAGTTGCCCGTCACGCTGACGGCCGCCTCCGGCGAAGCCGCGCACGCCCGCCTCGCGGCGCTGCTGCATTCCCCGCTCGGCGTGTACGTCGTCAGCGCGCGCGCCGTGCGCGACGTGGTTCACGTGCACTTCGACATCGCGCCGGAAGACCTGGATTTCACGCTGCACATGCTGATCGCGCAGCAGGCCGATGCGGTGATCGGGCCGGTCGCCCGCCGCTTGCGCCTCGGGCCGAACGCGCGGTAAGTCGAGGAACGGTTGTTGCTCGTTCCTGAATGGTTTGTCCGATCCGCCGCCTGATTGCCGGTCGCCGTGCCGTCCGCCCGCAGGCGGCGGACAGGCGCGCGACACAGCATGCGCGGCGCCGATCCTGAATACGGAGGGGTCATGGGCCTCATGGAAGCAGTACCTGTCGCGCGGCCGGAAAGCCGTCGCGTAAGGACGGCGTCGCTGCCGTCGGGCCAGCAGCTCGCGCGTCAGCTCGTGACGACGGTGCGCGTGGCCGAAGTGCTGCTGCACCAGGCGATCGTCCTGCCCGACCGGCATCAGTGGTCGGTCGACACCGAACGGGTCGACGCGGCCGGCGGGCCGCTCGAGGCGTGGGAAACCTGCGTGACCTGGCGGATCGGCAAAGTGTTCGCGTCGACGGTCAGCCCGGCCGCGCGCGTCAACGATCGCGACCAGGTCGCGGTCGAGATCCGGCTCTATTTGCCCGAACAGGACTATGTGGCCGGGCGGCACGTGAGCACCTTCGGCCTCCGCCACGGCAACGCGTTCGGCGCGACGCTGTCGGTCGCGTCGGGCGCGCAGTGGGGCTGGCAACGCAAGGAGCACGTCGCGCCGGAACACCGGCACGTGCGCGGCGAGACGCTCGAGGCGCTCGTCGATACGGTCGCCGCGAACGTCAACGCGGCGCTGGGCGCGGCCGGGTTCGGCGCGACGCGCTGATCAGGCTTCGCCGGTCTGCCCGGTCTGCCGCTGCAGGTCTTCCATCAGCTGTTCCGCGAGAAAGTCGCACGGCGGCCGCTTCGATTTCGTGCTGCGCGCGAGGATCAGCTCGAGCGGCGGCAGGTCGGGCAGCCCGTGCGAGCGGCCGAGCATCGACAGCTGCGCGGGAATCGCGCAGCGCGCGAGCGGCGCGACGGCCAGGCCGGCCTCGACCATGCTGAGCAGCCCGAGCAGGCTCGGGCTTTCATAGGAGGTGCGGTATGGCACCTTGGCGCGCTCCAGGCTGCGGATCGCGTTCTCGCGCGCCACGCTGCCCGGCATGAACACCGCGATCGGCAGCGGCCGCTCTTCCCACACGCGCGGCCCGTTCGTCATCGCGGCCCACGCCATCGGCTCGTGGCGGATGAAGTCGCCGGACAGCCCCTTGATGCGCGTGCCGCACACGAGATCGACGGTGCCGTCCTTGATCAGCGGCGCGAGCGCGCTGCTCGGCAGCCCCATCACCTGGATCTCGACCTTCGGGTAGGTCGCCGAGAATTTCTTCAGGACCGACGGCAGCAGCGACGACGCATAGTCGTCCGGCACGCCGATCACGACCTTGCCGGTCACTTCCGGCCGCACCACGGCCGCCCAGGCCTCGTCGCGCAGCGCCAGCATTCGTCTGGCGAATCCCAGCAGCACCTCGCCTTCGCGCGTCAGCACGATGCTGCGCGGCTTGCGCACGAACAGCGGCCGGCCGATCGCGTCTTCCAGGCTCTTGATCTGCATGCTCACGGCCGACTGCGAGCGGTTCACGGCCTCGGCGGCGCGGGTCATGTTGCCGGTTTCCGCGACGGCGACGACGGTGGCCAGCACGTCGTGATCAAGCATCTTCATAGGTATCAGGAAAACTGAACGTAACGATCAGCATTATGCGTTTTTATTGTTGCTGTGTGTCTGCCATAGTGCGATCACGCTGGCGTTTCACCCGAGGGTGGCGCGGCGTTCGGGCCGGCCGAGCCGGCGTGCAGCACTGAACAGGAAAGCGTGGTGTCTCGATGATGGACCATCCGTTGCGCGCCGCACTGGCCGCGGAATTGCATGCCCGGCCGTTCCTGCGGCTCGCCGAAGCCGTGTCGCTCACGCATTACGCGATCTACGCGGACGGCCAGCCCGACATCCACGAAACGCTGCTGCACGCGCTGTGCCGCGACACCGGCATCGCCGCGCCGCACGAAGGCGCGACACACTACGCGGTGCAGTCGCCGAGCGGCTGGCACCTGAAGTGGGAACGCCACACCGAATTCTCGACCTTCACGTTCGTCGCGCCGCGTCGCGACACCGGCTATTTCGACGATCTCGCGATCGAAGGCATTCCGGCCGCGTGGTTCGCGCGGCTGGCCGGCATCCGCTTCGTCGCGGTGCGCATGGAGCTGCTGTCGGGCGACGCCGCGCGGCTCGTGTGCGGCGACCTGCGCCGCTGGATCGACGGGCCCGCGCTCGTCGGCAGCAACGTGCTCGGCGGCGGCAAGGTGTTCTGCGACTGGCACGTGCGCGACGACGGCTTCATGCGCTTTCTCGTGGTCGACGAGGATTTCCGCGAGGAGCAGGGCGGCCGGCTGCTGCAGCGCCTGTATGAAATCGAAACCTACCGGATGATGGCGCTGCTCGCGCTGCCCGTCGCGCGCCGGATGAGCCGCGAGCTCGACGAGATCCACGCGGCGCTGCACGCATTGATGCAGCGGATGGACGCGAGCGGCGCGGACGGCGACGACACGGCGCTGCTCGTCAAGCTCACGCATCTCGCGGTGCGGGTCGAATCGCTGTCGGGATCGGGCGCACGTTTCAGCGCCTCGCGGGCGTACGAAAAGCTCGTGCTGGCGCGCATCCACGAGCTGCGCGAGGAGCGCATCGAAGGGATGCCGACGATCGCCGAATTCATGGAGCGCCGCTTCGCGCCGGCGATGGAAACCTGCCGCAGCGTATGGGCGCGCCACGAGCAGATCGCCGCGCGGATCGCGCGGGCGGTCGACCTGCTGCGCACGCGCGTGAACCTTGCGCAGGAGAAGGACGTGACGCGCCTGCTGGCGGGCATGGAGCGCACCGCGCGCAATCAGCTTCACTTGCAGCACGCGGTCGAAGGGCTGTCGGTGGCCGCCATTTCGTACTACGTGCTGTCGCTCGCGACGGCGGCGTTCAAGGCGCTGCACGTGATGAACCTGCCGGTCGATCCGGAACTGGCGGAAGGCCTGCTGATCGCGCCGGTCGTGTTCGCGGTGATTCACATCACGCGGCGCACGCGCGCGCAGCTGGCGCGATCGGAGGCCGCGCATGACGGCGCGCCCGTGCATGCGGCGGCGTTGAAGCAGGCTGGTTAGACCATCTAAAACACAATCAATGAAAGGAATGGAGATGACTTTTTCGCAGACACAAGCGGGCTTTTACAGCGGTTTCGATGCCGCGTTCGACGAACCGGCACCGGGTGAGCCGGGCGCGCCGGACGAGCCGCGCGTGACGTCGTATCAAGCCGTGCTGCAGGAGCCGATGACGTCGCTCGTCGGGAATACGATCGATCGGCCGGACGTCGCGGCGGTGGCGATTCTCGGGTACAACTGACGCGCGGTCGCTTCGCGTCGGTTCAATGCAACGCGGGCGTTTCGTTCGAGTGAAGCGTCGAACGCCCGCGCGCCGGCTTTCCCCGCCGTTCAGCATGACGGGCATTCAGCCGGACATCCGTTTGCGCGCCGCACGCGCGATGCTTTCCCCATTCGATTTCCCTGTCCCCTGCGCCAGCGCCAGTTCGACGAACGCGCGCGCGGCCGCGCTCCGGTACGCCCCCTTGCGCTGCAGCAGCACGGCCGTGCGCCGCAGGACGGCCGGATCGAGCGCGACGGCAGCGAGATCGTCGTGCCCGGCCGCGATCGTCGCCGGCAGCAACGTCGCGAGATTCGTGCGGCGCACGATCTCGATCACCGCCCCCAGTGAATTTGCCTCCATCAACACGCGTGGCCGCACGTCGTGCTCGCGGAAATAGCGGTCGATCTGCACGCGTGTCGCGAACTCGGCCGTGAGCAGCACGAGCGGCGCATCGTGCAGCGCGCGCAGGCCGGCCTTGCGTTTCCCGGCGAGCGCATGCGCGCGGTTCACGACGAGCGCGAGCGTTTCGACCAGCAGCGTTTGCGCGTCGATATCCGCCGTCTGCACCTCCTCGAACGCGATGCCGACATCGAGCTCGTCGTCGGCGAGCAGCGCCTCGATGCGTTCCTGCGACATCTCGCGCACCGACAGCGACACATCCGGGTAGCGGCCGTGAAACGCCTCGACGAGCGGCCCGACGAGATAGCTCGTGAAAGTCGGCGTGACCGCGATCCGCAGCGAGCCGCGGCTCAGGTCCTGCACGTCGTGAATCGCGCGCCGACCTTCCGCGAGATCGTGCAGCGCCTGCCGCGCATAGCGGAAATACACGTCGCCGGCGTCGGTCAGCCGCGTCACGCGCCCGGTGCGGTCGAACAGCTGCGCGCCGAGCGTCTCCTCGAGCTGCCGGATCTGCTGGGACAGCGCGGGCTGCGACACATGCAGCGCGGCGGCCGCGCGCGTGAAGCTGCGGTGCTCGGCGACGGCGAGAAAGTAGTGGATATGGCGCAGCAGCATGGCGGTTCCTATAAGTCCTGCTTATCGGGAAGATCATAAATCAGTCTTTTACGTTATTGGAAGTCCGGCGTAACCTGCCCTTCATCGATTTCACCTGCCCCGGAGAACACACGATGAAGGACATCATCGAAGGCTTCCTGAAGTTCCAGCGCGACGCCTATCCGGAACGCGCCGCGCTGTTCCGCGATCTCGCGCGCAGCCAGAACCCGCGGGCGCTGTTCATCTCGTGCTCGGACAGCCGGCTCGTGCCCGAACTCGTCACTCAGCGCGAACCGGGCGACCTGTTCGTGATCCGCAATGCCGGCAACATCGTGCCGTCGTACGGCCCCGAGCCGGGCGGCGTATCGGCATCGGTCGAATACGCGGTGGCCGCGCTGCGCGTGACCGACGTCGTGATCTGCGGCCATTCCGATTGCGGCGCGATGACCGCGATCGCCACCTGCCAGTGCCTGGACCACATGCCGGCCGTCGGCCACTGGCTGCGCTACGCCGATTCGGCGCGGGTCGTGAACGAGGCACGCACGCATCGCGGCGAACGCGAGCGGATCGACTCGATGGTGCGCGAGAACGTCGTCGCGCAACTGGCGAACCTGAAGACGCACCCCGCCGTGCGGCTCGCGCTCGAGGAAGGGCGCCTCGCGCTGCACGGCTGGGTCTACGACATCGAATCGGGCTGCATCGACGCCTTCGACGGCGCGACCGGCCGGTTCGTCTCCCTGGCGGACCACCCCGAGGTCCGCGCCACGCCCGCGACGCTTGCCGTCGCGGCCTGAATCCGGATTGCTCCCACCCCACCACGAGGAATTGCCATGATCCAGTCCCAGCACAGCCAGACCGCCCGCCACGCGCTTGCCGAAACCATCGTGCTCGCGAAGGCGCGCAAGAACCTGTCGTTCGCGCAGCTCACCGAAGGCACGGGCCTGAGCGAAGCGTTCGTGACGGCCGCGCTGCTCGGCCAGCACGCGCTGCCGGCGCGCGCCGCACGCAGCGTGGCCGACAAGCTCGGCCTCGATGACGACGCGGTGTTGCTGCTGCAGATGATCCCGCTGCGCGGCAGCATCGACGATCGCGTGCCGACCGACCCGACCATTTACCGGTTCTACGAAATGCTGCAGGTGTACGGCACGACGCTGAAGGCGCTGGTCCACGAGAAGTTCGGCGACGGCATCATCAGCGCGATCAATTTCCGGCTCGACGTGAAGAAGGTCGACGATCCCGAAGGCGGGTCGCGCGCGGTGATCACGCTCGACGGCAAGTACCTGCCGACCAAGCCGTTCTGATGCCGGCGCGGTGCCGCGGCAGCGGTGCCGCGCAGGTTCCTGCCCGACGTGCGTGGGCCGCCGGCCGGCGCACGTTCCCGCCATTCCGTTTCAACGAGGACGCAGCCATGGATTTTGTGAAGCGCACGATCGATCTTGCGATGAAGAACGTGGAAGAGGCGGCCGCCCGTTCGCGACGGTGATCGTCCGCGACGGCGAGATCGTCGCGGAAAGCCCGAACCTCGTCGCGCAAACCAGCGACCCGACCGCGCACGCCGAGATCCTCGCGGTGCGCGATGCGTGCCGCAAGCTCGGCACCGAGCACCTGAGCGACTGCGAGATCTACATTCTCGCGAGCCCGTGCCCGATGTGTCTCGGCTCGTTGTACTACTGCAGCCCCAAACGCGTGATCTACATCACGACGCGCGAGGACTACGCGCCGTTCTACCGCGACGACCGCAAGTATTTCGAGCTCGACACGTTCTACGCCGAATATGCGAAGCCGATCGACGAGCGCCGGTTGCCGATGGTGCAGCAGAAGCACGGCGACGCGATCAACGTCTACCGGCGCTGGAAGGAACTGGACGCGAAGTGACGTGATCCGCGCGGCGCACCGGCCGCGCGTGGCGGCCGCCCGGCTGCTCGTTTTCCCCACCCTCCGTTTCACCCGGCGGCGCCCATGCCGCCGGGTGCCCGCGCTGCCGCACGGGGCCGGCTTGGGCCCCCGTTTTCCCGCCTCGCCAAACATCGATCCCGTTCAATGTCCGGAACCGAAATCCGCGATCCAAAAGCTTTTTGACGGGTTTAAAAATTCGCACTGGAGACGACAGAAACGTGCGGAAAGCCCGATGAAAACCGATGAAATCTTCATGACAGCCAACGCGACGCGTCCGGTCGGTCGCGACTGACAGCCGTCGATCGCCGTGCGTTCCGCCCCCCCTGTTTCATTGCGCCATTCGTTGCGGACGAGGAATCGCTCGATCCCTCCCCGCCAGCACCGCGCGACCGGCCGGCCGGTTGCGCCTGACGCCTGAGATTCGCTTACCTGCCTAACACGGACCATCATGAAACGGGATTCATTCAGTACACCTGATGCGCTGCATCGCCCGGCGACGGACATGCTCAAGCCGAACGACGCCTTCGTGCGCATCGAAAACGTCGTGAAGAAATTCGGCGACAGCACCGCCGTCGACAACGTGAACCTGACGATCGCGAAGAACGAGCTGTTCGCGCTGCTCGGCAGCTCGGGCTGCGGCAAGTCGACGTTGCTGCGCATGCTCGCCGGGCTCGAGACGGCCACCTCCGGCAAGATCTTCGTCGACGGCGAGGACCTCGCATCGCTGCCGCCGTACCGCCGCCCGGTGAACATGATGTTCCAGTCGTACGCGCTGTTCCCGCACATGACGGTCGAATCGAACGTCGCGTTCGGCCTGAAGCAGGAAGGCACGCCGAAGCACGAGATCAAGGAGCGCGTGGCCGATGCGCTCGCGCTCGTACAGATGAGCAAGTACGCGCAGCGCAAGCCGCATCAGCTCTCCGGCGGCCAGCAGCAGCGCGTCGCGCTCGCGCGTTCGCTGGTCAAGCGCCCGAAGCTGCTGCTGCTCGACGAGCCGATGTCCGCGCTCGACAAGAAGATCCGCCAGAAGACCCAGCTCGAACTCGTGAACATCATCGAGAAGGTCGACGTGACCTGCGTGATGGTCACGCACGACCAGGAAGAGGCGATGACGATGGCCAGCCGCCTCGCGGTGATGAGCGAAGGCAAGATCGTGCAGATCGGCGCGCCGGGCGAGGTGTACGAGTTTCCGAACAGCCGCTTCTCGGCCGAATTCATCGGCTCGACCAACCTGTTCGAAGGGCGCGTGGTAGAGGACGAACCCGATCACATCTTCGTTGAAAGCGACGACCTCGAAGCGCGCATGTACGTGAGCCACGGCATCACCGGCCCGCTCGGGATGCCGGTCGGCATCTCCGTGCGCCCGGAGCGCATTCACGTGTCGCGCGAAAAACCCGGCTCGAAACACAACTGGGCGCGCGGCGTCGTGACCGACATCGCGTACATGGGCAGCTACTCGCTGTACCACGTGCGCCTGCCAAGCGGCAAGACGGTGGTGTCGAACCTGTCGAGCTCGCACCTGATGAACGACAACGCACCGGCGTGGAACGACGACGTGTTCGTGTCGTGGTCGCCGGCCAGCGGCGTCGTGCTGACGCAGTGAGGACGCCACGATGAGAACCTCCGCCTCCAATCCGTCCGCGCCGGTGCCGACCGGCGCCGCGAGCACTGGTGCCGCCCGCGCCCGCCCGGGCCGCCTTGCCGCGCTGTCGCGCTTCCTGCCGTCGGGCCGCAGCGTCGCGATCGGCGTGCCGTTCGTGTGGCTGGCCGTGTTCTTCGCGCTGCCGTTCGTGCTGGTGCTGAAGATCAGCTTCGCCGACCAGGTGATGGGCATCCCGCCGTACACGTCGCTCGTCGAGATCAAGGACGGCATCGTGCACTTCGCGCTGCAGCTGTCGCACTACGCGTTCCTGCTGCAGGACGACCTGTACATCGCGACCTACCTCAGCTCGCTGAAGATGGCCGCCGTGTCGACGGTGCTGTGCCTGCTGATCGGGTACCCGATGGCGTACTACATCGCCCGCTCGGAGCCGAACCGCCGCAACGTGCTGATGATGGCCGTGATGCTGCCGTTCTGGACGTCGTTCCTGATCCGCGTGTACGCATGGATCGGCATCCTGAAGGATGACGGCCTGCTGAACCACACGCTGATCGCGCTGGGCATCATCCACACGCCGCTGCGGCTCTATCACAGCGACGCGGGCGTCTACATCGGGATGGTCTATTCGTACCTGCCGTTCATGGTGATGCCGCTGTACGCGCACCTGGTGAAGACGGACCTGACGCTGCTCGAAGCCGCGTACGACCTCGGCGCGAAGCCGTGGGTCGCGTTCACGCGCATCACGCTGCCGCTGTCGAAGAACGGGATCATCGCCGGCAGCCTGCTGGTGTTCATCCCGGCAGTCGGCGAGTACGTGATCCCGGAGCTGCTCGGCGGCGCCGACACGCTGATGATCGGCCGCGTGATGTGGGATGAATTCTTCAACAACATGGACTGGCCGATGGCGTCCGCGGTGACGGTCGCGATGGTGCTGCTGCTGCTGGTGCCGATGGCGCTGTTCCAGTACTACCAGGTCAAGGAACTGGAGGACGCGAAATGATCAAGCCGAGCAAACCGCTGTCGACGGGCGTCCTCGCCTTCGGCTTCCTGTTCCTGTACATCCCGATCATCAGCCTGGTCGTGTACTCGTTCAACGAGTCGAAGCTGGTGACGGTGTGGTCGGGCTTCTCGCTGAAGTGGTACTCGGCGCTGCTGGACGACGACGAGCTGCTGAGCGCCGCGTGGCTGTCGCTGAAGATCGGCTTGCTGACGGCCACCGCATCGGTCGTGATCGGCACGTGGGCGGGCTTTGTGCTCGCGCGCTTCGGCCGCTTCAAGGGCTTCACGCTGTACACGGGGATGATCAACGCGCCGCTGGTGATCCCGGAAGTGATCCAGGGCATCTCGCTGCTGTTGCTGTTCGTTGCGCTGGAGCAGATGTTCGGCTGGCCGAAGGGGCGCGGGATGGTGACGATCTGGATCGGTCACGTGATGCTGTGCGTGTCGTACGTGGCGATCATCGTGCAGTCGCGCGTGAAGGAGATGAACAAGTCGCTGGAAGAGGCGGCGCTGGATCTCGGCGCGACGCCGCTGAAGGTGTTCTTCGTGGTGACGCTGCCGCTGATCTCGCAGGCGCTGCTGTCGGGTTGGCTGCTGTCGTTCACGCTGTCGATCGACGACCTGGTGCTGTCGGCGTTCCTGTCCGGGCCGGGCTCGACGACGCTGCCGCTGGTGGTGTTCTCGCGCGTGCGGCTGGGGCTGAACCCGGAGATGAACGCGCTGGCGACGCTGTTCATCACGGCGGTGACGATCGGCGTGATCGTCGTGAACCGGATGATGATCGCGCGCGAACGACGCCGTATCGCCGACATGAAGGCGGCGTTCGCGGTGGCGTGAGGGCAGGCGTGGGGCACGGGCATGAACGCGGCCGGCCACGTGATGCGTCACGACGGGTGACGAAGGCGGCGGGTGAGCCGGCACGGCATGCCCGCCGCCGCGCTATAGTCGTACGATTCCCGCCCGGGATGTTGCATGCCCGGCGGACTCTCTCTTCGACCGAACCCGCCCCCATGACAACGCAACCCGACGTTTCCATCCGGCTCACCGACACCGAACAGCCGGCCGCACACGACTTCATCAGCCGCAAGCTCGGCGAATTCAATCACGCGATGACGGGGCGCGCCGACGCGGCCACGCTCGACGTGTACGTCACCGATCCCGCGACCGGCGAGATCATTGGCGGCCTGACCGGGCGCACGTCGCTCGGCCTCTTCTTCATCGATCTGTTCTACCTGCCCGAATCGCTGCGCGGCGGCGGCTTCGGCAGCCGGCTGCTGCGCGAGGCCGAAGCGGAAGCGAAACGACGGGGATGCGCGCGTGCGGTGCTCTACACGATCTCGTTCCAGGCACCGGATTTCTACCGGAAGCAGGGCTACGAAGCGTTCGGCGAAGTGCCGTGCGAGCCGGAAGGCGCGTCGCGCGTGTTCATGGTGAAGGTGCTTTGAACCGGCTCGGCCGGCTCGTGTCGCGCGGTCGGATCTTCGTGGCGATCACCTTCGGCACGTAGCAGTGGTGAGCGACCGGATCGACGAACAGGCCTCTGAAGGACCCTTCGCCCTTCTCGTCGGATCTGAACGTCAGCATCCCTGCTCAGCAGGCGTTACCGATTGCCGGCCACGCGAGTCGGCGCCGCCCCGTGCAAACCGACACGGGGCGCATGCCACGCACTTCAGCAATGCTCCAGCGCGTACGACAGGTCGGCGATCAGGTCGTCCGGATGTTCGAGCCCGACCGACACGCGAATCAACCCTTCCGACACCCCCGCCGCCGCACGCGCGTCGGCCGGCACGCCCGAATGCGTGGTCGACGCCGGATGGCAGATCAGCGACTCCGTGCCGCCGAGACTGACCGCCGACTTGAAGAGCGTCAGGTGGTTGATGAACCGGAACGCCTGCTCGCGGCCGCCGTCGAGGATGAACGCGAACGTGGAACCCGGCCCGCTGCACTGGCGTTGATAGACGGCCTGATAGGCCGGATCGTCGATGAGCTCGGGATGCAGCACGCGCACCGGCCGATGCGGATTGTCGGCGAGCCAGCGGGCGACGGCGCTGCCGCTGCGGGCCGCCTGCTGCATGCGCAGCACGAGCGTTTCCATCGAGCGCGTGATCATCCACGACGAATGCGGGTCGAGCTGCGAGCCGAGCGTGCTGCGGACCGAGCGGATCTTCGTGATCAGCGCGCGAGCGCCCGTGACGCCGCCGGCGACGAGGTCGCTATGCCCGCCGATGTATTTCGTCAGCGAGTACACGCTCAGGTCGATGCCCTGCCGCGACGGCTTCTGGTACAGCGGGCCGAGCAGCGTGTTGTCGCAGACCGACAGCGGGCGATAGCCGTGGCGTGCCTCGAACGCGTCGATCTCGCCGCGCAGCCCTTCGAGGTCGAACAGCGCGTTGGTCGGGTTCGCGGGCGTCTCGATGTAGCACATCCGCACGGTGCCCTTTTGCGCGGCCGCTTCGAGCGCGGCGCGAATCGCGTGGGTGGACAGCCCGTCGGCGATCACTTCGGAGCGGATGCCCCACTCGGGCAGGAACTTCGAGATCAGCGTTTCGGTGCCGCCGTACAGCGGCACGGACTGGACGACGCAGTCGCCCGGCCGCAGGAAGGTCAGCAGGATCGCGGCGATGGCCGACATGCCGCTCGACGTCACGACGGCCGCTTCGGAATCGTCGAGCAGGGCGAGGCGATCCTCGACGATCTCCAGGTTCGGGTGATTGAAACGGCTGTAGACGAGGCCCGCGCCTTCGCCTTCGGGTGAAGGCTTGCGCCCGGCCACGACGTCGAAGAATTCGGCGCCGTCCTCGGCCGTGCGGAACGCGAATGTCGACGTGAGGAACACGGGCGGCTTCACCGATCCTTCCGACAGGAACGGATCGTAGCCGTACGACATCATCTGGGTTTCGGGATGAAGTTCCCGGTCTGCAATCTTGCGCTTGTGGTAATTGCGATAGGCCATGCAGTGCTCCTTGCAGGGGTGGTGAGGAACGGCCGTTGCAGCGGTTGCATGACGCACGCGGCGCCGGGTAGGCACCGGCCGTTGCGACCGCGTGTGGCGATACTACCCCGAAGGCGCTGCTTCGTGACGCACCCCTGACACAGTCGTCAGGGTGTCGCCTGTTCGACGATCATGTCGTACAGCGCACGCGCGGCCGGCGACAGTTGCGCGCGCTTGCGCGTGACGAGCACGAGCGTGCGCGACACCGCCGGCTCGACGAGCTCGATCGTGCGGATCATCGGATACGCGTTCTTCTGGATCGCGAGCTTCGGCACCACGGCCGCGCCGAGCCCTTCCGCGACGAGGCCGAGCGCCGTCGAGCTGCGCTGCACTTCGTAGAACGAATGCAGCGACACGCCGCTCGTCTTCAGCGCGCCGTCGAGCAGCCCGCGATTGCCGCTCACTTCACCGGCGAAGATCAGCGGATGCGGCTGCAATGCCGCCCAGCGAATGCGCCGCCGCTTCGCGAGCGGATGATCGTCGCGGCACACCAGCACATACGGATCGCTCGTCAGCGGCACGTTGACCAGTTCGGGATGCTGATCGCCCGCGATGCCGATGCCGAACTCGGCCTCGCGATGCAGCACGGCCTGCAGCACCGACGCCGACGCATGATCGAGGATCTTCACGCGATCGTGCGGCCGGTGCGCGGAGAACGCGCGCAGGATGCGTGGCAGGTATTGCACGCCGACCGTCGGCACGCACGCGATCGTGACGTCGCCGCGCTGGCTCAGGCCGGTTTCGCGAATTTCGGTGAGCGCGTCGGACAGTTCGTTCAGCAACCGGCGCGCTTGCGGCAGGAAACGCCGGCCGATTTCGGTGAGCGTGGTGCGGCGCGTGGTGCGCTCGACGAGCGCGACGCCGAGGAAGGTTTCGAGCTTGCGCAGCCGCTGCGTGATGGCCGTCTGCGTGACGTGCAGCGTGTCGGCCGCCTGCCGGAAGCTGCCGCCGTCGGCGATGGCGACGAAGGCCTGGACACCGAGCGTATCGATTTTCATTAGAGATTTGAATCAATCACGATATTAAATTCATTTTACTGAACTCGGTGACGATCGCAGAATGCGGTGCATCGACGGCCACCGGCATCCCGTCCGCATGGGAGGCAACGCCGTCCACGCCGACCAGGAGAAACGACATGACGACCCCACTCGATCGATACGCGGCCCAGTACGTGCAATTCGAGGACGAACGCACGCGGCCGATCCGCGACCTGCTGGCCGCCGTGCCGAACACGCCGATCCATACCGCGATCGACATCGGCTGCGGGCCCGGCAATTCGACCGAGGCGCTGATCGCCCGTGCGCCGGACGCAACGGTCCATGGGATCGATGCATCGGCGGACATGATCGACGCGGCGCGCACGCGCCTGCCGGGCCTGCGTTTCGATGTCGTGGATATCTCCACCTGGGACGATCCGGGCGGCTACGACCTGATTCTCGCGAATGCGGTGCTGCAATGGGTGCCCGCGCACGACACGCTGTTTCCGGCACTCGTCGGCCGGCTCGCATCGGGCGGCCATCTTGCGGTGCAGATGCCCGACAACCTCGACGAACCCGCGCACCGGCTGATGCGCGAGGTCGCCACGGCCGGGCCGTGGGCGGACAAGCTGAAGGGCGCGGCGCGCACCGAGCGGTTCGATGCGCGCCACTACCACGCGCTGCTGTCGCCGCTGTGCTCGCGGGTGGACGTGTGGCGCACGACTTACTACCACCCGCTGCGCGGCGGTGCCGACGCGGTCGTGGAGTGGTTCAAGGGCAGCGCGCTGCGGCCGTTCCTCGCGGCGCTCGACGACGGCGAGCGCGCGGCGTTTCTCGCGCAGTATCGCGATGCGCTCGCCGGACCGGGCGGCTATCCGGCGCTCGCCGACGGCACCGTGCTGCTGCCGTTCCCGCGCCTGTTCATCGTCGCGACGCGGACATAACGCACGGGCGGCCGTGCGTCAGCGCACCGGCCGCACCGATTCCGGGTCGACCGTGCGGATCCGCGCGGTCTGCCCGTCGCGCAGGTCCTTGTACCAGAACAGCGCCACTTCGCCGTCGTTCTCGTCATCCGCGTACAGCAGACGATCGTGTCCGCCCAGCACGAAGCCTGAGCGAGCATACGTGCTGCACGCGGCGACGTTGTTCGACTGCGTTTCCAGCCGCATGAAGCCGAACCCGTGGCCGCGCGCCCACGATTCGGCGGTCGCCAGCAGCAACTGCCCGATGCCTTGCCGCCGGTACTGGCGGTCGACGGCCAGCTCCGCGATCTCCGCCATCCCGTTCCAGCTCTGGCCGATGGCCACGAACCCGGCGAGCCGGCCGCCGGCCGTCGCACGAAAGAGCGCCGTCTTGCCGGTCGCTTCGTCCGCCCAGCCGGCCGGATCGAACCCGTAGTTCTTGCGGCGTGCAGGCAGCGCGCGGAGATCGAGCAAATCCTGATACGGCGCGTTCAATTCCCAGGCGATGTCGAACGAGAAGTCGCATCGGTCCAGTTCGTCGGCGGGCAGCCCGGTCGTCTGTTCGATGCTGATGTGCTCGGCTCGGTCCATGTGTCGGTGTCCTGTCTTCTGCGGGATGCGTGGTGGTGTCCGTGATGCGATTGTCGGCGCCATGATATGCGCCGCATCGAGTGTGTTCCTGCTTCGATTTTTTGTGCCCGCACCATCTACCGCGCGTGAGACCGGCACAGACCGGCTGCGTCCGTGCCGGTGGAACGCGGTCAAGCGACGAACCGGACGGCCGCGCAAACGTGTGCGGGGTTCGCGCGCCGGCAGGGGCGCTCGTTCAATCGCCTGATTATGCTGGATTTCCGCGGTGGCCCCGTGCTCGCATCGGTGCGATGACGGTCGTCGCGTGTCGTGTAATCGAACCGCGTGGCCGCCAGTCGCATCTGGATGAAAGACGACAGGACCCCAAACAATTGCTGACGGCAGTCTCGGCTATACGTTCTCGAAGCTCGACGGACGCTTCGACGGTAGGTGGCACCAGGTCAATGCCGCGCTCGACTATGCGTTGTCGAAGCGCACGGACGTGTACATGAGCGCGGCCTACCAGAAGGCGTCGGGCAGCAACACGATCAATGGCCGCGTGGTGCCGGTGCAGGCCGAGATCGGCTCGTCGGGGTCGTTCATCGGCAACGCGGGCGCGAACACGCAGTTCGTCACGCGGATCGGCCTGCGTCACAAGTTCTGACATCCGACACGGCCGTTCGGCGCGTTCCACGAGGATCGGCTCGTCTAGCGCGTGCCGCGTGGCTGGAAAGGCATTCGGGCGCGACGGGGTACGTCGCGCCCGAATGCGTGTCGGCCCGAAGCGGGCGGCCGACACCGGCTGGCCGTACCGTCAGATGTTGATCGTGATGGGGCCGGCGAGCGGCGTGTAGCCGTCGTCGAACAGGAACCACGCATCGTACTGCCCCGGCGCCAACGTGCTGTTCGCCGTGGACGAGAACAGAAGCGAGCCGCAGCTCTTCGGCAGGTACGCCCACGACTTGTAACTGCCCTTGGTCGGCTGCGCGCCATGCGCGAAGATGCCCACCCAGTTCTTCGGGCTGTGGCTCCACGGCGGTGCAACGTAGTCGAACCGCAGCGTGCCGTACGTCGAGCCCTGTGACGCGAGCGCCGCGACGAACTTCTTGCTGGTATTGCCGATCGCCGAATCCGTGAGCAGCGTGCCGGATTGCGTCTGCACGCAGCCGGCCACCCGGCGCAGGAAGTTCGGATCGTTCGCGTCGCGGATGCTGGCGTCGTACCAGCCGCCGTCGCCGTACCACGTGACCGCTTGCGTCGCGCCGGCGGCGACGGTGACCGACTGCCGCGTGTTCATCCCGTAGGCGTTGTCGGTGAGCTGGAACGTCGTCGCGCTGGAGCCTGCCGAATTGTCGAGCGTGATCTGCACGTTGCCGTTCGCCACGTCGTAGCACAGGCTGATTTCGGCAGTCGATCCCGTGTTGCCGGACGTACCGATGCTGCCGCGGAACGTCTGCAGGAAGCCGTTCGGGCCGTAGACCGAATAGTCGTAGCCGCCGCCGCTGTTCAGCGCGAGCGAATCCGACAGGTTCGTGCACTGGCTCGCGCCGGCCGCGATCGTGTAATGGCGGGGGATCGTGCTCGTGCCGTCGACCCACGCCTGCAGATGCACGCCCGCGGTGCCGGTGTTGGTCATCGTCAGCGCGAGCGCGCGGCCGGCGCGGTTGACCTTGCCTTGCACGAAGAACTCGTAGGGCAGGCGGCAGGCCGTGCTGCGACCGGCGGTCTGCGCCGGCACCGCGGTGGTGGTCGGGTACGGGATCGGAACGGCCGGGCCGTTCGGGTTCATGTTGCTCGCGGGCGGCTGGATCGCGGGCACCGCCTGGTCGGCGTTCGAGAAATCGAAGGCCGACGTCAGGTCGCCGCACACCGTGCGTCGCCACGGCGTGATGTTGGTTTCCTGCAGCCCGAAGCGCGCTTCCAGAAAGCGGATCACCGAGGTGTGATCGAACACCTGCGAGTTGACCTTGCCGCCCTTCGACCACGGCGAGATCACGAACATCGGCACGCGCGGGCCGAGCCCGATCGGCACGTCGCCGCTGGCCGAGCCGTCCGATGCGGCGCCGCTGCTCGCGACGAATTCGGCGGCCGTCGAGACCGTCGACTGCCCGGTGCCGGCAGCGGCGCTGGCCGGGACGGCCGGCGGCATGTGATCGAACAGGCCGTCGTTCTCGTCATACATGACGAGCAGCACCGTGCTGGCCCACACCGCCGGATTCGACGTCAGCGCATTGAGGACGTTGCTCACGTACCATTCGCCGCCGCTCGCGGCCCACGACGGATGTTCGCAGTACGCGTAGGGGGCGGCGATCCACGACACCTGCGGCAGCGTGCCGTTGGCGACGTCGGCCCGCAGCTGGCTGAAGAGGTTCGTGTCGTATTCCTTGCCGCCGCCTGACGGGTCGATCTGCGTGCCGTTGAGCGCCGGCGCGAGCGGATCGCTGGCGCCGAGGTTCTGGTACTGCTTGAAGTTCAGGATGACGTTGTCGCCGTAATTGCCGTTCCACCAGAGATCGCTTTTCGAGCCGTTGTATTCGCCGTAGCCATGGCCGGCATCCAGGCCGTTGCCCTTGTCCTGGTAGAACTTCCACGTCACGCCCGCCGTGTTCAGGCGCTCCGGCATCGTGGTCCAGCCGGTGCCCGTCATCGTGTTGGTCGTGTACGGCAAATAGCCGGGGACGTTGCCGCAGCACCCGGTCCACAGATACAGGCGGTTCGGGTCCGTCGGGCCGAGCATCGAGCAGTGGTACGCGTCGCACACTGTGAACGCGCTCGCCAGCGCGTAGTAGAACGGAATGTCGTTCTGCGTGAAGTAGTACATCGTGCCGCTGGACTTCGCGGCGGTCCAGTTGTCGTAGCGGCCGTTGTTCCAGGCGCTGTGCGTGGTGCCCCAGTCGTGAGGGAGGTCGCCGTAATAGGTGTCGCCGTTCGCCGTGCCGGAGGGCGAGGACGGGTTGAACGGGAACACGTAGGACAGCATCCAGGGCTGCCGCCACACCGGATAGCCGCTCGAAATCACGACCGGCCGCGGATCGCCGAAGCCCCGCGCACCGCCCAGCGTGCCGAGGTAGTGGTCGAACGAGCGGTTTTCCTGCATCAGGATCACGACGTGCTTCACGTCCTGGATCGTGCCGGTCACGGTGGCAGCCGGAATGGCCTGCGCGCGGGCGATGCTTTCGGGCAGCATGCCCGTGATCGCGGTGGCGCCGGCGAGCTTCAGCGCATCGGCAATGAATTGACGTCGGGTTGTGGGTTTGTTTTGCATGATCGCTCTCTGTCTTGGATGACGGGCTTTGCGGCCGGCGTCGGTCAGTGGCACGCGCTCGCGCAGTGCAGGACGGGCGTGGACGCCGAGCCCGGTGCGGCCGCGCGCGCTGCCGCCATGCTGGCTGACGTACCCGAATCGCCGTCGCCGCAAGCGGCCAGCGTGCACAGGAGTGCGATCATGAAAACGCCGCGCCAGTGCGGAAAGCGGCTTTCCGGCTGGCGCGAATTGACGACAGGCTTTCGATCCGATTCGAGTCGGATTCCTGAATGATCGAGACTATTGCTGCATGCTCCGTATTTCATTACCCCTCCAGACATGAAAAATGGACAGCAGAGGATATCGCCCGAATCAGAACAACTTCATGACAGGCCACCCGCGCGTGCCTGCCACTTGCAACAGCTTCGAGTCGGGATTGGTGGCGACCGGATGCGTGACGTAGTCCAGCAGCGGCACGTCGTTGATCGAATCGCTGTAGAAGTAGGTGCGTTCGAAATCGGATGGCGCGTAGCCAAGTGATGACAGCCACGCGGTGGTGCGCACGATCTTGCCTTCGCGGAAGCTCGGCACGCCCGTGCTGCGTCCGGTGAACGCGCCGTCCGGCGTGCCGTCGTCGGTATCGAGCTCGATGCCGAGCAGGTGCGCTATGCCGAATTCCGCCGCGATCGGCCGCGTGACGAACACGTTGGTCGCAGTCACGATGCAGCAGAGATCGCCGTTCTCGCGATGCCGGGCGACCAGCTCGCGCGCCTGCGGCGTGATCGCCGGACGGATCACTTCGTCCATGAACCGCGCATGCCAGCGCTCGAGCACCTTGCGCGGATAGCGGGTGAGCGGCGCGAGCGTCACGGCGAGATACGCGTCCATGTCGAGCGTGCCCGCCGCATAGTGACCGTAATGCTCGTCGATCAACGCCATGTGCGCGTCGTCTTCCCGCCAGCCGACCCGCGTGATGAAGCGGCTCCAGGCCTGATCGCTGTCGAGCGGCAGCAGCGTGTGGTCGAGGTCGAACAGCGCAAGATTCTTGTACATGGGTGATTCCTTGTGTGGCGTGGTCATGTGCCGATGCGCTTCTCGATCGCGTCTTTCGCGTTCCTGCCGTCGATGGTGGTGACGCCGTCGAGCCACTTCGACAGCACGCCGGGGTTCTTCTTCACCCATTCCTTCGCCACGGCGACCGGATCGGCGTGATTCATGATCGGCACCATCAGCTGGTTCTCTTCGTCGGTTGTGAACTTCAGGTTGGTCAGCAGCCGGCCGACGTTCGGGCAGCGTTCGAGATAGCCGGGCGTGACGAGCGTATAGACCTTCGCCGAGCCGTAGTTCGGGCCGAATACGCTGTCGCCGCCGTCGAGATAGGCGATCTTGAAGTTGATGTTCATCGGATGCGGCTCCCATGCAAGGAACACGATCATCCGGTGCTCCTGCACCGCGCGCGTGACCTGCACGAGCATCCCGGCCTCGCTCGATTCGATCAGCTTGAAGCCGCCGAGCCCGAACTCGTTCCTGTCGATCATCCGCTGCACCAGCGCGTTGCCATTGTTGCCGGCGCCGATCCCGTAGATCTTGCCGTCGAGCTGATCGCGGAATTTAGCAATGTCGGCAAAGCTCTTGAGGCCCTTGTCCGATGCGTATTGCGGCACCGCCAGCGTGTAGCGCGCGCCGATCAAGTTCGGCTGCGGCAACTGGTGGACGGCGCCGGCATCGACGAACGGCTTCACCGTCGGCGTCATGCTCGGATCCCAGTAGCCGAGGAACGCGTCGATCTGTGCCTTCTTCACGCCGGCCAGCACGATCGGCGGCGACGCGATCGTTTTAGTCGCCTCATAGCCGAGCCCGTCGAGCAGCATCATCGCGACTCCGGTGGTGGCCGCGATGTCGCTCCAGCCGACATCGCCGAGCGTCACCTTTTTGCAGACGTCGCCTTCCAACGCGTGAGCGGGGGCCGTCGCCAGCGCCGTCAGCAGTGTGGCGGCCAGCATCCATGCCTTCTTTATCATGTGGGTCTCCTAAGCAAGTGTTCCGGATCGTGTTGCCTGAATGGTCTGACGATTGATCGTGCCGATCGGATGAAACAAACGAACTTGGGTCTGGCTTTGTAGTTTTGCGTACCGTATATTAGAACGCACAAAATCGCAAGATCGCACAAAAATACAACTTGCCGGTTGCCGAGGTGGGCTACGGGCAGGCGAGGGCAGGAAGCATCGGGCGGCGGCCCAGGCGGGCCGTGCTTCATCAGGTAGACCAGGCAAAGCAAGGAGACCTCGCATGATCAGTCAGCTGGAAATCGTGTCCCGCTTGTTGCTGGCGGCATTGCTCGGCAGCATCGTCGGCATCGAGCGCGAGCGCCTGTCGTGGGCGGCCGGATTGCGCACGCACATGCTGGTGGCGGTGGGCGCCGCGCTCGTGATGGTCGTGTCGGCGTTCGGTTTCGCGGATATCCAGGACGCGAAGAACGTGTCGCTGGACCCGTCGCGCGTCGCCGCGCAGGTGGTGTCGGGCATCGGCTTCCTCGGCGCCGGGTCGATCATGCTGCGCGGCGAGATCATCCGCGGCCTGACGACCGCGGCGAGCCTGTGGGTCGTGGCGGCGGTCGGGCTCGCCGTGGGCGGCGGCATGTATGTCGCCGCGATCGCCGCGACGGCGATCGTGCTCGCGATCCTGGCCGGCCTGAAGCCGATCGAGAAGCGCTTCTTCGCCGCGCGGCAGCGCTGGGGCGTGCGCATCCTCGCGCGCCGCGGCACCGTGAAGCTGACATCGCTGCAGGCGATGCCGGGCATCGATCAGGCGCGCATCGTGCAGTTCATCATCGAGCAGGACGACGCCGCGCCGGACGACGACCGCATCCACGTGGTGTTTTCAAAGATGACGAGCCGCGAGTGCCAGGCGGTCCGTCAATCCCTGCAGACCCTCGTCGGCATCAAAAAGATGGAGGAGAGCGCAGCGTAGTCCGCCGTTCGAATAACATTGGCGTTCATTCCGAGGACATTCCATGTGGCAAGAAGAGCGATACCAGAGGATCCGGCTTCTGTTATCGAAGATGCAGCGCGTGTCGACCGACCGGATCATGGCCGACCTGAACGTGTCGCGGGAAACCGTGCGGCGCGATCTCGTCGATCTCGAGGCGCTCGGTGAACTGAAGCGCGTACACGGCGGCGCGGTGCAGGTGGGCGACGAAGCGCCGATCGCCGAGCGCGCGCAGACGCACGTGAAGGCGAAGCTGGCGATTGCCCGCGCGGCGGCCAGGCTGGTCACGGGCTCGCAGACGCTGTTCATCGATGCGGGCACGACCACGACGCTGCTGGCCGAGGAACTGGCGAAGCTGTCGGGCCTCACGATCGTCACGAATTCGATCGACGTCGCGCTGAAGATGCGGTCGAGCGACCCGGGGCAGGCGAGGAACGAAACGATCCTGCTCGGCGGGATGATCGGCAGCCGCGCGGCCGCGACCGTCGGCGACGGCACGGTCGCCGAGATCTTCCGCTACCGCGCCGATCTCGCGCTGCTGTCGCCGGTGGGCGTCGATGCCGTGCGCGGTGCGACCAACTATGACCGGATGGAAACCGAAGTGGCGCGCGCGATGGTCAGCAACGCGGCGGACGTCGCGATCCTGGCCGATTTCAGCAAGCTCGGCACGAACAGCCGGATCAGCTTCTGCGAGCCGGCGCGGATCGGCACACTGGTGACGGATGCGAAGGCGGAATCGGTCGACAGCTACAAGGGCCTCAAGAAGGTCATCAAGCACGTCGTGCTGGCGTAGCGCCGGGCGACAGGGGGCGCGATTCCCCGCCGTTATGCCGCCCATGCGGCGCACCTTCTGTCGGCCGGCTTTTTTGGCGGCGTAATGTATCCGCCAATACAACGCAGGCCCGCCCAGCGGCGCACCGCTGCTGTACTCGGGCGCCGACCTCCTGCCCGCGCCGCGCCACGTGAAGTGGCTGGCCGACGCCGGCGCATGCCGCACCAGCCATCGTGTATGCTTGCCCGCATCGTTCAAAGGGCGGGACAACATGAAGACACCGGCACACCCCAAGCCTGAGGTGCGGTTCAGGATGCGTATCCAGCACGCCGACACGATCGCGCTCGGGCCGGGCAAGGTCGCGCTGCTCGAAGCCGTGCGCGAGCATGGTTCGATTTCGGCGGCGGCGCGCAGCCTGAAGATGTCGTACCGGCGTGCGTGGTTGCTGATGGACGAGCTGAACCGCTCGCTGAAATCGCCGGCGACGGTGTCCGAACATGGCGGGCAGAGCGGCGGCGGCAGCGTGCTTACGCCAGTCGGCGAGGAGATCATCCGGCTCTATCGCGGGATCGAGGCGCGCGCTTACGCGGCCTGCGCCGACGACATCGCCGCGCTCACGAAAATGGTCCGGCGCTGAAGGTGCGCTGACGCTGACAACGGGCTTTCACAGGCAGCCTGAAGGGCCTCCCATGCGGCGAAGCGAATCAGAGCCTAGCCGTGCCGCAGGCAAAAGCGCGACGCGTCGCCCGTGGCGGCATCCGGTGCCATCCCGTCGCGCGACTGCGCATCGAGCCGCCCGATCAGCTCGACGAAACTGGCGACGCTCGCCGTGCGCAGCGGGTAGTACGCGATGTGGTGGCGTTCGCAGATGCGCTTGAGCAGGTTCGTCGAATCGTGGTCGATACAGTCGACCGGGAACACCACCATCCGCGCGCCCGGGAGCGCCGCCGCCAGCAGGCCCTTGCGATCCTCGATGCCGCCGTCGTGCAGCGTCACTTCGCCGCCCGCCGTTTCGACGATCCGCTTGATCGCGCGATTCGAGCCGGGACGCCCGCCGACGTATACCAGACGCGTACCCTGAAGGATCGACAGCGGATCGGCCGCGCGCTCGGCCGGATCGTCCGCCGACGCCTGCACCGCCCGTTCGATCGCGCTCGCTTCGGCGCGCAGCGTCTTCACCATCGCCATCAGTTCGTCGAGCCGCGCGCGCATCGCGCGGGCGCTCGCCTGTTCCGCGGCGATCCGCTGCTCGGCGGCCTCGCGGCGGCTCGTGTGCAGCGCGAGCCGTTCGTCGCGCGCGGCCAGTGCTTCGCGCAGTTCGTGGACTTCGTCGCGCAGGACGCTTTCCGCCGCCAGCGGCTGCGCGTTCTGGCGCGCGGCGAGGGCATCGCGTTCCTGCAGCGCCGCGTCGCGCTGCGCGCTCATTTCGTGCAGGCGCACCTGCTGCCGTTCGATTTTCGCGTGCAGCGCCGCATTCTCTTCCTCCAGCACGACCAGCCGCCGGATATCGGCGCGATTGGCCGCGCCGACCAGGTGCGACAGCATGTGCAGGTCGCCGAACGCGACCTGGCGCACGCCCGTCGTCGTGCGCGGATGCGTCATCAGCGCCCAGTACGCGGGCGGAATCTCGCCGCGCTTCAGCGCTTCCTTCCAGCGCGCGAGGAGTTCGTCCGCATCCTTCGCGCTGTCGAACGCGCGGATCGCGCCGGCGTAGCGCTCGTCGAGCGCCTTGTGCAACGCCTTCGCGCCGGCCGTGCCGTCGATGGCGAGTTCGACGGCCGCGTGATGGATTTCGAGGTCGGTCGCGCGCTGGCGGTCGAGGTCGGTGAACTTCGGCACGAGCTTGCGCAGTTCGTGCGTGGTCAGGCAGGTGCCGATGATCGAGCAGTGCAGGTTCGCATCGAGCTCGGACAGGCGCGTGCGGCGCTTCAGCTCGGCCCGTTGCGCGCGCGACGGCGCGCAGCATGCGTCGATCCGCGTGCCGGTTGCCGCGGGCAGGGTGCCGCCGGGCGTCGAAAGATCCGCCGTGCGGGCAGGGCGAAAAGGCGGAGCGTGCATGTTGACCTCTGTCCGGCCTGGTCGGGCCGGAGACGGATGCGCGAAAGATTCGCGAAATATACCACGGAATATAACGCATGAAATTCCGGGGAAATCACGGAGCGAAGGCCGCGCGGCGCGGTCAGCAGAGCGCGGTTGAATGGTCGGTGAGCGACAGTGCGGCGGGGGCCGGGGCCGGGGCCGGTGCTTCGGGCGAAACGGGGAGCGATGGCGGCGCGTGACGTGCCATCACGTCCTCGACGCACAGCCCGACGAACAGCACGTCGACGCGCTCCAGCGCGGCCGGGGCGTTGCTGAGCGCGTCGGAAAACACGTCGTCGCGCGTGCGCCCGATGCCGCCGCGTGACCGCCGCCGGCAGCACGGTGGTCCGGGCGCCGGTCGTTTCGTCCATCGTCGGCCGACCGGTTGGATCCAAGTGCCGGCAGGGTTTTCATCAGGACATCCGGAGCGCCGCACGATCCATCATGGCGATAGCGCTATCGCAGCCAACCGCAGGAGGTCGCACCATGACGTCCGCTTCCATTCCCTCGACCGCCTTCGTGTTCGCCGGCGGCGGCAGCCTGGGTGCGATCGAGGTCGGCATGCTCCGCGAACTGGTCGCGAGCGGCGAACGGCCCGATTGCGTGATCGGCGCGTCGGCGGGCGCGATCAACGCCGCCTATTTCGCCGGCCGGCCGGACGCGGACGGCATCGCGATGCTTGAAGCGCTGTGGTGCAGGATCCGCCGCCAGGACGTGATGCCGTTCTCGATGCGCAGCCTCATCGCGATGCTGCTGCGCAACCGGCCGCATCTGGTCGAGGCCGACGCGCTGCGCCTGTTGCTGGAAAAGAACCTGCCGTACCGCCGGATCGAGCAGGCCGCGTTGCCGCTCCATATCGTCGCGACCGACGTGCTGAGCGGCCGCGAAGTCGTGCTGTCGGCCGGCCCGGTCGTGGATGCGGTGCAGGCCAGCGCGGCGATTCCCGGCGTGTTTCCGTCGGTCAGCATCGACGGCATGGAGCTCGTCGACGGCGGCGTCGCGAACAATACGCCGATCTCGGTCGCGATCGCGCTCGGCGCCAGGCGGATCGTCGTGCTGCCGGCCGGCTTCGCCTGCGCGTTGCGCGTCCCGCCGCGCAGCCCGATCGCGCATGCGACGCACGCGCTGACGCTCGTGATCGCGCGGCAGCTGGTGCGCGATCTGGAGCTATACGGGGCGCGCGCGCACATTCATGTCGTGCCGCCGCTCTGTCCGCTCGAGGTGTCGTCCTATGACTACTCGCAGTGCGCGCAACTGATCGACAAGGCCGCGGAACGCACACGCGCGTGGATCGAGGAGGGCGGGCTCGCGGTGTGTGCGATTCCGGGCCAGCTGCGCGAGCACGATCATGCTGCGGTGCATTCCCATTGATCGTTGCTCACGCACCGTCCAACCGCATGACCGACGGACGCCGGTTATCGTGCCGCCAGGGCCTCTTGTCGGAAATCGGTAAAAAAGACGGCACCGTGCCGCGAGACACGGTGCCGCCAACGGCCTCGAAGGCCCCACTGATCAGTCGATCGCGCGCATCGCGTGGCGCAGTTCCTGATAGCTGCGCAGCCCCGCCACGCCGAGTTCGCGCCCGATTCCGCTAAGGCCGAATCCGCCCCAGCACACGTGCGGGTAGATGAGCTGCGGCGCGTTGATCCACACGAGCCCCGCGCGTACGCGCTGCTGGAATTGCTTCGCGATGGCCGCATCGCGCGTCACGACGGTCGCGACGAGCCCGTAGCGCGTGTCGTTCGCGAGCGCGATCGCTTCGTCGTCGGTGCGGAACGATTTCACGCACGCGACGGGGCCGAACACTTCGTCGGTCCACAGCGGGTTGTCGGCGGCCGGCTCGGCGATCACGACAGGCGCCATGAAAAAGCCGTCGCCGCCGGCATCCGCCACGCGGCCGCTGAAGGCGACGCGTGCGCCCGCCTCGATGCCGTGCTGGAGCATCGCTTCGACGCGCGTACGCTGCGCGGCCGAGATCAGCGGCCCCATCGCGACGTGTTCCGCGGCCGGCGGCGCGACGACGAGCGCGCGCACCGCGGTCTCGAACGCGGCCATGAAGCTGCGGTACACGCTGTCGTGCACGAGGATGCGCGCGGTGGCCGAGCACATCTGGCCCGCGTTCGTGAAGGCGCCCGCGACCGCGAGCGACACCGCGACGTCGAGGTCGGCGTCGTCGCGCACGATCAGCGACGACTTGCCGCCGAGTTCGAGCGTCACGCGCTTCATGTCGACGGCGGCGGCCTGCATGACCTTGCGGCCGGCCGCGGTGCTGCCGGTAAACGAGATCTTGTCGATCAGCGGATGCGCGGTCAGCGCCGCGCCGACGTCGGCGCCGCCGTTCACGACGTTGACGACGCCGGCCGGCACGCCGGCTTCGGCGACGATGTCGAGCAGCGCGTGTTCGGTCGGCGACGTGAGTTCGGACGGCTTCAGCACGACCGCGCAGCCGGCGGCGAGCGCGGGCGCGAGCTTCCACGCGGTCGTGACCATCGGGAAGTTCCACGGCATGACGAGCGCCGCGACGCCGACGGCATCGTAGAAGCGCTCGGCGGTGACGGCGTCGCTCGGCAGTGCGACCGGTTCGGCCGCGAACAGCGCCGGGTCCTCGCACAGCTTCGCGTAATACGCGAACGTCGCGGCGACATCGCCGACATCGGCGTCGGCTTCGAACGGCGGCTTGCCGCTCACCTGCATCTGCAGCGCGGCCAGGCGATCGCGGGACGCTTCGACGCGTTCGGCGATCGTCGCGAGAATCCGGCCGCGTGCCTCCGGTGGCGTATCGCGCCAGCCGGCGAACGCGTCGCGCGCGGCGCGCACCGCGGCGTCGACGTGCGCAGTCGTCGCGAATGCCTGCCAGCCGATCGCGGCACCGGTCGATGCGTCGAAGATCGGCGCGCCGGGTGCGTCGGCAGGCGTGCGCACGGGCTGGCCGGCGATGTGCGCCGCGGGCAGCACGAACGTGGCGGTGGAACGGGAAAGCTCGGCGGTGGACATGAAGGTCATCCTGTCGGTCGGGTTAGCGGTAGACGACGCCCGGCATCACGCAGAGCATCTCGTACGCGAGGTTCGCGCCGGTGAGCGCGGTGGTGCCGGTCGGATCGTACGGCGGCGCGACTTCGACGAGGTCCGCGCCGACGATGTTCAGGCCCTTCATCCCGCGCACGATTTCCAGGCCCTGCTGCACGGTGAGGCCGCCGATTTCGGGCGTGCCGGTGCCGGGCGCGAACGACGGATCGAGGCCGTCGATGTCGAAGCTCAGGTAGACCGGCGTGTCGCCGACGCGTTCGCGCACCTGCGCCATCAGCGGCGCGAGCGACTTGTTCCAGCATTCCTCGGCCTGCACGACGGTGAAGCCCTGCTGGCGGCACCAGTCGAAATCGTCCGCGTGGTAGCCGGTGCCGCGCAGGCCGATCTGCGTGACCTTGTCGCATTGCAGCAGCCCGTCTTCCACCGCGCGGCGGAACGGCGTGCCGTGCGCGATCTTCTCGCCGAACATCGTGTCGTTCACGTCCGCGTGCGCGTCGACGTGCACGACGGCGACCTTGCCGTACTTTTTATGCAGCGCGCGCAGGATCGGCCACGCGATCGTGTGGTCGCCGCCGAGCGTGATCGGCCGGCAGCCGTTCGCGACGATCTCGTCGTACGCCTCCTCGATGCGGCGCACCGAGTCCTTCAGGTCGTACGGGTTGGTCGCGACGTCGCCGATGTCGGCCACCTGCAGCGAATCGAACGGCGCCGCGCGCGTGGCCATGTTGTACGGGCGCAGCAGCACGGATTCGGTGCGGATCTGGCGCGGGCCGAAGCGCGAGCCCGAGCGGTTCGACGTGCCGAGGTCGAGCGGCACGCCGACGAAGCACACGTCGAGACCGTCGGTCGTCGCGGCTTGCGGCAGCCGCATCATCGTGGCGATGCCGCCAAAGCGCGGCATCTCGTTGCCGCCCATCGGTTGATTCAGTTCGCGGGGCATGGGCCGTCTCCTTTATTTGAGGTCAAGCGATCGGCCGATGGTAGAGGAGAACACGCGCGCGAAGATTTTGAAGTCGCAACGTTTACATCGACGGGCTTCGATGCAAGTGGCGCTACCGCATCGACGCGGCGCAACCGAACACAGCCGCGCAGTGCGGCCGGGTGTGTCAGCGCGAAATGGCGGTCGGCGCGGCGCCGTCGTGCGATCCGGTAGACGGGAACGCGGTGGAGGCTGAACCCCACGCGGCAAGCTCGCGTTTGGTGCGCACGCCCAGCTTCGCGAATGCGCGCTTCACGTACGACTCGGCCGACGCGACGCGCACGCCGAGGATCTCGGCCGTTTCCGGCACGGTCTTGCCGGAGAGCAGGTGCTTGCAGGTTTCGTATTCGCGCTTCGACAGCTTCACGCCGTCGGCCGCGATGCGCGCATCGAACTGCGCGAGCGGATGGACGTCGGGCGTCGGGTGCGCGACGCGCCGCACGGCCGTGGTCGACGCATGCAGTTCGAGCAGCGGGAACAGCATGTCGCTGATGCTGCGAAAGCGGTTCATCTCGGCGAGCGTGAACGGCGGGCGGTCGCGGCCGCGCTCCAGCGCGATCGAATGCTGCGAATAGCGCGTGCCGCGCGCGAGCACGCATTCGTGCCCGATATGCACGTCGTCGAACAGCCGCTGGCGGAATTCGCCGGGCGGGATCGCCGCGATGTCGCGCACCACCAGCATCGTGCCCGTCTTGCCGCGCAGCCCCGCGAACAGCGGGTCGCTGTCGAGAAAGCGCTCGTAGTAGAGCGTCATCACGTCGGAGATTTCGGTGGATTCGGTATCGATGCCGCTGCTGCCGATCCATTCGCATCGATAGCCTGTGGGCATCGAGCCGTCGACGCGCGAGCGCTCGACGTGCGCGACGTCGAGCGGCACGACTTCATTGAGCAGTTGCGTGAGGCGCGGCACGAAGTGCGGCGTGCCGACCGTCTCGATCAGCTCGCCCAGCGCCTTGAACGACACGTTGAAACGGTCGTTGTCGCGGTGGAAGGGGTTCACGTTGAGCAGCATGCGGTTCCCCGGGTGAAAAGCGGCGCGATTGTAGCGGTCACAACGAAAAACGTCAGTAAGGGGAAACACCGTCGGTTGTCCTGCCGACCCGTTTGCCCCGGAAAACACCGCTTGTCCCCCCCGGAGGGGGGCATACCGGGGCAGTGTAAATGAGTAACTTTGTCTCTGCTTTTTTCAATCAAGAGACGAAAGATTCACATGACCAAACTGATCAAGGACATCCTGCCGCTCGGCGCAGGCATCGGCGAATTCACGAAGCTCGACTTCGGGATGGATGAAAGCGACTGGCGCGCGGCGGAAGGCAAGAGCGGCAACTACATCATCGGCTGGTGGGAAGGCAAAGCCGGCTCGGTGGAGTTTCCGGAAACCGCGGCTGACGAAGCCGTGTGGCTCGTCGAGGGCCGGATCGCGCTGACCGACGTCGAAGGCAACCGCAAGGAATTCGCGCCGGGCCAGGGCTACCTGCTGCCGGCCGGCTTCGCGGGCCGCTGGGAGACGATCGAGGACGCGAAGAAGTTCTACGTGCTGCTCGAGAAGTCGTGATGTCCGAAGCCGCCGCCGCGGTGTCGTCGTCCGTGTGACGCGCGCCCGGCGGCGGCTTCGCTGTTCGCGTGTGATGGCTGGGATCATGGAAATGGAAGTCAAGACAAGAGAGACTGCACCGGAGCAGGCGCACGCGATGCGTGGCGCGCCGGTCGCACTGGGCGTCGAGGCGGCGCTCGCGAATACGAAGCTGTTCCCGTACTGGCTCGACAACCCGGCCGCGCCGGCCACCGAGCCGGAACTCGTCGGCGACGCGACGGCCGACCTGCTGATCGTCGGCGGCGGCTTCACGGGGCTGTGGGCGGCCGTGCAGGCGAAGGAACAGATGCCGCACCTGAACGTGGTGCTGATCGAGGCCGGCAAGGTCGCGCACGGCGCATCGGGCCGCGCGGGGGGGATCATTTCGACGTCGGTGATGCACGGGCTCCCGAATGCGGTGCGCGTGTTCCCGAACGACATCGCGCAGCTCGAGGCATTCGGCCATCACAACCTCGACGGCTTCGAGGACACGCTGAAGCGCTACGACATCGACGCCGATATCGAGTGGAACGGCGAGATGACGGTGGCGGTCGATCCCGAGCACCTCGCGCACCTGAAGGGCGACTACGACCTGCATCGCGAGTACGGCCACAACGTCGTGCTGCTGAACCGCGAGGAAACGCTCGAACAACTGAATTCGCCGCTGTTCGCGGGTGCGTTGTGGTCGCGCAATCGCAGCGGCATCGTGCACCCGGCGAAGCTCGCGTGGGGGCTGAAGCGCGCGGCGCTGACGCTCGGCGTGAAGCTCTACGAGCACACGCCGCTCGTGACCGTGAGCGACGAAGGCAGCACGGTGTTCGTGACGACGCCGAAGGGCAGCGTACGCGCACCGCGCGTGGTGTTCGGCAGCGGCACCGCGAAGGTCGGGATTCCCGACATCAACCGCCGCGTGATGCAGGTGCGCGACCATGTGCTCGCGACCGAACCGCTCACCGACGAGCAGCTCGCGCGAATCGGCTGGAAGAATCGCCAGGGCGTGTACGACACGCGCACGCAGCTCAACTATTTCCGGCTAACGAAGGACAACAACATCATCTTCGGCGGGCTGGTGAGCTATCACTTCGACGGCGACCCGGAACCGCATCAGGACGGCCAGCGCGAAACGTATTACCGGCTCGCGGAAGCGTTCTATCGCACGTTCCCGCAACTGTGCGACGTGCGTTTCTCGCACGCGTGGGGTGGCCCGATCGACTACTGCTCGCGCGGCTCGGTATTCGCGAAGCGCTACCTCGGCGACAAGGCCGTGTTCGTCGCCGGCTATACGGGCTTCGGCGTCGCGGCGAGCCGGTTCGGCGCGTTCATGGGGCTGAACATCCTGTTCGATCGCGACAGCCCCGAGCGCAAGCTCGACATCGCGAACCAGAGCCCGAGCTATATCCCGCCCGAGCCGGTGCGCTGGGTCGCCGCGAAGATCACGTTCCATGCGTTCGACGGCGCGGATGCGGAAGGCGGCTGGAAGCGCGCGTGGATCAGCGGCATCAAGGCGATGGGCTTCCCGATGTAAGCGACGACGGGGCGGCCCCACGGGGCACCCCGTCATGGCGGCACAACAAAAACGATCCCCAGAGGACACGGTCCGCGCCGCGGACACGGAGAGAGACACCCAGATGAATGTAGTCAACCTGCAGGATGAAGCGCGACACGAAAGCGCGCTGTTCGTCGTCGTGATGCTGCTGCTCGGCATGCTCGGGCCGACGGTCTTCCTCGGCCTGCCCGCGATCGTCGGGCAGGTCGAGCGTCATTGGGGCTTCGGCGAAGCGGCGCTCGGGCTGTCGAGCTTCATCGAGGTGCTCGGCGAATCGACGGGCACGCTGCTCGTCGCGTTCGTGCTCGGCCGCCAGCCGGTGCGGTGGGTGCTCGCGGGCGCGGTGACGCTCGCGGCCGGCGCGAACCTCGGCACGCTCGCGACGCACGGGCTGGTGGCGTATTCGGCGCTGCAGTTCATCGCGGGCGTCGGCTCGGGCGGGCTGAACGGCATCGCGCTGCGCTACCTGTCGTATTCGCGCGCGCCGGAACGCAATCTCGGGATCATGCTGATGGGGCAGGTGACGTGGAGCATGGTGCTGCTCGCGACCATCTTCCCGATGCTGAGCGACACCTGGGGCGCGCACGGCGTGTTCGGTTTCGTCGCGTGCGTGCTCGGCATGTTCGTGCTCGCGACGCCGCTGTTTCGCAGCGGCGAGACGCTGGCCGCACCGGCGCCGGAAGGCGTGGCCGGCCGCATCGACCGCAAGGGCGCGATGCTCGTGCTGTGCGCGCAGCTCGCGCTGTACGGCGGCGTCGGCGTCGTGTGGACCTTCCTCGAGAAGATCGGCACCGCGGCCGGCCTGAGCGGCCAGTCGGTGTCGCTCGTGCTCGGCGCCGCGAACGTCGCGAGCCTCGTGATCTGCGCGGCGATGCCGAAGCTCGGCGCGGGCGCGGGCCTGCGCCGCTGGGCGCTCTTGAATCTCGGCGGCTGCGCGGTCGCGGCCGTGCTGCTCGCGCTGCCGGCCTCGGCCGTGACGTTCACGCTCGGCGCGATCGTCTTCATCGGCTGCTGGACCGGCGGCGCGCTGCTGATCTACGCGACGATTCCGCAGTACGACCTGGTCGGCAAGTCGGCCGCGTTGTCGCCGGGTTGCGTCGCGCTCGGCTACGGCGTCGGCTCGGTCGCGGGCGGCTCGCTGATCGAGCGCGCGGGCACGCAGTCGGCGCTGATCGCGGCGATCGTGCTGTGCGCGGTGGCGTTCCTCTGCTACCGGCGGCTGCGGCCGGCCGTGTTCGGCATGGAACGCGCGCTCGCGGTGGCATCTGAATGACGGTGGCGACGCGCGCCGCTGCCGATGGCGGCGCGCGTCCGGTTCGGTTCATCGGCGCAGGCGGCGAGCGTGACGTGCGAGGCGCGTCGAGCCAGCCGGCCGGGTAAGGCGCACACGCGCAGCGGTTTGAAGCATGTTCTCGAATACTTCCGATCTCGATCTCCGGCTCATCCGGGTCTTTCTGGCCGTCGTCGACGCACGCGGCATCACGGCCGCCGAGGCGTCGCTCGGCGTGCGGCAGTCGACCATCAGTACGCAGCTGTCGGCGCTCGAAGCGCGCGTCGGCTTCAAGCTGTGCGATCGCGGGCGCGGCGGCTTTCGCCTGACGTCGAAGGGCGAGCGCTTCGCGGCCACCGCGCGCACGCTCGTCGCGGCCACCTCCGAATTCGTCGCGCGGGTGCGCGACATCGACCGCAAGCTGGTCGGCACGCTGTCGATCGGCCTGATCGGCCAGGCGCCGCTCGTCGAGAACGCTCGCGTGGCCGACGCGATCGGCGCGTTCCGCAAGCGCGACCAGGCCGTCACGTTCGCGATGAAGGTCGCGTCGCCGCAGGAGCTCGAGGAAAGCCTCGTCAACAACCAGCTCGATCTCGCGATCGGCTATTTCTGGCATCGCGTGCCGGGGCTGCTCTACACGCCGCTGTTCACCGAGCAGCAGGTGATCTACTGCGGGCGCGGGCATCCGCTGTTCCATGCATCGCGGCCCGTGACCGCGGACGACCTGCAACTGCACGACTGGGTCTGGCGCACCTATCCGGTGCCGGAGGAGCAGTACCCGCTGCCCGAGCGGCGCGTGACCGCGAGCGCGGACAGCATCGAGGCCGCGACGATCCTGATCCTGTCGGGCGGCCATCTCGGCTACCTGCCCGCGCATTATGCGGAGCCGTTCGAGCAGCGCGGGCTCGTGAAGGCCGTCGGCCGCGCGACGTTCAGCTTCGACGTGCCGCTGCATCTCGCGATGAAGCGCAGCGCGAGCGACAAGCCGATCGTCGACGCGTTCTGCGAGGACCTGCTGCGCGCGTTCAACATCAAGGCGGCCGCGCTGGCCGCTTAGGGCCACGCACGCCGCGCGTTCAGCAGTCCACCAGCACCCAGTCGAACAGCTCGCGGCGCGTGCGCACGCCGAGCTTCGCGAACGCGCGCTTCACGTACGACTCGGCCGTCGACAGCTTCACGTCGAGCTGCTGCGCGGCCTCGGGCACCGAGCGCCCGCACAGCATCAGCCGGCAGATCTCGTGCTCGCGGCGCGACAGCTGCACGTCCTGCCGTTCCAGGCGCGCGTCGAAGCTCGCCTGCGACGCGGTGTTCACCGTCCCCGACGCCACGCGCCGCGCCGCGCAGCTACGCGCATGCAGTTCGAACATCGGGAACAGCAGGTCGACCATCTGCCGGAAGTGGAACAGCTCGTCCATCGTGAACGCGGGCCGGCCGACGGTGCGCGCCAGCCCGAGCGCGTATTGCAGGTGCGCGTTGCCGTGCACGAGCATGCATTCCTGCTCGATGCCGGGCTCGTCGAAGATCCGCCGGCGGAACTCGCCGTGCGCGATCCCTTCCACGTGGCGCTGCACCAGCAGCGTGCCGGCCTTGCCGCGCAGCGGCGCGACCAGCGGATCGGCCTGGCAGTAGTCCTGGTAATAGACATCCATCACGCGCAGCGTGTCGGCCGCGAAGCGCAGGCTGCCGCTGCCGATCCATTCGACGACGAAGCCCGACGTGCTGCCCGTATCCGCGCGCCAGCGTTCGAGGTGCACGGCGTCGGCGTCGATGCTGTCGTTGACGAACTCCGTGACCGCGCCGACGAAATCCGGCGTGCCGACCGCGCGCAACGTCGCGCCGAGCGTGTCGGGGCGCACACCGATCAGGTAGTGGCCGCGGGCGGCCGGGTCGGGCTGGAGAAGTCGCATGGTCGGGCGTGGGCGGTCAGGGGACAGTGCGACGTTACGCGAACGATATACGCGCGTCAGCCGGGAATTCACCGGATCAACCCGACCAATTTCGTGCGTTGTCCCCAAAACGATGACAAGACCGTGCGCGCGGCGGCCGGAATTCGTCCAAGCCCCGGCGGCGGGGGGGCATACCGCCGTGAATCGTCTGCCTATAGTGAAAGCACTTCGAAAACCTGATCAACAGAAAGGACAGGCCATGCAGATGCAACCGACGCCCGCCGCCATCAAGGATTCGGCACCGGCGGATTTTGTTCTCACCAACGCGAAGGTCTACACCGTCGATCCGCACAAACCTTGGGCACAGGCGGTCGCCGTGCGCGACGGCCGGATCGTCCACGTCGGCGACACGGCGGCCGTGCAGGCGTACGTCGGCGCGGAGACGAAGATCGTCGACGCGGCCGGCCGGCTCGTGCTGCCGGGCTTCGTCGAATCGCACTGGCACTTCGAGACGACCGCGTTCGCATTCCAGGCGTTCGTGAACTTCGAGGATCCACAGCAGGTGCTCGCCGCGCTGCGCGCGTACGTCGAGTCGCATCCGCACGAGCCGGCGATCACCGGGATGGGCTGGGTGCAGGCGACGATTCCGCCGGCGCTGCTGCGCAAGGAGACGCTCGACGCGATCTGCGCGGATCGCCCCGTGTGCCTGCTGTCGACCGATTTCCATTCGATGTGGGTGAACTCGAAGGCGCTGGCGATCGCCGGCATCGATGCGTCGACGCCGCCGGTGCAGGAAGGCACGAGCTGGTTCGAGAAGGACGCGGTGACCGGCGAGCCGACCGGCCTGATCGTCGACGGCGCCGCGTATTCGTTGCTGATGCAACGGATCAGCGCGGCCGGCCTGCTGCCGACCGGCATCGACCTGTACCTGAAGTCGATCCCGCCGTGGCAGAAGAAGCTGTGCGCGGCCGGCGTGACGACCGTGTTCGACGCGGGCTTCTTCGACGCGAGCGGCGACCAGTCGCTGCTGTACGAGACGCTGCAGACGATGGAGCGCGCGGGCGACCTGAAGCTGCGCGTGGTGGGCAGCGTCGCGGTGATCGGCGAGATCGACGATCCGGTCGGCACGCTCGTCAAGTACCGCGAGCAGTACGATTCGCCGCTCGTGAAGGCGCGCGCATTGAAGCTGTTCCTCGACGGCACGGAAGCGAACCACACCGCGTACCTGCTCGAGCCGTACGCGGACCGCCCCGACACCTGCGGCGCGCCGACGATGCCGGCCGACACGTTCAACCGCTACCTGGTCGAAGCCGATCGCGTGAACGCGAACGTGATGGTCCATTGCGTCGGTGACGCGGCGGTGCGGATGGCGCTCGACGGCTTCGACGCGGTCAACCGCACGAACCCGCCGCGCGACCGCCGCCACGTGATCACGCACGCGTTTCTCACGCATCCGGACGACATCCCGCGCTTCCGCCGCGCGGCCGTGATGGCGAATACGCAGCTGCAGTGGGGCGTGGTCGATGCGTACACCGAGCAGCTGCGCGACCACTACGGCCATGAGCGCTGGAGCAACATGTACAAGTTCCGCACGTTCCTCGACGAGGGCGTGACGGTGTCGATCGGCATGGACGGCCTCGCGTGCCAGTGCCGCTGCCAGCACAAGCCGCTCGAGCACATCGAGTCGGGCCATACGCGTCAGCTTGCGGGCGAGCCCGATGCGCCGGTGTTCCCGGACATCGCCGAGCGCCTGAGCATTCCGCAACTGATCGCCGCGTACACGATCCACGGCGCATACCAGCTCGGGATGGAGCACGAGGTCGGCTCGCTCACGCCCGGCAAGCGCGCGGATCTCGTCGTGCTGGAACACGACCTGTTCGAGGTCGGCCAGTACGACATCGGCCGCATCGACGTCGCGCTGACGATGATGGACGGCCGCGTCACGCACGTGGGCGAGGACTTCGGCGTGCGCACGGGCGTGCAGGCGTCCTGAGCGGTTTTCGGTTTTTGATTGGCGTGACGAAGCGGCGAAGGAAGCTTTCAATTCGCTTCCTGGTCGGGTCGATCGGGCCTCCGCCCGGAACCGGGTGCCCCGATTGTGCGGCGTGTCCCCCTAACGGCAGGGCAGACCGGCCAATTTCCTCTGGCTACATTTTTCCGGACCGAGGCACACACCGTTCATCGCGAGCGGATCATGATATCGACGGAGGAAACCATGGCAGGGGATTGGAGCAAGCATCTGAAAGCGGCATGCGCGGCGCTCGCGCTGGGCGGCGCGCTGTGGGCCGGCGCGCCGGTGGCGCACGCGGCGGACGTCGTCAACGTGTACAACTGGGGCAACTCGATCGGCAAGGCGACGATCGCGAACTTCGAGAAGGCGACCGGCATCAAGGTCGTCTACCAGGAGTTCGATTCGAACGAGACGCTGCAGGCGAAGCTGCTGTCGGGCACGTCGGGCTATGACGTCGTCGTGCCGTCCGACATCTTCTGGGCGCGGCAACTGCAGGCCGGCATCTACCGCAAGATCGACAAGAGCCAGGTGCCGAACTACGGGCTGCTCGATCCGGAGATCATGAAGGTGCTCGCGAAGGACGATCCGGGCAACCAGTTCGGCATTCCGTGGACGTGGGGCACCGACGGGCTCGGGATGAACGTCGAGAAGGTGAAGGCCGCGCTCGGCAACGACGCGCCGCTCGACAGCTGGGCGCTGCTGTTCGACCCGAAGTACGCGCAGAAGCTGAAGCACTGCGGCATCTCGGTGCTCGATTCGCCGGTCGACGCATTCGGGATGGCGTTCGTGTACCTGAAGAAGGATCCGAATACGACGAACCCGGCCGACTACCAGGCCGCATACGAGTTGCTGAAGACGGTGCGGCCGTACATCACGCAGTTCAATTCGAGCAGCTACATCAACGACCTCGCGGGCGGTGACATCTGCCTCGCGCTCGGCTGGTCGGGCGACGTGAATTCCGCGCGGATCGCGGCGGCTTCCGCGAAGAAGCCGTATCACATCAAGTACGTGATCCCGACCGAGGGCAGCGCGATGTGGTTCGACATGATGGCGGTGCCGAAGGATGCGCCGCACCCGGACGCCGCGCTGAAGTTCGTCAACTTCGTGCTGTCGGAGAAGGAGAGCGCGAACCTGACCAACGACACGTCGTATCCGTCGGCCGTGTCGTCGTCGAAGCACCTGGTGCGCGCCGACGTGACGAGCGATCCGGCCGTGTTCCCGCCCGCCGACGTGATCCGCAAGCTGAGCCTCAGCAAGCCGGTGCCGCCTGAGCTGATGCGTCTGCAGAACCGTCTCTGGACGAAGCTGAAGACCGAGTAAGCCGGCCGCCGCTTCTCCCCATTCCCGACTACCTTTCGCGCGCCCCGCCGCTCATCGCGGCGGGCGGGGGCGCGCGCGTCCCGACGACCACCCACACCATGAAAATCACACACATGACGGCGCTGTGCCTGCTGGCGTTCGACGCCGCCGCGGCATTCGCGCACGCGCCGCAGGCGACCGACGCGAGCAGGATGAAGGCGCTGCAGGCGCAGGTCACCGCGCTGCAGCAGCAGGTAAACGAGCTGCGCGCGAGCATGCTGGCCGCGAAGCCGGCCGGCGCGGCAACGACCGCTAATGCCGCCTCGGGCGGCGCGACGATCGGCTCGATCAACACGGCGGCCGCCGCTGCACCGGCCGCCGATGCGGCGCCGGCGTTCACGAACGACGACCTGCAGCAGATGCGCGAGCAGATCGCGAACGCGTCGCTGAAGGTCGACTCGCTGCAGGAAGCGGCGACCACCGGCCCGCTCGCGGGCCTGAGCATCACCGGCTACGTCGATCCCGTGTACCTGTTCAACCGCGCGCAGCGCACGTCCGGCTTCCAGTTCCTGAACCACGACCCGGGCGCGTACGACTACTTCAACAGCACGATCGGCGACGTCTACCTCGACATCAAGAAGACCTTCGGCGTCGGCCCGATGGCGCCGGCGGCGGAAATCGTGATCCAGCCGAACCGCGGCTTCGGCAATGTGTTCAGCAACGCGCACGGCGGTGTCGGCAACAACATCGTCACGCAGGCGGTGGTCACGGTGCCGCTCAGCACGACCCGCACCTTCGAGATCGGGATGATGCCGAGCCTCGCCGGCTACGAGGTGCAGCCGTCGACGCAGATGCTCACGCTCACGCACGGGCTGCTGTACGACTTCAGCGAGCCGGGCAACCTGATCGGCATCGGGTTGAAGGGCTCCAACGCGGCGATGACGCGCTTCTGGCAGGTCGTGATCGGTAACGAGGTGCTGCGCACGGCCGGCGCGATCGCGAATGCGGCGAACAACACGACGAAGACCAACTGGACGCCGACGATCACCGCGCGCTTCGACAACGCGACGTCGACCGCCTTCGACTTCGGCATTTCCGGGATGCTCGGCCGGCAGTCGCTGTTCTCGCCGTGCGCGCAGGCGGGCGGCTACGGCTACCAGTGCAACGGCTCGTCGTCGACCGGACTCTACAAGTACGTGGAAGCCGACGTGACCTATACGCACGACAAGACGCAGGTCAACGCACAGGTGGACTACGGCGAACTGCAGAAGGGCGCATGGAACGGCGGCACCGCGCGCTGGTACGGGATGTCGCTGCTCGGCCACACGAAGTGGACGACGTCGTGGGTCGGCCGCATGGGCGCGACGCTGCGCTTCGACTACCTGAACAACACGTCGAACGGTGGCGGCGGCACGAACATCCAGTACGGGCTCGCGGGCGGCAATCCGTCGGTGAACGGATCGAGCGGCTTCGGCATCGATCCGGCGTGCTTCCAGGGTTCGTCGACGAACGGCACCGAGTGCAAGGGCGCGCAGCGTTATGCGATCACGGCCGACCTGCTGTTCTATCCGACGCAGCAGATCACCGTGAAGCTTGAATACCGCCACGACGCGGCGAACCATCCGGTGTTCCTGAAGAGCAACGGCACGTACGCGCGCAGCAACGACCTGGCCGGGATGCAGTTCATCTACTCGTTCTGACCCGCTGCACGATGTATCACACTCTCCGGGCCGTACAGGCCCGGAACGCATTCAACCGAGGAGATTTGATCTTGAAGCTGCACACCTTCGTGACCGACATCACCGATCCGCGCGAGCGCGGCCGCCTGATCGGCGAGCGCTTCGCACCGGCGATCCGCGAGACGGTCGCGCTGTATCTCGCGTTTTTCCCGAAGCTCGGCATCGCGCCGCAGCGCGCACGGGAGATCGGCGAAGCGAGTCTCGCCACGCTCGGCGCGTGGTGCCCGCGCCTCGCCGCCGAAGTCGAGGCGATCGCCGACGGTGTCGACCTGCCGCGCTGGCAGCTCGCGTGCTTGAACGCACGCACCGAGATTCTCGCCACCGCACCCGCATCGGCCGAAGGCGAGTGCTCGACGACCGTTTACGCACCGGCCGGCCCGCACGCACCGCGCACACTGCAGACGTGGGACTGGCACGACAGCCTCGCGCCGCAGGGCTTGCTGATGCAGATCGCGACGCCCTACGGCCGTACCGTCAAGCTGTTCTCCGAATTCGGGATGCTGGCGAAGCTCGGCGTGAACAGCGCGGGGCTCGGGCTGCACTTCAACATCCTGCATCACGCGAGCGACAACGACAGCGCCGGCGTGCCGGTGCATGCGATCGCGCGGCGCCTGCTCGAAGACGCGACGACGGTGCAGGAGGCGATCGATATCGCGCGCACGGCACGCGTGAGCGCATCGACGGTACTGACCGTGTTCACGCGGCACGACGCGAACCCGCGTGCGGCGAGCATCGAGCTGAGCCCGTCAGGCGTGGGTGTGGTGGTGCCGCGTCCGGACGGCTGGCTGCTGCATACGAACCACTTCCTCGATCGCGTGTTGAGCGGCGGCGAGTGCATGCCCGACAGCTCGACCACGCGCGAGCGCTTCGCGCACCTGAATGACGTCGTGAACGGGATGACGAGCGCCGATGTGCGCGAGCGCGCGGCGGCGATGTGCGGGGCGGCCGGCGATCAGGCCGTCGTGTGCTTCCATCCGGACCTGTCGATGCCCGACACCGAGCGCTGGAAAACGCTGCTGACCGTCGGCATCGATACCGATGCATGCGCGCTCGACTACGTGGCGGGCAATCCGAACGACCTCGCGCGGGATGGGGCTCTGCGGTTCTGACGTGACGCACGACGCACGACGCGCGACGCGCGACGCGCGGCTAACGGTAGCGGTAGCGGTAAGGCCGGGCGGCACGCGCGTGCCGCCCTCGTGACGCTTACGCGTCGATGCGCTCGACCTTGCCGACGAGCAGCCCGTAAGACAGGCTTCCGGCTAGCGCCATCGCGGCGATGTAGGTGATCGCGCGCGAGAAGTCGGCCCCGTCCACCAGCAGCCCGATCACGATCGGCGTCGCGATCGCGGACAGGTTGCCGATCAGGTTGAACACGCCGCCCGTGAGGCCGAGCAGCCGCGCGGGCGCGAGCCCCGACACGAGCGACCACGTGATCGACGCGAAGCCGTTGCCGAAGAACGCGATCGTCATGAACGCGATCACCCAGCCGGTCGACGTGACGTAGTTCGCGCCGATGATGCAGGTCGAGATCAGCAGCCCCGAGATGATCGGCAGCTTGCGCGCGAAGCCCTGCGATGCGCCGCGGCGCATCAGCCAGTCCGACAGCACGCCCGAGCACAGCACGCCGACGAACGCGGCGAGGAACGGCAGCGACGCGAGGAAGCCCGATTTAATGAAGTCCATTCCGCGATACTTGACGAGGTAGGTCGGGAACCACGTGAGGAAGAACCACAGCGTCGAGTTCAGCGCGAACTGGCCGAGATAGATGCCCCACAGCTTGCGCCGGCCGAGCACGACGCCGAGGTCGCGCCACGTCGACGGCGCGCGTTCGGTGTGTGCCGCGACGCGATCCTCGAGATCGACGAGCCCGCCGCCGTCGCGGATCAGCGCGATCTCGGCCGCGTTGACGCCACGAAACGCGCGCGGCTCGCGATACACCGCATACCAGATCGCGGCCCACACGATGCCCGCGAGGCCGGTTGCGACGAACACCATGTGCCAGCCGAGATGCACCTGCAGCCACGCGAGCACCGGCGTGAGGAACGCGAGGCCGACGAACTGGCCCGACGTGTAGCCGCCGATCGCGCTTGCACGTTCGCGGGTCGGGAACCAGGTCGTCACCACGCGGTTGTTGATGGGATAGGCAGGCGCTTCAAGCGCGCCGACCGCGAGGCGCAGCACGATCAGCCCGACGAACGAGCCCGCGAAACCGAGCAGCAGCGTCGCGGCCGACCACAGCGCGAGCGCACCGGCATACAGCACGCGCGGCGACACCTTGTCGACGAGCCAGCCGCCCGGGACCTGCATCAGCGCGTAGGTCCAGCCGAACGCGGAGAACACGAGGCCCGCGCGCACCGGATCGATGTTCAGTTCCTTGAACAGCGCGGGCGCGGCAATCGACAGGTTGCTGCGGTCGAGATAGTTGATGACGACCGTGACGAACAGCAACGCGAGGATCAGCAGCCGCTTGCGGCTGGGCGGTGTGGTGGTCGTGGCGGAGTGGGCGGGATCTGCCAGGGTGTCGACGCGTGCGAGCGGCGGCCGGTCCGGTTGGCTGGCGTGGGTACGTGACGCGGATTGGGCCACGGTTGTCTCCTGTGTTCTGTGCCGGCCGGCGCCCGCCGGGCGGGGCGGCCGTATCCAATAGCATTGGGGCGAACGTTAGAGCCGTGGAACGACGTGCGTCAACATCTGGACAGGCATCCCTAATAATGGGACGTGATGCGCTCAATATGTGGGAATGAAGGTGTGAATACGGTGCCCTAGTCGTGCTTGCTGCATTGGCGTTCATCCAGGTATTCACACACATCGTTTCGTATGGATGCGTCGATGCATAGCTGATTGGCCCGCCACGTATAAATGACCACGCCGTGGTCCAGGCTCTGCGATTTCGTTTCGCCCAGCGTGTCGATCAGACGCTGCACGGGCTTGTCGATGTAATCGGCGCGGTCGAGCAAAACCTGGCGCATCAGGGCTTCTTTCGCGTCCCTGTCCCTGCGCACGGGCGCCGTGAATCGTAAGTAACGCGAACGAAGCCAAAGCACGATCACAACCGTCAACGCCAGGATGAGCAGCATCTTCATGTCAGTGGACCTCGAGCCGGGCTGTCGTCGTGGCCCTTCGATTGGCGTGACGACACGTCAGCCGCGCGTGCTGTCGTCCTGAAAACCGTTCTTGCCCACGAAGATCTCCTTCAGCGCGGCGCGCAGCGTGACCGGGTCGTATTGTCCGGGCGCGAGATGGATCACGTAGCGCGTCTGGCCGTCGAGCCGCGCGGCGAGGGCGGGTTCGATCTCGACGTCGATCGTGTCGTCCGTCAGGCGCACCGACAGATCCTTGACGCGCGCGTTGACCTGGTCGCGCACCATCACTTCGATCAGCGCGTCGTCCGGAAAGCGCGACAGCGCGAAGCAATAGTCCTGCTCGGCGTCGTGGCAATAGATGTTGGCGAAGCTTTCGTCGTCGTCGAGATCGGACGTCGCCGCGCCGATGGTGGCGTGAAGTTCCATGAGTGTGGGTTCCTGCGTAGGGGAGTAGGGGTTATCGGGTGGAATGGTGTGCTGTTTCGATGGCGGCTGCCGCATCGGGCGCGACACCGATATCGCACGACGCATCGGCATCGCGCGCCTTCAGCCACAACCCGAATTCGCGCATGACTTCGACGACGGGCCGCAGCCGGTCGCCGTCGGCGGTCAGATCGTACTCGACCCGCACCGGCACTTCCGGGTAGACGGTGCGCCGCACGAGCCCGGCGTCTTCGAGCGCGCGCAGGTCGAGCGTCAGCATCCGCTGCGAGATGCCGGGCATGTCGCGCCGCAGGTCGCTGAAGCGCCGCGGCCCGTCGAGCAGATACGACACCAGCAGCAGCCGCCAGCGGCCGCCGAGCAGGCGCATCGCTTCTTCAACGGAACATCCTGTCGCACTCGTTTTCATCGTGCCGAATCCTGGTCGGTAAATTTTTTGTGACAACGGCACAAACGACTGCCGTCTTCTCAGCCCTGCGCCGATGCGAGATATTAGCGCCCGCGTCGCGGCGAATCGATACATGGACAACTCACGAAGGACACGCATGAAGCTCTATCACGCTCCCGGAAGCTGTTCCCAGGCCATTTGCATCGTGCTGCGCGAAGGCGGCATCGACGCGGAAGTCATCCAGGTCGACGCGCGCAAGCATGTCATTGAAGACGGGCGCAATTACTACGATGTGACCGAACTCGGCTACGTGCCGCTGCTCGAACTCGACGACGGCACGCGGCTGCGCGAAGGGCCGGTGATCGCGCAGTATCTTGCGGATCTGTGTCCGCAGGCGGAGCTCGCGCCGGCGTACGGCACGCTCGCGCGCTATCGGCTGATGGAGTGGCTGAATTTTCTCATGGCGGAAATCCACAAGGGCTTCATTCCGCTGCTGTACGCGGTGCAGGCGGGCAAATACGTCGACCCGGCGAGAACGAAGCTCGACAGCCGCTTCGCGTGGATCGATCATCAGCTCGACGGCAATACGTTCTTGATGGGCGACTCGTTCACGCTCGCCGATGCCTACCTGTTCGCGCTGACCGGCTGGGGCAAGGCGGAATGGCTGCGGTCGGTGTACCACGCGGATATCGACCTGACCCGCTATGCGCATCTGCATGCGTGGTACGAGCGGGTGCGGGCGCGGCCGGCGGTGCGGGCGGCGGTGGAGGCGGACGGGCTCGCGCGGTAGCAGGCGACGGCGGTCGCGGAGTCGGCACGTCGTTACGCTTCATCGACGCGCCGCCGCACAGCAAAACCCCGCGCTATAATCCCCGCCATGAAATTCCTCCGGACGCTCATCCTGCTGCTGCTCTGCGCGGTGCTGCCCATCAGCGGGCTGGCAGCCAGCGGCCTGGCCGGGGAATGTCCGATGATGCAGCAGGGCATGTCGATGTCGATGGACACGGACGCCGGCATGTCCGCCGACATGCCGGGCTGCGATTCGATGCAGTCGTCGTCCGCCGGCAAGCCCCGCGCGAAAGCGAAGGGCACGGCCTGCAAGCTGACGGCGCAATGCCAGTTCGGCAGTCTCTATCATCCTGCCGCTCGCGCCGAAGTCAGTCGCCCCGCGGCATTCGCCAGCACCGTCGCGTTCCACTACGCGCAAATCCTCCCGGTCCGCGATCCGAACGGATTGTGGCGCCCTCCACGCCTCAGCTGATCCCGATCCGATAGGTTCGCCGCATTCGCGGTGAGGTTCGTCCTGTATCAGGACGTGGAATCCCTATGGGGTTCCGCCGTTGGGGTTCAACCATGTCATTCCATCCCGGCACGCCGCTTGCGCGGCGTGCACGTCGGCGCGCGCCCATGCTTTGGGCGGCGCTGCTGGTGGCGGGCGCCGTTCACGCGCAGCCATCGCCTGTCACGCTGGACGCCGCGCTGCAGTCCGCCACCGATCATTCCGCTTCGATGCAGGCCGCGCAGGCGTCGGTGCGCGCGAGCGCGGAGGCGGCCGTGAAGGCCGGCCAGCTGCCCGACCCGATGCTCAAGGCCGGCATCGACAACCTGCCGGTCAACGGCGGCCAGCGCTTCACCGTCGGCCAGGACTTCATGACGATGCGCCGCATCGGCATCGAGCAGGAGTGGGTGTCCGGCGACAAGCGGCGCCTGCGCTCGGCGCTCGCCAACGAGCAGGTCGGGCGCGAGCGCGCCGGCTATCTCGCGCAGCTCGCGAGCGTGCGCCAGCAAACCGCGACGGCGTGGCTGAACGCCGTCTACGCGAAGCAGGCGCTCGCGCTGCAGCAGGCGCTGCTCGATCACATGAACCATGAGCTTGACGCGACGAAGGCGTCGTATCGCGGCGCGAAGGCGAGTGCGACCGATGTCGTCCAGGCGCGGGCCATGCTCGCGCAGACGCAGGATCAACTACTGAAAGCGCGGCAGGTCTACCAGACCGCGCTCATCGTGCTGTCGCGCTGGACCGCCGTGCCGGTCGACGACGTTGCGGGCGCGCCGCCCGCGCCGGAATCGTTCGTGTCGTCGTTGCCGCCGGACGAGTTGCGGCTGTCGCAGCCGGCGCTGGTCACCGCCGCCGACGATATCGCGGTGGCCGAGGCCGATACGGCCGTCGCGGACAGCGAACGCAGCCCGAACTGGACGTGGGAAGTCGCGTACCAGCAGCGTGGCGGCGCGTATTCGAACATGGTGTCCGTCGGCGTGACGATCCCGCTGCCGCTCAATCGCAAGAACCGCCAGAACCGCGACGTCGCCGAAAAGGCCGCGCTCGCGACGAAGGCGCGCCTGATGTACGAGGACACGCTGCGCCAGGTGCAGGCCGATATCCGCACGCAGTCCGCGACGCTCGCGAGCGGTCGTGCGCGCATCGCGAATCTCGGCGACGCATTGCTGCCCGCCGCCGACCAGCGCGTGCAACTGGCGAACGCGGCCTACCGTGCCGGCACAGGCTCGCTCGCCGATACGTTCGCCGCGCGCCGCGCGCAACTGGAGGCGCAATTGCAGGTGCTCGATCTCCGGCGCGAGGTGTCGCAGACCTGGGCGCAGCTCGAATACCAGGTCGTGCCGTCGACGCTGGCCGCCGCGCAATAAAGGAGAACGACATGACGAAGCAAACATGGGCCCGCGCGGCCGTGCTGGCGTTCGCCGGTGCCGCGCTGCTCGGCACGGGTTATTTCGTGGGCGCACGCCATGCGGCAAGCGCCGCGACTGACGCCGCCGCCTCGGCCTCGACCGGCCAGCCCGGTTCGACGAGCGGCCGAAAGGTGCTCTACTGGCACGACCCGATGGTGCCGAACCAGCATTTCGACAAACCGGGCAAGTCGCCCTTCATGGACATGCAACTGCAACCCGTCTACGCGGACGAAGGCGGCGGCGCGTCCGGCATCCGGATCGATCCGGGCCTGCAGCAGAACCTCGGCATCCGCTATGCGACCGTGCGCAGGCAGCAGATGGCGGCCGGATTCGATGCGGTGGGCACCACGCAGTTCGACGAATCGCGCGCGGATGTCGTCCAGTCGCGCGTGACCGGCTACATCGACCGTCTCTATGCGCGCGCACCGATGCAGCGCATCGCGAAGGGCGCGCCGGTGGCATCGCTGTTCGTGCCCGACTGGCTCGCGCCGCAGGAGGAATACCTCGCGCTCAAGCGCGGCGGGATGGACGCCAGCCTGCTCGATGCATCGCGTGCACGGATGCGGGCGCTGTCGATTCCCGACGGCATGATCGCGAGCCTCGATCGCACCGGCCGCGCGCAGACGCATGTCGTGCTGACCGCACCGGAAACCGGCGTCGTCAGCGAGCTGAACGTGCGGGGCGGCGCGATGGTCGCGCCCGGCCAGACGCTCGCGAAGATCGCCGGGCTGTCGACGCTGTGGCTCATCGTCGAGGTGCCGGAAGCGCTTGCGCTGACCGTGCAGCCGGGGATGGCGGTCGATGCGACGTTCGTGGGCGACCCGGCACAGCATTTCACCGGACGCATCCGCGAAGTGCTGCCCGGCATCAGCACGAGCAGCCGCACGCTGCAGGCGCGCGTCGAGATCGACAACGCCGCGCTGAGGCTCACACCCGGCATGCTGATGCGCGTGCGGGTCGCCGCGCGGCAGACGGTATCGCGCCTGCTCGTGCCGTCCGAGGCGGTGATCGCGACCGGCAAGCGCTCGATCGTCATCGTGAAGAATCGCGACGGCCGGCTCCAGCCCGTGACGGTGACGGTGGGCAACGACGTCGGCAGCGACACCGAAGTGCTCGGCGGGCTGAACGAAGGCGACACGGTCGTTGCATCGGGGCAGTTCCTGATCGATTCCGAGGCGAGCCTGAAAAGCGTGTTGCCGCGGCTGGAAAGCGGCACCGGCGCGAGCGGGGCAGGCGCGATGCCCGCGTCGGTGCCGATAGCGACGGCACCAGTCTACGAAACCACCGGCAAGGTCGAACAGGTCACGGCCGACGACATCACGTTCTCGCATCAGCCCGTTCCGGCGCTCGGCTGGGGCGCGATGACGATGGCGTTCGGCAAGCCGTCGGCCACCGCGTTCCCGGACGTGAAGCCGGGCCAGACGGTGCGCTTCGCGTTCACGCAGGGCGACGACGGTTACCGGCTGACGAAGGTCGAACCGCAGGGAGGCGAACGATGATCGCGCACGTCATTCGCTGGTCCGTCCACAACCGCTTCCTCGTGCTGCTCGCCACCGTGCTGATTGCCGCATGGGGTGTTCATTCGCTGCGGCAGACGCCGCTCGATGCATTGCCCGATCTGTCGGACACGCAGGTGATCGTGAAGGCGTCGTATCCGGGCAAGGCGCCGCAGATCGTCGAGGATCAGGTGACCTATCCGTTGACGACCACGCTGCTCGGCGTGCCCGGCGCGAAAACCGTCCGCGCGTATTCGTCGTTCGGCGACGCGTTCGTCTACGTGCTGTTCGACGACCGCACCGATCCGTACTGGGCGCGTTCGCGTGTGCTCGAATACCTGAGCCAGGTGCAGAGCCGTCTGCCTGCCGGCGCGACGGTGTCGCTCGGGCCGGATGCGACCGGCGTCGGCTGGGTATACGAGTACGCGCTCGTCGATCGCACCGGCCGTCACGATCTCGGGCAACTGCGTGCGCTCAACGACTGGTTCCTGAAGTTCGAGCTGAAGGCGGTGCCGGACGTGTCGGAAGTCGCGAGCATTGGCGGCATGGTTCAGCAGTACCAGGTCGTGCTCGATCCCGACAAGCTGCGCGCATACGGCATCACGCAGGCGGAAGTCGCGAGCGCGCTCGGCAACGCGAACCAGGCGTCCGGCGGTTCGGTCGTCGAGCTGGCCGAGTCGGAGTACATGGTGCGCTCGACCGGCTACCTGCGCACGCTCGACGATTTCCGGCACGTGGTGCTGCGCACGAACGACGCCGGCACGCCGGTGCTGCTCGGCGACGTCGCGCGCATCCAGGTCGGCCCGGCGATGCGGCGCGGGATCGCGGAGCTGAACGGGCAGGGCGAGGTGACGGGCGGCGTCGTCGTGATGCGCTCGGGCAAGAACGCGCTGACCACGATCGATGCGGTGAAGGCGAAGCTCGCCGACCTGAAGCGTTCGCTGCCGCCCGGCGTCGAGATCGTCACGACCTACGATCGCTCGCAGCTGATCGCGCGCGCGGTGGGCAACCTGAAGGACAAGCTGATCGAGGAGTTCGTGATCGTCGGGCTCGTCTGCGCGATGTTCCTGTTCCACCTGCGCAGCGCGTTCGTCGCGATCCTGTCGCTGCCGCTCGGCGTGCTGGCCGCGTTCATCGTGATGCGCTACCAGGGCGTGAACGCGAACCTGATGTCGCTCGGCGGGATCGCGATCGCGATCGGCGCGATGATCGACGCGGCGATCGTGATGATCGAGAACGCTCACAAGCATCTCGAAGCGTACGACCACGTGCATCCCGGCGAGCCGATCACGGCCGCGCGACGCTGGGAACTCGTCGCGACGTCGGCCGCGGAAGTCGGGCCCGCGCTGTTCTTCTCGCTGCTGATCATCACGCTGTCGTTCATCCCGGTGTTTTCGCTGGAAGGGCAGGAAGGCAAGCTGTTCGCGCCGCTGGCGTTCACGAAGACCTACACGATCGCCGCGGCCGCCGGCCTGTCGGTGACGCTGGTGCCGGTGCTGATGGGCTATCTCGTGCGCGGCCGCATTCCGCACGAGCACGCGAACCCGCTCAACCGCGTGCTGATTCGCGCGTACCGTCCGCTGCTCGAAGCGACGCTCCGGCGCCCGTGGATCGCGATCGGCATCGCGGTCGTCGCGCTCGTGCTGACGGCCGTGCCGCTGTCGCGGCTCGGCGGCGAATTCATGCCGCCGCTCGATGAAGGCGACCTGCTGTACATGCCGACCGCGCTGCCCGGCATCTCGGCCGACAAGGCGAGCGAGCTGCTGCAGCAGACCGACCGGCTGATCAAGAGCGTGCCCGAGGTCGACACGGTGTTCGGCAAATCGGGCCGCGCCGATACCGCGACCGATCCCGCGCCGCTCGAGATGTTCGAGACGACGATCCGCTTCAAGCCGCGCAGCGCCTGGCGGCCCGGCATGACGCCGGAGAAGCTCGTCGACGAACTCGATCGCACGGTGAAGGTGCCGGGGCTGTCGAACGTGTGGGTGCCGCCGATCCGCAACCGGCTCGACATGCTGTCCACCGGCATCAAGACGCCGGTCGGCGTGAAGATTTCCGGGCCGGACCTGGCCGGCATCGACGCGATCGCGAAGCAGGTCGAGGCCGCCGTGAAGCCCGTGCCGGGCGTGACGTCCGCGCTCGCGGAACGGCTGAACGGCGGCCGCTATATCGACGTCGACATCGACCGGCTCGCGGCCGCGCGCTACGGGCTGTCGGTGGCCGACATCCAGTCGGTCGTGTCGACGGCGGTCGGCGGCGACGACGTCGGCGAAGTGATCGCGGGGCGCGAGCGCTTTCCGATCAACCTCCGCTACCCGCGCGAGGTGCGCGATTCGGTCGAGAACCTCCGGCAGCTTCCGGTCGTCACCGCGCGCAGCGCGCAGATCCGCCTGGGCGACGTCGCACGCATCGCGATCGCCGATGGCCCGCCGATGATCCGCAGCGAGAACGCGCGACTGTCCGGCTACGTGTACGTCGATCTCCGCGGCGTCGACCTGAGCACCGCCGTCCGCACGATGCAGCAGGCCGTCGCACAGCAGGTCGCGTTGCCGCCCGGCTATTCGATCGCGTGGTCGGGGCAGTTCGAGTATCTCGAACGCGCGGCGGCCAGGCTGCGCACCGTCGTGCCGGTGACGCTCGTGGTGATCTTCGTGCTGCTGTTCCTCACGTTCGGCTCGGCGACCGATGCGCTGCTGCTGATGTCGACGGTGCCGTTCGCGCTGGTCGGCGGCTTCTGGCTCGTGTGGGCGCTCGGCCACGCGGTGTCGGTCGCGACGTCGGTGGGCTTCATCGCGCTCGCGGGCGTGGCCGCCGAATTCGGCGTCGTGATGCTGCTGTACCTGAAGGGCGCACTGCAGCGCCGGCTCGACGCCGGCGAACCGCTGACCGATGCGCTGCTGCTCGACGCGATCCGCGAGGGCGCGGTGCTGCGCGTGCGGCCCAAGGCGATGACGGTGGCCGTCGTGCTCGCCGGCCTCGTGCCGATCATGGTCGGGCGCGGCGCCGGTTCCGAAGTCATGCAGCGCATCGCCGCGCCGATGGTCGGCGGCATGGTCACCGCGCCGCTGCTGTCGATGTTCGTCATTCCCGCCGCCTGGCTCCTGCTGCAGCGCCGTCGTGCGCGAAGCGCGGGCCATGCGTGGCATTCCGAAGCAGTTCCTCACGGCACGAACGTGCCATCCATCCCAACCGGAGAATCCCGATGAAGAAGTTGATCACTGTTACCGTTGCTGCCGCCGCTGTGCTCGCTGTCGGCACGTTCGTCACCCCCGCCTTTGCAGCCGGCGACATGGCCGGCATGGACATGTCCGGCATGAAGATGTCGTCGGGCGGCATGGCCGAGTCGAATGCCGCGCTGACCGACGCCGAAGTGAAGAAGGTCGATGCCGCGACCGGCAAGATCACGCTGAAGCACGGCGCGCTCGAGAACGTCGGGATGCCGCCGATGACGATGGCGTTCAAGGCGAAGGACGCGGCGATGCTCGAGCACGCCCATGCGGGCGACAAGGTCAAGGTGCGGATCGAGAAGGTCGACGGCACGCTGACGGTCGTCAAGCTGGTGAAGGCGTCCTGACCTGAGCGCATGCCGGTGCGTCGTCCGTCCGCGAGGCGGGCGGCTGCACCGGTGCCGTGCGCGTCGGGCCGGAAGTCGCGCGTGCGGCCGGGTTTGACGGTGCGCGAAGGGCTGGGGAGCGGCCAAACACGGGATCCGCACCTTCATTTCAACAATGCTTGAAATGTTGAAATGAAGCCGCTATCCTTCGCGCCATGGACTCCAATCTCGTCGTGCGCGCCTTGGGCGCGCTTGCTCATGAAGCGCGCCTGGCCATCTTTCGCGCGCTGGTCGTGGCCGGGCCCGAAGGGCTGCCGGCTGGCGCGATCGCCCAGCAGATCGGGCTGTCGCCATCGAGCCTGTCGTTTCATCTGAAGGATCTGTCGCACGCCGACCTGGTCACCGCGCGCCAGGACGGCCGGTTCATCTATTACGCGGCGAATTTCGAATCGATGAGCGGGCTCATCGGGTTCCTGACCGAGAACTGCTGCGCCGGCGCGGCCTGCGGCGTGCCGACGGTGCCCGATTGCTGCAGAGGCGACGCATGACCGGCTCGGACGTTGCACAACCGCCAGCCGTGGCGGCGCAGCCCGTCATCGGCTTCTTCGAGCGCTACCTGAGCGTGTGGGTGGCGCTGTGCATCGTGCTCGGCATCGCGCTGGGCCACGCGCTGCCCGGGCTCTTTCAGCACATCGGCCGCATGGAATACGCGCAGGTCAACCTGCCCGTCGGGCTGTTGATCTGGGTGATGATCGTGCCGATGCTGGTCAAGGTCGATTTCGGCGCATTGCATGAGGTTCGGCAGCATGTGCGGGGGATCGGCGTGACGCTCGTCGTGAACTGGCTCGTCAAGCCGTTTTCGATGGCATTGCTCGGCTGGCTGTTCGTCCGGCAGCTATTCGCGCCGATGCTGCCCGCCGACCAGATCGACAGCTATATCGCCGGCCTGATTCTGCTGGCCGCCGCGCCGTGCACGGCGATGGTGTTCGTGTGGAGCCGGCTGACGGGCGGCGATCCGCTGTTCACGCTGTCGCAGGTCGCGCTGAACGACAGCATCATGGTGATCGCGTTCGCGCCGCTGGTGGGCCTGTTGCTGGGGATGTCCGCGATCACGGTGCCTTGGGCGACGCTGCTCACGTCGGTCGTGCTCTACATCGTCATCCCGGTGATCCTCGCGCAAGTATGGCGCAGGCTATTGCTCGCGAAGGGGCCGGCGGCGTTCGACCGCGCGATGGCGAAGATCGGCCCGTGGGCCATCGCCGCGCTGCTGGCCACGCTGGTGCTGCTGTTCGCGTTCCAGGGCGAGGCAATCCTGAAGCAACCGCTGGTCATCGCGCTGCTCGCGGTGCCGATCCTGATCCAGGTGTTCTTCAACGCAGCGCTCGCCTATGGGCTCAATCGTCTCGTCGGCGAGAAACACAGCATCGCGTGTCCGTCGGCGTTGATCGGTGCGTCCAATTTCTTCGAGCTGGCCGTGGCCGCCGCGATCAGCCTGTTCGGCTTCCACTCGGGCGCCGCGCTCGCGACCGTCGTCGGCGTGCTCATCGAAGTGCCGGTGATGCTGCTCGTCGTGCGCGTCGTCAATCGTTCGAAGCGCTGGTACGAGTGCGCGTGAAACCATTCAGGAATCCGGAAATGACCGACATCACGATCTATCACAACCCCGATTGCGGCACGTCGCGCAACACGCTGGCGATGATTCGCAACGCCGGCGTCGAGCCGCGTGTCGTGCTTTACCTCGAAGCGCCGCCGAGCCAGGCAGCGCTGCGCGCGCTGATCGCGGCGATGGGCGTGTCCGTGCGCGACGTGCTGCGGCGCAAGGGGACACCCTATGACGCACTCGATCTCGACAATCCGAAGTGGAGCGACGACGACCTGATCGGCTTCATGGCCGCTCACCCGATCCTGATCAATCGCCCGATCGTCGTCACCCCGCTCGGCACGCGGCTGTGCCGTCCGTCCGAGCAGGTGCTCGACATCCTGCCCGATCCGCAGAAGGGGCCGTTTGCGAAGGAAGACGGCGAAATCGTGATCGACGCGGAGGGCAAGCGTGTCTGAGCGACTGAACGATCTGCCGCAACTCGACGCCACGCTGTTTCGCATGCCGGACGCGAGCCGGCTGCAACCCGCGCGGCCGTCGACGCATCCGCCTCGAATCGTGTTGCTCTACGGGTCGTTGCGCACGCGCTCGTTCAGCCGGTTGCTGGTCGAGGAGGCGGCGCGGTTGCTGGCGGCGATGGGCGCCGAAGCCAGGATCTTCAATCCGGCCGGCTTGCCGTTGCCTGACGATGCGCCCGACGACCACCCGAAGGTGGCCGAGTTGCGCGAACTCGTGCAATGGTCGGAGGGCATGGTGTGGTGCTCCCCCGAGCGGCACGGCGCGATGACCGGCGTGATGAAGGCGCAGATCGACTGGATTCCGCTGTCGGTCGGCGCGGTGCGGCCGACGCAGGGCAAGACGCTGGCGGTCATGCAGGTCAGCGGCGGATCGCAGTCGTTCAACGCGGTCAACCAGATGCGTGTGCTCGGACGCTGGATGCGCATGCTGACCATCCCGAACCAGTCGTCCGTCGCGAAGGCGTTCATGGAATTCGGCGACGACGACCGGATGAAGCCGTCCGCGTATTTCGACCGGGTCGTCGACGTCATGGAGGAGCTGGTCAAATTCACGCTGCTGACGCGCGACGTCGGCGCGTATCTGACTGACCGGTACAGCGAGCGCAAGGAAAGCGCCGAGCAACTGTCGCAGCGTGTGAACCAGACGCGCATCTGAATCGCTTGCGGGCCGGCGGCGCGACGATGCGTCGTTCGCGCCGGGCAGCGGGATCGTGCCCGGCGCGTCCGTTGAGTCCGTCGAGCAAGTTCAGCGCGCCAGCGTCAGGAACAGATACCCCGCATACCCCGCGCCGTTCGCGAGCAACGCCCAGATCGCGAGCCCGCGCGTGCGCGCATTGACGCGCAGCCACGCCGCCGCCGCGAGCGTGATGATCACGCCGGTCAGCACTTCGGGACGCGGCTCCCACGGCGTCAGCATGATGCCGATCGCCGGCAGCAGCGTGCCCTGGAACACCATCGCGCCGGTGATGTTGCCGAACGCGAGCGTGTCCTTCCCGCGGCGGATCCACAGCACGCTGTTGACCTTCTCCGGCAGTTCCGTCGCGATCGGCACGATGATCAGCGACAGCAGCAGCGCCGATACGCCCAGCGCGTGCGACACGCCTTCCACGCCGTGAATGAAACCCTTCGCCCCGCCGACCAGCAGCGCGACGCCGAGGAGCAGTTGCAGCGCGATCGTCGCGAGGTTGGTCGGCACACCCAGGCGCGACAGGAACATCGTGTGCGGCGCCTCGGTGCCGTGCCCGGCATCGACGAGCTGGGTCGACGCCCGGAACGTCATCACGACATACATCACGTAGATGCCCACCAGCATCGCCGCGAGCAACGCACGCACGGCCCCGTTGTGATGCGGGACGAACATCGCGGCGGTGGCCAGCGAGAACGCGGCGAGAAAGTAGTTCATGTCGCGCACGAAGCCCGTGCGTTCGGGCGCGATCGTGCCGCGCAGCCCGCGCGAGCGGATCACGGCGAGCGTCATCAGGAAGGTGGTGAGCGTCGCGAGCATCAGCGGCGCGCCGAGAATCGCGCCGACGCCGATCTCCTCGTTCACGGCCTGGTTCGCGGTGCCGCCGGCGAGCGCGAGCAGCGGCACCATCGTTTCGGGCAGCGCGGTGCCGACGGCCGCGAACAGCGAACCGGTGACGCCTTCGGAAATCTTCAGGCGCTCGCCGAGATGTTCGAGCGCGTTGGTGAAGACCTCGGCGGCGATGAGGATGACGACCAGCATGAACGCCAGTTCGACAAACATGAGAGTCATGCGGCACCTCGGCAGGCATGCGCGCGGACGGCGGCGAAACGCGGGGAGAGGGCGGTGTGGGACATGGGGACTCCGTGGTCGGACGCTGACGAACCATGGCGCATCCGCCGACGTCCGACCAGGAACGACGCGATGCGCCCATGGTCTCGCCAGGCCAATCAGGCTGATCGTGCCACGGCCGCAGGCCGAGTGTGTTGACACGATCGCTTTCCGGGGACGGAAAGCAGGCTACTCCCCAAAGACGAAGGGCAGTCTAGCCGGGCGAATTGCTTTCGGCAAGCCTTCATCTCAAAAAATATACCCCTCTCCCCTATAGGGGCAGCCTTCCGGAGCTATACTCCCCCTCCCTATGCAGGAGTCCGTCATCGATGAGTCATACCGTTCGTGAAAAACAGAAGCTGCTGAACCGCGTGCGCCGTATCAAGGGCCAGGTCGAGGCGATCGAGCGCGCGCTCGGGGACGAGCGCGGCTGCAACGAGGTGCTGCAATTGATCACGAGCTGTCGCGGCGCGATGAACGGGCTGCTGGCCGTCGTGCTGGAAGACCACATTCGCGAGCACATGGTCGATGCACATGGGCCAGATGAGCACGAAGGCAGCGCGACCGAGCAGCTGATCGACGTGGTGCACAGCTATTTCAAGTGATCGGGGTGGAGCATGAGCAATTTCACGAATGATGCGTTCGGCGCGGGGCACGACCATATCTTCCTTGGCGCCGCGCACGAGCAGAACGAGCGGCGGACGTGGATGGTGATCGGCCTGTGCGCGGCGATGATGATGGTCGAGATCGTCGGCGGCACGCTGTTCGGGTCGCTGGCGCTCGTCGCCGACGGGCTGCACATGTCGACGCACGCCGGCGCGATGCTGATCGCCGCGCTGGCCTATACCTATGCGCGCAGGCATGCCGACGATCCGCGCTTCGTGTTCGGCACCGGCAAGCTGGGCGACCTGGCCGGGTTCACGAGCGCGATCGTGCTCGCGATGATCGCGATCCTGATCGGCTACGAGGCGGTTGCGCGGTTGCTGGCGCCGGTCCCGATCCATTTTGGCGAGGCGATTCCGATCGCGGTGCTCGGTCTCGCGGTCAACCTGGCGAGCGTGTGGCTGCTGAGCGGCGGGCATCACGGGCACGATCACGGCCACCATCACGGGCATGGCCACGGCCACGGCCATGGGCACGCGCACGACGATCACGCGGACGAAGCCATGCGGGTGTTCTCGACAGCCGGCGTGTTCGACGTATCGGTGTTCGAGGACGGTGTGCCGCCGGTGTTCCGGATCGCGCCCGCCACTGGCGGGTCGAGCGTCGACGGGGTGTCTGCATCGATCACGACCCTCCGTCCCGACCAGTCGCGACAGCATTTCACGATGGTGGCGCGCAACGGCTTCCTGGAGTCGCGGGAGACCATTCCCGAGCCCCATGCGTTCGATGCGATCGTGTCGCTGGACGGTAACGAGCACGCGCTGACGTTCGTCGAACACGAGCATCATGAAGGCGTGCACGCTGCCTCGGCCCGCGATCACAACATCCGGTCGGCCTACGTTCACGTGATCGCCGATGCCGCGGTGTCGGTGCTGGCCATTATCGGGTTGCTGCTCGCGCGTGCTTTCGGCTGGGTCTGGATGGACCCCGTCGCGGGCATCGTCGGCGCGCTCGTCATCGCGAACTGGTCGTACGGGCTGATGCGCGATACGGGCGGCATCCTGCTCGACGTCAATGTCGACCGCAAGCTGGCGGAGCGCGTACGTCACGCGATCGAGGCGTTTGGCGACAAGGTCAACGATCTTCACGTGTGGCGGGTCGGCCCCGGCCACATGAGCGCGATCGTGTCGGTCGAGACCGTCGATGCGGCGCGCGACGCGCGCTTCTACCATGCACTGGTCGAAGGCTTCGGCGGCGTGTCGCACGTAACCGTCGAAGTGATGACGCCGGCAAAGGCTGCCTGACCGTGGCCGTGAAATCGCCGTGTATCGAGCTGTGCGCGTTCGATGGCCGCACCGGATTCTGCACGGGCTGCTTGAGGACGCGCGACGAGGCACGCGACTGGAAGAAACTGACCGATCATCGCCGGCACCAGATACTGAACGACCGCCATCGCCGCCAGGCGAAGATCCGGCGCGAGACGGGAAAATAGCGCGGGCCGGCATGCGCGGTCGTGCCACCGGACTGCAGTAGTATCACCGGCATCCCGTGTCGGGATTCCTGAACCGGGAGCGACCCATGCAGACCGAACCGTCGACCGGCGTTCTTCGCCAGATTCCGCGCAGTGTCTGGGTGCTGGGCTGCGTCAGCCTGCTGATGGACGTGTCGTCGGAAATCATCCACAGCCTGTTGCCGATGTTCCTGATGGCGGGGCTCGGCGCGAGCGCGACCGCGATCGGCGTCATCGAGGGGATCGCCGAGGCGACGTCGCCGGTCGTCAAGGTGTTCTCCGGCACGCTGAGCGACTACCTGCGCAATCGCAAATGGCTGGCGGTCGCCGGATACGGGCTCGGCGCGCTCAGCAAGCCGCTGTTCGCGATCGCGCCGACGCTCGGCGTCGTCGTGACGGCGCGGATCGTCGACCGGATCGGCAAGGGAATCCGCGGTGCGCCGCGCGATGCGCTGGTGGCCGATGTCACCCCCGTCCACCTGCGCGGCGCCGCCTACGGGCTGCGACAGTCGCTCGATACGGTGGGCGCGTTCCTCGGGCCGCTTCTGGCCGTCGTCATCATGCTGGGGTGGCACGACGATTTCCGCCTCGCATTCTGGCTGGCCGTGATTCCCGGCGTACTGGCCGTGGCGCTGCTCGCGTTCGGTATCGACGAGCCGGCGCGTGCGCCGGGCGAGCCGCGCGTCAACCCGATCCGCCGCGATGTCGTCGCGCAGCTCGGTGCGCGCTACTGGTGGGTCGTCGCCGTCGGCGCCGTGTTCGCTCTGGCCCGCTTCAGCGAGGCGTTCCTGGTGCTGCGCGCGATGGGCAGCGGCGTGCCCGTCGCGCTCGTGCCGCTCATGATGGTGGCGATGAACGTCGTGTACGCCCTGTCGGCCTATCCGTTCGGCAAGCTCGCCGACACGACGAGCCACACGAAGCTGATGGTGGCCGGGCTCGTCCTGCTGATCGCTGCCGATATCGTGCTCGCACACGGCACGCATTGGGGAACCGTTCTGGTCGGTGTCGCGTTGTGGGGGCTCCATATGGGGATGACGCAGGGGTTGCTCGCGACGATGGTCGCGCATGCCGCGCCGTCCGCATTGAGAGGCACGGCGTTCGGTGTGTTCAATCTGCTCAGCGGCGTGGTGACGCTCGTGTCGAGTGTCGTCGCGGGCATCCTGTGGGACCGGGTGGGGGCGGCGGCGACGTTCTACGCAGGGGCCGTGTTCAGCGCGGTGACCATCGTGTTGCTCGTGTGCATTCGCGCGTCATTTGCCGCCGCTCAGGAGCACTAGCCGGAAGGCGGTGAACGGTCTAGCTATCCGTGCCCCGCGGAAAATAAAGCGCGAACGTCGTGCGCCCGTCGCGGCTCGCGACCTCGACCTTGCCGCGATGCAGCTCCATGATCGACTTCACGATCGCGAGCCCGAGCCCCGCGTTGCGCGCCGCGCCGTGCCGCGACGAATCGATCCGGTAGAAGCGTTCGAAGATCTTGTCGACCTGTTCGGGCGGAATCGCGGCGCCGCGATTCGTGACTTCGACGACCGCGTAGCGGCCTTGCGCCGACACCGCGAGCTCGATCGTCGACGCGGCTTCCGCATGTTCGAGCGCGTTTGACGTAAGGTTGCTGACGGCACGCCGGAACAGCGTCGCATCGGCGACGACCGGCGCTTCGCCGTGCACGTCGATCCGCACGCCGGCTTCGTCGGCCAGCGCCTGGAAATACGACGCGAGCCGGCGCAGCTCGCTGCCTGCATCGAGCTCGGTGGTCTTCAGGTGCTGCCGAGCGTTATCGGTGCGGGCGAGAAACAGCATGTTCTCGATCATCCGCTGCAACCGTTCGCATTCCTCGATGTTCGAATCGATCAGCGCTTCGTATTCCTCGGTCGTGCGCGCGCGCGACAGCGTGACCTGCGACGCGCTGATCACGTTGGCGAGCGGCGTGCGCATGTCGTGCGCGAGATCGGACGAGAACTGCGACAGCCGCACGAACGCGCGTTCGAGCCGGTCGAGCATCCGGTTGACCGACGTCGCGAGTTCACGCAGCTCGACCGGGCCGCCGCGCGCGTCGAGCCGTGCGTTCAGGTTGTGGGCCTCGATGCGCGACGTCTGCCGGCCGAGGCTCTCGACCGGGCGCAGGCCGCGCGACGCAACCGCATAGCCGAGCGCGCCGACCAGCAGCGCGCCCACGGCCGCCGCGAGCCAGATGTCGACGCGATAGCTTTCGAGCAGCGACTGGCGATCGGTCGCCGTGCGCGCGAGCGCGACCTGGATCGCGTCGCCGGACGGCAGCGTTTCGCGTGCGTGCACGCAACGCGACGTGCCGATGCCGGGCGGCGAACAGGTGAACGGCTCGCGGGCTCGGCTGGCCGGATGCGGTGCCGCGATCACCGACGCGAGCGTATTGCCGGCTTCGTCGGAATGCTCGACGAGCGCGCGGTTCTGCGCATCGTAGATGCCGAGATACACGCCCGGATGCGACAGCAGCACCTCATGAAACACGGCCGGATCAGCGCGCAGCGCGGCGATCGATCCGCTCGCGTGTGCAAGCTGCAGGAACTGGTTGAGCTTGCCGGAAATCTCGATGTCGTCGCGCCGCGTCAGCTCGGCGGACAGCGAGCGATACAGGTACGCGCCGGTCAGCGCGAACACGAGCGCGGCGACGACGGCGAACGCGAGCGTCAGCCGCCGCAGCAGCGAATACGCGCCAGGGCGGCGCGTCACGAACGATCCTCGAGCACGTAGCCCATCCCGCGGATCGTGTGGATCAACTTCTTCTCATACGCGTTGTCGATCTTCGCGCGCAGGCGCTTGATCGCCGCATCGACGACGTTCGTGTCGCTGTCGAAATTCATGTCCCAGATCTGCGACGTGATGAAGGTGCGCGTCAGCACTTCCCCCTCGCGTTCGGCGAGCAACTGCAGCAGCGCGAATTCCTGCGCGGTCAGGTCGATGCGGGTGTCGGCGCGCCGCACGCGGCGGCGGATCAGGTCGACTTCGAGATCGGCGACCTGCAGGATGTCGCGCACGTTGCGCGGCGCGCGCCGCAGCAGCGAGCGGATGCGCGCGAGGAACTCGGCATACGCGAACGGCTTGAGCAGGTAGTCGTCGGCGCCCAGCTCGAGCCCGGCGACCTTGTCCTCGATCGCCTCGCGCGCCGTGAGCAGCAGCACGGGTGTCTGCTTCTGTGCGCGCAGCCGCTTGAGCACCTCGAAACCATCCATTTCCGGCAGCATCACGTCGAGCACGACGAGATCGAACTCCTCGTGCAGCGCGAGGAACAGCCCGTCCTTGCCGTTTTCCGCGACGTCGACCGTGTAGCTCGCCTCCATCAGCCCCTTGCGGAGGTACGACGCCATCTTGGGTTCGTCTTCGACTATCAGTATTCGCATGGTGAGGCAGGCTGTCCGTGAGTCATCCGTGATTCCAGCCGGTCAGTGTAACGCGTGAGCTTACGGCGCCGTGCGTGCGCGAAGGGTGACCGCCGGATGACGGAATTGTCATGAAATGCCGGTCATGTTTCGGCCATGTCGTCGTCACCGCGGCGACGATAAGCTGCGGCCGTCGTGTCCCCGGAGCGCGCCGTCGCGGCGCTGCGCCGGCCCATCCGGTCGTTGTCTGCGTGATTTCGCATCCATGTCGTACTGGCGCAAATTCCTCGTCGTCGTGCTGCTGGCGCTGAGCCTGCCGATCCAGTCGTTCGCGGCTGTGTCGATGGCGTGCGCGGGGGCGGTCGCGGCAATGCCGCACTCGGGGGACGGAGCAAGCGACGATGACGCGGTTGCGCCGCGTGCGATGCCGAGCGCGCATGGTGGCCAGCATAAAGACGAGCACGCGCGCGGCGATCATGCGCGACTTGCACAGCCATGTTCCGCATGCGGATCCTGCTGCTTCGGCACCGGCATGGCGGATCTTCCCGTGATGTCCGTTGCGTCGGGTATCGGTATCGCGCTCGTCTCTTTCGCTTCGGCGCCCGTCGTCGTGTCGTTCCTGACTGGCGGCATCGACAGGCCGCCGCGCCGGCTTCTCGTCTAGACCCTGCCCGCGGCCTCGACCGGCCGCGCTCTGCAATCCGTTCCGGCGGCGGTATCAAGGCCGCCGGACGACTCGTGACGAGACCCATTCATGCGATTCATTACTGCGGCGCTGTTGAGCGCGGCGGCCCTCGCGCCGTCGCTCGCGCCTGCGCAAACCCCGTTGCCCGATCCGGCGGATGCCACCGTGGCCGTGCCGGATATCACCGTGACGTCCGCATTCGACGGCTACCGGCCGTATCGGGACGACGAAGGCCCCGGCTGGAAACAACTGAACCGCGACGTGATGGCACGGCCCGCGAAGGGCCGTGCGACGGGCGGCGCGGCCGGAAGCGGCGCCACGCATTCGAAGCACGGAGGCGCCGCGCAATGACGATGCTTGCGATATCGCCGAGGATCGGCGCGGCCGCGGCCGTGCTGGCCTTCCTCGCCGGCTGCACGACGTTTTCGAAGGACGGTGGCTTCGACGCGGTGTCTTCCGCCGCGTCGGAGCGCATCGGGAAAGACGCGGTGGTGATCAAGACCGACGCCGACCGCGAAGCCGTCGACAAGCGCACGAAGGAGCTGCTTGCGAAGCCGCTGTCGATGGACGACGCGGTGCAGGTCGCGCTGCTGAACAACCGCGGGCTGCAGGCGTCATATGCGGAACTGGGGCTGTCGGAAGCCGATCTGGTCCAGGCTGGCCGGCTGCCGAACCCGCGCTTCGCGTTCAGCCGCACCCGTGCCGGCGACGGCGAGCTGACGCTCGGCCGCACGTTCTCGGCGAACGTGTTCGCGCTGCTGACGATGCCGCTCGCGACGAACATCGAACGCCGCCGTTTCGAGCAGACCAAGCTCGAAACCGCCGACGCGATGCTGAAGGTCGCAGCCGACGCACGCCGTGCGTACGTCGAGGCCGTCGCGGCCGAGCAGGCCGCGAACTATGCGCAACAGGTGCGCGATGCCGCGAGCGCGGCCGCCGAACTCGCGCTGCGCATGCGGCAGGCCGGCAACTTCAGCCGCCTCGATTACGCGCGTGAACAGGCGTTCCATGCCGATGCGGTTGCGCAGCACGCGAAGGCGCGCCAGCAGGCCGTCGCCGCGCGCGAGAAGCTCACGCGCGCGATGGGCCTGTGGGGCGACCGCACGCGATACGCGCTGCCCGAGCGCTTGCCCGACCTGCCGAAAGCGCGGCCGAACCTGCCCGATCTCGAGCGGTTCGCGATGAGCAACCGCCTCGACATCCAGGCCGCGAAGCTGCAGACGCAGGGCGTCGCGTCGTCGCTCGGCCTGAGCAAGGCGACGCGCTTCGTCAATGCGGTCGACCTCGGCTACGTGAACGACTACGAGACCGGCAAGGGTCACGAGCACGGCTACGAGATCAGCGTCGAGATTCCGCTGTTCGACTGGGGCGGCGCGAAGGTCGCGCGCGCCGAGGCCGTCTACATGCAATCGGCGAACCGGCTCGCGAAAACGGCCATCGACGCGCGCTCCGACGTGCGCGAGTCGTATGCGGCGTACGTGACGAGCTACGACGTCGCGACCCACTATCGCGACGAAGTCGTGCCGCTGCGCAAGACGATCTCCGACGAACTCCTGCTGCGCTACAACGGGATGCTCGCGAGCGTGTTCGAGTTGCTGGCCGATGCACGCGAACAGGTCGGCGCGGTCAACGGCTACATCGATGCGCTGAAGGATTACTGGCTCGCCGAAACCGATCTGCAGATGGCCGTCGGAGGCCGGCTGCCGTCCGACGGCGCCACGCCGCGCGCGACGCCATCCACCCAACCCGACGCCCCTTCACACGCCGACGCTGCGCCGCAGCCGGCTTCTTCATCCGCGGCGCAACCGGCGCCCGCGACGCAACCGCATCCGGAAGGTCATTGACATGGTGTCCCGTCGACAATTTCTCAGCGGCTCGGGCGCCGCGCTGCTGGGCGCCGCGATGGTCAGCAAGGCCGGCGCCGCGTCGCTGCCCGAAGCGCCCACGATGGCGAAAACCGGTACGCAGCCGCCGCTCGTGCCGCCGAACGGCCGCCCTTACACGCCCGTCGCGACGCTCAACGGCTGGACGCTGCCGTGGCGGATGAAGAACGGCTGGAAGGAGTTCCACTTGACGGCCGAGCCCGTCGTGCGCGAGATGGCGCCCGGCATGAACGCGAACCTGTGGGGCTACAACGGCCAGTCGCCGGGCCCGACGATCGAGGCCGTCGAAGGCGACAAGGTACGCATCTTCGTGACCAACCGGCTGCCCGAGCACACGACGATCCACTGGCACGGGCTGCGGCTGCCGAACGGGATGGACGGCGTCGGCGGCCTCACGCAGCCGCATATCCCGCCCGGCAAGACCTTCGTCTACGAGTTCCAGCTGGAAGCGCACGGCACGTTCATGTATCACCCGCACGCCGACGAGATGGTGCAGATGGCGATGGGAATGATGGGCATGTTCATCGTGCATCCGAAGGATCGCGGCACGATGCCGGTCGATCGCGATTTCGTGTTCCTGCTCGCCGCATACGACATCGATCCGGGCAGCTACACGCCGCGCGTGAACGAGATGACCGACTTCAACATGTGGACCTTCAATTCGCGCGTGTTCCCGGGCATCGATCCGCTGCCGGTGCGCGCGGGCGATCGCGTGCGGATTCGCTTCGGCAACCTGACGATGACGAACCATCCGATCCACCTGCACGGCTACAGCTTCGAAGTCGCGGGCACCGACGGCGGCTGGATTCCGCCGGCCGCGCGCTGGCCGGAAGTGACCGCCGATGTCGCGGTGGGCCAGATGCGCGCGATCGAGTTCACCGCCGATCGTCCGGGCGACTGGGCATTCCATTGCCACAAGTCGCATCACACGATGAATGCGATGGGCCACCAGGTGCCGAACCTGATCGGCGTGCCGCAGAAGGATCTCGCGCAGCGCATCGGCAAGCTCGTGCCCGACTACATGGCGATGGGCAGCACCGGCGGCGCGATGGGCGGCATGGAGATGCCGCTGCCCGACAACACGCTGCCGATGATGACGGGCACGGGCCCGTTCGGGCCGCTGGAGATGGGCGGCATGTTCACGGTCTGCAAGGTGCGGCAGGGGCTCGGCCGCCACGACTATCGCGACCCGGGCTGGTTCAAACATCCGAAGGGCACTGTCGCGTACGAGTACACCGGCGAACTGCCGGACGGCTGAGCAGCAGCATGCGGCGGCTGCGTGCATGCGGCCGCCGGTTTCGTTTCATTCACTGGGAGTCGACACGATGAAGAAGGGACTGGTTTTGATGGCAACGGGTTGGGCATTGGCGTTTTCCGCGGCGACGTATGCGGCCGGCGACATGGCCGGCATGGACATGAGCGGCGGCACAAAGCAGGCGGCTGCGGCGACGTCGGGCATGTCGCACGGCGAAATCCGCAAGGTCGATACGGCTGCCGGCAAGCTGACGATCAAGCACGGCCCGCTGGACAACCTCGGGATGGATGCGATGACGATGGCGTTCAAGGTGAAGGACCCGGCGATGCTGTCGCAGGTGAAAGCGGGCGACAAGATCGACTTCGTCGCGGAAGACGTGGACGGTGTGCTGACCGTCGTCGAACTGAAGAAGCCGTGACGCGGAGCGTGCCCATGAAGATCACGACCCTCACGCGGCTGGCCGCGATCGTCGCGACCGGTGCGATGCTCGCCGCCGCACCGATCGCGGCATCCGCGCACGGCAAGCTGGAAAGTGCGGCACCGGCGACAGGCAGCACGGTCGACACCGCGCCCGACACGGTGCGGCTCACGTTCAACGAAGACCTCGAACCGGCGTTCAGCTCGGTGAAGGTGTCGGATGCGAACGGCAACGCCGTCACGCAGGACAAGGCAAAGGTCGATGCGGCGAACCCGCGCGTGATGACCGTCGCGATGCCGAAGCTCGCGCCCGGCGCGTACACGGTGCAGTGGGTGGCGATGACGGCCGACGCGCATCGCACGAAAGGCACCTACACGTTCAGGGTGAAGGGGTGAACGACGGCGTCATCGGTCTCCTGCGGCTCGTATCGGTGGCGATCCAGAACGCCGGGTTCGCCGTCGTCATCGGCGCGCTGCTCGGCCGCCACTGGCTCGCGCGCGGCGCGTCGGCGTGGCAGCACGGCATCGGGTGGCGGCTCGTCGCGACGCTGCGCATCGCGTCCGTCATCTCGCTGCTCGCAAGCGTCACCGCGTTCTGGGCGCACTGCGCGCTGATGAGCGAGGTGTCGTTGCTCGAAGCGGGGCCGGCCGTTTGCGCGATGCTCGCGGGCACCGGCTTCGGTCATGCGTGGCTGGCCGGCGCGGTGTTCATGCTCGTCGTCGTGGTGCTGTCGTTCGTCTGGTGTGCGAACGATAGGCGCTTGCCGTTCGCGATGTGGGCCGCGCTGGCCTGCGTCGCGCTCGCACGCAGCAACGGCGGGCATCCGGTGGATGCCGGATTGTTCAGCGTGCCGGTGTGGATCGACTGGCTGCATCTGCTGGCGATCAGCGCATGGGTCGGGCTCGTGCTCGTGACGGCATTCGGCGTGATGCCGAGGCTTGCAGCGATGCCCGCGAGTGAACGCACGACCGGCGCATCGTTCGTGCAGTCGCTGTCCGATGCATCGACTTATGCATTGATCGTGCTGTTCGCGACCGGTGCGTACAACGGCTGGCGCGGCGTCGATACGCCCGCCAATCTGCTTGCATCGGCGTACGGGCAGATCCTGCTGCTGAAGCTCGCGCTCGTGCTGATCGCGGCGGCGCTCGGCGGACACAACCGCTTCTTCGGGATGCCAACGTTGCTGGCCGCGTTGAAGGATCCGGCCGCCTCGATGCCGGCCAGTTCGTTGAAACGGTTCGGCACAGTGTTGCAGATCGAAGCGGTGGTGCTGGGCGGCGTGCTGATGGTCGCGGCCGTGCTCGTGTCGAGCGCGTTGCCGGGCACGGTGTAGCGTGGCGGCGCGGAGCCGCGCAGCAAGACCACGCGGGGCAATCGTCACGCTCACGGTGGATTTTCATCAGACGATTTCCCCGCTTTTTCAGGCGTAAACGCACGCTCGACGGCGATCGCGGTGTGATAACGACAATTACATCCGCCTGTCTTTCGATTACCAAAAACTGTCATTGAGCGCCGCTAAGCTTTCGCCACCCTCACAACCGGGATTCCCCGTCATGCGCTCGACAATCCGCCTCATCACCCCGCTATTGCTGCTCCCGACGCTCGCCGCGCCGGCTTTCGCCGCCACGGCCGCGCCCGTCAGCCCCAACTGCGGCGGCAGCACGACGCCGATCGCCGATATCCAGGGGCCGGGCGCGCCGTCGCCGCTCGCCGGCCAGAACGTGTCGATCGAGGCGGTCGTCACCGCCGATTTCGGCGGCACGGACGGCTTCGGCGGCTTCTTCGTCCAGCAGGCCGACGCGCAGCGCCGCAACCAGCCGGGCGTATCCGAAGGGCTGTTCGTCTACGCGCCGAAGGTGCGGGCGAAAGCGGGCGACCTCGTGCACGTGACGGGCAAGGTCGAGGAGAAGTACGGCCAGACGCAGCTCACGCAGTCGGGCGCGATCGCGGTGTGCGCGAACAACCAGACCGTCACGCCCGTGACGCTCACGCTGCCGGTCGACAGCCCGAACGCGTTCGCCGCGTATGAAGGGATGCTCGTGCGCCTGCCGCAGACGCTGAACGTCACCGACAACTACGAGCTCGGCCGCTACGGCAGCGTGATGCTCAGCAACGGCCGCCTGCGCACGCCGACGAGCGTTGTGCCGCCCGCGCAGGCGCAGACGCAGATCGAGGCGAACGCACGCAACCGCCTGATCCTCGACGACGGCTCGAACAAGCAGAACCCCGCGACCGTGCCGTATCCGGCCCCGGGCCTGTCGGCCGCGAACACGCTGCGCGCGGGCTACACGGTGCGCGACGTCGAAGGCGTGCTCGAAGTGCGCTACGGCGCATGGCGCGTGCAGCCGCTGCCGGGCGCCGCCGTGCCGGCATTCGACGCACGCACGAACCCGCGCACCCACGCACCGGCGCGCGATCCGAAATCGAACCTGCGCGTCGCGTCGTTCAACGTCCTGAACTACTTCAACGGCAACGGTCTCGGCGGCGGCTTCGACGATCCGAACAACCGCGGCGCGAAGAACTTCCAGGAATTCCAGCGCCAGGAAGCGAAGATCGTCAGCGCGCTGAAGGCGATCGACGCCGACGTGATCGGCCTGATGGAAATCCAGAACAACGGCTACGGTGAACTGAGCGCGGTGCGCCAGCTCGCGGCGAAGCTCGGCACCCAATGGCGCGTCGTCGATCCGGGCGTGTCGCGCCTCGGTGGCGATGCGATCACGGTCGCGATGATCTACGACAGCCGCAAGGTCGAACCGGTCGGCCGCGCGGCGACGCTCGCGATCGACGACAAGAACCGCCAGCCGCTCGCGCAGTCGTTCCGGCTGATCAACGGCAACAAGCAGTCGCTGACGGTGGCGGTCAACCACCTGAAGTCGAAGAACTGCCCGGACGCCGCGAACGACGATCTCGACCAGGGCGACGGCCAGGGCTGCTGGAACCCGACGCGCACGCGTGCGGCGGCGAAGGTGGCCGACTGGCTCGCCGGCAACCCGACGGGCGTCGCCGGCCAGGGCGTGCTGCTGATCGGCGACTTCAACAGCTACACGTACGAAGACCCGATCCGCACGCTCGAATCGCGCGGCTACCGCAACCTCGTCGCGCGCTGGATCGGCGCGAATGCGTACAGCTACGTGTACAACGGCGAAGCCGGCTACCTCGATCACGCGCTCGCGACGCTGCCGCTCGCCTCGCACGTGAAGGCCGTGCACGAATGGCACATCAACGCGGACGAGCCGCTCGCGCTGCAGTACACGCTTGCGTACAAGTCGGCGGAGCAGCAGAAGACGTTCTACGCGCCGGATGCGTATCGCTCGTCGGATCACGATCCGGTGCTGATCGATATCGCGCTGCCGGGCGGCGGGAAGTAATGGCGGATTGAATGCGGAAGAAGCGCGGCGTGCGGCGAGGCTGCATGTCGCGCTTCTTGCCTATTGGAAGCGCTGGCAGGGGAAAGGGTAAATAATTCCGCTTAATTTATGGGAATTCGATAAATCGGTATTTTATGGATGACACGATGCGGATAAGCGCATCGCTTGAAGAATGGTTGAAGTGACTTGAATCATTGAATGGCGGCCCATGCATGCCGTCACGCTGAATTAATCGATCTCGGGTAATTAAAATGAAAGAATAATTCCGGTGATCTGAAGGCTTTCGAGGCGCAACATCAACGTCGGTAAAGGATTGCCGGTTGCGCGATAAAGGCGGGAAATTCGGTGGATTATTGTCGTTAGAGCGCGCAATGCGCGAATAATCCCGTTTTCTTTCAATTGCCAGACACTGTCCGCCGTTAGCATCATTGCGGGTTTTTTAATATCCGAATGATCTTTGACAACGCGGCGCAGCACCGCCTATTTTTGTGTTGTCGTAAATTTGGGTCATATAAAAGTTGTCCAAACTGCAGGGGGCGTCCGAGCACCATTCTCGCCAGCAGTTTGCTGTGTCTGTATCAAGTTCAGTCTCTTGGAAGTCCAATCCCCAACCGCCGACTGCCGACCGTGCAACGCGAGTGGCGGGTTCGCCTGCGCGTTTCGCAGGCGTTGGCGGCCTGTGTGAAACGGTATCCGAATCAAAGGACAGAGATGAAACCAGACAGGAGCTGTACCGGCAGCCGCCGTGGCCGTCACGGCCGGTTGGCCGGGCTAGGTGCATTGACCGTCATGACACTGGCGCTCGCGGCATGCGGCGGCGACGATTCGTCGTCCGTCGGTGCGTCGAGCCTCGCGCAGGCCACCGCCAGCCAGCAGGCGAGCGCGCAACAGGCGGCCGGGCAGACACCGTCCAACCAGCCGTACGTCGACCCGGTCGCGTATTCGATGAATGCGACCGACGGCCTGGCCCCCGGGCAGGTGTCCGAGAAAACCGCCGTCATGCATTACCAGTGGAAGAACGGCGGCACGACCGTCAACTACACGACGACCACCGGCCACCTGACCGCGCAGGACGCGAACGGCAATGCGGAAGCGTCGATGTCGTATGTCGCGTACACCGCGCCGAGCACGAACGGCAAGCCGCGCCCCGTCACGTTCGTCTATAACGGCGGCCCCGGCTCGTCGTCGATCTGGCTGCGGCTCGGCTCGTTCGCGCCGACCCGCGTGGCCACGCCCGATCCGCTGTTCGGCAGCAACTGGCCGAACTATCCGCTCGTCGACAACGCCGAGAGCCTGATCGACACCACCGACCTCGTGTTCATCGACCCGCCCGGCACCGGGCTGTCGGAAGCCGTGTTGCCGAACACCAACCAGAAGTACTGGGGCTCCGACGCGGACGTGAACATCATGCGCGACTTCATCCAGCGCTACCTGAACGTCAACAGCCGCGGCACGTCGCCGATCTACCTGTACGGCGAATCGTACGGCACGCCGCGTACCGATATGCTCGCGCTGGCGCTCGAATCGGCCGGCGTGCACCTGACGGGCATCGTGCTGCAGTCGGCGATCCTGAACTACTTCGCGGATGCGGTGGAAGCCGTCGCGATCACGCAGTCGACGGAGGGGCTGCTGCTCGAAACCGATACCGTGGCCGGCTACCTGCCGGGCTATGCGGCGGTCGCGGCGTACTTCAACCAGGTGTCGCCGGCACCGGTGAACGCCGATCTGTACGCACTGCAGACGGAACTGTTCACGACGCTGATCTACAACCAGCTGCAGAAGTATTCGCAGTCGTGGGTGTTGAGCCAGCTCGGCATTCCGGATGCGCTCGGCACGCCGGTGTTCCCGAGCGATGCGACGCTCAGGCTGTGGTCGATCCCGTCGAGCCTCACGCAACAGGCGCTGCGCGGCTACTTCAACGCGAATCCGTTCGGCACGAGCCTCTTGCCCGGGACGACGATCGGCCGGTATGACGGACGCGTGTCGTTGCCGAATTCCGATCCGCGCCTGCAGAACGACGGCGACCCGTCCGACATCCTGATTTCGCAGCCGTTCACGAACGCGCTCGCGACGCAGATGCCGGATTACCTCGGCTACACCGCACCGAACGCGACGTACCTGCCGCTGAACGACAACATCATCGGCGTCTGGGACTTCACGCACGACGGCCAGCCGATGCCCGACACGATCCCCGATCTGCTCGGTGCGCTGCAGCTCAACCCGAAGCTTCGCGTGCTCGCGGAGAATGGCTTCCACGATCTCGCGACGCCGTTCTTCAACACCGAGAAGCAACTCGCGCGGCTGCAGACGGTGAAGGGCTTCAATCCGAAGCTGCAGGTGAACTTCTTCCAGGGCGGCCACATGATCTACCTGGACGACGTCGCCCGTCCGCAGATGAAGCGGGATCTGAAGACGTTCTACAAGGGTGCGCGGATTCCGACGGCACTGACGCTGCACACGCTGCCGCCGCCGTGGCCGGATGAAAACCCGCCGAGCGTGCCGACCGGCAGCGTCCCGGGCGCGACCGCCGGGACGACGCTGGCGGCGGCCCCGTGAGCGAGCCTGAGCGACGGACTCCTTGTCAAAGGAACCCTCTATTCATCCATTGAATGCGAGTGATCATGTCCCTAATCAAAATGATGCGGCGTATGTCTCCGTTGATCGTCGTCGGTGCCGTGATGAGCAGTGCCTACGCGTTGCCGCCGCAGGCGGTGGCGCCGGTGAAGCTGCCGCACGGCGGGCGCGGTGTCGACGGTCCGTTCTTTCCCGCCACGAAAGCGGCGCCGGTGTTGCCGTCGACCGGCGCGACGCTGCAGCAGCAGGCGCAGCAGCGTGTCGATGCGCGGCTCGGCGCCAATACGGTGCTGAGCAACGGCGCGGCCGTGACGAAGGCGCAGGCGCAGAGCAGCGGTCTCGGCTTCGTGTCGAAGCACTTCGACGAGATCGATGCGAAGCACACCGGCCGCGTGACGATGAGCGATGTGCGGCAGTTCATCCAGCAGCGGCAGGTGCAGGCGCAGCAGGAACAGCAGGGCGAGTGACGTAGCAGGCAGGGCGGCGGCCGGTGCGGAAGCCTTCGCACCGGCCGCTGGAAGATGAACGACAGCGTGAACGCCAGGCGCTAGGGCGCCTGGCGCGCGTAGCGCTTCGCGGTGGCCGACGGCAGTTCGCCGAACATCGCGCGAAGAGCAGGCCGATCAGGTTGAGCCACGCCGTCATCCACCCGCATTTCTCCCGGTTCTATCAGATTCGGCAATGGAGTGAAAATCCCGAGGGATGCACCGGAACAGGGCGTGTCGGCCCATTTCGTCGCCGGGAGGGCCGGGAGGACCGAGAGCGTGACGGATGCGCGGCGGTGTCGACGGGCGAACGTCGCATTGCCACCACGCCAGTGACCCCGGACGCATGCGGGAACCAGCGACGGCCTATTCCGTTTTCGGCGTGTTGTGTCGCGGTCCGAAGCGCGCGCGATAGTCGCGTGGCGATACGCCGACCTGCTTCGCGAACGCGCGCTGCAACGCGTCGACGCTGCCGAATCCCGACCGCTCGGCGATGCGTTCGAGCGGCCAGTCGGCCCGCTCCAGCAGCGCCTTCGCGCGCTCGACGCGTGCGGCCAGCACGAACTGCGCGGGCGATCGTCCGGTCTCCTTGAGGAAATTGCGCGCAAACGAGCGTTCGCTCATGTGCATCCGCGCGGCCAGCGCGGCAACGCCGAGATCGCCAGCCGGATCGTCGGCGATCTCGGCGAGCAGCGCGCGCATGCGCGGCGTCGCGTTGGCCAGCGCCCCTAGCCCGACGCTGAACTGTGCCTGTCCGCCGGGACGGTGCATGAACAGCACGAGTTCGCGTGCGACCGCGAGCGCGGTCGGCGCGCCGCAATCCGCCTCGACGAGTGCGAGACACAGATCGATGCCGGCCGTCACGCCGGCCGACGTATGGAACGGCGGATCGCTGACGTAGATCGCGTCCGGTTCGATCCGCGCGTCGGGACGGAGCGCCTGCAGCATCGCGCACTGGTTCCAGTGCGTGGTTGCGCGCCGGCCGTCCAGCCATCCGCCCGCCGCCAGCACGAACGCGCCCGTGCAGATGCTCGCGATGCGCCGCGTGCCGGCGATCCGCGTGCGCAGCCACGGCAGCACGCCGGTTTCCGATGCGGCATGGCGTAGCGCCGCTTCATCGCCGCCGGCGACGATGAGCGTGTCGATCCGCTCGGGCAGCGCCGCGAGCGCGGCCGTGCCGGCGAGGCGCAGGCCCGCGTGCGTGACGATGTCGCCGCCGTGTTGCGACGCGAGCGTGAGCCGGTACGGCGCGGCATGGTCGGGAAGGTGACGGTTCGCGACCGCGAACACTTCCATCGGGCCCGTGATGTCGAGCGACTGGACGCCTTCGAAGCCGACGACGACGATGTCGCGTGCCGAACAGGTTGACTGGGACATGGCGGAAAGTGCGGTGGAGTTGTCCTTGTGACCGCGAGCATGATCCTTGTAATTTTCCGGACATGCAATCGACGGATGCGGGTGAACGATGCGGGGATGGAAGGCAGGCGGGGCGGTGCTGCTGGTGTGCGCGATGCTGGGCGCATGGGCCGCGGGGTGGCATGTGCCGGTGAAGGCGGAGGACGCACGGCCGGTCGCCCAGGCGCTGACGATCGGCGCGCCGAAGGCGGCACGCACGCGGCCGCTCGTGGCGATCGTCGCGGACAACGCCGGAACGGAGACGACCGATTTCATCGTGCCGTACGCGATGCTGAAGGCATCCGATGCGGTCGATGTCGTCGCCGTATCGGCCGCCGAGGGCGAAGTCGAACTGATGCCCGCGCTGCGCATGCTGGCCGATACGACGTTCGACCGGTTCGATGCCGCGACGCCCGCGGGGGCCGACGTGGTGATCGTGCCCGCGCTGCATCGCGCGGACAGTCCGGCGGTGCTGACATGGTTACGCAAGCAGGCCGTTGCCGGTGCAACGATGGTGGCGATCTGCGAGGGTGCGGAAGTGCTCGCGAATGCGGGCCTGTTGCGGCACCGTACGGCGACGTCTCATTGGTATGTGCGCGACAGCCTGCGTCACCGCTTTGCCGATACGACGTGGATCGACGATCGCCGCTATGTGATGGACGGCAACGTCATGACGACGACCGGCGTATCGGCGTCGATTCCCGCTTCGCTGGCGTTGGTGAATACGCTGGCCGGGCCGGCAGCGGCGCGCGAGACGGCGCGGCGCGTCGGCGCACAGTCATGGAGCGACGTTCACGACGGCAGCCGGTTCGCGTTGACGGCGCGTGCGGTGGCGGTTGCGTTGACGAACCGCGTCGCGTTCTGGCGGCGCGAGACGTTCGATCTTCCGGTCGAAACCGGGTTCGACGAGCTACCGGTTGCGTTGACCGCCGACGCGTGGGCGCGGACCTGGCGCAGTGACGTCGTCGCGACGGCAGACGCGCGCGTAATCGAGTCGAAGCACGGGCTGCGGTTGCTGGCGCAGCCGGCGAATGCCCGGCACGCGCGCATGACGATGCCGGCTGAGCGGCGCGGGGAAGCGGTGCTGCCCGGTGTGCTCGGCGACATCGCGGCACGCTATGGCGATACGACGTCGGGCTGGGTCGCGCTGCAACTGGAGTATCCGAGGTAGCGACGCGTCGGGCGCGCCATGCTGGCATTGCGTGCCGCGCTTGCGACGGAATTCGCCGGCGCCGGGGCTGGCCCGGTCGAAGTTTGAGTGAGCGGCGGGTAAGCAACACGCCGCCGACCGTGAAAGTTACGCGGGGTCCGCCGCGAACAGCGCTTCCCAGCCGAGAAACGCGCCAAGCGGAATGATGTCCCAGTCGATCAGCCCGGCCTTCGCCAGCGGAAACTCGCGCAGCGCTTCGCGGGCGCTTTCGATCGACTCGCACTCCGCGATGATCGCGACGCCCGGGCGATCCTGACGGAAATAGATATCGCGGACGATCCCGCGCTTAAGCAGTTGCCACGCGTAGCGCACTTCGTCGAGCAGGTGCGGTTGATACGCGTCCGGGCTGGCGCCGGGCAACGGGACGTCGAGGCACAGCAGTTTCATGTCGATCTCCTGGCGAATGGGGGGCTGCTTACGCGCTGGCCGCGAGCCGCGACGCCAGTTCGGCGACGCGCTGCCCGAGGTGCGCGGCGGTGTCGAGGTCGCTCGCGATCGGCGACAGTTCCGGCGACACGTCGTCGGACTGCGCCATCGCGCCGAGCCAGCCGCCGATCCGGTTGCGCTCGTTCGCCGCGGTGCCGGCGAACAGGTCGAGCCCGACCCAGATCATCCCGTGCTGCGCGGCGAACAGCGTCATCGTCATCAGCGAGTTCAGCTTGTCGCCGTGCTGCGCGCCGGAATTGGTAAAGCCGGCCGCGACCTTGTTGCGCCAGGTTTGCGGAATCCACGCGGGGCGCGTCGAGTCTTCCATGAATTTCTTGAGCCGCGAGCTGATCGAGCCGTTGTACGTCGGCGAGCCGAAGATGATCGCGTCGCTCGCGGCGAGGGTCTCCCACGGAATCGCGCCGTCGGCGACCGCGACGAGCCGCACTTCCGCGCCCGGCACGCGCCGCACGCCTTCCGCGACGGCTTGCGCCTGTCGCTCGGTGTGACCGTGACCGCTGTCGAAAACGATGGTGGCAAGCATGGACATTCCTTTGCAGTGCGTTGAACGATGGCCGGATTGTGGGCGGCGCGGGTCGCAACCGGAAGTCGGGCCCGGGTTGAGTCGCTCTCAACTTCAGGTTGATAATCGGCGGCAGGCGAAGGTGTACCGTGCAACGCGTCGATTGAAGGAGGCTGCTTTGGATGTGTCACAACGCACGCGTGCGATCCTGTCGTTCGTGCATGCGGCCGACGGCGGCAGCTTCGCGGCGGCCGGGCGCATGCTCGGCATCACGTCGGCCGCCGTCAGCAAGAACGTCGCGGGCCTCGAGCAGGCGCTCGGCGTGCGGCTGATGAACCGCACCACACGCACGCTGAAGCTCACCGACGAAGGCAGCGTGTTCCTGCGCCAGGCACGCGTCGCACTGGACGCGCTCGATTCGGCGGTCGACAGCATCGTCGCGCAGCGGCTCGGGCCGCAAGGGCGCATACGCATCTCGACCAGCGCCGCGTTCGGGCGCGAGCATCTGCAACCGGTGCTGCCCGGGTTGCTGGCGCGTTACCCCGGCTTGTCGGTGGAGGCCGATTTCGACGACCGGATCGTCGACGTCGTACGCGACGGCTACGACATCGTCATCCGCGGCGGCAACATCCACGATTCCGCGCTGGTGTCTCGGCCGGTCTTTCGCCTGAATACGGTGCTGGTTGCATCACCCGCTTATCTGCAGCGTCACGGCATTCCGCGCGCGCCGGACGATCTCGTTGCGCACCGGCTGATCGCACGCCGGTTTCTCGGCGGCGGAGTCGCGACGTGGAGCTTCAGGATGCGCGGCGGGAGCATCGTGGCGGTCGATCCGGGCGAGACGGCGCTGCTGACATTCTCCGCGCCGGAGGCCGTGCTGCAGGCCGCCCGTGACGGGCTGGGCATCGCGCAGGTCGGGGTGCACCTCGCGTGGGCGCATCTGCGCGCCGGCGCGCTGAAGGTGCTGCTGCACCGCCATCACTTGCCCGGCAGCTACGAAATGGCGATGCAGTATCCGCATCGCGCATTGAAGGCGTCGCGCGTACAGGCGACGGTCGACTATCTGCTCGACGCGTTTGCTGCGAACGAAAGCCTGCATGTGCCGCTGAAGGCGCTGGATGCGTACGGCGTGTGAGGGCGGCGCGTTCCATGCGAGCGATCCGGCGTTCATCGCGCTGGTGGCGCGCTTGCGCGCAAGCAGCAGCGAGTTCGCGCAATGGTGGGATGCGCATGACGTGCACAGCGGCGTGTCGGGCCGGAAGGTGTTCGCGCATGCGCAACGGGGCGCGCAGCGCTATGAATACGCGACGTTCCAGGCGAACGACGATCCCGCGCTGAAGCTGGCGATTTACACGCCGGTGAGCGGGGATGAGGGGGACTGAAGGGGTTTCAACCGCTGCCGCCATCCGGCGGCCACGCATCGAAGTATCTGCTTCGTGCGTGAACGCCGGGGACGGAGCGTAACGGGGCGGTGTTTCCGATTAGGCCGAAGCCGAAGCCGAAGCTGAAGCTGAAGCTGAAGCTGAAGCTGAAGCTGAAGCCGAGGCCGAGGCCGTACGTCGGGCGGACCAGCGATTCCACAGCATGCCGGAGCGATTGCCGCTGCGGCAGTACGCAAGCACGGGCTTCTGCAGCGTGTCGACCAGTGCACCGAAGGCATCGATTTCCGCATCACCGATGCCGTCGCGCTCGACCGGCAGGTAGCGCGCTTCGAGGCCCAGTTCGCGGGCCGCCGCGGCGATTTCGTCGAACGCCGGATGGGCGTCGCCGTCGCCGTCCGGCCGGTTGCAGATGACCGAGCGGAAGCCGGCATTGCGGATCGCCTTCAGGTCGGCCGGCGTGATCTGCCGCGACGCGGAGAAACCGTTCGCCGCCGTCGCGCGACACTGCTCGATCGCCTGGCGGAAACAGGCGATCGCGAAATCGACGTCCTGCTCCGTCGTAAAGCGGCCGAAGCTCACGCGCACGGTGCGGCCGGCCGTTTCCGCGTCGAGGCCGATCGCGGTCAGCACGTGGGACGGTGCGCCGCTGGTCGAGTTGCATGCGGACGTCGACGACACCGCGAGCGCTTCGCCGAGCATGAACGGGAAGAAGCCCGGCGCGTTCACCGTCAGGCTCAGCGTGTGCGGGATGCGGCGCGCGGCGGCCGCGTTCTGCGTGACATCGCCGAGGGCGACCAGTGCGTCCGTCAGGCGCGCGCCGAGCGCCGCGATTCGAGCGGCTTCGCCGTCGAGCTTCTCGGCGGCCAGTTCGCATGCCACGCCCATGCCGACGATCTGATGCGTCGCGAGCGTGCCCGAACGCAAGCCGCGCTCATGCCCGCCGCCATGAATCTGCGGCGCGATTTGATCCGCGATATCGCGGCGGACGTACAACGCGCCGATGCCCTTCGGGCCGTACACCTTGTGCGCGGACATCGACAGCATGTCGATGCCGAGCGCGCGCACGTCGATCGGCGTCTTGCCGAGCGCCTGGGCAGCGTCGACGTGGAGCAGCGCGCCCGCGTCATGCACGATGCGCGAGATTGCGCCAATATCGGTCAGCGTGCCGAGTTCGTTGTTCACGAGCATCAGCGACACGAGGCCCGTATCGGGGCCGATGGCGGCCGCGACCGCGTCGGCGGTGATTTCGCCGTCGCGCGTGGGCGTCAGGAACGTGACCGTCGAGCCGTGCTTCGACAGGTTCGCCATCGTGTCGAGAATGGCCTTGTGCTCGATGCGGCTCGTGATCAGGTGACGCTTGCCGGTCGCGTTTTCCGCATAGCCCTTCAGCGCGAGGTTGTTCGATTCGGTGGCGCCCGAGGTCCAGACGATCTCGTCGGCGTCCGCGCCGATCAGCGCGGCAACTTGTGCGCGGGCCTGCTCGACCTTGTGTTTCGCGAGCCGGCCGGCGGCGTGCGAGCTCGACGCGGGGTTGCCGTAGATGCCGTCGAAGCCGAGGCAGGCCGTCATCGCTTCGATCACGCGCGGATCGGCGGGCGTCGTGGCGGCGTAGTCGAGGTAGTGCAGCGTGGTGGTGTCGCTCATGTCCTTCTCATGCTCTTTCTTTCGGAATGGAAGAAATGATACGGGGGACAGAAGGGAAAAAGGATCCAAAGTTGGCTGATGATTCCGCTTGATATGGAATAATGTTTTATTTGATTGTGGATTGGGGGAATTTATTTTTCTGGCGTCGGGGGAGGGCGATTAGCGTGTCTGGCCCATTTTGCGAGGGATGATCGAGATGCAATATGAACTGACGACGTTGTCGTGTTTGCTGCTGGAGCAGGATGTCGTTTCGGCTGGCGCACACCGATGGGTAACGGATCCGGGGGCCGCGGGGCGTCTCCTCGGGGCATGGCGTTCGGAAATCGGCGAGTTGGGGCAGATCGTCGTGCTGCGAGGCTTCGACGAAATCGACGAACTGCAGCAGGAGCGCCGTCGTGCGTTGATGAGCGGCGGGCCGTTCAATATCGACGGTGACCACGTGGGTCTCAGCATGGAAACCTACGAACTGTTTCCGTTCCTGCCCGCGATCGAACCGAAGACACTCGGCAGGTTCTACGAATTTCGCCGCTATTGGCTCAAGCCGGCCGGGATCGCGCCGACGATCGCCGCCTGGGAGCAGGCCGTCGGTCCGGCCGAGGCCTATACGTCGCATCTCGTCGCGAATATGTACGCGATCGACGGCCCGCCACGCATTGCCCATATCTGGGGGTTCTCGAGCCTGGAGGCGCGCATGGCATTGCGCGCGCGCCACTATGCCGAAGGGCTTTGGCCGCCGAAAGGCGGGCCGCAGCAGATCGAGCGGGCTACGTCGACGATTTGCCTGCCGGAGGCGTGGTCTCCGCTGGGTTGAATGTCCGGGGAAGCGTTGCAGATGTCGCGCTGCCCCGCACGATGCGACGGCAGGTGACGTATCGACGCCTCCGCAGCGGCGGTCTTGCCGCGTTCCTCCGCTGAACCGCGGCAAGCGCCGGGGCACACTCGACTGGCTGCACGCCGCGTTCATGCGGCGAACTGCCGATGCTTCGATGTCTATGAGGGATTCCCCCGGAACACGCGAACGAGCGCCGCTTCAACGCCGCCTTCGTTCGCGCCGCGCTTCTCCGTCGATGCTTCCCGCGCATCGCCCGCGATTATTTACGTTTCGCGAATGGCGCGTTCGCCGGTTTTATTTGAGTGCGGATCTTGGGACGTTTTTTATCGTCCGGCCCGACCGTACGCGTGCGAGCGGCGGTGCGGCCGGCCCGTTGCAGCCGGCTGCTAATGCCGGCAATGATCGGCCGCATCGAACCGGTTGTGCACGAGCACCTTGCCGATGACGCGGCCGGACTCCAGTGCCTCGTGAGCGTCGACGATTCTTTCCAGCGGAACCTTCATGCCGATTCTGGGTGAGTAGGCGCCTGCGGCCACGCAGGCAGCGACGTCCCTGACAGCCTGCTGCTTGGCGTCGTCGGGCACGTGATAGATATAGACGAAGCGCAGGACACAGCCATGCATCATCGCCCTCAATAGTGGAACGGACAGTTCGTCCGTTGCATGAGCCATCGCATAGGAACTGATGACGCCGCCGTGCGACACGCAGGCCAGGTCGACCTCGAGATTGGACTTCAGGTCGACATCGACGATACGGTCCACGCCGATGCCGCCGGTTGCGTCGAGAATGCCTGTTGCCGCGTCCGCCGCATGCCGGTCGACGACCAGATCGGCGCCGTTCTCTTTGGCGACGGTCGCCTGTTCGGCATTCGTGACCGATGCCGCCACCCATGCGCCGGCCCATTTCGCCAGCAGGATGGCGGCGGTGCCGACGACACCCGCGCCACCGTGAACCAGCACACGTCGTCCCGTCAGGCTGCCGTCGGCGAACAGGCAGCGGTGCGCGGTCAACGCCGGGATGCCAAGGGAGGCGCCCACATCGAACGACGCATGGTCCGGCAAGCGTACCGCATGGCTCGACGGGACCACGACGTATTCCGCCGCCGTACCCGTGGCCCGGCCGTATTGCGCCTCGTAAAGCCAGACGCGTTCGCCGATGCGCGCTGGCGAGACGTTGACGCCGATGGCGTCGATGACGCCCGCGCCATCCTGATGCGGAATGATGCGCGGGTAAGGCAGCGCGGACGAGAATCCGGTACGCGCTTTCACGTCGGTCGGATTCAGTCCCGACACGTGGATGCGGACGCGTACCTCGTGGGGCCCCGGTTCGGGCATCGGCCATTCACCGACGGTCAATACGTCCCGGGCTGCACCGAGACGTTCGTAGAAGGCTGCTTGCATCTGTCGCGCTCCAATCGTTTTCACCAAGGCGGCGGGCCATGTGGACCTGACCGCCGGACGGGAAAATTCTGGGTTGAAGGGATACGGATCGCAAGTAAGTACGAGTTTGATATATAGGGTAATTTTTTATACTATTGGCGCATGGAAAAGCCGAATACACACGGGTACCGATGCACGGTGGAGGCGACAGTCGATGTCATCGGCGGGAAGTGGAAGCCGTTGATCATTTACTACCTGCTCAGCGGTACGAAGCGATTTGGCGAGCTTCGCGCCGCCATCGGCGGCGTCACGCAGCGGTCGCTGACATTGCAGCTGCGAGAGCTTGAAGCGCACGGCGTCATTTCCCGGCAAGTATTCGCCGAGGTTCCGCCCCGTGTCGAATATTCGTTGACGGAAGTGGGCCGTACCCTCGCGCCCGTGCTCAACGCGATGAAAGACTGGGGCGACGGCTATGTTGCCCACTGCGAAACGCGATAGATGCATCCAGGCAGGGATCGGCCTGACGTGCAGGCCGGTGGTTTGCCGCGTCGCGACTGAACCGGGGCGCTGCGGCTCGGCTACGTGTCGCAGGCCGCGTTCAGCCGCGCGTTCAAGCGCGTGACGGGCATGCCGCCGGACGCCGGCCGGCCGGTCGTTCGGGATACGTAGAAACCGTCGCCTCCGTCATGTCGAGCGGAGCCGATGCATCCGCCGCGTTCATGCGGCGAACTGCCGATGCTTCGATGTCTATGAGGGATTCCCCCGTAACACGCGAACGAGCGCCACTTCGACGCCGCCTTCGTTCGCTCCGCGCTTCTCCGTCGATGCTTCCCGCGCACCGCCCGCGATTATTTGCGTTTCGCGAATGGCGCGTTCGCCGGTTGTTCCCTACCCGATTGGATGCCGTGCACCTATCGTGGTGACGTCGGCTGATTGAACCCAACGCGTCGCACCCGAACGCCGGCCGGCATTTCCTCGCGATTCGCGTCGCACACAAAAACCATCGGACCTGGCTCATGCGCAGGCGCTGCGGCGCGCGCAGGCGAACCTGTGTCCACGGAGACGGACATGAAAGCAAACGAGTGGGATACCTCATACGAGTGGAAGGCGGTCACGCTGCTGGCGCTCGGCTTCGGGCTGGTCGGCCTCGATCGCTGGCTGATCGCGCCGCTGTTTCCTTCGATCATGAAGGACCTCAACCTGAACGCGCAGGACGTCGGCAACTGCATCGGCGTACTCGGCCTGTCGTGGGGGATCTTCGCGGCGCTGATGGGCGGCATCTCCGACAAGATCGGCCGCCGCAAGGTGCTGATTCCGGCCATCATCGCGTTCTCGCTGCTGTCGGGCTTCTCGGGGATGGCGGGCGGGCTGCTCGGGCTGATGGCGATTCGCGGCCTGATGGGCGTCGCGGAGGGCTCGTTCTGCCCGACGAGCTTTGCCGCGACGGCCGACGCATCGCATCCGCGGCGGCGCGGGCTGAACCTTGGCCTGCAGCAAAGCGGCTTCGCGCTGTTCGGGCTCGCGCTGTCGCCGATCATCGCGACGCAACTGCTCGGCTTCGTGTCGTGGCGCTGGGTCTTTGCGCTCGTCGCCGTGCCCGGCCTGATCCTCGGCGCGATCATGTTCTTCGTGATCCGCGAGCCGAAGGTCACGAAGGCCGTCGCGTCGGAGCATGCGCCGGCGTCGCTCGGCCATGTGCTCAAGAGCCGCAACATCCTCGTGGCGATGGCCGCATTGTGCTGCGCGATGACCGGCGTATTCGTGCTCGGCGCGCTGTTGCCGCTGTACCTGACCGACTACCTGGCGCTCGGCACGCAGAAGATGGGCCTCGTCGTGTCGGCGATCGGTTTCGGCGGTTTTCTCGGGCAGTTCGGGTTGCCGGGCCTGTCCGACCTGGTCGGCCGCCGCGTCGCGAGCATCGTCGGCTTCGCGGGAACGGCCGTGATGCTCTACATTTTCCGCGGCCTCGGCCCGCAGCCGCTCGCCCTGTTCGGGGTGCTGTTCGTCGCGTCGTTCTTCACGCTCGGGCTGGTGTCGCTGCTGTCCGGCCCGGTGGCGACCGAGGCCGCGCCCATCGGGCTCGTGTCGACGTCGATCGGCGTGGTGGTCGGGGTCGGCGAGATTTTCGGCGGCGGCATCGCGCCGGCGATGGGCGGCTACGTCGCCGCACACTTTGGCATCCAGAACATTCTGTGGCTGCCGATGTGCGCGGTCATGCTCGGCATCGTGGTCAGCCTGCTGCTGAAGGAAACCGCGCCGGCCGTGCTGCAGCGTCGGTTGGCGGCCGTGCAACCGGAACTGGCGGCGGGCGAGCAATCGCGGTAAGGCAATACAGGGGCAGGGCCGCGCATGCGCGGGCCGGCGTCATCGGCGATTGACATCGATTGGGTGACAGTGTGACGCGTCCCGCATGACACAGCCCGTGATCCGCACGGGTAGACTGCCGGTTTCGCTGTCGAAAAAGGGCGCGGTATGGACCGGTTCCTGAGCATCGAGGCATTCGTCCGGGTGGCGGAGGCGAGCAGCTTCGCCGAGGCGGCGCGGCAGCTTGGCGTGACCAGCTCGGTCGTGACGAACCGCATCCAGCAGCTCGAGAAGTTCGTCAACGCGCCGCTGTTCCATCGCAGCACGCGCCACGTGCGCCTGTCCGACGTGGGCGAGGCGTTTTATCGCGAATGCGCGGACGTGGTAGGGCGCGTCAACGAGCTGACCGACCAGATGCGCGAGCTTCGCGCGACCCCGACCGGGCGGCTGCGCATCCAGATGCTGCCCGGTTTCGCGCTCGATCACTTCGGCGCGCCGCTGGTGGAGTTCAACCGGCGCTACCCGGGCATCCAGCTCGACGTCATCGTCAATGACCGTGTCGTGGACCCTGTCGAAGAAGGGTTCGACATCGCGTTCCAGATCTTTCCGCCGATCTCCGAGTCGCTGATCGAGCGGCGGCTGTTCACCGTCAAGCGCCTCTTCTGCGCATCGCCAGCGTACCTCGACGCGCATGGTGCGCCACAACATCCGCGCGACCTGCTGCAGCACACCACCGCGCTCTATTCGGGTTATCCGTCGCGCAACCGCTGGACGATGACGCGCGGCGACGAGGTCGTCGAAATGGAGCTGCCGGGCATGATCCGCTCGAACTCCGTGCACCTGCTGCGCGAGTACGCGCTGTCGGGCGGCGGCGTCGTGTGCCTGCCGACGCTCGTGGCGAGCGAGGCGCTCGTCGCGGGCCGGTTGGTGCCGATCCTGACCGACTTTCAGCTCGCGCCGCTGAGCTTTGCCGCGGTGTATCCCGCAACGCAGCGACAGGCGTTGAAGGTGAAGGCGCTGGTCGAATTCCTCGCGGAAACCATCGGCGACGAATCGCCGTGGGATGTTCCCCTTCTGGAGCGTGGCTGGGTGCGTTGAAGCGCGCGGATTATTCGCGAAACGCAAATGCCGTAGTCGCCGTCCCGTGCCTTGTTGCGGGTGGGCCTTGCCCCTAGAGTGGAATCCAACAAGCGGTTCAACTCAGGAGACAGAAATGACCGACACGGCATTCCACACCGTCTTTGGCTCGCTCAACGATTACCGGAAAGGCGAGATCGAAATCACGAGCGGCAGCGCTCAACACTACGCGTTCTCGAATGTCTTCGAGGTCGCATCGAAGTCGGCCCCTTATGAAAAGGTCGTCGCCGGCAAGAACCTCGAATACGTGATCGAAGTGCTGCGGACCGACGGCCAGTCGCCGTGGTTCGCGTGCACGCACGACGAGTTCGTGATCCAGATGGATGGCGAAGTCCGGATCGAATTCATCAAGCTCGATACGCCGCCGCAAGCGGGGCGCGGCACCGTGAATGCCGGCACGCAACCGGCCGGCCGCAAGATGGGCTACGTCGTATTGCGCCAGGGCCATCAGGCGCTGCTGCCGGCCGGCTGTGCATACCGCTTCACAGCCAGCCGGCCGGGCGTCGCACTCGTGCAGACCGTCCTGGGCGAGCTGTCCGTGGAGAAGTGGGCCGACATCTGCCTGCATTGATTCGTCCGACCGCATTCGACACTTCCAGGAGACACGTTATGGCCACCCTCGACACCCTCGACACCCTCGATACTTCCGCAGGCTTCGCCGCCGATCTGGTGCAAGCCACCGAAGCCGATGCCGTCACCGGCTACCGCCGCTTCCAGCTCGGCGCATTCGAATTCCAGCGCGACGAATATTTCGTGAAGATCAGCTGGCCCGCGAAAGGCCAGACCCGCACGCACGCGATGCCGGCGGACGCGTTCCTGCGCGCGATGATGCGCGACGTGGCATGGGGCTTCTTCTACGGCTGGGTGAACTTCGACCACGTGTTCGGCACGCGCAACCACTACGGCAAGGTGGACATGTATGCGGGCACCTTCAACGGCATCCTGAAGGACGCCGGGGTCGACTACACGGAGACCTTCGAAACGCCCACGATCATGGCGACCTTCAAGGCGATGCTGCACGACTGGACGAACGAAGGCTTCGATCCGTTCGCGGCGCCCGAGGAAACCGGCACGGCGTTCGGACGCAAGCACGGCGAGAACGGCTCGGCGATCGAGCGCACGCGGATCGCGACGCGCCGCATGCCGGGCCTCGAAGGCGATTCGCCGCTGCGTGACGACCTGCCGGTCAACCGCGCGTTCCTCGACGTCGCGCAGGACGAACCGGAAGTGCACGTCGAGCCGGGCTTCGAAGGCGAACTGCACGCGTTCAACCTGTTCAAGTACCTGTCGCGCTCGGACGTGACGTGGAACCCGTCGGTCACGTCGGTGTGCGGGCGCAGCCTGTTCTGCCCGACCACCGAGGAATTCATCCTGCCGGTGTTCCATGGCAACGACCGCGTCGAATGGTTCCTGCAACTGTCCGACGAAATCGTGTGGGACATCGGCGACAAGAACACCGGCGCGCCGCGTGCACGCGTGACGATGCGCGCCGGCGACATCTGCGCGATGCCCGCCGACATCCGGCATCAGGGCTATTCCACGAAGCGGTCGATGCTGCTGGTCTGGGAAAACGCGACACCGAACCTGCCGCAGCGCTACGAGAGCGGCGAGCTCGCGCCGTATCCGATCGCGTTCTGAGCGGCGCGTCGGTTTCCGCTTGCGCTTCACGCCATCCACCGAGGACGATTCATGCAAACCCAACTCTTCATCGACGGGCGCTTCGTTGACGCCGTCGACCGCGGCACGATCGACGTGCTGAACCCGCACGACGGCTCCGTCATCACGAAGATCGCGGCCGCCACCGCGGCGGACGTCGACCTGGCCGTCGAAGCCGCGACGCGCGCGTTCCCCAGATGGTCGGCGCTGCCGGCTGCCGAACGGGGCCGGCTGCTGCTGCGCCTGGCTGATGCGATCGAAGCCAACGCGGAGGAGCTGGCGCAACTCGAATCGCTGGATACCGGCCACCCGATCCGCGATTCGCGTGCGCTCGACGTGCCGCGCACGGCCGCGTGCTTCCGCTACTTCGGCGGCATGGCCGACAAGCTGCAAGGCTCGGTGATTCCTGTCGAGACCGGCTTCCTGAACTACGTGCAGCGCGCGCCGATCGGTGTCGTCGGCCAGATCGTGCCGTGGAATTTTCCGCTGATGTTCACGAGCTGGAAGATGGGCCCGGCGCTCGCGGCCGGCAACACGGTGGTGCTCAAGCCTTCGGAAATCACTCCACTGTCGACGCTGCGGATCGTCGAGCTGATGGCCGAGGTCGGGTTTCCGGCGGGCGTCGTCAACATCGTCCCCGGCTATGGGCATACGGCGGGCCAGCGGCTCGCCGACCATCCGGGCGTCGGCAAGATCGCGTTCACGGGATCGACGGCCACTGGCCGGCGCATCGTCGAAGCGTCGCAGGGCAACCTGAAGCGCGTGCAGCTCGAACTGGGCGGCAAGGGCGCCAACATCGTGTTCGACGATGCCGATCTCGACGCGGCCGTCAACGGCGCCGCGTGGGCGATCTTCCACAACCAGGGGCAGGCGTGCATCGCGGGCTCGCGTCTCGTGCTGCATGAGCGCATCGCGGATGCATTCCTCGAGCGCTTCGTGGCGCTCGCGTCGTCGATCCGGATCGGCAACCCGCTCGATGCGAACACCGAGATGGGGCCGCTGACGTCGAAGCAGCACCTCGATCGCGTGCTGGCGTTCGTCGATGTCGCGCGCGAGCAGGGCGGCCGTGTGCTCACCGGCGGCAGCGCGCCGCAGGACCCCGCGCTCGCCAACGGCTACTACGTGCGCCCGACGGTCATCGAGGCCAGGAGCGCGGCCGACCGTATCGCACAGGAGGAAGTGTTCGGCCCGTTCGTCACGGTGCTGCGCTTCGGCAGCGACGACGAAGCACTGGCCATTGCGAACGCAACCGAATACGGGCTGGGCAGCGGCCTGTGGACGAAGGATCTGTCCCGCGCACACAAGATGGCGTCGCAGATCAACGCGGGCATGTGCTGGATCAACTGCTACAAGCGCGTCAATCCGGGCAGCCCGTTCGGCGGCGTCGGCCAGTCGGGCTACGGCCGCGAGATGGGCTTCGAAGCAATGCACGACTACACCGAGGCGCGCTCGGTGTGGGTCAACGTCGACGGCAACGTGCCGCCGCACTTCAAGCGCTGAGGGTCGCCATGGATCGCTTCGTCTATCAGGGCACCCCGTCCCGCGTGGTATTCGAATGGGGCGCGCTCGACAGGCTGCCGGACGAGCTGTCGACGCTCGGCGCCCGCCGCGCGCTGATCCTGTCCACGCCCGAGCAGCGGCCGCTCGCCGAGCGCGTGGAAGCGATCCTGGGCGAGCGCGCGGCCGGCATCTGCGCGCAGGCGGTCATGCACGTGCCGATCGAGGTCGCGCATGCGGCGCGCGAGATGGCTGCCGAGCTGGAAGCGGACTGCTGCGTGGCGATCGGCGGCGGGTCGACGATCGGGCTGGGCAAGGCGATTGCGCTCGAATCGGTGCTGCCGATCCTGGCGGTGCCGACGACGTACGCCGGCTCGGAGATGACGCCGATCTTCGGGCTCACGGAGGGCCGGCTGAAGCGCACCGGGCGCGACGCGCGCGTGCTGCCGCGGACGGTGCTCTACGACCCGTCGCTGACGTTGTCGCTGCCGCCGGACATTTCCGCGGCATCGGGCATCAATGCGATGGCGCATGCCGTCGAGGCGCTCTATGCGGAAGATGCGAACCCGGTGATCAGCCTGATGGCGGAAGAATCGATCCGCGCGCTCGGCGAAGCGCTGCCCGTGGTCGTGCGCGATCCGGCGAACCGCGACGCGCGCAGCCGTGCGTTGTACGGCGCGTGGCTCGCGGGTACCTGCCTGGGCGCGGTCGGCATGGCGCTGCATCACAAGCTGTGCCACACGCTCGGCGGCACCTTCAACCTGCCGCACGCGCAGACGCATGCGGCGATGCTGCCGCATACCGCGCACTACAACCACGCCGCCGCGCCCAATGCGCTGCGCCGCGTGGCGCGCGCGCTGGGCGGGAACGACGCGGCCGAAGCGGGCCCGCTGCTGTTCGCGCTGAACGCACGGCTCGGCATCGCGCCGGCGCTCGCTGACCTCGGGATGCCGGAGGCCGGCCTCGACGAAGCGGCCGATCTCGCGTGCCGCAACCCGTATGCGAATCCGCGGCCGATCGAACGCGACGCGATTCGCGCGCTGCTTCAGCGCGCATGGGAAGGGCGCGCGCCGCAATGAACGGCCGGATGCGCCAACGGAGACAACCATGAGCCTTGACCACCAGGATGGTGACGCCACGCCGGCCGAGCCGGTTGTCGCCCGCTTCGACGGCATGCCGAGCCCACGCTTGCGTGCGCCGATGCAACGCCTCGCGCGGCTTCTCCATGCGTTCGTCGTCGATCGGAGCTGACCGCCATGGCAAGATTTTTTGCGGTGTTTGCGACGGACCAGCCGGGCATGCGCGACGTGCGCGATCGCGTGCGGCCGATTCACCGGACTTACCTGCGCTCGGCCGACCAGCACGGCGTGGTGGTGCGGCTCGGCGGCCCGACGCTCGACCCGCACGGCGACGCGATGAACGGCACGCTGCTCGTCGTGGAGGCGGACGACATTCAGGCGGTGATGCAGTTCATCGGCAACGATCCGTATGTGAAGGAAGGGCTGTTCTCGCATGTGGAAGTGCGTCCGTGGGACTGGAGCCTCGGCAACCCCGAGCAGAGAGTGTGAATCATGGACGCACGACAACTCTGCCGGTTTACCGATGTGCCCGACGGCGGCGCACGAGTCGTCGACGAAGCATGCATCGGGCGTCCCGTGATCGTCGTGAGACGCGGTGAGCAGGTGTGGGCTTATGTGAATCGTTGCCCGCACTTCTCGGTGCCGCTCGATTTCGTGCCGGGTAGCGTTTCCTGTTATCGGTCGCAGGTGCTGATGTGCGCCCATCACAGCGCGCTGTTCCGGTTCGACGATGGCGTGTGTATCGACGGGCCTTGCTCGGGATCGGCGCTGGAGGCCGTGGCTGTCGACGTGGATGCCGCCGCGTGGGTCGTCTATCGAGGCGCCTGATTTCGGTGTTTTGATGAAGGGCGAGCAGGGCTGTTCAATGCGATGGCCATCGTTTTTATCGATCAGTAAAGCTAATCATATTTCGGGTGTCTGGTAATCGACACCTGAATGATGGCGATTCCTTGTGCGGTACCGAGCGAGCACCTGCCGCGTAGCGGGTGGTGTCCTCGCTTTTTCATAAAAAAGACGGAGACAAAATGAAACTCAGGTTTGGAGCAGTGGCGATTCTCGCCGTGGCGCAGGGCGCATGGGCACAGAGCAGCGTGACGATGTTCGGGCTGATCGACGCGGGCGTCTCTTACGTCAGCAACGAGGGCGGCAGAAAGAACGTCAAGTTCGACGACGGCATATTCGCGCCCAACCTCTTCGGCTTTCGCGGCACGGAAGATCTCGGCGGCGGATATCGCGCGATCTTCGCGCTCGTGAACCAGTTCTCGATGGCGAACGGCGCGATCATCGGGACGGGGATTTTCGGGCGCAATGCGTATGTCGGCCTCGAAAGCAACCGGTTCGGCAGCATCACGCTGGGCAATCAGTACGACTTCATGGTGGATTCGCTGTTTTCGAAGAACAACGCGATTTCACGGGATATCTCGGGGCTGTACGGCTTTCGCAATGGCCCATTTCAACGTCTCGCGCTTCCGGACAATCCGACCGGTGCATTCGATTGGGACCGCACGGCAGGCAGCAAACCGATCGCGAATTCCGTCAAGTACAGTTCGCCGACGGTATCGGGCTTTTCCGGTGGCGCGATGTATGCGTTCGGCGGGGTGGCCGGTTCGGTCGGCGCGGACAATGCGGTCAGCGCCGGGCTGAACTATGAAGCGGGGCCGTTCGGTATCGGGGCGGCCTACACGAACGAGAAATACGGCCCCGCGCCCGGCGTGCCGTCCACCAGCGTGCGCAACTGGGGTGTCGGGATGCATTACGACTTCGGTGTCGTCACCGCGAACGCGCTGATGACCACCGTGCACAACTCGTTCAACGACGCCGGCGTGTGGATGGCCGAGGCGGGCGGGTTGTGGCACGTCAGGCCGGATGTCGTGCTGGGCGCGAAGTACATGTACATGAAGGGCAATGAAGCGGTGAACGACAACCACGCGCATCAGGTCAGCGTGGCGCTGCAGTACCTGTTCTCGAAGCGGACGATGGTTTATGTGTCGGCGGACTACCAGCGCGCGAACAACGGCGCGAACGCGCAGGTCAATGGCGTGCTGGATCCGAACGGGGCATCGAGTTCCGCGAGCCAGACGGTGGCGCGGGTGGGGTTGCATACGGTGTTTTGATGGGGCGTGGCACCCGTTCCTCAAGCGCGCAGGGCGACCCATGCTCGCCCTGCGTCGATATTCTCCGTCACCGATATGCATCGCAGGATTTGCGGCAAGACGATAATTTCCTGGTAAGTGAGCGGTAAGTCGACTGGTCCTACAGTAGCCCCCGTTTCGATCGTCGACTCCAGGAAAATGATTGTGAAAACAGCCTTCCGCCGTGAACGTCCGTTACTGCTGCTTGCCGCTTCATTCGCATTTGCGTCTGCTTCCGCCTGGGCGGACGACGGCGTGATCCCGCCCGATCCCGATAATTCGGGGCTGACCATCCTCAACAACGCGACGAATGTGACGCATTGGGGATTGGGTGCCGGCGTCGGCTTCGAGCCATCGACCTACAAGGGCGACAGCACCCGCGTGTTGCCGTTTCCGCTGGTCTATTTCGACAACAAATGGGTACAGGTCATCGGTACCACCGCCGATCTGAAAATCGGGAGCTGGAGCGGTGTCAGTGTCGCGCTTCGCGGCCAGTTCTCGCTGTTCGACGGATACAAAGGCTCCGACGCACCGATCCTGAACGGCATGGAAAATCGCAAGGGCGCACTCTGGTACGGGCCTGCACTGTCATGGGGCACCGGGTTCGGTACGTTGTCGGGCACTTTCCTGTTCGGCGGAAACAAGGGCGAGCGCGCGAAAATCGGCTTCGAGAAGGCATTTGCTTTCGGCCAATTCTCGATCACGCCGCATGTCGGCGCGGAATGGCTGAGCAACAAATACGTCGACTACTATTACGGCGTGCGACCATCGGAAGCGCGCGCCGATCGTGCCGCCTACAGTGCGGGTTCGACGGTGAACGTGTCGGCCGGCACGCGTATCGACTTCCGGCCGACGAAGCAGCAGACGATATTTTTGGACGTCGGCGTGTCGCGCCTCGGCGACGCCATCACCGACAGTCCGATCGTCGGAAGACGGTTCGTTCCCGAGGCAAGAGTGGGCTACATGTACCGGTTCAAGTGAGAGCGGCGATGCCGAGAGTTGCGATTGTCGAGGATCATGAGCGCCTGGCCGACATGTTGAGCCAGGCGTTGGCCGCAGCGGGGATCGAATCCGACCGCTTCGGCAATCTCCGTGAAGCGGCCTACGGTATCGACCGGGCCGACTACGCACTGCTGATCATCGACCGCGGATTGCCCGACGGCGATGGCCTGGCGTTCTTGCGGACGCTGCGCGCGGCGGGGCGCATGATGCCTTGCCTGATGCTGACCGCACGCGATGCGTTGCACGACCGCATCGACGGACTCGAAAGCGGGGCCGACGACTATGTGACCAAGCCGTTCGAAATGAGCGAACTCGTCGCCCGCGTACGCACGCTGATGCGGCGCCCGGCGCTGCTGACGACGCTCGTCGCATCGTTCGCGGACGTGACGGTCGACCCGCCACAGCGCGCGATGTGCTGTGGCGACCGGACGATACCGCTTGCGCCGGCCGAGTTGCAGGTCATGCTCTGCCTGATGGAAGCCGCGGGCCGGACGGTACGGCATTCGATACTCGAGCATGCCGCGTGGGGGCTCGGGGAGGCGGTCACGCCGAACGCGCTCGAGGTGACCGTGCATCGCTTGCGCAAGAAGCTGGCGGCGATCGGCGCAACGATGCGGCTGACCAATATTCGCGGTGCCGGCTTCGCGCTGCGGGACGCATGACGCTGCGCCGCGTCTTGCTCGTTGCCGCTTCAGCTTCAGGGTAAGGAAGCGACCATGTTCGATCATTGGATTCGACGTCTGTCGACGCGTCTGTGGATGACCAACGTCGGGGCGTTCGCCATCAGCCTGGCGCTGCTGTCTGCGCTCGCCGTGTATGCCCTCGATCGCTATCCGGCATTCCTGGGGCGGCGACAGCAGATGGAGATCGTCGGTCACGTCGTGACCGGATTGAGCTTCGACGACGCCGGGCGTCCGGTATCCGTGCAACTGGACGGCCGTCCGGCGCTGATGTTCCGGCTCTTGTCGAGCGAGGTGAAGTATCGCGTGCTCGATTCGACGGGGCGGCTGTTGCTGGCGTCGACGCCTTCGAACGGGGGCCGGCCGTGGCTGACGGAAGACCTCGCGAAGGTGGCCGGCAAGGTGGTGCCCGCGACGATCGACGGCAACGTATACGCCGTCGCCACACGACGCATGTCGAAAGGAGGCGTCGATTATTACGTGCAGGTTGCGCAAAGCAGGCAGCTTATGGACGCGCTTGTCGTGTCGAAGATCGAGCCGATCCCGAAGACCGTCGGCTATGTGCTGCTCATCGCGACCATCATTTTTGGGCTCACGCTTCCACTGACGATCAGTCACGTGTTGAAGCCGTTGCGAGAGGTATCGCGTGCCGCGAGCGGAATCGAGCCGCACAACCTGAAGACGCGACTGTCGTCGGACGGGATTCCGAGCGAGATCAAGCCGCTGATCGACGCGTTCAACGATGCGTTGACGCGACTCGAGAACGGCTTCGCCGTTCAGCAGCGATTTCTGGCCGACGCCGCGCATGAGTTGCAGACACCGCTCACGCTGGTCAGAGGCCAGATCGAGCTGCAGCCCGACATCCGGCACAAGGCGCTTCTGCTTCGCGAGATCGACCTGATGGCTCGGCAGGTCAAGCAGTTGCTGCACCTGGCGGAAGTCAGCGAAGCGCAGAACTTCAGCTTCGACGACGTGAACAGCGTCGAAGTGGCGCGCGACGCCGTTGGCTTGCTGGCCGGCAAGGCCGATGCGAAGCAGGTGAAGCTCCATATCGAAGCGCGCGACTCCGCGGCGCCCATCCGGGCCGACGGCGGGGCGCTCTTCATCCTGCTCAAGAACATTCTCGAGAATGCGATCAACGCGTCGCCCACGGCTGGCGTGGTCGTGCTGACCGTGCTCGATACGGCGATTCACATCGACGACGAGGGGCCGGGCATTCAGCGGGAGCATGTCCCGCTGCTCTTCGACCGGTATTGGCGGGCGCCGGATTCACGGTATGACGGTGCCGGTCTCGGGCTGGCAATCTGCAAGGAGATTGCCGTGGCGCATCAGTGGAAACTGACGGTCGATGTGCTGGCCACGGGGACGCGGTTCAGCGTGTGGTTTTAGTCTGCACGGTTGTCGTGCCGTGCCGGGCTCCCACAGTACAAGGGACGGATCGGAGGTTCTGCTTGTCGAAGGGGGGCTTTCCCGAGGTCCCTTGTTCGATGTTTGTTTTTCGGTATAATGAATCCACGTTCGGAATGTCGAACGTGAGAAGTCAAGCATCCAGAGTCGGATTCTCCGACGCCAACCTGCCCTCCCGGGCAAGGTGGACGCCTCTGAGGCGATGCGGCCGATTTACGGCAACGAAACGGGAGCAGCATGGCTGGCACCGGTTCGATAACCACTCATCCGGAGCAACCATGCGTCAAGCTACCCCTGCCTCCTGTCCGACGGTCTGTGAAGACTGGTCACACTACCTCCCGGGTTTCACGCTGACGCATACGGTTCATCTCGTGTCGAGACGGAACCCAGGCATCGTCTCGACTGCGGCTGCCGTACTCGAAGGTGAAACCGCCACGGTCGACCGTTGGGCCATCACCCGCTGTGGTGACGTTCTCGAGCAAAAGATCGTTCTCGGGGAAATGACGGAAGGGCAAGCGGTGCGGCTGCGCGAACGACTGGCCGCGCTCGATGGTGTACTGCGCACGAGGGTGGAGCATCATTTCGTGCGGGGCGGGTCGGCGACGGGCAACTGAATGTCACTGCCCCCACCCGTCGTGCCGCTGCTCGCGTGTCGGGGATTGTTGTAGTCTGGGCAATACGATAGTGTGGCGCACCGGCCTGCCGCCGAACTGACAATGAACCTATGATGGGTCGCGCAGGCGATCGGTGAACCCGAACGGTTGGACCGTTACCGATCGTTTGATCCCGCCGATCTCATCGTCGACCGATTCGCCAGAAAATCAGGAGTGTGTCGTGTTTCACCGGAGATCCATGTTGGGCCGTCGGAATGTCGCGTGCGTCGTCGCCGTGGCGATCATGCTGGCCCCGGTCGCGGCGCGTGCAGCGGCCGACAATATCAACGAAACGGCGAGCGTCGCGCCGGCCGTTTCGGCCAACACGTCGCTTACGCGGCCGATCGTCGGCGACGATCCGGTTGCGATTCGGGAAGCACTGGAGAAGCTGCACGTCAAAAGCGCGTCCCCGTCCCTGAGCGAGCGCGTCCGCGGCCTGATCCCCGGCGTGGCCGACAAGCATGGCCAGGACGCCGACCTGGCCGCGGTCAACCTGGATCGTGAGGTCACTTTCCTGGTGCCGGTGTCGTACGGGCTGCGATATCAGTCGCAGAAGCATCTGTTGAAGGTGAATGTCGACCTGGTCGACCCCGACGGCGAAGGCCGGACAGGCATCCTGCTCAGAAAGGTCATTACCGGGCCGCGCGGGCGAGGGCTGGTGATCGCACCCGAGGCGAAGGCAAAAGGCTATATCCAGCAGATCGACATCATCGAGCTCGATCCCGGAAAAGGCGGGAAGTCCACCGTGCGCGGCAGCGTGAAGCTGTCACCCGCTGCGTACGCGCAAGCGCAGGGCGGGTTCGTGTTGGCTCTTTCCGGGCGACTGGTCCGGCCGTACCTGACCGAACACATCGAGCACGCCGAGCCGAACAACGACGAGCCGACCGACATCACGACGAGGACGTCGAGGTTGTACCTGGATATCGAATCCATTTCGCTCGTGAGTCGGGCGAGTGGTGCGGTGTTGTTGAAGAAGCTGAGTTTCTCGAAGTAGTGGGTTTGTTGTGCGAGTCTTTGGGCGGTAAAGGGGCTCCGCAACGGAACATTTCGAGCGTGCGGGGTTGAGCGAGCGCACGCTGCAGCAGCGTTTTTCCAGCGATGTGGGCGTGATGCTGAAGCGGGGGATCTGTCGATGCCGGTTGCATGAGTCCATCGGCTGGCTCGCCGGTGGCGAGCCGGTTGATCTCGCGGAACTGGCTCATGCCCGCTCGGGTATCTTGATCAGGCTCGCTTGAGGCGCGATATCCGCAAGCTGGCGGGGAAGATTCGGGCGGAGACGTGGGCTCAGCGGCCAAGCGGGCCAGAACATCTCTGGGAATCATCGTAACCTATTGATTTATAAAGATTGGCCGTTTGTGGTACAAAAAACAGACCTCTACGGCCAATGCTCAACTACCTGCCACTCTCGGACAAGCTGCTCGTCAGGCTATCGACTCGTCTACCGTGTCCGAGGAGTTCTGTGGGACGAAATCCGAGGCTTTGAAATGTGCCGGAGGTATGTACTGGAAAACCCAGGGACCTTAGGCCCCGGAGAGGTCCACCCTCACTCCACCGTCACCGACTTCGCCAGATTCCTCGGCTTATCGATATCCGTCCCCCGTGCCAGCGCGGCGTGATACGCGAGCAGTTGCATCGGCACCGTATGCAGAATCGGCGAAAGCGGCCCGTAGTACTCGTTGAGCCGAATCACCTCGATCCCTTCGCTCGGCACCAACCCACAGTCCACATCCGCGAACACAAAAAGCCGCCCATTCCGCGCACTGACCTCGTGCATGTTCGACCGGAGCTTTTCGAGCAGCATGTCATTCGGCGCGACCGCAATCACCGGCATTTCGTTACTGACGAGCGCCAGCGGCCCATGCTTCAGCTCCCCCGCCGGATAAGCCTCCGCATGAATATACGAAATCTCCTTCATCTTCAGCGCGCCTTCGAGCGCGATCGGATAATGCATCCCGCGCCCGAGAAACAGCATGTTGTCGCGTCGTGCGAGCAGCTCCGACCAGGCCATGATTTGCGGTTCGAGCGCGAGCACTTTCGACATCGCATCCGGCAGATGTCTTAGCGCACGCAGATGCTCCTTCTCCTCGTCGTCGCTCAACCGCCCACGCACCTGCGCAAGCGACAGCGTCAGCAGAAACAAAGCAACGAGTTGCGTCGTAAAGGCCTTCGTCGAAGCCACCCCGATTTCGACGCCCGCACGCGTGACGAATTGCAGCGCACATTCCCGCATCAACGCGCTCGTGGCGACGTTGCAGATCGCGAGCGTATGCATCATCCCGCTGCGCTTCGCGACATGCACCGCCCCGAGCACATCGGCCGTCTCGCCGCTCTGCGACACCGCGACAACGAGCGTGCGCGGATTCGGCACACTGTCGCGATACCGAAACTCGCTGGCGATTTCCACGCTGGCCGGCAGCTTCGCAATGCTCTCGATCCAGTACTTCGCCGTGAGGGCCGCGTGATAACTACCGCCACAGGCGAGCAACAACACCGAATCGACGTCGTTGAAAACCCGCCAAGCACCATCACCAAACAACTCCGGCATGATCGACGACACATCGAGCAACGTGTCGGCCACCGCCTGCGGCTGCTCGAAGATCTCCTTCTGCATGTAGTAGCGATACGACCCGAGATCGGCCGCCCCGCTATGCGCGGCGACTCGCTGCACCGCACGCTCGACACGCTGGCCGGCCGCATCGACGATCCAGTAGCGGTGCAGCTGGATATCGGCAACGTCACCGTTCTCCAGGTAAGCGATGCGATCGGTAATCCCCGACAGCGCAATCGCATCCGACGCCAGAAAATTCTCGCCTTCGCCGACACCCACGACGAGCGGCATGCCATCGCGCGCACCGACGATCCGGTGCGGCTCGTCGCGGCACATCACCGCGATCGCATAGCTGCCGCGCAGTCGCGCAACCGCACGCCGCACCGCATCGAACAGGTCGCCGTCGTAAAGATGATCGATCAGGTGCGCGATGGCCTCGCTGTCGGTCTGGCTCGCGAACACGTAGCCATGCGCCTGCAGTTCCGCACGCAGTTGATCGCAGTTCTCGATGATCCCGTTATGCGACAGCGCGATGCGCGCATTGGCGTCGCTCGGCGAGAAGTGCGGATGCGCGTTGAGCGTGACGGGCGCGCCATGCGTGGCCCAGCGCGTATGCGCGATCCCGGTGTAACCCGACAGCGCATGCTCGGCGATCTCGCGCTGCAGGTTGGCCACACGATCGACGCTGCGGGCGCGCGCCAGCGCCCGGTCGCGGTACACCACGACGCCGCACGAATCGTAGCCGCGGTATTCGAGCCGCTTCAGGCCGTCGACCAGGTTCGGCAGGATGTCCCGCTGGGCGACCGCCCCGACAATTCCACACATATCGCGCTCCGTAAATGTCCTGTCTGGATCAGTGAGAGCGATGGTAGGGCGAGCCAAATGGAATTAAATTTCAAAATACGACAACAAATGAAACGAACGATAGATCGTCTATCATGTTGAAATTAAATTTCACGTCCTGACCGGAAGGAGCCTCCGATGGCCGGCATCACCCTCGACGATCTCGACCTGCGCATCCTCGCGATCCTGCAGGACGACGCGTCGGTGTCGAACCTGCAACTGGCCGAGCGGGCGCTGTCGTCGCCGCCCACCTGCATGCGCCGCGTGCGCCGGCTGACGGAAGCCGGCGTGATTCGTCGGCAGGTCGCGGTGCTCGACCCGGTGGCGATCGGCACGGCCGTCACCGCGCTGATCGAGATCAGCCTCGACCGGCAGACGGCCGAAGACTACGACGCGTTCGAAGCGTACGTATGCGCGGAGCCGGCCGTCACGCAGTGCTATCGCGTGTCGCCGGGGCCGGATTTCGTGGTGGTGGCGGATCTGGCCGACGTCGCCGAATACGACGAATTCGCGCGCCGGCTGTTCACCGGCGCATCGAACGTCCGCAACGTGCGGACGTTCTTCTCGACGCATCGCGCGAAATTCGAAGCGAACGCTCGGGTCACGCACGCGATGCGCAAGCGCGCGTGAGGTGATTGCACCATCATTCGCGATGCGTTCGCGCATGCCTGCGCGACGTCATCACGTCATCACGCAGCCGCGTCAGCCGCGCCCACCAGTTGCAACGGCTTGCCATACCCGAAGCAATGCGCGGGCTCCGGAAACACACGCTGCCGCACGTCGTGCGCGTACAGACGAATCGCATCGCGCATCACCGCATTCGCATCGGCATAGCGCTTCACGAAGCGCGGCGTGTACGCATCGAATGCGCCGATCATGTCCTCGGTCACGAGCACCTGTCCGTCGCATGCGGGCGATGCACCGATGCCGATCGTCGGGATCGTCAGCGTGTCGGTGATATGGCGCGCGAGCGCTTCGGCCGTCCCTTCGATGACGACGCTGAACGCGCCGGCCCGTTCCGCCGAACACGCGGCATCGAACACCTGCGCGGCCGAGCGCGGGTCCATCCCCTGCGCGCGGAAGCCGCCCGTCGCGTTGGCCTGCTGCGGCATGAGGCCGACGTGCGCCATCACCGGAATGCCGCGCTCGGTCAGGAAGCGGATCGTGTCGCCCATCTCGCTGCCGCCTTCGAGCTTCACGGCTTGCGCGCCGGTTTCGGCGAGCAGGCGCGCGGCGGAGCGATACGCCTGCACGGGCGATTCCTGGTACGTCGAGAACGGCAGGTCGACGACGACGCATGCCTGCGCGGCGCCGCGCACGACAGCCGCACCGTGTGCAATCATCATGTCGAGCGTGACGCGCAGCGTATCGGGCATCCCGTACAGCACCATGCCGACGGAGTCGCCGACGATGATCACGTCGGCCACCTCGTCGACGAGCTTCGCCATCGGCGCGGAATACGCGGTCAGCGACACGAGGCTGCCGATGCCCTTGGTCGAACGGATCGCGGTGACGGTCTTGCGGGTGGTGCGGGTATGAGCGCTCATGAACGGAAGCCGTGTGAAGGAAGAGCCGCCACGGTAGCATCGCGCTCGTTCGTGCAATGACCTTCGGAGGACGTCTTATGGTGCTGGCGGGACAATCGGGTGACCCTTACGCGGTGCCGCCGATGGCGCGCCTGCCGAGGCCGCTGTACGTGCGTGCGTTCGGCATTCCCGGCAACGTGAGCATCGACGCGCACAGTCATCCGTGGGCGCAGCTGATGTATGCGACGAGCGGGGTGCTCGAGGTGTCGACGCCGTCGGGCCGGCACCTGCTGCCGCCGCACTATGCGATGTGGATTCCGCCGCACGTGCCACATGCGGTGTCGACGCGCGATTGCGTCGCGTTCCACAGCCTGTATCTCGATGCGGCGATCGCGCGCGACGACGTGCACGACGATTGCGCGATCCTCTGCATGACGCCGCTGCTGCGCGAGCTGGTGCTCGCCACGGCCGACTTACCGGTGAACTATGACGAGACGGGGCCGGACGGTGCGCTCGTCTGCCTGATCGCCGACCGGATCGCACGCATGCGGCAGGCGCCGCTGACGGTGCCGCTGCCGCGCGATCCGCGTCTGCTGAAAATCGCGCGTGCGCTGCATGCGGATCCGGGCGATACGCGCAATCTCGACGAATGGGGCCATCAGGTCGGCGCGACGCGACGCACGCTGTCGCGGCTGTTCCGGCAGGACACGGGGCTGTCGTTCACCGAATGGCGGCAGGCGGTGCGGCTGCTGGCGGCGCTGCCGCTGCTCGATGCGGGCGAGCCGATCGGCGCGGTGGCCGCGCAACTGGGCTACGACTCGACGTCATCGTTCATCGCGCTGTTCCAGGCGAAATTCCAGCTGACGCCCGGCGCGTATGCGAAGCGTGAAGCGCGCCGGCCCGTGCTGAACGCGTGACGCGGCGGCACACGCCCTCTCAGAACGCGAGCGCCTGCTGCACCGGATGGTCGGCGCCGCGCTCGAACCCCGCGCCTTCGAGCGACAGCAGCGCACGCTTGCGATCGATGCCGCCCGCATAGCCGGTCAGGCTGCCCGACGCGCCGACCACGCGATGGCACGGCACCATGATCGACACCGGATTCCGGCCGACCGCACCGCCCACGGCGCGCGCGCCGCTCATCGGCAACCCGACGCGCTCGGTGATGTCGCCGTACGTCACGAGTTCGCCGAACGGAATCGCGAGCAGTTCCTTCCATACCCGTCGTTGAAACGCGGTGCCTCGCAGGTGAATCGGCACGGAGAATGTCTCGCGCATGCCGGTGAAGTACTCGGCGATTTCTTCCGCGACCTTGCGCGCGAGCGGCGACATCGCGAGCGCGTCTGCTTCGGTCACGATCGCAACCGGCGGGAAGTATTTCTGGCCGACGAAGTAGAGGCCCGTCAGCGCATCGTCCTCGATGCGCACGGCGATGTCGCCCAGCGGGCTCGGAATCAGGTGAGCGGGAGTCATCGCGACACATCTCCATGAAGGCGCCACACGTGCAGTGCGGCATACGCGCGCCACGGCGCCCAGCGCGCCGCATGCGGCGCGGATGATGGCACACGGGCGCGTTCGGTGCGCGCGGGCAGCCACGCATCGTCGGCCGGGAACGCATTCGGCCAGGCCATCGCACGCATCGCGACGTACTGCACCGCGTGCTCGTCGAAACCCGGCAGCGCGCGCAGTGCGTCAAGCGTCGTGTCGAGCGGCGCCATCGGTTCGAGTGAGAGCGTGCCGTCGTCGACTGCGCGGGCGAGCGACACGATCGCCCGTGCGGGTTCGCGCGAGATGCCGATCGTTTCAAGCGCGGAAGGCGGCAGGGCGGCCAGCGTCGCGGCGGAGGGCAGCGCGTGCGTGAGGCCCGGCGGCGCGCCTTCGATCGATGTGCCGAAACGTTCGGCGAGGCGCGCCAGCACCGGCGCGCCCGCATGCGTCGCCGCAAGCCGTTCGCCTGCAATCGCACGGATCGCGATCTCGACACCGTCGAACGCGCCGGGGACACGCAGGCCCGGCGAGCCGCTCGCGAGTTCGCCGAGATGCGCGTCGATCACGTCGGGGCGGCTGTCGAGATCGAACAGCCGCCGCACGCGCGCGAGCACGGCCGGTACGACCGGCGTCAACGAGGGCGACACGGTGACGGCCAGCGCGAAGCGCTGCGGCACGTGCGCGACGGACAGCCAGCCGGCCACGCGCCCGTTGTCGGCGGTGGTGTTCCCGTTGCGGTTCGGCAATTCGACGACACGCGCATAACCCTGCGCATCGATCCGCTCGACACCGTCGATCTGCCGCTGCGCGAGAAAGCGCATCAGGTCGTCCCACGCGAACGGCGGGCGATACGGCAGCGGGAACGTCATGTCGCCGTCGGCCGATGCGCGGGCTCCTTTGCGCAGCCGCAACGGATTGAGGCCGTAACGCTGCAGGAACAGGTCGTTGAAGCGCCGCACGCTGCCGAACCCGGCCGTGGACGCGACGACGGCCACCGGCAGCGCGGTATCGGTCAGCAACCGCTTGGCCATCAGCAACCTGTGCGTCTGCGCGAACTCGACCGGCGACACGCCGAACTGCGCACCGAAGATCCGGCGCAGGTGGCGTTCGGTCACGCCGACGCGCCGTGCGAGCGCATCGACGGAATGGGCGTTCAGGAAACCGTCCTCGATCAGCGTGGCGGCTGCGTCGGCGAGCGTGCCGGACAGGTCGAGCAGCCCGTGGCCGGGCGCGAGCTCGGGGCGGCATCGCATGCAGGGTCGAAAGCCGGCTTTCTCGGCGGCCGCGGCGCTCGGGTAGTAGCTGCAGTTCTGCGCTTTCGGCGGTTTCACCGGGCAGACGGGGCGGCAATACACGCCCGTCGTCGCGACGCCGACGAAGAACCAGCCGTCGAAGCGGCGGTTCCGCGAAAGCAGGGCGTCGTAGCAGGTATCGGGATCGAGGCGCATGAGACGACTGTAAACCATCCCGCTCCCCGATTCTGGCTGGAATCGGACATGTGTCTCGGCGGTCGTCCCCTCGCGCGCCGGTCGGGAAAATCGGGGAAAAACGATTAATGCCATGTAGTGAAACAGTCGTCTCTTTTGCGGTTGACTAATTTGAGATGACTCATCGAAATCCCCGACTGACAGGGCATGGGCGCACGTCCTATTCTTTGAAAAACGTTTTCCAGATTGATCGGCGGAATCGGCCGTGCGCGACAGGCGCGCCGCCGTCCGCCCCGGCGCCGGTCGCCGGTCAACGAACAACGTGCGGCGCGACGTGCGCGGCCGCGCATCGGAGACATTCATGCAATCTGCCGTCGTCGGCGCCGTGCGCGCGGCCGCCAGCCGCTACCGCTGGACCGTCTGTGCGCTGCTGTTTTTCGCGACCGTCATCAACTACATGGATCGGCAGATCCTCGGCCTGCTCGCGCCGATGCTCCAGCACGACATCGGCTGGAGCCAGGTGCAGTACGGCCGCATCGTGATGGCGTTTTCCGCGTTCTATGCGCTTGGTCTGCTCGGCTTCGGGCGCATCGTCGACCGGCTCGGCACGCGCATCTCGTATGCGCTGGCGATGCTGGTGTGGAGCATCGCCGCGATGCTGCACGCGGCGGTCGGCTCGGTGATGGGCTTCGCGTTCGTGCGCGCGCTGCTCGGGATCGGCGAGGGCGGCAACTTCCCGGCCGCGATCAAGACGACGGCCGAATGGTTCCCGCGCCGCGAACGCGCGCTCGCCACCGGCATCTTCAACTCGGGCGCGAACATCGGCGCGGTGTTCGCGCCGGCGATCATCCCGGCGATCGCGGTGGCCTACGGCTGGCGCGCGGCGTTCGTGATCGTCGGTGCGATCGGCATCGTGTGGCTCGCGGTGTGGCTCGTGCTCTATCGCCAGGCCGATACGCGCGCGCTGGCCGCGGAGTACGACGAGCCGCGCGACGAAGCGGAAGCGCTCGACGCGGCGAACGCGAATGCCGGCGCGCCGCGCTGGGGCGAACTGATTCGCAAGCGCGAGACGTGGGCGTTCCTGATCGGCAAGTTCCTGACCGACCCGGTGTGGTGGTTCTACCTGTTCTGGCTGCCGAAGTGGCTGAACGAATCGCGCGGGATGGACATGCAGCACATCGGCCTGCCGCTCGTCTGCATCTATGCGCTGACGACGGTCGGCAGCATCGGCGGCGGCTGGCTGTCGTCGATGCTGCTGCGCGCGGGCTGGAGCGCGAACGGCGCGCGCAAGACGGCGATGCTGATCTGCGCCTGCTGCGTGCTGCCGATCGCGTTCGTGTCGCAGGTGCAGAGCCTGTGGGCCGCGGTGCTGATCGTCGGCCTCGCCGCCGCCGCGCACCAGGGCTGGTCGGCGAACCTGTTCACGACGGCGTCCGACCTGTTCCCGCGCCGCGCGGTGGCATCGGTGGTCGGCATCGGCGGGATGGCCGGTTCGATCGGCGGCGTGCTGTTCTCGGAAGTGATCGGCCAGGTGCTGCAGCGCACGGGCCACTACTGGGTGCTGTTCGCGATCGGTGCGTCGGCCTACCTGATCGCGTTGGGCGTGATGCACCTGCTCACGCCGAAGATGAAGCCTGCGCAGCTCGACGCGTGATGGTGTGATTGTGTAATCGCGTATCCGCAAACGAACGCGCCGCCCAAGGGCGGCGCGTTTTCTTGTGCAGGCGCGAAAACAGGGAACTCAGCCGGCCGCGGCCGTCGACGCGCGCATGATCAGCCGCGGTTCGAACGTCGAATAGCTCGCATCGGTGCGGCCCGCGAGCGCATCGATCAGCTTCTGCATCGCGAGCTCGCCCATGTTCTCGCTCTGGATGTCGACGGTCGTCAGCGCGGGCGCCGCGTATTCGCCATACGGCACGTTGTCGATGCCGGCGACCGACACGTCCTGCGGCAGCCGGAAACCGAGCGACGCGGCTTCCTTCATGAAGCCGAGCGCGATCAGGTCGTTGTAGCAGATCACGGCCTGCGGGCGCTGCGGCCCGAGCATCACGCGCGAACACGCACGCTCGCCGGCCTCGGCGGTCGGCGCATGCGCATCGTGCACGTCGAGCGTGAGCCCGGCTTCCGCGAGACAGTCGCGCGCGCCCTGGATCCGTTCGTCGTTCACGCGTGCGGTGCCGAAGCCGAGATACGCGATGCGCGTGTGGCCGAGATTGAGCAGGTGGCGCGCGAGCATATAGGTCGACAGCCGGTTGTCGATGCCGACGCTCGGAATCGGCAGGCCGGGGCTGCGGCGCAGCAGCACGAGCGGCTTGTTGAGATCGAGCATCCAGCCGGCTTCTTCATCCGGCATCCGCGTGCTGACGATCAGCCCGTCGACGCGCTGCGCGAGCGCCTCGATCAGCGAGCGTTCGCGCGCCTGGCTCTCCTCGGTATCGACGAGCAGCAGCGTGTAGTCGTGCTGGAGCGCGACGCGGTTCGCGCCTTTCACCACGTTCGTGAAGTGCGGGTTGCTGATGTCGAGGATCACGAGGCCGATCGTGCGCGTGCGGCCGGTGATCATCGAGCGCGCGAGCGGGTTCGAACGGTAGCCGAGCCGCTCGATCGCCTCCTTGAGCCGGGCCTCGACGGTCGGCGAGAAGCGCTGCGTGCCGTTCACGTACTTCGATACCGTCGCGACCGACACGCCGGCTTCCGCCGCCACGTCGCGGATCGTCGGGGAAACTTTTTTCATTCGAAGGGTAACGTTTTCGTTCCGTAAGGCCGGATTGTGGCAGAAAAAGGGCGCGCGCGGCCACGCGCCGATATCGGGAAAGTGCGGATGGCTGCGGACGGGTTCGGCCATTGACGTTCGGCAGCGCGCCCGCGTATAGTTGGAAAACGTTTTCCGATTCTGGTCAAATACCAGCTCGGCGCCCAGGTCAGATTCAAGGAGATTCATTGACGTCCTCCTCCGCCCGCCTAAAGGCGGAGGATTCCCACACCTGGCGATGCACGTCCGCATCGGAGAATGTTCAACGCAGCGTTGATATCACGATCATGCACGACACCGCAGTCACTGCAGGCCCACTCTCTTATTCGCAGCCCCGCGATACCTTTCGGCCGCGTCGTGCTGTCTTTCGACCCGCACGCCGAACAGGACTGGGTAGAACCGCTTTCGTCGACTTCCTCGAACGTGGCTCCGTGCGCGATCGCTTTGTAGCGGAGCTTGTTTCGGAAGGACGACCAGGATGCGTCGTAGACGCTCTTCGCCATCCTGGTTCTGGCGAGTTTGACAGCCGACACGTTGCCGACCGCGATGTAATCGAAGCGCCGCACCAGATCGAGCGCAAGCTTGTGCTGGAAATCGGCACGGGCATTCGCGACCTTGGCGTGCAGCTTCGCGATATGCCGCTTGTGCTTTCTCGCCCGTTGCGCTTTCGCCAGCTTTTCCGCCGCTCGTCGACCCAACTGGTCATTGGGCAGCTTCTCGCCGGTCGAAAGTGTGGCGAAGTCTTTCAGGCCGAGATCGATGCCGACACCGGAACGGATTGGGCGGGCCTGAACTTCGGGCATCTCGATCACGATATTCAAGAACCAGTTGCCGCGCGCATCCTGCGCAAAATTGGTCCCATTCTTGATCTTGCCTTCTGGAAGCGGCCGACTATTGAACACGCGAAAGCTGTTGCCGGCGAAGCGAAATGCGTTGCCTTCCCGCTTCAGGTCACGGCCCTTCAGCGGCACCCAGCCAAGCGATTTCCTGCCGCGATAGCGCAGGTAGGGCCGACGGTGCTGACTGCGCGACTTCGCGTATTGCTCACACGTTGCATTGACCGTTCCGGAGTGAACGCCGAGCTCCTTGCTGCTGCCGGTGGTCAGCACGTTCAGATCAAAACCCGTGGGCCACTTCTTGTTCCACTTGAGCGCGTGCTTCTGCGTGTCGTTGCAGAAGTTCCAGACGTAGTTCACCGCACGGCTCTGCTTGTTAAGCAGTCCGTTGAGCGATTTCACCCGGTAACGGTAGACAAGGATCATGCCGGCCATCCTAACCCGTGGAAGAAGCTGCCTGTCAAGCGCACTCCTTTCACTCTCCGCCCCGTGTCCCCAAGGAAGTTTCCTTGAGGAAAAGAGCGGAGTCTCTCGGAGAAAATTCTGATGAACGCCTCATCCACCGGCGCGCGCAAACCGTTCGGGCGCCTGCTGCTGACAGGCGCGGCCGGCAACCTCGGCCGCCAGTTGCGCGGCGCGCTCGCCGACTGGGCCGACGTCGTGCGCGTCAGCGACATCGCGACGCTCGGCGACGCGGCCGCGCATGAAGAAACCCGCGTCGTCGACCTGGCCGACCGGGCCGCGGTGATGCAGCTCGTCGACGGCGTGGACGCGATCGTCCACCTCGGCGGCATTTCGGTCGATGCGCCGTTCGACGATCTCGTCGGCGCGAACATCACCGGCACGTACAACCTGTACGAAGCCGCGCGCAAGCACGGCGTGAAGCGCGTCGTGTTCGCGAGCTCGAACCATGCGATCGGCTTCCATCCGGTCACGGAAGTGCTCGACGCCGATTCGCCGCTGCGCCCCGACAGCCTGTACGGCGTGACGAAGTGCTTCGGCGAATCGCTGTCGCGCTACTACTTCGACCGCTTCGGGATCGAGACCGTGTGCCTGCGGATCGGCTCATCGTTCGAAGTGCCAAAGAATCCGCGCATGCTCGTGACGTTCCTCAGCTATCGCGACTTCATCGAGCTGGTGCGCTGCTCGCTGCTGACGAACCGCGTCGGGCACGCGATCGTGTACGGCGCGTCGGACAACCCGGTGAAGTGGTGGGACAACACGAAGGCAGGCTTCCTCGGCTTCCGCCCGCGTGACAGCTCCGAGCAATTCGCCGGGCTGTTCCCGGTGACGGCGCCGACCGCCGACTACGACGATCCCGCGCAGCGGTTCCAGGGCGGCGGGTTCGTCGTCGGCGAGCCGATGGAGCGCAAGGGGTAGCCGGCACGGTGGGGCGAGGGCCGCTTCATTGACGACGGATTTGCGATTGCGGTAAAAGGAAAGCCATCCGGTGCGACAGGTTCCGCCATGCGGGGCCGCAGAACGACGATACGCACCGGACGGCTGCATGCGAAGCGCGACACGTGGGGGCACGATGTCGTGCTTCGCCGTAATCCGATCGAATAATCACAATATCGAGAGCAATGAAAAAACCCCTATTGGCGCTGTGCGCCGCGCTGGCCGTTGCGCCGGCATTTGCCGATCTGAAGGACGGGTTGGCCGCCTACGAGAAGAAGGACTACCAGACCACCATCCCCGAGCTGACGACCGCGGGTAACGCCGAAGCAGCCGCGTTGCTTGGCAAGTACTACCGCTACCCGAGCAGGGACGACGAGCAGGCGGTGAAGTGGAGCTTCATCGCCGCCCAGCATGGCGACGTGAAGATGCAGTACGACATGGCCGTACGGATCGACGATATCGCGTGGCGGCTGTTCCGTCGTGAAGAGGATCCGGCCAAGCGTTATTTCCGCGTGGCCGCGGATTGCTTCCAGCTGGCAGCCGACCGTGGCTACGCACCCGCGCAGAGCGCGCTCGGCTTGATGTACGACATGGGGTTGAAGCTGCCCGCGGACCTCGACAAAGCCACTGCGCTGTATCGTTCGGCCGCGCGCCAGGGCGATCCACTGGGGCTCGAAAGCATGGGAACGCTCTATCAGAAAGGGCGTGGCGTGAAGCAGAACCAGCTGACCGCGTACACGTTCTACCTCGCGGCGTTGAAATCCGCAAAGGGCAGCCGCAAGGTCGAGTTCTCCGAGGTATCGGCCGCCGAACTCGACGGCGTGCTGTCGGCGCGCGATCGGGAGAAAGCGAAGGCGACGGTCGACGCGTGGGAGCCGGGTCAGCCGCTCGAAGGGATGTAACGCCGCCGTCGGCGCGTGGCGGCCCAACAGCCCGATTGGCGACCGGCGGCGTGTAATGCTTCGTCAGCGCAGGATGTCGGTCGCCTTGTGCCGCGCGTCGACGCCGTCGATCAGGATCAGCGGGCCGCTCGCGTGCCGCGCGCGCAGCGGCTGGATCTGCCGGTACGCATCCGATTCGTACCACGCGCGCGCCGTGTCGAGATCGGGAAACGCGATCGCGATCAGGTCGCCGCGCCACGCGCCTTCACGTACCTCGGGCCGCGCGCCGTGAATCACGAAATGACCGCTGAAAGGCGCGAGCGTGCCGTCGATGCGTTCGAGATATTCGACGATGTCGTCGCACATCTCGACGTCGTGCAGGTGGGCGATGGCGTAGGCGGTCATGGGAGGCTCCTTGATGTGATGCGGTTCGTGCGTCGATGGAGCCATCATCGCGGCGTGGGCGGCGCGCGTCGATTACCTGCGACGTAAGCAAATCTGCGCGGCTGCGGAAGGGGGCAGGCGTGTGCCGGCAGACACACTGCGCGTGCGGCGCGGCAGCGTCCGCGCATACCGCTTGTCCGCACGCATCGTCAGTCGCGGCGCGGCGTCACCATCAATGCGTCTTGCTGCAAGCCGGATCGCTACCTCGCCGCTCGGCCGAATCACACCAGTAATCCGGCCGCCACGCTTCGAACGTGACCGCTTTCGCCGCATTGGCGCGCGTGACGCGCACCGGGTCGGCTTTCAGCGCATCGCCGTTCGGATCGTCGTTGAAGCGCCAGTTCCGGAACACCTCGCGATGGAACACCCACGTGCGATGCGCGTTGTCGTAGCGAAACGTGACACGGTCGCGCCAGTGGTCATGGCCCGCGAATACGCCCTGTTCGACCGTGAAGGTGCGCGGTTCGACCGTGAGCGCGTTCTCGGCGACGCCATCCAGATACGGGTCGCCCATCCCGCCTTCGTCGGCTTTCATGATCACGGCGTCGTTGCGCGCCGCCAGCCGGTAGTGCCCGTCCTTGCCCGGCAGGAAGATCATCAGCGGACGCAGCGACGCCTTGCGCATCGAATCGTCGGGTTGATGCGCGACGACGACATAGCCGATGCCGGTGCTGTCGGTCAGGCGCCCCGACGCGGCATCCAGCGCTTCGTAGCCGGCGGGAAGCTGCGCGACGATGTCGTGCGGAAGGTCGGGTGCGTTGGGGCAAGCGGATGTCGCAGGTGAATCAGGGCACGTCCCAGCGCAGGCACCGCCGATGGCGAACGTCAGCAGCGCGGCGACGAGGAATCCTTTGATGCGGGGGATCGTCATGCGGATCGAGTCATGAGATGAGGTCACGCCGCGGAAGCCGGCGCGCACGCGCCGTCTCGTCTCGCCGCAGCGCGGGTTGGTTGTTCGTCAGGTGCCGCAGTGTAACCAGTCATGCGCGCTTGCGTGTCGGCCGCGGGACCGGCGCGGGCACCGGTGCCGACGCCGACGCTTCCTCGGCCTGCGCGCACAGCCGGTCGAGCATTCGTTGCGCGGTTTCCGCGCAATCCTCGCCCTCCGGCTTGTTCTCGATTTCCTCGATCAGCACCTCCAGATGTTGCCGGTTCTGCGCGAGACGCTGTTCGAGCCGCACGATTTCGTCGACCTTGTGCCGCAGCGCCACCAGCAGCTCGTCGCGCGGCCACGCGCCGAGATCGGGCGGCAACACCGCGCGGATTTCGTCGAGCGCAAAACCCGCGCGCTGCGCGCGGTCGATGATCGCGAGCCGCGTCAACGCTTCCGACCCGTATTCCCGATAGCCATTCGCCTGCCGACGGGCCGGTTCGAGCAGCCCGCTCGCTTCGTAGAAGCGGATGCGCGACGCCGCGAGGCCGCTCGCCTTCGCCAGTTCGCCGATTTTCATGCCGTGCTCCAAAAGGGCTTGACCTTAAAGTTGACTTTAAAGTTATCGTTGGGCATCGTCAATCGAGGGTGCCCTCCATGAACCTGTTTACACCGCTGACACTGCCCAACGGGGCGGTGATTCCGAACCGTCTGGCCAAGGCCGCGATGGAAGAGAACATGGCCGATGCGAACCACGCACCGTCCGACGCGTTGCTGCGCCTGTACCAGGCGTGGGCCGATGGCCAGGTCGGCCTGATTCTGACCGGCAACGTGATGGTGGACGGCCGCGCGATGACGGGGCCGAACGGCGTTGTGCTCGAGAGCGATGCGCATCTCGACCGCTTCCGCCGCTGGGCGCAGGTGGCGCGCTCGGGCGGCGCGCACGTGTGGATGCAGATCAATCACCCGGGGCGCCAGATGCAGGCGGCACTCGGCCAGACGACGCTCGCGCCGTCGGCCGTGCCGCTCGCGCTCGGTGCGCTGTCGAAGCAGTTCCCGGTGCCCAAGGAGATGACGCCGGCCGATATCGCCGACGTGCAGCAGCGCTTCGTGCGCGCCGCGCAGCTCGCGGAGCAGAGCGGCTTCACCGGCGTGGAGATCCATGCGGCGCACGGCTATCTGCTGAGCCAGTTCCTGTCGCCGCTGACGAACCGCCGGCAGGACCCGTGGGGCGGCAGCATCGAGAATCGCGCACGCCTGCTGCTCGACATCGTGCGGGAGGTGCGCGCGACGGTGTCGCCGCAATTCGCGGTCGCGGTCAAGCTGAACTCGGCCGATTTCCAGCGCGGCGGCTTCAGCGCGGACGATGCGAAGCGCGTGGTCGAACTGCTGAATCCGCTCGGCGTCGATCTCGTCGAACTGTCGGGCGGCAGCTACGAAGTGCCGGCGATGCAGGGCGAGGCGCGCGACGGGCGCACGCTGGCCCGCGAAGCGTATTTCCTCGAATTCGCGCGCGACATCACGGCGGTCGCGCGGATGCCGCTGATGGTCACGGGCGGCATCCGGCGCCGCGTGGTGGCCGAGCAGGTGGTCGACAGCGGCGTGGCGATGGTCGGCATCGCGACCGCGCTGTCGATCGAGCCGAACCTGCCGCGCGACTGGCGGGCCGGCAAGGACAGCGCGCCGGTGCTGGAACCGATCCGCTGGAAGAACAAGGCGCTGGGCGCGCTGGCCAACATGGCGGTCGTCAAGTTCCAGCTCACGCGGCTGAGCGTTGGCCGGCGCACGCACCCGCAGGTGTCGCCGCTGCGCGCGCTGGTCGGGCAGCAACTGGCCGCGCAGTGCCAGACGCGGCGCTACCGGAAGTGGATGGCGGGGCGCGCGGCAGGCACGCGTGCGTGACGTGCGGTCATGCGGCCCGGCGACGGGTTCGTCGGGCCGCCGTGCGCCGATCCAGGGCGTTCATGCGGTTGCGTCAGTGGCCGCGCATTCGCGGTGAGGTCGCGATGAAATGCGCCCGCCGCAGGGCATGCGCACCGGCGGCGGGTGCGGCGCACCGCATCGCGCCGCGTCAGAACCGGTAGTTCGCCACGACTTCGAGCCGCCGGTCGTTACCGAGCAGGTATTGCGTCTCGTTGTAGTACGCGGACTGCACGAAGCGCCGGTTGAACACGTTGTACGCGCGCGCGGTGATCGTCGTGTCCTTGCGCGGTTTCCACGCGAGGCCGAGGTCGACCGTGGTGTACGACGGCATCACGAGCTGGTTCGCCGTGTCGGCGAAACGCTTGCCGACGTACCTGACGCCCGCGATGCCCGTCCAGTCCGGCGCGAAGCGCCAGCTCACCCACAGGTTCGCGAGCCGCTGCGGCACCGACACCGGCACGTTGCCCGCGCGCGACACCGTCGTGCCGCCGGACGTCTGCTGGAAGTCGTCGTATTTCGCGCGCAGGATCGACACGTTCGCGTCGACGCGCCAGTCCTGCGCGATCTCCGCGCCGACCGTCGCCTCGAGCCCGCGCGACGACTGCCGGCCGATCTGGATCGACTGGTTCGGGTTCAGCGGATCGGCCGTCAGCAGATTGCTCTTGACGATCCGGTACGCGGCGAGCGTCCATTCCGCCTTGCCGCCGAGGAACGACTGCTTCACGCCGATCTCGATCTGCCGGCCGGTCGCGAGCGTGAAGTTCGCCTTCGACGCATTCAGCGACAGCAGCGAGCTGATCGGATCGGCCGCGACCGAATACTGGCCGTATACGGCGAGGCCGGGCTGCACGTCGTACACGGTGCCGATGCGCCAGCCCGTGTTCGCGAACACCTTCGTGAATGCGCCGCCGTTCACGAGATCGTCGCGGTTCACGCTCGCATGGTCGTAGCGCAGCCCGCCGATCACCGACCAGCGCGGCGTGATCTCCAGCCGGTTCTCGGCGAACAGCGCGTACTGGTTCGCCTGGCTGCGGTACTTCGGGTAGGTGCCGGCCGTGTTGATGAAGCTGCCCGGATCGAAGTTGAACGGATCGACCGTCGACGTGCCCGAATACGGCGAGTTGTTGTCGTGCTGGAACGTCGTGTGATTGAACTCGAAGCCCGTCGAGAACGTGTTGCGCATCCCGAGCAGCGCGGTGGTGACGGTGGCCGCCGTCACGTTGCCGTACTGCTCCTGGTCGTGGAAGATTTCCGTGAAGCTGCTGCGCCGCACTTGCGCGGTCGACGGCAGGTACGTGTAGTACTCCGCATCCTTCCAGTGACGGTTGCTCTTCATCCGGTACAGCGTGCTCGTCACGTTCAGGCTGTCGCTCGGCTGCCAGTTCGCCGCGACCGTCGCCCAGCTGTCGCGGAACGCGATGTCGCTGTCGCCGACGTTGTAGTTCTTCTTGTCGAGCGCGCGATCGCGCGCGCCGTTCACGAGCGGCACGCCGAAATACTGCATCGGATGCTGGAAGCCCTGCGCGTACGACGCGGTCACGTACAGGTCGGCGCTCACGTCGTAGCGCAGCGCGCCGGAGATCGACAGGTTGCGCGAATTGCCGCGGTCGACCCAGTTCGACGAACGGTTGCCGCTGATGTCGAAGCGGTACGACAGCGTGTCGTTGATCGCACCGCCGCTGCCGAACGCGACCCGCGCCGTGCCCTCGGTGCCGCCGCCGACCTGCAGCTCGTTCTGGATCGCGCCGCGGGTCGGCTTCTTCGGCACGATGTTGACGACCCCGCCGATCGCGCCTTCGCCGTAGATCACCGACGCCGGGCCGCGCAGCACGTCGATATGGTCGACCGACCACGTGTCGAACGGAAACGTGATGCCGATCGCGCCGTACGGGCGCACGCCGTCATAGAGCTGCGTGACCGACGACGCGCCGACGAAGCCGCGCGCGCCGAGCTCCGAGCCCCCGTTGCCCGGATGCGGCGACGCGCTGATGCCGGCGGCGCGGCTCACCGCGTCGACGATCGCGCTGTCGCCGCGCGTGTCGAGCGTCTTGCGATCGATCTGCTCGACGCTCGCGGGCGTTTCGAGCGAAGTCAGGCCGAGACGGCTGCCGGTGTCGAGCGGCTGCGTGAGCGGTGTCGCCTTCTGGGCGCTGACGCGAATCGGGGCGAGCGTGGCGCCGGCGCTCGCGGCATCGCTTTCCTGGGCTTGCCCGGCGGGCGAGAAGGCCGCGAGCAAGGCGGCGGGCAGCATCAATCTGAACTTCATGTTTCGAGATCCTTTGAATCTGCTTAATGCGGTGTTGCTTGAAAGGCGGCGCATCAGAACGCGTACCGCATGCCGGCGAACACGCTGCGCCCTTCGCCCGGATAGAAGATCGCGGTGTTCGCGGTGCGCGCATCCGCGACCGTGCTGATGTCGCTCACATAGCGCTTGTTGGTCAGGTTGCGCGCGTCGACGAACAGCGAGAGGCCATTGCGGAAGTCGTAGCCGGCTTGCAGCCCGAGCAGCGTATAGCTCGGCACGCGCAACGTGTTTGCATCGTCGGCCCATGCGCCCGACGGCACCCAGTCGAGCGTCGCCGCGATGTGGAAGCCGCTCGGCCGCGCGTATCCCAGCGTCGCGCGCAGCACGTTCAGCGGCACGCCCGCGATCCGGTTGTTGCCGTACTGCGGGTCGTTCTTGAAGCGGAAGTCGTTCAGGTTCCAGATGCCCGACAGCGTGACCTTGTCGCCCGCGCCGCGACCGGTGACGTTGCGCAGCAGCTCGACCGACGCGCCGGCCTCGATCCCTTGCAGCACCGTCTTGTTCGCGTTGAACGTCGACGCCGGGACGTCCGGGTTCGTCGTGTACTGCAGCAGCTGGTCGCGCACGAGCGAGCGATAGGCGGTCACGTCCCAGCTCACGCGCTCGCGCGAGCCGCGCGTGCCGAACTCGATCGTCCACGCGTGCTGCGCGGCGAGCGGCGTGAAGCGCGTCGTGTTCGAGAAGGTCTGCGTGAGGTCGGTGAAGTCGGGTACGTCCTGGCTGCGCGTGACGTCGACGTAGGCCTGGGTGTGCGCGTCCGGCTGCCACAGCAGCCCGAGCTTCGGATTGACGCCGCTGTAGCTCGCGTTCGTCGACTTGGTGTTCGGGCTGCGCGGCAGCCCGCCGTTGTCGATGTACTCGCGCACCGAGTGCAGCACCTTCACGCCCGTCATCAGCGCGACGGTCGGCACGAAGAACAGCCGGTTCTCGACATACGCCTCGTAGTTGAACGCCGTTTGCGTCGAGTCGAGCGTCTGCGCGCCCTTGTTGCCGTTGACGTTCACGTACTGGTTCGCCTGCGTGCGGCCGCCGAAGAAGCGTGCACCGACGATCAGGTCGTTACGCATCCCGCCGAGCGTCAGGTGGCCCGTGTAGCGCGGCGCGAAGCCGTAGGTCCAGCCGTCCTGGTCGAGCGCCTGGAAGATCGGGTGATAGAGGCTCTTGTGGATCGCCCACGTGTCGAATTGCAGCTCGCCCGAATCGAGCTTCACCGTCGTGCGGTTCGCGATCCGCTCGGTGCGCGTGTTGCGCGCCTGGTCGCCCGATATCGCGTTCGGCGCGGCTTTGGTCGGATTGTTCAGCGCGTCGGACAGCGACAGCGTGCCGGGCAGCAACTGGTCCACGACGTACACGCCGACATGGAAGCGCGTCTCGACCGTCGGGCTGAACCGGTAGCCGACGTTCGCGTTGAACTGCTCGTATTGCCCCTTCGAATGATCGCGATAGCCGTCCGCGTGGTTGACGCTGAAGTTCGCGAGGAAGTCGAGCGGGCCGAGCACGCGCGAGATCTGCGCGCTGGTGCGCACCGTGCCGTAGCTGCCGCCTTCCACGCGCACGATGTTCGGCGCGTCGGCGGTATGGGCGGTCGGCGTGATGAAGTCGATCGCGCCGCCGAGTGTCGACGCACCATACGCGAGGCCGTTGCCGCCCTTGTAGACCTGCACCGCCTGCAGCGCGAGCGGATCGATCTGGTAGTAGTCGCCGCTGCCGTCCGCGAGGTTGGTCGGGATGCCGTCCTGCAGGATCTCGAGGCCGCGCGTGTGGTACGAGCGGGCGATGCCCGAGCCGCGAATCGACAGCCGCAACTCCTGGCCGTAGCGGTTCTCGACGAACACGCCCGGCACGTCCTTCAGCACGTCGCGCAGCGTGAACGCGTAGGTGTTCCGGTAGCTGTCGGCATCGACGAAGCCCACCGAGCCGACCGTCTGCTCGAGCGTGCGCTTCAGGCTGCCGGTCGATTTCGATGTCAGCGAGTCCATCTCGCGGGGTGCGTTGACGTTGATTGCGGGCAGGGGCGACGCGGCCGGTGCGTCGGTTGGCGCGTCGGCGCTCTGTGCGCAGGCGGCCGACGCGGAGAGCACGGAGATCGCGCCGGACAGCGCGACGGCAATACGGGTCAAGGTAAGCATGTCGTTGTACGTAGGACGATGATGAGTCGGACACGATGCGCGCCATGCACGGCACCGGCCGCCGCGCGTGGTCACGCGCGCGGGCTTGGCATCGGGCACCGGCAGGGCGGGCAGGCGAAGCGGGCGGCGCCGCGCGGCGTACGGCGGCGCGGTCGCGAGGTGCGTCAGGCGTGGGCGGAAGGCGGCCCGCGCGCGGCGAGCGCGTAGCGCTTCGGCAGGTGGCAGGCAGAGGGGATCAGCGGCGCGGGCGGCGCATGCCGCACGGCCGGGGAAGCGGAGAGCAACACCGCATACTGCAGCGGCGGATGGCCGGCGAGCAGGCTGCAATAGCCGCAGCGGTCGAAATGCTTGCCGGATGGAGAATCGGACAGCGAATCGGAAGACGCTTTCGGTTCCGCGTGCGTCAGGAGCGTGTTGCCGGTTGCCGAGCAGATCGGCGCGGCCGGCAGGCCGTCATCGGCTGCGGCAGCGCGCAGTTGCGAGATCAGCGGCGCGACGAGCGCGAGCACGAGCGCGAACAGCCCGAGCCACGCGGTGGCCCGGGCTTGTCGCGTCGGCGCGCCGCGTGTGCCGGCGCGCGATGAATCAGGCCGCTGTGCGCGCCGCACGGCCGAACAGCACACGGTCGATCAACCAGACTGCGACGATCGTCGCGCCCATCAGCGGGAAGACGATGCCGAGCAGCACGAGCCCCGCGATCCAGCCGCGCATCGGCGGCGCGCCGCGTTCGCGCGACGGCGCGCCCAACTTGCGAGCCGGGCGGCGCTTCCACCACATCACGGTGCCCGTGACGGCCATCGCGGCCAGCCCGAGCGACAGCACCGCGCAGACGATCTGGTTCGCGAGCCCGAAGTAGCGGCCCATGTGCAGCGACGTGCCGTACGACACGGCGCGCGATACCGCGCCGTAGTCGTCGTAGCGGATGTCCTTCAGCACGGCCCCGCTGTACTGGTCGAGGTAGATCGTCCGCTCGGCTTTCGGGTCGTCCGGGAAGTACGACGCGGTGAACACGCCATCCACGCCGGACGGCAGCGCGAGCGTATAGCCGCTCGTCACGCCGAGGCCCGCGACGATCGCGATCGCGCGGGCCAGCGGCAGCGGTGCCGGCGTCGGTGCCGACGGCGAATGCGGAACGGGCACGTTGCCGACCGCCCACGGCGTTTGCGGCAACGGCAGGTCGTCCATCACCATCCCCGGCATCGACTCGCCGGAGTCGTGGTGATGGCCGGACGGTGCGGCAGCCTGGGCAGGTGCGGGCGCCGCGGCGGCACCGGGGCGCGTCGAGCGAACCGACCCGCCGCCCCATGCGCCTTCCGGCGCGCCGAGGTTCACGGTCGCGGCCAGCGCCTTGAAGTTCTTGCCCCACGAGCCCGACCACGGCAGCCCCGTCAGGATGAACGCGATCGTGCCGGCCGCGAGCCAGATGCCGGCGGTTGCGTGGAGGTTTTTCCACAGCGGCCGGCCGCGCAGCGACAGGTCGGGGCGCAGTGCCTGCCCGACGCGCGCCGCGCCGCGCGGCCACCATAATGCGATGCCGGTGCCGATCATCACGAAGGTCCAGCACGCGGCGAGCTCCATCAGCAACTCGCCCGTTTTGCCGAGCAGCAGCTTGCGATGCAGCATCCGGTCGATCTGCATGAAGCGGTTCTCGACGCTCAGCGTGCCGAGCACGCTGCCGTCGTACGGGTTCACGTACACGCTCTCGCGGCTGCCGTCGCGCAGCCGGAACACGTATTCGGCGCTGCGGTCCGGCGCGGTCGAGACCTGCACGGACACCGGCGTCGAGCCGGCCGGCATCGCGGTGCGCGCGCGCGCGAGCAGCGTGTCGGCATCGAGCCGCGGCGTGGCGCGCGGCTCGACGACGAGCCGGTGCGGATACAGCAGCGGCTCGATCTGCGGCTGGAAGCAATAGAGCGTTCCGGTGATCGCGAGGACCACCAGGAACGGCATGACAAACAGGCCGGCATAGAAGTGCCAGCGCCAGAGTGTCCGGTAGCCGGCGTGGGCGGATTGGGCGGGCGAGATCGCCCGTTCGACGGTGGTCGACATGGTGTCAGCTCCTCGGGTTCGTTGAGCGGCCGCGCCGGCACGGGCCGGCGGACGTCAACGCGCGTTGCGCCCGCCGGCCGGCATCGACGGAACGGGCGGCGCGGCGCCATGCGCGGAAGCGGCGCATGACGGCGTCGCCCGCGCGAGGCGGGCAGGCGGGTGAACGGTTGAATCAGGTCGTGTGAGACGAACGGCATGCAGGCGCGCGCACGTCGACGTGCACGAGCCGCGGGGCGGAACCGTCAGCAGGACAGCGGAGGGGCGCGGGAGGGTGGGCGATCGTCGAAGATCGATCGCACGACAGGAATGCGGTCGACGTGAATCCGGAAGCGCCGTGGCGCGGCGGCGGGAAACAGCAGCACCAGCAGCACGAACGACGCCAGCGCGGTAAACAGCGCGGCGCCGAATGCGCACAGGCTGTCGCCGCTGCCGGACGAGGTCGCATTGTCGGCATGGCCGTCATGCTTGAGCGCATCGGCGAGCGCGCGCGCGTCGTTGGCCGGTGTGATCGGCGCGCCGGCATCGAAACGGGCCGCCAGCGCGGCGACGTTGACGATCAGCGGGCCGCGGCCCGAACACAGCACCACCGAGCCCGCATCCGGACCGTCCGGATCGAGCATCACGGCGCCCGACATCAGCGCGCGGGACAGCAGCGTCACGAGGAGGATCCCCCACAGAAGCTGTCGCGCGACGCCTTGCCGGAGCAGAAAGCGGCGAAGTGCGTTCATGGCGCGCGATTGTACCTCCGTTTGCGGGGCGGGGCCGTCCGCCACGCTGATGCACGGCATCAGCCCGGCGTGCTGCCGGAAGCGGACGAAAGCACGCGGGCGGCTACTCGGAACCGAACGATCCGCTGCCGGGCGGCGGGGTCGCCGGGCCATACGACCAGGTGCCGTCCGCGCGGGCGGTCAGCACGTTGCCCGAGCGCCGGTCGTACAGATGCCACTGTTCGTCGGCCGGATCGTCGCCGTACGGCCAGGTCGTCAGCTTGCCGCCGAGGTCGAAATCGAACGCCCACGAACCCGGCCGGGCGCAGGGCGTGACCGACTGCAGGATCTGCCCGTCGAGCCGTTGCGCGGCGGCCGCGATGTCGCCGGATCGGGATTCGCTGTGCGCGAGCTCGTGACCGTCGAGCGCGATCGACCAATGGCAGTAGCAGATCCACAGATGCCCGTTGCCGGCCACCGTCACGTGCCGCGACGCGAGCCTGTCCCGTGCCGTCGCGGACAGGCCGGGCGAGCCGGCGAGCGGCTCCCTGACATGCAGCGCGGGTTGCCCGAATTCGAACGTGAGAAAGCTGCCCTGGCCTTTCGTCACGGACCAGGCAGGGGTGTCGCAGATGGCCGGCCAGATCCGGTCGAAGTCGGCAGCGGTCACGGCGCGCGTCTCACATCGGCGAAACAGGACTCGGCCTCGGCGTCGTCGGCGCTGCCGTCATCGTCGGCCACCCGATCGGACAGGCCGGCCGGCGATACGCGCATCGTCCGCTCGACGTCGCGATCGTCGCGGCGAGCGTTCGGGTCGAGCGTCTCCTGTGCGTCTCGTCCGTCGCGTTTCACGAACACGCCGAGTGCGCCGGCCTGTCGGGATGGCCGGTTCCGGGGAATCATGCGGCGAGATCATCGGGCATGCGCGTGCCGCGCATCGGGAAAGGCCGCCGCAGCCGTGCGTGACGCCCGCGGCAGCCGATGCAGTGCGCCGGCTCAGGCCGGATACGCATCGTCGACTTTCAGGTTCGCGAGCCGGAACAGCGTGCGCAGCGTCTGCGGATGAATGTCGCGGTGCGCGGCGAGCGACGTCAGCATGAAGTCGAGCACTTTCGCGTAGCGGAGCAGCACGAGGCAGCGCGCGAGATCGGGCGTGCGGCCGCGCATGTCCTCGGCGAGGTGAACCATTTCGGTGGACAACGAGCGTGCCATCTCGAGTTCCATCTGCTGCTTTTCGGTCCAGTCGGGCAACGGCTGTTCGAGCACCTTCGCGAGAAAGAGCTGGAACGACGTGTCGGACGAATTGGGCAGTGCATCCATGAAGGGCCTCGTTACTTGCTCGGATCGTTCGGGCGTGTCCGCTGGATGCGCCCGACGGTGGGTTCGTGTCCGCGCGGTGATCGGCGCGGCGGTTACCCGAACGGGATGCAGGTTTCGTACCAGCGGCACGAGACGATTGTTGAGTATTGTTGAGCCGCGAGGCGATGAGGGCCGCGAGTCCCGCCGGTACTGGGGGGAGGAGGGGACCGAGGAGGCGGTCTACCGGCGCGGCGCGATGCATATCGCGTACGCGGAGCAGCTCGCCGACGCGAAATGCTTCACGGATGTAACGTAACGCCGGGATAAATTGCGTGGCGCGTTCCCCGGCGGTCTGATGAATCGGGCCGGCCCGCGCGTGCCGCCTGCGCCTGTCAAGCGTTCGGGCCGGCGGAAGCGTTGGGACAGGGTGTCCGCCATGCTCGGCGAAAGCCGCCCGCGAATGTGCCGGGTGTTTCAAATCCGAGACGGATTGACCCGTGGCGATCCGGTTGCGCGCCCCGTCCAACTGGCCCAGCGAATTGTCGGCCAATTGTCCATGGGCAGACGGCGCGCGTTTGCCAACAATGCCCCGATCATCCCCGCGAGGTTCGACATGAGCGTCCACGCCTTCTTCTCGGCCAACCTGCTGCTGGCCTACACGGCTTACTTCATCGGGACGGCCAGCCCCGGGCCGAGCAATCTCGCGATCATGTCGGTCGCCGCGAACCAGGGCCGCAAGGCGGCGCTTGCGTTCGCGCTCGGCGTCATTTCCGGATCGATGTGCTGGGCGACGGTGGCGGCGCTCGGCGTGTCGGCCGCGCTGCTCGCGTGGTCGAAGCTGCTGGTCGCGATCAAGCTGTTCGGCGGGCTGTACCTGCTGTGGCTCGCGTACAAGTCGGGACGTACGGCATGGTCGGGCAACGCGGCGGCGTCGACGAACGCAGCGGGCGAGCAGCGGCTGTCGCGCTTCTACGTGCGCGGCGCGATGCTGCACCTGACCAATCCGAAAGCGATCCTCGTGTGGGTGTCGATCGTCGCGCTGTCGTCGAACGGCGCGGGCGCGTCGCACGGCGCCGTCGTGCCGGGCTGCATCGTGATCGGGTGCCTGGTGTTCGGCGGCTATGCGCTCGTGTTCTCGATGGACGGTGCGCGCCGGCTGTACGTGCGCGGCCGGCGCGCGATGGAAGCGTGTCTTGCCGTCGTGTTCGGCGTGGCGGGAATCAGGCTGCTGGTGTCGAACGTGTAGGGTGGGCGACCGGGTGTGATGCCGCTCAGGCAGACGTGCGCATCACCGGTGCCTCTGGACCATCCGAACGGGAGCTTTTAACGTGAGCCCATTCCGCCCCCATGTCATGCGCCTGCTGGGCGCGGGGTTGTTCGTTTCCTTTGCAATTGCAGGTGTTGCACGCGAGCCGGCGTTGCCCGAAATATCCGCGGCCAAGGGGCCCGTGCTACGCGATTTTGCTGACATCCGCCTCGCGGTCCGGTCGATCGAATGCGACGACCGCAATCAATGTTCGGTGTTGGCGCGCGGTGTCTATCAGGGCAAGACGGTGGGCGTCAAAGTCGTGTTCGGTGCGCGCGAAGGCGGGCGCAGCGGAATCGTCTATCACTCGATCGGCGCCGAAAGCGATGCGTTGCTGGGCGCACTGGCGACGTTGTACGGACAGCCGCAGCCGTCGGCGAAATTTGCCGCACGCGCGTACGGCGATGTCGCCGTGCTGAGCGGAGACCTCCGCGAAGTCGACACCTACCCGATGCAGGCGAAAGTCTTTTTCTTCGCCGACGGCCCTGAATCGCGCTATGCCGAGCTATATACGAACATCGACGTGACGCGCGGAGTACTCGAGATCCGGGAAAAGGACATGAGCTACCGGGCGAACGTACTGGCCGCGCTCGCGCGGTGAGCGGTCGATTCGTACCGGAGGCGGAGATCCAGTGCGTCTCCCGCGCTGGATCTCTGCGGCTTCAGAAAATAAAACCCGTATTGATGAACTTCGAGTAGTGATCCGACACGATCGAATCGAGCAACTGCTTGCGCCGGCTTTACGTCCGTGGCCGGCGTGCGATGGAAGCGTGTCTCGCCGTCGTATTCGGCGTGGCGGGGATCCGGTGCTGGTGTGAAACGTCTGACGCGGAAGGCCCGCCCGGTTCAGCTGACCGGCGGCCCGCTCGATCTCGACGCGTTGACGTTCCCGGTTCGGGCGTAGTGACGCGCTGGCGTAAAAAAGCCGCTGCGCGGGTGTGTGCAGTGGCTTTTTTGCGAACGGCGCGCTTCCGAACTTGAAGCGTCCATCGATGAACTTCAGGATCTGCACCCCATGATTCCGGTGAATTTCATACCGGACGTCATGGGCTCGCCTATAGTCACGAAAGACATCGGTGTCGAGGCTTGCTTCACGCCGAACATGGACGCGCCGGGTGCTTCTCGGCAACAGGGTGCAGACAATGAAAGATATCAATGTGCGGGGAGGCTCGTGATGGCGCGTTTTGTTCGTTCGCTGCTCTTGCTGACGGGGCTGTGTGCCTGCTCGTTCGCGTATGCCGTGGAACCCGGGATGAACAATCCGTTGTTATCGGAATTGCGTCCGTGGTGCATCGGTCGCCTGATGTTCGACCGGCCCGTCTCGAGCGAGATCTCGGACGAGCGTTACGAGTACCGCGGCGAAAAGCTGGTGACGACGCACGATGTGTCAGTGGAGGACTACGACGCCAAAGTCGCGGCGCGCGAGAAGGAACTGCGTACCAAACAGCGGGTGAATCCCGTCGATCTGCAGGAGCAGACGGGACGCATGTCGCTGGAAAAGGCCTTCTCTCCGGTGCCGCACTCACGGGTTTTCGTCTTCAACGATGCGGTGGTGAAAGCTGTCGCCTTGCCGTTCGATACGGAAGGCTATCTGTTCGCGAACCGCACGCTCGTCCGGACGACGAGCTTGATCGGTGCGGATGTGCTGGATCGGGCCGAAAGCATCTATGACGATACCTACCGCCGTATCAAGGTGCGCGATAACTGGACCGTGCCGACGGAATCCGGCTTTTGCTTCGATGGCGGGGTCGTCGCCGGCCCGTCGACTTACTCGGAGGAAGTGAGCCAGTCGTTCGCGTTGATGCCGGGCCGACCGGCGCTGCTTGTGATCAAGCTGCGGGATGCGGTGGACGTCGATCTGGAGCAACCGCTCACCCGCAATCTGCGCGCGCTGCGCGCGACACTCAATCGCATGCCGGGACGCTACAGCATCCTGCGCCAAGGCAAACGGCAGGTCGCCGGCATGGACGCTGAGGAGGTGCTGTTTGCGCTCAGGGATGGCGCGGTCACCGTCTATCGCTTCTACTTGCTCGCGCCGGGGAATCCCGCGACGGTGGAGCAGCCGCACACATCGGTCGAACTGCTGCTGGGCGCGCCCGCGCGCGACGACTTGCCACCGGAAAAGGCCACCTCGCCGGTGGACGAAGCGGGCGCGTTGCAAGTATGGGACACACTGCTGAACAGCCTGCGCGCGAGGCCTGGTGCGATCTGACCGGAGGCGGACGAGGTGGGGTGCGCACTCAACCCGATGACTCCGCCGCACTGACGCGCGGCGGAGGGCACCCGAATCAGCGCGCTTCAGAAAATAAAACCCGTATTGATGAACTTCGAGTAGTGATCCGACACGATCGAATCGAGCAGCTGCTTGCTGCTGTCGGTCTGCTTCGCCGCGACCATCGAGCGGATCGAGAACGCGCGCAGCGCGTCGCTCACCGACAGCGTGCCTTCCGCCGAATCCTTGCGGCCCGCGAACGGGAACACGTCGGGCCCGCGCTGGCACTGGCAGTTGATGTTCACGCGGCACACCTGGTTCACGAGCGGATCGACGAGCGCGCCGATCTGCGCCGGATCGGACCCGAAGATGCTGACCTGCTGGCCGTGATCCGACGTCGTCACGTAGTCGAGCGCGGTGTCCACGTCGTCGAACGTCGCCACCGGAATGATCGGCCCGAACTGTTCCTCGCGATACAGCTTCATCCCTTCCGACACCGGGTACACCACGGCCGGATAGAACAGCGTCTTGCTGAACTCGCCGCCCGAATGATTGACGACCTGCGCACCCTTGGCCTTCGCGTCGTCGATCGCGTCCGTCATGTAGGCCGTGCGATGCATGCCCGGCAGCGGCGTGATGCTGACGCCTTTCTCCCACGGCATGCCGATCTTCAGCTGTTCGAGCGCGGCGGTGAAGCGCTTCAGGAATTCGTCGACGATCGAGCGGTGCACGAGCAGCATCTTCAGCGCGGTGCAGCGCTGGCCGTTGAACGACAGCGCGCCGAGCAGGCATTCCTTCACGGTGAGGTCGAGATCGGCGTCGGGCAGCACGATCGCCGCGTTCTTCGCGTCGAGGCCGAGGATCGCGCGCAGCCGGTGTGACTTCGGGTGCTGCTTCTTCAGGTGGTCGGCCACCTTGCTCGACCCGATCAGCGCGAGCACGTTGATCTTGCCCGACGCGAGCATGTGCGGCACGACCACCGCGCCCGGCGCATAGATCGTGTTGATCACGCCCTTCGGGAACGCATCGCGGAACGCTTCGAGCAGCGGCTCGAACAGCAGCGTGCCGTACTGAGGCGGCTTGAACACCACGGTGTTGCCCATCAGCAGCGCGGGGATCAGCGTCGCGAACGTTTCGTTCAGCGGGTAGTTGTACGGGCCCATGCACAGCACGACGCCGAGCGGCGTGCGGCGGATCTGGCCGATCGTGCCTTCGGCGATCACGAAGCGCGAATTCGCGTTGTCGAGCTCCTTCAGCGCGTCGATCGTCTGCGTCATGTACGTGACGGTGCGGTCGAACTCCTTCTGCGAATCGGCGAGGCTCTTGCCGATCTCCCACATGATCAGGTTCACCACCAGCTCGCGCTGCGCGACCATTCGCTTGATGAAGTCCTGCATGCACGCGATGCGCTGCTCGACTTTCATCGTCGGCCACTCGCCGCGGCCGGCGTCGTACGCGCGCACCGCGGCGTCGAGCGCCGCGTCGCTTTCCGTTTCGCCCATCACCGGGTAGCTGCCGATCTCGACCTGCTCGACGCTGCCGTCCGCCTGTCGCACGCACACGGGCGACAGCACGGTCTTGGTCGCGCCGTCCCACGGCCGCAACGCGCCATCGACGAGCGACACGCGCTGGTGAATCGGCGAAGCGAGCCGGTACTCGGCGGGGATGTCCTGAAAGGCGGGAAACAGTTGCTGCAGGGAGGCGGAATCGGGCATGACGGTCTCGTTTGACGGGGTGTCCGGGAAGGACGGGCGATGCGAATCCTGAGCGGGAAATCCTCGATCCTGAATCGGCATCATGACGCGCGGACGACGACACGTCACGCGTGACCCTGGCCGATTCAACGACTGGAACCAGTTCCATTAAAAAGGAACGCCGGCGCGAATGCAAGAATTGCCGAATCGCGTCGCTTGCATCGTAAGCATTCAGAAAGACTGTTGCCGAATGCTTGGTATAAGCCGCCAACAGCGCTCGCAAACGTTTCAAACGGGCCGGTTTCAGCGGATAATGGCCCGGCGCGGCGAAGAAAAAAATGAAGTGAGCCTGAGAGCATAGGTAGTGAAAAAAGGAAGAAGGTCCGCCGCGCTGCCGATGCGAGGTCGGCTGCCCGGAGCGCCGGGTCGGGGTTGCCCGGTCCGGCGCGCACCGGACTTCGAATATGCGCCGTCCGCTTCGACGGATGCTTCGTGATCCTCTCCAGTCCTTTCGTCGTCGTCGTCGTCGTCGTCTCCCGAATCCCGCCTGTTGCCTGGCCCGTCATCGCCTGATGCGGTCGAAGCATTTCTTTCGTTTTTATTACCGCCGGATCGCGTAAAAGCGCGAAATAGAAAGGCATTCGTCAGGAATGCAGAGCGCCATGCGCCTGCACGTTGCGGGCAGGCGACACGTTGAAAATTAACTAAAAACACGAATCATTCTCGTTTAATATTTCGCTCCGTTACGAGCCGTGACGGAGCGTCACGGCCTCTTTCGTGCCGGTCTTGCCGGCCGGCTGCCATCCGCCGCCGGCCGTTCACCGGCCCGTCGGCGCGACGAGGCGATCCCTGCGCGCCGCTGCTTGTTCACGGAAAGGCTGTCGCCAGCCCGATTCACCGCGTGGTTCGCGCGTGGGCCGGATGCGTTTCCGTTCGCCGTTTTCCCTCAGCCTCTATTTCAACGATGAAACTCAACAAGAGCGCTTGCCATGCGCTGCTGATCGCCACGTCGCTGGCCGGCGCACGCACCTCCTTCGCACAGGCGAGCGACGCCGCGGCGACCTTGCCCGCGATCTCGGTCAAGGCGACCGCCGAGCATGCGTCGTACGACGGCGGCCGCTCGCGTGCCGCCACCAAGACCGACATGTCGCTGATGGACGTCCCGCAGACGGTGAACGTCGTGCCGCACGCGGTGATCGAGGACCAGAACGCGACGTCGATGCAGGATGCGCTGCGCAACGTGCCGGGCGTCGGCTTCTCGGTCGGCGACGGCCAGCGCGACCAGATCACGATCCGCGGCTTCAACAGCATCACGGACCAGTACGTCGACGGCATCCGCGACGATGCGCTCTACTATCGCGACCTGTCGAACGTCGATCACGTCGAAGTGCTGAAGGGGCCGGCGGCCGTGCTGTACGGGCGCGGCTCGGCGGGCGGCATCGTGAATCGCGTGTTGAAGCGGCCGGACGCGAACCCGGTGCGCGACGTGGGCGTGACGCTCGGCACGCGCGGCGAGCGGCGCGGCGAATTCGACCTCGGCTGGAATGCGAACGACGCGGCGCGTTTCCGCATCACCGGCGCGGCCGAGAACTCGAACAGCTTCCGCGACCAGTTCCAGCTCAACCGCCAGGCGATCGCGCCGTCCGCGCAGTTCAAGCTCGACAGCAACACGGTGCTGAACGTCGAATTCGACTACCTGCACGACCGCCGCACGTCCGACCAGGGGCTGCCCGCGTATCTCGGCCGGCCGGTCGACGTGCCGATCAACACGTTCTACGGCTCGGCCGACGCGGCGAACAGCTCGTACAACGACGTCTCCGCGAAGAGCGCGACGGTGTCGCTCGATCATCGCTTCAACGATTCGCTGTCGTTCCATGGCGCGATCCGCGCGTACGACTTCTCGCTCGAACGCAAGAACTACGTGACGTACGAGCCGATCAAGACGGCCGCGCATCCGGTCGTCACGCTCGACCAGTCGACGCGGCAGCGCACCGACCACGGCATCGACGGCCTGTTCGAGCTCACGCAGAAGACGTCGCTGTTCGGCATGCGCCACGAGCTGCTGTACGGGCTCGAACTGTCGCAGCAGCAGAAGTTCGACACGATCTACAGCGTGTCGAAGGTCGCGACCTACGATCTGTTCAATCCGCAGCAGGTGGTGCTGCCCGGCGTGCCGACCGGCGCGCGGGCGAAGACGAACGCGTCGACCGTCGTCGGGCTCGCGGGGGTGTACGCGCAGGACCTGATCTCGCTCACCGAGCACTGGAAGGTGCTCGCGGGGCTGCGCTTCGACTACCTGAACCAGATCCGCCACGACTACACGTCGTCGAACGTCAATCTCGATCGCACCGATCACGCGTGGAGCCCGCGCGTCGGCCTGATCTACGAACCGCTCGACTGGCTGACGCTGTACGGTTCGTTCAGCCAGTCGTTCTCGCCGCTGGCCGATACGCTGATCAGCTCGGGCGCGTTCTCGAACGGCGCCGCGCTCGCGCCGCAGAAGACCACCGCGTATGAAGTCGGCTCGCGCTTCGATCTCGGCGGCAAGGCGACGGCCAGCGTCGCGCTGTTCGACATGCGCCAGACCAACCAGCAGATCGGCGACCCGGCGAATTCCGGCTATGCGCTGCCGATCGGCACGCAGCACGTGCACGGGATGGAGCTCGGCTTCACCGGCGAGATCGCGCCGAAGTGGTCGGTGTATGCGGGCTACGCGTACCTGAACGGGACGGTCGACGGCTCGGCGCAATCGACGGCGGCCGGCGTCGCGGTGTCGAGCAACACGCCGGGGCTGATGCCGCGCCACAGCGCGAACCTGTGGGTGAAGCGCGAGCTGCCGTACGGCTTCTACGCGGCGGCCGGCATGCAGTTCCAGTCGGCGCGCTACACGTCGGCGAGCGATCTCGTCACGCTGCCGTCGTTCACCGTGTTCAACCTGGGCGCCGGCTATCGCAGCAAGAAGGTCGACGTGACGCTCACGCTCGACAACCTGTTCAATCGCCGCTACTTCATCGCCGCGCACGGCAATGCGGATCTGTACAACATGCCCGGCGATCCGCGCACGCTGACCGCCACGGTGAAGTGGCACATGTAATGCACGTGATGCAGGCGCCGGGTGACAATGCGGGGCTTCGTCACGATACCCCGCCCCTCACTGCCCATGATCCGCCAATCGATTGATGTGTCGAACCTGACCGGCCGCGCCCGCGTGCTGTGCGCCGTGTTGGGGCTGGCTTGCGGCGCGGCCGCGGCGCATGCGCAGACGATCCCGGCCGACGCCGAACCCGAATGCCATTCGGTGTCCGTCGGCCGGGCGATCACGTTGTCGGGCCGTTACGTGGTGGATTACGGCGATGAAGAGAGCGGGGAGGACGTTTGGTTCGAGGAGGACGACGCATCGGCGCGGCGCCTGCCGGACCGTTCGCAACGCGCGGGGGTGATCCGGTTCACGAATCAGCGCGATGCTCGGCGCGGTCTGCGGCTACCGGCGGCGCAACCCGAAGGCGTGTGCCGTTTCGACGGGCACGCGACGCTCGTGATTCGCGATCTGGAAACCGTGTGCCCGGGGCTGGAGGAGCCCGATCACGCGCGGCTGGTGAAGGTCGTGACGGCCAGCCCGCCGAAGCGACATGCGTGCGAGGCCGCCGCGCCATGAGGCGGGCGCGACCGCGCCGTTACTCGACGTCCTCGTCGTCCACGATATCGCCGCCATCCGCGTCGACATCCGGCGCCGCATACGCGCTCGCCTGCTCGAGCAGCCAGCCGCGAAACAGCTCCAGCGGCTTGCTGTGGCTGAACTCGGTCGGATACACGAGGTAGTACGCGGAATCGCCGACCGTCGCCGCATCGCACGGCACCACCAGCCCGAGCTGCTGAAACTGTTCCTCGACGAAGAACTTCGGCACGAGCGCGATACCGAGCCCGGCCGCGGCTGCGCTGATCAGCATCGTGTGCAGCTCGTAGCGCACGCCCTGCATCGTGCGGATGTCCTCGACGCCGTGCGTCTCGAACCACTGCGCCCACGCGCCGGGGCGCGTCGTCGAGTGCAGCAGCGGGTAGGCGAGCAGGTCCTCGACGCCGTGCACGGGGCCGTCGAGCAGCGCCGGCGAGCAGATCGGCACGACTTCCTCGCCGAACAGGTAGTCGGACGACGTACCGGGCCAGGTCGGCTTGCCGTAGTGGATCGCGGCCTCGAAGTGGGTGTCCTCGAACGAGAACAGGTCGGTGCGGCTGCCCATGTTCACGCGCACGTCGGGCGTGCGGTCGTAGAAGCCCTTGATGCGCGGGATCAGCCAGTGCGACGCGAAGGTTGGCAGCACCGCCAGCTCCAGGTAGCCGCCGCCGCTGCCGTGCGCGATGATCGACAGCGTGTCGCGGTCGAGCGCTTCCAGCGCGCGGCGCACCTGCGTGCCGTACAGCTTGCCGGCGCGCGTCAGCACGACGCGCTGCTTCACGCGGGCGAACAGCCGCACGCCGAGGCTCGCTTCCAGCGTCGCGATCTGGCGCGATACCGCGCTTTCGGTCAGGAACAGCTCCTTGGCCGCGTGCGTGAAGCTTTCGTGGCGCGCGGCGGCTTCGAAAGCCACGAGCGCGCCCATGTTGGGGATCTTGAATTTACGCATGATGTCAGGGTCTGTTTAGATATGGAACGCGCATGCGTTGCCACGAGAACGGCCGCTCGCGAGGCGCGCAACGCGGCGAGCGGCCGTTCTCGTGGCAACCCCAAATTAAAAAATCATGCCACGGGAATGCCCGAAATCGCCCGTATGGCGGCGTCGCTCGTCGCTTGTTTGGCTCGGCCAAACGGCGCTCCTCACTCCTTGCCCTACGAGCGATTTCGGGCATTCGCATGTGCGTTCCATATCTAAACAGGCCCTGAATTCGTCTGACGAACGCACCTGCCCGGTGCGGGCCGGCGGGCGAAGCCGGGAGCGGCTGATAATTCCAAAAACTCATCACATATCAATTTAATCTCGCTTTACGCCCGGCTGCAACCCTTTGAATAATGCTCTCCACGCAAGGTCAGGCGCCCGTGGGGCGGCCGGCCGACGAGTTGCCGGCACGTTTGCCGGCGGTCCCCCGAGACGAGAATCCTGATGCGCAATCCGAATATCGAGAGCTTGCTGACGAAGCTGCTGGGACAGGCGAAGACCGACGCCCTGTTCTCGACCCTGAACATGCCGGCCATCCTCGAAGAATGGGAAGACGGTGTCGTGACGCGCGCGGAAATCGCGCAGGCGATGAACATGGCGCTGTTCGAAGGGCTGCTCGAACGTTCGGCGAACGGCCGCGCGTACACGGCCGAAGCGGTCGAAAGCGGCGGCTCGGTCTATTTCGACCACGGCGCGCTGCGCACGGTGCGCTGGCCGCACACCGGCGCGTTGCCGCCGGGCGAGGCCGCGTTCACGCGCATCCTGCGCCCGCTCGGCTTCCGCCTGAACGGCCGTTACCCGCTCGACAAGCTCGGCATGACCGGCCGCGCGTATGCGCATGAAGACGCACCGGACGAAATCGCGCAGTTCTTCGTCAGCGAACTGCACCCGGAGCGTTTCTCGAAGGAATTCCAGCAGGCCGTGACGAACGTCGTGAGCACGTCGCGCGATCCGCTGTCGCCGGCGGCCGTCGCGCTGCTGTGGGAAGTCGAGCGCGAAGGCTGGCTGCCGCTGGAGGCCGCGCATGCGCTGCTGCCGGAGATCGTCGGCGCGTTCGCGCGCCAGCACGACCTGCCGAACGAACTCGACTACGAAACGCTGCTGCTCGAATCGGCGGAAATGGCGTGGATCGCGACCGAAGGCAACGCGTTCAACCACGCGACCGACCGCGTCGCCGACGTGTTCAAGCTGTCCGACGACGAGAAGGCGAAGGGCCGGCCGATGAAGCCGGAAGTCGAGCGCTCGCGCTCGGGCCGCGTGTTCCAGACCGCGTATCGCGCGGATACCGTCGAACGCGAATTCCGTACGCGCGACGGCGGCACGGTGAAGCGCAACGTGCCGGGTTCGTTCTACGAGTTCATCACGCGCAAGCGCACGTTCGACCAGGCGGCGCGCCGCTGGGTGACCGACCTGCGTTTCGATGCGGGCAACGCGCAGGGCATCTTCAAGATGACGGCGAACGCGGCGAAGTAACGAAAGGAAAGCGGGAGGCTGCGCTGGCCGCGACCGATTGGCCGGCCTACGCACGAACCGCGGCCTGAAGCGCCCTGCGAATGCAGGGCGTTTGCCATTTCGGGGAAGGGGCGTCATGGATGCCACGGCCGGGCGCGCGGGTTTGCGCGACCCGGAAAATCTCATCGAGCCGTGTCATATCCGCCGGTATGGGACGACAAACGTCTCGCCAGTCGAACCATCATTCATCGGCCGATTCGTCGTAGCACGTGTCAGGGAGACGCCTTTCGATCATCGGGTCGATGGATTGGACGAGATCTTGATGTCAGCTGGCAGTTCATGACACACGCTCAGGAAACCCGTGCATGCGACACGGGCGCTTCCCGACGTCCTTTCTTGACAGGAGAACCCGGATGAACCCGATTCGCAAGCTCATGCTGTGTGGCGCCATTCCGTTCCTGCTCGTCGCGGGTGCGGCACAGGCAGACGGTGGCGGCATTGGTCGCAGCGGCACCTACATGTCGCATACCAGCGACTGGACCATGATGATGATGGACAAGCTCACGCCCGAGCAGCGCACTCAGGCCATCGGCATCCAGCAAAAGATGATGGAGATGGAAATGCAGCACAACGAAGCGATGGCGAAGCTGCAGATGCAGCATGACAAGGACATGATGGCCTTGCAGAGCCAGTTGCTCGAACTCTACAAGGGGCACTAAGTATCGCGAGCCCGGTGTCGAACACCGGGCTCGTCCCTCATGGCGTCGAACGTGTCATTCCGGCATTTTTTGACGCAGCGCTTCGCCGGCGCGCTTGATGACCTGTCACGTTGCGCGATTGAACAGGCGGATCACGAGCAAGAGGATGACGGCACCGATGAGGGCGATGACGATCGAGCCGAGAATCCCGCTGAAGCCGATACCGAGCAATCCGGCGAGCCAGCCGCCGATCACCGCGCCCAGAATCCCGACGACGATGTCGATGAGCAGGCCGAAACCGCCGCCCTTGACGAGCACGCCCGCAAGCCAGCCGGCGATGGCGCCGATGACCAGCCATATGATCAAGCCATGCATATCCATGAACGATTTTCCCTCTGGATTGGCGAAATTTTTGTAAATCCGGCGGTCACGCCTTCACCTGCGGCCGCCGGCGCGCGGCGCCACGCCGGCGGTTTCGGCGAACGTCCACCGGCCCCGTCGTGACGCGTTCATTGCGACGCGGCCGTTGCCGCGCTTGCCGCCTTGGCTTTCTTTGCCGCGTGGTGGTGGCCGATCGCGCAACCCGCGGCGGCGCCCACAGCCCCGTGGTGCCCCGCGACGTGGCCGGCGACTCCGCCCACGGCCGCGCCCTTCAGGCACCCTGCTGCAAATCCCGGGATCGAAGCGGTCATCAACGCGATGCAGGCGACCGAGATCGAAAGAAATTTCATTGTTTATCTCCCTGAAAAACGAGTTGTTTTGATCGACTCTGATCGAGCCGGCACGCTCAGAAGACGTGCGTGATCAGAAAGAACAGCACCAGCAGCCCGACCGGCACGCCGAGCAGCCAGGCGATCAGGTATTTGCCCATGTCGTTGTCCTGGTGGCCGCGACGCCGTGGGCGCCGCGGCGGTTGCATTGAAGCGCGATGGAAGCGCTATCGCGTTACAGCTCGCGGTCGAAATCCTTCAACTGCTTCTCGGCTTCATCGCGAGCGATGCCGTAACGCTCCTGGATCTTGCCGGCCAGATACTCGCGATTGCCGTCGGCCACCTTCAGGTCGTCATCGGTCAACTTGCCCCACTTGGCCTTCAGTTTGCCGGAGAGCTGCTTCCACTGACCCTTGATCTTGTCCTCGTTCATCATGTGCTCCTTGTCATGCAGGGATAAAAGGCGCGGCGGCGTGCCGCGCCGGGAGGTCAGGCCTTCGCCTTCAGGCCGGATGCGTCGACGTGCTTCACGCCCTTGATCGCGCGCGTCACGGCGACAGCCTTCTTCACGGCAACCTTGGTCGGCAGCACGCCGGTGAGCGTGACGACACCGTCGACCGTCTTCACGCTGATGTCAGTGCTCTTCACGCCGTCGGTGGTCGCGAGTTCCCCTTTCACCTTGGTGGTGATCCACGTGTCGGTGACGGGCTGGTTCGATTCGGCCGTCATGTTGCTGTCGGCGGACGAGGCTTGCGCCTGTGCGCTCGTGAGCGGTGCGGCGCAAAGCAGGAAGGCCGCGCTGGCGGCGAGCAGCGTCGAAAGGTGCGAGGTCTTGTTCATTGATGTTCTCCTTCGATTGGCGTGGTGAATGAATTGACTGCCGAGCACGGCGCGTGCCCGGATCAACGGGCGATCGGCGTGTCGTAGCCGGGCTCGCGCGGCGGCATGTCCGGGCGCGGCACGTCGGGCGGCAGCGGCACCGGCGGATCGGTGCCGGGCGGCGGTTCGGGCGGACTGTCCGGGGCCGGTTCGGGCCGCGTCGGATCGGGTGTCTGATGCAGCTTCATCGTGCTTCTCCTCTGCGGTTCGGAAGGCAGCGCATGAGCGCCGATGCAGTACCAGCGTACCGATGCAAACGGGCGTGGACATCGCGCAAATTCACCTGATCGGCTAGTGCGTTTGCACGGGGTGTCGGGAAGGGGGCGGGGGTGCGCCTGCCGGCCGGGGCGTGCGGAAAGCAGGTGCAGCGTGTGCTTCGGGGATCGGCGGGACACCGCACGGTAGGGCAGGCCGTGCGCATGTACTATGACGAATAGTGCATTCGCGACTGTCGTGCACCGGTGCGGCACGCGATCATCGTCACACGCGCCGGCCGGCGCGTGTCGACGTGGCGGCAACCGGGCCGGCAGTCATGCTGACGACAGGGACAACCATTCGATGAACGAACAGGTAAACGAACAGGCGCTGAAGTCGCATACCGACCGGCGCCAGCTGCACCAGATCATCGCGGGGCTCACCGAGGGCGTGATCCTGATCGAGCCCGACCAGCGGATCGTCTGGGCGAACGAAGCCGCGCTCGCGATGCACGGCGTGACCGAGCTGAAGGCGCTCGGTGCGACCGTCACCGATTACCGCGAGCGTTTCCGGCTGCGCTACCGGAACAACCACCCGGTGCGCGATGGCCACTATCCGATGGATCGCGTGATCGCGGGTGAGGAGTTCAGCGACGTGACGGTCGAAGTGGAATCGGCCGCCGACGAAACCGTGAGCTGGGTTCACCGCATCCGCAGCCTCGTGCTGACGAATGCAGCCGGTGAGCCCGACTGTCTCGCGCTCGTGCTGCACGACGCGACCGAATGGGCGAGCGCCGAGGAACGCTTCGAGCGCACCTTCAACGCGAACCCGGCGCCGGCCGTGATCTGCCGGCTCGACGACCTGCGCTACGTGAAGGTCAACCAGGGCTTTCTGGACCTGACCGGCCACGCGCGTGACGACGTGCTCGGCCGCTCGGTGTACGAGATCGACGTGCTCGACCAGGCCGAGCGGCGCGACCTCGCGATCGAGCGGCTCGGCGAAGGCGCGACGATCCCGCAGATGGAGGCCGTGCTGAAGCGCGCGGACGGCAGCACGAAGGCCGTGGTGGTCGCCGGGCAGCCGATCGACATGAACGACGAGGCGTGCATGCTGTTCACGTTCATGGATCTCGAGCCGCGCAAGCAGGCCGAGCGCGCGCTGCGGCAGAGCGAGGAACGCTTCGCGACGGCGTTCCGGATGGCGCCGGTCGCCACCGCGATCGTCACCGCCGACCGCTTCGAATTGCTCGACGTGAACGACGCGTTCGCCGCGATGACGGGCCATGCGCAGGACGACCTGCTCGGCAAATCCGCGGACGAGATCGGGCTGTGGGCCGAGCGCGGCGCATGGCAGCGCATCGAGGGCCAGCTCGCGCGCGACGGCAGCGTGCGCAACGCCGACGTGCAGATCCGCACGCGGGAAGGCGACGTGCGCGATTGCGTCGTGTCGGCCGATCCCGTCGCGATTCACGGGCGCGACTGCCTGCTCGTCGCGCTGCTCGACATCAGCGACCGCAAGCGCACGGAGATGGAGCTCGTCTACGCGATCGAGACGGCGATGCAGGATGCATCGTGGTTCAGCCGCACGCTGATCGAGAAGCTCGCGAACGTGCGGCGTGCGAATGCGCCGGATGCGGGCGCCCAGCTGTCGGACCTGACCGCACGCGAGCGCGACGTGTTCGATCTGCTGTGCCATGGCCTGGCCGACAAGGAGATCGCCGGCCGCCTCGGGCTTGCGCCGAACACCGTGCGCAATCACGTCGCGACGATCTACGGGAAGCTCGACGTGCACAGCCGCGGCGAGGCGATCGTGTGGGCGCGCGAACGCGGGATCGTCGGCGCGGCCGATGCGAATGGCGCGCGTGGCGAGAAGGGCGGCGCGAAGGACAAGGACTGACGCCGTCGGTACGAATGCACCATGCGCGCTGGTGCATCCGCATCTGCCGCGCGCGGCCTCCGCTTGCGATCCTGTCCGCTCGGCGGTGCGGCGCGGGCCGTCACGCCGCCGGCTCTCCCCCACCATCGCAGGAGACGACCATGGACAGGAATCGCATCGAAGGCAAGCTCAAGCAGGTCAGGGGTTCGGTCAAGGAAGCGCTCGGCAAGGTCACGGGCGACCGCGAGACGGAAGCGGAAGGCGTCGCTGAACAAGAGGCCGGCAAGATGCAGGAGCAGGCCGGCGAGGCGGCCGATGCGGTGCGCCAGGAGACGGGCACCGATCGGCACTGACCGATGACGCGGCGCCGCGGGCGTCGCGATGGCCGGCCGGGCCGTCATCGCCACGATGATGCGCCGCCGGCATGACCACGGCCGGCCTTGATGGCCGGGCGCCGGCGCGGCATTCCACGGTAGCGATTTACCCGCGGCCCACCGTTGCGTGGGGCGCGGGCCGCCCGCGTATGCGGAACTTGATGACAAATCCTCACAACATAGTTCCGATATTTCGTTTGCTGCACGGGTATTGGCTATCCACAATCCATTCACCTCTTTCGCGATGAAAGGCTCTTCGGAGACGGAGCCGCGGCGATCGACCGGCCGGCAAGGGCGTTGCATGACGCCCCGCAGGCGGACGACATGACCGGCACGCGGGAGGTTGCCGACGCGCGGCGATCGCGCGTTGCATCCCGGCCCCCAGAACAAGGATTGTCATGACGTTCCGCATTCGTTCGCTTTCCGGCGTCGCATTGACCGCCGCGATCCTCGCGCTCCAGACCGGCGCGGCTCACGCGCAGGAGACGGTCGTCAAGGTCGGCGTGGCCGGCCCGCTGACGGGCGGCGGCGCCGCCTACGGCAAGGACATCGAGAACGGCGTGCGCATGGCCGTCGACGAAGCGAATGCCGCGCGGACGACGGTGGGCGGCAAGCCCGTGAAGTTCGTCGTCGCGTCGCAGGACGACCAGAGCGATCCGCGCACCGGCGTGCAGGCCGCGCAGCAGCTCGCCGACGCGCAGGTGGCCGTCGTGATCGGCCACTTCAATTCGGGCACGACGCTGCCCGCGTCGAAGATCTACGCGAAGGCCGGCATTCCGATGATCACGCCGTCGGCGACCAATCCCGACATCACGCGCGCCGGGCTCGGCACCGTGTACCGCGTGATCGCGACCGACACGCAGAACGCCGGCAACGCAGGCGCGTATGCGGCGAGCGTGACCAAGGCGAAACGCATCGCGATCATCGACGATCGCACCGCGTTCGGCCAGGGCGAAGCCGACGAATTCGAGAAGTCGGTGAAGGCGAACGGCGGCACGATCGTCGCGCGCGAATTCACGAACGACAAGGCGGTGGATTTCAGCGCGCAGCTCACGAAGATCAAGAGCACCAACGCCGATCTGGTGTTCTTCGGCGGGCTCGACGCACAGGCCGCGATGCTCGTGAAGCGCATGCGCCAGCTCGGCATCCGCGCGCAGTTTCTCGCGGGCGGCGGCGTGATGAACGCGAACTTCATCAAGCTGGCCGGCAATGCGGCGGAAGGCGCGTCCGTGTGGGAATACGGGCAGCCGCTGGCGCGTCTCGCGAAGGGCAAGGAATTCGAAACGAAATTCAAGCAGAAGTACGGCATCGACATGCTTGCGTACGCACCGTTCGCGTACGACGCGACGTGGATCGCGATCAACGCGATGCAGAAGGCGAACTCGACGAAGCCGGCCGATTTCAACGGCGCGCTGAAGGGCACGCGCTACGACGGCATCACGGGCACGATCGCGTTCACGAACACGGGCGACCTGAAGAACCCGAGCTCGACGCTGTATGAGGTGAAGAACGCCGCGTGGCAGCCCGTCACGACGAAATCGGCGGATTGAACGCCGCCCGCGCGCGGACTTTCGCGGCGCTGCCGGACGTGCTGAAATGCCATCAGCGATCGATGCCGATCGCGGCGCACGCCGGTGTGGCAGCCGCACGGGTTTGCCCGCGCGACGCCGCGCGCGACGCGGCACGAACAACCCACGGGCGGGGCCGGCTGGCCGCGCCCAATCTGTGCAACTGGAGTCAGTCGTGAGTTCTCAAGTCGTCATCGTCGGCGGTGGTGTGATCGGCAGCTCGATCGCCTATTTCCTGCGCGCCACCGATCCCACGGTTTCCGTGACCGTGATCGAGCGCGACCCCACCTATGCGCGCTCGTCGTCGGCGTTGTCGGCCGCGTCGATTCGCCAGCAGTTCTCGACGCCGCTGTCGATCGAGATGTCGCTGTTCGGCATCGACTTCCTGCGCACGATCGGCGAACGCCTCGAAGTGGATGGCCATCAGCCGTCGATCGACCTGCACGAAGGCGGCTACCTGTTCCTCGCGACGCCGGCCGGCGACGCGACGCTGCGCGAGAACCATGCGCTGCAGACGAGCCTCGGCGCGGACATCCGGTTGATGGATCGCGATGCGCTGCGCGCGAAGTTCCCGTGGCTGAACGTCGACGATCTCGTGTCGGGTGCGTATGGCGTGAGCGGCGAAGGCTGGTTCGACGGCTACGGGCTCGTGCAGGCGCTGCGCAAGAAGGCGCAGGCACTCGGTGCGCGCTATGTGCCGTCCGACGTGAAGGACGTGGTGCGCGACGGCCGCAAGGTGACGCACGTGGTCACGGCCGACGGCGAACGCTATGCGTGCGACACCCTCGTGAACGCGGCCGGCGCATGGACGCGCACGCTGTCGTCGATGATGGGCATCGACATCCCCGTGTATGCGCGGCGCCGCAGCATTTTCAACGTGTCGTCGCCGGCGAAGCTCACGGATTGCCCGCTGCTGATCGATCCGACCGGCGTGTATTTCCGGCCGGAAGGGCGCACGTATATCTGCGGGACGTCGCCGAGCCCGGACCGCGACCCGGACGACCTGCCGCTCGACGAAGTCGACCACGACCTGTTCGACGAGGTGATCTGGCCGACGCTCGCGAACCGCGTGCCGGCGTTCGAGGCGCTGCGCGTGGAGAACTGCTGGTCGGGGTACTACGAGTACAACGTGTTCGACCACAACGCGATCATCGGGTATCACCCGGACCTCGACAACGTCGTGTTCGCGAACGGCTACAGCGGCCACGGGCTGCAGCAGGGGCCGGCGACGGGGCGCGGCGTCAGTGAACTCATTCTGGGCGGGCGTTACGACACGCTCGACCTGTCGACGCTCGGCTGGGCGCGCGTGCTGGAGAACCGGCCGATCGTCGAAAAGAACGTCGTGTAGCGCGGCGTGACCCGCCCGGTGTGGTGGGCGGGATTCTCCTTGTGTCTCACCTCATTGGCCCGACCGTGTCGGGCCTTTTTTGTTGCGCGTGCAATTGGGCGTGTCAGCCGACGCCGTAGACCGCGTCGCGCAGATCGAGCGTGTACGGGCCGTTCATCCCTTCGTAGAGCGTGTTCGACAGCGACACGACGGTGAGCCCTTGTGCGCGATCGACGAACCACGAATGACCGTAGACGCCGCCCCAGCGCCACGTGCCCGGCGACTCCGGCGACAGCGCCGCGCGCGGGTCGCGCAACACGGAGAACCCGATCCCGTAACCCGCGCCGGGCAGGTCGGGCAACGCGAGGCTGCCGGTGTGGATGCGGCCCATCTCGTCGACCAGCTCGGCCGGCAGAATGGCGCCGCCGCCCGCCCGCAGCGTGTCCAGTACGTTCAGCACGTCACCGGCGGTGCCGATCATCCCGGCGCCGCCCGATGCGAACGCATTCTTGTCGAGCGCGCGCGACGGCGAGTACGTCACGCCGACGGAGCCTTCGTAGATGGGTACGGCTTCGTTCTCGGCGAGCCGGTGCGGCTGCGGCGTGTCGTTGACGTAAGGCGTCGCGAGCCGCGCGGCGTCGCGTGCGACGAATCCCGTGTCGCGGGTGCCGAGCGGGCGGAGCACCAGCGCATCGACCGCATCGGCGAGCGGTTGTCCGGTGACGGCCTCGATCACCGCGCCGACCACGTCGATGGAGAGCGAATAGTTCCAGCCGGTGCCGGGTGCGTACTGCAACGGCACGCTCGCGATCCTGCGCATGTTCTCGGCGAGCGTGATCGAGGCGCCATCGAGCCCGTCGGAGACGCCCGCGCGAGCATATGGGCCCGCCGCGTCGGCTTCCGCGTAGCGATAGCCGAGGCCGGCCGAATGCGTGAGCAGGTGGCGCACCCTGATCACCGGCACGCTGCCGTCACGCAGCGCCGGACGGAACTCGGGCAGCCACTTCGTGACGTCGTCGTCGAGCGACAGCTTGTGCTGGGCAACGAGCGCCATGGCGGCCGCCGCGACGATCGGCTTCGTCACCGACGCGAGCCTGAACAGCGTGTCCTCCCGCATCGGCGTGCGTGCTTCGCGGTCGGCGAACCCGGCCGCGCGGCGATAGACGAGTTCGCCGTCGCGTGCGATCAGGACCACCACGCCGACGAGGCGTTGCGTGTCGAGTTGGCGGGACAGTACCGCATCGACGCGCTCGGCGAGCGCGGGATCGGCCGACGGCTGCTGTGATGATGCTCGGTTGGGGATCATCGAAGACTCTGTCGTGAAGGGGGAGCCGACATGGTAGGCGGCATGCGCCGGACGTGCCATTTATCCGTACATGGAACAGGGCTTCGTGGGCGTCGTGCGCTGCAACGATCGGCGTGGACGGACACGGGGCGGGCGATTCAGCCGGGGCCCGCCGTGGCTCCGTTGCAGCGCGGCGCGTCGGCCGGCGGCGGCGCCCCGTCACGCCTGCGCCAGGCGGCCGACAAAATATGCCCCAAGCGGCGCGCGGCCTTCGTTAGAATCTGCTTTCGTCGAGAAAATAACGCAATTGCATGGGTGCAGCGCGGTATCGCATCACGGACACTGCTCGCCCAGATTCCATCGTTCATCTTTCACCGGAGGCGAGCATGCCAGGATTACTTCCCGATGTTGACCGCGAGGGGCTCCTCGAATATTCGGTGGTGTACACCGATCGCTCGGTCAACCATATGTCGCAGCGCTTTCAGGGTGTCATGCGCGACATCTCCGGCACGCTGAAGAAGGTCTACCACGCGAAGTCCGTCGTGATCGTCCCCGGCAGCGGGACGTTCGGCATGGAAGCCGTCGCGCGGCAGTTCGCCACCCACAAGAAGTGCCTCGTCATCCGCAACGGCTGGTTCAGCTTCCGCTGGTCGCAGATCTTCGACATGGGCAGCATCCCGTCCGAAACGACGGTGCTGAAGGCGCGCCCGGTCGAAGCGGGACGGCAGGCCGCGTACGCGCCGGCGCCGATCGACGAAGTGGTCGCCGCGATCAAGGAACACAAGCCGGATCTGGTGTTTGCGCCGCACGTCGAAACCGCCTCCGGGATGATGTTGCCCGACGGGTATCTGCGCGCGGTGTCGGATGCCGTGCATGCGGTCGGCGGCATGTTCGTGCTCGATTGCATCGCGTCCGGCACGGTGTGGGTCGACATGCAGGCGAGCGGCGTCGACATCCTGATCAGCGCGCCGCAGAAGGGCTGGAGCGCGTCGCCGTGTTGCGCGATGGTGATGCTCGGCGAACTCGCCCGCGAACGCATCGATGGCACGACCAGCACCAGCTTCGCGTGCGATCTGCGCAAGTGGCTGCAGATCATGGAAGCGTATGAGGGCGGCGGTTTTGCTTACCACGCGACGATGCCCACGGACAGCCTCACCACGCTGCGCGACGTGATGAAGGAAACCGAGGCGTACGGCTTCGACAAGGTGAAAGCGGAGCAGCTCGAGCTGGGCAAGCGGATTCGTGCGCTGCTGGCCGAGAAGGGCTTCCGGAGCGTGGCGGCGCAAGGGTTCGAGGCGCCGGGTGTCGTGGTCAGTTATACGGACGACGACGGGATTCGAACCGGGAAGAAGTTTGCCGACGTCGGGTTGCAGATCGCGGCCGGTGTGCCGCTGATGTGCGACGAGCCGGAGGATTTCAAGACCTTCCGGCTGGGGTTGTTCGGGCTCGACAAGCTGCACGATGTCGATGGGGCGGTTGGGCGATTTGCGGATGCGCTGGAGCGGATTCTTTAAGGCGCTTCTCGGATTGGGCGAGGCAGTGGGTGATGGGTGTGCGCGCCTTTGGTCTACTGCCTCGCTGGATGGAGGGTCATGGTCTTGTCCGATCCGCGCGTTCGGGTTCGTGGTTCGATGGGCTCATGCGCAGCGAGGCCGGTCCATCTGCCTGTACGGCTAACCTGAAGGGTTCGCATGGCATACGTCGTTCGACAGGAAGTCCCGTCGGTATCCGACTACATCGGCATTCGTCTTGCCGCAGGGTTGAGCAGAAAGTCGGAACAGGCTGCGACGATCGGGCTGAAGAATGGCCTTTTCAGCGTCGTGGCGTATTGCGACAGCGATCCGGTCGGAATTGGCCGCGTCATCGGCGATGGCGGCTGTTTCTTCGAGATCGTCGATATCGCGGTGTTGCCCGCTCACCAGAAGAAGGGCGTGGGCGACCTGATCATGCGGGCACTCATGGGCTACGTTCACGAGCACGCGCCGCCGACCGCCTACGTCAGCCTGATGGCAGATCACGGGACACCGAAGTTCTACGAGCGTTACGGTTTTCAACCGTCGGTGCTGCCTGAGAAGGCGGGGATGTTCCTGCGGATCACGTAACGTTGAGGCATCGTTTTTCCTGTCGCGGTGCGCCCGCGCTAATTCACGCATTCCGGCACCACCGGGTCGTTGCTGCCCGTGTAGACGAATCCGTCGGAGATCCATTGATTCGAGTCGAGGCGATACCAAAGCCGTGTAGCGCCCCAGTTGCCGTTCACGGAGTCGCCGTACTGGTGGCACGCGAGCTGCACGATGCGCCCATTCTCGAGCGAACCGACGACCGGCGCCGACAATGAAGGCGCGCTGCGCAGATTCGCCGTACCCGGTGCCTGTACACGCGCGCTGACGGGCGTGGACGGATCGCCGGAATCCGCGCTCCCGTAGTTGACCAGCCATGCCTGCGGGGAGACGCGCCGCTGATTGCGAACCGCGTATCCGGAATACGGCGAAGTGCCTTCGAAGAATTGCCAGCCGCCGATCGTCATGCCATTGACGGACACGTCATTGCCATCCTTGCTCAATGAAAGGTGAACATGCGGCCCCGTCGTCTGTCCGCCGCACGGCAGGCCGTTTCCGACGCTGCCGAGATACTCCCCCTGGCGAACACGCGTACCGCTGTTCAGCGACGTCAGCTGGACCATGTGGTAATAAGTCGTCGCATAGCCATTGTCGTGAACCACCTTCACGATGGCGCTGCCGTCGCGCTCGCAGCTCTTGTAAAGATAGCCGTCTCGCGCCGCCAGCACGCGGCCGTTGCCGCCCGAGAAATCGAGGGAGTTATACGGCCTGCTTTGTCCGGACCAGCCGTGTGCACCGCCCGTCCAGTACCACCCGGCATTCGGTTCCCACGGCAACGCAAGGCCCGGTTGCGGCAATGCAGCCGACCGTGGTGCAAGCGATGCGCGTCTCGACGCCAGATTTTTCCGCTCGTCGGCCGCGAGCAGCGTGGGTGGCGCCGCATCGAGCAATGCTCCAAACTCGCTGCTGCCCTCCACACCCGAGATCCATCGGCCATTCATGTTGCGCGCAATGAACAGCTTCGTGACGGGATCGCCGGATTCGTCGTCGCGCAGGATTTGTGTCGCAGTGCCAAATACCCATCCGAAAACGTCGTCGGTTTTGATTGCCTCGACCAGGCTGTCGTCCGACCGGGCCGGCAGCTTCAACGTCCCACCCGATCGGGATTGGAGCGCCTGCCCGATCGAGCGTTGCAACGACGTCTCGATTGGCGCCGCCTGCGCGATTTCGGCAAGGCTGGCTGCAATCAGCAGGATTCCAATGGAGTATTGAATCGAGTTCGAGGCAGGACGACTTAATAAATTGCGCATGGTCAAATGCACCGCGAAGAGGGTTTGCAAGAAGTTCATGACGCCGCCAGCAAGCCTACATCATTCGCCAGTCATTGCAAGGAAAATGAAATATATCTGGGTGCGTTTTTAAATTGAATGCTGCGGATGAAATTGTTGATGCGATAGTTTCAAAGTGATTTGTCCACTCGGTAAACCGGAGTCGATTGATCTGGAATCACCTTGCGGAGTGGTCTCGAAGGGTCGCCCATGCCCAGCCTCGTGGCGAACCGCGTCGTGAGGTGCCTTGATCGACAAAGGATTCAATGGCCGGTGAATTGGATTGGATTATTTATGGAAAAGAAACGATCGTGAGGTGGTCTCGTTAATATCATTTACATCTTCCTGACAAATTTAACAGTTTTATTTCAATCGGATCGAGATTCAAATTGAGCCGAGACAAAGTAAATCATTTCGATTGATGAATTTTCAGGAGGGGAAGCGATGTATCGAATGCTGTTTGGCCGGCTGTTTGCCGGTGCGATCGTGCTTGCGACGGCGATGCCTGCCCATGCGGAAAGTGCGACGGACGTTTCGCCCGTCTGCACGACCGTCCGGACCGAAACGAGCAAGGATTCGCTGTTGAGCCGGACCAGTTATTGCCAGAAAACCGAACCGCTCGTCTATGTCGCGACAGACGGCCAGAACAATGAAATCGGCCGGGTGGCGATTGATGCCTATGCGTATTCCGACAATCCGTCGAACCAGCTCGCATGGCCGGTGACGTTTCGCTTCCGCACGCGCGTCCTGTCCGGCAATCCGCCCGGCCTGATGATCAAGCCGATCGTCGAATGCGGCGCGGATTGTACGGTTGCGCCCAATGCCGGCGTGCCGCTCGCCCTTGGCGGGCTGTCCAACGAGCTATCGGTGATGATCACGCCCAACATGGGATCCGGTAATCCGCTCAGGTTCAGTCCGACGCTCGAGTACCGGGTGGCGAAATCGGGAGACTCGTTCGAGAACGGCGCAAGCATGAATCCCTACGCGGGCGTCGGCTATATTCCCAACATTCGATGCGACATCGCGCTCGTCAAGAGCAACTCGCAAGGGTGCATCTACGCGGACGCACCGGCCGTCCTGCGTACCATCGTCGACACGAATCCCGACGTCAACGAATCCGCAATCCATATACGCGAGGCGCAAGCCGCCGGGCGTCCCGGCAAGTTCGTACCGAAGGGCGACGGCACGATCTTTCCGGCCTTTGAAGCCAGGCCGCTGACACGCACGCGCGACGCAGCATGGCGGCGGGCCAACCGGAGCGATTCCAAGGCGCAATGCATCGAGAAATTCGGCCCGGTCACTGGCCAGTGCACATTCACCGGTGATCCGGACGAAACGCCGAGCGATTGCGATTGCGACGAGTATCCGTTTGCGTCGACGGAGCAAGGCGCATCACGAGAACCGGAAGTATCGGTCAAGCGTATCGATGCGAGCGATAATCGGCGCGCGGGCGCTTTCCTCGGAAGTTTCTATTTGAACCAGCGCGTGATCGACCAGGAGGCGTTTTATGTCGACGTCGGTTCTTCGCAGCCTGCCGCAAAACGTTGAGCCGCAGGCGACGAAAACCGCATTTTTGCCGTGGTTCGCACGCATCCTTCGAACCACGGCATGACAACACCCATCACCATGAACGATCACGAGCACTTCCCCTTCTGGCTCGACCAGCCCTACAAGCTCTGCCGACGCGCCGTGCCGGGCGCGATGCAATCCGAGACGATTCCGGTCGAGGATGCGCTGACGCGCGTGACGGCGGCGGACGTTTTCGCCCCCGAGAATGTTCCGCCCGTTCCGCTCGCGGCGGTCGAAGGCTATGCTTTACGCGCATCCGATACCGCGCATGCGGCGCACGATGCACCGGTCGAGCTCGAATTCCAGTTCAGCCGGCGCGCGCTGGCCTCGCCGGCCGGCAGTCCGGCGGCTCGTGCAATCGGCGCACAGTGCGCGGTCGATGTCCCACCGTATTTCCCGCTGCCGGAACATGCCGACACCGTCGTCCCGAAAAGCGACCTCGAGGTTTCGTACCGTGGCGCTCGATCTTTTCTGCTGTTGCACGCGCCGCGATCCGCCGGCCAACATGTGATCGCACCGGGCAGCGAATGTCGGCAAGGCAGCCTGCTCCTGCCCAAGGGCAGCCGGATAACGGCCGAACGGCAGATCGCGCTGACGGCCGCAGGCATACGCGACATCGAGGTGACGAAACGGCCGCGCATCGGCGTGGTGATCGTCGGGTATGAGCCGTGCGCGCCCCGCGCCGCACGTGAGGGTTGGCGGCGCCCCGACACGAGTGGGCCCTATATCCGTGCGGTACTGCAGCGCTGGGGATACGAGGTGGCTTCGGTCGAGTACATCGAGCCGCCGGACATGGCACGGCCGCCGCTCGAGGTGCAACAGAACGAATACGCGTTCAAGAAGAAACTGGCCGAGCTCGCGCAGCGTTACGACCTGATCGTGGGAGCCGGGCTGCCTGCCGTGCGGCCATTTCTGGATCTGGGGCTGAATACGCAGCAGGTGTACGCCTACGACGAAACGACGGTTGACATCAAGCAAACACCGGCCGACCGCTTCAACTTCGGACGCAGCGACAATCGCTCGCCGCCGAAGAAAACCATGCTGCCGTTCACGCGTCCGGATGGTACGCAAAGCGGGATGACGGTCCTGACCAGCTACGATCAGGCCACCCTGATCAACCTGTCGGGCCACACGGGTGCCGTGGCGATGCTGATGCACGCGATCATGCCGCGTGTGCTCGATTCGCTCGAGCACGCGGCAACACCGGGGCCTCATTGGGAGTCCGGCATCGTCGACCCCGGCGTCGAGCGCGATGGTCAACTGAACGCGATGCGATGGGGCAATCTGTATCGTGGCGTCGACGGAAACCTGGTCGTCCGCCTGTTGCCGTCCGAAGGCGACGGGATGATCGGCGGCGTCGTTCGTGCCGATGTGCTCGTCGCGATCCCCGCTGCGGAATGTCCCATGGCAGCCGGTTCGTCCGTGCTGTTCCTGCGTCTCGACCGCGACCTCGCCAGTGAACCGCCGCGCCCCGTGGCGGAAACATCCGCCGAGGCAGCCTCACCATCGCCGGTGGTCGACGCCCACGCGACGACCCGCGAGATCGACGACGCACGCAGCATCGATCTTCGCGAAACATGGCAACGGCTCGAAGCAGCCTTCGCCGCCGATGCGTCACGTCTGCCGGGTGGCCTCAACGGGCCGGCGTCCGACGACGAGATCGCGGCCTTGCAGACTGCGCTGGGAACGCGCCTGCCTGACGCATTCGTCGACAGCCTGCGCATTCACGATGGCCAGGCCGATGCGGGGGATGAATTTTCCGGAAGTGATGCGCTGCTGAGCTCGCACGAGATCCTCGCGCAATGGCGTATCTGGAAAGGTCTCGTCGACGGAGGCGATTTCGACGGTGTGGAATCGGAACCGGATCCAGGCATCGGGGACGACTGGTACAACCTGAAGTGGATTCCATTCACGCATGACGGTAGCGGCAATCATCTGTGTCTCGACCTCGATCCCACGGAAGACGGTTTCTCGGGACAAGTGATTCGGGTCTGGCACGATGACGCGCGACGCGAGCGCGTTGCGGGGAGCTTCTCGGCGTGGCTTGCCCGCGTCGCCGACGACGGGCAATCAAGCTGAGCACTCGCTGAGCATGAGGGTGGCGGTGTGTGGGCCGCTACGTCGATGCGCATGCTCCAAGGGCCATGCCGATGACCCTTGGGGAAACGCTTGTCTGTGCAGGGCAGACGGGCGCTTCGTGCGCTACCGGGTCAAGCAGTACAAGACGTCAGGACACCCTTCCTCGTTCCTGCTTCCGTCGCTGTATGCAATCGCAACGAACCCGTGCCGTTCATAAAACGCAGCAGCATCGTGATTCATCTGGAACGTGTAGAGCTGGAGCCTGCCAACCGTCTGCGACTTCACCGATTCCAGGAGGGAAGAACCCATTCCTTGTCGCTTGAATTCGGGGCACACATACAACTGGTCAAGCCACACCACGCCGTCAGTGACAACGTGCGCGGCCATGCCGACGATGCGGTTGTCGTTCACGGCAACGGTAACGTTGCCGGACGGAACTAGCAGGTTGGCCACCCAATCGCGGACAGCGGCTTCAGAGTGTGCGAGCGGCGCATAGGATGCCAGCGTGTTGCGCGACCGTAGATAGACGTCAGCCACCTCTGCGGCATCCGCAGCAATCGCGCGACGCAAGATCAAGGGCATGTCTCGGCCGCTCCGAAATCGTCAAAAGGTGCACAACGATAGCAGCACGGAATCGAACTTCCAAGATCGCGGAAGCATGCCGCTGAAACCGGCGAGACCGGAAGTTCAGTGCGACGTATCGAGCGTGCGGTACAGCGAACCGGCAGCGAGATCCCGTCACCGATTCGCTGCTTCGTTCCGGGATTCACGGGATCCGATATTCCCGTATCGTCTGTCCGATTTGCCGGGATCAAATGACCTGGCAATTCCGCACATACGAGAGAGCGAGCGATGAAGGTCGATGGGCCCGGCCATTCTCTTGCCGACCATGCCGGCGGGCGGGTCACCCGATGCGCCTGTTTCGCAGTAGCCTTTTCTTTCGGAATCCTTCCAGACATGCCTGTCGATCGACGATCGGTCACAGCGTCGTGCGCGATCGCCGGGTGTCGCCAACATTACGATGACGTTGTGTCGCACGCCGTGACCGCTCGATGAGGGGTGAGCATCCCGCTCGTCGGCCCGACTGTGTCGGACTTTTCTTGTTCGGTCGCGCAGGGGATGCCAGCGACGGCGACGTGTGGCAACATCGCGGTGATTTCGACGTTCCATCCGGGTGCCGGCAGACCCATCTATCCGAGGGGGAGTCATGTTTGACCATGTCAAATTCGGCGTGACCGACTTTGCAGCGAGCAAGGCGTTTTTCCTGAGCGCACTCGAGCCGCTAGGCGTCGTGGTGCAGGGCGAGGGCGAGCCGTCGTACGGCATCGAGATCTCTCCGCCGGGCAAGCCTTCGTTGTGCCTGTTCCAGACGTCGGAGAAACCGGCGCATCTCCACATCGCGTTCGTGGCCGACAACCGGCAGCAAGTCGACGCGTTCCATCGCGCGGCGCTGGCGGCCGGCGGGAAGGACCATGGCGCGCCGGGGCTGCGGCCGCACTATCACGCGAATTACTACGCGGCGTTCGTCATCGGGCCGGATGGGCACAATATCGAGGTGGTGTGCCATCAGGCGCAGGGGTGAGCTTCCGGCGACTGGTCGATGTCATTCAAACCATGAGCGAACGCATTTGCCACGCACGCAACCGAGCATTCCGGGATGAGCGACATCACCATTGATTTTCCTTTTTATCTCGTTGTGCTTGGAACTGGCATGGAATACTGGCCCGTGACGCTTTGTGTCGGCGTGGCAGGATTGTATGTCGGGGCAACTCGACTGCGCGGTGTCTGGCAAGGTGTCTGCCTCGTCATTGCGCTATTGTTCGTCGTTGATGCTGGCACCGGCATTTACTTGTCCCTGGGTTAGCGTTCAGGAAAATCACGCTGGCGCATGGCGTGCAAAACGTTGCCGGCGTCGGAACGCTGTACGCGTCGGAGTGCGACCAGTCAGCAGCAGGCGCCGGGTCTCGGTACCCGGAGCGTCAACGAGTGGCGGAAAGAGCGCTGATTGAGCGTGAATATTCGGTCAAGGTTGGCCGAGACAGTCGATATGAAATTGCAGGCTCGCTGCAACGGAGAAACGAGCAATGACCTCGAGAAGCATCCGCCGGGCAACGGAAGAGGACGTACCGATTCTCACCGTGGTCCGGAATGACGCACACGCGAAGAAGCTCACGTATGGCGATCATGTGTGGGGCAAGCAAGGCGATGGATTTTCCGAGGCGTGGGTCCGCAACAACGTCTCCCGGAAAGACGTGTATGTCGTCGAACAAGGCGGCGCGTTGGCCGGAACGTTCTCGCTCGCCTTCGACGAGGACACGCACTGGGGGCCGCAGGAACCGATCGCCGGCTATGTGCACGGGCTGTGCGTGCGGGAAGGTTTCAACGGGCAAGGGCTCGGCAGCTTCATGCTGGACTGGTGCGGGCGCATGGTGAGCAGCTCGAACCGGCGTTTCGTTCGGCTCGATTGCGCCGTGGAGAACGTGACGCTCTGCGCTTACTACGAGTCGCTGGGCTTCATTCGCGTCGGGTCGAAATCAGACGGGATCGTCTGGGCACTGTACGAGAAGGCAGCTGAATAGCGCTCCCTTGTCCCTGACGCCACGTCAAGCGCGTTCAATCGACAGACACGGCCGGATCATCGACAATGCGCGCCAATCAAAACATGAGAGAAGAGGGCAGGTGCATGCGCGGGTTTCGTAAAACGCTTGGGGTGATCCTGGGCCTTTCCGTCTTTGGCGTCACCGGCGTTCAAGCCGCATCCGGCGAACTCGCCTTCCCGCGTTTCACCCAGGCGGAGGGCCGGACGGATACCGACGGTCTCCCGCTGTCCGGCGTGAAACTTTGCGTGCTTCCCGACCGTGCGCCGTGCTTCCAGATGCCGCCCGCGCCGCTTCCCAATTCGCCGAAGGAGCTTTACCAGTTCGGACTGACGCCAAGGTCCGAGCGGCTGCCGATCGCGTCGGGCGGCTCGTGGGTGTTCTTCTCGGGGATGTTCTCGGGCGGCGGCAGCGGGATGCTGGAGCGCGTGGCGATCCTGCGTTATGGCGCGAACGGCAAGATCGAGAACCTGATGCCGGAAGTCACGCAGACGGAGCTGGCCGACCGCGCGATGTGGAAGGTGCCGGAAGTGTCGCCCTATCCGGTGTTCGTTCGCGCCGATTATGTGTGGGGCAAGGACGAGAGTCATTTCGAAGCGCACCTGTTCGACGTCGATGCGTGGGTGTTCGATCCCGCTACCAACCAGTACAAGAAGCGGTTTTCCTACCGGACGACGAAACGCTATGACCGAGGCGAGGGCTCGGATCATGTGCTGACCGCCGAGCATGCGGAAATCCTGCGGCGCCTCGCGGCCGGCAAGTAGCCCGGGGCCGGTGGCGCGCCGGGAAGCCGTCGCGACGCACGACGGGTTTCGGCGGGGCCGGCGGGCCGTTCAACGCAGGCGTGGCACGCGAAACCCTACCGCTGCGCGTCCCCGTAAGTCTCCCTGCACACCTGGCGCAGCGCGTCGACGAGCAGATCCCGCGCCGGCGAACGCGAATCGGCGGCGCGGGTAAACAGCGCGATGGGCGGAAGCGTCCACACCAGCGAGTACGGCACGATCGCCACCCCGGCGATCCGCACCAGTTCTTCCGCGATATCGGCCGGCACGATCGACACGGCCTCGTCGCTCGACGCGATCATCTCGCCGATCAGCTTGGACGAGTAACTCTCGACGATCGGGACGGGCGGCGCGATGCCGGCCGACAGGAACAGGTCGGTGACCTGTTCCCGCATCGGCGTATGCGGCGCGCCGAGAATCCAGTCGAGCGCATGCAGCTTGTGCCAGTCGAGCGCGGTGCGGGCCAGTTTCGCGGCAAGCCGCCGGCTCGCGATCATGCGCGGCTGCTGCTGGTACAGCACTTCGAAGGAGACCTGCCCCAGGTCGATCGCCGACGACGCCCGCCCGATCACGATGTCGACGCTGTGATCCCTGAGCTGCAGCAGCAACTGATCGCTGGTGCCTTCATGAATCGTCACGGTCAGGCGCCGCTCCATGCGCGCCTGCAGCCGCTTGAGCGCCGCCGACAGCATCTGCCCGGAAATGAACGGAATCACGCCGATGTGCAGGTGGGCCGCATGCCCGGCGGCGACGGCCTCCATCTCGCGGGCGAGGTGGTCGAGATCCTTGATCATCGCCTTCGCCCGCTCGAGCACGACCGCGCCGAGCGCGGTGGGCCGCATGCCGCGCGACGAGCGCTCGAACAGCGGCGTGCCGAACATGCTCTCCAGCTCGGACAGCGCGTTGGTCACGGCGGGCTGGCTGCTGGCCATGTGCTCCGCGACGCGCGTCAGCGACCCGTGCTGCTGGATCTGCAGCAACAGCACCAGGTGCCGCATCTTCAAGCGGGCGCCCAGCCGCCTGACCACGTCGTTTGCGTCAAAATTCATTGACTGGTCACGTATCCATCATGAAAAAGTGATGGACCGATATTAAAACAGAATCAACACCTTATGGCAGATCCCTAGAATCCCCTTCATGGATCGCGCCGGGACTGGCCTGGCGCCCGTGCCCGGATCGAAAAACATGAAACAGACTGAGACACAGCAGCAGGCAGCGTTCGACTATCACGAATTTCCGACCCCGGGAAAGATCTCGGTCGTCGCCAGCAAGCCGCTCGTGACGCAGCGCGATCTCGCGCTGGCGTACACGCCGGGCGTGGCGGGCGTGTGCGAGGCCATCGCCGCCGATCCGCTGCAGGCGCACCGGTTCACGAGCCGCGGCAACCTGGTGGGCGTGATCACGAACGGCACGGCCGTGCTCGGCCTGGGCAACATCGGCCCGCTCGCGTCGAAGCCGGTGATGGAAGGCAAGGCGGTGCTGTTCAAGAAGTTCGCGGGGATCGATGTCTTCGACATCGAGATCAACGAAACCGATCCGGACAAGCTGGTCGACATCATCGCCGGCCTCGAGCCGACCTTCGGCGGCATCAACCTCGAGGACATCAAGGCGCCCGAGTGCTTCACGGTCGAGCAGAAGCTGCGTGACCGCATGAAGATCCCCGTCTTCCACGACGACCAGCACGGCACCGCCATCACCGTCTCCGCCGCGTTCATCAACGGGTTGAAGGTGGTCGGGAAGTCCATCAAGGAGGTGAAGGTCGTGACGTCGGGAGCCGGCGCCGCGGCGCTCGCCTGCCTGGACCTGCTGGTCGACCTCGGGCTGCCGGTCGAAAACGTCTGGGTGACCGACATCGAGGGCGTCGTCTATCGCGGCCGCACCGCGCTGATGGACCCGGCGAAGTCGCGCTTCGCGCAGGAAACCGATGCGCGCAAGCTGGCCGACGTGATCGGCGGCGCGGACGTGTTCCTGGGCCTGTCGGTCGGCGGCATCCTGACCGCCGACATGCTGAAGGCGATGGCGCCGCGCCCGCTGATTCTCGCGCTGGCCAACCCCACGCCGGAAATCTTCCCGGAACTGGCGCACGCGACGCGCGACGACGTCGTGATCGCGACGGGCCGCTCGGATTACCCGAACCAGGTCAACAACGTCCTCTGCTTCCCGTACATCTTCCGTGGCGCGCTCGACGTCGGCGCGACGACGATCACCCGCGAAATGGAGATCGCCGCGGTTCACGCGATCGCGGGGCTGGCCGAGGAGGAGCAGAACGAAGTCGTCGCGGCGGCCTACGGTGCGTACGACGTGGCGTTCGGCGCGCAATACCTGATTCCGAAGCCGTTCGACCCGCGCCTGATCGTCCGTATCGCGCCGGCCGTGGCCAAGGCGGCGATGGACGGCGGCGTGGCGAAGCGACCGCTGACCGATCTCGACGCGTACGTCGAGCAACTGCAGCAATTCGTCTACCACTCCGGTGCATTCATGAAGCCGCTGTTCGCGACGGCGCGCCGGCTGGTGCGCGACGGCGGCAAGGCGCGGATCGTCTTTACCGAAGGCGAGGACGAGCGCGTGCTGCGCGCGGTGCAGGTGATCGTCGACGAGAAGCTCGCGCGGCCGATCCTGGTCGGGCGTCCCGAGGTGCTGCTGGCGCGCATCGAGCGGTTCGGCCTGCGGATCCGGCTCGGTCAGGATGTCGAAGTAACCAATCCGGAATATGACGAGCGCTTCCCGCAGTACTGGACGAAGTACTGGGAGCTGCGCTGCCGGGACGGCATCTCGAAGGAGATGGCACGAGTCGAGATGCGCCGCCGCCTGACGCTGATCGGCGCGATGATGGTGCGGCTCGGCGATGCGGACGGGATGATCTGCGGGACGGTGGGCGAGTATCACAACCATCTGCGGTTCGTCGACGAGGTGATCGGCAAGAAGCCGGGGGCGTCGACCTATGCGGCGATGAACATCCTGTTGCTCGACCAGCGGACGGTCGCGCTGGTGGATACGCACGTCAACGACAATCCCGACGCGGAGCAGATCGCGGAATTCACGATCGCCGCGGCGCGCCAGATGGAATGGCTGAACCTGACGCCGAAAGCGGCGTTGCTGTCGCGGTCGAACTTCGGGTCGGGGAGCGCGGCGTCGGGCGTGAAGATGCGCCGGGCGCTGGAGATCGTCCGGGAGCAGGCGCCGGATATCGAGGCGGACGGCGAGATGCATGGCGACTGCGCGCTGGATGAAGGGCTGCGGGCGAAGTTGCTGCCGATGTCGCCGCTGAAGGGCGCTGCCAACCTGCTGGTTTGCCCGAACGTCGACGCCGGTAACATCGCGTACAACCTGCTGAAGACTGAAGCGGGCAGCAATGTGGCGGTGGGGCCGTTCCTGCTCGGTGTGAATGCGCCGGTGAACATTCTGACGTCTAGCGCGACCGTGCGGCGGATCGTGAACATGGCTGCGTTGACGGTGATCGAGGCCAACCGGAACGTGGCCGATTGATTGATGTTGGCGGGGCGGCTGTGGTCGCCCCGCGCGTTCACATATCGACACGCAGTGCGTGATGCGGCCGGAGCGGGTACGGACCAAGCGTTCGTCGTCGGCAAACCCGACGAACGGCTGCAAGTAACGTGAGGCGGCACGTTGTCGAAACAATCGCCCGAATTGAATGCCGCGCGACGGCGTGCACCCCAAACCACGCATCACCCTCCCCATCGGCGGGCGCGCCACCTCCCCCATGTGATGACCAAACCGCAAGACCTAGTGCATAGATATCGTTTGCCGCGGCCTTAATGACTATCGACAATCGTGGCTCGATTTCACCGCCGTGGCGCCAGAAGCGCCGCGGTGGCCGGTATCGGGCGGCTATCCCGGCCGTCCGCGCCATCCAGCCCACGACGACATGTACGCGTTCACTCCCTCATTCCAGAATCCCGCCGGCTCGCCGATCCGCGAACTGTTCAAGTACCTGTCCGAACCAGGCATGATTTCCTTCGCGGGCGGCTATCCGGCCAGCGACCTGTTCGACGTCGACGGCCTGAACGCGGCCGCCGAGCGCGCGTACGCGCAGCCCGTGCGCTGCTTGCAATACGGCCCGACCGACGGCCTCGCCGAACTGAAGCAGCAATTGATCGCGCTGATGGGGCGGCGCGGCGTGACGTGCACGGCGGCCGAGCTGCTCGTCACGACCGGTTCGCAGCAGGGCCTCGACCTGCTGCTGCGCGTGATGGTGTCGCCCGGCGACGTCGTGCTGACCGAGCAACCGGCTTACCCGGCGACGCTGCAGGCGATGCGTCTGCAGCAGGCGCGCATCGTGACGATTCCGGTCGACGGCGCGGGCCTCGATGTCGATCGTCTCGGCGAACAGCTCGCGTCCGGCGCGATCGCGCAGCCGAAGCTGCTCTACACGGTCCCGACCTTCGCGAACCCGACGGGCGCGACGCTCACGCGCGAGCGCCGGCTGAAGCTGCTGCGTCTCGCGGTGCAATACCGTTTCCTGATCGTCGAGGACGATCCATACGGCGACCTGCGTTTCGCGGGCGAAGCCGTGCCGTCGATGCTCGCTCTCGCCGACGAAGTGGATGGCGCGCGCGACTGGATCGTGCATTTCGCGAGCCTGTCGAAGATCGTCGCGCCGGGGCTGCGCGTGGGCTGGACGATCGCGCCGGCCGAGATCGCGCGGCGCTGCGTGATCGCGAAGCAGACGGTCGATCTGTGCAGCACGCCGTGGACCCAGGCGGCCGCCGCCGAGTATCTGGCCGACGGTGCGCTCGAACGTCATCTGCCGCGCATCACGGCCGCGTACCAGCGCAAATGCGACGCGATGTGCGACGCGCTGCGCGACGGCCTGGGCGATGCGATCGAATTCCATCGTCCCGAAGGCGGGATGTTCGTGTGGGCGCGGATCGGCGCGGTGTCGTCGGACGTGCTGCTGCAACAGGCGATCGCGAACAAGGTCGTGTTCGTGCCGGGCAAGGCGTTCTTCGCGGACAACGTCGACGCGGCCTCGCTGCGCCTGTCGTTCGCCGCGCCGGACGTCGACGCGATCCGGGAAGGCGTGGCGCGCCTCGTGCGCGCGTATGGTGCGGCGCTGGCCGCGTGAGGGGACATCAACGTGAACATCACCGTCAACGACACCGTATCGATGAGCATCGCGCCGGGCGCGGGCGATAACCGGCCGGTCGCACACCGGTCGTCGCAGATCAGCGCCGGGCCGCAGTATGTGGCCGACGTGCTCGGCCGCTTCGGCGCGGAGCCGGCGGCCGACCTCGGCGACGCGGCACCGGTCGTACTCGGCCACAACTGAGCCGCGCGGCGACGGTCGGCGCGCCACCCGCGTGCCCTCGCCGCAGCAAACGGTTAAGCTGGCGCGATCGCCACCCGCCCGATCGCCGCTTCGTCATGCCTGACGCCACTTCCGAATCACTCGCGCAAACCTACGAGCGCCTGTGGTCGTGCCTCGAATCCGGCGTGAGCGCGCAACGCTCGCCGTTCACGATGCTGCAGGCCGCGACGCTCGGCATCGACGGCGCGCCGAAGGTGCGCACGATCGTGTTGCGTCAGGTGAGCCGCGCCGATCGCATGCTGTCGTTTCATACCGATGCTCGTTCGGAGAAGGTCGCGGAGCTGCGCCGCGATCCGCGCATCGCGCTCGTCGCCAGCGATCTCGATGCGCTCGTGCAGATTCGCGTGGAAGGTGCGGCATCGATCTGCGACGACGAAGCGCAACGGCGCGCGATCTGGCAAGCGAGCCGTCCGCATACGCTGCTGCTGTATCGCGCACCGTTGCCGCCGGGTACGCCGGTCGAGTCGCCGGAAGCCGCGCATGTCCCGGCGAGCCAGGGTGCCGCATCGACCGATGACGGCTACGACAACTTCTGCCTGCTCCACGTGACCGTGACGCGTATCGACTGGCTCGAACTCGCGCGCGCCGGCCATTGCCGCGCGGTGTTCGACCTGCATGAAAGCGGCTACGAAGGCCGCTGGGTCGCGCCCTGACGCGGCCGACGCCCGCTCAAGGGCGCCTGTCCGACATCACCTGCGCGGCCATCCATTCGCGCATCACGACGATCGCATCGTCGTCGCGCCGCTCGGCCGGATACACGAGATAGAACCCCACCGACAGCGGAAACGCGAAATCGAACGGCTTGCACAGCCGGCCCGCGGCGATGTCGCGCTCGACCAGCGGATCGGTGGCGAGCGCGATGCCCTGGCCGGCGACGGCCGCATCGATCGCGAGCGACGTCTGGTTGAAGCGCAACCCCTTGTGCGGATCGAGGTCGACGGGCTCGGGCATCGCGGCGAGGAACTCGGGCCACAGGTCGTGCGCGTCATGCAGCAGCACGTGGCCCGCGAGCGCGCGCGGCGACGCGGGCGCGGCCAGCAGCGCAGGGCTGCACACGGCACACACGTCGAGCGGGAACAGCGCATGCGTGGCGAGATGCTTGCCGAACGGCGGCTTGCCGTAGCGGATCGCGAGATCCACGCCGTCGTGGCGGAACGTCGCGATCTGCGGGTCGGCGATCACGCGCACGTCGTAGTCGGGATGCGCGTCGGTGAACTGCGCGAGCCGCGGGATCAGCCATTTCGACGCGAACGACGGCGTCGTGCTGATCGTCAGCGCGGCGCGCCGCTTCACGAGCTTGTCGGTCGCGTCGGCGATCGCATGCAGCGCGCGCTGCACGTCGGAGAAATACGCGGCGCCGTCGTGCGTCAGCGCGAGGCCGCGCGGCAGGCGTTCGAACAGCTTCAGGCCGAGCACGTCTTCGAGGTGGCGCACCTGCTGCGCGACGGCGCCCTGCGTGACGCCGATCTCGTCGGCGGCGGCGCGGAAATTGAGGTGCCGCGCGGACACTTCGAATGCACGAAGCGCATTCAGCGGCGGCAGGCGGGAGGGGCGAGGCGGCATCGTCAGGCTGTAGAAAAACTATCGGCTGGAGGCAGAAATACTGGTTCGACAGTCGTGATGGATGCGCCTACATTACCACCATGGCGGGCCGAACGGCGGCTGCGCGGCGGCAGGATTCGAACGAGGAGCACATCGTGACTGTAGAAAAAGTAGCGTTGATCACGGCGGCAGGCAAGGGCATGGGCGCGGCGATCGCGCGCGAACTGGCGGCGACGGGCTATCGCGTCGCGCTGATGTCGCCGTCGGGCAGCGCGGTGGCGCTGGGCGAGGAACTGGGCGGGTTCGGCATCCAGGGCTCGGTGACGGAAGAAGCCGACATCGACCGGCTCGTGCAGGAAACGGTGGCGCGCTACGGTCGCATCGATGCGGTCGTGAACAATACCGGGCACCCGCCGAAGGGCGAGCTGCTGGCGATCACCGACGACAACTGGCACGCGGGGCTCGACCTGATCCTGCTGAACGTGGTGCGCGTGATGCGCCGCGTGACGCCGATCTTCCAGCAGCAGGGCGGCGGCGCGGTGGTCAACATCTCGAGTTTCGCGGCGGATGCGCCCGAGCAGCCGATGCCGGTTTCGTCGGCGCTGCGCGCGGCGCTGAGCGCGTGGACGCGGCTTTACGCGGAACGCTATGCGGCCGAGAACATCCGGATGAACGCGGTGCTGCCGGGTTTCATCGACAGCTGGCCGGAAACGCCGGAGATCGTCGCGCGCATTCCGGCCGGCCGCTTCGGCAAGACCAGCGAGATCGCGAAGACGGTCGCGTTCCTGCTGTCGGACGGCGCGGGCTACATCACCGGCCAGAACATTCGCGTCGACGGCGCGATCGTCAAGGCGCTCTGAGCGGCGGGCGGGCGGCTGCAGAGGCCCGCCCGCTCGCCTCCCAGCCGCTACAAACGCGTACAAATCAGACAAATACCGGATACATCAGACCTTTCAAATGGGCGACGCCGCGTGACGCGGGCGCGCCGGATTGAAAGCGAAGGCGCGTTTCCCGCGCGCGGCATGTTCACTTTCCACTTCACGAAAGGAGATGCCGAACGATGTCTTCCACACCGTTTTCCCCGATGCGTCGCCACCTGCTAGCCACCTCCGTGGCCGCCGGGGTCTCGGCGATGCTGCCCACCGCGCTGCATGCGGCGACCGGCGCGACCGGCATACGCCCGTTCACCGCGCACATACCCGATGACGCCGTGGCCGACCTGCGCCGCCGCATCGCCGCGACGCGCTGGCCGGGTCGCGAGACCGTCGCCGACGAATCGCAAGGCGTGCGCCTCGCCCGCATGCAGGCGTTGCTGCGTTATTGGGGCACCGACTACGACTGGCGCAAGGGCGAGGCGCGCCTGAACGGCTTCCCGATGTTCATCACGGAAATCGACGGGCTCGACATTCATTTCATTCACGTGCGCTCGCGGCACGAGAACGCGATGCCGATGATCATGACGCACGGCTGGCCGGGCTCGATCTTCGAGTTGCTGAAGGCGATCGGCCCGCTGACCGATCCGACCGCGCATGGCGCGAGCGCCGACGATGCGTTTCACGTCGTCGTGCCGTCGTTGCCGGGCTTCGGCTTCTCGGGCCGTCCGACGCAGACCGGCTGGGGTTCCGACCACATCGCGCGCGCATGGGGCGAGCTGATGGCGCGGCTTGGCTATACGCGCTTCGTGTCGCAGGGCGGCGATTGCGGCTCGGTGATCTCGCACCGGATGGCGATGCAGCGCGTGCAGGGCCTCGCCGGGATTCACGTGAACATGCCGGCGACGGTGCCGCCGGATATCGCGACGCTGCTCGCGACCGATGCGCCCGCGCCGGCTTCGCTGTCGCCGAAGGAGAAGGCCGCGTACGAGAAGCTCGCGACGTTCTATCGCGACAACTGCGGCTACTCGGCGATGATGGTCACGCGCCCGCAGACGGTCGGCTATGCGCTGGCTGATTCACCGTCGGGGCAGGCTGCGTGGATGTACGACAAGATTTCGCAATGGACGTACAGCGGCGGCGTGCCCGAACGCTCGATTCCGCGCGACGAGATTCTCGACGACATTTCGTTGTACTGGCTGACGAACACAGCGACGTCCGCCGCGCAGATCTACTGGGAGGATCACTCGAACAACTTCAACGCGGTGGACATTTCGCTACCGGCGGCGATCACGGTGTTTCCGGGCGAGATCTACCAGGCGCCGCGCAGCTGGGCCGAGCGCAGTTATCACAACCTGATCTACTTCAACGAAGTCGACAAGGGCGGGCATTTCGCGGCATGGGAGGAGCCGGAACTGTTTGCGCGTGAAGTGCGTGCCGGGTTCCGGCCGCTGCGGCGCGTGTAAGCGGAGAAGGAGTGGCGAACGCGGGCCGGCGCGGTCATGCGGCCTGCGTTTGTTTCTGTTTTGCGGTTCAGCACGCCCACGCGGATGGCAACCTCGGCTACCTGCGGTTCGATGTGTCGTGCCCACCGGCAGTGACGATGGTGCGCCGAACAAGTCAATCGGCGCACCACCGAAGCCTGGGTCAGGTCACTTCTTGAACGAATCCTGCGGGACCGGTACCGGGCTCCAGATCTCCGCATCCGACGCGTTGGCCGTGAAGGTCCAGATGTACGTGCCCTTCGTCACGTTTCTCCATTGGAGATCGAAAACAAGTTGCGAATTGCTCACGTTTTCGATGTAGCCCGATTGCGCGTCGTCCGATTGCGGGTCGAATTGCCATTGCTGAGAGGCCGACGCGTTGTTTTTCTTGTAGGTGTTCAGGGTAAGGTATTGCTCGGCGGATACCGTTCCGCAGTCGATGGCGAGCGTGGGGTCGCTGTGCAGCGTGATTCCGCCATCCGGTTGGAAGTCCCACTCGGTATACAGGTTGTCCGCACTGGTGGGAAGGAGCACCAACCGGTTGCCTTTGACGCGATCGGTGACGCCGATGAGCCAGCTGTTGTCGGCCGAGTAATAAATTTTTGCCATTTTTTCCTCTGAGCGGTAATTGGATGAGTCGATAAATGAACGCTTCTTTCCCGACAGCAGCCTCACGTGGAAATCATCCTTGCACAAGACCCTCGATGTATCGGCATATATTCGACGAAAAATCGTCGGCGCTTGATTGGCAAGGTTTAATCACGGGCTTCTGCCTGGGACAAACATTAGGCCCGCCGCATCGCTGAATCAATTACATGCGATTACACGAAGGGTCGCTATCGTGTCGGGAACGGGGCGACCTGCACCGCTGGGCTGATGAATTGCACACGATTGAATGACATATCGATGAAATCGATCCTTCCGGATCGAAACATTCCATCGTAATTATCTGATTTGAAAGCGATTTTGATAAAAATCAAAGATATATCGCGTGAATGATCTGGTAGTTTGAAACCCTCAATACAATGATTCGCGGCACAAAGGCAATTCGGCCCTTTCGCAGTTTCGTTCGATGCAAAAATACGATCCGAGGTTTCGCGATGACGAATAACGACGTGCGCGAGTCGCGCGCGCCCGGCAATGGCATGCGGCCGCTTGAAGGCAAAAGGGGCATCGTCGTCGGCCTGGCGAACGAGCAGAGCATCGCCTGGGGATGTGCGCGCGCCTTTCACGCAGCGGGGGCGGAGCTGGCCGTGACCTGGCAATCCGATCGCGCGTTGCCGTACGTCGAGCCGCTGCTGGAGCAGTTGAAGCCGGCGATCGCGATGCCGCTCGATGTGGGCCGGACCGACCAGATGCGCGACGTGTTCGACACGATCGGCGAGCAATGGGGCCGCCTCGATTTTCTGCTGCATGCCGTCGCCTATGCACCGAGGGCCGACCTGCACGGGCGGGTCGTCGACAGTTCGCCGGAAGGGTTCGCACTCGCGATGGATACCTCCTGCCACTCGTTCATCAGGATGGCGAAACTTGCCGAGCCGTTGATGACGTCCGGCGGCAGCCTGCTGGCGATGACCTATATCGGCGCCGACCAGGTCATCGCCGAATACGGCGTGATGGGGCCGGTCAAGGCGGCGCTGGAGGCCAGCGTTCGCTATCTGGCCGTCGAGCTGGGGCCGGCACGCATCCGCGTGCATGCGGTGTCGCCCGGTGCGTTGCCCACGCGGGCGGCCTCCGGGTTGCCGAACTTCGATCATCTGCTCGACGACACCGCACGGCGTGCGCCATTGCGCCGGCCGTTCGACATCGACGACGTCGGCGCGCTATGCACCTTTCTTGCCAGCGATGCCGCACGCGCGATGACCGGCGGCGTTCACTACGTCGACGCGGGGATGCACGTGCTCGGCTGACGCGAGACGGCCGCTCCCGGAATGCGTCGGGATTCACCTTGCCCCTCTGGAGAACAGTGTTATGGATGCTGCCACGCAACTGGCGCGCAGTCATGAGATCGCCGCGGAAATTGTCCACGTCCTGCAAAAGCGCACGCAGCACGCGCTGGAACAGTATGGAAAGCGGTTGAGCGAAGCATTCGACGGCGGCGATAGCCTCAGCCACGATCCGGGCGCCGCGCCCTTCGCCACAGCGCTTTCGCCGTTGAGCGCATGGCACTACGCGGTCGACGCCGTCCAGCGCTCGCTGCTGTTCTGGGACACGCTGCGCGAGCGCGGCACGCAATACGTCGAGCGCACGGCCCAGGGGCTCAAGCCGGTGCTGCATTTCGACTACGACGTGGTGCTCGACGGCCGGCAGTTCGAGCGGCCCGTCAATTACGCGCTCGTTCACATCCAGGCGCCGGACGGCGTGAAAGTCGACGCCGCCAAGCGGCCCTACCTGATCATCGATCCGCGCGCGGGGCACGGCCCCGGCATCGGCGGCTTCAAGGACGATTCGCAGGTCGGCGTGGCGTTGCACGCGGGACATCCGGTGTACTTCGTCGTGTTCTTCCAGGAGCCCGAGCCCGGCCAGACGCTGCTCGACGTGTGCGCGGCGGAACAGGCGTTCGTCCGGAAGGTGCGGGAGCTGCATCCGGACAGCCTCAAGCCGGCCATCGTCGGCAACTGCCAGGGCGGCTGGGCCGCGATGATGCTCGCGAGCTCGTCGGCGGACGATACGGGCCCGATCGTCATCAACGGCGCCCCGATGTCGTACTGGAGCGGCGCGTGGAGCGACGGGCCCGGCGACAATCCGATGCGCTATGCCGGCGGCCTGCTCGGCGGCACCTGGCTCGCGTCGTTTTCGTCGGACCTCGGCAACGGCAAGTTCGACGGCGCATATCTCGTGCAGAACTTCGAGAACCTGAATCCGGCGAACACGTGGTGGGACAAGTATTACCACGTGTACGACAACATCGACACCGAGCCGCCGCGCTTCCTCGAGTTCGAGCGCTGGTGGGGCGGCTACTACCTGATGAACCGCGAGGAGATCGAATGGATCACGCGCAACCTGTTCATCGGCAACAAGCTCTGGTCCGGCGAGGTGCGGGACGGGGCGGGCAAGGCGTTCGACCTGCGCGAGATCCGCTCGCCGATCATCCTGTTCGCGTCGATGGGCGACAACATCACGCCGCCGCAGCAGGCGTTCAACTGGGTCGCGGACATCTACGGCAGCACGGAGGAGATCAAGTCGCGCGGGCAGGTGATCATCGGCTTGATGGAGGAGGATGTCGGGCATCTGGGCATCTTCGTGTCGGGCAAGGTTGCGAAGAAGGAGCACGCACAGATCGTCAGCGTGCTGGATGCCGTCGAAACGCTGCCGCCCGGCCTCTATGCGATGTCGATCGAGGAAGTGAAAGGCGCCGACGGGAAGGTCGCTTACGAGGTCACGTTCGCCGAGCATCGTCTCGAAGAGATCGCGCAACACTTCAACCGCTTCGGGCGCAAGGACGAGCATGCGTTCGAGGCGGTCGCCGAACTGTCCGAATTCACGCAGCGCGCCTATGAACTGTTCCTGCAGCCGTTCGTGCAGCAGGCCTCGAACGAAACCACGGCGCGCGTGTTGCGCGATTTTCATCCGCTGCGCTTTCAGCGCTGGGCGTTTTCGGACCTGAACCCATGGCTTGGCTGGCTGAAGCCGGCTGCCGACACGGTCAACGCGCATCGCCAGCCGGCCGACGATATCGAACCGTGGCGCAAGCTCGAACGCCGTGGCTCGGACGTCGTCAGCGCATCGCTCGATTTTTTCCGCGCGATGCGCGATGCCGGCACCGAGTCGCTGTTCTTCACGCTGTACACGCAGCCGTTCATGCTTCATTTCGCGGAACAGTATCGCGACCATCATGCCGCTTCGCCGGTCACGACGAACCCTCGCGACCTGCCGTTCGTGAAGGACGCGCTCGCGTCGATCGATCGGGGCGGCTACACCGAAGCGGTTGCGCGCGCAGCGTTTCTGCTCGAACGCAGCGGCGAGCCGTTTCCGCTGGCGCAGCTGGCGACCGAGCGTGAACTCGCCGAAACCTACGCCGAGTACCTGCCGGACCTGCCGCCCGACCAGTGGCGGCGCATCTATGGCGAGCAGGAAATCATCGCGACCTACGCGCCGCAGCAGGCCGTTGCCACGCTGCCGGCGCTGCTGGCCCGGCCGGAGGATCGCCAGCGGCTGCTGACGTTGCTGGACAAGTTGCTGGGCGATCCGCGCGTGCAGAGCGCGTCGGTGAGCGAGCAGCAGTGGGCGGCCCTGCAACGCATCCGCGCGGTGCTGGGCGCGTCGCCCGCGAAGCGGCCGGCCAAGGGGCCGGTGGCGGCCCTCGAACGTGTGCAGTGACGGACAGCCAGGAACCACGATGGAAAACAGACACGAGAAATATCTCCGCCTCATCGAACACTGCCGGACGCTGGCGCCGATGCCGACGGCCGTCGCGCACCCGTGCGATCGAAGCTCGCTCGAGGGGGCGCTGGAGGCGGCGCGCAAGGGGCTGATCGCGCCGATCCTGGTCGGCCCGAGGGCCCGGATCGAAGCGACCGCCGCGGCGTGCGGGCTGTCGATCATCGATCACGAGATCGTCGATGCGCCGTACAGCGAGGCGTCGGCAGCCGCGGCGGTGCGGCTCGTCCGCGACGGGCGGGCGGCTGCGCTGATGAAGGGCAGCCTGCATACCGACGAGCTCATGGCCGAAGTGGTGCGTCACGATGCCGGATTGCGCACCGGCCGGCGTATCAGCCATTGCTTCGTCATGGACGTGCCCGCGCATGCCGATCCGCTGATCGTGACCGACGCGGCGATCAATATCGCGCCGACGCTCGAGGACAAGGTCGACGTCCTGCAGAACGCGATCGATCTTGCGCATGCGCTGGACTTTCCGCAGGTGCGCGTGGCGATCCTGTCGGCGATGGAGACGGTCAACCCGAAAGTGCCGTCGACGCTCGAAGCCGCCGCGCTGTGCAAGATGGTGGACCGGCGGCAGATTACCGGCGCGCTCGTCGACGGCCCGCTTGCGCTCGACAACGCGATCGATCCCGAGGCCGCGCGCATCAAGCAGATCGATTCGCCGGTGGCCGGGCACGCGAACGTGCTGATGGTGCCCAACCTCGAAGCAGGCAACATGCTCGCCAAGAGCCTGTCGTTCCTGGCCGGCGCGGACGCCGCCGGGATCGTGCTCGGCGCGCGCGTGCCGATCATCCTGACGAGTCGCGCCGATTCGCTGATCACCCGGCTGGCTTCATGCGCGGTCGCGATGCTCGTCGCGAATGGGCAGCGTGAAGCGGCCACGCACGCGGGGTGATGCCATGGCAGACGTGATTCTGGTGTTGAATGCGGGCTCGTCGAGCATCAAGTTTTCCGCATTCGACGTGCAGGGCGACACGCTCGGGCTGATCGTGCACGGTCAGGTCGATGGGCTTTACACGGCCACCGCGCACTTCAGCGCCGTCGACCATCACGGGGAGCATCACGAGCAGCAATGGGCCGGCGGCGAGACGTTCGGCCATCACGAAGGGCTCGAGCAGATCGCCGCATTCCTGGAGGCTCACCAGGAAGGACACCGTCTCGCGGCGGTGGGCCATCGCGTCGTGCATGGCGGGCAACGCTTCAGCGGCCCGGTGCGCGTCACGCCCGAGATCGTGGCCGAGCTGGACAAGCTCACGCCGCTCGCGCCGTTGCATCAACCGCACAACCTGACGCCGATTCGCATCCTCGAAACGGTGCAGCCCGGCATCGAGCAAGTGGCCTGCTTCGACACGGCATTCCACCGCACGCAGCCCGCGGTGACCCAGGCGTTCGCGCTGCCCGAGTCGATCACCAGTCGGGGCGTTCGCCGCTACGGCTTCCACGGGCTCTCGTACGAGTACATCGCGAGCGTGCTGCCCGACGTTGCGCCACAGGCGGCGCGCGGGCGTACGGTCGTCGCCCACCTTGGCAACGGCGCGAGCATGTGCGCGCTCGTGGCGGGCAAGAGCGTCGCGAGCACGATGGGGTTCACCGCCGTCGACGGGCTGCCGATGGGCACGCGTTGCGGCAACCTGGACCCGGGCGTCGTGCTCTTCCTGATGGACGAACTCGGGATGGACGTGCGCGCCGTCGAGGATCTGATCTATCGGCGCTCCGGGTTGCTCGGGGTGTCCGGTATCTCGAGCGACATGCGCACGCTGCTCGCGAGCGACGATCCGCATGCGCGCTTCGCGATCGAACTGTATATCACCCGCATTGCGCGCGAACTCGGATCGCTCGCCGCCGCCATGGAAGGCATCGACGCGATCGTCTTCACGGCGGGGATCGGCGAGCACGCGGCTGCGATTCGCGAAGGGGTGATGCGCCGTGCGGCCTGGCTCGGCGTCGAGATCGACGTCGACGCGAACCATGCCGGCGGGCCGCTGCTCACGACGGCGTCGAGCCGCGTGTCGGCGTGGGTGATCCCGACCAACGAAGAACTGATGATCGCGCACCATACGCGCCGGCTGATCCGGTGACGGCGGTCGAATCAAGCAAGGAGCCGTCATGGCCGAACTGTTGCTGGTCAATGTCGAAGAACACGCACGCGACGACGAGGTCGGCGCGTTCCTGACCCGGTATGGATTCCCGCTGTTCGATTCGATCGAGCGGGTGCCGGCCGGGATCGGTAACCCGATCGCGCTGCTCAGGTTCAGTACGCTGTCGTCGGTGGCGCTCTACACGCTACGCGCGCGGATCGATCACCTGTCGTGGCGGGGACGGTCGATCCGTGCGCATATCCTGCCGGATCGGAAGGTGTGAGCGGATTCTCATGTCAGCATGGTTGAAGGGGGGAATGCGGGCTGATTCCCCTGTCAACACGCCTCTCCAGCACGATTTTTTGAATCGCCGTGTGTCGTGTTCACGCACAGATACGTTGGGATACAAAGCCTCTGGATGGATCGGATATAAATCCGGTGAAGCGATTCACACGGCAGCGCAGTGCCAGCGCCGCCGCCGCGAACGCGGATTCCCGAGCGCCCCTGCGCGCCGCGGGCCCCTTCCTTAGCGATCGACACTGGAGAACGAGTCATGCCTGAAACCGTGAACACCCGCCGCCGCCTGATCCTTGGTACGACGCTGGCAAGCCTGAGCCTCGCCGACCTCGGCTTCAGCGCCCTCGCGCATGCGCAGTCGGCGCCCGATGCAGCGCCCGCCAAGCGCACGGCCGGCGTCGCGTCGCTGGGCACGATTCACCAGATCGACGCGGGTGTGCTCAACGTCGGGTATGCGGACCTCGGGCCGAAGAACGGCCCCGTCGTGTTCCTGCTGCACGGCTGGCCGTACGACATCCATAGCTACGCGGAAGTCGCGCCGCTGCTCGTTGCAGCCGGCTATCGCGTGATCGTGCCGTACCTGCGCGGCTACGGGTCGACGACGTTCCGTTCGGCCGACACGGTGCGCAACGGCCAGCAGGCCGTGACGGCCGTCGACATCGTCGCGCTGATGGATGCGCTGAAGATCGACCGCGCGGTGTTCGGCGGCTACGACTGGGGCGCACGCACGGCCGACGTGATCGCGGCGCTGTGGCCGCAGCGCGTGAAGGCGCTGGTGTCGGTGAGCGGCTACCTGATCGGCAGCCAGGCGGCGAACGCCGCGCCGCTGCCGCCGCAGGCCGAGCTCCAGTGGTGGTATCAGTTCTATTTCACGACCGAGCGCGGCGAACTCGGCTACACGCAGAACCGCGATGCGTTCAACAAGCTGATCTGGCAGCTCGCGTCGCCGAAATGGCAGTTCTCCGACGAAACCTTTGCGCGCACGGCCGCGTCGTTCCAGAACCCCGATCACGTCGCCGTCGTGATTCACAACTATCGCTGGCGCCTCGGGCTCGCGAAGGGCGAAGCGCAGTACGACGACATCGAGCGCCGCCTCGCGGCCGGGCCGGCGATCACCGTGCCGACGATCACGATGGAAGGCGACGCGAACGGCGCGCCGCATCCCGCGCCGGCCGCCTACGCGAAGAAGTTCACCGGCAAGTACCAGCACCGCACGATCACCGGCGGCATCGGCCACAACCTGCCGCAGGAAGCGCCGCAGGCGTTCGCCGATGCGATCCTGCAAGTGGAGCATCTGTGATGCGGGCGCGGGTGGGTGTGATGCGCCGCATCATGCGACGCACGGTCGTCGCGGGCGTGCTGCTGGCCGGCGCGTGGTCGGCCAGCGGTCCGGCCGCATTCGCGGAGCAGCCGAAGCCGGCCGCCGCCGCTTCGCCGATCTATGGCGTGACGATCCCGCCCGGCTACCGGAAGTGGGAAATGGTCGCGCCGGCCGAGGAAGCCGCGCCACTCGATGAACTCCGTGTGGTGCTCGGCAACCCCGTCGCGATCCGTGCGCTCGAACAGGCGACGCTGCCGTTCCCGGACGGCACGATCCTCGTGAAGCTCGCGTACAAGCGCAAGCAGTCCGACGAGCTCCCGAGTGCCACGGTGCCGGGCCAGGCGACGACCGTGCAGGTGATGGTGAAGGACTCGCGCCGCTATGCATCGACGGGCGGCTGGGGTTTCGGACGCTTCATCAACGGCGTACCGGCCGATATCGGCCAGCATCAGACGTGCTTTGCGTGCCACCAGGCGCGTGTGAAGAACCACGACTACGTGTTCACGCGGCTTGCGCCGTGACGTGCGTGGTGTGACGGGTTCGACGGAAAGGCGTGCCATGCGTGGCACGCCTTTTTTCATGGTGAGTGGGCTTGGGGGGACCGCGTCGGCAGACGGGCGAGTGAACGATGCGGCAGCCCGGTTTGTATCGCACTGTATCTGCGGCCGTTCCTGAAAAACTGGCATGCAGAAAGCCCCGGTTTCGGAAACATCGCAGATACGTGCGCGGGTTCTACTGTCGACATGCAGGAAACGTTCGATGCCAGACGAACTGGATCGGATGCCGAATGATCGACTGACCTACCTCTCTCAAGGAGAACCCTCATGAAAGCCGCTCGACTCCTCGCCGTTGCCGTCCTCGCTGCCATCCCCGCCTTGTCGTTCGCCGATACCGGCCACGGCCTCACGCGCGCCGACGTGCGCGCCGATCTCGTCCGCCTGGAGAAGGCCGGCTATCGCCCGGCCGGCAGCGAAGCGAACTACCCGAACGATATCGCGGCCGCGGAGGACGCCGTCGCCGCGCAGCAGGTCGCGCGTTCCGACCAGAACGGCCCGTCGAAGTCGCAAGGCGACAATGTGGCCGATGCGTCGACGCCGGCCGGCCATCACGACGCGTCCCAGTCGCGCTCCGCGCGGAATGCCGCCGACGACCTGTACGCGCATTCGTGATTGGCTGCCGCGCTTGCCGCAGGCGGGCGCGGCCACCACTGCAGCACTACATGTGAAAAACACAACAGAGCAAGGAGCATGACGATGGCCGGTTCGATGAAACGCGTTCTGGTATCCGCCGCGGTGATCGGCGGACTGTTCGGTGCGGTGGCGGCACAGGCCGCGCCGAAAGAAGATCTGAAGGGGACGAACGTCGTGCTCGTGCACGGCGCGTTCGCCGACGGGTCGAGCTGGAACCGCGTGATTCCGCTGCTCGAGGCGCGCGGGCTGCACGTGGTGTCGGTGCAGAATCCGCTGAGCTCGCTCGCCGACGATGCAGCCGCGACGAAGCGCACCGTGGACGCGCAGAAGGGGCCGGTCGTACTGGTCGGCCATTCGTGGGCCGGCGTCGTGATCAGCGAGGCGGGCAACGACGACAGGGTGAAGTCGCTCGTGTACGTCGCCGCGTTCGCGCCCGACAACGGCCAGTCGATCGCCGACGTCACGCAGGGGCTGCCGGCGCCCGCGTGGGCCGGTGAGCTGCGCAAGGACGCGGGCGGTTTCGCCACGCTGTCGGACAAGGCGATCGCGCAGGATTTCGCCCCCGACCTGCCGCCCGCGCAGCAGCGCATCGTTGCGGCGACCCAGGGGCCGTGGTATGGCGGTTGTATCTCGGAGAAGGTTACGCAGGCCGCGTGGCATGCGAAGCCGTCGACGTTCGTCGTCGCGACGCAGGACAAGATGATCGACCCGACGCTGCAGGAAGCGATGGCGAAGCGGATCGGCGCGACGGTCACGCGCGTGAACGGCAGCCATGTGGCGATGCTGAGCCAGCCGAAGGCCGTGGCCGACGCGATCATCGCGGCGGCCGAACGCGCGAAGCAGGATCAGCAGTGAGTGAACGCGGCGCCGCGCTTTCGCAGGAAAGTGCGGCGCCATGAGTGAGTGTGATGTCCTTCCACGAGGAGAAGTCATGACGGAACTCTGGCAACTGCCCGCAACCGAACTCGCGAAGCGCGTGCGGCATCGTGACGTGTCCGCGCGAGAAGTGGCGGATGCGGTGCTCGACCGTCTCGAGGCGGTGAATCCGGCGATCAACGCGGTGATCGAGCACCGGCCCGACGATGTCCGGCGGCAAGCCGACGAAGTCGATCGCGCGATCGCGCGCGGCGACGATCCGGGGCCGCTCGCGGGCGTGCCCGTCACCGTGAAGATCAACGTCGACCAGGCGGAATTCGCGACGACCAACGGCACGCGCCTGCAGGAGAACCTGATCGCGCACGCCGACAGCCCGGTGGTCGGCAACATCCGGAAGGCCGGCGCAATCCTGCTCGGCCGCACCAATTCGCCGACGTTCGCGTTGCGCTGGTTCACGTCGAATCTCGTGCATGGCCACACGCGCAATCCGCGCAATCCGTCGCTGACGCCGGGCGGATCGAGCGGCGGCGCGGCGGCAGCCGTGGCCGCCGGGATCGGCCCGCTTGCCGTCGGCACCGACATCGGCGGCTCGGTGCGTTACCCGGCCTACGCGTGTGGCGTGCATGGCATTCGTCCGTCGCTCGGTCGCGTGCCGGCGTTCAACGCGTCATCGCCCGAGCGTGCGATCGGCGCGCAGCTGATGTCGACGGCGGGGCCGATTGCACGCACGATCGGCGATCTCGCGCTCGCGTTGCGTGCGTTCGCCGTACCGGACCCGCGCGATCCGTGGCACGTGGCGGTGCCGTTCGACGGGCGCGAGGTGCCGAAGCGCGCGGCACTCTGCGTGCGGCCCGGCGGCTTGCAGGTCGTGCCCGAGGTCGAGGCCGCATTGCGCGATGCCGCACGGCGGTTGATCGATGCCGGCTGGACCGTCGACGAGATCGACGACACACCGCCGATGCGCGAGGCGGCACTGTTGCAGGAGCAGCTCTGGCTCGGCGACGGATTCGACGCTTTGACGAGCGCGGTCGTGAAAGACGGCGATCCGGGGGCGGCTGCCGTGGTCGAGGCCGTGCGCGGCAAGGTGCGTGACCTGCCGGCCGACGTGATCAGCCGCGCGCTCGTCCGGCGCACGACGTTGACGCGGCAGTGGCGGCTGTTTCTCGACGAGTATGCGGTGCTGCTGCTGCCGGTGTCGTCGGAACTGCCGTTCCCGGACGATCTCGACCGCCAGGGGCAGGACGGGTTCGATCGCGTGTGGGAGGCGCAGCTCACGTTGCGCGCGTTGCCGGCGATGGGGCTGCCGGGGTTGGCCGTGACCACGGCGCTCGTGAATGGCGTGCCGGTCGGCGTGCAGGTGGTTGCCGCGCATCATCGTGAGGATCTGTGCTTGCTCGCGGGGCGCGATATCGAAGCGCGCGGCGTGCCGGTCGCGCCGGTTGACCCCGTGGTGTGACGCGTTGAAGCGTGAGTGCATCGGCGATGCCGCGTCCGGCGTCGCACCGATGCATTCCGCCAGCCAACAGGATGTCACCCGCTGTCCCTGCATGCGCGCGCGTGCATGCAGGCCATTTCGGATTCCATTGCAACGCGCCGCACGCCGCGTTGATCGTCTTTCTCGAACCCTTTCAAATTCCTTCGATGCGTGACATCGAACGGTCACCCTTCTTCCCGTCCTGCTCGCCGATGAACCCGCCCCGATAGCGCACGTCTGCTATTGCATTCCCCGTGCCGCTGATTAGGAAATGAATTTTTATTGGTTCAGCTTGCCCGGCCGCAATCGCATAGTGGCGCTGACGGCTATAGACAGCACGCAAGCTGCAACGGCCGCATTCCCGGTGTCTTTGATCATACGAATCAACGAAAACAAGGAAGTGTCATGACGGTTGCATTGGAAGAACGAACTGCTGCGCAACAGGCGCTCGAAGACGCGCGCGAAGCGGCTACGGCGGCCGGCACCCCCTATGCGGGCGGCGTCGCGCCGGAAGTGGCGTGGGCGTTGTTCTCAGCCGGCGATGCATTGCTGGTGGACGTACGCACTGCCGAGGAACGGAAATTCGTCGGCCACGTGCCGGAATCGCTGCATGTGCCGTGGGCGACGGGCACGAGCCTGACACGCAACCCGCGCTTCGTGCGCGAACTGGAAGCGAAGACCGGCAAGGAGGCCGTCGTGCTGTTGCTGTGCCGCAGCGGCAACCGCTCGGCGCAGGCGGCCGAGGCGGCGACGAAGGGCGGCTTTACGCAGGTATTCAACGTGCTCGAAGGGTTCGAGGGCGACCTCGACGAGCGGCAGCAGCGCGGCGGCAGCAATGGCTGGCGTTTCCGCGGCCTGCCGTGGGCGCAGGACTGATTCACGGCCGTTACGGGGAGAACGCAGCATGGCCGCATTCGACATCGACGACATCGTTCAATCGCTGCAGACCGTGCGCCGCGCATGGCGCGAGAAGCAGCGGCGCTCGCTCGAACCGGGCGGGCGCGACCTGCCGGCGCGCGAGGCGCTCGCGCAGATCATCGGCGCGCTGAAAGGCGTGCTGTTCCCGATGCGGCTCGGGCCGCCCGACCTGCGCCAGGAGAGCGAGAACTTCCACGTGGCCCACGCGCTCGACGCCGCGCTGAATGCGCTGCTCGCGCAGGTGAAGCTGGAATTGCGCTACGCGGCGCGGCAGCGCAATGCCGACGGGCCGGTCGACAACGTCGATGAAGTGGCGTCGACGGCCGTGCAGGCCTTCGCCGCGCGCTTGCCCGAGATTCGCCGGCTGCTCGACAGCGACGTGCTGGCCGCGTTCCATGGCGATCCGGCGGCCGGCAGCGTCGACGAGGTGCTGCTGTGCTACCCGGGCATCCTCGCGATGATTCACCACCGGCTCGCGCACGAGCTGTACGGGCTCGGGCTGCCGCTGCTCGCACGGATCATCGCCGAGCAGGCGCACGCGGAAACGGGTATCGACATTCATCCGGGCGCGCGCATCGGCGCGGGCTTCTTCATCGATCACGGCACGGGTGTCGTGATCGGCGAGACGGCGATCATCGGTGAGCGCGTGCGCGTGTACCAGGCCGTCACGCTCGGCGCGAAGCGCTTTCCGCGCGATGCTGACGGCCATCTGGAGAAGGGGCATGCCCGCCATCCGATCGTCGAGGACGACGTGGTGATCTATGCGGGCGCAACGATCCTTGGCCGCGTGACGATCGGACGCGGCGCGGTGATCGGCGGCAACGTATGGCTCACGCAGGACGTGTTGCCCGGCGAAAACGTCACGCAGGCCGTGCTGCGCAGCGAAGCGAACGCCGCGCCGCGCGCGGCGGCGCGCGTCGCCTAGGAGGCGCGATGAGCGACCTCATCCATCACTTCGGCGCCACCGTGCGCAAGCTGCGCGAGGCGCGCACGTGGTCGCAGGAGCAACTGGCCGAGCATGCGGGGCTGAACCGCTCGTATGTCGGCGAGATCGAGCGCGGCGAGGCGATCGCGTCGATCGTCACCGCCGACAAGATCGCGCGCGCATTCGACGTGTCGATCTCGACACTGCTGCCGGGCGCGTACGTCACCTGAGGCTGCCTCGTTTCATTTCCCTTTCGGTTGCACGCGACCTGACGGCTATAGCATGTTGAGCCGGCAGGTGCGTGCTTCCGATAATCACCGAGCGTCATAAGCAATCCCGTTTTTCATCTAAAGAACCCGGAGCCACACATGTCGACCGTTGCAAGCGGCACGGCCGCGCTGAGCGATCACGCCGCCCGCCAACTAGCGAACGCTACCAAGACCGTCCCCCAGCTTTCCACGATCACGCCGCGCTGGCTGACCCACCTGCTGCAATGGGTGCCGGTCGAGGCCGGCATCTATCGGCTGAACCAGGTGAAGAACCCGGAAGCCGTGCGCGCCGCGTGCACGCAGCTCGAGGACGAAAGCGTGCTGCCGCAGACCTTCGTGCCGTACGAGGAACAGCCGCGCGAGTATTTCCTGAACGCGGTGAGCACGGTGCTCGACGTGCATACGCGGATCTCCGATCTTTACAGCAGTCCTCACGACCAGATCAAGGAACAACTGCGCCTGACGATCGAGACGATCAAGGAGCTGCAGGAAAGCCAGCTGATCAACAACCCCGACTACGGGCTGCTGGCCAACGTGACCGACGAGCAGCGGATCTTCCCGCTGACGGGCGCGCCGACGCCGGACGATCTCGACGAGCTGCTGACCAAGGTGTGGAAGGAGCCCGCGTTCTTCCTCACGCACCCGCTCGCGATCGCCGCGTTCGGCCGCGAATGCACGCGGCGCGGCGTGCCGCCGCCGACGGTCAGCCTGTTCGGCTCGCAGTTCCTCACGTGGCGCGGCATTCCGCTGATTCCGTCGGACAAGGTGCCGGTCGCGGACGGCAAGACCAAGATCCTGCTGCTGCGCGTCGGCGACAAGCGCCAGGGTGTGGTCGGCCTGTATCAGCCGGGCGTCGCGGGCGAGCAGGGCCCGGGCCTGTCGGTGCGCTTCATGGGGATCAACAACCAGGCGATCGCGTCGTACCTGATCTCGCTGTATTGCTCGCTCGCGGTCCATTCGCCGGATGCGCTGGCTGTCCTCGATGACGTCGAAATCGCCAAGTTCCATGACTATCCCGACACCTACCGTTAATCCCGGCCTGGCCGGCGGCGACGCGCACGCGCTGCCGCACGCGCCGCTGCCGGCCGGCTTGCCCGACCCGGCGACGCTCGCGCGGCTCGCGTCCGAGTTCTTCGCGACGCCGCCCGGGCAGGCTACCGCGCCCGGGCTGTCGGCGGGCAGCGGCGCGGTGGGCGGCGTGCCGTCCGCCTTGCCGGCCGCCGCGCCGATCCTTGCGTCGGTCAGCAACCCGGTACCCGGCGGTTCGCCGCTCGCGGGCCCGGGCGGTGCGGGCACCGGCGTGCCCGGTCTCGCACTCCCGCAAGGGAAGGTGCCCGGTGCGAATCTCGCGCCGTCCGCCCCGACGCACGTACTGTCGCTCGGTAACCGCGCACCCGCGCTGGCGCCGCATGCGGCCGCGCAGAACGGGCTGCCCGACAACGTCGTGTCGATCGCGTCCGCGCTCGAACCGCGCGTCGGCGGCGCGGCGCTCGGCGTGCCGCAAGTGAATGCGCCGGTATCGGAAGGCGCGGCGAAGGCCTCGCCGTACTACTTCACCGACGGTTCGCTGCAGGGCTGGCAGGCGACGCCGCAGGACATCGTCGTGCCGTCGAACGGCCTCGCGTCGCCGGAAGCGTTCGGGCTGCCGGGCGACGACGCGCTGCGCGCACTGCTCGCCGTGCATCGCGACGTACCGGTGTCGCGTGCATCGGGCGGCGACGTGCCGCGTTACTTCATCGACGACACGCACGCAGCCGAGCCGCAAGGCCAGCTGTATCGCGGCGCGCATCCGCCGTTCGACGTGAACGCGATCCGCCGCGATTTCCCGATCCTGCAGGAGCGCGTGAACGGCAAGCAGCTCGTGTGGTTCGACAATGCGGCGACGACCCACAAGCCGCAGGCCGTGATCGACCGTCTCGCGTATTTCTATGCGCACGAGAACTCGAACATCCACCGCGCCGCGCATGCATTGGCCGGCCGTGCGACGGACGCGTACGAGCATGCGCGGGAAACGGTGCAGCGCTTCATCGGCGCATCGTCGCCCGACGAGATCGTGTTCGTGCGCGGCACGACCGAGGCGATCAACCTGATCGCGAAGTCGTGGGGCGTGCAGAACGTCGGCGAAGGCGACGAGATCATCGTGTCGAATCTCGAGCACCACGCGAACATCGTGCCGTGGCAGCAGCTTGCCGCGCTCAAGGGTGCGAAGCTGCGCGTGATTCCGGTCGACGATTCGGGGCAGGTGCTGCTCGACGAATACCGGAAGCTGCTCAACGACCGCACGAAGATCGTGTCCGTCACGCAGGTGTCGAACGCGCTCGGCACGGTCGTGCCGGTGAAGGAGATCGTCGAGCTCGCGCATCGTGCGGGCGCGAAGGCGCTCGTCGACGGCGCGCAGTCGATCTCGCACATGCGCGTGGACGTGCAGGCGCTCGATGCGGATTTCTTCGTGTTCTCCGGGCACAAGATCTACGGGCCGACCGGGATCGGCGTCGTGTACGGCAAGCGCGCGATCCTCGACGACATGCCGCCGTGGCAGGGCGGCGGCAACATGATCGCGGACGTGACGTTCGAGCGCACGGTGTTCCAGCCGCCGCCGAACCGGTTCGAGGCCGGCACCGGCAACATCGCGGATGCGGTGGGGCTGGGCGCCGCGCTCGACTACGTGAACCGGGTCGGCATCGAGAACATCGCGCGCTACGAGCACGACCTGCTTGCGTATGCAACGAGCGTGCTCGCGCCGGTGCCGGGCGTGCGGCTCGTCGGCACGGCCCGCGACAAGGCGAGCGTGCTGTCGTTCGTGCTGAAGGGCTATGAGACCGAGGAAGTCGGGCAGGCGCTGAACGAAGAGGGCATCGCGGTGCGCTCGGGGCATCACTGCGCGCAGCCGATCCTGCGGCGGTTCGGGCTCGAGGCGACGGTGCGGCCGTCGCTCGCGTTCTACAACACGTGCGACGAAGTCGATGCGCTGGTGAGCGTCGTGCGGCGGCTTGCGACGCGGCGCTGACGCCATTCGCTTGCGGCGGCCCGGGTGGGTCGCCGCAAGCGTTTTATCGCTACAAGAAAGTCAGAACCGCACGACCTGCTTCTGCTCGACGTTGAAGCCGTCGCGCAGCACGCTCGCCGAATCCGCGAAGTAGCGGCGGGTTTCCGACAGCAGGTCGGTGTTGCCGCGCCGGCAGAACACGACTCCCGATCCTTCCTCCGTCAACAGTTCGTCGATCAGCGATTCGGGTTGCCCGATATCGGCGAGATGGACGTTCTGCACGCCGTGCGCAAGCGCATCGAGCGCGTCTCGCACGCAGGGCGCCGCCGTGGCGGCCGGGTGCTCGGCCAGCCACTGTTCGAGTTCCGTGATGCCATAGAGCCCCGCGAGTTCGCCAAGTTCGCGCAGCAGCGCACCGTCGACCATCATCACCAGCGTGACGGCGCCCGTGCGCTGCGCGAAGAGGCTGCCGAGCCGTTCCGCGCGCAGCAGGTGATCGTGGCCCGCGTCGTCCGGGGCGACCGGCATCACGACGGGCACCAGCCCGTTCTCGAGAAACGCGTTCAGCGCGGTGCCGTCGAACCGTGCGACCGCGCTCGCGTCGGTGCGGTCGGAATCGGCGCTCGCCACCAGCAGGCCGCCGTCGTGACCGTCGATGCCGATTGCCTTGGCGCCGTGACTGCTGATCAGGCGCACCAGTTCATGATTGACGCCCGCCATCGCCGCGTGAACGGCGTGGATCGATTGCGTGCCGGCCGCGGCCGGCACGCCCTGGACGACGATCGGGCGAACGCCGGTGAGGGCGAGCAGCGCGACATCCTGCGCGAACGCCTGGCGGGCGCGTGCATCGCTCGCGGCGCCGCCATCGACGATGACGACGGTCTGCCCGTGCAGGGCCTGCATGAACGGCAGCGAGCGCGCCAGGCCGGCTACGCGGCGCGACGTCAGGGTGGGACTTTCAGGGTCTGGGAACATGAGAATTCGAATGGATGAAGGGAGTGCTTGTCGCCGCAGGGTGCGGCATCAACTCGGCATCAGTGCGTGCGTTGCATCAGCTGGTGAATCTCGTCGGGCGTCAGCGCGTCGCGCGATGCCTGCCGAAACGGGCGTTCGCTGAAACACCGCGCCGCGTCGGCGAGCAGTTCGAGGTGTGCGCGATTGTCTTCCTGCGGCAGGACCAGCACGATGAATTCGCGCACGGGTTTGCGGTCCGGTGCGTTGAAGCTGAACGGATACTGCGCGCGGACGAACAGCGCGATGGCCGAGCGGAGACCGGCGACGCGTGCATGCGGAATCGCGACGCCCTGGCCGAGGCCGGTCGAGCCGAGTTGCTCGCGCTTGGTCAGTTCGGTCCTGATCCGTTCCGCGGACACGCCGCTGCCGCGCTCGACATAGCGCGCGACGAGGTCGAACAACTGGATCGCGCTTTCGACCGGTACGTCGAGCAGGATATTGTCCGGCGGGCAGGCGTCGGCCAGCCGGGTCGCGAACGGTGTGCCGCCGCGTCGGTAGGGAAGGTCGGGTTGGCCGCCGGCGGCGACCTGCTGCGTTTGCATGCGGATCTCTCCGTGTCGGGATGACAGGGAAATCCTAGACAAAACCGCGTAAAGACGGTGTTAGATACGAGCGGGCCCGACATTAAAATTGTGTATCGATTGCCGATGGAGCCAGGCCCGAAACGTAGCGCTTCAGGTGCCCGACAGCACGAACGGCAGCGTCGTCAGCAGAAACACCGAAATGCCGACCACCGGCGCGCCGAACGCGATCGCCCCGAACGCTACCGCGGCGCTGGTCAGCACGAGCGTTCTCGACACCCGTCGGTGCCGGTCGTGTGCAGCCGCCCTGTCATCGCGGATTGCACCGGTCCGCGCACCGATGACGTGTTTCCAGAACGTCAGGCCAAGCATGATGGCTCCTGTATGAAAGATGGCCGGAATGGGGTGCGCGAGGCGCCCCGCATGCGTATCAGCAACGCTTGAGCTTGAGCACGCGCGAGATCTGCCCGGGCGTGAAGCTGCTGTTGCGTACGTAAGGCGCGCAGTCGAGCGGTGCGGTGAGCGATTCGCTGACGACGTACTGGCCGACGAAGCGGTACGCGTCGGTGGCCATGCGGATGAACACCGGAATCGCATCGCGTTGCGCGGCGAGCGTCCTGCCGGCCGCCCGTGCGGACGCGCTGCCGTCGCAGAGGATCACGTCGGGTGCGTGCGGATTGAGGTCCGTGCGCAGGCAGGCGGCCACGACCTTGCCGTTCTTCGTCGGCAGGAACGCCTGCTTGCTGCCGCCGCACGCGGTGTGGATGAATTCGCGGGTGTACTGCTTGTCGATCTCGAACATGATCGTGCTCCGGTATCGGAAACTTCCGTTGGTTAAATCAGGTATGCAAAGTAATCAGGTTGGATCGACATGGGGGATGCGAGGCATGCCAGTCGATCGTTGCCGGGGCGGCGGATCGATGGCGCGTCGTGAGGCGGGAATTTCCGCGCGGACACGCTTGCAGCGCGCGATGCGCGGCTAACGCATCGACGTCGTGTTCAAGCGTGAACGGGAAGGACTACGGCGCGCACCGTCCGCCTGCGGGCAGGACGGTGGCTCGGGAACAGAGAGACGCAGGCGTCCTGCCGGTCAGGCAGAAAAGCAACTCGGAGGGCGAGGACTTCGGATGCGCATATGCGTACTCGTGGATGGATCGATTGCGAACACATTCTAGTGAACGCATGCGCGGGCGCAAGTAAAAAGGTCGTAAAGGTTGTGCGGTCCGCACGACGTGCACTGCCAGATTTCATCTGGCCCGAGCCCGCCGCCCGCTCACGCGCCGCCGCGAAAGCAGGACAGCCCCCACGGCGTCATCTTGAACGGCAGGTGATAGTGCTGCGCCGCATCGGCCAGCCCGAACCGGTAGACGACGTCGCCGAGGAACGGCGGATCGGCGTCCGCCATCCCTCGATCCTGATACCACGCGCCCGTGCGGAGCGTCACCTCGTACACGCCGGACACGCACGCGAGGGCGACCGAGTCGAGCGCATCGAGGCAGCCGTTCGATCCGATGCGCCCCCGGCACAGCAGTTCCCGGCTCGCGGGGCCGATCCGTTCGACGCTGACGCCGAGCCCTTCGGCGACGACGCCGCGCGCGACGTCGATCACGTGAATCGAAATGCCGGGCATGTCGCGACCTACGCCCAGAAGCCGCGGTGGGAGCCGGCGGCCTCATCCTCGAGCAGCGGCCCGACGACTTCGACGTGCCGCTGCCCGCGCAGGAACACTTCGCGGCACGGCAGCGAGAACGTCGGGTTCTCCGGGTGCGCACCGGTCAGCCCAAGCAGCCGGTGCTCGGACAGCGCGTACACGACGCGGCCGATATTGCACCAGTAGATCGCGCCCGCACACATGCAGCACGGCTCCGCGCTCGTGTAGAGCGTGCATCGCGCGAGTTGCTCGGGCGACAGCAGGCGCGCGGCCTTGGCCGCCGCGGCGAGTTCGGCGTGTTGCGTCGGGTCGCCTTCGGGCGGCATCGAGTTGTTGCCTGCGGATGCCACGATGTTGCCGTGCTCGTCCGCCACGATCGCGGCGAACGGGTGATGGCCGTCCTGTCGCGATTCGTCGGCGAGTTCGATTGCCGCGCGCAGCAGCGCCAGGTCGCGTTCGTCGAGATTCGCGGGTGCCGGTGTCGTGTCGATTTGCATGGTGCGTTCTCCGTATGGTTCGGGTTCGAATCAGGATTCAGATCAGGGAGGGGGAAATTCAGCGGGCGTGCGTGCCCGCGCCGTCCGGAACGACAGCGGCCGGCGCGTGCGTATCGGCTTCGTGCCGGGTGCCGTTGAGCAGCACGTTGAGCACGATGGCGGTCAGCGCGCCGAGGAAGATGCCGCTGTCGAGAATCAGCCTGGCCGGGCCGCTCACGTGACCGAACAGGGCCGGCAGCGACATCGGCAGCACGCCGACGCTCACCGACACGGCCACGATGATCGCGTTGCGGGTGCCGTCGAATTTCACGCGGGCGAGTTCCTGGATGCCGGCGACCGTCGTCATGCCGAACATCACGATCGCGCAGCCGCCGAGCACCGGGCGGGGTACCGATGCGATCAGCGCGCCCAGTTTCGGGAATAGCCCCATCAGCATCATGATGACGCCGGCGGATGCGACGACGTAGCGGCTCTTCACGTTCGAAAGCGCGATGAGGCCCGTGTTCTGCGTGAACGCATTGTAGGGAAAGCTGTTGAAGATGCCGCCGAGCATCGTCGAGAGTCCGTCGGCGCGAAACGCGTTGCCGAGGGTCGTTTGCGACGACGGGCGGCCGATGATCGTGCCGATCGCGAGCACGTTGCCGGTCGTCTCCGCCATGATGACGAGCATCGCCAGCGCCATCACGAGGATCGGCGTCACGGCGAAACTCGGCATGCCGAACGCGAACGGCGTGCTGAATTCGAACCATGCGGCTTCGCCGACGTGCGCGAAACTCGTCATCCCGCACGCGGTGGCGATCGCGGTGCCGACTATCAGCCCGATCAGCACCGACAGGTTGGCGACGAAGCCGCGGCACCGCGCATAGACGAACAGTGTGATCGCGACCGTCGCGAAGCCGAGCAACAGGTTGGCGGCCGAGCCGAACGCCGGTGCGTCGGGGTTGCCGCCGCCGAGCCAGATCGCGGCGGCCGGCATCAGCGACACGCCGATGATCGTGATGAGGCTGCCGATGACCACCGGCGGAAAGAAGCGCAGCAGCCGGCTGAATACCGGCGCGATGACGACGGTCAGCGCGCCCGCGGCGATCACCGAGCCGAACACGCTGGCAATGCCGTACTGCTTGCCGATCATGATCATCGGCGCGATGGCGATGAACGAACAGCCCTGGATCAACGGCAGCCGCGCGCCGAACTTCCAGACGCCAATCGTCTGGATCAGTGTCGCGATGCCGGAAGTCAGCAGGTTCGCGTTGATCAGCATGACCATCTGCTGCTGCGACAGTCCCAATGCGCTGCCGAGGATCAGCGGGACGGCTACGGCGCCGGCGTACATCACCAGCACGTGTTGCAGTCCATAACTGGCGAGTTGCCGTAACGGCAGGATTTCGTCGACCGGATGCGGGCGTGGCTTGCTCATGCGATGACTCCTGTGGTTTGTCTCGAACCGGGTGGCCGTGCTGCCGGATCCAAGGGAATTCCCTGCCCGGAAGCGGCTGGATGCGTGCTGGTCGGTGCGCCATAATCCATCACGCCTGCCGGGGCACCAAATGAATATCCATCGGTTTTTTCAATAGGTCAGGGAAGCGCCATGCGCTATTCGCTCGAGCAGCTCGAGATGTTTGCCCGCGTCGTGAAGACGGGCTCGTTTTCCGCGGCGGCGCGTAGCCTCGGCAAGACCCAATCGACGATCAGCCTCGCGATCGCGAACCTGGAAGTCGACTGGGGCCTGCCGCTCTTCGACCGCACGAGCAAGCTGCCCGCGCTCACGCCGGCCGGCCTTAAGCTGCTGAATGAAGTCGAGCTGGTGCTCGAGCGCTGTCTCGATCTGGAGTCGCATGCGAACGAACTGGGCGACCTGGTCGAGCCACGGCTGACGCTCGCGATCGAGGTGCCGTACAACACCGTGATGCCGGCGATCGTCGATTTCTCGACGCAGTTTCCGAATGTCGATCTCGACATCCGCCATCCGTTTCATGGCGACGTGACCGATCTGCTGCTGAAGGACGAAGCGGACCTGGGCGTTGCGTTCGCGCAGCCCGCGTATCCGCGCGACCTCGGTTTTGCGCAGATGGGCAAGCTGATCCTCGCGCACGTGGCGCGTCGCGATCATCCGCTCGCGTGCCAGGACAGCGTGAGTTTCGCGGAGCTGCGCTCGCATCGCCGGCTTGCATTCAGCGCGCACAACGACACGCTGCCGAGTACGGAGTATCTCGACTCGGCGCGCTGCTGGCAGGCCGAAAGCTATCTGGCGTTACTGGAGATGGTGCGCGCGGGGCTCGGCTGGACGACGCTGCCGCGCCAGTTGATCCTGCGGGAACTGGACGCCGGCGAACTCGTCGAGCTGCAACTGGCCGCGTATCCGCATACCGACTGGCTGGTCGGCGTCGACCTGATCTGGGGCAAAGCGCGCGTGCTCGGCAAGGCCGGCACGTGGCTCAAGCGGCGAATGCAGGCGCACAAGGTGTTCGAACTCGATCGCGGCGGGAACGCCACGACGTGGTAGCCGGCGCCGCGCGAGAGGCATCGCGGCAAAAAAAATGCGCGTGACGACTTGCATCGCCACGCGCAGGGGAGTCTGCAAGGTCGCGCGCATGCCGGCGAACCGGCACACGGCACACGCGCTACATCGTCAGAAATCGAACCCCGGCCCACCCGCACCCGGGCCGCCCGGCGCAGCTACCGGCGCCGCATCTTTCGGCGCTTCGAACACGGTGGCATCCGTCGTCAGCAGCAACCCCGCAACCGACGCCGCGTTCTGCAGCGCCGTGCGCGTGACCTTGGTCGGATCGAGCACGCCCGACTCGACGAGGTCGCCGTATTCACCGGTCTGTGCGTTGTACCCGAAGTTGCCCGAGCCTTCGGCCACTTTCGCGACGACCACGCTCGCTTCCTCGCCCGCGTTCGTGACGATCTGGCGCAGCGGTTCCTCGAGCGCGCGCAGCACGATCTTGATTCCTGCGTTCTGGTCGGCGTTCACGCCCTGCAGCTCGCGGATCGCCTGCCGCACGCGGATCAGCGCGACGCCGCCGCCCGGCACGATGCCTTCCTCGACGGCCGCGCGCGTCGCGTGCAGCGCGTCGTCGACGCGGTCCTTCTTCTCCTTCACTTCGATTTCGGTGGCCCCGCCGACCTTGATCACCGCGACACCGCCCGCGAGCTTCGCGACGCGTTCCTGCAGCTTTTCACGGTCGTAGTCGGACGTCGCTTCGTCGATCTGCACGCGGATCTGCTTCACGCGGGCCTCGATGTTCTTCGCATCGCCCGCGCCATCGATCACGGTCGTGTTCTCCTTGCCGACCTCGATGCGCTTCGCCTGGCCGAGTTCGGCGAGCGTCGCCTTCTCGAGCGTGAGGCCCGTCTCCTCGGCGATCACCTGCCCGCCGGTGAGGATCGCGATGTCCTCGAGCAGCGCCTTGCGGCGGTCGCCGAAGCCCGGCGCCTTCACGGCGACCGTCTTCAGGATCCCGCGGATGTTGTTCACGACCAGCGTCGCGAGCGCTTCGCCTTCGACATCTTCCGCGATGATCAGCAGCGGCCGGCCCGATTTCGCGACCTGTTCGAGCACCGGCAGCAGGTCGCGGATGTTCGAGATCTTCTTGTCGTGCAGCAGGATGTACGGGCTTTCGATCTCGGCGATCTGCTTGTCCGGGTTGTTGATGAAGTACGGCGACAGGTAGCCGCGATCGAACTGCAGCCCTTCGACCACGTCGAGCTCGTCCGCGAGCGACTTGCCGTCCTCGACGGTGATCACGCCTTCCTTGCCGACACGGTCGATCGCTTCCGCGATGCGCTGGCCGATCGATTCCTCGCCGTTCGCGGAGATCGTCGCGACCTGCGCGATTTCCTTGCTTGTGGTGGTCGGCCGGCTGATCTTCTTCAGCTCGTCGACGGCCGCCGCGACGGCCTTGTCGATGCCGCGCTTCAGGTCGAGCGGGTTGAGCCCGGCCGCGACGTATTTCTGGCCTTCACGAACGATTGCCTGCGCGAGCACGGTGGCCGTCGTGGTGCCGTCGCCGGCGGCGTCGCTGGTGCGCGACGCGACTTCCTTCACGAGCTGCGCGCCGATGTTCTGCAGCTTGTCCGCGAGTTCGATTTCCTTCGCGACCGACACGCCGTCCTTCGTGACGACGGGTGCGCCGAAGCTGCGTTCGAGCACGACGTTGCGGCCCTTCGGCCCGAGCGTGACCTTCACCGCGTTCGCGAGAATGTTCACGCCTTCCGTCAGTTTCGCCCGTGCGACGTCGCTGAAAATGATTTCCTTCGCTGCCATGATTGCGCTCCGTTATTGATTGACGACCGCGACGATGTCTTCTTCGCGCAGCACGAGAAACTCGTTGCCGTCCACCTTGACGGCTTGCCCCGCGTACTTGCCGAACAGCACGCGTTCACCGACCTGCAGGTCGGGCACGATGCGCTGGCCGTCCGTATCCTTGCGGCCGGGGCCGACGGCGATCACTTCACCCTGGTCGGGCTTTTCCGCGGCGCTATCGGGGATCACGATGCCCGATGCGGTGGTGGTTTCCTGGTCGAGTCGTTTCACGATCACGCGGTCGTGCAAGGGGCGTAGGCTCATTGGTTCGTCCTGTGCTGATCTGTTGAAATGGGCTGGCACTCTTTAACAGAGAGTGCTGACGAGTATAAAAATGCGCGGCGGCGCGATCCAATAACGGATTCCGAAATGCATTCGCGCCGACGTGCAAAAGCGCGTCATCTCAGCTATTGCGACACGGCCTGCTGGGCGGCGGGCGTGCAGACCGGGCGGATCGTCTCGCCGGCGAGCACGCGCTTCACGAACGGGATCGAATCCGCCAGCGACGCGTTCACGGTGCCGTTGTGTTCGCGGCCCGCATACAGGTGCGCCTCGACCGTCGTGCCGGCCGCGCATGCGTCCTTCGCGAGCGCGAGTTCGAGCGGCGCGAGCCCGTCGTCGGCACCCGCACCGATGAATACCGGCGTGGCGATCTTCAGCGTCGGGTATTTCAGGTATTCGTCCCACCATGCCTTCAGCCGTGCATCGCCGCCGGGCTTGACGGTGTTCGCGTGCGTGAGGTGCGCGAGCGCCGCGTCGTCCTCGAGCGATGCAAGGCAACTGATGCGCGACTGTTCGAGGATCGGCAATGCCTGGTCGGTCAGCACCTCGTCCGCGCGCAGCGACGGGTCGATCTGCTGCGCGGAGAGCACCGAATAGAACTGGTACGCGAGCGTCGGATCGACGCGCTCGGGATCGCGCCGGTACGCGCTCTCGAACTTCGGCAGCGACGCGAGCGTGGCGGGCGATGCGTTGTAGATCGTGCCGGTGGCCACGGTCGCGCGGATCGCGAGTTCGGGCGCATAGGTGGGTGCGTAGCCGGCCGCCGCGAACACGGCCGAGCCGCCCTGCGACTGGCCGACGAGCACGACCTCGTTCGCGAGGCCCGGTACGCCGCCGAGCACCGCGCGCACGCTGTCGAGCAGCGTGTAGCTGTTCGAGCGGTTGTTGAGCTGCGGATTCGGGCCGGGCGTGCCGAGCCCCTGGTAGTCGGTCGCGACGACTGCGAACCCGTGCTGAAGCCACGCGTTCAGATAGCGCACGTCGCGGTACGAGCGGCCGAACCACGACGGTGCGCAGATGTCGGCCATCCCGAACGTGCCGTGCGCCCACGCAACGATCGGCCAGCCGCCGGCCGGCGGCGTGCCGCGCGGCACGAACAGCGCACCGGACACGGCGATCGGCGTGCGGCCGCCGACGCCGTCGGTCGATGCATAGAGGATGCGCAGTTGGTGGCCGGCGCTCGCGAGCCCGAGCGTCGCCGGCAGCGGCTCGGTGCGCAGCAGCACGCCGGGCGTCGCCGGAATGTCGCGGTCCCACGTGTAGAACGCGGACACGCGGCCGTCGCCTTGCAACGGATCGGGCGCAGGCACGCGGCCGGGGGACGCCGCATGCGACAGGAGAGACGAGACGGCGAGCGCCGAAGCCAGCAGCGTGCGCGCGGCGTAGCCGCGCAGGGGGAGGAGCGTCATGGTCGGATGGGTGTCGGTGAAATCGGATCGGGCGCGCCGGACAGTGCGCGGCGCGGGCCGACCACGACGCAAGTTTCGAACCAGCGCAGCCGTTGGGCGCCAGGCGCGAGACACGACGGGCCGCCGCGCCGTACGGCGAGCCGCGCACGCTTTCGGCGGCTGCGCGTCGCGCAACAATCCGGGCCGGCAGGCTGTTGCTCCCGCAACAGAGGTGCACGCGGGGGGCGCATGACGCGCGTCGTGAAAAAGGCGCACACGCACCGTGGCGCGGGCCTGCGCCGCATGCATGCCCGGCTGGCACGATTGCTGCTGATCCGGTGGCCGTGCGTCGCGGTGTCACGACATCGCGATGCGAGCCCATCCGTCCATCCGATCAAGGAAACCGTCCTCATGCCAGTCACCTCCACCATCGACAGCGGCGAACTCGTGGCATTCGTCGAGCGCGCCACGCGCGAATTCACGCAGGCCGAACGCGTGCTGAAGGATACGCGCACGCTGTCCGCGACCAACACGTTCCAGGCGTTCCAGCGCGTGCCGGGCACGGAACTCATCGTCGCGCTGTCGGCGCCGAGCCCGTGGGCCGCGTCGCAGGAGATCCAGCCCGTCGTCGTGACGTTCGACGGCGACGTGCTGCACGGCGACGCGCGCGCGGGCGGCAGCGGGCCGCGCTATGCGGACGTGTTCCGCGAGGTGCCGGAAGTCGGCGTCGTGATCCACGTGCACGGCCCGTACCTCGGTGCGTGGGCGAGCGCGCATCGCCCGCTGCCGATCCGCTACGCGCCGGCCGCGCGCTACACGCGGGCCCGCGAGATTCCGGTGTATGTCGATCGCCGTCCCGGCGAGCCGCGCTTCATCGTCGACACGATCCGCCGCGACGCCGAGGTGCCGGCGATCATCGAGGCGAACGGCGGCGCGACGTTCTGGGGCACATCGATCCTCGACGTTTCGAAGTACATCCTGATCCTCGAGGAGGCCGCGTATTTCCAGGCGCTCGCGGAACCGCTCGGCGGCTCGCTCGAATTCGGGCCGGGCGCGCTCGAGCAGCAATGGAAGATGACCGGCCTCGCGTGACCTCGTGCCGCGGCCGGCGCAATCCGGCCGCCGTCATACCGATAGCTCGATGAATTGGTTCGTGGCCGGCGCGCGCCTTGCTATCGTCGAACCTTCCCCGTTCAACACGCCGGTCGTGCCATGGCCATCTTCAGCTTGCCGGACCCGACTTCGCATGCGATCACGATTCGTGCGAAGGCGCTGACGTTCGACGATCCCAAATCGCGGGTGCTGCTCGAGCGCATCCAGCTCGTCGCGCCCAGCGACGCGACCGTGCTCGTCACCGGCGAGAGCGGCACCGGCAAGGAGCTGATCGCGCGCCTCGTGCATTCGCTGAGCGAGCGCCACGACGGCCCGTTCGTCGCGGTCAACTGCGGCGCATTCTCCGAGACGCTGATCGAGAGCGAGCTGTTCGGCCACGAGCGCGGCGCGTTCACCGGCGCGATCAACAGCCAGCCCGGCTGGTTCGAATCCGCGAATCGCGGCACGCTGTTTCTCGACGAGGTGGGCGACCTGCCGCTGTCCGCGCAGGTGAAGCTGCTGCGCGTGCTGCAGGAGCGCGAAGTGACGCCGGTCGGCTCGCGCAAGACCGTGAAGATCGACGTGCGGCTCGTCGCGGCCACCAACGTGAATCTCGAAGCCGCGGTGCGCGCGGGCAATTTCCGCGAGGATCTGTACTACCGACTCAACGTCGTGAAGCTGAGCCTGCTGCCGCTGCGCGAGCGGCCCGGCGACATCGCGCCGCTGATCGAGCACTTCATCGACACCTACGCGAAGCGGCTGCGCGTGGCCGCGCCGACGCTGACGGACGCCGCGCGCGCCCGGCTGCATGCGCATGCGTGGCCCGGCAACATCCGCGAACTCGAGAACGTGATCCACCACGCGGTGCTGATCTGCGCGGGCGGCGCGATCGACGTGGGCGACCTGCAGTTTTCCGCGCTGTCGCTGGCGCCCGATGCCGGTGATCCGCGCAGCACGGCGGCGGCGCCGCCGCGCCGGGCGCGCGACGTGGCCGAGGCCACCGATGCGCTGCGCCACGCGGTGATCGAGCTGCTGGATCTCGGCACGCCGGCGCTGTGGCAGCACATTGAGGACACCGTTTACCGCAGCGTGTTCGACTACAGCGACCACAACCAGCTGCGCATGTCGCGCCTGCTCGACCAGTCGCGCAACATCGTGCGCGCGCGGCTCGCGCAGCTCGGCATCCTGAAGCCGCGCGACGCGGGCGACGCGAGCGACGCCGACGCGCGGCTGCGCCGTCAGGCGTGATCGCGCCAGCGCAGCGCGCGCTGCGCGATCCGCTCGCATAGCGCACTCATGCCGACGGCAAGCGCCGTCACCCCCAGCACGCAGACCAGCAACACGTCGGCACGTGCGCCCGCCTGCGCGTTCTGCATCAGGCTGCCGACCCCCGCGCCCGCGTTGAACAGCAGCTCGCTGCTGGTCGCGGTGATCCACGCGAACGGCACGGCCTGCAACACGCCCGCGAACAGGTCGGGCAGCGCGCCCGGAATCAGCACGTCGCGCCACAGGCCGATGCGCGTCAGGCGATACGACTGCGCGAGTTCGACATAGCGCGGATCGACGCGGCGCAGCCCGTCGAAGCTGGCGGTGGTCATCGGGTAGAACGCGGCGAGCGCGATGATGAACACCTTCGCGAATTCGCCGGTGCCGGCCCATAAACTCAGCAGCGGAATCAGCCCGAGCAGCGGCACGTAGCGCAGCGCCTGGAACGTCGGCTCGCCGAGCTTGCGCGCGAGCGTCGAGCGCGCCATCGCCGCGCCGAACACGAGCCCGAACGCGACGCCGGCCACGAGGCCGACCGTCGTGCGGCGCAGGCTCGCGCCGAGATCGGTCGCGAGTTCGCCGCTGCGTGCGAGCTCGACGAGCGCGGCGCCGACCTGCTGCAACGGTACGAACGCGTATTGATGGGCCGCGTCGCCGGACGACGCGTATTGCCAGGCGGCGACCAGCAGGGCCGGCACGACGAGGCCGCGTGCACGACGGCGCAGCGCGGCGAACGAGAATGCGGGGATGGCGAGGGTCATTCGGATACCTGTTCGTTCAGCGCGCAGGCGTCTGCCAGCGCAATGCGTAGCGTTGCACGAGTGCGATCGACCGGTCGATCGCGAAGCCGATCAGCCCGATCACCGCGACGTCGATGAGCACGACGTCGAGGCGCAGCATCTGCCGCGCCAGTTCCATCATCTGGCCGATCCCGCTATCGGCGCTGAGCAGCTCGACCGCGACGAGCGCGAGCCACGCGCGCGCGAGCGCGATTCGCACGCCGGTGAGCAGCGGCGGCAACGCGGCCGGCAGCAGCACGTCGCGCAGCAGCGCGAAGCGGCCGAGCCCGTAGTGCCGCGCCATTTCGACGAGGTCGCGCGGCGCGTCGTGCACGCCCGTGTACGCGGCCAGCGCGACCGGAAAGAACACGGCCTTGCCGACGACGACGAGCTTCAGCGGCTCGTCGACGCCGATCAGCAGGATCAGCAGCGGAATCAGCGTGAGCGTCGGCACTTGCCGCAGCAGGTCGAACGTCGGCCGCAGGTAATCGGCGAACAGCCGGCTGCGCGCGAGCAGGATGCCGAACGCGGCACCGCCGGTCGCGCCGATCGTGAAGCCGAGCGCGAGGCGATGCAGCGTGATCAGCAGGTTGTCGCGCAGTTCGCCGGTGTCGAGCAGCGTGCGCAGCGTTGCCGCCAGCCGATCCGGCGGCACGACGAGCTGCGGCGGAAACCAGCGCTGCGCGCTCGCGAGCCACCACAGTGTGACGAACGCGACGGGCGTGGCCCACCACAGCGCGAGCCCGCCAAGCCGGGCAATTCCGGGCAGGCGCAGCGCGCGTGCACCGTTCGACGCGAGGGCATGCATCGGCATCAGCGGCTCGCGACGCGTGCCGCGTCGGCGCGCCAGTAGCCGTTGAGCCCGAGCTGCTTGAGCGCGGTCGCGACGAACGTCGGCGCGAGCAGCGCGTTCACGTCGACCGGCGTGGACGTCAGGCCGGCCTGGCGACTGTACGCGATGACGTCGCGGTAGTGGCCGGTCAGCGCGGGCGTGAAGAGCGGCGCCCATTGGTCCTTCCACGGTGTCGCCTCATCCGCGTATTCGCGGCGCACGACGCTTTCCGGCTGGCCGGATGCGCTCAGGATCTTCACGTACGCGTCGCGGTTCTGCGGCTGCGAGATCCAGTGCGCGGCACGCACGTAGGCCGTCGCGACGAGCTGCGTGAGGTCGGGATAGCGCCGCACGAAATCGTCGGACGCCCACAGTTCCGCGCGCATCTTCCAGTCGTCGGGCGCGGTCTTGGTCGACCAGATGATCTTGCCGACGTGCTTGTCGACGAGCGAGTAGGCGTCGGACAGCGTGAAGAAGCCGTCGACGCGTCCGGCCGCGACGGCGGCCGCACCGGCCTGCGGGTCGAGGTTGTAGATCTTGAAGTCGGACAGCTTCAGCCCGTTCTCGGTGAGCAGCTTGCTGAACGTGACTTCCCACGGCCGGCCGCGATTGAGCGCGATGCGCTTGCCCTTCAGGTCGACGATCGACTTCGCGGTCGAGCCGGCCGGCACGACGAGATATGTGTTGCTGCCGACACCGCCCGGCACGATCAGGCGCGTATGGGTGCCCGACGCGTTGACGACGACCGACGGCAGGTCGCCGTAGCCGGCGAAATCGATGCTGCCGTTCGTGAATGCTTCGTTCACGAGCGTGCCGACCGCCGCGGTCGACACCGGCACCCATTGCAGCTTCACGTGCCGCGCGGCGAGCGCCTTCTCGAGCGACTTGTCGGCGTCGATCAGTGCCGACGCGCCCGCGTATTGCGTCTTGCCGCCGCTCGAATAGGCGACGACGGCGATCCGCACGACCTTGGGCGCGTCGTCTGCATGCGCGGCCGGTGCGGCGAGCGATGCCGCGACGAACGGCAGCGCGGCGAACAGCGCATGCAGCGGGCGGCGCAGCGCGGCGAGGGAGAGCGTATGTTTCATGATGGTCGGGAACGATAGGCGGAAAAGGGGCTCACGCGCGCTTCTGCAGCGATGGCCGCAGCACGTCGGCGAGCGGGCGCGGGTCGATCCAGTCGGCGACGTCGAAGTCGGCTTCGAGAAAGCCGTGGTCGTGCAGGAACGTCTTGAAGTCGTCGAGCGCGGCGACCGATTCGTCGTCGAGGTTGACGCCGAGATGCCGGTGCAACTGGTTGCCGTACGCGGCGCGGACCCAGTCGATCGACGACGCGGTTTCGCCGGCCACGTAGAGCGCGGTTTCGTCGGGATGCGTGCCGGCCCAGTCGCCGGCCGCGACCACGAGCTTCAGGAAGCCGGCGACGATGTCCGGATGATTCGCGAGCACGTCCGCGTTGACGGTCAGCGGGCGCGGCGTGCCGTTGTTGTTGCGGATCGCGCGCTCGGGATGAAAGCCGATGTCGATCACGACGTGCGCGCCGATCAGCTGTGCGATCTCGAGGCCGGTCGAGCCTTTGACGTAGATCGCGTCGACCTCGCCGCGCAATAGCGCGCCGGCTTCGGCCGCGTACAGCGCGCGGCTCGAGAAGCCGTGCGGCGACGCGAACAGGTCCGCCGCGCGCGCCGGCCCGACGGCCTGCAGCGTGCGGGCGCGCACATCGACGCATTCGACGTCGCGCGTGGTCAGCCCGTCGAGGCTCAACGCGTTGACGAAGCCGCGCAGCGCCGACGCGCGGAAGATGTCGATGCGGTCGTCGGGGCGGCTCGGGATCGCGATGCGGCGCCCGCGCAAGGCCTTCACCGAGCGGATGCCCGACTCGGGCCGCGCGAGGATCAACTGCGATTCGTCGACCCACGACAGCCCGATCACGCGCGTGTTCGCGCCGTTCGAGCGCGCCCACATCGCGGGGATGCTGCCGCCCTGGCGGAACGACTGCGCGAGCGTGTGATCGCTGATCGACGACACGTCGTGCCGCGTGGCGCCGCGCGGCGAGCGGATCGCGACACCGTCGGCCGACGTCTCGCCGTTGAGCCAGCCGAGATGCACGGCGATGCCGAGCGGGGTCGGCACGGGCGACCGGGCGTACCAGAACGTCTGCTGCTTGTCCGATGACGAATCGGGCCTGTCTGTCATGGGTGAGATTCCCTCTCTGCGTAAGCATGGTTGAAGCCCGGTCGCGCACGGTGTCGGTGTCGCACGCGCGGGCCGGTCAACGTTGCAAGTTCCGGGCCAGTGAACGGAAACGGCGCGGCCGCACGCGGCGCGGGCATCGCGCGGGAGGAGCGGTGCGCGTACCGATGCAGCGCCTGTTGCGCCAGCAACAGTCGCGTCGGCCGCTGTTGCGCGCGCAGCAGCAGTGGGGGCGGTGCAGCAGCGCGATAGGTGCGTGTCGTGACGGCATGGGTAACCGCGAGCGGGGGCGATTCGATTGCCGCTGACGCCCGGTATGCAAGGCACTGCGCGGGATCGCCGGCGACCACGTTCGCGCAGCGGCGAGCGCGTTGGCACACCGCGTGCTTTACAGCGCAGCACTCGCGCGGCACGCCGATGCCGCACGCAATCCGAATGGCCCGACCAGGAGAACTCCGATGGCTGTTGAATTTCTGTGGCGCCTGCCGATGCACGGCGACGGCCGGCGCGCACACGACCTGCATACGCGCGGCGAATGGAACCGCCAGCGCGCATCGCGCGTCGCGCCGAAAGTCGACGACGACGATTTCGGCTACATCGACTATCTGTCGCAGGTCGCACGCGCGGCCGATATCGCCGGCTTCCACGGCGCGCTGATTCCGATCTTTCGCTTTACCGAGGAACCGTGGGTCGTGGCGGCCGCGCTGGCGCGCGAGACGCGCCGGCTGCGGCTCCTGATCGCGCTGCAGCCGCATTTCGTGCATCCGGTCTATGCGGCGCAGATGGCCGCGAGCCTGCAGCGGATCAGCCGCGGGCGCGTCGAGTGGAACGTCGTCACGGGCGGCGGCGGCCCCGACCAGCGTGCGTACGGCGACTTCATCGATCACGACAGCCGCTATGCGCGCACCGACGAATTCCTCGATGTCGTGAAGGGCGTCGCGGCCGGCGAGCCGTTCACGTTCGACGGCCGCTTCTATCGCGTCGAAGCCGGCGGCCTGCTGCCGCCGCTGAGCGGGCAGAAGCCGCCGCGCATCTACCTGGCCGGCGCGAGCGACGCCGCGCTCGCGGTGGCCGCGAAGCACGGCGACGTGCACCTGAGCTGGGGCGAGCCGCTCGCGAAACAGAAGGAAGTGATCGATGCGGCGCGCCGCGCGCTCGACCGCCAGAACGCCGAGCGCGACCTGCGCTTCGGCATGCGCATCGACATCCTGGCGCGCGAGACCGAGGAGCAGGCGTGGGCCGAGTTGCGGCAGATGTTCGCGACGGTGGGCGACGCGACGCGCGGCGGATTCGGCGGGCGCGGCGAATCGTCGGAGTCGGTCGGCGCGAAACGCCAGTTCGCGCTGCACCAGGGCAACACGCAGCACTTCGACGACCTGATCGTCGGCCCGAACCTGTGGGCCGGGATGTCGCAGATTCGCGGCGGCCCCGGCTGCGTGATCGTCGGCAGCCACGAGCAGGTGGCCGAGCGGCTCGCGGAATACGTCGACATCGGTGTGTCGACGTTCATTCTCGCGAGCAACCCGCATCTCGAGGAGGCGTACCGCGTGGGCGAGGAAGTGCTGCCGCTCGTCGACAGCGCGCTGAACGCGCGCGGCACGCAGGCGGCGCTGCGCGTGGCCGGCGCATGAACGCGACGGCCTTCCCGCGTCATCCAACGACATCGACAAGGACATTCACCATGACGACACTCGCTGCGCAGGCCACGGCCTGCGACGCACTCTGGTACACGCGCTGCCCGGTGCCGACCGCGCTCGGCATCGCCGTGCACCGCGGCTGGTTCGACGAGGAGTTCGGGCCGGACGGCATCACGCTGAATTCGCTGCAGGAGACGGCCGATGCCGGCAAGCGCGAATCGCATTTCGATCACAGCCTGCCGCACTCGTTCCGGCAGGGCGGCAACATTCCGGCGCTATGGGCGCGGGCACGCGGCGCCGATACGCGCGTGATCGGCCTGTCGTGGACCAACGAATTCCAGGCGATCGTCACGCTGCCCGATCGCGGCATTCGCTCGGTGCGCGATCTGCGCGGCCGGCGGCTCGGGTTGCCGCGCCATCCGATCAGCATCGACTTCTGGCGGGCGGCCGCGCTGAAAGGCTTCCTGAGCGCGCTCGAACTCGAAGGGCTCGGGCACGGCGACGCCGAATGGGTCGACCTGCCCGACGAACGTGAACGTCGCACCGGCCCGGCATCGTTCACGCGCGGCCCGCACGAGTACGGGATCGAGATCGCGGCGCTCGTGCGCGGCGAGGTCGACGCGGTGTTCGTGAAAGGCGTCGAAGGGCTCGAGACCGTGCATCTGATCGATGCGCAGGTCGTCATCGATCTCGGCGCGCACCCCGATCCGCTCGTGCGGATCGGCAACGGCACGCCGCGCACGCTGACCGTCGACCGCGCACTGATCGACGCGCGCCCCGATCTCGTGAGCCGCTTCCTGTCGGTGGTGGTGGGGGCGGGCGACTGGGCCGCGCGCCATCCGGCGGAGACGGTTGCGTATATCGGCCGCGAGACGCGGGCATCCGACGAGTGGGTGCGCTATGCGTATGGCGCGGACGTGCACCGCCATCTGGAGACGGGGCTCGCGCAGACATCGATCGACGGGCTGGTCGCGTTCAAGGACTTCCTCGTCGAGTGGGGCTTTCTCGAACAGGATTTCGATGCACGCGCGTGGATCGACCCGGCGCCGTTCACGCGCATCGACCGGCAACGCCATGCGTGGGTCGCGTAGCGCGCCGCGGCGCGTCATTGCAAGGAGTCGAGCATGACAGGTCTGACGATCGAATACGGCGTGCCGCCGGCGCGCCGGCATGCGGCGCGCGCCGTGCCGCGTGCAGGTGCGGGTGCGAGCGGGGCGGCGGCGGTCGCGCGGCCGCCGTCCGCTTCGCCGTCGGCACGGCCGGATGCGCCGAAGGCGAAGCCGGGCGCGTGGCGCGTCACGGGTGCGATTGCGCTCGCCGTCACGGCGCTGCATGCGGGTGTCGCGTTGCTGGCCGCGCGCACACCTGCCGCGCCGCCCGTGCAGCCGCCGCGGCCGCTGCCGATGACGGTCGAATTGACGCGGCCGCCCGAACCGTTGCCGCAGGCCGCGCATCCGCCGCCGCCGGCAGTGCCCCCGAAGCCGCTGAAGCAGGCGCCGACCCCGCCGAAGCCGCGTGCGGCCGTCGCGCATCCGGCGCCTGCGCCCGCTGCCGCGCCGCAATTCACCCGCGAGGCGGCCCCCGCGACGGCGGCACCGGCCGTCGCCGCGCCAGCCACGCCGGCTCCCGCGCCGGTCGCGCCTGCCGCACCGGTGCGCGAAACCGCACCGATCGGCGACGCGGCCTACCTGCGCAACCCGGCGCCCGACTATCCGGCGTTCGCGCAGGACCAGGGCTGGGAAGGGCGCGTCGTGCTGCGCGTGCACGTGCTCGCGAACGGTTCACCCGATTCCGTCGAGGTCCGCACGAGCAGCGGCCGTCGCATGCTCGACACCGCGGCGGTGGCCGCCGTGAAGCGCTGGACGTTCGTGCCCGCGAAGCGCGGCGACGAGGCGGTCGACGGCTGGGTCAACGTGCCGATCGATTTCAAGCTGGGCTGACCCGCCGGGCAGCCCGCCACATTTTCAAAGGAACTCACATCATGAACGGTATTCCGACCACCTTCATCGTCCAGGGCGCGCTCTGGCTGCTCGTCGTCTTTTCCGTCGTCACGTGGACGCTGATCGTCGTGAAGGCGATCCAGAGCCTGCGGGCGAGCGTGCGCAACCGGCGCTACGTCAGCGCGTTCTGGGCGGCGAACAGCTTCCACGAGGCCGCCGCGCTCGACGGCGCGAACAGCCCGGTGGGCGAACTCGCCGCGACGGGCTTCGACGCGCTGCGGCGCGCCGACGAGAGCAGCGCGCACGATCTCGAACACAGCTGGAGCCGCCACGACCTGCTCGAACGGCATCTGCGGCAGCAGATCCACAACGCGCGCCGGCGCGAGGAGGCGGGGCTGGCGGTGCTCGCGTCGATCGGCAGCACCGCGCCGTTCGTCGGCCTGTTCGGCACCGTATTCGGCATCATCCATGCGCTGACCGCGATCACGCACAGCGCGTCGGCGAGCATCGACGTCGTGGCCGGGCCGATCGGCGAGGCGCTCGTCGCGACCGGGATCGGCATCGCGGTCGCCGTGCCGGCCGTGCTCGCGTACAACTTCTTCGTGCGCCGCGTGAAGGCCGCGTCGGCCGACCTCGACGCGTTCGCCACCGATTTCGTCACGCTCGCGCAGAAGGCCGGCTTCCGCGTGCCGGCCGCCGCCGCCGCGCCCGCGCCGGCACGCCGTGCCGACGACACCCGTCAGGAGGCGTTCGCATAATGGCTTTCTCCTCTTCCTCCGACAACGACGACGTGCTCAGCGAAATCAACATCACGCCGCTCGTCGACGTGATGCTCGTGCTGCTCGTCGCCTTCATCGTCACGGCGCCGCTGCTGAACAACGCGGTGCACGTGAACCTGCCGAACACCGTCGCCACGGCGCCGGCCGATCGCAAGCCTAACGTCACCGTGAGCGTCGACGACAAGGGCGTCGTGTATCTCGACAAGCGGGCGGTCGCGCTCGCCGCCGTGCCGGCCGAGCTGGCCGCGCTGAAGGCCGGCCGGCCCGACGTCGCGCTCGATCTGCAGGCCGACGAGCACGTGCCGTACGGCACGGTCGCGAAGCTGATGGCCGCGATCGAGCATGCGGGCATCACGCGGCTGTCGGTGCTCACCGCGCCGCGCGGCTGACGCGCGGTTCACGACTTCCTCCAAGAACGCATCCATGAGCATCACGGCTTCCTCCAACGTCCAGTCGATCTGGTACACGCGCTGTCCGGTGCCGACGCCGCTCGGCATCGCCGCGCATCTCGGCTGGCTCGACAGCGAATTCGCCGGCGACGGCATCACCGTGCGCGCGCTGCAGGAGAGCCAGCACGCGGCGCTGCATCACGCGCACGTCGATCATTCGCTCGACAACGCATTCCGGCAGGGCGGCAGCATTCCCGCGCTGTGGGCGCGCGCGGCCGGCGCCGAGACGCGCGTGGTCGCGCTGACCTGGGTCGACGAGGCGCAGGCGATCGTCGCGCTGCCGGAAAGCGGGCTGACACGGCCGAAGGACCTGCGCGGGCGCCGCATCGGCCTGCCGCGCCGCGACGGCGAGCGCATCGACATCTTCCGCGCGGCGGCGCTGCGCGGCTTCGTCAGCGCGCTGTCGCTCGACGGGCTCGGCCCCGCCGACGTCGAATGGGTCGACGTGCCCGCGTCGAACCTGCGCGCACCGGTGTCGACCCCGGCGACGCGCGACGCGGCCTTCAGCCATCCCGCGAGCCTGTCGAGCCGCCGGCTCTATGCGGCCGAAGCGGCCGCGCTCGTGCGCGGCGAGGTCGACGCGATCTACGTGAAGGGCTCGCTCGGGCTCGAAACCGCGCACCTGATCGGCGCGCAGGCGGTGATCGACATCGGCTTTCATCCCGATCCGCAGATCCGCATCAACAACGGGTCGCCGCGGCCGCTGACCGTCAATGCGTCGACGCTCGAACGGCATCCCGACATCGTCAGCCGCTTCCTCGCGCGCGTGACCGATGTCGAAGGCTGGGCGCGCGAGCACGAGCAGGACGTGCTCGGCTATCTCGGCCGCGAGACGGGATCGGGCCATGACTGGCTGCGGCTCGCGTACGGCGCGGACGTGCACCGGCGGCTGCGCACGGACCTCGACGAAGCATCGATCGCCGCGCTCGACGATTTCAAGCGCTTCCTCGTCGAATGGCGCTTCCTGCCGGCCGACTTCGACGTGCATGCGTGGATCGACCGGCGTGCGCTCGACGGCATCGCGACGCGGTCTCGCGACGCCGCGCGGTGAGCGCGCCGGCACGCGTCGCCGACGCATGGCGGCGCGAGCGTTTCACCGGCGGCTTCATGCTGCTGGCGCTCGCGAGCGGCACGACGATCAGCATGGCGCAGCTCGCGACGACGCTGTACGCGCTCGCGCTCGGCGTCGACAGCGCACGGCTCGGCATCATCGCGGCGATGGAGCCGCTCGGCATCGCGCTGATGACGCTGCCGGCCGGGTTGCTCGTCGCGCGCTACGGCGCGCGGCGCGTGTACTTCGTCGCGAGCATGGGGCCGATGCTGCTCAATCTCGTCGTGCCGTTCACCGGCGCATGGCCGCTGATCGCGCTCACGCAAGTGCTGATCGGTCTGTGCATCCCGTTCCGGATCGTGTCGATCAACGGCGTGTTCCTCGCGCGTCTCGCGCAGATCGGCCTCGCCCGCGCCGGCTGGTACCGGGCGGCGATGTCGGTCGGCACCGGCATGGTCGGGCCGTGGCTCGCGAGCGGGCTGATCGGCGCGCACGGCGCGGTCGCGACGTTCTGCGCGGCATCCGCGAGCTTCGCGGGCATGGCGCTGTTCAGCCGGACGCTGCTCGGCGATGCGGAGCCCGCGGCCCGCGGTGCGCCGCCTGAACCCGGCGGCCTGCGCGCGTTGCTGGCGCTCGCGTGGAGTCACGACGTGCGCGAGCAGCTCGTGCTGGAGGCCGTGAACAGCGCGACCCGTTCGCTCGCCGGCGCATATACGGTGGTGCTGGCGATCCAGTCGCTCGGGCTGTCGCAAACGAAAGCCGTCGCGCTGCTGACGCTGCAGGGCGTCGTCGCGGTGATCGCGCTGTTCGGGCTCGGGCACGTCGCGCAACGGATGACCGCGCGCCGTTGCCAGGCACTCAGTCTTGCCGGTGGCGTGGCCGGGTTGCTCGCGCTGGGTCTCGCCCATGACGCATGGGTCGTCGGCGCGGGGCTCGCCGCGCTGTGCGCCGGGTCGTCGCTGCTGCATCTCGTCAACATGCAGCGCCTCGGCCGTCACCCGGCCGACAAGAGCCAGGTGTCGAGCCTCTACAACCTCGCATCGATGACGGGCGCGTTCTGCGGCCCGCTGGCCGGCAGCGCGCTCGTGCCTGTTGTCGGGTTGCAGGGCGTGTTCCTGTGCTGGCTGCCGGTCGTCGTGCTGGTTGGGCTCGCGTTGCATGCTTCGACGGGGCGGCGCGAGGCAGCGCGTTCCGCGACTGCGAAGCTGTCCTGACGACCCTCATCAGGTGTTGCGTGACAAGCAGTTTGCTTCCCGTCACAGATGCGCATGCAGCAACACCTGCGCCTCGCACATACCGGAAGCCCCGTGCGACGGGCCTCTCGATGCTGGCATCCGAATTGCAATAGATCACCCGTGCGTCGCGCACGCACGTGCGTTCAACCGATCAAACAGGATGACTCATCGATGTTCAGGAAAAAACTAATCGTCACCGCGCTGGGGGGACTGCTGACGGGCGCAGCCGTATCGCTGCCCGCATGGGCGGAAGACGGCGCGGTGACGGCGGCGCCGGACGCGAAACCGGCGCAACAGGGCGCGGACGATGCAGCCGCGGCGGCGCCGAAGGCCGCCCGTGCGACCCGCGGCACGGCCGCACGCGAAACGAACCTCGGCACGGTGACGGTGACCGCGCGCCGGCGCAAGGAGAGCATCCAGGACGTGCCGGTCGCGGTGAGCGCGCTGAGCGGGGACACGATCAAGAACAACGAGCTGCGCGTGGTGAACGACGTCACGAAGTACGTGCCGAATTTCACCGGCCAGTCGACCGAAGGCCGCGAGCGGCCGCGCTGGTTCCTGCGCGGCGTCGGCAGCAACGATCCGTCGGACCTGTCGCTGAGCCCGATCGGCGTGTACTTCGACGACGTCTACATCAACAGCGTGTTCGGGCAGGGCTTCCCGCTGTTCGACCTCGATCGCATCGAAGTGCTGCGCGGCCCGCAGGGCACGCTGTGGGGCAAGAATACCGTCGGCGGCGCGCTCAGCATCACGTCGCAGAAGCCGACCTTCGACGTGAGCGGCTACGGCAAGATCGGGCTCGGCCAGTACAACAGCCGGCTCGCGGAAGCCGCGATCGGCGGGCCGATCGGCAAGAACGACGTGCTGGCCGCGCGCGTGTCGGTGTATCACGAGAACGCCGACAGCTTCTACACGAACACGGTGCAGCAAGGGCGCTTCGGCGGCTTCCACGACAATGCGGTGCGCTTCCAGGTGCTGGCCGTGCCGACCTCGGACACCGACTTCCTGTTCAACATCCACGGCCGCAACTACACGGGCGGCGGCAACGCGTGGCACGCGGAGGGCGCGGGGCCGGGCGGCGCGAACCAGTTCGGCTTCGTCGGGTCGAGCGATCCGTACACGGTGTCGCTCAATGCGCCGTCGAGCGATCACATCTCGACCTGGGGCACGTCGCTCACCGCGCACTGGCGCATCAACCCGGCGGTGACGCTGACGTCGATCACCGCGTTCGAAGGGCTGCACCGCTGGTACCAGGACGACGAGGACTATTCGGCGTTCGACGCCGCACGCTCGCACGATCGTTTGTCGAGCCGCCAGTTCTCGCAGGAATTCCGGCTCGAATCGCCGCAGAACGACCGGTTCAGCTGGCTCGTCGGCACGCACCTGTTCACCGAGCAACTGGCCGAGCAGGGTGCCGGCGGCGGCCTGCCGGGCTCGCCGTCGCCCGCGTTCTACCACCTGACCGACCTCACGCAGCACACGCAGAGCGCGGCGATATTCGGCAGCGTGAAGTACCGCTTCACCGACCGCTTCAACGTGACGGGCGGGTTGCGTTACACGATCGAGCGCAAGAACATCAACCTGACCGGGCTGCAGGGCACCGGCAACGTGACGTTCAGCAATCCGGGCAGCTGGTGGGATCCGTCGTCGGTGTCGTCGCCGCTGGCGGTCAGCGCGCGGCAGAACCAGACGAACACGTGGCGCGCGCCGACCTGGGACCTCACGCCCGAATATGCGCTCAGCAGCAACGTGCGTGCGTATTTCCGCTATGCGCGCGGCTTCCGCTCGGGCGGCTACAACGGCAACGCGTACACGCAGAGCACGGTGTCGACCGTGTCGCCGGAGTACCTGACCGACTACGAAGTCGGCATCAAGAGCGAGTGGTTCGACAAGCGGCTGATCGTCAACGCGAGCGTGTTCCACTACGACTATCGCGACATCCAGGTGTTCGCGCTGGCGCCGAACCCGTTCGGCGGCCCGCCGGTGTCGACGCTGTCGAATGCGGGGCAGGGGCGTGCGGACGGCTTCGAGCTGGAGCTGAAGGCGCAGCCGGTCAACAGCCTCTACCTGTTCGCGAACCTCGGGATGCTGAACACGCGCTACACGGAATTCCGCTACGTGCCGACCGCCGTCGGCAATTCGTTCGCGCGCTCGCCGCATACGACGATCAACGCGGGCTTCGACTATCGCGTGCCGGTGTCGTTCGGCACGCTGACGGCCGGCGGCGACGTGAATTACCGCAGCCGCGAGTACTTCAGCGCGACGCGGCAGACGATGCCGCAACTCTGGCAGGGCGGCTACACGGTGCTGAACGCGCACGTGTCCTACACGACGCCGAACCAGAAGTACATCGTGACGGGCTACGTGACGAACCTGACCAACAAGGTTTACAAGAAGCTCGAGCTGCTGCCGTCGTATGGCGCGTATCCGGTGCTGTATGGCGATCCGCGCACGGTCGGGATCACGCTGACGGCGAAGATCTGACGGGCAACATGCGGCGGCGCGGCGGCGAGCCGCGTCTGCCGCGCGTCAGATCAGCAACGACAGCGTCCTGAACAGCGCGAGATCCGCCTTGCGTGCCGAGCGCGCATGCCGGCGGATCACGTGCAGCAGGCAGTCGATGAAGCAGCGCGCCGCGTCGCTGAGCGTGCTGCTGCGCCGCGTGACGATCCCGAGGTCGCGCGGCTCGAAGGTCTCCTTCAACTGCAACGCGCGCATCCGTTCGCCGAACGACGGCACGGCCGCGAGGATCGTCGGGCACCACGTGCACATGTCGGCCTGCTCGAGCATCGTCTGCAGCATCGCCACCGACTGCGCACGCACGATGCGCCGCTCGTCGATTTTGGCGCCGTGGCGCGTGAACAGGTAATCGACGAGCGCGGCCTGGCCGTCGGCCGCGAAATTCAGCACCCAGTCGTGGTCGAGCAGGTCGTGGATCGACCGCGCGTGCTCGAGCGGATGGCCGGCGCGCACCATCACCGCGGTCTCGTAGCGCAGCATCGGCTCGAACGCGAATTCCTGCGTGCCGCCCGGTTGCACGTGCCCGAGCGCGAAGTCCATGCTGCCGTCGCGCAACAGCGGCTGCGCGACGGCCATCAGCGCCTCGTAGAGTTCGAGGCGCACGTCGGGCATCTGCTCCCGAAAACGCAGCACCGCTTCCGCGAGAAAGGTCATCGTCAGCCACGGCGTGACGCCGATGCTCAGCCGGCCCTCGACGCGGCCGCGCATGCGCTCGAGATCGCTCTGCGCGTGTTCGAGCTGCTTCAGCACGAGCTTCGCGTGCGTGAGCAGCGTCTTCCCGTATTCGGTGAAGCCGATCCCCTCCGGCGCGCGGACCAGCAGCGGCAGGCGTTCGCTGGCCTCCAGCTCGCGCAGCGCGCGCGTGACGGCCGCCTGCGACAGCCCGAGCGTGCGCGCCGCGCCGCGGATGCTGCCGGCCTCCGCGCTCGCGACGAGCGCCTGCAACTGATGCAGCTTGATCGTGCTCATGGTGCGATACCCGACAACGAAAGGTTGTCATCATAACGAAACCGCGGCTGTTCGCCGGGATTTTCGCTGCCTACGATGCGGACACGATCGGTCATTCGGGCGATCGGCAACCGGAACGCATCGAGGAGAATCGGGGTTGGACCATAAACCTATCCATCCGGAAATGGCGGCCATCGAGGCGGAGATGATCGCGCTGCGCCACCGGCTGCACGCGCATCCGGAGCTTGGCTTCGAGGAACATGCGACGAGCGATCTCGTGGCCGGTTTCCTGACAACGTGGGGTTATCGGGTGACGCGCGGGATCGGCGGCACGGGCGTGGTCGGCACGTTGACGCGGGGCCCCGGCAAGCGGCTGGGGCTGCGCGCGGACATGGACGCGCTGCCGATCCGCGAGACGACCGGGCTGCCGCACGCGAGCCGCTGCGACGGCGTGATGCACGCGTGCGGCCACGACGGCCATACGGCGATGCTGCTCGCGGCGGCGCGCTGCCTGGCCGAGCGGGAGCGCTTCACAGGCACGCTGAACCTGATTTTCCAGCCGGCCGAGGAAGGGCTCGGCGGCGCGAAGCGGATGATCGACGACGGGCTGTTCGAGCGGTTTCCGTGCGATGCGGTGTTCGCGATGCACAACGTGCCGGGTCTGCCGGCCGGCGTGCTCGGTTTCTGCGACGGCCCGGCGATGGCCTCGGCCGACGAGGTGCAAGTGCGTGTGATCGGGCGCGGCGGGCATGGCGCGGCCCCGCATACGACGATCGATCCGGTGGTCGTGTGCGCGTCGATCGTGATGGCGCTGCAGACCGTCGTGTCGCGTAACGTGAACCCGCAGGAGATGGCGATCGTGACGGCCGGCTCGATCCATGCCGGCGCCGCATCGAACGTGATTCCGCCGCACGCGGATCTGGCACTCAGCGTGCGTGCGCTGTCGCCGGACGTGCGGGCGCTACTTGAACGGCGCATTCGCGAGATCGTGCACGGGCAGGCCGCGAGCTATGGCGCGACCGCCGAAATCGACTACCGGCACGCGTACCCGGTGCTCGTCAATCACGCGGAGCAAACCGCGTTTGCACGCGACGTCGCCCGCGAATGGGGCGGCGACGGTGCGCTGATCCCGCACCTGCGGCCGATCGCGGCAAGCGAGGACTTCGCGTTCATGTTGAACGCGTGCCCCGGCAGCTACCTGTCGATCGGCAACGGCGACGGCGCCGCCGGATGCGGGCTGCACCACCCCGGCTACGACTTCAACGACGCGTGCCTCGCCACCGGCGCGAGCTACTGGATTGCACTGGCGGAGCGCTACCTCGCGTGATGGGCCCGCACGATTTTGACTGACGATTCACACAAGGAAGGAGACTGGCAATGAAGCAATGGAAACGGATGGCGGCGCTCGCGGTGGCGCTGGCGGCGGGGGCGGCGCATGCGGGCGACTGGGCGGGCAAGGAGATCCGCCTCGCGGTCGATCCGACGTACCCGCCGCTCGAATACAAGCTGCCCGACGGCACGCTCACGGGCTTCGGGATCGACATCACGAACGCGTTGTGCGCGGAGCTGCATGCGCGCTGCGTGTGGGTCGAGTCGAGTTTCGACGGGATGATCCCGGGGCTGCTCGCGCGCAAGTTCGACGTGATCGCGTCGTCGATGACGATCACGCCGAAGCGGCAGCAGCAGATCGCGTTCACGAACCGGATCTCGAATGCGCCGGCGCGTCTCGTCGCGCGCAAGGGCTCGCCGCTGCTGCCGACGGCCGACGCGCTGAAGGGCAAGCGCGTGGGCGTCGAGCAGGGTTCCGCGCAGGCCGACTACGCGGTCGCGAACTGGCAGCCGGCCGGTGTGCAGGTCGTGTCGTACCAGAACCAGGACCAGGTCTATGCCGATCTCGTGACGGGCCGGCTCGACGCGGCGTTCCAGGCATCGATCGCGGCCAGCGACGGTTTCCTGAAGAAGCCGCAGGGCAAGGATTTCGCGTTCGTCGGCGCGGCGATCGACGACGTGAAGTACTTCGGGCAGGGCGACGGGCTCGGGCTGCGCAAGCAGGACAACGACCTGCGCGACGCCTTCAACCACGCACTTGCGACGATCCTCGCGAACGGCACGTACCAGCGGATCAACAAGAAGTACTTCGACTTCGACATTTACGGCGCGAAGTAAGCGGCGACGCCCGGAACACGGGCAGTCACGACACGATAAATAAGGAAAACGAATGAATTGGAGATTGGCTTTCGTCGCGGTCCCGGCGCTGTGTGCGGCGCCCGCGCTCGCATTCGCGCAAGGCAGCGTCACGTTGTACGGCCTCGTCGATGCGGGCATCGACTACACGAACAACGTCGGCGGCCACAGCGCGTGGCAGATGGCAAGCGGCTTCGCGCAAGGCAGCCGCTGGGGGCTGAAGGGCACCGAGGATCTGGGCGGCGGCTACAGCGCGTTGTTCCAGCTCGAGAGCGGCTTCAACGTGAACAACGGCACGCTCGCGCAGGGCGGCCGCATGTTCGGGCGGCAGGCGTACGTCGGGCTCGGCAGCGCGCGGTTCGGCACGCTGACGCTCGGCCGGCAATACGATGCGGTGGTCGACTATCTCGCGCCGACGACCGCGAACGGCAGCTGGGGCGTCTACCCGTTCTCGCATCCGCTCGACAACGACAACACCGGCAACACGTTCCGCGTGAACAACACGGTGAAGTATGCGAGCCCGGATTTCGCCGGCTTCTCGTTCGGCGGCACATACAGCTTCAGCAACGACACGGGCTTCGCGAACAACCGGCAGTGGAGCGTCGGCGCGCAGTACGAGCAGGGCGGCTTGCTGGTCGGCGCAGCCTTCCTGAATGCGGACAACCCGGGCGCCACGGCGGGCGGCGCGATCGCCGGCTCGGGATCGGTCGGCGCCGATGCGAACTTTGCGTCGGCGCGGCTGCGGATCTTCGGTGCGGGCATCAACTACACGGCCGGGCCCGCGACGGTCGGGTTCGCGTACACGAACAGCAACGTCACGCGGCCGACCGCGAACGTCGGCTACCTGTTCGGCGACGAAACGATCGAGCCGGTGACCGGCCCGCTCGCGGGGGGCACGGTGTCGTCGATCAAGTACCAGAACTTCGAGGTGAACGGCAAATACCAGTTCACGCCGGCGTTGTTCGTCGGGGCGCAGTACGTGTACACGACGGTGCGCTACGACGCGACGACGGGCAGTGCGAAGCCGAAGATCCATTCGCTCGGGCTGATGGCCGACTACAGCCTGTCGAAGCGCACGGACGTGTACCTGATGGGCGCGTACCAGCGGATCGCGGGCGACGCGACGGGCTCGTCGCTCGACCAGGCCTATGTTCCCGGCGCGGCGGACCTGTCGTCGACCTCGAAGCAGCTGATGGTTCACGCGGGGATCCGTCACAAGTTCTGAGTGCGATGACGGAAGAGGCGGCGGGCCGAGCGACCCGCCGCCTCGACGCGCTTACTGCGCAACGCGGATCACGACCTTTCCGAAGTGTTGCCCCGACTGCAGATAGGCATACGCCTGCGGCGCCTCGTCGAAGCCGAACACGCGATCGACCACCGGCCGGATCTGCTTCGCGTCGACGAGCCGCACGACATCGTCGAGCATCGCGCGGCTGCCGACCATGATCCCGTGCAACTGCCGGATCCCGCCGATCAGCGACAGCAGCCCGAGTTCGGGGCCGGCGAAGCTGCTGAGGCCGCCGATCACCGACACGATGCCGCCCAGTTTCGTCGCGGCGACCGAGCGCGGCAGCGTATCCTTGCCGCCGACCTCGACGACCAGATCCGCCCCCGCGCCGCCGGTGAGCCGCAGCACTTCGTGCTGCCATTCGGGCGTCGCGCGATAGTTGATGGTTGCGTCCGCACCGAGTGCGCGCGCGCGCTCGAGCTTCGCATCGCTCGACGACGTGACGATCGTGCGCAGCCCCGCCGCATGCGCGAGCTGCAGCGCGACGATCGACACACCGCCGGTGCCGAGCAGCACGACGGTCGCGCCGGGCCGCAGGCCGCCGTCGGCGAACAGCGCGTTCCACGCGGTGATGCCCGCGCACGACAGCGTCGCCGCCTCGTCGTAGTTCAGATGCGCGGGAATCGCGACCAGCGCGGCTTCGTCGGACACGAAGTGTTCGGCCAGCACGCCGTCGAATTGCGCGCCGGGCGACCCCGAGACTTTCCGCGGCGTGGGCGGCCCCTCGATCCAGTGCGGGAAGTACGTGTTGATCACGCGATCGCCCGGCTTGAAGCGCGTGACGTCGCGGCCGGTTTCGACGACTTCGCCGGCGCCGTCGGCCACCGGGATCAGCGCGTCCGTGCCGATGCCGAGATAGTCGCCGCGCGCGAACATCAGGTCGCGGTAGTTCAGGCCGGCGGAATGGATCTTCACGACGACGTCGGTCGGCCCGACCGCGCGGCGTGTCGCGTCGATGCGCCGAAGCCCGGCCGCGCCGTCGCCCGGTTTCACTTGCCATGCGTGCATGTCGACTCCTTTTCGAGATAGAGCGGACTATCATAGTGTTGCGCACGCGGACGCATTGGCGAGAATTCGGCCGACGACTGTCGCCTGTGTGGACACAACCCTGTGACCCAACTGGAGCGGAATCGCATGGACGAGCGGCTGAGAGGCGTGGCCGAATTTGTCGACGTGGTGGAGTCGGGCAGCTTCGCGGCGGCCGCGCTGCGGCTCGGCGTCACGCGCTCGGCCGTCGCGAAGGTCGTCGCGCGGCTGGAACGCCGCCTCGGCGCGCGGCTCCTGCAGCGCACGACCCGCCAGCTCGGCCTGACCGACGAGGGGCTCGTCTATTACGAGCAATGCCGGCGGCTGCTGGCCGAACTCGGCGAGACGGAGGCCGCGCTCGACGCGGGGCAGCGCGAGCCGGCAGGGCGGCTGCGCGTCAGCGTGCCGGTGCTGTTCGGGCGGCAGTGCGTGGCGCCCGTGATGCGGCGCCTCGTCGAGCGCCATCCGCGGCTCGAGATCGACGTGTCGTTCAGCGACCGCGTGGCCGACCTGGTCAACGACGGCTTCGACATCGCGGTGCGCATCGGCGAGCTGGCCGACACGAGCGCGCTCGTCGGCCGCAAGCTCGGCGTGCAGCGCATGGGGATCTGCGCGTCGCCCGCGTATCTCGACCGTCATGGCCGGCCGGCGGGGCCCGACGCGCTCGCGTCGCACGTCGGCATCGCGTATTCGCGCGGCGGGCAACCGACGCCGTGGCGGGTTCTCGGCGCGGACGGCGCGGTGCACGACCATCGCCCGGCCGGCCGCCTGCGGCTCGACGACCTGCAGGCGATCGCCGATGCGGCCGCCGCCGGCGCGGGCCTCGCGTGGCTGCCGTGCTGGCTGATGGCGCCTTACCTGCGCGACGGCCGCCTCGCGCTCGTGATGGACAGCAACAGCGTGTCGGGCGCCGAAGTGTTCGCGGTGCGGCCGGCCTCGCGCCAGGTGCCGTCGAAGGTGCGCGTGGTCATCGATGCGCTCGTCGACGAGATACCGCGCATGCTGGCGTCGGATGATTGAGGCGGGCGCGGTGCGGCGTTCGCGACAGGCTCGCGCCGCGCCGGCTCAATTCGCGGCCCGGTGCGGATTGCAGTCCACCGAATACTCCGCGTGCTCGCCATTGACGTGCAATACCAGCGTCGCCGTGCAGATGTCGCCCGAATCGACGCTCAGCCGCAGCGTCGCAAGCGGTTGATCCTCGCCGCCGGCGAGTCGCGATTCGCCGGAGCGTGTGAGCGAGGCCGAGCCGGCGCCGCCGGTTTTGGTAATGCGCAGGCTGTACGACACGTCGACCGGCGCGGCCGCCCGCACGTGCGGCACGATGTTCACGCCGCCGGCACTGGCGGCGATGTCGAAATAGGCGTTGAGATCGTGAATGCCGACCATGATCGTCCCCTGTCGAATGAAAAAAAGGCCGAACGGGCAACCGTCCGGCCTTTTCGTTACACCGGCGGTGCTCAGTGCTGCTTGATCGATGCGGTGTTGAAGGCGCCCGTCTGGCTGATGCTCGCGTAGTTGCCGTTGCCTTGCTGCAGCAGCGTGGCATTGTTGCTGTAGCCGATCTGCGTCACGTAGCCCTGGTTGCCCGTGCCCGACACTTGCGACGCGTTGATGATGTTGAAGCCACCGGTTTGCGAGAGGCTCAGCAGGTCATCCGCACCCGTCTGCGACGCATTGGCGTAGTTGCCGATGTCGCCCGACTGGCTCACCGTCGTCGACGACCCCGATGCCGACTGCGTCACCGACGCCACGTTGTCCGCCGAAGCCTGCGTGATGGATGCCGTCGAACCGTTCGAGCTGCTCTGCGTGATCGACGCCGTGTTGAACGCGGCCGTTTGCGTGATGGACGCGCCGTTGCCGTAGCCGTACTGCTGCGTGATCGTTGCGTTGTTCGATGCGGCCGACTGGTTGATCGTCGCGCTGTCGCCGGACTCGAACCACTGGTTGACCGTGGCGTTGTTGCCGTCGGCGGTCTGCGTGATCGACGTCGCGTTGCCGGCCGCCGCGAGCTGGTGCACCGCTGCGTTGTTGCCGCTCACGCCGCCCGATTGCGAAATCGTCGTCGAGTTGCCGCCGCCGAACGACGAATTCACGGTGGCGGTTTCGGTGCCGCTCTGGGTCGTCGTGACCTGGTCGCCAATCTCGGCGAACTGCGTCACGCTGGCGTTGGTCGTGCCGCCCGTTTGCGTGATCGACGTCGCGTTCCCGCCGCCCCAGGTCGTCTGGACGTTCGCGGTGCCGTTGTTGCCGGTCTGCGTGATGCCGACGGTGTTGCCGATCGTGTCCGTCTGCGCGACGGTCGCGTTGTTGCCGATCGCCGACTGGCTCGGCGAGCCCTGGTTGATCGTCACCGCGTTCCAGCCGCCGCCCTGCTGCGAGATCGACGCGCTGTCGATATAGCTGTACTGGTTGATCGTGTTGGTGTCGTATTGCGGGCCGCCCGTGTAGGCCGACGTCGTCTGCGTGATGGTCGCCGAGAAGTCGCCGCCACCGGACTGCGTCACATAGTTCCGCTCATGCGACGTGCCCGTCTGCGACACGTTCACGCTCGAATACGGCTCCGCCCACCAGGAGTTCTGCTGGATCACCGTCGTGTCGCCGCTGCCGCCCACGGTCGTCACGTTGGCGACGAACCCGTAACGAGGATCGTCGCCGGCTGCCGACTGGTTGATCGACACCGAATCACCGCTCGTCGCCGTCTGTTCGACGGTTGCCGAGTTGAAGCTACCGGTTTGCCCGACGGTCACGTTGTTACCCGACGAATCGGCCTGTGCCGCAGCCGATGCGAGCATCAGCACTGCGATTGCGATTGCAGACTTGGTCACCTTCATTTGTTGCTCCTGATTCGAAAGAAAATTCGCCGGAAAAGTGGGTCTTTGCCGGCACCCCCGCCAATTGAGGACGCTCTCACGTCCCACACCTCACACCACTTGAAGCAAAGCACCTGCAAACTGCGTCACCGTTACCGCGTCAGCACCGTCGCGCGCGCACCGTTGCCGGTCTGGATCACCTGGATGCCGGCGTTCGATCCGCCCTGCACGAGGTTCACCGCGTTGTTGCTGCCGTTCTGCGTGACGCGCGCCGACAGCGACGTGCCGACCTGCGTCGAGTCGACCGAATTGCCGGCGCCGTTCTGTTGCACCTGCAACGTGTTGCCGTTGCCGCGCTGCGTCGCATTCAGCTTGTTGCCGACGCCGGCCTGCGACGCCGCGATCCAGTTCTGCGCGCCGGCCTGACGCGCGACGATCGCGTTGCCGTCGCCGGCCTGCCAGATCAGCGCACCGTTGTGGCCGGCCTGGTCCAGCGACGCGGCATTGCCGACACCGCTCTGGCGCACGGCGACGATGTTGCCGCTGTAGTCGAATGCCGGTTCGGGCGGGCCGAGATCGTTGAGCGGCACGGGTGCCGCACACGCCGCCTGCATGGCGGCCGCTGCCCACACGGTCGCGAGCGCCTGCCATGCCACGCGGGCGCGCCCGTTTCGATCATGGTGTCGATTCATCCTGTTTTCTCCGCTGGCCGGCCTGATGCCGGTTAATGAGTGGACACGCCCGAGCGATCGATCTTCTGCGGGTCGTACGCGGTGTTCGCGTCCTCCATGTCCTGCGCGTATTTCCGGTCTTCCTGCAGATACCGCTGCATCGTCGGGTCGTACCAGTCCTGGTCGTTCTTCAGCACCCAGGTCTGGTTCGCGACCCCCTGGACGATCAGGTGCGTGAGCGCCGATTCGATCGCTTCGTTCACGCAGATCTGCGCGGGTTCGTTACGTGTCAGCCCGGCTTCCGCCTGCAGCAGGTCCTTGAAGCCGACGAAGCGATAGATGCCCGTGTCGACCTGATAGGAGTAGACGGTCTTGGTCGTCGACACGCTGTTGAGCACCTGGCCCGTGCGGATGTCGATCGCGCGCAGGTTGACCGTGACCTGGTCGATCCGGTATTGCGTCGACCCGCTGATCCCGAGGTACGCGACGCCGGCCCCGCCGGTCCGGACGTTCGTGTCGTAGCCGACGATGCCGCCCTCGAGCACGATGTTCGCGGGCATCAGCGGCGCCATCGCATCGTTCTGTGCCTTCTTCGCATCCGCGCCGTCGGTGGCGCGCATGATCTTGCGTTCGGTCAGCAGGTCCTGCAGGTTCTCGCGTTCCACCGGCGTGAACCAGCCGGAGTCGCGCATCGCCTTGACGAGGAACGACGCGCCGCCCTGCGTGACCTGCGACGAGAAGGAGCTGTCCGGCGAGGCCTTGTACTGCCCCGTCAGATCGCGAAAGCCGTACACGGCCGCGACGATCTTGCCCTTCGGCGGCGGCAGGTGCGTGAGGTCGCGCGTGGTGCGCGTCGGCGGCGTCAGCGTCGCGTTGCTCAAGGCCGGCATCGGCCGCGTGACGCAGCCGACCAGCGACATCAGCAACAGCGCGCCCATGGCGATCCGTGTCGTCCCCGTGTTCACGCGTGTGCGTTCAGCATTTTTTTTCATGATTCGCTCAGTCGTTTTTTGATTTATTGGCCGTTGCTGACGATGAACGTCGAGGTCGCACCCGTCGTCTTGTCGGTGGTCGTCACTTGCAGGTTGCCGTTGCCGGCCGCACTCACGACGATCGTGAAGTTGCCCGTGCTGATCGTCCCCGGCTTGAGCTCGCCGTTGGTGCCGACGATCGAGTTCGTCACCGAGCCGGCGACGCGCGACAGGATCGCCTGCTGCAGCTGCGCGTTGAACTGGTCGAGCGATGACGTGGACGTCGGCGATGAAAAGGCCGACAGCGACGGATCCGTATGCTTGTTCTGCGCGTTGGCCTCGTTGAGCAGGTTGGGACCGTTTGCCGGGTTGCCGCCGAAATTCGGGTTGTTCGGCTGATAAACCAGCGTCGACGACCACGCATACGGCGACACCGCGGTCATCGCGACCAGCGCGATCACGCTCAATCTGATTCGATTCATTTTCTCCAACCCCCGTTTTTGATTAATCGATTAAATTTCGTCTTTGGCCAGATCCGAATCGGGAAACAGCAAATTCGACAGATCGTCCTGAATGACGGTCTGAAAGGAAATACCGGCGGCGCTTTCGGCCACGGCCTTGACGTTTGCCCGTGCGATCGGCAGGAAAGTCTGGAATACGCGCTTTTGCTGGAATTCGACCCAGATCAGGCTGCCGTAACGCCCGGACGGGCGTTCGTGAATGGCGACCATGTAGCGCTCGCTCAGCGGGATTTCCGACCAAGTCTGCGAGAAGTAGGTATAGAAATCGCGGCCGGCGAGCGTCACGGCATCGGTCGTGACCGTGCCGCCGAGCTGGTCTTCCGGGAGGGCGTGGCGGGTGGCGGCCCGGGCGCCCGCCGATGCGGCGCCGGCGGCCGGCTTCGCCGCGGCCGGGCCCGCGCCGGGCGCGGGCGTCGGGGCTTCAAGGACGCGCTCGGCGTTCAGCAGCGTCGAGGGCGGCGCAATCGGATGCCCGCCGTTTACCGCCGCGGACGGCGGTGCGTCGACGGTGTCTTGTGCCTGCGTGCGCGCCGTCGCGAATAGCGACAGGCACGTCACGGCCCCCCAGGCCAATCGCCTCCTTGCGCTCGATACCATTTCCCCGACCCCGGAATCATTTGTACGAAATAAGGCCCCGCCCGATTTTCGGGTTATTCGTTCCCGGTGGAACGCGGCACATGGTGGGGGAAGTCAGCAAGAGGCATGCCTGCCGTTGTTTTAAACGGTATATTTTGTTAAGTCGTTATTCGTCTAATTTTTGAGTTGCATATTTCCGTCACGTAAAACGTTTGCGAGTTCGATATTCATTAACAAGCTTTCTTTTATAAATAGAGCATTACAGTTTAATCAGACGATATTTTATGAAAATCGTGATTTAAAAATTCCTGGCGATGCAGAGGCGGAGAAAACGTAACGTGTTGCTACGGGTTCGGCCGTAACGACACGACGTAACGTCCCGTTACGCACATGAAATCGTCCGACGAAAGCGCGGGTTCCGGTGCTTGCGACGATTCCCGCGCGCGGTTTCGGCGCGCATCGCGCACGCGCATATGTGTGCGTGCTGATGGCGGGTATTCTGTTTGCGCGCATATTCCGCCACCCCGTTAGCATGTGACGAATCGGACTTTGGGTGCCGCGCACGCGACGCTAAGATCGCCGATCCCGTAGATCGAGCGTTCCAGAACAATGAAAAAGTCCGCGTCGCCGTTGCATGCCTTTCGTTTCCGTGTCGTCTGCGCCGCGATTGCCGGCGCGCTGTCGCTTGCATCGTGCGGCGGCGTCGACAGCGATACGCCGTCGTCCCAGACGAACACCCCGCCGCCGCTGGCCGCGAAACGCCCGAACATCCTGTACATCATGGCCGACGATCTCGGCTATTCCGACATCCATGCATTCGGCGGCGAGATCAACACGCCGAACCTCGACGCGCTCGTCGCGTCGGGCCGCATCCTGTCGAACCATCACACGGGCACCGTCTGCGCGATCACGCGCGCGATGCTGGTGTCCGGCACCGACCACCATCTCGTCGGCGAAGGCACGATGGGCGTACCGACCGACGAACGGCGCGGGCTGCCCGGCTACGAGGGCTACCTGAACGACCGTGCGCTGTCGTTCGCACAACTATTGAAGGACGCCGGCTACCACACGTACATCGCGGGCAAGTGGCACATCGGCTCGGGGATCGTCGGCAGCGCGACGGGCAGCGGGCAGACGCCCGACCAGTGGGGCTTCGAGCGCAGCTACGTGCTGCTCGGCGGCGCGGCGACGAATCACTTCGCGCACGAGCCGGCCGGCTCGTCGAACTACACGGAAGACGGCCGCTACGTGCAGCCTGGCCAGCCCGGGCAGCCGGGCGGCACGGGCGGCAGCCCGGCCGTGTTCTATTCGACCGATTTCTATACGCAGAAGCTGATCTCGTACATCGATTCGAACCAGCGCGACGGCAAGCCGTTCTTCGCGTACGCGGCCTACACGTCGCCGCACTGGCCGCTGCAGGTGCCCGAGCCGTGGCTGCACAAGTACGCGGGCGTCTATGACGCCGGCTACGACGCGATCCGCAACGCACGGATCGCGCGGCAGAAGGCGCTCGGCCTGATCCCCGCCGATTTCAAGCCGTTCGACGGCCTGCCTGAAACCACGGCTGCGTCGCCCGCGACCGCGAACAACGGCACGGCCGCCGCGAAATACATCAGCGCGGTGCATTCGGCCGCGGACGGCTACAGCGACTACGGCCCCGGCAAGGTCGACAAGCTGTGGGCGAGCCTGTCGCCGGCCGAGCGCAAGGCTCAGGCGCGCTACATGGAGATCTATGCGGGGATGGTCGAGAACCTCGACTACAACATCGGCCTGCTGATCCAGCACCTGAAGGACATCGGCGAATACGACAACACGTTCATCATGTTCCAGTCGGACAACGGCGCGGAAGGCTGGCCGATCGATTCGGGCGCCGACCCGACGGCGACCGATACCGCGAACGGGCAGGACCCGATCTATTCGACGCTCGGCACCGACAACGGCAAGCAGAACGCGCAGCGCCTGCAGTACGGGTTGCGCTGGGCCGAAGTGAGCGCGTCGCCGTTCCGGCTCACGAAGGGCTATTCGGCCGAAGGCGGCGTCTCGACGCCGACGATCGTGCGCCTGCCGGGCCAGACGCAGCAGTTGCCGACGCTGCGCGCGTTCACGCACGTGACCGACAACACGGCGACGTTCCTCGCGGTCGCGGGCGTCACGCCGCCGTCGCAGCCGGCGCCGCCGCTCGTCAACACGCTGACGGGCGTCGACCAGAACAAGGGCAAGGTCGTCTACAACAACCGCTACGTGTATCCGGTCACCGGCCAGTCGCTGCTGCCGGTGCTGACGGGCACGGCGACGGGCGAGGTGCATACCGCGCCGTTCGGCGACGAAGCGTACGGCCGCGCGTACCTGCGCAGCGCCGACGGCCGCTGGAAGGCGTTGTGGACCGAGCCGCCGCTCGGGCCGCTCGACGGCCACTGGCAGCTGTACGACCTCGCGGCGGATCGCGGCGAGACGACCGACGTGTCCGCGCAGAACCCGTCGGTGATCAGCACGCTCGTCGACCAGTGGAAGACCTACATGAGCAACGTCGGCGGTGTCGAACCGCTGCGTCCGCGCGGCTACTACTGAAGCCGGGAGCGACACGATGCGGTTCCGGTTCTGGACGATCGGCGCGGCGCTGGCCGGCACGCTGTTCGCAGCGGCATTCGCGGCCGGCTATGCGAATCCCGTCGCGCCGGCGGGCGGCGCCTTCGACGACGCGAATCGCGGCCGCGCGCTCGCGCCGCTCGGTTCGGAGCGACAGTGCGCGCGTTATTCGGGGCTGCCGGCCGGATGGCGCGACGACCCGAAAGCCGGGATGGTGCACCTGCGCGGCGGCGCGTTCGTGTTCGGCAGCACGCGCGGCTATGCGGACGAGCGCCCGGCGGGCGACGGCCGCACGCGTGTCGGCGGGTTCTGGATCGACCAGACCGACGTGACGATCGCGCAGTTCGCCGCGTTCGTGCAGGCGACCGGCTACGTGACCGAGGCCGAGCAGCAGGAGGGGGCGGCCGTGTTCCATGTGCCGACGCGCGACGAGATGAACGCGCGCGATCTTGCCTGGTGGTCGTGGGTGAAGGGCGCGTCGTGGCGTCATCCGCACGGGCCGGGCAGCGGCATCGACGGGCTCGGCAACCTGCCCGTCACGCTCGTCACGCAGCGCGATGCGCTCGCGTATGCGCGCTGGCTCGGCCGCGACCTGCCGACCGAAGCCGAGTGGGAATACGCGGGCAAGGCCGGCCGCGACGACGCAGCGCTCGACGCGGCGCCGCGCGACGCGCAGGGCAAGCCGGCCGCGAACTACTGGCAGGGCGTGTTCCCGGTGCTCGACACGGCCGAGGACGGCCATGCGGGGCTCGCGCCCGTCGGCTGCTACGCGGCGAACGGGTTCCGGCTCTACGACATGATCGGCAATGCATGGGAATGGACCAAGGACGCATACACGGGCCCGCACCAGTCGCATACGAACGGCGACACGGCGGCCGTCGCGCCGCCGACGCGGAAGCACGACACGCCGATGGTCATCAAGGGCGGCTCGTTCCTGTGCTCGCGCGACTACTGCGTGCGCTATCGCGCGTCGTCGCGCGAACAGCAGGAAGCCGATCTCGGCGCGTCGCATATCGGATTTCGCACGATTCTGAGGGATGCGTCATGAAGCGCGTCATGGTTTGCGTGGGCGCGTGGCTGATGGCGGCGTGTGCAATCGTTCATTCGGGTTTGATCTGGGCCGCCGAATCGGCCGCACCGGCGGTGCGCGTCGGCGTGACGCGCGGCGTACATGCGCAGATCCTCGACGAAGTGAAGCGGGTCGCCGCATCGCGAGGATTCGGCATCGACGTCGTCGAATTCGACGATGCATCGCGCATCGACGCGGCGCTGGCCGACGGCCGGATCGACGCAGCCAGCTTCGAGGATGCACAACAGCTTGCCGCGACGCGCGCGCAGAAACGCTACGCGCTGACCGAAATCGCGCCGACCGTCACGCTGCCGATGGCGCTCTATTCGCGCAAGCTGAAGAACCTGAACGAACTGCAGCCCGGGGCGACGGTCGCGATTCCCGCCGATCCGCGCGGGATGGCGCGCGCGCTCGTGCTGCTGCAGAACGACACGCTGGTGACGCTGCGCGAGCGGGCCGGCCTTCATGCGACGCTGCGCGACGTGACCGGAAACCGGCTCGGGCTGAAGCTCGTCGCGCTGCGCCGCGATCGCCTTTATGCCGCGCTCGATTCGGCCGCGTTCGTCGCGATCGACAGCGACGATGCCGCGCATGCCGGGCTGCAACCCGCACGCGACAGCATCAGCATCGAGGATGCGCGCTCGCCGTATGCGAACGTGCTGACGGTGCGCGAGGCCGATCGCGCGAAGCCGTGGGTCACGCAGCTCGTCGCCGCGTATCACTCGGACGACGTCGCGCGCTTCATCCTCACGCGTTACCAGGATTCGGTGCGACGGCCGTGGTAGACACCTGGCTGCTCGCGTGCAACGCATGCGGACGCTGCTGCAACAGCGCACCGACGCTGTCGTTGCGCGAACTGTTCCGGCACGGGCATCGCTTCGTCGGTGCGCTGACGATCCGCCGCGTGCCGACGCGGCGAACCGGCGAGCGCTGGCGTGCGGGCGGCCGCGAGCACGCGCTCGATGCGGACGACGTCGCGGCTTCCGATGCGCTGTCGGCGCGGTTGTTTCATCGCAGCGGTGGCGCGGGGAGCGACTGGATCGCGCTGACGTTGCAAGGCTACGACTATCCGTCGCTCGGTCGTTGCGCGGCCCTGGCCGACGACGGGCGCTGCAGCGTGCATGCGGACAAGCCGTCGATCTGCCGTGCGGTGCCGCTCGATCCGATGCTGCCGGATCGCTTGCAGTCGCGCGTGCTGGCCGCGCGGCGCGACGATGCGGGATGGCTCGGCGCGAACTGCATCGTCGAAACGGCGAGCGCGCAATCGTCCGTTGAATCGTCATTCCCGATTCCGCTGGTGACGGCCGGAGAGGTCGCGGACCGCGCGGCGCTCGACGCGTATCGCGATGCGCTCGTGTTCGAGCGCGCGGTGTGGCGGGATGCCGTGTTCGCATCGTTGACCGATGGCGGGCAGGACGTGCGGCATGCCCTGTCGCGGCTTGCGCCCGGCGGCTATCTGACCGTGTCGATCGTGCCGGTGCTGCTGGCCGTCGCCTCGATATCAGCCCATTGCCGTACACGCTGCCTCGCGTTTATCGACGCGCAACTCGCGTTGATCGGATTGAACATCGAAGCAGCACTCGCGCGCCGGCACGCCGACGACCGGCCCGCGACGCGCGAGTTGCGCGGTTTCGCGCAGGCGCTTGAACGGGCACGGCACGCCCTGGCCGCGATGCCGGCGCCCACGGCCGGCATCCGTGAGGACGCACCGCGCATCGACGCGTGGCTCGCCGACCGGCCCGACCTCGATACGCTCGCCGCGTGACGACAGCGGCCAGCCGCACGTGCCTTACAATCGGCGCTCTTTAATCGCTTTCGATGGAGCGGGCATGTACGCGTCGACCTTCATTTTCCGTGCCGGGCAATACGACGACGAATTCCACCGGCTCGACCGGCAGATCGCCGACATGGCGCGCACAACGCCCGGCTATCTGGGCGAGGAGACGTGGGAGAACGCCGCATTGGGGCTGATCCAGAACGTCTATTACTGGGAGTCGGAGGCGGCGCTGCAGCAGTTGATGCAGCACCCGGCGCATCTCGAGGCGAAGACGAAACAGGCGCGCTGGCTGGACGGCTATCGCGTCGTGATTTCGAAAGTGTTGCGCGAGTATGGCGACGGCAAGCTCGCGCAGCCGCATGCGGGGCAGTGCGCCCGAATTGCTGTCTGATTCATTTCTTTCGCATTACGGATCAATAACAAGGTGCCGTGCGCGGCAGCCCGTGTTTTCACGCGGGTTTCCGCGGGATCGCGTGCAATCAATTCTTCATCAAGCATGGCTAAGGTGGCGGGGCTTCACGTCGTCAGTCTGTCCACCCACAACGTCCTCACTCGATGTCGTACGGAGCCTTGTCCATGCCGAATCTCGCCTTGTCCGCGAAGCGCCGCCGTGCGCTGCGCGATCGCACCGTTCCCGTCTTCGCACTGACGCTGATTGCCGCGAGCATCGGCGCACACGCTGCCCCGCACGACAACGACGGCGACAGCCGTTTCGAGCCGGGTTTCGTGCCGGGCTTCCTGGTCGTCAGCCGCAGCGTGTACGACAACGTGTCGGCCAACGTCCAGCCCGGCGCGATCCTGCCGCCGAACTGCGCGAAGACCACCGGCGGATGCGGCGCGGCATCCGGCGCGCCGAACGACGGCACCTATCCGACCGTGTGGAACAACGACCGCTACGACGGCAGCTTCGGCATCACGTCGCGTATCTTCCTCGACCAGATCACGCCGGCCGGCGGTGTCGTCAGCACGCTCGAAGTGCCGAACAGCCTGCAGAAAGGCTTCGCGCACGACCAGCTGGTGACGAGCTTCAGCTCGAAGTCGGAACTCGGCCTGCACCTGTCGCTCGACGGCCGCTATCTGACGTTCATGGGCTACGTCGCGCCGGTCAATGCGATCGACGTGTCGAACTCGAACACGCCGCTCGCGGTCGATACGACCAACCCGGACGGGCAGAACTTCTATCGCGCGATCGCGCGCATCGATCGCCACGGGCATGTCCGCTTCACCGAGACGAACGCATACAGCGGCAACAACGGCCGCGCGGCGATCCTGAACGATCGCGACGGCCGCGAGATCTACTACACGTCGGGCAACGCCGGCAACGGCGCGAACCCGCAGCCGGACAACGTGATCCTCGGCGCGGGCGCGCAGCTCATCGACGGGGCGAAGCATCACGAAGCGCAGCAGGATCCGGGCGTGCCGACGCCGCTCGCGAGCTTTTCGGTCACGGAACTCGGCGCGAAGGCCGACAAGATCGGCAAGGACGACAACTTCCGCGGCATCGCGGTGCACGACAACGTCCTGTACTACACGAAGGGCAGCGGCGGCAACGGCGTGAATACGGTGTACTTCGTCGATACGGCCGGCACCGCGTGCCCGTCGGGCGTCGGCGTGCCGTCGCCGAAGGCCGTGCTGCCGACGGCGCCGCTCGCGTACAACGCCGCCACGCTGCAGACGGCGGGCCTGCCGAACAACATGTGCGTGCTGGCCGGCTTCCCGAGCACGCCGAACAAGACCGCGACGACGCTCGCCTATCCGTTCGGGATCTGGTTCGCCGACGCGAACACGCTGTATGTCGCGGACGAGGGCGACGGCTACACGGGCGGCGCGGACCTGTACACGCATGCCGCGGCGCAGAAGACGGCGGGCCTGCAGAAGTGGGTCTACGACGCAGGTACGAAGCAGTGGAAGCTCGCGTACACGCTGCAGAACGGGTTGAACCTCGGCCAGCCGTATTCGGTCGCCGGCTATCCGGCGGGCAACAATTCGGCGACGGGCCTGCCGTGGGCGCCGGCGACGGCCGGCCTGCGCAACCTGACGGGCCGCGTCGAACGCGACGGCACGGTGACGATCTGGGCGATTACGTCGACCGTCAGCGGCAACGGCGACGTCGGTGCGGATCCGAACCGGCTGGTGGCGGTGCGTGACGTGTTGAAGAACACGAGCGCGGCGACGGCCGCGCATGAGCAATTCGCGGTGCTGCGGACTGCGAAGTTTGCGGAAGTGCTGCGGGGGATCGAGTTCGCGCCGGGGACGGAGGCGGGGCGGTCGCACTGAAGTAGCAGAGCCCCGGGCTGATTGATGCCGGGTGACTCGGGCACGGCCGCGCGTTGGTGTGGCCGTGCCCTTCGACTTTGTCGTGGTACGGATTCAGCCGGCGCGTTGCGTTTCGCTGTCTTTCGGCTCAGCCCGAGCCGCACGCCGCCAGATCGGAAACATCGCATTCTTGTCTGATGCCTGCGCGTCGATGACCTTGCGGTGATCGATGCCCGGCATGCACGACGCATGGGGCGCACGCGTCGCAGGCGAGTGTGGGTGATTCGCGCGATGTCGAATGCGTGCCGGATACCCGGCCCGGCCATTCACCGGCTTGCACCGCATCAAAGCGCCTCAACCAGCAACCGCTTGCTCTTCTCGCAATACTCGTGACAAGCCGCCCGCGCGGCAATCGACGCGCCATGCACGAACCGCGGCGCATCGGCCCGCCGCGACATCGACACGACGATCGACGGCGGCGACGGCTGCAGCGGCAACTCCACGACTTCACCACTTTCGATCAACGCATCGACGAACAGCACCGGAATCGCCGCCACGCCAAACCCGTCGCGCACGAGCTGCACGATCACCGAGATCGACGGCGACCCGGTGATACGCGTGTCCGACAACGGCACGCCGTGCGCATGCGCGAGCGTGCGGACGATATCCTCCAGCGCGCGATGCGGCGCCGTACCACGCCCGTAGGTGAGAATCGGCTGCCGCAGCACCTGCCTGGCGAGCCCCGTGCGCGTGGTCGGCAGCAGCCCCGCGCGCGCGATCCAGCGCACCGGGTAGTTCGCGAGCGCATCGCACACGACCGACGCCTCGTCGCTGCCTTCCACGCGGATGATCAGGTCGAGCTCGCCGGCCATCAGCCGGCGCTGCAGCACGACGCTGACGTCGACGGTCAGGTCGATCTCGAGCTGCGGATAGTCGGCCGCCAGCCGCCGCATGTAGTGCGGCAGCCAGCTGTGCACGACGGTCTCGATCACGCCGAGCCGCAGCTTGCCGCGCAGCGCGCGCTCGCCGGAGGCCGCGGCCTGCAGCTCCTGCGTCGCCTCGACCACGGCCTTCGCATAGCCGAGCAGGTATTCGCCGTTCGGCGTGAGCCGGAATTCGCGGCTGTCGCGGTCGACGAGTACCGTCTGCAGTTCGTCCTCGAGCGCCTTCAGGCGCTGCGAGATCGCGGCCGGCGTCGCGTGCAGCGCGGCGGCCGTCGTGCGGAAGTTGCGCAGCTTCGCGAGCGTGACGAAGGTTTCGAGAAAACGCGTGTTCATGGCGGTCGGACGGAGGGTGAGCGCGCACTTTGCCGGTGAGGAAAAGTGAACGGAGCCGGGGAAAACCCCGAGATCCGTTAAGAAATTCTATACACGAAGCGCAAAAAAACTCGTTGGCGACAAAATTTTTTCTTTTCTACTCTTCGCTGTATCCGATGACACGGCACCGTCATCCCGACGACACACCGATCTGCGACAGAACCTCATGACCCCTTCCGAATTCCGCCAGTCCGTGCGCCACGGCGCGTTCCGCGGCCCGACCGCCGGCCACTGCGGCCCGTACGCGCAAGCGAACCTCGCGATCCTGCCCGACGCGTTCGCGCACGATTTCCTGCGCTTTTGCCAGGCGAACCCGAAAGCCTGCCCGCTGCTGGGCGTCGGCGAACCGGGCGCGTTCCGGGTCGACGTGCTCGGCGAGGATCTCGACATCCGCACCGACGTGCCGAGCTACAACGTCTACCGCGACGGCCGCCTGACCGAGCGCGTCGAATCGCTGGAGGCACTGTGGCGCGACGATTTCGTCGTGTTCGCGATCGGCTGCTCGTTCTCGTTCGAGGACATGCTGGCGCGCGAAGGCATCGGCCTGCGCCATGTGGAGGAGGGGCGCAACGTGCCGATGTACCGCACGTCGATTCCGAATCGCCGCGCGGGGATCTTCGGCGGCCAGCTCGTCGTGTCGATGCGGCCGATGCGCGGCGCCGACGCGATTCGCGCGGTGCAGATCACGAGCCGGTTTCCGGGCGTGCACGGCGCGCCGATCCATCTCGGCGATCCGCGCGAGCTGGGCATCGCCGACCTGAACGCCCCCGAATTCGGCGACGCGGTGACGATCCGCGACGGCGAGCTTCCGGTGTTCTGGGCGTGCGGCGTGACGCCGCAAACCGCGCTGATGGACGCGAAGCTGCCGATCGCGATCGCGCATACGCCCGGCCACATGCTGATGACCGACATCACGAACGCGTCGCTGGCCGTGTTCTGAGCCAGGACGACGACAACCCGACCCGCACGGCACGCCGCACGCGCGACAATCATTCGACGGCGCATAACGACAGGAGTACCACCATGGAAAGCAAGACCCTCGCGGCGCACGCCGCGGAGCCCGCGAGCCCCGAGCGTAACGGCCTGTTCTCGTGGTACGGGGACGCGCAGCCGCGCGAGCGCCGCGCGTTCTGGAGCTGCAAGGTCGGCTACATGCTCGACGGGATGGACACGCAGATGCTGTCGTTCGTGATCCCGACGCTCGTCGCGACCTGGGGCATCTCGCTCGCCGACGCGGGCTTCATCGGCACGATCACGCTGCTCGCGTCGGCGGCCGGCGGCTGGATCGCCGGCATCCTGTCCGACCGGATCGGCCGCGTGCGCACGCTGCAGCTCACCGTGCTGTGGTTCGCCGTGTTCACCGCGCTGTGCGGGCTCGCGCAGAACTACCACCAGCTGCTCGCGGCGCGTGCGCTGATGGGTTTCGGTTTCGGCGGCGAATGGACCGCGGGTGCGGTGCTGATCGGCGAAGTGATCCGCGCGCGCGACCGCGGCAAGGCGGTCGGCCTCGTGCAGTCGGGCTGGGCGATCGGCTGGGGGCTGTGCGCGCTGCTGTATGCGCTGCTGTTCTCGGTGCTGCCGGCCGAGCAGGCGTGGCGCGCGCTGTTCCTCGTCGGCCTCGCGCCCGCGCTGCTGGTCGTCGCGATCCGTCGCTACGTGAAGGAGCCGGACGTCTACGAGAAGGAGAAGGCCGCGCAGGCGAAAGTGGCCGATGCGCCGCGCCTCACCGAGATCTTCGCGCCGAAGCTGATCACGACGACGCTGCGCGCGGCGCTGCTGACCACCGGCGCGCAGGGCGGCTACTACGCGATCACGACGTGGCTGCCGACCTTCCTGAAGACGGAGCGTCATCTCACGGTGATGGGTACCGGCGGCTATCTCGCGATGATCATCTTCGGCTCGTGGGTCGGCTACCTGACGAGCGCGTACCTGACCGACCGCCTGGGCCGCAAGCCGAACTTCATCCTGTTCGCGGTCGGCTCGATGGTGATCGCGTTCGCGTACACGTCGCTGAACCTGACCAACGCGTCGATGCTGTGGCTCGGCTTCCCGCTCGGCTTCTTCGCATCGGGGATCTTCTCGGGGATGGGCGCGTTCCTCACCGAACTGTTCCCGACCCGCGTGCGCGGTTCCGGCCAGGGCTTCTGCTACAACGTGGGCCGCGCGATCGGTGCGCTGTTCCCGTTCCTGATCGGCGCGCTGTCCAAGCAATACGGGCTCGGCACGAGCATCGGCCTCTTCGCGGTGGCCGCGTACGGCGTGGTGATCGTCGCCGCGCTGACGCTGCCCGAGACCCGCGGCCGCGAACTCGACGCCGCGTAAGCGGCACGGGCGGCCGGCCCGTCGTTTTTCTTCCCCCTTGACCGACCCCGCGACACGGCGTGCGACGCGCGCCGTGCGGCGGCGCTCATCCCTCGATTCCACGACGCATCGACCCTACATCATGACTGACCGACACCTTTCCTCCGTTCCGTCCGACGCCGCACGCTGGCAATTCTGGATCGACCGCGGCGGCACCTTCACCGACATCGTCGCGCGCCGGCCCGACGGCACGCTCGTCACGCACAAGCTGCTGTCCGAGAACCCCGAGCAGTACCGCGATGCGGCCGTGGCCGGGATTCGCCACCTGCTCGGCCTCGCGGCCGGCGAGCCGATCACGCCCGAGCGCGTCGACATGGTGAAGATGGGCACGACGGTGGCGACCAACGCGCTGCTCGAACGCAAGGGCGAACGCACCGCGCTCGCGACGACGCGCGGCTTTCGCGACGTGCTGCGCATCGCGTACCAGAACCGGCCGCGCCTGTTCGATCTCGACATCGTGCTGCCGGATGCGCTGTACGAGACCGTCGTCGAGATCGACGAGCGTATCGGCGCGCACGGCGACGTCGTCGTGCCGTTCGATGCGCGGGGCGCCGAGGCGTCGCTGCGCCGCGTGTTCGACTCGGGCGTGCGCGCGCTCGCGATCGTGCTGATCCACGGCTATCGCTACACCGCGCACGAACGCGCGCTGGCGGACCTGGCGCGCCGCATCGGCTTCACGCAGGTGTCGGTGTCGCACGAGGTGTCGCCGCTGATGAAGATGGTGTCGCGCGGCGATACGACGGTGGTCGACGCCTACCTGTCGCCGATCCTGCGCCGCTACGTCGAGCAGGTCGCGCACGAGATGCCGGGCGTGAACCTGCAGTTCATGCAGAGCAGCGGCGGGCTGACGCGCGCCGACGCGTTCCAGGGCAAGGACGCGATCCTGTCGGGCCCGGCCGGCGGCATCGTCGGGATGGTGCGCGCCGCGCAGGCAGCCGGCTTCGAGCGCGTGATCGGCTTCGACATGGGCGGCACGTCGACCGACGTGTCGCACTATCACGGCGAGTTCGAGCGCGTGTTCGAGACGCAGGTGGCCGGCGTGCGGATGCGCGCGCCGATGATGAGCATCCACACGGTGGCCGCGGGCGGCGGCTCGGTGCTCGGCTTCGACGGCGCACGGCTGCGCGTCGGGCCCGAGTCGGCCGGCGCGAACCCGGGGCCGGCCGCGTACCGGCGCGGCGGCCCGTTGACGGTGACCGACTGCAACGTGATGCTCGGCAAGATCCAGCCCGAGCATTTCCCGCGCGTGTTCGGCCCGCATGCGGACGAACCGCTCGACCGCGACGGCGTGGTCGCGAAGTTCGCCGCGCTCGCCGACGAGATCCACGCAGCGACCGGGCGGCGCGAGACGCCCGAGGCGCTCGCCGAAGGTTTCCTGGAAATCGCGATCGGCAGCATGGCGAACGCGATCAAGAAGATTTCCGTGCAGCGCGGCCACGACGTGTCGCGCTACGTGCTGACGACGTTCGGCGGCGCGGGCGGCCAGCACGCGTGCGGCGTCGCCGATGCGCTCGGCATGACGCAGGTGTTCGCGCATCCGCTGGCGGGCGTGCTGTCCGCATACGGGATGGGCCTCGCCGACCAGACCGCGATGCGCGAGCGCGCGGTCGAGGCGGTGTTGTCCGACGATTCATTGCCGGCGCTGAATGCCGCGCTCGACCGGCTGGCCGACGAGGCCGTCGGCGCGCTGCTCGAACAGGGCGTGCCGCCGGAGCGGATCGCGACCGAGCGGCGCGTGCACCTGCGCTACCAGGGCACCGATTCGGCGCTCGACGTGCCGGCCGGCAGCGTCGCCGAGATGCAGCACGCGTTCGAGGCCGCGTACCGGCAGCGCTACGCGTTCCTGATGCCCGGCACGCCGCTCGTCGCCGAGCTCGCGTCGGTCGAGGCGATCGGCCGCTCCGACGCGCCGGTGGAGATCGCCCCGCTCGCGCCGCGCCACGCGGGCAACGGCGACGATGCCGCACTGCGCGCCCATTCCGCGGTGCGCTTCCATTCCGGCGGCCAATGGCACGACGCGGCGCTCTACGTGCGCGACACGCTGCGGGCCGGCGACGCGATCGACGGCCCGGCGATCGTCGCGGAGCAGAACGGCACGACCGTCGTCGAGCCCGGCTGGCGCGCGCAGATGACCGCGCAGGGCAACCTCGTGCTGACGCGCACGACGCCGCTGCCGACGCGCCGCTCGCTCGGCACCGACGCCGACCCGGTGCGGCTCGAAATCTTCAACAACCTGTTCATGTCGATCGCCGAGCAGATGGGGCTGCGGCTGCAGAACACCGCGTACTCGGTGAACATCAAGGAGCGCCTCGACTTCTCGTGCGCGATCTTCGACGGCGACGGCAACCTGATCGCGAACGCGCCGCACATGCCCGTGCACCTCGGCTCGATGGGCGAGAGCATCCGCACGGTGATCGAGCGCAACCGCGGCCGCATGCGCGACGGCGACGTGTTCATGCTGAACGACCCGTATCACGGCGGCACCCACCTGCCGGACGTGACGGTCATCACGCCGGTGTTCGCGGACGGCTCGGACGCGCCGCTGTTCTACGTCGGCTCGCGCGGCCACCACGCGGACATCGGCGGCACGACGCCGGGCTCGATGCCGCCCGATTCGACCCACATCGACGAGGAGGGCGTGCTGATCGACAACTGGCAGCTCGTGTCGGCCGGCACGCTGCGCGATGCGCAAACCCGCGCGCTGCTCGCATCGGGCCGCTACCCGGCGCGCAACGTCGAGCAGAACATGGCCGACCTGCGCGCGCAGGTCGCCGCGAACCAGAAGGGCGTCGACGAATTGCGCCGGATGGTCGCGCAGTTCGGCCGCGACGTCGTGCTCGCGTTCATGGGGCACGTGCAGGACAACGCGGAAGAAGCCGTGCGGCGCGTGATCGGCGCGCTGCAGGACGGCGCGTACCGCTACCCGCTCGACAACGGTGCGGAGATTCGCGTCGCGATCCGCGTCGACCGGGCGGCGCGGCGCGCGGAAATCGACTTCAAGGGCACGTCCGCGCAGCTCGACAACAACTTCAACGCGCCGAAGGCCGTGTGCATGGCCGCCGTGCTGTACGTGTTCCGCACGCTGGTCGGCGACGACATCCCGCTGAATGCCGGCTGCCTGAAGCCGCTCACGGTGATCGTGCCCGCGCGCTCGATGCTGAACCCCGAGTATCCGGCGGCGGTCGTGTCGGGCAACGTCGAGACGTCGTCGGCGATCACCAACGCGCTGTACGGCGCGCTCGGCTGCGTCGCGTCGAGCCAGGGAACGATGAACAACTTCACATTCGGCAACGATCGCTACCAGTACTACGAGACGATTGCGGGCGGCAGTGGCGCCGGCGACGGGTTCGCGGGCGTCGGCGCGGTGCAGACGCACATGACCAACTCGCGGCTCACCGATCCGGAGGTGCTCGAATGGCGCTACCCGGTGCGGCTCGACTCGCACCGGATCCGCGCCGGGTCAGGCGGCGCCGGGCGCTGGCGCGGCGGCGACGGCGCGGTGCGGCGGATCCGCTTCCTGGAGCCGATGACCGCGTCGATCCTGTCGAACAACCGGATCCACGCGCCGTTCGGCGCGGCGGGCGGGGAGGCCGGCGCGCTCGGCCGCAACACGATCGAGCGCGCGGACGGCACGGTCGAGGCGCTCGACCATATCGGCCGCGCGCAGATGGCGCCGGGTGATGTATTCGTCGTCGAAACCCCGGGCGGCGGCGGATACGGCGCCGCGGGCTGAGCCGGGCAGCCGGTGCCGGCGCGTCGCGCCGGCGCTCGGCCGGCATTGCAACGGACTGTGGAATAAAGCTGCGCATTAACGCACGAAAGGAATCAAATTCGACGGAAGGTCGGGTCGCCGGAGGGCGATCCGACCCTGTCCTCGCGGTCGCGTCAGCGCGCGCTCCCCGAATGCTGGAATCAGCCGCAAACGCCCGACTGGCGGGGCGCTCAGCCAACCCGCCGAACCCGCTTCGCAGCGCCGCCACCCCAATTGAGCCGGCTGCCAATCATGAAAAATCCGGCTTGCCAATCGAGTCCCAATTCCTTGACACTCTGCTCTAAATGTGAGTGCCAATCCTGATCGTCATTTGATAAGATGGCTCTCATCATTCGTTAGGCAGCACCTGCGCGCATGACGCGCGAACGCCGGGTCGCATTAGCGGGAAACAAGTACGGGACGAGGCCCATCAGCACGGCACTCACGGCCGCCTTGCCGGGCGCGCATGACGCGCGACCCGGCAGGGCGGCCGGCCGGCTCGCCTCCGTCTAAACTGTGCGTTTTTTCTGGATCGGGGCGTCTCCATGGATGACGAAAACGATAGCGCGGTGCTCGAGGCGCACGTCGGTACGCGCAGCCCCTGCTGGCGTCTCGGCAGCGACAGCAACGCACTCGAACTGGCGGCCGTCCGCGGCCTGACCAACGTTGCCGTCGCGCTGACGGTCGAACAGGCCGCGTGCATCCGCGCGCTGACCGGCGTCACGTCGCACCTGGTGCTCGACATCGCGCTGTTCGGCGAACCGGTCAAGCTCCATCTCGTCGGCCGGAAGGTCGACACGACCAACTGGGCCGGCACGGCGTCCGCCTATTCCGATGCCGAGTCCGTCGCGGGCGATCTCGCGCACGGGCTCGCATTCGCCGAGCAGGTCGTGTCCGAAGTGAATTCGCTCGTGGTGATCCTCGACCGCAACGGGATGGTGCAGCGCTTCAACCGTCTGTGCGAGGAAGTGACGGGCAAGCGCGAGGTCGACGTGATCGGCCGCAGCGCGTTCGAGCTGTTCATGACCCCCGAGCAGGGCGCGCAGTCGCGCAGCAACATCACGGGATTTTTCGCGAGCAACCATTCGTTCGCGGTCGAGCGCTACATCAACACGGTCAACGGGCCGCGCCTGTTCCAGTTCCGCAACAAGTTCGTGCAGAGCGGCAGCGGCGTCGAGGAGCAGTTCCTGATCTGCTCGGGCATCGACATCACCGAGGAGCGCAGCGCGCAGCAGCGGCTCATCGAGCTCGCGAACACCGACGTGCTGACCGGCCTGCCGAATCGCCATGCGATCAGCGAGCGCATCCACGCGGCGATTGCCGCCGAGACCGCCGCGACGCGCGGGCAGGTCGGCATCCTGTTCCTCGATCTCGACAACTTCAAGCGCGTCAACGATCACTACGGGCACATCACCGGCGACCGGCTGCTGCAGGACGTGTCGGCGATCATCAGCGGCTGCCTGCCGTCCGGCGCGACGCTCGCGCGGCTCGGCGGCGACGAATTCCTCGTGCTGTTCGAGCACGGCACGCGGCCGCTGCTCGAAGCGACCGCGCAGATCATTCTCGAACGGCTGCGCACGCCGATTCATCTGGGGCTGATGGAGGTCTACACGAGCTGCTCGATCGGCATCGCGATGCATCCGCAGCACGGCGACTCGCTCGAGACGCTGATCCGCAGCGCGGATACCGCGATGTACGTCGCGAAGGAAGAGGGCAAGCATACGTATCGCGTGTTCTCGCTGGAGATGAACCAGAAGGTCGCGAAGTACATGTGGCTCGACACGAACCTGCGCAAGGCGCTCGAAGAGGAGCAGTTCGTGCTGCACTACCAGCCGGTCGTCGATATCGCGACCGGCGACGTGCACGGCGTCGAGGCGCTGATCCGCTGGCAGTCGCCCGATCGCGGGCTCGTCGCGCCGGTCGAGTTCATCCGCTTCGCGGAGGAGTCGGGCCTGATCGCGCCGCTCGGGCGCTGGGTGATGCGAACCGCGGCCGCGCAGGCCGCCGCCTGGAAGGCGAAGGGGCTCGGCATCCGGATCGCGGTGAACGTGTCCGCGCGGCAGTTGCAGGACATGAACATCGTGCACCAGCTGGCGTCGATCCTCGACGCCGCGGGCCTCAAGCCCGGCCTGCTCGACATCGAGCTGACCGAGAGCTGCTTCATCGAGGACGAGGATGCGGCCAACGGGCTGATGCGACAGTTCCGCCAGCTCGGCGCGGAGATCCATCTCGACGATTTCGGCACCGGCTATTCGTCGCTGTCGCAGTTGTCGCGCCTGCCGCTCGACGCGATCAAGCTCGACCGCAGCTTCATCACGGGCATCGACCGCAATCCGCGCTCGCAGGCGCTGGTGCGCTCGGTCGTGTCGCTCGCGAAGGCGCTGAATTTCGCGGTGGTCGCCGAGGGCGTCGAAACGCATGCGGAAGCCGAATTCCTCAAGCAGCTCGACGTCGATCATGCGCAGGGCTACTACTACGCCCGCCCGATGCCGGCCCAGGCGTTCGAGGCGTGGCTCGCGGAGACGAGGAAGCTCAGGCTGATCGCCTGAGCTTCGTTCACGAACAGGCGCCGCCGGCGAGCGGCGGCGCCCGTCGCATTACACCGTGCGCAGCTTCGACACGCGCCGGTTCTGCAGCATCACGAGGCGTTCCATGTACGCGAGGTCCTTCGGCTCGATCGTGAACGCCGCATGCACCCAGGCTTCCGTGATGTCCATCAGCTCGGAGCGCGTCAGCTGGAACACCCGCTCGCGTGCGCGCAGCATCGCGCGCACGCCGTTCAGCTTCGGCTTGGTCACGTCGATGAAGGTGCGCGTCGCGAGATACGCGTCGCCCGCGTCGAACGTCTGATCGACGAGCCCGCGATCCTCGTACCACTCGGCGGCGTGCGCTTCACCGGTCGAGATCAGTTGCTCCGCAATGCCCCGATCGGCCTTGCGCGCGACGAGCGAATAGCCGCCCATGCCCGGGAACAGGTTGAACGCGATCTCGGGAAACCCGAGCTTCACGCCCTTCTGCGCGAGCACGTAGTGATGCGCGAGCGCGGCCTCGAAGCCACCGCCGAGCGCGCTGCCCTCGACCATCGCGATCGAGATCGAGCCGGTGCCGAAGCCCGTGTAGATCTCGTACACGCCGTCGATGCACGAGCGCGCATAGGCCATCAGCAGGTCACGCTTGCCGCTGCGGATCGCGTCGACGAAAAAGCTCAGGTCGCCGCCGACGTTGAACAGCTCGGGGACGAGCGAGCCTGTCACCCAGAAGTCGAACGGCAGGCCCGAATCGCGTGCGACGCGCGCGAGATGGATGATGTCGGTAACGAGTTGCTGGTTGAAGCACGGCCGCGGCTCCGATCGCAGCATCATCCACATGACATTACGTCCCTCTTCATAAAAGGCAGTCAGTTGCGTGAGTTCGCCGGCTTCATAAAACGGGCGGCACGCGGGATGGGATTGGAGTTGCATGGTATGTCCTCGTGAGATGTGGTTTTCGAAGACCGTCGCGCCCGGTGCCGAGCGGGAGGCGAGTGTCCCGCAGGGCGCCGGGCGCGAGGCATCGCCATTGTTGCGCGCGCACAAAAGTCGAATTGCGAGGAACCACGCACGACCGGGACGCGGGTGCCGGTCGCATCGGTATGGGCGGGGAAGGGGGCGGCGAGTACGGCCGGCCGCTATCGGGCGAAGGTGGGCGGCGCGTCGGCCGGTGCGCCGGACGGGGCCGGCAGGCATGTAAAGGCGGCCGGAAAGGGAGGGCCGTGCAGGTTCGCCGCGTTGCGCGAATGCGTGTAAACGGCCGATCCGGCGCGTGGCCGCCGGCGTTGTCCGCTTACATGCTGAAAGCGCTGCGGGGCCGCCGTGCGGCCCCTATGGAAGATGCGGACTGGCGCCGCGCCCGTGCGTCGATTAGCTTTAAAGGATCACGCCGCGCGTGGCGCCAGGCGTGCCGGGAGGGGACCATGACCACGTTCCAGAAAGTGTGGCAGTTGCTCGTCGGAAAGCCGCTCGACCCACTCGATCCGCGTACGCGGCATGCGATCGCCGTCACGCCGCTGCTGGCCTGGGTCGGGCTCGGCGCCGACGGGCTGTCGTCGTCGTGCTACGGGCCGGAGGAGGCGTTTCTCGCGCTTGGCCAGCATCATGCGCTCGCGCTGTTCCTCGCACTCGCGACGGCGGCGACCGTGTTCATCATCGCGCTCGGCTACAACCAGGTGATCGAGCTGTTCCCGACCGGCGGCGGCGGCTACCGCGTCGCGACGTCGCTGCTCGGGTCGAAGCCGGGGCTGGTATCCGGCGCGGCGCTGCTGGTCGACTACGTGCTGACCGTCGCGACGTCGCTCGCGAGCGGGGTCGACGCGTTCTTCAGCCTGCTGCCGGTCAGCGCGCAGGCGTTCAAGCTCACGACCGAGATCGTGCTGATCCTGATGATGACGGGGCTCAACTTCCGCGGGATGCGCGAATCGATCATGGTGCTGCTGCCGATCTTCATCGGCTTCGTGATCCTGCACTTCGGGCTGATCGTGTACGGCGTCGCCGTGCATGGCAGCAGCCTCGCGATGGTGGTGCCCGACGCCGTGCACGAAGCGCACGGCATGTCGCAATCGCTCGGCCTGTTCGTGCTGCTCGCGCTGCTGATGCGCGCGTTCTCGCTCGGCGGCGGGACTTATACGGGCCTCGAGGCCGTGTCGAACAACGTGAACATGCTCGCCGATCCGCGCGTGCCGAACGGCAAGGTGACGATGTGGTACATGTCGACGTCGCTCGCGTTCACGGCCGGCGGCATCATCCTGCTGTACATGCTGTGGCACGCGAAGCCTGTCGACGGCCAGACGCTCAACGCGGTCGTGTTCGGCAGCGTGATCGACCATCTCGGGCTCGGCTCGGCCTTCGCGCGCCACGCGTTGCTCGCGGCCGTGCTCGCGTTCGAGGCCGGGCTGCTGCTGGTCGGCGCGCAGACGGGCTTTCTCGACGGCCCGGCCGTGCTGTCGAACATGGCATCGGATTCGTGGGTGCCGCGCCATTTCCGCGACCTGTCGGGGCGCCTCGTGCGGCAGAACGGCATCATCGTCGTCGGGCTGTCGAGCCTGCTGATCCTCTTGTGGACGCACGGCAACGTCGACGTGCTCGTCGTGCTGTACAGCATCAACGTGTTCCTGACGTTCAGCCTGTCGCTGCTCGGGCTGTGCACGTACTGGTGGCGCCATCGCAGCCAGCAGGGCTGGTTCAAGCACTTCTTCCTGTCGGCGCTCGGGCTGAGCGTGACGGCGACCGTGCTCGTCATCACGCTGATCGAGAAGTTCACGGCCGGCGGCTGGCTCACGGTGCTCGTGACGAGCGCGGTGATCGCGCTGTGCTTCATGATCAACCGCCACTACGCCTATACGCGCGCGCAGCTCGCGAAGGAAGACGCGCTGTTCTCGGGCAAGCCGCCCGAAGTCGACGAGGCCACCGCGCCGGGCAAGCCCGACCCGTCGCAACCGACGGCCGTGCTGCTGGTCGGCAAGCATCGCGGCGCGAGCATGCACGCGCTGCTGTGGGTCAACCGGCTGTTTCCCGGGCATTTCCGCAACGTGATCTTCCTCGCGGTCGGCGAAGTCGACGCGAAGGCGTACGACGGTCACGAACACCTCGAGCGGCTGCGCCACACGATCACCGAAGCGCTCGACTACTATGTCGCGCACTGCCGCCGCCACGGCATCGCGGCCGACTACCGGATCGCGTTCGGCACGAACCCCGTCGTCGAGTTCATGAACCTGGCTTCGTCGACGCTCGACGAATACCCGAACGCCGTGTGCTTCGCGAGCAAGCTGATCTTCCGGCGCGTGAATTTCCTCACGGCCTGGCTGCACAACCAGACGCCCGTCGAGCTGCAGGCGCGCCTGCACGTCGAGGGCAAGCAGATGGTGCTGCTGCCGATGAACGTCGGGTAGCGGTGCACGTCGTGTTCCCCGCCAGGTGACGACCAGGCGCGATGACGATGCGGATCATGTTTCGGCCCTGCGCCGCACCCGATAGCGTGATGTGGGGTGTGCAGGCGCGCATCGCGCATGCCGCCGGCCCGATTTCTGGTGCGGCGAAGCCACGACGGCCTCTGCGGCAGGCGCCGGCCGTTCCGTCCCCGCGCGGCGCGTGACCGGACGAAGGGGCGCCGGGCCGTACTCACGTCAGCATCGGTATCGCTTCGATCAGCGCGATGCCGAGCAACGCACCGATCGCGGCGCCGATCAGTCTCGGATGCCACCGTAGATGCAGCGCCGTCAGCAGTGCGCCGAACAGGATCAGGCCCAGTAGCGTGAACGCGATCACGAGGTAACCCATTTCGAAGTCGCTATTGATGATCGCCATGATGCCTCCTTCCCCATGCCGGTACGTCGTGTCCGGCAGAGCGTCGTTCCGTCGACGTTGCATGCAGGGATGATCTGAATGAATGATAGGTTGCGACGTGATGCAAAAAAGGCGCTCTGGCTCAGGGCACGAGGCACGGCGGCGGCACATCGGCGTGGCGAAGCCTGCGCTGCACGCCCGGCGAGCTCGCCGCATCGCGCAGCCGGCTCGCCGCGGCGCGGCTTGACGCTCGCCGGCACGTCACCCACACTGGTTCGCACGACGGGCACGCGGCGTGTGTTGTCATGTGCGCGTCACGCGGATCGAACCATTCGCGCCGGCGCGCGGCCCTGGCGCCCGGCAACGAACGCGCGGAGAGCTTCGACGTGGTGCTTTTTCCTATCCGATGGACCGGCCGGCTACTCGCCTGCGCCATCGCGCTCGGCCCCGGTGCGGCCATGGCCGATGTGCGCGACCACGGCAACACGATCGACACGGGCGGCGGCGCGCCCGTCACGGTCGTCAGCGATGTCCACGAATTCGTGATCCAGCACGACGGCGCGCTCGACGAGCACGACGATTCGACGCTGCGCGCGAACGATGCAAACGGTATCGATGCCATCGCGCAGCGCTACGTGTGGTTCGACAGGAATATCGAGAAGGTGGACCTGCTCGCGGCCGAGACGATCGATCGCGACGGGGTCGCGCATCCGGTCGGCGCGGACGGCATTCGCGACGTGCAGGAGCCGCGCTCGGCCGGCGCGCCGACGTTCCAGGACGGGCTGCTGCGCACCGTCGTGTTTCCCGGCGTCGAAGCCGGGTCGAGCACGCGCGTGGCGTTCCGCAAGACCCGCACGAAGCCGGTCAATCGCGGCTACTTCGGCTATACGGTGGAGCCGTCGCGCGAGCCGGTCGACCGCCAGCGGCTGATCTTCGACGTGCCGGCCGACATGCCGCTGTATTCAGATGCGCGCGGCTACGTCGCGCTGCCGCCGGTCACCGCGAACGGCCGCACGCGCTATGAATTCGACTATCGGCACGGCCCGTACGACCGCATCGAAAGCGGCGCGGTCGGCTACGCGACCTACGGCGACCGGCTCGTCGTGTCGACGCTGCCCGACTATGCAGCGTTCGCCGCGCGCTATCGCAACGCGGCGGTCGATCCGGGCGCGGACGATCCGGCCGTCGCGCAACTGGCGCGCACGCTCACCGCGGGTGTCGCCGATCCGCACGACCAGGCGCGCATCCTGTACGACTGGGTGCAGGCGAACATCCGCTACGTCGGGTTGTTTCTCGGTGAAACGGCCGCCGCGCCGCATCGCGTGACGGACATCCTGCGCAACCGCTACGGCGACTGCAAGGATCATGTCGCGCTGTTCGGCGCGCTGCTCGCGGCGGTCGGCATCCGCAGCGAGCCGGTGCTGCTCAATCTCGGGTCCGTCTACACGCTGCCGGCGGTGCCCGGTTACGGCGGTGGTGCGATCAATCACGCGATCACGTGGCTGCCCGATCTCGCGCTTTTTGCGGACACGACGACGGCCGGCATCGCATTCGGCTATCTGCCGCCGATCGTGATGGACCGTCCCGCGTTGCTCGTCGACACGGGCGTGCTGTCGCGCACGCCGGCCACGCAGCCGCGCGGCCGCGTCGCACGGGTGGAGATCGATGCGGCCGGGCCGGGCGCCACGCGTTTTCATGCGTACATCGAGGACGACGGCTGGACGGCCGAACTCGAACGCAACCTGTTTCGCCGCGCGACGCCGGATGCCATCGCGCAACTCGCGAACAACCGGCTGCGGCAAAGCGGCTTGCGCGGTCGAGCGCAGCTGTCGACCAGCGACCGGCGCGTGACCGACGGGCCGTTCGACGTGACGATGTCGGGCACGCTCGATCATTTCGTGTGGCCCGACGGCACGACCGCGTTGCCCGCGCTGTCGAGCCTGACGGGCGGCATCGCGACGCAGGTCGAGAACTGGCTCGCCGAGCCCGTGCGCACGCAGCCATGGGGCTGCATCGGCGGCACGTTCGACGAGACCGGCCAGATCGCGCTGCCGGCCGACGTCGCGGTGACCGACCTGCCGGCCGACACCGCCGTGCACGACCGCTTCGTCGACTTCACGTCGCATTACGTATTCGACGCGGCCGCGCGCGTCGTGCAGGTCACGCGGCGCATGACGGCGGACTTTGGCCGTCAGGTGTGTACGGCGGACGAATTCACGGCGCTGCGCGCGTCGCTCGAGCGCATCGAACGCGACACGCAGGCGCAGATCGTCGTGCGGGCGAAAGGGCGTTGAACGGGCAGGGAAGGTGAATGCATCGATGCGATCGGTCGATGCGCAGGAGGGACATCATGACGGAACGGGATCACGAGATCGCCGATCTCTCGAAGGAATTGCTGGGCCGGATCGTGCAAGGCACCGTGGCGAGCGGTGCGGTCGTGGACGTGGAGCAGTGCGCGGCGCTTGCCGTGCAGTGCGCGACGGCGCTGATCGACACGTTGGAAGCGCGCAGCGACTGAGCGACACTGCCATCACGTCTGAAGGCCATTGGAACGACGCCTGGCGGCCGCGGCCGGCATCACGCGTGAAGCGTGATGCGCGCCACGTCACGCATTACGCTTCGACACGCACCTCGCCGTCCGCGCGCACGGCGCCCGGCGGCTTGCCCACCACGCGCTTGAACGCGCGGCTGAACGCGGCGAGCGAGCCGTAGCCGAGCCGGTACGCGACGGCCTCGATCGTCTCGTGGTCGCGCGTGATCCATTGCGCGGCGAGCCGCATCCGCAGCTCGGTCAGGTAGCGCACCGGCGTCATCCCGGTGGCCGCGAGAAAGCGTTCGGCGAACACCGAACGCGACACGCCCGCTTCGGTCGCGAGTTCCGCCACGCTCCAGTTGCGGCCCGGGTCGCGATGCAGCGCGACGATCGCGCGGCCGAGCTTCGGTTCGCGCAGCGCCTGCACCCAGCCCGTCGCATCACCGCATCCGCACTCGACCCAGCCGCGCACGATGAACGCCGCGACCACATCCGCGAGCCGCGCGAGGATGCCCGCGAAACCCGCGCGCGCCGAGCACGCTTCGCGCTCCATCGCATCGAGCATCGGGCGGATTTCCGGGTAGCGCGCGAGCAGCGTGCCGACGTGCATGAACTCCGGCATCGTGCCGACGAGCGGCTGCATGCCGCCGAGATCGAGCTCCATGCACGCGCTGAAGATCAGCGCATCGCCGGCGCCCGGCTCGGTCGTCGCGCAGCTGGCGGGCGACACGCCGGCCGACGCCACCGACGCGACCGTGTCGCAGATCTTCGCGACCTCGAAGCCGTTGATCTCGCGGCACGGTGCATCGGGGTCCGACACCAGCGCGTGCATGCCGCCGTGCGGCAGCAGGATCGCGTCGCCGGCTTCGAGCCGCATCGTGGCGCCCGACGCGTCGCGCAGCAGCACCGGCCCGCGCCCGACGAAATGGAACTGCGCGCGGCCCGTCACGTGGCCGAAGTTCAGCCCGAACGGCCGCGCGACCTGGATGCGGCGGTACTGGACGCCGCTCAGGCGCATCCCCAGCAGCAGCTCGCTGACGAGGTCGTGCACATCGGGAATAGGGGGCAGAAGGGGCTCGGACATAGCGAGATACGGACGATCGATCAACAAGAACGGATTGTATGTCATAGACCGTCCTGACGTGGTTCCTTACGATACGCCCTCATCAGTACTTTCCCTAACCGACACGGAACCACGCATGAATCCCGGAATCTCCACGGCCGCCTCGACGGCGGCCCCCCGCGAACCGGCCTGGGGCGCGGTATTCGCGATGACGCTCGGCGTGTTCGGGCTCGTCACGGCCGAATTCCTGCCGGCGAGCCTGCTGACGCCGATGGCCGACAGCCTCGGCGTGACCGAAGGCGTGGCCGGGCAGGCCGTCACGGCCACCGCGACGGTCGCGCTGGTCACGAGCCTGCTGATCTCGGCGCTGACGCGCACGATCGACCGGCGGCGCGTGCTGCTCGTGTTCTCGGTGCTGCTCGTCGCGTCGAACCTGGCGGTCGCGTTCGCGCCCAACCTGGCAATGCTGCTGGTCGGCCGCGTCGTGCTCGGCATCGCGCTCGGCGGCTTCTGGACGATGGCCACCGCTACCGCGATGCGGCTCGTGCCGACGGCGATGGTGCCGCGTGCGCTGTCGATCATCTTCAGCGGCGTGGCGGTCGCGACGATCGCGTCCGCGCCGATGGGCAGTTACTTCGGGCACCTGATCGGCTGGCGCAACGTGTTCCTGATCGCGGCCGCGCTCGGCGGCATTGCGTTCGTGTCGCAGATCCTCACACTGCCGTCGATGCCGCCGAGCGGCACGACGCGGCTGCGCACGCTGATCGACGTGCTGCGCCGGCCGACCGTCGGCCTCGGCATGTTCGCGACGATCCTCGTGTTCACCGGGCACTTCGCGTTCTTCACGTACCTGCGGCCGTTCCTCGAACAGGTCGCGGGCGTCGGCGTGAACGGGCTGTCGGCGATCCTGCTCGGCTACGGCATCGCGAACTTCGTCGGCACTTCGCTCGCCGGTCGCGTGCTCGAACACCGGTTGCGGCCGATGCTGATCGGCATGCCCGCGCTGATGGTCGTGCTCGGCGTCGCGCTCGTCGCACTCGGCCGCGCGCCGATGATCGACGCGGTGCTCGTCGCGTTGTGGGGGATGGCATTCGGCGGCGTGCCCGTCGCGTGGTCGACGTGGGTCACGCGCACCGTGCCCGATGAAGCCGAGAGCGCGGGCGGGCTGATCGTCGCGGCGATCCAGCTCGCGATCGCGACGGGCGCGGCGGCCGGCGGCGTCGTGTTCGACGCGAACGGGGCGGCCGGCGTGTTCGTTGCCGCGGCCGTTGTGCTGGCCGTCGCGGTCGCGACGATCGTGACCGGCGTGCCGAAGCGTGTCGGCGTGGTGTCCGCGCTGGCGGAATGAGTTGCACCGGCGGGCCGCCCGGCCCGCCGCTCAGCGCACCGGTGCGTGCGTGTCGAGCAACTGCCGGTGACGCGCTTCGGTCGCGTCGTCGGCGGGGAACATGCACTCCATGCGCAGTTCCTGCGCGGCGGCGCTGTGCGGCGTCCCGACCGTCGTGACCAGCGAGAAGTAATTCAGCACGACGCCTTCGTGCACGAAGCCGATCGGGATGACCGGCAGCGACGGGGCGGCGGCCGGCGCCGGCGGCGTTTTCCAGTCGCGCGGCGCGTCGGGGCTCGCGAGCAGGTCGTCGAGCAACTGCCGGGTGCCGTCGTCGATCACGCGGCCGACCGCTTCGCGCTGCACGCGCTGCAGCAGGCTGCGCGACACCGTCTCCCAGTCGGCCAGGAACGGCCGCATCCCCTGCGGATCGAACATCAGGCGCAGCAGGTTGCGCGGGCCGTCGCGCGCGGCCATGTCGATGAAGCAGCTGAAGAAGCGCGGCGCCGCGTCGTTGGTCATCAGCACGTTCCAGTGGCGATCCATCACGATCGCCGGAAACGGATCGTGCTGGCGCACGACCCGTTCGAGCGCGCCGATCACGCCCTGCATCTCCTGCGCATCCCACGGCGCTTCCGAATACACCGGTGCATACCCGGCCGCGAGCAGCAGCGTGTTGCGCTCGCGCAGCGGCACGTCGAGCGTTTGCGCGAGCGTCAGCAGCGTGTCGCGGCCCGGCACGCTGCGCCCGCTTTCGATGAAGCTGATCTGGCGCTGCGAGATCCCCGCGTCGAGCGACAGGTCGAGCTGGCTCACGCCGCGCACGTCGCGCCAGTAGCGCAGCAACTGGCCGAGTTCGTGCGGCGGCGCGTGCGGTTCGCGGCGGCTGGCGTTCATCGTGCCTCCCTGGGCGTTCCGTGAGCGACGCGATCGACTATATCGGACTCACGCGGCGTTCGCGTGCCACGCGAATGCGTCGAACGGCGCTTCGAGTGCGGGCTGCGTCACGCTGCCGACGTAGTTCGTGATCGTCGATGCGGCGACCACCGCGATCACTTCCAGCAACTGCTCGGCGCTGAAGCCGGCGTCGAGGAACGCCTGCCGGTCGGCCTCGGACAGGCGGCCGCGGGTGTCGATCAGCTTGCGTGCGGTGGCCGACAGCGCGGCCAGGGTCGCGTCGCCGGGCAGGGCGCCGCGGCGGATCGCGTCGACGTCGGCGTGGGTCACACCCTGTTTCAGCGCCAGCGCGGTATGGAACGCGACCGGCCATTCGCTCGCGTTCGTGACCGCGTTGGTGAGCAGGAGCGTCTGGATCTGCGGCTCGGTGAGGCTGCTCGCGTGCACGCGCTCGAACAGGCCGATGAAGCCGTTGATCAGCACCGGCGACGCGGCCATGGCCGCCGCGATGTTCGGGACGATGCCGAAGGTTTGCTGGAGCTGCTGGAGGACGGGCTTTGAGGCGGCCGGTGCCGAGTCGATGGTGTGAAGCGGGTAGGCGGACATGATGTCTCCGGGGGAGGGGCGCCGCCGGATTGGCGGCGCGACACCCGAAGCGTAGGAGCGGCCGTGTCGCGCGCCAATTACATGCGATGTAATCATTCGATGCGCGCGAAGCGGTCAGCCGCCTTGCCTGACCAGCTCCGCCAGCGCCTTCATCGCCTGCAGGTACGGATATGGTCCGTGGCTGATGCGGGCCACGCCGTATTCCGCGAACTCGGCGAGCGTCGGCGTCTCCGTGACGCGCATCACGTTCACCGGCAGCGGCGACGCGGCCGTCAGTGCGCGAATGAGCGCCGGTGAGCCCAGCCCCGGCACGAACAGCCCATCGGCACCGGCCGCGGCATACGCGCGTGCGCGGGCCAGCGTGGCGTCGAGCAGGCGTTCGTCGTGCGTGTCGGCCGGCGCCGTGAAGAACACGTCGGTGCGCGCGTTGATGAAGTAGTCGGCGCCCGCGCGATCGGCGGCCTGCCGGGCTGCCGCGAGACGAGCCGCCGCTGCGTCGACGTCGCGCAATTGGCCCGTCGCCGGGAAGCTGTCCTCGAGGTTGCAGCCGATCGCGCCGGCCTTGATGCTGAGCGCGATCGTTTCGGCGACATCTTCCGGCCGCTCGCCGTACCCGCTTTCGAGATCGACCGTGACGGGTAGGTCGGTCGCGCGCGTGATTCGCTCGAGCACGTCCATCATCAGCGCGCGCGGCATCTGCTCGCCGTCGCCGAAACCGTTCGCCGCCGCGACCGACCAGCTGCCGGTCGCCAGTGCGACGGCGCCCGCATCGGCCGCCGTGCGCGCGCTGCCGGCGTCCCATACGTTGAACAGCGCCAGCGGCTGGCCCGCACGGTGAAGCGAACGGAAATATGCACCCTTCTCATTGCTGCTCATGCTTGCGTCTCCTGGTTGAAAACCGGATCGGTTGTCGTGCCGAACGATACTGCCACCGTATCGAGCGCCGCGAGGAAATCGCGCGCGTCGAACAGCTCGCCGAGACTGCGCACGCCGCCCGACACCACGGTGTCGCCCGCGATCAGGCGCACGGCCGCCTCGACGATGATCGGTGCGCTGACCGCGTAGATGTCCTGCCCGGACGCCGTCGCGCGGTGCGTCGTGCCGCCCTGCACGACGATCGCGTCCATCGCGAACTGCTGCGCCGAGCGGCCCGTCTCGTCGGTCGGCTCGGGCGGCGGCGTGGCGGCATCGCGCACGTCGCGCAGCGCGACGGTGGCGAGCCACGATTCGATCGTATCGATGCGCAGGTGACGCGACAGTGTCATCACTTCCGAAAACGGCAGCAGCGTCACGTCGACGCGGCCGATCGGCGGCGGGAACGGCCATGCGCGTTCGCGTGCGGTCGACGGCACCGGTGTCGGCTTGCCGTTCATCTGCACGAGCCGCACCGCGCGATTGCGTTCGCCCGTCACGCGCGTGCCGCGCGTCGGGTGCCAGCGGTCGAGGCCGGTTGCGATATCGACGCGCTCGATCGGCTGGTGCGGGTCCACGACGGCCGTGACGAGCAGGTCGGCCAGGCCGCCATAGAACGCAGCGGCCGGCACGAGGGTCACGCCCGCGGCGCGCGCCCGCGCGTCGCTGTGTTCGGCCAGCGCCAGCACCGACGGCTGCTCGGCGGTCAGGTCGAGATAGGGGATGCCGGCCCGCAGCGCCGCGTCGGCCAGCGGCAATGCGGTATCGAGGTACGGGCCCGCGCAGTTGATGACCGCAGCCGCGCCGCGCAACGCGGCGTCGAGCGCGGCAGGATCGTCGATCGCGGCGACGCGTGCGAGCGCGAGCGCCGTATCGCCGCCGTCCTCCGCGAGCCGCGCGGCATCGCGCCCGATGCGGATCGCGCGCAGGCCGCGCCGGGCCAGTTCGGCGACGACGAACCGCCCGGTATGACCCGTGGCGCCATAGACTGCAACCGTCATTCGATCATCCATGATCTACTCCGATACAGAACGGTCTGTTTTATAGTACAGACCTGTAGCGTCGTCAAGCACGCGGTGCTATGATCGGATCATTGTTGCGGGAGTGGGCGGCCAGCCAGGCCGGGTCGGGATGAAAAAGGAAACGGGTACACCAGGGAGCGCGCCCGATACGCGCGAACGCATTCTGCAAACGGCCAGCGAGCTGTTCTACCGGGAGGGTACGCGCGCGGTCGGCGTGGACCTGATCGTCGCGCAGGCAGGCGTGGCGAAGACGAGCCTCTATCGTTACTTCACGACGAAGGACGACCTGATCGAAGCGTTCCTGCTGCGCGAGGACGCCGATTTCTGGGCGCATTGGGATGCGGTGGCCGCGCAGTACCGGCGCACGCCGCGCGAGGAACTGGATGCGCAACTGCAATGGATCGGCGAGCGCATTGCGCGCCCCGGCTATCGCGGCTGCCCGCAGATCAACATCGCCGCCGAATACGCGGACGGCAACCATCCGGCCCGCAAGGTGGCCGTCGCGCACAAGCAGGAATTGCGGCGCCGGCTGACCGAGCTGGCGGATGCGATGGGTGTCGACGAGCCGGAAACCTTCGCGCTGCGGCTTGCGACCGTGATCGACGGCGCGCTGAGCAGCGGGCAGGCGTTGCATGCGCATGGGCCCGTGGCTTTCCTGCAGGAATTCGCGCAACTGCTGTTGCCGAAGAAGGGCCGCAAGTAAGCCGCGTGGCCGCGGCGATCCGCGCGCCGGTCCGGTTCAGTCGCGCGCGGCCGGATCGACCGACAGCGCGCGCAACTGGCCGCGCAACTGATCGACTTCCCCCGGCGCGAACGGCCGTTCGATCTCGGCATGCGTCTGCTGCCACAGCGGAAACGCCGCGGCCAGCAGGTCGTGGCCGGCCGGCGTCAGTTCGAGCAGGCGGCTGCGCCGGTCGTCCGGATCCTGGATGATCGTGACCAGGCCGCGCCGCTCGAGCGGCTTCAGCGCGGCCGTGAGCGTGGTGCGGTCCATCGCGAGCAGCGACGCGACCGATTTCATCGGTGCCGGCTGGGGCCGGTTCAGCGACATCAGCAGCGAAAACTGGCCGTTGGTGAGCTCCAGCGGGCGCAGCACATCGTCGAAGATCCGCGCAAGATTACGCGCCGCGCGCTGCATGTGCAGGCACAGGCAGCAATCGCGCACCATCAGCGTCGTTTCGAAGGGGAGCTTTTCTTTTCGTGCCATGTTGCAATTGTGTTGATATCAACCTATCTTGTCAAGGTCGAGGCGCGGCAGCCCGTCGCGTCCGTCACCGGAGGGGACACATGAGTGCTCAACAGCAGTTGTATCTCGCGGTATTTCTCGGGACGAAGGATAGCCCGGCGATGAAGGCGTGGATGGCGCTGCCGGACGAGGAGCGGCGCACGCGCGAGCGCGACGGCATCGCCGCATGGCATGCGTGGGTCGACCGGCATCGCGACGCGATCGTCGAGATGGGCGGCCCGCTCGGCAAGACGAAGACCATCGATGCCGCCGGCGTCAAGGACACGGCGAACGCGATGAGCGGCTTCACCGTCGTGCGGGCGGCCTCGCACGAAGCCGCGGCCGCGCTGTTCGAAGGCCATCCGCATTTCACGCTGTTCCCGGGCGTGGCGATCGACGTGATGCCGGTGCTGCCGATTCCCGGCGCGTGAACGGCGGGCGAGGCCCGGCGCCGTGTATCGGCGATGCGCCGTGGCCGGCAGGTGGACGTTTTCCCGACATTCTGGATGGAGACTGGCGATGAAGCTTTACGGATTTGCCGGCACCCGCTCGCAACGCGCGCTGTGGGGGCTGAAGGAACTGGATGCCGATTTCGAGTTCATCTCGGTGAACCTGCTCCAGGGCGAACACAAGCGGCCCGAATTCCTGCGCCTCAATCCGGCCGGCAAGGTGCCCGTGCTGGTGGACGGCGATCTCGTGATTCCCGAATCGGCCGCGATCGTGCTGTATCTCGCGGACAAGTACCCGGAGAAGGCGTTGCTGCCGGACGATCCGGCGCTGCGGGCCGAGGCGTACCGATGGGTCATGTTCGCGGTGACGGAGCTCGAGCAGCCGCTGTGGCGGATCACGCGGCACTCGTTCATCTATCCGCCGGAGAAGCGTTCGCCGGCCGATATCGAACTGGCGCGCGACGATTTCAGGACGATGGCGGCGATCCTCGACAAGCATCTCGAAGGCCGCGAATTCATCGTCGGCGATACGCTGACGGTGGCCGATTGCGTGACGGCTTACCTGATCGACTGGGCGGGTGAGTGCAACCTGATCGAATCGTTTCCGCAGTTGTGTGCGTATCTCGAACGGCTGTATGCGCGGCCGAAGGCACCGCAGCGGATCGCGGACGCGCGCAAGGCGGCGTGAACGTTCGGCGGCCGGTCATGCGCTGCATCGGCATGGCCGACCGCTGCGTCGGTGCGTTCGGCGAGCGGCGGTCTTGCGCGTTTCAGGAGGGTGACGCGTGCGTCGCGCACGCGGCGCACGCAGGGGCTCACACTACGTCGTCAGGCCCGCCAAGCATGCGGCACAGCATCGACAGGTCGCTGAGCGTGACGTGCGGGGTCGCGGCCTGCTGCTGCACGCGCTCCGCTTCCCGGTGCGTATCGCGCACCACCCACGCCGCCTGCAGCCCCGCGTTCAATGCGCCGACGATATCGAGGTGGTAGTCATCGCCGACATGCAGCAGTTCCGCCGGTGGCACGTCGAGCGCTTCCGCCGCCGCATGGAAGATCCCGGGCTCCGGCTTCGCGACGCCGAACGCCTGCCCACTGAGCGTCGCACGAAAGAATTCGCCGCCGCCGGTCAGCCGCAGGTCCGCGTTGCCGTTGGTCACCGCGATCAACGGAAACCGCGCACTCAACCACGCGAGCGCCGGCAACGCATCTTCATAGAATTCAACCCGGTTGCGCGCGGCATAGAAGGCTGCGTACGCACGGTCGGTGAGCGCGACATCTTCGTTCGCGCGCTCCAGCGCAAGCCGGATCGAGCCGATTCTCATCGCGCGGAAGTCGCCGGCGAGGTCGGGGCACAATCGTTCGTATTCCTCACGCAAGTCGCTGAGCGCCTGCTGCGTGGGCAGCACCCGCTCGGTACCAGGCGCGTGCTCGATCAGCCACGTGCGAAGCTCCCCTTCGGCCCGTACGACGGATGGCCCGAACGGCCACAGGGTGTCGTCCAGGTCGAACGAGAGCGCGGAAACTTGGGTGAGACGCATGGAGGTTGACGGGGCGTTTCGTTTACCAGGGCCACGGAATGGCGATTCCGGTGCCGTTTTCGAGGGCCTGCCGATACAGGAAGCGTGCGACGGTCAGGTCCTGCAGCGCGAGCCCGGTCATGTCGAAGACGGTGATCTCGTGCGGCGCGCGGTCGACCGTCGCGGTTCCCGCGAGGATGTCACCGATTTCCGTGCGTGGCAAATCCGGCGCCCACTGGCACTCGCCGATGCTGCGCGCCTGGTCGTGATCGTCCACGACAATCCGCGCGCGTTCCAGCACGCCGGCCGGCAGCTCGCGCTTGCCGGCGGTGTCGGCGCCCACGCAGGTCAGGTGGGTGCCCGGCTGCACCGCGTCCGCATCGAACAGCGGGCCGCCGCCGGGCGTTGCCGTGATCACCACGTCGCTGTTGGCCACCGCGTCGTTCCGGTCGCGCGCCACGCCGATCGTGCATCGTTCCCGGAAGGCCGATTCGAACGCCGGGTCGGGCTCGCCGCTGGCGCTCACGTACTGCACGGTGCACCGTTGCGGTAGCAGCCCCAGTGCGTAGTCGAGCTGGACGCGCGCCTGCACGCCGGTGCCGAACACGCAGATTCGCGTGCTGTCGCGTCGCGCGAGCAGTTGCAGACCGAGGCCGCCGGCGGCGCCGGTGCGCGCGGTGGTGATCGCATTGCCGTCCATGATGCACAGCGGGCGGCCCGTAGCCGGGTCGAACAGCGCGACGGTGGCCTGATGCGGTTCGCCGCCGAGCCCGCGGTTGCCGGGCCAGAATCCGGCCGCCTTGAAACCGAGCAGGTCCTGATTCGCGACATCGCCCGACTTGATGCCGAACACGCCGCCGGTGTGCAGCTTCTCACGCACCACCGGGAACACGCGTCCGGCCCGTTGACTGTGCAGCACGAAGGCTTCGCGAACGGCCGCCGTCACTTGCGCGGCCTGGAGGGCGGGCGCGACGGTATCGCGGTCGAGAAGCAGGAGTCGGTCGTCGGTCGGCATGTTCGGGGCAAGCGCTTTCGGCGCCAGGCAAATCGGGGTGGTTTAAATTTTGTCCAAGTTTGGACAAAGAGTCAATGAATCGACGGGGCGGCACGGGTGCGCGGTTTTGCTCACCACCCGTAGAAGCGCGGCCACGTCTGCGCGCCGCCGTCTTCGCCGATCGCCTGATATTCGGGATGTTGCGCACCGGTGGCGCACGCGTGATTCGGCAGGATGCGCAGGCGGGTGCCGATCGGAAACCGTTGCGCGATGCCGGCGTCGGGCGTGCCTGCACGCGACACGATCCCGTGCTCCTGGTTGGCGGCGCTCATCACGTAGTCGCCGAGCACGTCGCCGTGTTCGGTGCAAACTTGCCCGTAGCCGAAGTCGTGCGCCTGGCGCTGCGTGCCGCGGTCGCGGCTCATCGCCATCCAGCCGGCGTCGACGATCGCCCAGCCTTTTTCTTCCTGGTGCCCGATGACGGTGGTCAGCACCGACAGCGCGATGTCGGACAGGTCGCACACGCCGATGTTGTGCATCACGAGGTCGAACATCACGTACACGCCGGCGCGCACTTCGGTCACGCCTTCGAGATGTTCCGCCGCGAGGGCGGTGGGGGTCGAGCCGATGCTCACGACCGGGCAGGGCAGCCCGGCAGCGCGAAGGCGCTCCGCCGCCCGCACGGTGCGGCTGCGTTCCTGCTCGGCGATCGCCGCCAGTGCGTCGGGCGTGCTGTATTCGTAGCTGGAGCCCGCGTGTGCCAACACCCCGCCGAGCACCATCCCGCCGTCGACCAGCGCGCGGCCCACGTCGATCAGCAGGTCGGCGTCGGGCGGAATCCCGGAGCGGTGGCCGTCGACGTCGACCTCGATCCACACGTCGAAGCGCTCGTCGTGCGCGCGCCCGAATTCGGCGATCGCGTGTGCGGCCGGCAGGCTGTCGGCGACGAGCTTCAGGTCGCAGCCCTGCCGGCGCAGCGCGAGCGCCTGGCCCAGCTTCGCGGGCACCATGCCGACCGCGTAGACGATGTCCCGGATACCGTGCGCGAAAAACTGTTCGGCTTCCTTGAGCGTCGACACCGTGATGCCCTGTGCGCCGGCCGCGATCTGGGCATCGACGACTTGCGTGCTCTTGGTGGTCTTGACGTGTGGCCGGAACCGGACGCCGAGCGCGTCCAGATGCGCCTGCATGCGGCCGATGTTGTGCTGCATGCGGCCGATGTCGATCAGGGCGGCCGGGGTGTTGAGGGTTTGAAGATCCACGATGCGTTGCCTCGGAGGGTTGCCGATGTGAACGATGTGAACACTGTAGGGCCGTGGATGAATCTCGGGTTTAACGCATCGCTAATCCGGCATTAAACGCTGCTTAATCGACTGGATCGACTGAATCGTGTGGATGCGCGGCGCGGCTCACGCGTTGCCACGCCACGGCGGCGGGCTGAGCAACCGTGTCGCGGCTTCGAGGAACACCCGTTGCCGCGCGGAGCGGCCGGTGCGCGACGGCAGCAGCGCCGTCACGGGGGCGGGCGGCAGGTGCCAGTCGGGCAGCAACCGGACGAGCTTGCCGTTCGCCAGCAGCGGCGCGACGTCCCACTCGGAGCGCTCGACGATCCCGAGCCCCGCCAGCGCCCATTCCGTGATGACGGTGCCGTCGTTCGACGACAGCGCGCCGGTCACGCGGATCACGGCGGACCGGCGCGGTTCGCCCTTGACGTCGCCGCCTTGCGAGAAGCGCCAGCGCGGGATGTCCTCGTCGTTCTCGCGCAGGCACAGGCAGTCGTAGCGGGCCAGGTCGGACGGATGGTTCAGTTCCTTGATGCGGCGCGCATAGGCGGGGCTCGCGCACAGAAAGCGGTCATTGGGCGCGAGCGGATACCCGATCCACGACGACGACTTGAGGCTGCCGACATGAACGACCACGTCGGCGCCCGGCGCGCTGGTCAACGGGCTCTCCGACAGGTGGAGCGCGATGTCGAGCTTCGGATGCGCGCGCTGCACGTCGCGCACGATCCGCGCGACGTACTTGCGGCCGAAGCCGAGCGGGGCGACGACGCGCAGCGTGCCGCGCACGTCGCCGTGGTCGCCCGAGATGCTGACCGGCAGCGCCTCCACGCGCTCGAGGATGTCGACGGCTTCCTGGTACAGGCGCTGCCCTTCGTCGGTCAACGCGATCCCTTTCGGCTGCCGCACGGCGAGCCGGGCGTTCAATCGCGCTTCCATCCGCTGCAGGCGAATCGTGACCGCGGGCGGCGTGAGATCGAGCAGCCGCGCGGCCGCGGCCAGCGAGCGCGACGTGCCGATCGCGCGGACGAGTCGAAGGTCGTCGAGGTCGAGCATTTCGTGTCTCTTAATGCTGGGTGTGCCGAGCATTAAACCGCACATCGCGACGCGAATCCATCGGTGCGGCGGTGGATCGCGTCGGTCGCGCATCGAATCGGATTGCCCGGCCGCTTCGAATCACACGGCCCGCGACGCCACGCACCGTTACCGGCCGAGCCCGACAATCAGCGACCGGTGCGCGGCGACCCCGGCCATCACGCCCGACGCCGATGCGAACGTTGCGTTGGTCATCGGCGTCGACGCGTCGCCGGCCGCGAACACGCCGGCGACGCTCGTCTGCTTCATTGCATCGACGCGCACGACCGGGCCGAGCGGCCCGTCGTCGAACGCACAGCCGAGCTGCTGCGCGAGATCGCTCGCCATCGCCGTGTGCGCGCCGACGAACAGCGCATCGATCGGCACGACCTGCCCGTCGGCGAGCCGCAACGCTTCGATTCGCGGCGCATCGCCGAGGATTTCCACGACCGGCGACCGTTCGATGCGCACGCCGCGCGCATCGAGCAACGCGGCTTCTTCTTCGTTCGCCTCGACTACACCCTGCGTGAACCACGTCGTCGGGCCCCAGTCCGGAATCAGGATCGCCTGATGCACCGACAGCGGATGCGTGGCGAGCACGCCGAGCCGCTGGCCGCTCACCTCGTATCCATGGCAGTACGGACAATGCAGCACGCTCGCGCCCCAGCGTTCCGCCAGCCCCGGCAGCGCGGGCAACGCGTCGCGGATACCGGTCGCGAGGATCAGCCGGTCGGCGCTCGCCCGGCTGCCGTCGGCGAGCGTCACATGGAAGCGGCCGTCCGCATCGCGCTCGGCCGTGCGCACGTCGCCTGCGATCCGCTGCACGGTGGGATACGCGGCGAGCTGCGCGGCGGCTTCCTCGACGATGGCCGCGGGCGGCTTGCCGTCCTGCCCGAAAAAGCCGTGCGCGTGCGCGGCAAAGCGGTTGCGCGGCTGGCCGGCATCGATCACGAGCACGCGGCGGCGCGCCCGCGCAAGCTGCATCGCGGCCGACAGCCCCGCAAAGCTGCCGCCGATCACGATCACTTCATGATGGTCATGCATGCCTCCACTCCTTTCCTGAACCTGCGTGAATGACGGACGTGCTCCGACGGTGGTCGACTCAAACTCAACTCAAACCAACTCACGAAACACGAGAAGTTGCATGATAGGGCGATGGTATCATTCACGCAACTTCAAAAGTTTCGAGAGAGGGGCGCCGCCCGTGAGAACCGATAGCCGCTTGTCGCGCATGCTGCATGCGCTGATCCACATGGATCAGGCCGATGGCCCGATGACGTCCGACGCGATCGCGACGATGTTGTGCACGAACCCGGTCGTCGTGCGGCGCCTGCTCGGCGGCTTGCGCGACTGCGGCTACGTGCAGTCGGAGAAGGGGCATGGCGGCGGCTGGGTGCTGAGCGTCGCGCTCGACGACATCACGCTGCTCGACGTCTATCGCGCGGTGGGCGAGCCGCCGCTGTTCTCCGATCTGGTGACCGACGACGAGGCCGAATGCCTGGTCGAGCAGGCCGTCAATGCGCACCTGTCGGCCACGCTGAAGGAGGCCGAGACGACGCTGCTCGCCCGCTTCGGCGAAGTCACGCTCGGCATGCTGTCGCGCGATTTCGAGGCGAAGCACGCGAAGCGGCGCAAGCCGCGCTGACGCGCCGCAGCATCGCGGCCGGGCGTCGCGCCATGTGCGCGCCGACGTGGCCGAAAACGCTGCGTCGCGATGTTCTGTCCCCCAACTTCTGCCCGGTTCGCCCGCCACAGGGCAAAATACGGGTTTTCCGCACCCGCGAGGGCGCGACCGAATCACGCGCCGGGCGGCGGCGGTGCGCCATCCGCACGCCGCCGCCGGGCGCCCAGGCAAGAAACGCTCGTCATGTCGCGAGCCCACAGGAGTCCAGACCCCATGCCCGAATCCAACCTGTCCTTCTTCGGCCGGCTGTCGCTGGCCGTCGGCACGTTTTTCTCCGTGCTCGGCAACCGCGAGTTCGCGGCCGGCGTGCTGCGCGTGCGCGATGGCGCCCCGGCACCGGTCGCGCCGGCCCCCGCCGCGGCCCCCGCGCCGTCCCCGGCGCCTGCCGCCGCGCCCGTGAAGGCGCCGGCACCCGAGCTGCGCGAAGCGAGCCCGCAGGCCGCGCTGCAACTGCTCGGCCTGCTGCAGCGCGATGCGCGCTTCATCGACTTCGTCGAGGAAGACATCGCCGGCTACGCGGACGCCGACATCGGCGCGGCCGCACGCCTCGTGCACGACGGCTGCCGTGCCGCGCTGCGCGAACACTTCACGATCGTGCCGGTGCGCGACGAAGCCGAAGGCAGCCGCGTGACGCTGCCGGCCGGCTTCGACGCGACGGCCGTGCGCGTGACCGGCAACGTGGTCGGCGCCGCGCCGTTCACGGGCACCGTCAGCCATCGCGGCTGGCGGGTCGCCGACGTGCGCCTGCCGAAGCTGACGGGCAGCCACGACGCGTCGGTCGTCGCACCGGCGGAGGTGGAACTGTGAGCGATCCGCGCTATTCGATCGGCATCGATCTCGGTACCACCCATTGCGCGCTGTCGTACGTCGACAGCGCCGCGAGCGACGGCGAAACCATCACGCAGCAGGTGCTGCCGATCGCGCAGCTCACCGCGCCCGGCGCGCTGGAGTCGCGCGACCTGCTGCCGTCGTTCCTCTACCTGCCGCATGAAAGCGAACTCACGCAGGGCGACCTGACGCTGCCGTGGACGGCCTCGCGCGGCTTCGCGGTCGGCGAGATGGCCCGCACGCGCGGCGCCGGCACCCCGATCCGCCTCGTGTCGAGCGCGAAGAGCTGGCTGTGCCACCCGGGTGTCGACCGCCGCGCGGCGATCCTGCCGAGCGATGCGCCGCCGGAAGTGGCGCGCGTGTCGCCGCTGGAAAGCTCGATCCGCTACCTGACGCACCTGCGCGAAGCGTGGGACCACACGCATCCCGACGCGCCGTTCGCCGACCAGGACGTGACGGTCACGATCCCCGCATCGTTCGACCCGGCCGCGCGCGAGCTGACGGCCGAGGCCGCCCGCGCCGCCGGCTACTCGCGGATGACGCTGCTCGAGGAGCCGCAGGCCGCGCTGTACAGCTGGATCCAGAAGAGCCAGGGCGGCTGGCGCAAGCAGGTGCAGGTCGGCGACCTGATCCTGTGCGTCGACGTCGGCGGCGGCACGACCGACCTGTCGCTGATCGCGGTGGTCGAGCGCGAAGGCAATCTCGAACTGCATCGCGTGGCGGTCGGCGAGCACATCCTGCTCGGCGGCGACAACATGGACCTCGCGCTTGCGCACATCGTCGCGCGCAAGCTCGCGCAGCAGGGCACGCAGGCCGATCCGTGGCAACTGCGCGCGCTCACGTACGCGTGCCGTTCCGCGAAGGAAACGCTGCTGTCCGACCCGACGACCGACGCGGTGCCGCTCGTCGTGCCGAGCCGCGGCTCGAAGCTGATCGGCGGGTCGATCCGCACGGAGCTGACGCGCGCGGAACTCACGCAGACGATCCTCGAAGGCTTCTTCCCGCAAGTCGACGCGGCCGCGCGCCCGGTGAGCCGCGCCCGCGTCGGCCTGACGCAGCTCGGCCTGCCGTATGCGCAGGACGCGGGCATCACGCGCCATCTCGCGGCGTTCCTCGGCCGCCAGGTCGCGGCGCTCGACTCGCTCGACGGCGTGCAGCGCACGCTGCCGCAGGGCGCGACGTTCCTGCATCCGACCGCCGTGCTGTTCAACGGCGGCGTGTTCAAGTCGACGCTGCTCACGCAGCGCGTGCTCGATACGCTCAACAGCTGGCTCGCCGCTGAAGGTGCGCCGCCCGCGCGCCTGCTCGAAGGCGCGGATCTCGATCTCGCGGTTGCGCGCGGCGCGGCGTACTACGGCTACGTGAAGCGCGGCCGCGGCGTGCGCATTCGCGGCGGCACGGCGCGTGCGTACTACGTCGCGATCGAATCGGCGATGCCGGCCGTGCCGGGGCTCGAACCGCCGGTGCAGGCGCTGTGCGTCGCGCCGTTCGGGATGGAGGAGGGCTCGGACGCGGCACTGCCGCCGCAGGAGTTCGGCCTCGTCGTCGGCGAACCGGTGCAGTTCCGCTTCTTCGGGTCGTCGGTGCGCCGTCAGGACCAGGTCGGCACGCTGCTCGACTACTGGTCGCCGGAAGAGCTGCAGGAGCTGGAGGAAATCCAGGCGACGCTGCCCGCCGAAGGGCGCACCGTCGGCGAGGTCGTGCCGGTGAAGCTGCATGCGCGCGTGACAGAAGCCGGCACGCTCGAACTCGAGGCGATCCCGAGCGGCACGGACGAGCGCTGGAAGGTCGAGTTCGACGTGCGCGGCGCCGCCTGAGCGCGATGAAGCGCTATACGGTCGGGATCGACCTCGGCACGAGCAATACGGTCGTCGCATACGTCGAGGCCGGTTCCGACGCGATCCGCGTGTTCGACGTCGAGCAGCTGGTCGGCCCCGGCGCGGTGGCGGCACAGCCGCTGCTGCCGTCGGTGCGCTATCACCCGGCGGCGGGCGAGCTGCCGCCGGATACGCTGCGGCTGCCGTGGGCGGCCCACGCGAAAGCGAGCGCGGCCGGTGCGACGCCGGCCGTGATCGGCCGCTACGCGCGCACGCTCGGCGCGCAGGTGCCGGGCCGGCTCGTGACGAGCGCGAAGAGCTGGCTGTCGCACGCGTCGGTCGACCGGCTCGCGGCGATCCTGCCGTGGGGCGCGGCCGACGACGTCGACAAGGTGTCGCCGGTCGATGCGAGCGCGAGCTATCTCGCGCACGTGCGTGACGCATGGGATGCCCGTTTTCCCGACGCACCGCTCGCGAAGCAGGATGTGATCCTGACGGTGCCCGCGTCGTTCGACGACGGCGCGCGGGCGCTGACGGTCGAGGCCGCGCGACGTGCGAAGCTGCCCGCGCTGCGGCTGCTGGAAGAGCCGCAGGCCGCGTTCTACGACTGGTTGTACGGGCAGCGCGACACGCTGCGCGAGACGTTTGCCGCTGCGCGCCGCGTGCTGATCTGCGACGTCGGCGGCGGTACGACCGATCTCACGCTCGTCGATGTCGCGCCGGGCGGCGACGGCGAGCCGACCTTCACGCGCGTCGGCGTCGGCAACCACCTGATGCTCGGCGGCGACAACATGGACCTCGCGCTCGCGCGCCTGGTCGAGTCGCGGCTGACCGAGCCCGGCACGCGGCTGTCCGCCGCGAGCCTGTCGCAGCTCGTCGAGCGTTGCCGCGCCGCGAAGGAGCGGCTGCTCGGCGACGATGCCCCCGAATCCGTCAACGTCACGCTGCTCGGCGCGGGCAGCAAGCTCGTCGGCGGTGCGCGTTCGACCGAGCTGACGCGGCAGGAAGCCGAGCAGATCGTCGTCGACGGTTTCTTCCCGCAGGTCGAAGCCGGCGAACTGCCGCGCCGTGCGCGCGCCGCGATCGTCGAATTCGGGCTGCCGTATGCGAGCGACGCGGCCGTCACGCGGCACGTCGCCGCGTTCCTGAACCGGCATGCGGAAGGCCCGCTGCCCGACACGCTGCTGCTCAACGGCGGCGTGTTCCGCGCGGGCGCGCTCGCCGGCCGTCTCGCGCAGACGCTCGGCGCGTGGCGCGGTGCGCCGCTCGACGTGCTGCACAACGCGCATCCGGACGTCGCGGTCGCACGCGGTGCGGTGGCCTACGGGCTCGCGCGTGCGGGGCATGCGCCGCGCATCGGCGGCGGGTCCGCGCGCAGCTATTTCCTCGTGCTCGACGATGGCGCCGAAGGCGCGGCCGCGCGTGGCGTGTGCCTGCTGCCGCGCGGCACGGAGGAGGGCCACGAGATCCGGCTCGACGATCACACGTTCGCGCTGCAACTCGGGCAGCCGGTGCGTTTCCACCTCGTATCCACGGTGGCCGACACCGCGTATCGGCCCGGCGATCTCGTCGATCTCGACGGCGGCGATTTCGTGCGGCTGCCGCCGATCGCGACGGTCGTCGACGCAAAAGTGGGCGGCGATGCGCGCGAAACACCGGTGAAGCTCACCGCGTCGCTGACCGAGGTCGGCACGCTCGAAATGCACTGCATCGCGACCGACGATGCGTCGCGCCGCTGGCGGCTCGAATTCCAGCTGCGCGGCGATGCGCCCGTGCAGGGCGACGACGCTGCGCTCGCGCGGCACCCGCGGCTCGATCAGGCGCTCGAACTGATCGAGCGCTCGTTCGGCAGCAAGGCCGCCGGCGTCACGCCGAAAGATACGCGCCGGCTGCGCGCGCAGCTCGAGCAGGTGCTCGGTGCGCGCGAAGCGTGGGACGTCGCGCTCGCGCGTGAATTGTTCGATGCGTTGCTCGCGCGCGCACGTCGGCGGCGGCGCTCGGCCGATCACGAACGTGCGTGGCTGAACCTGGCCGGCTATTGCCTGCGTCCGGGGTTCGGGCATCCGCTCGATGCATGGCGCATCGAGCAGCTGTGGCCGCTGTTCGACGACGGGATTCAGTATGTGACCGACGCTCAGGTGTGGTCGGAGTGGTGGACGTTGTGGCGGCGCGTGGCCGGCGGCCTCGACGACGATGCGCAGACGCAGGTGCGCGACGCGATCGCGTTCCTCGAACCGACCGACGACAAGCGGCGCAAGCTGCCGTTCGATCCGGGCAAGGTCGGACCGGCCGATATGACGCGGTTGTCCGCGTCGCTTGAGCGACTGCCCGTTGAACGCAAGGTCGAGCTGGCCGAGCGCCTGATCGCGCAATTGCAGAAGCCGGCGGAGCGCACGCTGTGCGCGTGGGCACTTGGGCGTATCGGTGCGCGCCGGCCGTTCTACGGTAGTGCGCACAGTGTCGTACCGGCGGAAGTCGCCACCGGCTGGCTCGATGCGCTGTTCGCGCTCGACTGGAAACAGGTCGAGCCGGCGGCGTTCGCGGCTGCACAGATTGCGCGGATGACCGGAGACCGTTCGCGCGATTTGCCGGACGACACACGCGAGGCCGTGATCAAGCGCCTGTCGGCCGCGAATGCGTCGGCGGCTTGGATCGACATGGTCCGTGAAGCGATCGCGTTCGACGAAGCCGACACGGTGCGCGTGTTCGGCGAAACGCTGCCGGCGGGGTTGAAGCTGCTGGCGGGGTGAGCGCGTACTGCCACACGTTTAGGCACCGTTCGGAGAGGGTAGCGAAGATGCAAGCAACTTGGCTGGGCCGATCCGGCCGCCTGGTCGCTAGCCAACTATGCGCCGGAACAGGGCGCGATAGTCGCGGACGGATTCTGTTCCCGCCTTGTATGCCCCGGCCGGGTTTTTCTTTCGATTCTTTCAATGCCGCTAAAGGGCATTAGCGGCATTGTGTTTAACGTGTCAAAACACGTAGGCCGCGTTCTGAACCTTGATAGTCGGTGGAATCGTACTGACAATGTCAGTACAATATGGGTATCCAAGCACTGTTGTTGACCGGAGGCTCCTCCATGTCCGCTACCCATCGCCCCCCGACCAAGCGCGACACCCTGAACTTGCGCGTGCAGCCTGACGAACGCGACCTGATCGATCGCGCGGCCGCCGCACGCGGGCAGAACCGCACCGACTTCATCCTGTCCGCCGCCCGCGCGGCCGCTGAGGAAACCCTGCTCGAGGCGACGCTGGTGCGCGCCAGTCCCGACGCGTATGCCGCGTTCGTCGCGCGGCTCGATGCGTCACCGGCGCCGAATCCCCAGTTGCGGCGCACGATGCAGACGCCCGCGCCGTGGGACGGCTCGGGCGGCCCCGTCGCATGACGCTGCGCGCGCCCACCCAGATTACGCTGGAACATGCGCAGGCGGGCGCCCTGGACGCCTTCGATTCGGGTGAGCCGAACCTGGACGATTGGCTCAAGCGGAGAGCCCTGCGTAACCACGTGAGCGGCGCGTCACGTACCTTCGTGGTGTGTGATGACCAGCGCGTCGTTGCCTACTACGCGCTAGCGTCTGGTGCGGTGGATGTTGCGGCCGCACCCGGACGGTTTCGCCGCAACATGCCGGACCCCGTACCGGTCGTCGTGTTGGCCAGGCTCGCGGTAGACCGGGCCTGGCAGGGCCGCGGACTGGGCCGCGGGCTGCTGCGTGACGCCGGGCTACGGGTCATGCAGGCGGCCGACACCATCGGGATTCGCGGGCTGCTCGCACATGCACTGTCGGCCGACGCGCAGCGCTTCTATCTGCAGGTCGGATTCGAGCCGTCGCCGCTGGACCCTATGACAGTCATGATCACACTGACCGATTTGCGCGCGTCGTTGACGTGAGCGCGCATCGAACGTGCCCCGACCGACGCATGGCATTGCGCACTAGCTTGCTCCGGCTGAACGACATGACGCGTGCCGAGGACGGAGCCTGATATGCCCACCTGCTCTACCAACTGACCGCGACGGCCGAACAGACGTGCGTGTCGGTACCTGTGGCAGCGCCGTTTGCTGCGCTCGGTGGCAGCCGTACCGAGACTGCTCCGCACTGGCGTATCGAACAACAAACGTTGCGCGCTTTTCGCCTCTCGATGTCAGGTCTGCGGTTCCCGCGCACGCTGCGGTTTGGCCAATTCGATTGCAGGCACGTCCAGTGCGTTCTGCATGGCCGCCCGCCGCGCCAGATGAATCCCCGCCAGCATGCAGCGCACCGATCCACCGGCCAGTTCGATCGTCGGCACGTCGAGCGGCAGCAGCCGTGCCGAACGCTCGATCGTCGCGCGCTGTACCGGCGTGAGGCAGTCGTACGCGCGCCGCGACAGCGCGAGCACACGCCCTTCCTTGCCCGACAATTCCAGCGTATTGCCCGCGAAATTCGCGATCTGCGAGGCATCGAGCGCGATCACCGTGCGGCCCGTTTCGGCCAGCCGTTGCGCGATCTCGTCACGACGACGGCGGTCGGCAATGAGTTCGAGGCCGACCATCGCGAACTCGGTCGCGACGCTCATCATCACGTTCGTGTGATAGATCGGGCGCCCGTCGGCATCGGCCGTATCGAAGCAGATCGGCTCGAAATTGAAATTCGTGCAGAAGCGTTCGAGCGCGACCGGATCGGCGCGGCGCGAACGCGCGGTGTACGCGATCCGCGCGACGTGGTCGAGCACCATCGCGCCGGTGCCTTCGAGGAACACGTCGTCGTATTCGAGGCCCGAGTAGTCGATCACGTCCTGCACGCGGTACTCGGCCTTCAGCATCTCGATCACGTCCGCGCGCCGCTCACGGCGCCGGTTCGCGCTGAACATCGGAAAGAGCGCGACGTGGCCGCCCGGATGCGTCGAGAACCAGTTGTTCGGGAACACGGAGTCGGGCGTATCGCGCTCGCCGTGGTCGTCGAACACGTGCACGCGCACGCCCGCATCGGCGAGCGTCTGCGCGGCTACCGTGACTTCGTCGCGCGCGGCGGCGGACACGGATGCCGCGCCGTGCACGCCGTCGGCGGCGGCGGTGCGCTGGAACGCGTTGTCGGCCGCGGTCTGCGGGTTCGGCAGGAAGCGGTGCGGCCGGATCATCACGACGGCGGCCGGCGCCTGGATCGATACGAGATTCATGGAAGGCAGGAGCGAAAGGCAAGGGGCCGGGCGGCGCACGGGCCGCCGGGGATGACCGTCAGCGCGCGAACGCGGCGACGGCTTCGGTCACGTATGCCGCGTGGCCCTGCGCGATCGCGGCCGGGTCGTCGATCAGCGCGAACAGGTTCTTCGGGTCGACGGCCGGCGGAATCAGCGCGATCTCGACGCCCGCGTTGTGCTGCTGCGCGAGCGCATACAGGTAGCGCAGCGCCGAGTAATCCTCGAGCGCGAAGCCGACCGAGTCGAACACCGTGACTTCATCCGCGCGTTCGCGGCCGGTCGTCTCGCCCTGCAGCACGCGCCACAGCTCGGTGACGGGGAAGTCGGCCGGCATCTGCTGGATCTCGCCCTCGATGCGCGACTGCGGCTCGAATTCGACGAACACGCGGCCCGCCTGCAGCACACCGGCCTCGAGTTCGGTCTTGCCCGGGCAATCGCCGCCCACGGCGTTCAGGTGCATGCCGGGCTCGATCATGTCGGCCGTGACGATCGTCGCGTAGGCCTTGTCGGCGGTGACGGTCGTCACGATGTCGGCGCCGCGCACGGCGTCGGCGGTCGACGCGGCGCGCACCACGCGCAGCGCCGGGTAGGCGGCGAGGTTCTGCACGAGCTTGTCGGTCGCGTGCGGATCGACGTCGAACACGCGGATCTCGTCGATGCCGAGCAGCGTGTGGAACGCGATCGCCTGGAATTCGCTCTGCGCGCCGTTGCCGATCAGCGCCATCGTGCGCGAATCGGGGCGGGCGAGTACCTGGGCGGCGAGCACCGACGTGGCGGCCGTGCGCAGCGCGGTGGTCAGCGTGAGTTCGGCGAGCAGCAGCGGGTAGCCGGTATCGACTTCGGCGAGCGCGCCGAACGCCATCACCGTGTGCATCCCGCGCGCGGCATTGACGGGGTGGCCGTTCACGTACTTGAACGCGAACAGCGACGCGTTCGCGACGGGCATCAGTTCGATCACGCCGTCGCGCGAGTGGCACGCGACGCGCGGCGACTTGTCGAAGTCGGCCCAGTGCAGGTAATCGGCGCGCAGCGTGTCGACGAGCTCGCGGAGGAACGTCGTGACGCCGGTCTGGGCGATCAGTCGGGCGGTGGCGGGAACGTCGAGGAAGCGGGTCATACGTCTGTCTCCTGTCGACCCGAGTTAGCGCTTTAGCGCTTACTCGGGTCCCATGCTTTGCAAGTGCTCAGTGCCGGTACGGGTGTCCCTGGCGTTCTGGTCGACCGCGCGGTGCTTCGGCGCGCGTCCCGGCTTGCTGGAAGCGGCGGTGCGGCACATCTCGCCGGTCGATAGCGTCATTATTTCGGCGAGTCGAGCCAACAAAAAGACGGCAAAAGTGGCAGATTTATCGATAGACTTGGCAAATTGCTGACCCGATATGGCAATTTGACCAAGTTGCGCGGGTCGGAATGCAAAGGCTCCGGCACGCTGGCGGCCGGTTCACGTTCAACAGGAAGGCCCGTTCATGATCACGCTCGACGACGTCGACCGGCAGCTCATCGCGCTGCTGCGCGACAACGCGCGACTGCCCGTCGTCGCGCTGGCGAAGGAATTGCGCGTCGCGCGCGCAACCGTGCAGAACCGGCTGACGCGGCTGGAGAAGAACGGCGTGATCGTCGGCTATACGGTGCGGCTCAAGCCGGCGGCCGAACGGCACCGGATCCGCGCGCTGATGTCGATCGCCGTGCAGGGCAATCGCGGCGCGGAAGTGGTGAAGGTGCTGCGCGGGCATCCGAACGTCGCGTCGATCCACAGCACCAACGGGCGCTGGGATCTCGTCGCCGAGCTGCATGCCGATTCGCTCGAGCACTTCGATCGCGTGCTCGGCGCGATCCGGCTGATCGACGGAATCGCGAATACCGAGACGAGTATTTTGCTGTCGACGCACAAGGCGTGACGCGGGCGCGCGGCGCCTGCGTCAGCGCTCAGGTTTGCGCAGGGGTCAGGCGCTGGTCGCCGGCGCCGGAAACACCGGCTCGCCCAGCGTCAGCATCAACCGGTTCGCCCACGCGAAGATCGCGACCGCGTGCGACAGGTCGAGAATCTCCTCATGTGTCAGCCCTTCGGCTTCCAGCGCGGCGATATCGCCCGCGTCGACCGTATCGGGCCGCTCCGTCAGCGCGATCGCATAGCGAATGATCGCCCGTTCGCGCGCCGTCGTGCCGGCCGTGGCCGGATCGTCGAACACCTGCTCGATCGCGTCGGTGCGCTTCGCGAGCTGGGTAAAGCGCTGCGCATGCACGGACGCGCAGTACACGCAGCCGTTCACGCGCGACACGGCCGTGCTCGCCAGTTCACGCTCCGCGCGCGACAGCCCGCCGGGGCCATACATGATCGCGTTGAATACGCCCGAGCGTTGCCGCAGGATCTCGGGAAGATGGACGAGCAGCAGGTAATAGTCGGACGTCTTCGCTTGCGGGTGGCTCGCTTCGAGCACGGCCAGCTGATCGGGCGTCGCGGCATCGAGCGAAACGGTGTCGAGCCAGGCACGCCAGCCGAGCGTGTCGGACGTGAAGCCGTGCGTGGTCGTCGTCATGCGGCCTCCGCTGCGGCACGTGCCTGAAGCGCCTGCGCGGCCACCGCGACGCGCAACTGATACGCGACGAACGCCACGAGCTGCGACAGCGCGACGATCGCGGGCGTCGTGAGCCCGGCCGACTTCAGCGCGTCGAGATCGGACGGACGTGCATCGACCGGCGCGTGCGTCAGCAGGCGTGCATGCGCGAGGATCGCGCCGAGGCGGCGGGGCAAGGTGTCGAATGCATCGGCGTCCGCGCGGGCGATATCTTCGAGCGTGCCGCCTGCATCGAGCAGTCGTGCGCGATAGGTGTCGGCCAGCACGCGAGCGTTCGATTTTTCTGCAACATACCGCGCCGCGTGCAGTCGTTCGATCAACGACAGATCGGGCAACGCGGGATCGAACAGCGCCGCTTCGCTCAGCCGCGTATGGCGCAGCACCTTGTCGCGTGCGCGACGCAGTGCGGCGACGGCGTCGCCATCGCGCAGGCCGGCCACCGCATCGATCGTGTCCGGCGCATCGGCCGGCGTGATGGATTCAGTCATCGTTTCGGGTTCCCTTCGTCGTCAATGTGATCGATGAACGCGCGCTCATGCGTCGGCGTCGCGCCATTCGTCGCCTTGCAGTTCGGCGTTGGCGTACGCGACGAGCGCGTCGTAGTGGCGATCGCGGTCCGCGTCGAACAGGCGGCTCGCGATCCCGCGCGCGAGCCGCCTCGCGCCCGCGCTGATGGCCGGGATATCGCCGGACAGCTTGCCGTGGCTCAGGCTCGCCGCATGGTTGAAGCAGTGAATTCGCGTGATGGCCGCACATGCGCCGGGCTCGCGCTCCTGGAACGCGAACGCGGGGCCGAGATCGGGCGATTCGGCGAGCTCGTCGATCCACATGCCCGGCTCCGGTCGATAGCGATCCTTCCAGCGCCGCACCTGCGCGCCGAACGACGCGAATTCCGCGCGCGTCGTCCAGTCCGAATGAAAACCGGTCGCGAAGATCAGGAAATCGACCGTGTAGCGTCCGCGCGGCGTCGTCACGTCGAGTCCGTCCGCGTGTTCCGCGAGCGTCTCGATCGGGCTGCCCGCATGAAAGTGCGCCTGTTCGTGACGCGACACGCGCAGCACGCTGTCGCGCGGCGGTGGCGTCTGCGACGTCAGCGCGTAGTGCATGAAGCGCCATTTCGTCGCGTCGTCGAGATCGGCGTAGCCGTGCACGAGGCCCGGGCTGCCGATGCCGGTCAGCTTGTTGATGCGCGGGATGTCCGTGCGGCGGAAGAACAGGTCGACGCGCGCGGCGCCGGCTTCGAGCGCGGTGCCCGCGTTGTCGAACGCGGACGCACCCGCGCCGACCACGCCGACCCGCTTGCCCGCGAGCGCCGCGAAATCGATCGGCTCGGACGAATGGGCCCAGCGCGTGCGCGGCGCGCGTTGCGCGACCGGCGGTACGTACGGGCCGCCGAGCCCGTCGCGGCCGGTGGCGAGCACCACGTGCCGCGCGAGCAGCGTCTGCGCTTCGCCGTTGCCGCGCACGTCGAGCGCGAGCAGGCCGTCGTCGCGCGGGCGCAGCGCGACGAGCGTGGTGTCGTTGCGCACCTGCAGGTCGAGCACGCGCCGGTACCAGCGCAGGTATTCCATCCATTGCGTGCGCGGAATCTTGTAGAGCGCGTCCCACGCGTCGCGGCCGTATTGCGCTTCGAACCACGCGCGGAACGTCAGCGCGGGCAGGCCGAGCGCGGGGCCCGCGAGCTGCTTCGGCGAGCGCAGCGTGTCCATCCGCGCGAACGTGACCCACGGGCCTTCGTAGCCGGCCGGCGCGCGGTCGATCACGCACTGGTTGTCGATGCCGAGCAGGCGCAGTTCGGCGGATGCCGCGAGCCCGGCCATGCCGCCGCCGACGATCGCGACGTCGAGCACGCGTGTGCCGTCGGCCTCGCGCGGCGGCACCCACGACGGCGCGGGCAGGTCGAGCCAGCGCAGGTCTTGCGCGAGCCGGGCTTCGAGTGCGTGCAATGGATCGGTCGTTGTCATGCCGCCTCCGGGCGGGTCCGGCGTGCACGCGTCGTGCGGGTTGCCGCACGCGGCGCACGCTCGGCGCGCAGCCGGTCGCCGCGCAGCAGCGCGTCGTGCGCGGCGGCGTCGTGGAAGATCACGTCGTCGAGCAGCGCGCGCGTCGTACGGTGCAGCGCGTCGAGCAGCGCATCGACCGCTGACGTGCGTGCCTTGCCGGCGGGCGTCGCGACGCCGAACGCGAACGGGATGTCGACGTCGAGCGGGCGCGCGACGACGCCCTCCACCGGCAGTGCCACGCCTGTTGCCGGATCGACGATGCCGATCCCGATGCCTGCACGCGCGGCCATCACCGCATTCAGCGACGCATTGGTTTCGATGAACACGCGTGCATCGACCCGCGCGGCCGCGAATGCCGCATCGATCCGCTGGCGCAGCCGGTGGCGGTTCGCGACCGTCACGATGCGGCGGCGCGCGAGGTCGCGCAGCGCGATGCGCGGCTGCGCCGCGAGCGGGTCGCCGGCCGGCAGCACGGCCACGCACGGTGTCTGAGCGATCCAGTGCACGTCGAGCCCCGCGTGCGCCATCGGCAGCGTGACGACGCCGACATCGGCCGTGCCGGCCAGCACCTCGTGCACGACGTGCTCGGCCGATTCGCTGCGCAACTGGTAGTGGGGCGCCTGCGCGCCGTCGGGCAGCGCGGCGAGCGCGGCCGGCACGAGCGTGGCCGCGAGCGAAGGGGTCGCCGCGATGCGCACGGGCTCGGCGCTTTCATCGCCGAGTGCCCGGGCGCGCGCCTCGATCGCGCGCAGGCCGACCAGCGAGCGTTCGACTTCCTCATAGAGCAGGAATGCGCGCCGCGTCGGCGTGACGCGCGGGCCGTGCCGGTCGAACAGCGCGTAGCCGAGATCGGCTTCGAGCTCCTGGATCTGCCGCGTGACGGCCGGCTGCGATCGGCCGAGCAGTTCGCCCGCGCCGGTCACGCTGCCGGCCGACATGACCGCGGAAAAGGCTTCGAGTTGATGCAGCTCCATGACACCTTCCGATGATGCGATTTGCGCATTGTAGAAGTGTGAGCATGCGCGATTCATATAATGATTTTTGCTATCGACAGCGCGAAAACTGCGAAGCGCCCGATCGTCCCGATAGACGATTACGCGTGCTTGAACGTGGGTTGCGATCGGCGCCGTGAACGAAACGCCAATCGAATCAACGTGATGCGTTGCATGCCGATGCATCGCGCGCGGCAGGGTGTGCGGATGGCCGCTCGCAAGCCTCACCCGCTTCGCGCCGCGCGCGATATCGATATGCGCAAAACTTCGTTGGATCGTCCTGAACCGGGTGGTTACATGCCCTCACTCTTTTCGACTGACTGAAGCTGGGGGACGCATGAACGTTTCGGGGAACGACGCACGCGGCGCATGGCGGCGCGTGCTGGGCACGGTGGCGGCGCTCGCTGCCGCATGGGGCTTGTCGACGGGCGGCGCGCTCGCGGCGGGCGTGTCGGGCGAGCCGGTGGTGATCGGCGTGAGCGGGCCGCTCACGGGCCAGGATGCGCAGTACGGCGAACAATGGAAGCGCGGCTTCGATCTCGCGCTCGACGAGATCAACGGCAGCGGCGGCATTCACGGCCGTCCGCTCGCGGTCGACTTCCAGGACAGCCGCAGCGACCCGCGCCAGGCCGTGGCGATCGCACAGAAGTTCGTCGCCGATCCGCGCATCGCGATCGAGCTGGGCGACTTCTCCAGCGCGACGTCGATGGCCGCATCGCCGATCTACCAGCGCGGGCAACTGATCCAGTTCGGCTTCACCAACTCGCATCCGGACTTCACGAAGGGCGGCGACTATCTGTGGAGCACCGCGCTGAGCCAGGCCGAGGAGCAGCCGCTGCTCGCGCGCTACGCGGTGAAGGAGCTCGGCTTCAAGCGGATCGCGGTGCTGTACCTGAACACCGACTGGGGCCGCACCAGCAAGGACATCTTCGCGAAGGCTGTGACGGGGCTCGGCGCGCAGGTCGTCGCGGCCGAAGGCTATCAGCCGGCGGAGAAGGATTTCCGCTCGACGCTCGTGCGCATCGGCGAATCGAAGCCCGATTCGATCGTGCTGATCTCGTACTACGCGGACGGTGCGCAGATCGTGCGCCAGGCGCGTACATCGGGGCTCACGCTGCCGATCGCGGCGGTCGGTTCGGTGTACTCGCCGAAGTTCCTCGAACTGGGCGGCACGGCCGTCGACGGCGTCTATACCGAATCGAACTTCTTCCCGGCCGAACCGCGCCCCGAAGTGCAGGCATTCGTGCAGCGCTATCGCGCGAAATTCCATGCCGATCCCGATTCGTTCGTCGCGCGTGCATACGATGCGCTGATCCTGTCGGCGGAAGTGCTGCGCCGCTACGGCACGACGCGCCAGGCCGCGCACGACGGCTTCGCAAAAATCAGCGACGTGCCGAGCGTGATCTTCGGCAAGGTGCGCTTCGATCCGCAGACGCGTCGCGTTGCGGGCGCACGCACCGTGTATCTGGTCGTGAAGCAGGGGCAGTGGGCGCTGTGGGACGGCGCGAAACCGCAGCTCGCCGCGCGTTGAACCCGGCCCTGAACAGCATGCATGTAACGGACGCATCGTGATGGCTTCCTGGCTCGACTACACGCTCAACGGCCTCATCGTCGGCAACATCTACGCGCTGCTCGCGGTCGGGCTCGCGCTGATCTTCGGCGTGTCGCACCTGATCAACTTCGCGCACGGCTCGGTCTACATGGTCGGCGCGTTCATCGGCTGGCTGTGCCTGACGCGCTTCGGGCTGCCGCTGCCGGCGGCGCTGGCGGCGGTTGTCGTCGGCTGCGGTGCGCTCGGCATCGCGATCGAACGGATCGGGCTGCGGCCGCTGCGTCACGCGGCACGCATCGCGCCGCTGCTCGCGACGATCGGCATCAGCTTCATCCTCGACCAGCTCGCGCAGCTCGCGTTCGGCGCCGACCCGCGCGCGGTGCCGACGCCGTTGCCCGACTGGCATCTGCGGATCGCCGGCGCGACGCTCGGCTCGCTCGACCTGCTGATCGCGGGCATCGGCATCGCGGCGGCCGCGCTGCTGTACGGCTTCCTGCGCTTCACACGGCTCGGCTGGGCCGTGCGCGCGACCGCGCAGGATCGCGACGCTGCGCTGCAGATGGGCGTCGACGTCGACCGCGTGAACCAGACCGTGTTCGCGATCGCGTGCGCGCTCGGCGGCGTGAGCGGGCTGCTGGTCGGCATGTACTACAACAGCATCGATCCGGCGATGGGCTTCCAGGCCACGCTGAAGGGCGTGGTCGCGCTGCTGATCGGCGGGCTCGGCAACGTGCCGGGAGCGATCGCGGGCAGCCTGCTGCTCGGTCTCGTCGAAAGCTACGGCGTCGCGCTGTTCGGCACCAGCTATCGCGACCTGTTCGCGTTCGGGCTGCTGATCGTGTTCCTCGTGTGGCGGCCGAACGGGCTGTTCAGCGCGAACCGCGCGCTGCCGCCCGAGCCGATGACGGGCACCTTCCTCGCGGCCGCGAAGGCCGTGCGCGTGCCGCGCCCGGTACTCGTCGCGCTGGTCGTGGCGGCGGCCGTGCTGCCGTGGCTCGGCGCATCGCCGTACGTGCTGCAGACATTGACCAATGCGTGGCTGTACGGGCTGCTCGCGCTGAGCCTCACGCTGGTGGCGGGCACGGTCGGGCAGATCTCGCTCGGCCACGCGGCGCTGCTCGTGATTGGCGCGTATGCGTCGGCGCTGCTGTCGTCGGATCTCGGCTGGTCGCCGGCCGTGACGATTCCGTGCGCGGGCGTGATCACCGCCGTGCTCGGCACGCTGCTCGTCTATCCGGCGTTCCGGCTGCGCGGGCATTACGTGTCGATCGCGACGCTCGGCATCGGCGAAGTGGTGAGCCTCGTGATCCTGAACTGGGACGGCCTCACGCGCGGCCCGCTCGGCATCACCGGCATCGCGCCGCTGCCGTGGGCGACGACCGCGCGTGCCGCGTACTGGTTCACGTTCGCGGTGCTCGTCGGGTTCGCGCTCGTGCAGGTGCGGCTGCTGCGCTCGCACCTCGGCCGCACGCTGCGCGCGGTGCGCGAGGACGACGTCGCCGCGCGTGCGCACGGCATCGTTCCGAACCGCTACAAGGCGATCGCGTTCGCGGTCGGCGGCGTCGCGGCCGGCGTGAGCGGCGGGATCGCCGCGCACCTGTACAGCTACATCAACCACCAGACCTTCGATTCGCAGGTGTCGATCCTCGCATTGACGATGGTGATTCTCGGCGGGCTCGGCAACGTGCTCGGCGGCATCGCCGGTGCGATCGCGCTGATCGGGCTGCCCGAGCTGTTCCGCTGGGCGGCCGACTACCGGATGCTGATCTACGGCCTCGTGCTGTTGCTGCTCGTCCGGTTCCGGCCGCAGGGCCTGCTCGGCACGGTGTGAGGAGGAACGCGATGACCACCAAGCGACCCCTGCTCGACGTGCAGGGCCTGACGCGCCGCTTCGACGGCGTGACCGCGCTCGACGGCGCGAGTCTGTCACTCGCCGACGGCGAACTGCTGAGCGTGATCGGGCCGAACGGCGCGGGCAAGTCGACGCTGTTCAACCTGATCGCGGGCGCCGACCGGCCCGATGCCGGCCGCGTGACGTTCGACGGCCGCGACATCACGGGCACCGCGCCCGAACGCCTCGCGACGCTCGGCATCGCACGCACGTTCCAGCACGGCCGCGTGTTCGGCAACCTGAGCGTGCTCGACAACGTGCTGATCGGCGCGCATGCGCGGCTGCGCGCGGCGCGGCCGGGCTGGCCCGCGCTCGGCGCGGCGGCCGAGGTGCTGCGCGCGCTCGTGCGGCCCGCGGCGGTGCGGCGCGAGGAAGCCGCGCTGCGCGACGAGGCGCGCGCGATCGTCGCCGGGTTCGGCGAGCGGCTGACGCCGCGCATCGATCATCCGGCACACAGCCTGTCGTATGCGAACCGGCGGCGCGTGGAGATCGGCCGCGCGCTCGCGCTGCACCCGCGCCTGCTGCTGCTCGACGAGCCGACGGCCGGGATGAACGAGACGGAGACGGCCGAGATGCTGCAGCTGATCCAGTCGCTGAAGGCGCGCGGCCTGACGATCCTGCTGATCGAGCACAAGCTCGAACTCGTGATGCGCGTGTCCGACCGCGTGATGGTGCTCGACAACGGCGTGAAGATCGCCGAAGGCGCGCCGCGCGACGTGCGGCACGATCCGCGCGTGATCGAGGCGTACCTCGGCCGCCGGCATGCGGGCGGCGCGCCGGCCGACCGCACGGCACAGGCGGCCGCATGACGGCACTTTCTTCCGGACCCGACACGACCATGACCGACGCGCTGCTGAAACTCCAACACCTGGACACGTTCTACGGGCCGGTGCAGGTGCATTTCGACGTGAACTTCGAAGTGGGCCGCGGGCAGATCGTCAGCCTGCTCGGCGGCAACGCGAGCGGCAAGTCGACGACGATGAAGCTGATCCTCGGGCTGATGCGGCCGCGCCGCGGCGTCGTGCGCTTCGACGGCGACGACGTGACGGCGCTCGCCACGCCGCAGCGCGTGCGGCGCGGGATCGCGGCCGTGCCCGAGGCGCGGCGGCTGTTCGGCGACATGAGTGTGCGCGAGAACCTGCTGATGGGCGCGTACACGCGTGGCGACCGCGCGGCGGTGGCGGAGGACTACGAACGCGTGCTCGACCTGTTTCCGCGCGTGCGCGAACGGCTGACGCAGCGCGCGGGCACGCTGTCGGGCGGCGAGCAGCAGATGCTCGCGATGGCGCGAGCGCTGATGGCGCGGCCGAAGCTGATCTGCATGGACGAGCCGACGATGGGGCTGTCGCCGCTCTATGTCGACAAGGTGCTCGAGCTGATCGACGCGATCAACCGGCAGGGCGTGACCGTGTTCATGGTCGAACAGAACGCGAGCCTCGCGCTGGAGATCGCGCATTACGGGTACGTGCTGCAGACGGGACGCGTCGTGCTCGAAGGGCCCGCGAAGACGCTGCTCGACGACGAGCGTGTGCGCGATGCGTATCTCGGCGGGGAGGCGGTGGTGGCGTAGCGGGCGGGGCGGCGGGGCAAAAAACGGCGAGGCACGCCGGATTGTCAGGTAGATTGACGCTCAGTCGCCATCACCGCCACCGGGAGCGCCGCACCATGTTGACCTATTCCGTTCAGAAAGTCGGCTACGCATTCGAGCAACTGGAACAGCAGGGCGCGACGGATTACCCGTCGTTCACGCAGGCGTTCGACGCATTCCCGTGGGCGGCGCAGCATGCCGAATGGGACGACAAGCAGGACGGCCCGTTGCCGGCCCTCGTGCTGCAGCATGCCGACGATCAGCGGGAGTTGTGGGTGACCGCGCTGAGCGATGCGCATGCGGGCGGCTTCCAGCTGAATGCCGTCTCGATGCGCATGAAGAAGGGGCTGTTCGGGATCGGCAAGGGCAAGCTGGAGCAGCATGTCGATACGATCGACGTCGACACGCGCGCGGATGTCGATACGTTGTGCCGGCTATTCTGCGATCGTCAGTATGACGAGCTGGACCGGCTGGTCGCGCGGCATGCGGAGCGCAACCGCTTCGATGACGACAGCGACGATTGAGCGCCTGCCTCGCATGTGCATGAACCGGCCCGGGTCCGTCGGTTCATGCCTGCTCCTCGCCGCTTCCCGCCGCGCGCGGAAACGTCAGCACCACCGCAAACCCGCCCGCCTCGGGAAACGCAAACCCGACGCGCCCCCCGTGCGCCTTCATCACTTCCTGCACGATCGCGAGCCCGAGGCCCGACCCCGTGCGCCGCTCGCTGCCGTCCGGCGCGATCCGCACGAACGGCTGCAGCGCCGCGTCCCAGTGCTCGCGTGGAATCCCGCGACCGTTGTCGGTGACGGTCAGCGTCACCGCATCGTCCGCGTTGCCCTGCGTCGCGACCGACACGACGATGTCGTCCGCATGCCCATGCAGCAGCGCGTTGTGCAGCACGTTCGACAGCGCTTCCTGCAGGCTGATCGCGTCGCCGTCGATCCACGCGAGCGGCGCGTCGCTCGCGAACGCGACGGCGACATCGCGCTCGCCCGCGAGCGGAATCGCGCGGCCGAGCACGTCCTTCGCGAGCGCGACGAGTTCGACCGGTTGCAACGGCACGGCCTCGGTGCGATGAATCACCATCGCATGATTGAGCAACTGGCCGGTGAGCCGGCCGACGTCCGAAGAGGTCGCACGCAGCGCGTCGAGCCGCGCCGCGTGGCGCGCGGGATCGGCTTCGCCGTCGAGCAGCTCGATCTGCGCGTCGAGCCGCGCGAGCGGCGTGCGCATCTGGTGCGCGGCATCGGCGATGAAGCGCTGCATCGCGTTGATCCGCTCGGCGAGACGGTGCATCAGCCCGTTGATCGACCCGATGATCGCGTCGATCTCGCTCGGCGTGTCGACGGCCACCGGCCGCAGGTCGGCCGGGTCGCGCGCGGCGATGATCGTGCCGATCTGCGCGAGCGGACGCAGGCCGCGCCGGATCGCGAGGCCGCTCGCGCCGATCGCGAGCACGCTCATCAGCAGGATCAGCGTCCACACCTTGAAACTCATGTCGTTCGTGAGCTGCTGGCGCGCGTTGGTGGTTTGCGCGACCGTCACGAGCGCCCAGCCCGGCGTGCTTTCCTCGGGCATGTAGCGCGCGATGGTCGCGGTGCGGATCCGGTGCCCCTGGTACAGGCCGTTCGCGAACGCGGGGCCCTGCTTCGCGGCGGCGAGCGTCGCGGGGCTCGCGAGATCGTTGTAGCCGGCCACGACGATGCCGCGTGAATCAACCACCTTGTAGTAGACGAGGTCGTAGCGCGACAGCGTCGACAGCGCGGCCACCGGCGGATTCAGCGCGAGCACGCCACCCTGCACGTAGAGGTTTTCCGCGACCTGGATCGATGCGCCCGCAAGCAACTGGTCGTACGCGCGTTCGGCCGCGACGCCCGCGTAGTAGCGGGCGATCGCCGCGAGCGCGAGCGCGCCGGTCGCGACGACGAGCGCGATGAAGAGCAGCGTGCGCCCGAACAGCGTCTTCGGGAACCAGTCAGTGCGCCGCAATCTGATACCCCATCCCGCGCGCGGTGCGGATCTCGACCGAGCTGCCCTGCAGCTTCTTGCGCACGCGGGTCACGTACTGCTCGACCGCGTTCGTGGTCGGCTCGTTGCCGAAGCTGAACAGCTGGTTCAGCAGTTCGTCCTTCGAGAAGATCCGCTGCGGGCGGCTCGCGAGGATCTCGAGCAGCGCGAATTCCTGGCGCGACAGCGACAGCGGCTGGCCGTCGAGTTCCGCGAGCCGGCTGCTGCGGTCGATCACGAGGCCGCCGAGCGTCAGCACGTCGTTCGCGTGGCCGCTGTTGCGGCGCAGGAGCGCCTGCACGCGCGCATCGAGCTCGCGGTAGTCGAACGGCTTCACCAGGTAGTCGTCGGCGCCGAGGCCGAGGCCGCTCACGCGGTCGTCGATCGCCGAGCGCGCGGTGACGAGCAGCACGGGCGTCGTGCTGCCCGATGCGCGCAGGTGGCGCAGCACCGTGAAGCCGTCCATGCCGGGCAGGTTCGCGTCGAGCACGACGAGGTCGAAGCGCTCGACGCGCAGCAGCCCGTGCGCGGTCGCGCCGTCGGTTTCGAGATCGACGGCGTGGCCGAGCCGCGCCAGGCGGCTGCGGATCGCCGCGCCGATTTCGGCATCGTCCTCCACGACGAGAATGCGCATGGTGCCGTTTCGCAGGTGGGTGGGTTAGGGGTTTTCCCGGGGCCGGGATGTCAGCATTTTCTCAGACTCGGTCGATAACCTGTGTCGAGCCGGACGTTGCAAGGACGGCCATTAATACCAGAACCACAGGAGACGGCAACATGCAGCAGCAAACGGGTGCGACGAACGCGCGGTGCAGCGCGTCGCCGGCCGGCGCTCGCCGGTGCGGCGAAGCGGGCCCCGGCCGCCTGGCGTTTGCCGCTCGTGCCGCGCGTGCAGGGAAGGCCGGCGCATGACGACGTCGCCGCGCCGCCGCGCGTTGATCGCCGCCGGCCTCGGCGTGCTCGCCGCGCCTGCGCTCGTGCGCGCGAAGCCGCGCACAGTGCGGATTTCCAAAGGCTATGGGGTGCTGTACCTGCCGCTGCTCGTGATGGAGAAGCAGCGGCTGTTCGAGCGGCACGCGGCGCGCCACGGTGTGCGCGACGTAGCGGTCGACTGGGTGCTGCTCGACGGCGGCAATTCCGTCAACGACGCGATGATGGCCGGCACGCTCGATTTCGCAGGGGCCGGCGCGCCGGGTTTCATCGAACTGTGGGCGCGGGCGCGCGGCATTCCGAACGTCGAGGTGATCGGCATCAGCGGGTTGTCGACCACGTCGCTGTCGCTGAACGCGAACCGGCCGGGCCTCGTGTCGCTGCGCGACTTCACGCCGGCCGACCGGATCGCGGTGCCGGGCATCCGCACGTCGTTGTCGGCGGTCGTGCTGCAGATGGTCGCGAGCCGCCAGCTCGGCCCGAAGCATTTCGCGCAGCTCGATTCGATCACCGTGAACCTGCCGCATCCGCAGGCGATGCAGGCGCTGATTCGCCGCGAGAACGGCGTCACCGCGCACTTCACGTCGCCGCCGTTCTCGACGCTCGAGCTGCGGCAGCCGGGCATCCACCGCGTCGTGAATTCGGTCGACGTGCTCGGCCCGCTGACGCTCGACGTCGTGTTCGCGCCGAAGCGGCTCGTCGACACGGAGCCCGCGCTGGCCAGCGCGTTTCTCGGCGCGCTCGACGAAGCGAACCGCCTGATCGCGCAGGACCCGCGCGCGGCGGCCGCGCTCTATGCGGCGTCGTCGGGCGTCGGCGTGTCGCACGACGACGTGATGCGGATGCTCGCCGCACCCGACACGCGCTTCTCGGTGCTGCCGAACCAGCTGATGGACTACGTCGAATTCCTGTACCTCGCCGGCACGATCAAGGCGAAGCCGCGTGCGTGGCACGAGATGTTCGCGCCGATGCTCGACGACTATCGATCGGGTTGATGCCGCCGCGCCCTTTCATCGAAATACCTCGTGCCCGTGCGCCTGTCGCGCGCAGCGCCGATTCAACCGCTATGCAACCGTTTCACGCAAGGAGCCTCAAGTGAACGCCACCGAAACCCTGGACCCCGCGTCCGCCGAAGAGCAGCGCATCATGTCGAAGATGGCGCGGCGCCTGCTGCCCATCCTCGTCGTGATGTTCCTGATCGCGTTCATCGACCGGCAGAACGTCGGCTTCGCAAAGCTGCAGATGGTGCACAGCCTCGGGATGACGGAAGCCGCGTTCGGGCTCGCGTCGTCGCTGTTCTTCATCGGCTACCTGCTGTTCGAGGTGCCGAGCACGCTCGCGCTGCACCGCTACGGCGCACGCGTGTGGCTCGCGCGGATCATGCTGACGTGGGGGCTCATCACCGTGCTGATGGGCTTCACGACGTCGATGCCCGCGTTCTGCGCGCTGCGCTTCGTGCTCGGCATCGCCGAGGCCGGTTTCTATCCGGGCGTGATCTACTACCTGACGCTGTGGTTCCCGCAGAGCTATCGCGCGAAGGTGCTCGGCATCTTCACGCTCGGCAGCGCGCTCGCGAACATGCTCGGCTCGCTGGTCGGCGGCGTGTTGCTGAGCCTGAACGGCGTGTGGGGGCTGGCGGGCTGGCAGTGGGTGTTCGTGGCGACGGGCATCCCGGCGGTGATCGTCGCGATCGTCGTGTTCCGTGTGCTGCCCGCGTCGGTGCGCGACGCTCGATTCCTCGACGACCGCGAGAAGCAGATCGTCGAGGCCGCGCTCGAACGCGAGAAGCCCGCGCGGGCCGAGCACGGGCAGCCGTGGAAGGCGCTGCTCGATCCGCGCGTGATGCTGTTCGCGGCCACCTACATGCTGATGTCGACGTCGCTGTACGGAGTGACGTACTGGCTGCCGACGCTCGTGAAATCGTTCGGCGTGTCGAGCAGCATGAACGGCTTCCTGAGCATGCTGCCGTGGGCGCTCGCGGTGCTGCTGTTGTTGTGGCTGCCGGGGAAGCTGCGCCGGGCGAAGAGCATCCTGCGCACGATCGCGATCGTTGCCGCGCTCGGTGCGCTCGGCTTTCTGCTGAGCCTCGTGCTGCCGTCGACGCCGCTGCGCTTCATCGCACTGGTGCTCGGTGGCGCATGCATCCCGCTGCTGTATCCGTGCTTCTGGTCGATGCCGCCGCGTTACTTCACCGGCGCGCGGGCGGCGGCGAGCGTCGCGGCGATCAACTCGATCGGCAACCTCGGCGGCTTCTTCAGCCAGAACCTGATGCCGTTTGCCGGCAAGGTGACGGGCACGGCGTTCGGCCCGATGATCGTGCCGATCGTATGTCTCGCGCTGCTCGGGATCGGCGCGCTGGTCGCGTGGACGCGGTCGGAACGGGGGATGGTGGCGGCGCGCGCGTGAGGGGGCGTGGTGTTATCGCTTCATCAACTCGTTCCCAACGAACGTGAAGTTGGCGGTCGCGTGCGTGTTCGACAGCAGGTACTTGAGCGCGACGGCCGCCGCATCGGCGCGAGAGTGAGGCAGGACGGTGACAAATTGTAGCGTTGTGCCGAAGCGGATCATGCGGGCAATGTCGCCTTGGGCCGGCCTGCGGCCGAGCACGACCATGCAGCGAACGCGTCGTGGTCGGCAGGCTGGCATTTTGCGCAACCTGCCGGTGCGTTACGATGCGTCGCAGGTATGGCGCATGGAGGGGCAATGAAACCGACGACGATGGATAGATTGGGCGATGGCATGTCGCGCCGACGCATGCGGCGCGAGTTTGTCGCGCGAGGCCTGACCTCGCGGGACGAGGCGCGGCGGACCGGTGAATACATCGATGCCGCGCACGTCCTTGCGGAACTCGAGCGCATGCTGGAAGCGGCGCGCGCGACGAAGGCCGTCGATTAAGTCGGCGGATCGGGGGCGTACTTTACCGGGCAGGTAGCGATCGTCGCTGTTCGGCACCCGCCGCCTGCACCACCGCCTTCGCCGGGAACCTACCCGCGCGGCGCCCCATCCCCACCATGCGCGACCGTCACCTGCGCAGGCGCCAGCGGAATCTCCACCTCGACCGTCGTCCCTTCGCCGAGCGTCGTCGCGATCCGCAGCGTGCCGCCGACGAGATACGCGCGCTCGCGTAACCCGACCAGCCCGAACGATCCCGACTTGCGCGGCACGCCGGGATCGAACCCCGCGCCGTCGTCGCGAATCGTCAGCTCGATCGCGTTGCTCGCATGCACGAGTTCGACGGTCGCATGCGACGCGGCCGCGTGCCGCGCGACGTTCGCGAGCGCTTCCTGCGCGATGCGGAACACCGCCGTCGCGTAAGGCTCGTCGAGCTGCAGCTCGGGCGGCTCGACGTGCAGCGCGCATTCGATGCCGTGCCGGTGCCGGAAATCCTCCACGAGCCACTGCATCGCCGCGGCGAAGCCGAGATCGTCGAGCATCAGCGGGCGCAGGTCCGACGCGATGCGGCGCGTCGCGGCCACCGCGCCGCGCGCCAGCGCGTGCATCGCCGCGATCTTGCGCGCCAGATGCGCGTCGTCCTGCGGCACGCGGTCGAGCAGCCATTCGAGATCGTTCTTCAGCGTCGCGAGCGTCTGCGCGAGTTCGTCGTGCAGCTCGCGTGCGATGCGGCGCTGCTCGGCTTCGCGTGCGCTCGCGCTGATCGCGGCAATCTCGCGCAGTTCCTCGCGCGACGCCTGCAGCGCCCGCTCGGCCCGCACGCGGTCCTCGACTTCGCGCCGCAGGTCGCGGTTCGACGCGCTCAATTGCGCGGTGCGCGCGGCGACGCGTTGTTCGAGCCGTTCGTTCGCGTCGTTCAGCTGCGCGCTCTTCTGCACGACGAGCAGATGCTGGTAGCGCGCGCCGGCCAGCGCGCGCACCGTTTGCGCATGCAGCCGGCCGTTCTCGAACAGCATCGCGAACAGCACGACACCGGACGCGACGAGGCCGTACGCGCGCCCCGCGTAGAAGCCGAGGTCGTAGCGCCCGTGATTCAGCATCGACGACAGCGCGATGTCGAACAGCCACGCGACGAGCACCGTCATCACCCACAGGTCGAGCACGGAATGGCGCCGCCGCCGCTGCCACATCAGCATCAGTGCGACCAGGTTCAGCCCCCAGACGATGGTGATCGCGTTCGTCATCGTCGCGGCCATCCGGTTGCCGTTCATGATGCGCGGCAGCAGGTCGTGGCCGGCCGTCGTGAGCAGCGCGAGCGCGACCGTCGCGCCGATCGCGGCCGCGATGCACAGCACGACGGGAATCGCCGCGCGGCGCTGCGGGGCCGGGATCGGCCCCGGCGCACGCGGCTTCGCGCGCAGCAGCGCGTACGCGGCGACCGCCAGCGGAAAGCCGCCGTGCCAGAACAGGTACAGCCAGGCGGTGGTCTGGTCGCCGCCGCCGAGCAGGCCGGTCGGTGCGAACAGCCCGGGAAAGGTCAGCATGTGGGTGCCGGCCATGAAACCCGTGAACAGGTAGCCGCCCGCGAGCACGAGCAGCGGCCGCTGGCGCAGGATCGCGTACTGGCCGAGCAGCAGGCCGGCCGTCACCATGTCGTTGACGACGATCGCCGACTGGTACACGGGAATGAACGCCCAGCCCGGCGCAAGCGGCCTGCCCGCGAACGGTGCAAGCGCGGCGAAGATCACGGCGGAGATGAGGACGGTCGCGAGCGCGAGCCGCCGCTCACGCCGGCCCGGCGGCAGCGACGACATGAACAGGCGCGACGCGTCCGGGTCGTCGTCGTCCGCGGGCGAGGGCGGGAGGCGGAAGGTGGCGGTCATGCGTCGCCGCTCGGGTCGAGTTCGTGGCGCACCGCGTAGCGGACCAGCGCGGCTTCGTGCGGCAGCGCCATCTTCTCGAGGATCCGGGTCTTGTAGGTGCTGACCGTCTTTGCGCTGAGCGCGAGTTCGGTCGCGATCTGCGTGACCGTCTGGCCCGCGACGATGCGGCGCATCACGTCGAACTCGCGCGCGGACAGCCGTTCGTGCGGCAGCGCGGCGGCCGGGGTGCGCAGCGTGAGCGCGAGGCTCTCGGCCGCCGACGGGCTCACGTAGACGCCGCCCGCGGCCACCTTGCCGACCGCCTCGACGAGCTCGGCGGTCGCGCTGTCCTTCGTCAGGTAGCCGGTTGCGCCGGCCTTGAACGCGCGCGCCGCGTACTGCGCCTCCGCATGCATCGTCAGCACCAGCGTGCGCAGCGACGGCGCGTGGCGTTTCACCAGCCGGATCAGCTCGATGCCGGTCGGCGCGGGCATCGACAAGTCGAGCAGCAGCACGTCGGCGGCGCCGCGCTCGACCAGCGCAAGCGTGGCCGAGCCGTCGCTCGCCTCGCCGACGATCTCGAAACCGCCGGCCGTTTCCAGGATGTAACGCAGTCCGTCCCGCATGACTGCGTGATCGTCAGCCAGAATTACCCTGATCATCTAGCGATCCTCTTCGGGATGACGCCGCGCACTGTTGTCCGGTGTTCGCCGCGACTGTTCTTCTGACCAATATATTCCGCCGAATCCGAAAACGATACACATCCGGGAAATTTTCGAGATAGCCGAGCGTGGAATGTGTACTGAAACGAAACAATCCCAGGGAGAAAGTACGCGTCAGAGCGGGCAGGAATCAGGGTATTCCCTGATTATTATTGAGACGGTGAAGAGGCGGCGTGGCGCGTCGCGAACCACTCCGCGAACCCTCCCGATTCGGGACTAAACTGGTGCCCGATGCCACTACAACTCCCTGAGGAGCCCCGCGATGATCGATCTTGCCGATATCCTGCCGTCCGCACTGCCCGCTGCCGTTGCATGGGCGGAAGCCGAGGCGGCGCGCGGGATCGCGCAGGGGGCGCCGCTGACGCCCGAGCAGGCCGACGACGCGCGCACGGTGGGCGTCGCGCAGCCGGAGCGGATCCGCGTGGTGATCGTCGAGCGCATGCCGTTCCCCGAGGTGCCGTCGCTGGCCGCGATCGCCCGCGACACGGGGCTCCTGGCGCCGGGGACGATCGGGCTCACGCTCGGCCATGCGGTGTACGTGCTGCGCGGGCAGGACACGCGCCGCCTGCTGACCCACGAATTCCGCCACGTGCATCAGTACGAGGCTGCCGGCTCGATCGGCGCGTTTCTCGCGCGCTATCTGCAGGAAATCGCGACGGTCGGCTACCACGACGCGCCGCTCGAGGCCGACGCGCGGCAGCACGAGTTCGATTGACCCGCCCCGCCGGCGCGACCGCGCGCACCGCCCGATGAACCTTCACGCTGCCACCACCGGCCCGGCGTTCGCACGCCGGCGCGCTCCGCCGAGGCGCGCGCGATGAGCGGCACGATCCACGCGTGGATCGGCGCGATCGGCGCACATCCGCTGCTCGTGCTCGCGATCGTGTTCGTGACGGCGTGCGCCGAGGCGATCGCGCTGATCGGCACGGTCGTGCCGGCCGGCGCCGTGATGTTCGCGGCCGGTGCGCTGATCGGCGCGGGCGCGCTCGACGGCTGGACGACCATCGGTGTCGCGGCGGCCGGCGCCGTGATCGGCGACGGGATCAGCTATGAACTCGGGCGGCATTATCGCGGCGTGATCCGCAACGCCTGGGCGCGCTTCGGCTACGCGGCCGCCTTCGCGCGCGGCGAGGAGTTCGTGCTGCGCCATGGCATGAAGAGCATCGTGCTCGCGCGTTTTCTTGCGCCGGTGCGCGCGGTCGTGCCGGTCGTGGTCGGCTGCGCGACGCTGCCGCGCCGGTCGTTCTATCCGGTCAACGTCGTCTCGGCGCTCATCTGGGCGCCCGTGCACGTCGCGCCGGGCATCCTGTTCGGCGCGTCGGCCGCGCTGGCCGCGGCGATCAGCGTGCGGGTCGCCGTGATCCTGCTGGTCGTCGCGGCGCTCGTCGCGCTCGTGTGGATCGGCGTGCGGGTCGCGTTGCGGCGCGGCTGGCCGCTATTGCGCCGTGCGCTCGTCGAAGGCGTGCACGCCTGCGCGCGCCGCTGGCCGCGGTTCGGTGCACGGCTGCACGACACGATCGCTTACGTGCGCGGCCTGCCCGGCGCGGTGCCCGTGCTCGCGCTGCTGTTCATCGGCTGCGTGTGGCTGTTCGCGGGCCTCGTGCAGGATGTCGTCGCGAACGATCCGCTGATGCACGCGGACATCGCGCTGTATGCGTTCCTGCAGAACCTGCGCACGCCGCCGGTGGACGCCACGATGCGCGCGCTTGCCGTGCTGCACGGGCACGACACGGGGCTGATCGTCGCGGCCGCGTTTCTCGTCTGGCTGATGATCCATCGCTGCTGGCTGACGGCCGCGTGGTGGCTCGCGACGGTCGGCGTCGCCGTCGTGCTCGGGCCGGTGTTCGGCGCGGGCATACCCGGCGCGACGCCCGCGAGCCTGCCGCCCGGTGCGCCGCATGTGCCGCTGCCCGATGCCGAAGCGGCGTTCGCGATTCTCGCGAGCAGCGGCCTCGGCTGGGTGCTCGCGCGCGACCGGCCCGCGCGGTGGCGGATCCCGGTCGTCACGGCGGTGGTGTTGTGGATCGTGCTCGGCGGCTTCGCGCGGCTGTATGTGGGCGACACGTGGCTGTCGGGCCTGCTGGGCGGCTGGAGTCTCGGGCTCGCCTGGTTCGCGCTGCTGGCCGGCGCCTATGCGTACTGGCGCGTGCGCGAGCACGTGCAGCCAAGGGGCGCGCTCGTCGCGGTGACGGTGGTGCTCGCGACGGCCGGCGTATGGACGGTTCCCGCGCAATGGCAGCTCGACCGCGCGGCGCGCCCGCATGTCGGCGACGTGGTCGCGATGACCGTCGACCAGTGGCTGCGCGGCGGGTGGCAGCGTGTGCCGGTGCGGCGCACCGAAATCGGCGGCGACCGCGAGGAATATCTGCCGCTGCAATGGAGCGCGACGTCGGACACGCTCGACCGGCATCTCGCGCAGGCCGGCTGGCAGCGCGCGACGCCGTGGTCGCCGGCCACCGTGCTGCGCTGGCTGCTGCCGCAGGCGCCGGCCGATGCGCTGCCGGTGCTGCCGCGCTACACGCACGGGGAAAGCACGCGCCGCGTGTTCGTGCGCGTCGATCCGGGGCAACCGGCCGGCCGCCTCGTGCTGCGGCTGTGGCGTTATCCGTACGTGCTGCAGGACGCGCTCGGCATGCGGCCGCTGTGGTACGGCGCGCTGTATCGCGAGACGCTGCACCGGCCGGCGCGACTGATGACGATCGTGCGCACGACGACGATCGACGATGCGGCGACGATCGCGAAGGCGCTGTCGGTCGAGCCGGCGATCGAGCATCCGCCGGCGGGGATGACGAACGCGCCGGCGGAGATGCTGCTGGTGTGGATGGTGCGGCCGTGAGCGGGCGGTGTGACGCTTACGCGTGCGCCGGCTGTGCGGGGACGACGGACAGGCGCAGGCCGACGGTCTTGAGCACCGCGAGCAGGGTTTTCAGTGTCGGGTTGCCATTCGGGGAGAGCGTGCGATACAGCGATTCGCGGCTGATGCCGGCTTCGGCCGCGACGGCGCCGAGACCGCCGTACGCTTCCGCGACCGTCCGCAGCGCGAGCAGGCCGGCCGCGCGGTTGTCGGGATCGTCGAGCGACTCCATCGCGACGCGCAGATAGGCCACCGCGAGTTCGCGGTCGGCGCCGAGTTCGGCGACTTCCGCGTCGTGGTGCGATACCGCACCTTTGAGCTTGGTCATGTTTGCCTCCGTTTCCAGTTCGACCAGTGTTCCTTGGCGCGCCTGATGTCGTCGGGTTGACTGCTTTTGTCGCCGCCTGAAAGCAACAGCACCAGTGCGCCGCCGTACCGCCCGAAATACACGCGATAGCCGGCGCCGACGTGGACGCGCAGTTCGATCACGCCTTCGCCGACGGGCTCGCAATCGCCGAAGTTGCCGGTCTGCACGCGGCGCAAGCGTTCGCGAATCCGTGCCTGCGCAAGCTTGTCGCGCACGGCGTTCAACCATTCGGTGAAGGGCTCGCGACCATCGTCGCGCTGGTAGCGAAGAAGTTCGAACTTGGAGAGCATTGTAACTTATAAGCTACAAAAAAGGGAGTAGGGTAAATGGCGTTGTCGTGCGAGCGGCCGGGTGGTGCGCGCGGGGGCGTGCGCGCATTGCCGAATCGGGGCGACACACGACATCGCACGCGCGTTGCTGCGCGTACGGTGCCTTCGAAGTGCGGGATGTCAGGCCGCGAAGCCGGCTTCCCGGACGAAGATCATTCTTTCATCCGGTGCGCAGGATGACGATTCGGCCGGATGGCCAAAGTCAATGTCCCGGCGACGGGCATGCGGTGGGTGGGGTGGTTGGGGGGCAACGTGAACAGCAAACCTGTCGGTGCCGGCGCGTCGCGCCAGGCGAGCCGACAGGCCATCTGACATTACTGCTTCGCCGGCGCGGCCGTCGCGATCTTGTCGAGCGCCGCCGGGATGTACGTGTCGAGCTGCGCGGTGACCGATTCGTAGAAATCGATCGGCTTGCCCCACGCATCGGGCACGTCGACGTGCTTCCCGGACGCATACTCGGCCAGCGTGAACACCTTGCCGGCGGCCGACGGATAGAGCGCGAGCACCTTCTCCTTATGTTTGTCGGTCATCGTCAGGATCACGTCGGAATGCTTGACGTCGTTGGCGTTCAACTGCATCGAACGGTGCGCGGTCGTGTCGATGCCACGCCGCTTCATCAGGATCACGCCGTTTTCCTCGGGTTTTTCGTCATACGGATCTTCGTCGACCGCACGTGAAATCACCGCGATGTGCGCGTGGCGTTGCGCGATCAACTGGCCGGCGATCGCTTCGGCCATCACGCTGCGCCCGGTGTTGCCGGTGTCGACGAACGCGACCTTCTTCGGCTCGTCGGCGAACGCCGACGTCGCGCACTGGATGCCGACGCAACAGAGCAGGGCCAGCGTGTTGAGGGTGTGCCTTCTTTTCATGATGTCTCCGCGAGGGTGGGGAACCCCGGCGGCGCGCCGGGGCTTGCGGGAGATCATGACGGCCGCATGCGACGGAAAAAAATAAACGGCCGGTTTTTGCAAGACGACGTCGCTTCGTGGCAAGCGGGTTCGCTGACGGCGCATGCACCGCGCATCCGACCGGGGAGGCCGCGAACCACGGCCCCGATCGCGGCGCGTGACTGCTTCGTCGTCACGCCTTCATCGCCACCCGTTGCGCCGCAAACCCCGCCAGCGTCCGCAATGCATCGCGTGCCGACCGCAGGTAAAACGCCTGCAGATGAAACACATGCCAGCGCGCCGCATGAACCTCAAGCCGGCACGGCACGCCGCAGGCCCGCGCATGACGGGCGAGCCGCTGCGCATCCGACAGCAGCACCTCCTGGTCGCCGGCCTGGACGAGCATCGGCGGCAGGTCGCGCAGGTCGGTATCGAGCGGGCCGCGGGCGGCCACGGAACCGGCGCCGTGATACCAGCGCAGCCCCTGTTCGAGCCAGCCGCGACGGATCATCGGATCGTCATGACGGCGCGACGCCAGTGTCGCGCCGCCGAGCGCGGGATCGGTCACCGGCGAGATCAGCAGCAACGCGGCGGCGGCTGGCTCGCCGCGCTCGCGCAGCGCGATGGCCAGCGCGAGCGCCAGCGCACCGCCGGCCGAATCGCCGGCGATCACGATCCGGTGCGGCGCATGACCCTGAGCGCGCATCGCGTCATAGACGGCCAGCGCATCGTCGAGCGCGGCCGGGCTCGGATGCTCGGGGGCCAGCCGGTAATCGGGCACCCACACCGGCAGGGCGGCCTCGTTCGCCAGCCGCGTCGTCACGCCGCGATGCGTGTGCGGTCCGCCGAGGCAGAATGCGCCGCCGTGCAGATAGAGGATCGCGCCGCCCGTGTCACCGCGACTCGGCGCGACCACTTCAACCGGCACGCGATGCGCGGACGTACGGTAGCGCAGTGTGCCGCCCGTACCCGGCATCAGCGGCGACAGCAGCGCGACCACGCACCGCTGCATGCGCGCGCCGAACGGCGGCCCGATCAGCGGCCGGAACGCGACGCGCAGGAAGCCGCGCAGCGATGCGGCGGTCAGTGCCTCCAGCCGGCCGGCGGGCGGCGCGATCACCACGTCGCGCGCCGGTGCGACCGACTCGGGCAACGGATGCGTGAAGCGGTACGCGCCCATCCCGGTGACGCGCGTGATCCACCGGTAGGTCAGCGTGAAGCCCGGCCAGTTCGTGCTGTTGTGGCCCGACGCATCGACGTACCAGCTCTTGCAGCTGTTCCACACCGAGCCTTCGAGCCGCTGTTGCACATGCACGTTGAAGCGCCGGTAGCGGCGTGCATCGACGTCGATCTCGCGCGCGCCATCGCGCCGCATCGTGCGCAGGCAACGCATCACGTGCGCGATCTGGCTTTCGAGCATGTAGACGATCGAGTTGTGGCCGAGGTTGGTGTTCGGGCCGTACAGCATGAAGAAGTTCGGAAAACCGGGCACGGTGAGCCCGAGATACGCCTGCGCGCCGCGCCGCCATGCGTCGTTCAGGTCGAGCCCGTCGCGGCCGGTGATATGCATCGGCGACAGGAACTCGGTCGCCGCGAACCCGGTGCCGTAGATGATCGCATCGACCGGATGATGTACACCGTCGACGGTCTCGATGCCGTCCTCCGTCACGCGCCGGATCCGCTGCGTGACGAGTTCGACGTTGTCGCGGCTCATCGCGGCAAGGTAGTCGCTCGACAGCAGGATGCGCTTGCAGCCGATCGGGTAGTCGGGCGTGAGCCGCGCACGCAGCGCGGGGTCCGGCACGTCGCGTGCGAGCAGTGTGTGAAAGGGCTGGCCGACCGCGACCTTCATCAGCTTGTGCAGGCGCGTGAACGCGATCGCGCGCGATTCGTAGCGCAGGTAGATCGATGCGCGATGCAGCTTCATCGCCCACGGCAACCGGCGGAACAGCGCTTTCTCCCACGGGCGGTACGCGCGGTCGGGGCGCGGCATCACATAGGCCGGCGAACGCTGGAATACAACGAGCTGCTTCACGTCGCCCGCGATCGCGGGGACGAACTGGATCGCCGACGCGCCGGTGCCCACGACCGCCACGCGTTTGCCGGCGAGCGAATAGTCGTGATCCCAGTGCGCGGAGTGGAACGCGCGGCCGCGAAACGTGTCGATGCCGGGCAGGTCGGGCATCGCGGGGCGGCTCAGCTGCCCGGTGCCGCTGACGAGCACGGCGGCGCTGAGCGTCGTGCCGTCGGCGAGCGTGACGCGCCACAGCGCGGCGGCTTCTTCGTAGCGGGCGTGCGCGACTTCGGCGCCGAAGCGCAGGTAGCGCGCGAGGCCGTACTTGCGCGCGCAATGCTGCAGGTACGCATGGATTTCGGGCTGCGGCGCGAACACGCGCGACCACGCCGGATTGGGCTCGAACGAGAACGAGTACAGGTGCGAGGGCACGTCGCAGGCGGCGCCCGGGTAGCGGTTGTCGCGCCACACGCCGCCGACATCGTGCGAGCGTTCGACGATCGCGAAATCGTGGATGCCGGCACGTTGCAGCGCGATCGCCATGCCGATGCCGGCGAAGCCGGCACCGATGATGATCGCCGCGAGCGGTACGGTGGATTCGGCGGCGCGAGCGGTATCAGGCGACAACATGGCGGGTTTCCTCGGGCTGGATGGCATCGTGCGCGGCACTCGCGGCAGGAACTGTGTCGAGATCCGTCGTCATCCTGACGGTTTCGCGTTGCGGTTGTGCGGATGTGCGGCACACGCCCCGCATCAGGTCGACGGCCTTCTCGGCGATCATGATCGTCGGTGCGTTGGTATTGCCGCCGATGAGTGTCGGCATCACCGACGCATCGACGATGCGCAGCCCCTGCAGGCCGCGCACGCGCAGTTGCGGATCGACGACGGCGAGCGCGTCGTGCCCCATCCGGCACGTGCCGACCGGGTGATACACGGTGTCGGTGCGCCGCCGCAGCACGTCGCGGATGTCATCGTCGGTGTCGGCGTTCGCGGTGAACAGGTCGCGCGTGGTCCAGCCGGCGAGTGCCGGCGCTTCCATCAGCCGTCGTGTGAGGCGGAAGCCCGCGACCATGTCGTCGAGGTCGCGCGGATCGTCGAAGAACGCGGGATCGATGCGCGGCGCCGCGAGCGGATCGGCACTGTTCAGCGTGACCGAGCCGCGGCTGCGCGGCCGCAGCAGGCATACGTGGCACGACAGCCCGTGGCCGGCGTGCAGCTTGCGCGCATGATCGTCGACGAGCGCGACGACGAAGTGCAGCTGGATGTCCGGCGCGTCGAGCTCGGCGCGCGTCTTCAGGAAGCCGCCGCCTTCCGCGAAATTCGACGTCAGCATCCCGCGCCGTTCACGGCGAAAACGCGCCAGCTCGCGCAGCATGCGCAGGCCGCCGCCCACGGACACGCCCATCGTGTCGACGCTGCGCGTGCGGTAGCCGAAGATGAAATCCGGATGATCCTGCAGGTTGCGGCCGACGCCGGGCAGGTCGGCGTGCACGGCGATGCCCTGTTGCTGGAGTTCGCGGCCCGGGCCGACGCCCGACAGCATCAGCAACTGCGGCGTTTGCAGCGCGCCGGCCGCGAGCACGACTTCACGCCGCGCGCGCAGCGTGCGGACCTCGCCCCGCTGCCGCACCTCGACGCCGATCGCGCGCGTGCCGTCGAACAGGACGCGCAGCACCTGCGCGTGCGTCTCGACCGTCAGGTTGTCGCGGCGGCCGATGTGCGGCAGCAGGTATGCGCGCGCGGCGCTCCACCGTTCGCCGTGCTTCTGCGTGACCTGGTAGAGGCCGATGCCTTCCTGCTGCGCGCCGTTGAAATCGTCGGTGAGCGGCAGTCCTGCCTGCCGCGCGGCTTCCAGGTAGCGCGCATGGAACGGGTTGCCGGTGCGCAGGTCGCTCACCCACAGCGGGCCGTCGCGGCCGTGCCACGCATCGTCGAAGCGCTCGTTGTGCTCGCTCAGGCGGAAGTACGGCAGCACGTCGTCGTAGCTCCAGCCTTCGTTGCCGAGCGCGGCCCAGCCGTCGTAGTCGACGCGATGGCCGCGGATATAGACCATCGCGTTGATGGCCGACGAACCGCCCAGCACCTTGCCGCGCGGCTGGTAGCCGATGCGCCCGCCGAGGCCCGGCTGCGGCACCGTGTCGAAGGCCCAGTTGTTGATGCGGGTCGGCATCATCGCGACCGCGCCGGTCGGCACGTTGACGAGCGTGCCGTCGCCGCGGCCGCCGGCCTCGAGCACGCAGACGGTCACGGCCGGGTCCTCGGTCAGCCGCCCGGCGACGACGCTGCCGCCCGAACCGCCGCCCACGACGATGTAGTCGAAAGTCTTGCTCATGGATTGGTCCTCCGAGGGTCGATGGATCAAGCGGGGCGCGGCTGCGTGCACGGGCGGCCGGCGTGCGGCAGGCGGGGCGCGAGCGGCGGGGCGGGGTCGCGGCCAAACGCGGCGAACGCGAGGAACGCGACGAAAGCGTCGCGCCGGCATGCGAAGCGGGCTGCGGGATCGGTCGGGCGACTCGGTCGCATGGTGTCTCCTCCGGAGGGCGATGGCGTCGTTCGGATGACGACTGGTTGACGCCGATGGTGCTGGCCGCATGGGAAAACACCAATGCTGCTTCGGGACAATTGTTTTAGTATTTGGGCCAAATCGGCGCTTCGAGGGTTTCTCCGCATGAGCTTCTGGGATTTCACCCGGAGTCCGGCCAGCGCCCGGCTGCTGGTCGATTTCGGCGACGAACGCGGCGTGCCGCACACGACGCTGCTGGCCGGCACCGGGCTCGCCAACGCACAGCTCGACGATCCGAAGGTCGAGGTGACGGCCGCGCAGGAACTGCGGCTGACCGGCAACCTGCTGCGCGCGCTCGGGCGCGCGCCGGGCCTCGGGTTCGAGGTCGGCCAGCGCTATCACTTCTCCGCCTACGGCGTGTGGGGCTACGGGCTGATCGCGAGCGCGACCGCACGCGACGCGCTCGCGCTGGCGCTGCGCTTCCTGCCGCTCACCTATGCGTTCACGGTGATCACGTACCGCGAGGAAGGCGGCACGTGCGTGCTCAATTTCGGCGCGCCGGAACTCGATGGCACGCTGAGCCGGTTCCTGGTCGAGCGCGACATGACGGCCGCGGCCGTGCTGCTGCAGGAAATCGGCGACGACACGTTCGCGTTGTCGCACTTCACGGTGCAGGCGGCGCGCACGCCGACCCTGCCGGTGCCGCGCATCGCCGGCGTCGAACCCGCGTTCTCGGCGCGCGCGAACCGCCTTGCTTTCGACCGCGCGTTTCTCGACCGGCTGCTGCCGCACGCGAATCCGCTGACGGTGTCGATGTGCGAGCAGATGTGCGGCCAACTGCTCGAAGCGCGGCGTGCGCGCGTGGGCACGTCCGAGATGGTGCGCCAGTACCTGAGCGCGACGCCCGGCCCCGCGCCGTTCTCGCTCGAGGACATGGCGCGGCTGATGAACACGAGCCCGCGCACGCTCAAGCGCCGACTGCAGGAGGAGGGCACGACGTTCCGCGCCCTGCTTGCGCAGGCGCGTGGCGCGATGGCCGAGGCGCTGCTCGGCGACGCGCGCCTGTCGCTCGCGGAAGTGGCCGAGCGGCTCGGTTTCAGCGACCTGTCGAGTTTCTCGCAGGCGTTCAAGCGCTGGTACGGCGTGCCGCCGGGCGCGTATCGCAGCGCGGCGCAACGGGACGGCAGCCGTTCCTGAATCACGGTACGATCGCCGGCATGCCTGCCGACATTCCCATCACGAGAGACTTCGCATGATCACGATTCGCCCGATGACCGACGACGATTTCCCGCGCTTCTGGCCGACCTATCGCGCGATCGTCGCCGCTCAGGAAACCTATGCATTCGATGCGGCGCCGACACAGGAAGCGGCGCGCGCACTGTGGCTCGATGCGCCGCTGTGCACGTGGATCGCCGAAGAGGACGGCGTGGTCCTGGGCTCGTACTACCTGAAGGCGAACGCGGGCGGCCCCGGCGATCACGTGAGCAACTGCGGCTACATGGTGAGCGAGGCCGCGCGCGGCCGCGGCGTCGCGCGCCTGATGTGCGAGCATTCGCAGCATGTCGCACGCGAGCGCGGTTTCCTCGCGATGCAGTTCAACTCGGTGGTGTCGACCAACGAAGTGGCGGTGGCGCTGTGGCAGAAGCTGGGATTTGAAATCGTCGGCCGGTTGCCGCGTGCGTACCGTCACGCGCGGCTCGGCTTCGTCGACAGCCTCGTGATGTTCAAGTGGCTCGGCGACACGGCGGCCGCCGAAGCCTGAGCACGCAGCTGCTTCGTCAGACGGCGAACGCGCCGTCGAACACGATCCGGTCGTCGAGCGCGAGCGTGCCGCGCGCGAAGATCAGGTCGAGATGGTGGCTGCCGTTTTCGCCGCCGCCGAGCCCGAGATGCAGGCCCGGATGGCGTTCCTCGAACCCCGCGTTGCGGCCGTACAGCCCGCGAATCCCGAGGTTCGTGCCGATGCCGAATTCCTCGATCCGCCGGTGATTCGGATGCCGGTCGAGATAGGTCGAGAAGTCGCGCCGGAAACCTTCGTTGTCCGTGTCGAACCCGACGACCGTACTGTTCTCGACCTGCAGCGTGGCGAGCTGCTCGGCCACCTTGTACTTGATCGCGAACGGCACCGTGCCGAGAAACGTGCCGCTGAAGACGACCGAGCCGTTGAGGTCGGTGACGTGCGTCGCGATCTCGCCGGGCACGACGTCGAGGTTGCCCATGCCGTCCACGCTCGTCCATTTCTGGTCCGGCGCGAGCGAGCCCGTCAGCGTGTTGCCGGATTCGTCGATGAAGCGGATCCGCGACGCGTGTGCGGCCGCGTCGATCAGCCGGCCGTTGCGCGCCGCGATGTCGTCGAGCGATTCGGCGAATGCCTCGTCGAGATGCGGGCCGTAATCCTTGAACAGCACCGACTTGCTCCAGTGCTCGACGATCGCGGGGCGGATCGCGGCGAGGAACGGCGGCCCGCTCGGCGACGGCGTCGGCAGGCACGACGAGTCGTACAGCAGCACGAACAGATCGGCGCGATCGAGCGCGGCGGCGATATCGGCGGGTGGGGTGCTTTCGAGGCAGAGGGTGGTCGCGTCGAGCGAATCGGGCAGGGCGGAAAACGCGCGCAATGCGATGTCGCGGTTGCGGGTGTCATGGCCGACCAGCAGTTTTCCCGACTCGCCGCGCGCGAGCTTGTCGCGCAGCGCGGGGTGGAAGCCCAGCGCGCGATGCAGGTTCAGCATGCGTGTCTCCGGAAGCGGCGGAAGGGCCACAGCCCTTCCGCGAGAACGGGTGGCCCGCTCAGACCGGCCAGAGCGCGGTGCCGAACGGCACCACGGCGTCCTCGACCATCATGTCGACGGCCTCGGGGTGCGTGTCTTCCTGCATCCAGTCAAGCAATTCGATCTGCTGGGTGTCCTGCATGTCAATTCTCCTGTGGTGAACATGAGTGATTCAACATGAAAGCGCGGCTAAAAAGTTGCCACTCCTCATCACGCATTTCGTGAATGCGCGGCGAGTGGCGTTGATATTAGTCTGACGAATTTGCGAATGCAATGCGTTGCAAGGTTTTTAGCCGAAGCGTGCTAAACACGGGGGATTGGCGGGGCGCATGACGTAAAGCACGGATAAAGCGAATGGCGGATTCGATGTCATTTTTTCAATGACCGGAATTCCAGGCGTTGCATTGCATTCGGCGATTTTTCATCGGAAATTCGATCGCCGCGACCGTCGTGATCGATGGCGTTCGCGGCAACCCTGCCTGCGCGCGAACGCGTCGCCGCTCATCGGTAGCGCATCAGCGGCCCGATGCGCGTCAACCGAGCAGCGCCTTGCCGAGCGGCTTGGCCGGCTCGGATCGCAGCACCAGCGACGTCGTGACCGCGCCGAAGCGGGCGATCGCATCGATGATGGTTTCCAGTTGCCCCGGTGTCGGCACCAGGACCTTCAGCAGGAAGCAATCCTCGCCGGTCATCCGGTGGACCTCGATGACGTGCGGCATTTCCGCGAACGCGCGCAGCGCAGGCTTGATGTGTTCGTGCGTGGTCTTCAACCGGATGATGGCCATCATCCCCAGCCCCAGCGCGGCCGGGTCGATCCGCGCGCCGTAGCCCGCGATGATGCCGCGCTCTTCCAGCCGCTTGACGCGCTCCGACGTAGCCGGCTGCGACAGGCCGATGCGGCGCCCCACTTCCGACAGCGGCATCCGTGCATTTTCCTGAAGCGCCTCGAGGATCGACAGATCCAGGCGATCGAGCTCTCCGTTCGACATGTCCGCTTTCCCGCTCCGTTAATTCATCGGCATATTGTCTCAATATCCGATGATTTGCCATTCCCGGCCGGTTTCCGGCAAGCCAGACTCTGAGCTCACTCATTCATGGAGACGGAGATGGACCAGACGATCGTGATCGTGCCGGGGATCGGTAACTCGGGACCGGATCATTGGCAGAGCCACTGGGAGGCCGCGCTGCCGGGCGTGGTGCGCATCGCGCCTGCGTCATGGGATGCGCCCGACCTGCGCGACTGGATGGCGGCGCTCGATGAAGCCGTTGCGCAAGCCGCGACGCCGCCGGTGGTGATCTGTCATTCGCTGGGGTGCCTGCTGTTCGCGCACTGGCGGGCGGCGTCGACGCGCGTCGTGCGCGCTGCGTGGCTCGTGGCGGTGCCCGATCCGGGCGGCCCGCGTTTTCCGGTTGCCGCCCGTGCGTTCGCGGATGTGCCGGCGGGCGATTTCGGCGGCTTGCCGGTGCTGGCGATCGCCAGTTCGGATGACGGGTACGACCCGGCCGGGCGCGGCATTGCATGGGCGCAAGCGCGCGGCGCGACGCCGTTGCTGCTCGGCCCGCGCGGCCATCTGAATACGGAAGCGGGATTGGCGGAATGGCCCGAGGGACGCGCGTTGTTCACGGCTTTCATGGCGGGATTGCGGGGGTAGCGCGGGCAAGCGGCCGACGTGCTCTCGCGATGGCTTGCGGCGGGCGATGCATGGACGAGCCGGCTGCCGCGGCCGGGCTCCTGTCGACAACGCATGCCGGCCCGCGACGGCTCAAGTATGATCGGTCGACAGAATCGGAAGCCTCGACAGTTGGGATTGCCCCGTGCGGAACACCGGTTCCGCCGTCACGACTGGCCGCGGCTTCGAACGACCAAGGAGACATGCGATGCGCGCAGCGCCGCAACCGGAGCAGGCCGGCCCGTCGCGGCCGGACACCGGCGCGACCAGCCCCTTCCCGGAACGTGACCCCGATCGCATCGCCGCGTGGCGGCTCGCGATCTGCCTGTCGTTCGGCAGCGCGATTGCGCTCGGCCTCGCGCGCTTTTCGTATGCGCTGCTGCTGCCGCCGATGAAGGCCGATCTCGGCTGGACGTTCGCGCAGGCCGGCGCGCTGAACACGGCGAACGCGGCCGGCTATCTGGTCGGAGCGCTCGCGTTTCCGTTGCTGTCGCGGCGCTGGAGAGCCGGCTCGCTGCTGGCGACCGGATGCGTGTTGACCGCGTTGCTGATGGCCGCGTGCGGGCTCACGTCCGGCATGCATGCGCTGCTCGTGCAGCGGCTCGCGACCGGCGTCGGCAGCGCGCTGATCTTCATCAGCGGCGGCGTGCTGGCCGCGCGGCTCGCATCGGCATCGCCACGCGATGCGGGCTTGCTGCTCGGGCTCTACTACGGCGGCACGGGATGGGGCGTCGTCGCATCGTCACTGCTCGTGCCGGCGACGCTCTCACACGGCGACCATGGCTGGCAGCCCGCGTGGTTCGCGCTCGCGTTCGCGTGCGTGCTGTTCTCGGCCGTGGCCGTGTCGGCCGCGCGTCGCATCGAGCGCATGCACGCGGCACCGACTGCGCCGCGCGGCGGTGCGGCGCTGGTCGCGACCGCGAGCCCCGCGCGCTTCGCGCTCGCGCTCGCCGGCTACGGCCTGTTCGGCGTCGGCTACATCGGCTACATGACGTTCATCGTCGCGCTGCTGCGCGGCGCGGGGATGAGCGGCACGGTGGTTGCCGCGTTCTACGTGATGCTCGGCGTCGCGACCGTCGTGTCGGCGCGGCTGTGGTCGGGGCTGCTCGACCGGATGCGCGGCGGCCAGGCGCTCGCCGTGCTCAACGCGCTGCTCGGCATCGCGACGCTGATGCCGGCGATGTTCGTGCATCCGGCGGCCGCGTTCGCGTCGGGCGTGCTGTTCGGCGCGACGTTCCTGTCGGCCGTCGCATCGACGACGGCTTTCGTACGCCACAACCTGCCGCCGGACGGCTGGGCGAAGGGGATCAGCGCGTTCACGACGGTCTTCGCGTTCGGGCAGATCGCCGGGCCGGTCGCGATCGGCTGGGTGTCGGATAGTGCCGGGCTCGCACGCGGGCTCGTGTATTCGGCGCTGACGCTGTTCGCGGGCGCCGCGCTCGCGGCCGGGCAGCGCGCGTTGCGGGCCGCCGCGTAATCACGCTCTAAACACGCCATTCACCGCACGCACGCCGTGCGCGACACGCGATGAAACGCACGGCTGAAGTAGATCAGGCTGTCGCCGTCGTCGCGCACGCGGATCGACGTCGCCTCGATGAACATCACCGAATGCGAGCCGACTTCCTTCATGTCGGCGATCGTGCCCTGCAGGCTCGCGAGCGCGTCGCGCAGCACGGGCACGTCCTGCTCGCCGCGATCCCACACGGGCAGGTCGAAGCGTCGCGCCATCGGCAGGTCGGTGAGCCCTGCGAAATGCCGCGCGAGTTGCTCGTGTTCGGCCGGCAGCACGTTGATGCAGACGTGGCGGTTGCGTTCGAACGTCGCCCGCATCGCGCTCGACCGGTTGAGGCACACGAGCAGCGTCGGCGGCGTGTCGGTGACGGAGCACACGGCGCTCGCGGTGATCCCGCAGCGGCCGTGCGGCCCCGCGGTGGTGATCACGTTGACGGCCGCGCCGAGGTGGGCCATCGCTTGCCGGAAGGCCTTCTGCGCGTCGCTCGGCTCGATGCGTGCCGGTCGCTGGATATCGGTCGTGGAAGACATGGGCGCTCCTGGTTGGACGAAAGCGGCGATCGCTTGGCGCTGCCGGTGCAGCGCCGGATCACCGACGATGACCCAAGCGTACGACGCGAAAATGCCGGCGACCATTCGCACGATTGACGATGGAGATGGCGTTCTCGCCAACGCGTCTAAAGGTTCTACCTAGATGCGCGGCGCACCGCGCGAAAAAAAGCGCGATTGCACGTTCATACGGCGCGTGAAAGGGTTTTCAGCGGGTTTTCGGCTCGTTATGATGTGCCGCACACCCCCAGCGAACGACGCGCGCGACGCGCCGGAACCGGCCCCGTATGCGGCGCGTGCGATACCGATACCGATATTCAGTGAGACACCCGCGATGACGTCACCCGCACCGATCGTATACATCGTCGACGACGACAACGGCATGCGGACGTCGCTCGCGTGGCTGCTCGAATCGGTCGGCATCGCGTCCGAAGGATTCGCGAACGCCACCGATTTTCTCGCGCGCTTCGACGTGAACCTCCCTGCGTGCCTGGTGCTCGACGTGCGGATGCCGGAGAAAAGCGGCTTCGACGTGCAGGCGGAACTGAACGCGCGCGGCGCGACGCTGCCGGTGATCTTCGTCAGCGGGCACGGCGATATCCCGATGTCCGTGCGCGCGCTGCAGAACGGCGCGATCGATTTCGTCGAGAAACCGTATAACTCGCAGCAGATGCTCGAGCGCGTGCAACGCGCGCTGCGGCTCGCGCAGCAGCGGCATGCGGTGAGCCAGCGTCACCGCGAGCTGCGCCAGCGGCTCGATGCGCTGACCGCGCGCGAGAAGGAAGTGCTGCGCGGCGTGGTGGACGGCAAGGGCAGCAAGCAGATCGCGTCGGACCTGTCGATCAGCGTGAAGACCGTCGACGTGCATCGCGCGAGCATCAAGGAGAAGCTCGGCGCGACGTCGATCGCCGCGCTCGTGCGCGATGTGATGGTCGTGTGGGGCGACGACGGGGAAGCGTCGCGATAGGGCCTTGCCGGGGTTCGGCGAAGCGCTGCACGCAGCGCTCGACGCGCGACGCTCAGCGCATGTACAACCCGCCGTTGATGTCCCAGCACGCACCGTTCGCGAAATGCGCGTCGCCCGACGCGAGCAGCACGGCGGCGTCCGCCACGAACCCGGCCGAGCCGAGCTTGCCGCCCGGCAGGCTCGCGAGCACCTGGCGCAGCTTCTCCGGTGCGACGCTTTCATACACGATCGGCAAATCGAGCGGGCCGGGCGAGATCGCGTTGACGGTCACGCCCTGCGCGGCGAGATCGCGCGCGAACACCTTGGTCAGCGTCAGCGTGCCGCCCTTCGCGGCCGCGTAGTGCGCGCCGGTCGCCGAGCCGCCGTTCTGCCCGGCGAGCGACGCGATGTTGACGATTCGACCTGCGCCGCGCGCCGCGAAGTACTGGCCGAACACCTGGCAGCCGAACAGCACGCTGCGCAGGTTCACGTCGATCACCTGGTCGAACTGCTCGGCCGTGATCTCCATCGCGGGCACGACCTTCGAGGCGCCCGCGTTGTTCACGAGCACGTCGATCGTGCCCCAGCGCGCGACGAGGGCATCGCGCGCGGCTTCGAAATCGCGTTTCGACGTGACGTCGAGCGGCAGCGCGATCGCGCGTTCGCCGCTCGGGTCGAGTTCGCGTGCGTGCGCCTGGATGGCGTCGGCGGCGATATCGGCCAGCGCGACGCGGTAGCCGGCCGCATGAAAACGTTCGGCGATGACGGCGCCGAGCCCGCGTGCGGCGCCGGTGACGAGGACGACTCGGTCTGACATGGTGTGTGATTCCGTGGTTCGCGAGCGCGCATCGGTCGATGTCGCGCCCGCATCGTGGTTCATGCGGCGAGTGCCGTTTCGAAGTGTGCCGCAATCGCGCAGACGTGTTCGTCCGCACCCTTGCGCCCGACGATCTGCAGGCCGGCCTTCAGCGGCGAACCGGCGAGCGGCAGCGGCAGGCTGAGTGCCGGATGGCCGCTCAGGTTGAACGGCCGGATCAGCGACGACATCGCGATCACCGATACGCCATCGCGCGCCTGCTGCAGCGTGATCGGCAGCGCGGGCAGCGTCGGCAGCACGAGCACGTCCGCGTGTTCGAGCGCGGCGTCGACCTGTGCGATGAAGCGTGCACGTCCGGCTTCGGCCTCTTGCAATGCCGCGGGCGTGGTCGTTGCGGCCGCACGCAATCGGGCATCGAGATCGGCGCCAAGCTTGCCGGTTTCGACGAGATGGCCGAACGCACGCGACGTTTCCGCGTTGATCACGGTGAGCCCGGCGACGAACGACGCCGCCATGTCGTCGAGCACGGCCGCGTGCGCGTGCAGGCCCGACGCGCGTATGGCCGCGTCGAGCGCGGCGGCGATGGCCGGGTCGGCGTCGACCGTGATGTGCGCGACCGTGCAGCCTGCCACGGAGGCCGCGGCTTGCGCACGATCGAAGCCCGGCGCGATCGCGGCCATCACCGCAACCAGCGTGCGGATGTCGCGTGCGAACGGCCCGACGCAATCGAGCGTGGTGTCGGCTGGCGCGACGCCGCGCCGCGACACGCGGCCGAACGTCGGCTTCAGCCCGGCCACGCCGCAGCAGGCCGCCGGCCCGCGAATCGAGCCGCCCGTGTCGGTGCCAAGCGCCGCTTCGACCGTACCGAGCCCGACGAGCGAAGCGGAACCGCTCGACGAGCCGCCCGGAATGCGCGTCGCGTCCTGCGGATTGACGGGCGTGCCCGTGTAGTCGTTGATGCCGGTCATGCCGAATGCGAGCTCGTGCATGTTCGCCTTGCCGGCAATTTGCCAGCCCGCGTCGAGCAGCAGGCGGACGACGTCCGCGTGTTGCGTGGCCGGCGGTGCGTCGGCGAGCGCACGGCTCGCCGCGCGGGTCGGATAGCCTGCGATGTCGATCGTGTCCTTGATCGCGATCGTGGGGCCGGGGCCGCCGAGCGTGAAGGTGTCGATGAAGCCTGTCATGGTCGGTATCGTGAGCAAGCGGTGGAAAGGAGCAGCAATCAGGGCCGTGGCGCGGCGAGCGGCCAGGGGCCGTCGAGCACGCGTTCGGTGCGGAAATGGCGGATCAGCCACGCAGAACCGTTAGCGGCCGGCGCGAAATCGACGGTCAGCCGCGCGGCGATCAACTCGGCCGCGCCGTCCGCGTAGCGCGACGCCTGCAGCATGATCCAGCGGCCACGCGCGCGCGTGTTGCCGGCGCCGATCTCGATCGACTCCGACGTCAGGAAGTGCAGGTTCGCCGAGAAGTGCGGATCGGGCGGCAGGTAGCGGCCCAGCATCGCGACGATCGCGGCGGTGCCTTCGAGGCGGCCGAACTTTTGCGCATACTGCGGGCCGATGCCTTCCCACACGGCGTCGGGCGTGAACAGCCCGGCGAGCGACGGGCCGTCGCCGGCATCCTCGGGCACGTCGCACAGCGCCATGTAGCGCGTGATCGTCGCGCGCACCGCGCGCTCGGCGTCGAGCGCCGCCAGGCGCTGTGCGAGCGCATCGATCAGGCCGGGAGTCAGGTCGGTCATCGCGCGCCTCACGCCGCGGGCTTCGCGGCCGGCGGCACCGTCAGCGCACGGCCGACGCGCGCCTCGATCTTGCCGTAGCGCCACAGGTTGTATTCGCCGACCGGCGTCGTGCGATACAGGTTGCATACGGCGACCGTCGTGTCGAAGTCGGCGACGTCGGCCATGATGTAGAAGGTCCACGGCGCGCCGTCGGCCTGGCCGACCACGAGGCGGTCGTCATCCATCACGCCGAGCACACGCACGCCGGGCATCGCTTCGACGGCAGCGAGCATCGCGCCGTACGCCTGCCATACTTCGCCGATTTTCTCGCGCGGCAGGTCGAAGAAGTTTTGCGACACGCCGCAGCAGAACAGGACGCGCAGCGGCAGCGGATTCGAATCGGACATATCAGGTTCTCCAGAGGAATCGGTGGGGCGCATGAACCGGCCGGCGACGGCGCTTCGGCTTCATGCGCGTTCAAAAGCAATTCGGTCGATGCAGGTTACAGATAGCCCGGGAACGGCGTGACGCCGGTGAACACCGCGCCGGCGCCGTCGAAGTTGCCTTCGCCGAGAAACGCGTGCTGCGTGACGACCATCGCGTCGCGCAGCAGCCGCTGCAGCGGGTGCGTGCGATAGATCGCCGCCGTGCCGCCGAGCCGGTACGCGCGTTCGACGACGCTCGCGCCTTCGCGTGCGATCTGCGTGGCCGCGAGCCGCAGCAGGCTGACCTGGTCGGGCGTCACCGGGTCGCCGGCGAGGATCGATTGCCACACGCCGTCGGTCGCGTCGTAGAAGAACGCGCGCGCCGAGCGCAGTTGCGCTTCGGCCTTCGCGAGTTCGATGCGGTAATACGCACGATCGGCGAGGCGCGGTGCGCCGGTCGTCGTCTGCCGGCCCCCCGACATGCGGTTCACGACGTCGAGCGCTGCGCGTGCGAGGCCGAGGTTCACGACGGCGAGCACCTGCGCCGCATACGCGACGGTCGGATAGCGGTACAGCGGCTCGTCGACGGTCGGCTCGCCGCCGCGCACGAAGGTCCACGCTTCAGGCACGAAGCGGTCGTCCACGCGCAGGTCGTGGCTGCCGGTGCCCTGCATGCCGACCACGCTCCAGTTCTCGACGATCTCGACGTCGGCCGCGCGGAACACGGCCGTGCGCGGCTTGTTCGGCGCGGCGTCCTGTGCGCCCGGCACGGCGATGCCGACGCCGAGCCAGTCGGCTCCCTTGCAGCCGCTCGCGAACTTCCACGTGCCGTTCACGCGCCAGCCACCCGGCGCGGGCTGGGCCGGCTGCACCGGAAACAGGCCGCCCGCGAACACCTGGTCGGGGCCGCTCGCATACAGCTCGGCCTGGGTGTCGAGCGGCAGCGCGGCGAGATACACGTTCGCGGAGCCGAAGCTCGCGACCCATGCGGCCGAGCCGTCGGCGGTCGCGATCCGCTCGATCATGTCGAGGAACGCGGTCGGCGCGAGCGCATCGCCGCCGAACCGGCGCGGCGTGCCCGCGCGATAGATGCCGGCCTGCTTGAACAGCGCGATCACGTCGCGCGGCACGTGCGACAGGCGGTCGAATTCTTCGCGGCGCGCGGCGACGGTCTCGATCACGGCGTCGAGCGGCGACAGCCGGGCGGCCGGTTCGCTGGCCGCGTGGGGAGCGCCCGGTGCGGTGTCGAGGGCAAGGGCGGCGTGGGGCATGGCTGTCTCCTGGGGCGGCTGGGGGTTCGAATGCGGGGTGGTCACGACGATGCAACCAGTCTAGAAACGCCGAAAACACGCAGCAATTGGTGCGTTGGGCCGTGCGACTGGTGACGTTCCGTGCCGCACTAAAGAAATCTTCAGATGCGGGCGGCGCGCGCCGGTGCTATGTTGGGTTTCCGGTCGCACGATGCCGCGCGACCTCATCCGAAGCCGATCATGAGTTTCCCCGACGAAGACGATTTCCACCGGCTGCTCGACGCGCTGACGACTTGCGTGCTGCTGCACGACGCGCACACCAAGGCGATCGTGTGGGCGAACCGCGCCGCGTGCATCGCGCTCGGTTTTTCCGTCGAGGAGCTGCTGCCGCTGAAGGCGCCGGACATGACGCGTCCCGAGCCGAAATACCAGCGCGAGATCGCCGTGAGCGCGTGGGATCGCGCGCTCGTCGACGGGCCGCAGGTGTACGAGTGGTGCTATCGGTCGCGCACGGGCGTCGACATGCTGTCCGAGGCGACCGCCACCTACGTGCCGCTGCGCGGGCGCGACGTCGTGATGGTGCAGTTCCGCGACATCAGCGCGGAAGAGGCGGTGCGCCAGCAGTTGCGCCGCTACGAGGCGCGGCTGCGCGAATTCATGCAGGACCTCGACGAAGGCATCGCGGTCGTCACGCCGCACGGCGGCGTGCAGTTCATCAGCGAGTCGGGCCGCCGCGTGCTCGGGCTCGCACCCGACGAAGCGCTCGGCGAGGTGCTCGACTACTGCTCCGAGGCCGACCGCGACCGGCTCGTCGCGCAGCTGCGCGATGCGCCGTCCGCGTATCCATCCGCGCCGCAGCGCTACCGGATCGTGCGGCGCGACGGCTCGTCGTGCTGGCTGCGCATCCTGTGCCGGCAGGTCGAGATCGAGGACGATCTCGTCGGGCTGCTCGTGCAGTTCCGCGACGTGAGCGACGAAGTCGCGATCGAGGACGCCCGCCGCGCGGAAGCGCGCATGCTCGAACACGCGGGCCGTTACAACGCGATGGGCGAAATGGCGAGCGTGATCGCGCACGAGCTGAGCCAGCCGCTCGCGGCCGTGCGCAATTTCATCGAAGGCGCGGTGCAGCGGCTGAACGCGCGCGGCGCGATCGACGACGCGATCTGGGGGCTGCGCAGCGCCGACCGGCAGGCCGAGCATGCGGCGCTGATCATCAAGAGCGTGCGCGAGTTCATCGTGAAGCGCGAGCCGGTCGTCGCGCTCGCCGACCTGCGCGACATTCTTGCGGACGTCGCGTATTTCATCGAGCTGCGCGCGAAGGAGGCCGGCGTGACGGTCACGATCGTGCAGGCCGACGCGCCGCTGCCGATCCGCTGCGAGCGCGTGCTGATCGGGCAGGTGATCCTGAATCTCGCGTTCAACGCGATCGAGGCGTTCGCCGGTTGCGAGCGTGTGCCGCGCACGTTGACGCTCGGCACGGCGAGCGTCGGCGGGCATGCAGTGCTGCGCGCGATCGACAACGGCCCGGGTGTCGCGGCGGACGCTCACGACCGGCTGTTCGACGGCTTCTCGTCGTCGAAGGCCGGGGGGAACGGAATCGGGCTGTCGCTGTGCAAGAGCATCGTGACGCGCCACGGTGGCCGGATCGCTGCCAGCCCGGCCGATGGCGGCGGGCTCGATTGCCGCGTGACGCTGCCGCTCGCCGGGACGAAGGCTCGGGCGGACGCATCGTCGCCGGGGAATGCTTGATGCCGCGGCCGCCCGGCGGCCGCGGTGCATGAGCGGGCAGGCACGCGCGCAGCGCATGATCAGCGCCCGAGCGCCCGTGCGGTTTGCCCGCCGATGCCGAAATCGGTGTTCGGGATGTCCTTGATCATCACGCGGGTGGCCTGCAGCGGCGCATCGAGCACGCTGGCGCTCGTCTCCGACAGCGCGGCGATCAGCGCGCGCTTCTGTTCGTCGGTGCGGCCGGCGATCAGGATCGCGACGATCACGGGCAGCGACGGCGGCGCGCCGTCGGCGGCAGTGCGGCCGCCGAGGCCGATGTGCGTCGCGGGCAATTCGGTCAGCAGCACGCGCACCGATTCGATCGGTGCGCCGATCGAATCGACGGTCGCACCGGTCAGCCGTGCGATCAGTTCGGCCTTGCGGGCGTCGTCATGGCCGGCCGGCAGGAAAACTTCGAGTGTGGGCATGGTCGTCGGGAAAGGTGAAGGTGACCGGCTCACCGTTGCGTTGGCGAAGGCGAACCGGTGGCCGCTTGAAGGTGAAGGTGGCCGGCTCACCGTTGCGTTGGCGATGGCGAACCGGCGGCCGTTTACAGCAGGAAGCCGATCGCGCTGAGCGCTTCGGTCGAATCGATCAGGCGCACGACCTTCTCGGCGATCCGCATCTCGCCTTCCGCATCGACGTGAAGCTTGTGGGTGACATCGGCCGCGAACAGCGTCGCGACCCCGCGCTTGTACGCGACGACGACCTGCGCCGATTTCAGCTCGACGGTGTCGGCGCTGCCGCTTTCCAGCGTGAAGCGCGACACGGTCCGCACCGTGCGCGCCGCGTCGGTGGCCGACGCCGAATAGCCGGACACCATCCGCTGCACGCGCTTCTCGCGCATGTCGTGGTCGTCGAACACGTAGTTCAGCGTCGCGGCGAAGTCGGTCGTGTCGGGATCGATCGGCACCACGTAGTGGCCGGCCGGCTGCCATAGGTCGAGCCACGCGCGATAGTCGCGGCGGTCGAGCATCTCGGCTTCGCGCCACACGAATTCGACCGCGCGGGCGAAGGTCTGCTCGGAAAAGAGGGCGTTGCGGTCGTCCATCATTGTTGCTCCATCATCTTGCGCCATTGCTGGTAGGCCTCGCGCATGCCGGTCTCGTCGGTTGCATGCGCGGTCTTTTCGCCGTTCGCGGCAGTCGTCTCGCGGTTCAGCCCGCGATTCACGAGGATCGGCACGTCGGGGCCCGCATGCGCGCCGCGTTGTACACGCTCCCACGCTTCCGCGTCGTCGGGGCTGCCGAAACCGAACGGGCCCTGGAAGTGTTCGTGAATGCGCAGCCGCTCGCGATTCGCTTCGTCGGGGCCGCCGTCCATCGCGAGCGCGACGTGGCGGATCTCGGTTTCGTTCGCGGAGATCGGCCGCAGCACGCGGAAGAACGCCATCGACAGCGCGAGGTTCGGGAACAGGTTCAGGTTGAAGCCGACGCCCATCAGCGAGCGCACGATGCGGCGCACTTCCTCCGGCGTGTGGCGCTCGGCGAGCTTGGCCGCGAGCGGCGCGAAGCGCTCGGGCAGCGGCGTGCCGTCGTCTTCGTCGAGGTCGATCAGCTCGGGCATCAGCACCGCGAGGCTGTGGCCGTTGCCGAGCCCGCGGCAGAACGCGTCCTCGCTCGTCATGAAGCTCGTGATCGCGGCGGCCGTCTCGTCGTCGATCGACTTCATCCACGACTTGTGCACGACCGGGAAGTGATAGAGGTCGGTCGTGTTCTCGAGCTGGATCTTCCAGTTGCCCTTGAACTTGAACTTGTGCTCGCCGTTCGCCTTGATCGGGTAGCCGGCGCCCTGTTTCATGAACAGGTCGATCCACGGCTTCGCGCCGCCCAGGAAATCCTCGAGCGGTTCGATCGCGTCGTTGAAGCTCGCGAAGATCAGCCCCTGGTACACGCCGACGCGCAGCTTCACGAGCGGCAGGTCGCCTTTCTCGCACACGCCTTCGTAGCCGTCGCCGTACGGCAGCGCGCGCAGCGTGCCGTCGAGCGCGTACGACCAGCTGTGATACGGGCACGTGAAGCCCTTCGCGTTGCCCTTGTGCGATTCGCACACGGTCGCGCCGCGATGGCGGCAGCGGTTCTGCAGCACGTTGATCTCGCCGGTCTTGTCGCGCACGACGATCACCGGCTGGCGGCCGATCGTCGTCGTGATGAAGTCGCCCGGGTTCGGCAGCTCGCTTTCGTGGGCGACCCAGATCCAGGTGCGGTAGAAGATGCGGTCGAGCTCGGCTTCGAACAGCGCGGGGTCGTGATACATCGCGGGCGCGATGCGGTCGGGTTGCGCGAGGCCATACAACGCGCTGGTGTCGATCGTCTGGTAGGAAATGTCGCTCATCGTCGTGTGGGGGAAAGAGTCGCGAAATCGGGGCGCGTCGTGCGCGGTGTCGAGTACCCAGTCTCGTCTCCCACTACATATCCGTCAAATTGATCTAAAATTGGCCGATCAATAAATACGGCAAATAATGGAGGCGGTCATGACATCGGTCGATCATCTCGATCTGAACCTGTTGCGTGTGTTCCAGGCGATCGTCGAGGAGCGTAGCCTGACGAAGGCCGGCGAGCGGCTCGCGCTGTCGCAGCCGGCCGTCAGCTATTCGCTCGGCCGGCTGCGCACGCTGTTCGACGATCCGCTGTTCGTGCGCACGCGCGCGGGCATGCAGCCGACCCCGGTCGCGCTCGAACTCGCGGGCATCGTCGGCAAGGCGCTCGACATGGTGCGCGTGGCGCTGCGCTACGCGGAGCGCTTCGATCCGGCCACCAGCACGCGCACGTTCCGGCTGTCGTTGTCGGATGCGGGCGAGATGGCGTACCTGCCGGCGATCTGCCAGGCGCTGCGCGAGCGCGCGCCGCGCGTGACGCTGAGCGTGCAGCCGCTGCCGGTGGAGGAGATCGAGGAAGCGCTGCGCGCGAGCCGGCTGGATTTCGCGATCGGCAACCTGCCGGAGCTGATGCCGCGCACGCGTCACCAGACGCTGTTCGAGGAAACCTACGTGTGCATGACGGGCCGCCGGCGCGGGGTGCCGAGCGGCGCCGCGCTGAGCCTCGAGCAATTCGTGCGCGCCGCGCACATCAATGTGAAATCGGTCGAGCACAGCCACCACGCGCTCGACGATGCGTTGCGCGCGCAAGGCGTGGGCCGCAACATCGCGCTCGAAGTGCCGCACTTCGTCGCGCTGCCGAGCGTGCTGTCGGTCACCGATCTGTATGCGACGCTGCCGAAGCGGCTCGCGCAGATCCTGAACCGCGACAATGCGTTCCGCCTGTACGAGCTGCCCGTCACGCTGCCGCCCGCGCCGGTGACGATGCACTGGCACGAGCATTTTCATGAAGACGAGGGCAATGCGTGGATGCGCACGTTGCTGGCCGAGCTTGTCGAGCGGTTCGATGACGTGTGATCGATGAGGACGCCAGCAACGCACGGTTGCACGCGTTGCTTGCCGAGCGGGTCGGATCGCGCGACGACGCGTGACGCGTGACACGTGAGGACGAGGGCAGCGCGTGGATGCTCACACTGCTGGTCGAGCTCGTCGAGCGTGTCGGTGACGTTTGATCCACGAGAGCGCGGGCAGCGCATTGGATGCGCGTGTGACTGGGCGAATGCGTCGAGCAGTTCGAGCGCGCGCGACGTCCTTGACGGACGTCGCCCCGGACCTCGCGCGTCAAAGATCGAGCACGAGCACCGCGGAGCGCGCACGCGACACGCAGCAGCAGATCACCGCATTGCTCGCGCGCTCTGCCTTGCTGAGGCAATGGTCGCGATGATCGGGCTCGCCGTCGATCACGGGCACCATGCAGGTGCCGCACACGCCTTCGCCGCATGACGTGTCGACTTCGATGCCGATGCGTGCGAGTGCGTCGACGATCGACGTGTCGGCCGTGACGCGTACCGATTGCCCACTGCGCTGCAGGCGCACTTCGAAACCGTCGGCGGCCGGGCCGGCGCCGGCATCGGCATTGCCCGCATCGGCGGCGGCCGGTTCCGCCGCGAAGCGTTCGAGATGGATCGAATCTTCCGGCAAGCGCGTCGCGGCCGCCGCGACGACCGCATCCATGAACGGCCCCGGGCCGCATGTATAAACGTGTGCATGCGCGTCGACCGATTCGACGCAGCGGTTCAGCTCGACCGCGAGCGCTGTGGGCTCGACGCCGTAGTGGAACGTCACGTGCGACGCGAACGGCTCGGCCGACAGCTCCGCGACGAAGGCCGCATGCTCGCGGCTGCGTGCGAAGTAGTGCAACCGGTAGCGCGCGCCGCGCCGGTGCAGCGCATACGCCATCGACAGCAGCGGCGTGATGCCGATGCCGGCCGCGATCAGCACGTGCTCGCTCGCGTCATCCGTCAGACGAAACAGGTTGCGCGGCGCGCCGATCGACAGCTCGGCGCCGACTTGCACATCGTCGTGCAGCGAACGCGAGCCGCCGCGCGACTGCGCTTCCTTCTTCACCGCGAACAGGTAGCTGCCGCGCTCGTCGGGGTTGCCGCACAGCGAGTACTGCCGCGTGATGCCTGACGGCGCGGTCACATCGATATGGGCGCCCGGTTCGTACGCGTCGAACGGTTGGCCGTCGACGCGCGACACCCGGAAACAGCGGATGTCCTGCGCCGCGTCGATCAGCGCGTCGATCCGGACTTGGTGGCGGTTCGCTTGCATGGGTCAATCCGTGGGGTAGAGGGCGCGCGGCGCGGCAGACACCGCGCCGTCATGCGATCGAGAATAGGGATGGGCATCACATAAATCAAATCGATTAAAAAGCGATACCTGAATCAGTGGGATGGATGATGGGCGGGCGGCGCGATTGCGCCTGATTGCGCCCGATCTCGCCCGGTGTTCATCGCGCGGCGATCGCGTTGCCCGTCTCGGCCGTGTGCGGCGCGGCGGCGGACGCCAGGCCGCGTTCGCGATCGAGGCTGCGGCGATAGTGCCGGCACCCGGCGGCGAGCAGCAGCGCGGCCAGCGTGGCCGCCGCGACGTTGACGATCGACATCGAATGACCGACCGCCGCCGGCGCGCCGAACACGCGGTCGGTGAACAGCGCGACGACGGTCGTGCCGATCCCGAGCGCGATCAGGTTCGACACGAGCAGGAACAGCGCGGAGATCTGCGCGCGCATCTGGTTCGGCGCGAGCGTCTGCATCGCGGCGGTGGACGTCGGCATCGGGAACGACGCGAAGAACATCGCGACCACGAGCATCGCGAGCGACGCGGGCAGCGAGTCGAGCTGCGTGAACAGCGTCGCGGGGATCACCATGCACGCGGCGCCGGTCGCGCCGGCGCGCATCGGCGCATCCTCGCGGCCGCGCCGCAGCAGCCAGTCGTTGAGCCACCCGCCGCAGAACACGCCGGCCGTGTTCGCGACCAGCAGCACGATGCCGAGCGTGTAGCCGGCTTCGACGGCCGTCATCCCGAAGCGGCGGATATAGAACGCGGGCGTCCAGCTCAGCAGGCAGTACAGCGTCATCGCGTAGAACGAGAAGCCGAGGTAGTGGCACGAAAAGGTCGCGCGATGTGTGCGGACGAAGCGCAGCGAATCGCGCATCGATACGCGCCGCACCGCGCCCGAGCGATCCTGCGCGAGCCCCTTGCGCTGCGGGTCGCGCACGGTCGCGGCGAACAGGAGCGCCACGAGGATCCCCGGCAGCCCGACGATCAGGAACGTGACCTGCCACGCATGCACCTGCCCGACCACCGGCAGCGTGAACGCGCTCGCATGCTTGAGCAGCGCGATCACGTAGCCGCCGATCAGGAACGCGACACCGCCGCCGATGAACGAGCCGAGCGAATACACGGCGATCGCGCGCCCGAGCTTCTCCTTCGGGAAGTAGTCGGCGAGCATCGAGTACGCGCCGGGCGACAGCGCGGCTTCGCCCACACCCACGCCCATCCGTGCGATGAACATCTGCACGAAGTGCTGGCTGAGCCCGCACGCGGCGGTCGCGACGCTCCACAGCGCGATGCCGAGCGAGATGATGCGCGGGCGCGCGTAACGATCGGCGAGATAGGCGACGGGCAGCCCCATCACCGCATAGAACAGCGAGAACGCGAAGCCGTTCAGCAGGCTGAACTGCGTGTCGGACAGGTGCAGGTCGCGCTTGATCGGCTCGATCATCAGCACGAGGACCTGGCGGTCGACGAACGAGAAGACGTACGCGAGCATGCAGATGACGACGACATACCATTCGTACGTATAGCGCTTGCCGGCAGCGCGGGCCGTGGATGCGGACATGCGGATTCTCCAGGAGCGGGCGGTGGAAACGCGCGGCAGCGGCCTGGCGGGCCGTGCGCTGTCGCGGCGCGAAGGCGTGCGGGGGGCACGTATCGGAGACGCAGCGTAGTCGGCCAAATTCAGCCGCCATAGCCGGAGTGACAGCCGCGCCACACGGGCATTTACCGACCCGGATAAAGAAAACACCAGGGTCCCGCGCACCGGCCGCCGCGCAGCGCGCGTGCGGCGGGGCGCACGTGCCTCATGCGGCGCATCTATAAGCGTTATAGAGCGCATTGCGTCGACGTCCGAAATTGTCGTTCCTAGACTCGGCCCGTTTTTGATCGGCAGCGTTGGCCCTTCGCGGCGAACGCGCTTCATACCACGCGGCGCGGCGCCGAACTGCGCCGCAGACTCTACGGGACGACGACGATGAACCAACCGAACGGGCGGGCCGACCGGCTTGCCGTACCGCTTGCCGCGCTGCTTGCCTGCGCGGCGTTGCCCGCCTTCGCGCAATCGAGCGTGACGCTCTACGGCCGCGTCGACACCGCGATCGAATACGCGAACGCCGGGCCGAACCACGTGACGCGCATGGGCAGCGGCAACCTGTTCGCGTCGCAGTGGGGGCTGAAGGGCGTCGAGGATCTCGGCGGCGGCTACGCGACGATCTTCAAGCTGGAGGATGGCTTCAACGCGGCAAGCGGCGCACTGTCGAACAGCAGCGCACTGTTCGGCCGCGAGGCGTGGGTCGGCATCACGGGGCCGTTCGGCGGCGTGCAGTTCGGCGAGCTTTACACGATCCTGCACACGACGCTCGTCACGTACAGCCTGCCGGGCCTCGGCGCGGGGCTCGCGTGGGGCAATGCGACGAACAACTTCGTCGGGCCCGCGTTCCTGCGCGTGCGCAACTCGATGCGCTACACGTCGCCGCGCTATGCGGGCTTCATGCTGCGCGCGATGGCCGCGCGCGGCACCAACGGCGCGGCCGGGCAGCCGGCGACACTCGGCGATACGTACGGCGCGGGGCTCAACTACGTGCGGGGCGGCCTGTCGGTCGACGTCGACTATATGCAGCAGAAGTTCAGCCCGGTGGCGGCGTCCGCGCTTGGCGGCACGAGCCCGGCCGCGAACGGCAACTACACGCTCGGCGCGATTTCGTACGACTTCAGCGTCGTGAAGGTGGCCGCGCTGTACATGCGCCATCGCGGCGGCCCCGACGTCGCGACCGCGATCGACAGCCAGAGCGCGTATCCGCACAGCGACATCATGGAGTTGAGCGCGACGGTGCCGATCGGGCGTGCGTCGCTGTTGCTGAGCGTGGGCCACTACCGCAAGGTCGCGGACAGCGACGGCAACGCCGATTCGTACGGCATCCGCTTCGACTATCCGCTGTCGAAGCGCACGGTGCTGTACACGGGCGCCGCGATGGTGCGCAACGGCGCGCATGCACGCTTCGTCGTGAACGGCGCGGCGGGTGGGGGTGTCGCGGTCGCGAAGCCGGGCGCGACCGCCAGTTCGATCGTCGCGGGCATCCTCACGTCGTTCTGATTCGTCGATCCTGTTACAACGGGGGCGGGCGCTTTTCCGCGCCATGCGGCGCCTGCTGCTTGCCCGTTGGCCGGGGACAATGAACGGGCGAACGACCCGGAAGCGACGCTCCGGTCGATGCTTGTCCGCGAGCACTAGAATGTGTAAGCGATATCGAGGTGGGTAACGATCGGATTCACCCTGATGCGCATTTTTGTCACGATATCGACGCCGCTGGGGGACGCGGCATTCGTCGTCAATGTGGTCGACAACGGGATGTAGGACAGGGACGCATTGATCGACCAATGCTTGGCGAGCGCATAGTTCGCACCGAGCTCGAACGTCGGATTCCACGAAGCGCTGAGCGACGCGCGAGTCGTACAGCCGGGCCCGCATGTCGCGTCGAGGAACGCCTGATTGACGATGCGCGTTTTCGAGTACCACGTGTAGTTGACGCCCAGTCCGACAAATGGTCTGAATCTGGCATCGGCCGCACGAAAGTGATATCTGACTTCGAGAACGGGCGCCATCGGTTTCGTTTTGCCGATCACCCCGAACGCAGCCAGCGAGTTGCTGCCGACCAGGTCGGTCGTAAACGGCGTGCCGGCCAGAAACGCGATGCCGATATTGTCCGTCACGAAGTATTCCGCCATCAAGCTCGCGGCGTCCGAGGTATCAGCATGAGCGCCAGTCCCGGCCTGCTGCTGATTCACCGGTGCACCGGCAACGCTTTCGACGACGATGGGATCCGCGTTTCCCTGCGGCATGACATGCAGCCAGCCGATCCCCAGTTGCATGCTGCCGCTCGACTGCGCGTTTGCGGGGGCGGCACATGCCGCGGCACAGACAAGCGCCGCCACGCCAACCGTTCTCAACGTCTTCCTGTCTTCCATTTCGTCTCCTTCCATTGGTGGATCAAACTGTGTCGCGCCACGGCCTTATTGAGGTTTCGAGGTCGGCGGTCTATGGTTTTGTCGGAAATTCAAGCGTGCCGGTCGATACTCTTTCGCCGTGTGATCATATTTTTTAAGTTCGAACTACTAAGTTAATGATCGAAAAAAAATGGGTATCAACGACGATCCGCTTCGACGTCATGGCCGCCAAGGGCGACACCGCCGACATCAAGGGTCGGGCAATGTCGCGCTCCGGTCAGCCGTTGCAAGCGTGCGCCACGTCGCCGTTATCGGTTCCGCTCGTGGTCGGCCGGTCCGTCGTCCGCGTGTACATCGACCGGCGACCGCACCGTTGCATCGATAGTGAATGCGAAGGGGAAGCGTCCCAGCACCGCAACTGCCTGCGCTTCGAGTGCCGGGTCCGCAAGTGCGATATGCGCTGACACACCACGCGACGCATCGCTTTCGACGGTGACGCGGGCGTTGGCCATGCCGGCCTCGTTGAGTGCGGAGCGAAGCGCGTCGGCCGTTTCACGTCGCTTCAATTCAGGCTTGAAGATCTTCCCGACGGCCGTCAATGGCATCGTGTCCACGATCCGGATCTGCCTCGGCAGTGCCGCGCGCTCGCCGATTTCTCCGCGTACGAATTCCGCGAGATCATCCTCGGTGGCATGTGCGCCCGCCTTGAGCTGTACGTAGGCCACCGGCAATTCGCCGGCATGCGCGTCCGGTCGCCCGATTGCAGCCGCGATCTGAACCGCCGGATGGCGATGTAGCGGCTCCTCGATCGTTGCCGGATCGATATTGTGGCCACCTCGGATAATCAGGTCCTTTTTGCGGCCCGTGAGCCGGAAATAGCCGTCCTCATCGGCACAACCCAGATCGCCGGTGTTGAGCCAGCGGCGTCCATCACTCAAGTCAAGCCAGAGTTCCCTGTTCTGTTCCGGTTGCAGGTAGCCGGCAAAGACGTTCGGCCCCGCGATGACGAGCAGGCCCACTTCGTTTGCGACGCAGTCGCGGACAAACCGGCCATCGTCATCGACGACGATCGCCTTCATCGCCTGGCCCGGGACACGCAGTCCGATCGATCCGAGGCGGCGCTCGCCGAGCGGCGGGTTGATGCTGCTGACGCACGCGCCCTCGGTCAGGCCATAACCTTCCAGAATTCGGATCCCGGTGCGTTCCTGGAACGTCCGGAACACTTCGATCGGCATCGGAGCCGCACCGCACAGGCCATATTCGAGCGAATCGATGTTTCTGCCGGCGATCGGGACGTCGAGCAGTGACGCATAGAGCGTCGGCACGCCGCTGAAGAAGTTGATGCGATGGTGTTCGACCAATTCCCAGAAGCGCTTGACGACACCTTCGCCGCGATAGCCTTGCGGTGTGCCCAGCACGACATGGGCGCCGCGCGAGAAGGGCACGAGCCCGGTCGCCAGCACGGCATTGACGTGAAACAGCGGCAGTCCGCAGAAGACGGTCTTGCCGGGCCCCATGCCGGCACCGAAAAATTGGCCGACGCTCCAGGCATTGGCGACTTCGTTGCCATGGCGGCGCATCGCGATCTTGGGCAAGCCGGTCGTACCGCCGGTACAGAAATACGATGAATGGTCCTCGGGATGGAAATGCCGGCCGCTGTCGAGCGCCGCCCCCGATTCCCGCGCGACCGATCGACCGAAATCGTGGATCCCGATTCGTTCGGGCACCGCGCCACGCACACCGCCGGAGCCGTACAACCTCGCACATTCCCGGCGCTGCAGCAGGTAGGCGACAAACCGCTTCGGTGCCCGCACGCGATCGGCGAGATTGACGAGTACCAGATGCCGGAGCGTGTCGACCCGATCGAGCACCGGCTGGACTTTTGACCACAGGTCGGTGCCGGGAAATGGCGCCAGCGTCACGAGCACTTCCACCCTTGCCGCGTTCAGCAGGTCTGCGATCGCGGCTGACTCGAGCAGCGGATTGATCGCACAGACCACCCCCGCCGCCTCGCCTCCCCAGATCACAAAATGCGTTTCGGGCAGGTTCGGCAGGATATAAGCGATCACCGTGTCCCGTTGCACGCCGAGGCGGGTGAAGAGATTCGCAGTGCGCGTGATGTCGCGGACCAGTTCGCGATAAGTCCAGCGCGCGACGTTGCGATGATCGTCGGCGCGCAGGAAAAACGACAGGGCAGGCGCGGACGGATCGAGTGCCGCGCCGCGGCAGATCATCTCGTACGTGCTGGCCGGCAAATCCGCCGGCGGACCGCTCGCCTCGATTGCGATAACGTCCGTCTGATTGGCAATCCCGTTCATGCGACCTCTTCCACGATACGATTGCGTTGCACGCCGAGATCGATGAGTCCGTCCGCGCTGGCGATGTGCGCTTCGACGATGTCACCGGGCTGCAGATACTGGCTTCTGCCGGCCTGAATTTTCATGAACATGCGCCATTTGGCGGCCTCGGGAAGCAGCCCGGCGATACGTTGCTTCACCGGCGACGGAACGCTCAACGCGCAGCCGGATGGCGTGCCGGTCGCGATCAGGTCGCCGACATGCAGGTCGTGAACGCCTGACAGCTCGGCCAGTGTTTCGGCCGGTCCATAGACGAGATTGGCCGTCGAATCCTTCTGCCGGACCTGTCCATTGACGGTCAGCGTCAGATCCAGTCCGCGCAGCTTCGGGATGTCGTGCGCCTCCAGCATGCACAGGTAAGGGCCGACCGGTCCGAACGTCCGGTAGCTCTTGCCCTTGTAGAACTGCATCTGCGGAATCTGTACGTCGCGCGCCGAGTAATCGTTCACGATGACGACACCTGCGAGGTACTCGTGCAGATTCGCGAGCGTGATCCGCTGGCGAGCCGTGACATCCCGCTTCATGACCAGCCCCAATTCGATCTCGTAATCGAGAAAGCGCACGCCGCGCGGCCGCACGACGTGCGAATCGGCTGGCGCGATGCAGCTCGTCGCCTTCGCGAAGATCATGTTGAATGTCTTCGCGTCGGGGTCCATGCCGGATTCGATCATGTGCTGCCGGTAGTTCGCGCCCTGACACACGAATTGCTGATTGCGCGTGACGGGGGAGAGCCACTCGACGTTCGATTCCGGGATCGTCGGCCCGGAAAGCGTAAGCAACGTCTCGATCGGGTTCGCGCGAACGAAGTCGGCGGTCGTCGCGAATTCGCCTGGAATCGGCGTGATCGCACCATGGCGAATGACGCCCCATTGGGCGCGGCCTTGATGCTTGTAGTGCAGGACATGCAATGACATGAGTGTGCCTCGAATGGCTGGACGAATGGGCGCCGCGTCACGCAAACAGCCTGGCGAGCGCTTTCAGCTTGCCTACCGTCACGTCGGGGCTGCGCCGGAGACTGCGGACGAGCGCGGTCACGCTGGCGAGCGTGAATTTGGGTTGGGTGAAACTGCGCGGCATCGTCGGCCCCCACTGCGACATCGCTTCACGACTGACTGCATGCACACCCAGGGGCACCTCGGACGTGAACAGATCGCCGTCGCAGTAATGCTCGTGCTTGTCGCCCCACGGGTCTTGCCAATAGTCGAAGATCTGACTGCCGAGAATATGCCGCCCGATGCCCCATGCATGCCTCCATCCGTGGTCACGCAATACGCGCTGGCCCATGCCGACCGCATCGGCGTCCACGACTTCGTAAGCGCTATGGCTGTAGAGCGGTGCGAAACCCTGGGCCAGCGCGAGTGTGTGATGGTCCGTGGGGGTCGAGCCGAGATCGAGCCGCATGAACGTCACCGCGGGTGAACCGTCGGGAAGGAGTTGCACGTCGCTCGGGATGAACCCGAAATGCTGCGTGTACCACGCGCAGGTTTTCTGGAAATCCGCGAGTTCCAGCACCACGTGCCCGAGCTTGATGACTTCCGGCGGCCCCGACGGCGGGCGCTGCGTTTCGTTGATACGGGCGGCGGCCTGCGCCGTGTTGAACGGCAGGGGCGCCCGGTGCGGCAACGCGCCGGACAATGCCTGCCCGAACACGGCATCGACTCGGAAGCCGGACGGATCGACAAGCCGCACGCGTTGGCCGCCGCCCGGCGCATCGGCCCCCTCGATGTCCGATGCACCGGGCACGCGTGCCAGCGCATGCAGGTCTTCGATGCGATTCACACGCAAGCCGAAGCCGACGAAGCGGTCTCTGGACGCCTGCCGGACAACGTAACAGAATGGCGCCGGGTCCGTGCCGCGCAGGAACAACCGCTCGCTGTCACGCGAAACGGTACGTAGTCCGAAGTCGTTCAGGAATCGCTCGGCCTTGACGAGGTCCGTGCGATCGAAGATCAGGTACGCCAGGCCGGATGCTTTGGTCGTGGGGCGCGGATGACGTGCCGGTTGCGGTGTGGTCAGTTGCATGACGAAGGCCTCAGACGAGATTGAGCGGGTTCGGCTGCGGGTGGCATTGCACCGATTGGCGTGCCGAGTAAAGCCAGCGATTCCGCGATCAGACGATTCGCTTCACTCGCCGGCCCGTCGTGAACGATCACCCGGTCGGGACGCACAACGGCGGCCCAGCCGAACGGTGCGACGCGCGGCAGGAAGGCGCCCTCGAGATCCTCCCAACCGCCGTTCGGGCCAAGATGCAGCCGCTGCCCGCGATGCGCGATCTGGATAACCGTTCCGCCCGAGGCGGCAAATGCCGCGGCCGTCCGGGCATCGAGCGCCGCGCTTGCGTCGCGACCGAATCCGATCAAGGTGAGGCCCGTGCCGAGCACGTCGTCGCTCAGGCAGGCGCGGCCGTCGGCGCTGCGAACCCAGCCCTGCGGCACGACCGCGCCACGCACGAGACCGGATCGCGTGCGGCCTGCGACGAAGAGCCCGCGCCGGCAGATATTCCTGGGCTTGATCTCCAGTTCTTCGAAATAGGCGCGCCACTTCGGCACGAGCCGCGTTGCGCGCATCAGGCCGTGGGTGACAAGTGCGACGGCGGCGTTGCGCGGCATCACCAGCCTCCCCATGAGCCGTGCAAAGCGAATCATCGCCTTCACATGCGGCCGACGTTCCTGATCGTAAGTGGCGAGAATCCGCGGCGCTGCGTGCCCGTGAACGACGGCCGCGAGCTTCCAGCACACATTGGCGACGTCGCGCAGCCCGGCAACGAGTCCCTGCCCGACGAAGGGGGGCGTGATATGGGCTGCGTCGCCCGCGAGGAACACGCGTCCCTGGCTGAACGCCTTGACCGTCCGCGCGTGAAAGCGGTAGACCGCCTTGCGCTCGACCACCATGTTGTCGACATTGCCCCACGGCGCGAGCAACGCGCGGATGCGTGCGTCGGACTCCATCTCCTCACGCGTCTCGCCGGGCCGCAGCATGAATTCCCAGCGCTCGCGCGCGCCGGGTGCCGTCATGTGCGGCGTTGGCCGCCGGTGATCGCAAATGAATTCGATGTGGTCGATCGGGCGTGGCACGTGACGGGCGTCCACGATGAGCCAGTCTTCGACGAAAGTCTTGCCCTTGAATTCCTGACCGATCAATTGACGGACGAGCGAGCTCGCGCCGTCGGCGCCGATCAGGTAGCGCGCCTGGACATCATGAGTACGCCCCGGCCCGAGATCCAGCGTTGCAGTAATGGACTCCGGTCCCGATTCGATGCCGCGCAATGCGACGCCGAGCGCCACCCGCGCGCAGTCGTATTGCCGCAACCGGTGGCGCAGGCATCGCTCGAGGTCCGGTTGATAAAACGTCACCAGCTTCGGATGTCCATCGATGCTGCCCAGCGTATTGGCGTGACCAAACTCTCCAAGCAGCGGCGAACGCATCTTCACGCAGGGGATCGCCACGGTTTCCAGGTCGTGCTCGGTCACGCCGACGAGCTGAAGAATGCGCAGCGCCTCGTTGTCGAGCGCGATGGCCCGGGGCGCCATGTAGATGTCGGTCGCCTTGTCGACGACAAGCACATTCACGCCATCGCGCGCGAGCAGGTTGGCTGCGGCGGCACCCACCGGACCGAAGCCGACGATCAGCACGTCGACGCTCGAAGGCAAGCCTTCGGCGGCTTCCGGGCTGGGATGGTGCTCACCGTCGGGCTGGGCGCCCATCTGCGCATTTGTCTCCACAAGCACTCCATTGATTGATTCGTCCGGCTCGGTTCGGCCGATAAGTGACATTCAACTCATAACTGATGATTTTGTCAATTATGATGCTTGAACGTATACTCGGATTCCTCTGTCCGACCGACATGCCATGGCGAAATCACCCACGTCCCGTGTGGACAAGCGTCCCCCCGAGGCCATCCCAGACACGGCTGCTTCCGAACGCGAGCCGCGCGGCGCCCGCCGCAAGCGCGAAACGCGCGCCCGGTTGCTCGAAGCCGCGCTCAGGCTGATGGCAGAAAAAGGGGCGGAAGGTGTCGCCATCAATGAGATCACCGAGGCCGCGGATGTCGGCTTCGGCTCGTTCTACAACCACTTCGAATCGAAAGAAGCGATCTACACGGCGCTCGTGGACTGGGTGTTCGAGGATTTCGCCGATACGCTCGATCGTTGCGCCGCGGATTTATCGGATCCGGCCGAAGTCATTTCGGTGTCGGTGCGGCACACGCTGCTGCGCGCGCGTCGCGAACCGGTATGGGGGCAATTCCTGATCCGGGAAGGCTTGTCCGCGCGCGCGTTGAGCCAGGGGCTCGGTCAGCGGCTCCTGCGGGATGTGCAAAAAGGTGCCGCCGCCGGGCGGTTCGTCGTCGCGGATCCGCTGCTGTCGGTCCTTTCGGTGGGAGGCACGGTGCTCGCCGCGATTGCGGCGGACTTGCAGTTCGACGCGCCGGCCAACCCCATGGCGCGCGGGTTCGCGGCACTCGGATTCGGCAACGAAGATTTCCCCGAGCGCACGGCGACGGTGCTGCTGCAAGCGCTCGGGCTCGCACGTGCCGAGGCTGAGGAGATCGCTCGCCGGCCGTTGCCTGCCGTTCGACCGAGTCAAATGTAGTTTTCGACGTGTTGCGCTGCCCGTCGCAGCTTGCGACGCATCATGCAGCATCCAGTGCCAAATGATCGTGGCCGTCGGACCAGCCCGTCCGCGCCGCTATGCGCAGGCGGGCGGCTGCGGCGCGAGCCACGCGTCGAACGGCGCCAGCTCGCCGATGTTGAACAGTTCGAGCAGCAGCGCGCGCAGCCAGCGATGGCCGGGGTCGGCGTCGAAGCGCCGGTGCCAGTACGCGTTGACGGCCCATTCGCCCGCCCCGGCGATCTCGTACAGCGCGCACGGTTGCCGCGCCGCGAACGTGATCGCGATCGTCTCCGGCAGGATCAGCGCATAGTCGCCGCCCTGCAGCAGCGCGGGCACCACCATGAAATCGGGGAGCGCCGCGCGCACGCGCGGCATCAGCCCGTGCCGTTCCAGCAACTGCATCGATTGCGGATGCGACGTGACCGCGACGAAGCGCAGCGTGTCGGGCGCGTCGCCATCGAGCACGTAATCGTCGGATAGCGCGACGCGCTGCGCGGTGCGACGCGGCATCAGCAGCACGCAGCGCTCGTGCAGCAGCGCGGTGCGCTGGAAGTGGCTCGATGCGTCGGCGAAATGCCCGAGCGCGAAGTCGATACGCCCCGATTCGAGTGCGACGTTGAGCTGACATTCGTCGACGTGCAGCGTCTCGATCACCGCACCCGGCGCGCGGCGATCGAACGCGGCGAGCAGCGTCGGCAGAAACGCGCTCGCCGCGAAATCGCTCATGTGCAGGCGGAACACGCGTTGCGTGCTGTCGGGCGTGAAGCGCGAGCCTTCGTCGAGCACGTCCTGCAGGATCGCGAGCGCCTTGTCGACCGACAGCGCGAGCCGCTGCGCGCGCGGTGTCGGCTCGACGCCGGTGCCGGTGCGCACGAACAGCGCGTCGCGGAACATCAGCCGCAGCCGGCCGAGCGCGTAGCTGACGGACGGCTGCGTGACGCCGAGCCGCAGCGCCGCGCGGCCGACGTGCCGCTCCTCGTACACGGCGCGAAACGTCTTCAGCAAGTTGAGATCGAGATCCTGCACGCGCAGTTCGGACGGGTCGTTGTCGTGCGATGCGGGTTCGGTACGGGCCGGGGCCGCCGAACGGCCGGGTGCGGAGTGCGTCATCGGGGTTGCCTCGCGGTGACGGAAGGCGCGTGGCCGTAACGCCGCGCATACGCCTTCGCGAAATGGCCGAAGCCATGGATGCCGTGCGCGATCAGCACGTCGGTTACGCTGCGCGCGTCGCCGCGTTGCAGCGCCGCGTGCACGGCGGCGAGCCGGCATTCGCGCACGTACGCGGCCGGCGTGGTGTGCAGGAACGCGCGGAACGCGTGCTGCAGCGTGCGCGGCGCGACGCCCGCGACCGCGGCCAGCGCGGCGAGTGCGAGCGGTTCGCCGAGGTGCGCGTTGACGTGATCGCACGCGCGCCGCACGTGCGCCGGTAGCGGCGGCGTGCCGCGCGTGAGCGCATCGCTGTACGAATGCGGCAGGTGCGTGAGCAGCAGTGACATCAGCCACGCAGTGAGGTCGGCACCGAAGGTCGTCGCGGCCGTGCCGAGGCCCGGCTGCGCGCCGAGCCGGCACAGGTATTCGAAGGTCGGCAGCAGCAGCGCGGCGCCCGCGCCGGCACCGCCGGCCGCGAGATCGAACTGCAGCGGCCGCGTGAGCGTGGCTTGCAGCATGTCCTGCAACTTGCGTTCGAGCGCGCCGCGTTCGAGCCGCAGCACGAGGTTGCGGCAATCGGGGCTCGTGCTCAGGCGGCTCGCGAGCGCCGGTGACGACACGGTCAGCTCGCCGGGGCCGGCGCGCGCAATGACGCTGCCGGCCTGCAGCTCGCATGCACCGGCGAGCGTCAGCCTGAACAGGAAGTGCTCGGCGTCGTCGCCGAAATCGATGCGCGTTTCGCGGCCATAGCAGAGTTCGAGCAGCGCGCCGTGATGCAGCGGCACTTCGTACAGCTCCGCATGAAACGGATCACGGCCACGCGCGGCCATCCGGTGCGGCCCGAGCCGATGGGCGACCGCGCGTTCGACTTCGTCGGGGGCGTGCAGCGCGCCGAGCCGGTTCGGCGCATGGCGGGACAGGGCGATATCCATTCACGGACCTCGTAGCGGATGCGGCGAGCGCGGCGGCATGCGGATCGCCGTGATTGCGTTGCGCGAACGGGCGTGCCGTTGCGCGTTCTGAAGCGACGCGGTGAAAGCGCCCGCGTAGTCTCGGAAACACTCAATCACCGGGAGAAGACGATGAAGGTATGTGTTCTGGGCGGCGGCCACGGCTGCCACGCGGCGGCGATCGACCTGCTCGAGAAAGGCCATGACGTGACGTGGTGGCGGCGCGACCGCGAGCCGCATGCACGGCTGCGCGAGCTCGGCGTACTGAGCGTGACCGACTATCGCGGCACGCGCGCGGTACCGCTCGGCGAGGCGCCGGGTGCGATCCGCCTGACCAGCGAGCTCGCGGCCGCGCTGCGCGGTGCGCAACTCGTCGTGGTGCCGCTGCCGGCTACGTCGCACGACGCGCTCGCCGCGCAGGTCGCGCCGTTGCTGGAGGACGGCCAGGTCGTGTTCCTGCCGCCCGGCACGTTCGGCAGCGTCGTGTTCGCGCAGGCGACGGCCGATGCCGGCAACCGTTCGCGCGTCGCGTTCGCCGAGACGGGCACGCTGCCGTATCTGGTGCGCAAGCATGGCGACAACGACGTCGTGATCAGCGCGTACGCGACGCGCTTGCCGACCGGTGTGTTGCCGGCGAATGCGGCCGGCTGGGCGTTCGACGTGTTGCGCGCGGGCTATCCGTCGGTCGAGCCGGTCGAGGATGCGTTGTCCGGCGCGCTGATGAACGCGGGGCCCGTGATCCATCCGCCGCTGATCCTGATGAACGCCGGGCCGCTCGAACACTTCGACGCATGGGACATCCACAACGAAGGCACGCAGCCGTCGATCCGCCGCGTGACGAACGCGCTGGATGCCGAACGCATCGCGGTGCGCGAAGCGCTCGGCTACCGCGCGCCGCATTTCCCGCTCGCGGATCACTACGCGGCCGATGGCGACGAATGGATGTACGGGCGCGGCGCGCACGGCAAGCTGACCGATAGCGGCGACTGGCGCGAGAAGATCGATCTGCGTGCCCATCGCTACATGCTCGAGGACACCCGGCTCGGGCTGTCGTTCATCGTGTCGTGCGGGCGCTGGGCCGGCGTGCCGACGCCGGTCGCGCAGGGGCTGCTGAGCATCGCGAGCGCGGTTGCCGTACGCGACCTGTATGCGGAAGGGCGCACGCTGGAGCGGCTCGGGATCGCGGCGCTGTCGAAGGACGCGATGCGTGCGCTGCTCGACAACGGAGTCGCGGGAGTATCAGCATGAGCGCGGCCGCCGATGTGACGCATGTACACGTGCTCGGCGCGGGGCGCATGGGGCAGGGAATCGCGCTCGTGTTTGCCTTTGCCGGAATCGACGTGACGCTGATCGACTTCAAGCGACGCGATGCGGCTGGCCAACGCGCCTTCGACGATCGCACGCGCGACGAGATCGCCAGGCCGCTGCAGGCGCAGGTTGCGCTCGGCCGCATCGATGCCGCGCAGGCCGATGCGGTCGTCTCGCGCATCGAGATCGTTTCTCGGGATGGCGCGGCCGATGCGGTGCGCGATGCAGAGGTCGTGTTCGAGGCGCTGCCCGAAGTGCTCGACGCGAAGGCCGACGCGCTGCGCTGGCTTGGCGAGCATGTCGATGCGCGCGCAACGATTGCGTCGACCACGTCGACGTTCGTCGTCACGGAATTGCAGCGCCATGTCGTGCACCCCGAACGGATGCTGAACGCGCACTGGCTGAATCCTGCATTGCTGATGCCGCTCGTCGAGATCAGCCGCAGCGACACAACTGCCCAGTCGGTGGTCGACGCGCTGGCCGCGCTGCTCGAACGCGTCGGCAAGAAGCCGGTGATCTGCGGGCCGGCGCCCGGCTACATCGTGCCGCGCATCCAGGCGCTCGCGATGAACGAGGCCGCGCGGATGGTCGAGGAGGGCGTCGCAAGCGCGGAGGATATCGACACGGCCATCCGCACCGGCTTCGGCCCGCGCTTCGCGGTGCTCGGGCTGCTCGAATTCATCGACTGGGGCGGCTGCGACATCCTGTACTACGCGTCGAAGTATCTGGCCGGCGAGATCGGCCCGCGCTTCGCGCCGGCCGCGAGCGTCGTGCGCAACATGGAAGCCGGGCGCGATGGCGTGCGCACGGGGGCCGGCTTCCACGACTATGCGGACGTGGACGTGCCCGCGTACATGCGGCAGCGGCTCGGTGAATTCGCGCGGTTGCTCGATCATCTGGGATTGGCGCCGGTGTTCGACGGCGGGCGAAGCAGGCAGGACGCGTAGCCCGGACGTCGATGTCGCGCGCGCTCGCGGTGCCACGAAAGCGCGCACGTGGCACCGCGAGCCGGTGTGTCCGACACCCGCCGGCAAGCGCACGGGCACGGATGCGGATGCGGCCGGCATGTGCCGCATGCTCATGCCGTATCGCCGCGCGTGCCGGCGTCGGGCGCGACGCGCGTCTCGCGCATCACGCACAGCGTCGCGACGGTCACGAGGCCGAGCGCAACGAGGAACAGCGAGACGGGCCACGACGCGTGATAGCGCGCGAGCAGCGCGGTCGCGATCAGCGGCGACATCCCGCCCGCGAAGATCGATGCGACTTCATGCCCGAGCGCGACGCCCGAGTAACGGACCTCGGTGCTGAACAGCTCGCCGACGAGCGCGGGCAGCGTGCCGATCATCGCGCCGTGACTCACGGCGGTGCCGACCGTGAGCGCGAGCCACACGAGCGGCGTCACGCGCGTGTCGAGCAGCCAGAAGAACGGGAACGCGCACGCGACGAGGCTCAGCGCGCCGATCAGGTACACGGGCTTGCGGCCGATCCGGTCGGACAGCTTGCCCCACGCGAGCATCGCGCCCATCTCGACAATCATCGCGATCATCACGCCGGTCAGCATCACGCCGTTCGGGATGCCGACGTATTTGCCGTAGACGAGCGAGAACGCGAGGAAGATATAAGCGCCGCCGTTCTCGGCCACGCGCAGCCCCATCGCGAGCAGGATTTCCTTCGGATGGCGACGAATGCATTCGACGATCGGCAGGTGCGTGTGCGCGCCGCGCTTGCCGGCCTGCTCGAAGTCGCGGCTTTCCGGCAGATGGCGGCGGATATAGATGCCGATCGCGAAGATCACGACGCTCGCGAGGAACGGCAGCCGCCAGCCCCACGTGCGGAACGCGTCGTCCGGCAGCGCCTGCGCGGCGAGAAACGCGGCCGACGACAGCACGAACCCGCCGCCCACGCCGAGCTGGCTCCATGCGGCGTAGTAGCCGCGCTGTTCCGGCGGCGCGTTCTCACTGATCATCAGCACGCCGCCGCCCCATTCGCCGCCGGACGCGATGCCTTGCAGCAGGCGCAGCACGACGAGCGCGGCGGGCGCCCACACGCCGATCTGCGCATAGGTCGGCAGCAGGCCGATCGCGAAGGTCGACGCGCCCATGATCAGCAGCGTCCACACGAGCGACGCCTTGCGCCCGTAGCGATCGCCGACGTGGCCGAACACGATCCCGCCGAGCGGCCGCGCGACGAAGCCCAGCGCGAAGGCCGCGAACGCGGCGAGGCTGCCCGTGAGCGCCGATGCGCCGGGCGGGAAGAACACATGGCCGAACACGAGCGCCGCGGCCGTGCCGTACACGAAAAAGTCGTACCACTCCATCGCGTTGCCGGCGACGGAGGCGATGACGATTCGGCGCAGCTGCCGGTCGGCGAGCGGCCGGGCGGCGCTCGGGGATTGCATGATGTCGGTCGGGACCATGGCGGACTCTGAAGGGGAGGCGGGCGCGTGCCGTCTGAGCAGCACTGCGGGCTAGTGTTGTCGGCACCGTGCCCCCGGTCAAATCCGCAGAAAAAGGGGAGGGTCATCACTCCCGCTGATGATGGTCGCGGCGCTTCCCCGCGCCTACCCCACGCTTTCCCGCAGCAGCGCGATCATCCGCTGCGCCAGCGGCGGCACGTACGCGCCTGCCCGGTGCATCGCGCCGATGCGGCGGTCCAGGTCGAGCTCGCCGGCCCGCAGGTCGAGCGCGCGCAACCCGGTCACCTGGTCGAGCGCATCCGCGCCGCCGACGCATAGCAGCGGCGTGCCGCGCAACAGCTGCAGCAGCGACGTATTGCCGAAATCGGTCTCGATGCGCAGGCGCGGCGCGGGCAGGCCGCGTGCGCGGAACGCGTCGTCGATTCGGTGCCGCACGGGAATCGTCGCTTCCGGCAGCAGCCATTCTTGGTCGGCGAGATCCGCGAGCGTGAGCCCGCGCTTGCGCTGCAGCGGGTGCGCGGTGTCGGCGAGCACCGCCAGCCGGTCGTCGAACAGCGCGATGGTGTCGAGGCCGGCGTCCGGCTGCTGCGGTTCGGGCGCGACGACGAGATCGAGCTCGCCGGCCGCGAGCAGGTCGAGCAGTTCGCGCGCGAGCCGGCAGCGCAGCCGCAGCCGCGCGGCCGGCCGTTCGCGGATCAGTTGCCGGCACGCACCGAGCACGAACGCATTGGGCACGGTCGGCGAGTAGCCGATCCGCACCACGCCCTGTTCGCCACCGCGGATCGCGCGCATCTCCTGCATCGCGTCGTCGAACTCGAGTGCGATCCGCTGCGCGCGCGCGACGAAGCGTGCGCCGGCCGGTGTCGGCGTCATCCCGTTCGCGGTGCGCTCGAACAGCGTCACGCCGACTTGCCCCTCCAGCCGCTGCACGGCTTTCGTGAGCGCCGGCTGCGACAGCCCCAGCGCCTCGGCGGCCTTGCCGATGCTGCCGTGCCGCTCGACGGCCAGCAGGTACTCCAGATCGCGCGTGTCCATCGGGGGATTCCTGACGGTTATGACTTTATATCCGGTGATGCATTGTGGTGATGCCTGGGCATCTTACAGACTGGCGGCACTGTTCGACCAGGAGAATCGTTTTGAGCTTCGCCTACTTCCTGCGGCGCGCGGCCCGTTACTGGGGCAGCCAGCCCGCCGTGATCCACCGCGACCGTGCCGTCACGTATCGCCAGCTCGACGAGCGCTCGACCCGGCTCGCGAACGCGCTGCGCGGCCTCGGCTTCGCGCCCGGTACCCGCATCGCCGTGCAGGCGCGCAACTGCATCGAGCTCGTCGAGATCGAATGCGCGCTGTACAAGGCCGGCTTCGTGAAAGCCGCGCTGAATCCGCGCTTCACGGCGGCCGAGGCGGCCGACGTCGTCGGCAACTGCGCACCCGCCGCGTTCATCGGCGGGCGCGGCTACACGGATTACACGCCCGATTCGCCGGGCTTTGCGTCGGTCGAGCGGTTCGTGTCGATCGGCGGTGCGACGACCGGCTATCTCGACTACGACACGCTGGTCGCGAAGGGCGGCGATACGCCGCCCGACTATCAGCCGGCGCCGGACGACCTCGCCGTGCTGCATTTCTCGTCCGGCTCGACGGGGCGCATCAAGGCCGCGATGCAGAGCTACGGCAACCGGCTCGCGTCGCTGCGCAAGATCGTGCTGGGGATGGATCGCCCCGCGCAGCCTGGCGACCGGCTCGCGCTGATCGGCCCGATCACGCATGCGTCCGGGATGCTGATGCAGCCGTACCTGTTCTGCGGCGCGACGCTCGTGCTGTTCGACGCGTTCGAGCCCGCGCATTTCCTCGCCGAGGTCGCGCGCCAGCGCATCACGCACACGTTCATGGTGCCGGCGATGGTCAACATGCTGCTGAACGCGCCCGAGCTCGCGCAGGCCGACCTGCGCAGCCTGAAGGTGCTCGGCTACGGCGCGGCGCCGATGGCGCCGGCGCGCATCGAGGAAGCATGGGCGCGCATCGGCCCCGTGCTGTCGCAAGGCTATGGCGCGAGCGAATCGACGTCGGGCGTCACGCGGCTCGGCATCGCCGACCACGCGCACGCGCTGCTGCACGACCGCGAGCGGCTCGCGTCGTGCGGCCGGCCACTCGGCGAAACCGAGGTGCGGGTGGTCGATGTCGACGGGCGCGAAGTCGAAGGCGACGCGATCGGCGAGATCGTGATTCGCGGCGCGGACGTGTTCCAGGGCTACTGGAATGCGCCGGAGCTGACGCGCGAGGTGCTGGTCGACGGCTGGCTGCACACGGGCGACCTCGCGCGTACCGATCGCGACGGCTTCATCTATCTGGTCGACCGCAAGCACGACATGATCATCTCGGGCGGCTTCAACGTGTATCCGACCGAAGTCGAAGCGGCGCTGTACCGGCACGAAGGCGTGCTCGAGGCGTGCGTGGTCGGCGTGCCCGACGACAAGTGGGGCGAGGCCGTGAAGGCGGTGGTCGTGCTGCGTGCCGGCCGTGATGCGCAGGAGAACGATCTGGTCGCGCACTGCCGCGCGCAGCTCGCCGACTACAAGCTGCCGCGCTCCATCGATTTCGTCGCCGAGCTGCCGAAGAACGCGAACGGCAAGATCGCCCGCAAGCTCGTGCGCGAGCCGTACTGGCGCGGTGTCGCGCGCCGCGTCAACTGAAGGAATCCGCCATGTTCGATCATCTGCAACGCCCTGAATTCGTCGCGCTGCGCGCGGCCGTGCTGCGCTTCGTCGACGACGAACTGCGCCCGATCGAGCGCGAGCTGCGGCTCGACTCGGAAGACGTGTGGCCGCGCGACGTGCTGCGCCGCGTCTGGCAACGCTCGGCCGCGCTCGGCTTCTACACGGCGAGCTTGCCCGTCGAGATCGGCGGGCAGGGGCTGTCGATTGCCGAGGTGTGCGCGCTGAAGGCCGACCTCGCCGCGAGCGGCGCGGCGCTCGCACCGCACGTGCTCGGCGAACTCGGCGGGCCGCCGCGCGTCGGCAACATGCTGAAGTACGCGACGCCCGCGCAGCTCGAGCGCTATTTCAAGCCGGTGATGCGCGGCGAGAAATCGACGTGCTTCGCGCTGACCGAACCGCACTCGGGCTCCGACGCGATGAGCATCCGCACCACGGCGGTCGAGGACGGCGATGCGCTCGTGATCAACGGCACGAAGCACTACATCAGCGGCGCGCCGTTCGCCGATTTCGCGATCGTGATGTGCGTGACCGATGCGTCCGCGACGCCGCCGCAGATCACGGCCGTGCTGGTCGATCTCGACCTGCCCGGCGTGAGCGTCGAGCACGAATACGTGCCGATGTCCGGCCAGCACATCGATGCGGACCTCCGCTTCGTCGACGTGCGCGTGCCGCGCGAGAACGTGTTCGGCGGGCTCGGTAACGGCTTCCGGCTCGGCATGTCGCGCATCAACGTGAACCGGCTGCTGCATTGCCCGACGATGCTCGGCCTCGCGATGTCGGCGTACCGCGCGTCGCTCGATTACGCACGCACGCGCCGGCAGTTCGGCGGCCCGATCGCGCGGTTCCAGGCGATTCAGCACATGCTCGCCGACATGGCCGCCGCGCTGTGGGCATGCGAAAGCATGATCGCGCATACGGCCGCGCTCGCCGATGCGGGCGCCGACCTGCGGATGACGGCCGCCGCCTGCAAGCTCTACGTGTCGGAGCGCTGCTTCGAGGTCGCGGACAAGGCAGTGCAGATCCACGGCAACGTCGGCGTCACGCGCGGCCACCCGGTCGAGCAGACGTTCCGCAAGCTGCGGATGTTCCGGATCCTGACCGGCACCAGCGAGATCCAGCGCAACACGATCGCGAAGGCGATTCTCGAGCCGGCCGGCGCGGGAGGCGCTGCATGACGGCCCGCGACGACGCACGTGGCGCGTGGCCCGCCGCCGATGAGGGCGACGCACCGGCCTGGTCGTGCCTGCGCGGCGTGCGGATCGTCGATGCCGGCCAGCTGCTGCCCGGCCCGCATGCGTGCGCGTTGCTGCGCCAGCTCGGCGCCGACGTGATCAAGGTCGAGCCGCCGGGCGGCGACGCGTTGCGCCAGTTCGGCGCCGACACGTTCGCGCAGTTCAACCGCGGCAAGCGCTCGATCGTGCTCGACCTGAAGACGCCCGACGGCCGCGCACGCTTTCTCGATCTCGTGCGCGACGCCGATGCGGTGGTCGAAGGCAACCGGCCCGGCGTGATGGCGCGGCTCGGGCTCGGCTACGACGTGCTGGCGCACGCGAACCCGCGCGTCGTGCTGTGCTCGATCACCGGCTACGGGCAGGACGGCCCGTATGCGAACCGTCCCGGTCACGACCTGAACTTCCTGGCCGACGCCGGTTACTGGTCGGTGCCCGCGCAGTTGCATGACACCGTCTCGCGGCCGCGCGTGCGGCTGGCCGACCATGCGGCCGCGTTGCACGCCGCGCTCGCGCTGGCGGTCGCCGTGATGAGCGCACGCGCGAGCGGGCGCGGCCAGCATCTCGACGTGTCGATCCACGACGCGATCTTCGCGTGGACCGCACCGGCCGCGTGGGCGCTGCGCACCGGCCGCGATACGCCCGACACGGCGCGCTGGGTGATGCCCGACAACGACCTGTTCGAGACCGCCGACGGCCGGCACATCGTGCTCGCGACGCTCGAGGACAAGTTCTGGGCCGCGTTTGCCGATGCGCTCGGCGACGCGTATCCGGCGCTGCGCGAACCGCGTTTCGCGCAGCGCGCGGGCCGGCAACAGCATCGGCACGCGCTGGGCGCGCTGCTGCGCGCGACCTTCGCTACGCGCCCGCAGGACGACTGGATGCGCGTGCTCGGCACGCTCGGGCTGCCAGTGTCGCGCGTGCCCGACGCGAGCGCGGTGTTCGACGATCCGCACGTGCGCGAACGCGGCGTCGCCCGCGAGGTGGCGGCCGACCGGTCGCTCGCGGTGCGCTTCCCGGTGAAGTTCTCGCTCGGCCTGCCGGACGGTGACGACCGGGTGCCGGCGCCCGGCGAGCACGGCGGCGGATAGCGCGACGCCACCGGCCGCCGACGACAAATACACAGGAGACAGCCATGACGAATGGTGCGCAGTACCGCCCCGGACGGGCGTGGTCCATCGCGACGATGCTCGCGCTGATGATGCTGGTGAATTTTCTCGACAAGGTCGTGCTCGGCCTCGTGTCGGTGCCGATGATGCGCGACCTGCATCTGAGCCCGACGCAGTTCGGCGTGATCGGCGGCAGCCTCAACTGGCTGTTCGCGGTCGCGGCGGTCGCGGGCGGTATCGCCGCGAACCGCTGGCCCGCGAAATGGCTGCTGTTCGCGATGGCGGCCGCATGGGCGCTGCTGCAACTGCCGATGCTCGTCGCAAGCTCGATCTGGGTCGTCATCGCGTGCCGCGTGCTGCTCGGCATCGGCGAAGGGCCCGCGTCGCCGGTCGCGACGCACGCGATCTACAAATGGTTTCCCGATACGCGGCGCAATCTCCCGGTCGCGCTGCTGCACCAGGGCAGCGCGCTCGGCCTGCTGATCGCGGGGCTCGCGATTCCGGTCGTCACGTCGCACTGGGGCTGGCGCGCGAACTTCGCGGTGCTGGCGGTGCTCGGGGCCGTGTGGTGCATCGCGTGGGCGGTGCTCGGCGAGGAGGGCACGCTGTCGCGCGGCCCGCGTGCGGCCGGCGGCGAGCGCGTGCCGTACGGGCGGCTGCTGACCGACCGCACGGTGCTCGGCAACTTCCTCGGCCATTTCGCGGCGAACTGGATTCTCGCGATGACGCTCACGTGGATGCCGACCTACCTGCAGCTCGGGCTCGGCTTCGGGCCGCACGAGGCGGGGCGCATGTTCGCGCTGTTCGTTGCGGTCACGTCGCCGCTCAGTCTCGCGCTGGCCTGGCTGTCGCAAACCTTGCTTGCACGCGGCATGCCGTCGCGCCACGGGCGCGGCACGTTCATCGCCGTCACGCTCGCCATTGCCGGCGCGATGCTCGCCATGCTGCCGGTGCCGGAGCTGCCGCGCGCCGCGAAGCTCGTGCTGCTGACGCTCGGCAGCGGCCTGACGCTGACGATGTACTCGATCGGCCCCGCGATGCTCGCCGAGGTGACGCCCGACGCGCAGCGCGGCGGCGTGCTCGCGCTCAGCAACGGCTTCGCGTCGCTCGCGGGCCTCGGCGCGCCGGTCGTTACCGGGATGCTGATCGAGGCGAGCGGCGCGTCGGTCGCGCGCGGTTTCGAACAGGCGGGCGTCGTGTGCGGCGTCGTGTTGATCGCGTGCGGCGTGCTCGGCGCCTGGTGCCTCGATCCGCAGCGTTCGCTGCGGCGCCTCGCGGGCGACACGGAGCGTGCCGCGCCGACGGTCGGCGCGTGCGGCCGCTAGCGCGTGCCGCGCACATCGCATTGCATCGCATTCGGCGTACGGCCCGCCAGCCGGGCCGCGGCGCCTTTCGACGGGAGCAGTACCACGAAACGCCGCGCGACGACGCGGCAGGAGGAGACATGAAGAAGATGATCGCGGCGGCGCTGATCGGCACGCTGTGGGGAAGCGCGCACGCGCAGTCGAGCGTGACGCTGTTCGGCCAGGTCGGCGGCGGCGTGCGATGGGTCAACGGGCAACAGGGCGGCAGCCAGGTGGGCTTCAATGGCACCAACATCATCGCCGGCAACGAGTTCGGGATTCGCGGCAAGGAGGACCTGGGCGGCGGCACGACCGCGCTGTTCGTCCTCGACGGCGCGTACAACACCGGTACAGGCGCGTTGAAGACGCCGGGCACGCTGTTCTCGCAGGCCGCGTATGTCGGCGTGTCGGGCGCGTTCGGGCGATTCACGTTCGGCCGCCAGTTCAATGCGGCCGAGGATCTCGGCATCGCACTCGATCCGCTCGGCGGGCGCGGGCAATCGCTGGCGGTCGAGCCGGGCGTGCAGTTCGCGGGCAACTTCTTCACGCTCGATTCGCGCTTCAACAACACGATCAAGTATCTCGGCCAGGCGGGCGGCCTGAGGTTCGGCGCGAGCTATTCGCCGGGTGGGGTCGCGGGCAACACGCGCGCCGGGACGAATTTCTCGGCGGCGGCAATGTATTCGTTCGCGAACGTGATGGGTGGCGCGTCCTATTCGAAGACGTACAGCGCCGACGGCACGCAATCCGCGCAGACGATCCAGACGGGCGGCACATTGCAGTTCGGGCCCGCGCGCCTGTATGCCAGCTACGCGTCGCTGGCCGTGACCGCACAACGCGCCGGCGCGCCGACGCGACACGACGATATTCCGTCGCTCGCGCTGCTCGTGCAGGCGACGCCGCGGTTGCAGTTTTCCGCAGCGGGCTTCTACGACATCGCGCGCCGCATCGGCAACGTCCCGGGTGCCGACGGCAACAAGCTGACGGTCTACGCGGTTGCCGAGTACTTCCTGTCGAAGCGCACCGAACTGTACGTCGAACTCGATCGCAACGGCATGACGGGCGCCTATATGCGCGACCCCGTGACGCGTGCCGCTTTGGGTTTGCGACCGGGCGCGAGTGCGACGACCGGCGCGACGCTCGGGATGATGACGCGCTTCTGAACGCGGCGTTTTTCTCATTATACGAAAAGAGGAATCCTCATGAAAATCCTGATGAAGTCCGTTTCTCGCATCGTGCTGGCGATCGCAACGTGCTGTACCGCACTGACGCCGGCGCTGGCGCAATCGGACGCGACAGTCGCGCCTTCATCCGCGCCGGTTGTCGCTGCCGCGCCGGCGGCGGCATCGGTCGTCAGGCAGCGCAAGGCGGCCGACCGCAAGCTGATGCGGCGCGTGAGCGCGGCGCTGGCCCGCACGCAGGGGCTGAATGCGACGCGCGTGCTGGTACGCGTGCGCGACGGTGTCGTGACGCTTGCCGGGTCGGTGTCCGACACGGGCCAGGTGGCGCTCGCGGCCGAGGCGGCGCGGGGCGTCGACGGCGTCGTGTCGGTCGTGAACCTGCTGCGGATCGACAGCCAGCCGTTGTGACGCGCGTCGCAGGCCTACCGCTCGATCTGCCGGTTCCAGCGCGTATCCCACTGCGCGCGGCGCGCGTTGATTGCGGTCCAGTCGACGACCGTTACCTTGCGCACCAGGTCGTCGACGTTGCCGAGGCTCTGCTGCATCGCGGCGGGCATCTTCGCGACGCGGTTGGTCGGGATCTGCTTGCCGGCCTCGGCGGCCTTCGTCTGCGCGGGCGCGGACAGCAGGAACTGCGCGAGCTTCTGCGCCAGCTGCGGATCGGGGTTGTTCGCGACCACGCACAGGTCGACGAGCAGCAGCACGGGGCCTTCCTTCGGGTTCGCGTACGCAACCGGGATGCCCTTGTCCTGCAGGTCGCCGACGCCGGTCGGCGTGAGCGGGAACAGGCCGGCCTCGCCGGTCTGCACCATCTCGGAGATCTTCGCCGAGTTCGGGATGTACTCGACGACGTTCGGCCCGACCGTGCTCGCCCACTTGCTGAAGCCTGGCTCGACGTTCTGCTCGCTGCCGCCGAGCAGCCGGTTGATCGCGAGGAAGCCGTGCAGCCCGAACGTGCTGCTCGACGCCGACTGGAACACGACCTTGCCCTTGTATTTCGGATCCGCGAAATCCATCCACGACGTCGGCGGCGCCCAGCCCTTTTCCGCGAACAGCTTCTTGTTGTACGCGATGCCGGTCATCCCGAGCTGCACGCCTGCGCCGACGTCGTCCTTCATTCGCGCGAACGGATACAGCTCCTTCAGCACCGGCGAGTCGTCGAGCTTCTGGCACACGCCGAGGCTGACCGCGCGCGCCATCACGCCGTCGTCGAGGAACGCGACGTGGATCTGCGGCTTGTTGCGGTTCGCGAGCAGCTTCGCGAGCACGTCCGACGACGTGCCGGGCACGACGACGACCTTCACGTTGTTCGCCTTCTCGAACTCGGGCAGCACCTGGCTCGTATAGGCCTTCTCCATCGGGCCGCCGTTCATGCCGACGTAGATCGTCTTCGTTTGCGCGAACGCGGGCGCGCTCACGCCCGCGACGCAGAGAGCGGCGGCGGCCGCAATCGTTCCGAGCAGTTTCACTTGTGGGTCTCCTCTTGGGGGAAAAGGGTGGTCGGCGCGGCTTGCTGGGCGAAACGGCCGATCGAGAACGCGTCGAGCGGCGTGGCAGTTTCGCCGGTCGTGACGAGATCGGCGAGCACGTCGCCGACACCCGGCGCGAGCAGGAAGCCGCCGCCGGAAAAACCGAACGCATGCAGCAGATTCGGCGTCGTGCGGCTCGCGCCGATGATCGGGTTGTGGTCGGGCGTGCAGCCTTCGACGCCGCTCCACGTGCGGATCAGCAGCGCGTCGCGCAGCGCGGGCAGCAGCGCACAGGCGTCGCGCATCGCCGCGCGCGTCGTATCGACCGACGGCTGGCCGAACTCGCCGTCGCCGCGGCCGCGCCCGCCGCCGATCACGCAATTGCCGCGCGCGACCTGCCGCGCATACACGCCGCCGCCATAGACGCCGAGGTTGTGCGTGATGAACGGCGGGAGCGGTTCGGTCACCCACATGTTCGGGTAGATCGGCTCCATCGGCACGGCTTCGCCGAAGCGCTCGGCGATCGTGTTCGCCCACGCGCCGGCCGAATTGATCAGCCACGTCGCGCTGCACGCGCGGCCGCCCGCTTGAAAGTGGAAGCGCGCGCCGTCGTGGTAAACGTCGCCGACCGGCGTGTGCTCGAACACGTCGGCGCCCGCCGCGCGGGCCGCGCGCGCGAACGCGGGCGACACGAGGCGCGGGTTCGCGTGGCCGTCGGTCGCGCACAGCGAACCGCCGAGCGCCGCGCGGCCGAGCCACGGATAGCGGCGGCGGAACGCGTCGCCGCGCATCACCTGCAGCGGCAGGCCGTGCTCGCCGGCGAGCGTCGCATACGCGTCGAGCGCGTCGAGATCGGCGTCGCTGCGCGCGAGCCGCAAATGGCCCGATACGACGAATTCGCCGTCGATGCCGATCAGTTCGGGCAGGCGATCCCAGATGCGCCGCGCGCGCAGCGCGAGCGGCAGTTGCTCGGCCGGGCGGCCCTGGCAGCGCACGCCGCCGTAGTTCACGCCACTCGCCTGCGCGCCGCAGTCGCGCCGCTCGAACAGCCCGACGCGCAGGCCCCGCCGTGTCAGCGCCAGCGCGGCCGACGCGCCGACGAGGCCGCCGCCGACGATCGCGACGTCGTAATGCCGGATCTCACTCATCGCGCGCCTCGTCGGGAATTGCCGCGACGTCGTCGCCGCCTAGCGCGGCCGAGATGGGGAACGGCTTCACGGGCGGTTGCGCGCGCAACCGGCCGATGTCGGCCAGCGGGCGGTCGGTTTCCGCGGCCAGCACGAGCGCGGCCGCGTCGCCGCACATGCGGCCCTGGCAGCGGCCCATCCCGACCCGCGTCAGCGCTTTCAGCCGGTTCAGCTCGGTCGCTGCGCCGTCACGGATGCAGCGGCGCAGCGCGCCCGCGTCGATCTCCTCGCAGCGGCACACGATCGTATCGTCGGCGCAGCGTGCGGCCTGCTCGACGGGCGGCGCGAACGCCGCTTCGAGGCCCGTGCGGAAGGCGCCGATGCGCGCGAGCGTGCGTTCGAGCGTCGCCGCATCGGGCTTGCCGGACGGCGAGGGCGGCGCCATGCCCGCGTCGTCGAGCAACGCGAGCGCCGCGCGCCGGCCCGCCGCTTCGGCCGCGTCGGCACCCGCGATGCCTGCGCCGTCGCCCGCGACGTAAATCCCGCGCACCGACGTGCGGCCGGCCGCGTCGCGCTCGGGCAGCCATGCACGATTGACCGGGTCGAAACCGAACCGGCAGCCGGCAAGATCGGCGAGCTGCGTTTCCGAACGCAGGCCGAAGCCGAGGCCGAGCGCATCGCAGTCGAGCACGCGCGGCGGTGTATCGGCGCCGGCCGCGCGCCACGCGAGCCCCGTCACATGCCGTTCGCCGAGCACGCGCTCGAGCGTGACGCCCGTTTCGACCGCGACGCCGTGCGCGCGCAGCCAGCCGATGTAATACAGCCCCTTCGCGAAGGTGGAAGGCATGCGCAGCAGCGCGGGCGCGGCGGCAGCCTGGCGTCGCAGCGGGCTCGTGTCGAGCACGGCCGCGACGTGCGCGCCGGCCTTCGCATACTGGTACGCGACGAGATACAGCAGCGGCCCCGTGCCGGCGAACACGATGCGTCGGCCGATCGCGCAGCCTTGCGCCTTCAGCGCGACCTGCGCGCCGCCGAGCGTATAGACGCCCGCGAGGGTCCAGCCCGGCACCGGCAGCATCCGGTCGGTCGCGCCGCTTGCGACGATCAGGTGCGAATACGGCACGGCCACTTCGTGGCCGCCCTGCAGCGTATCGACGCGGCCCGCGCCACATGCCCACGCGAGCGTGTCCGGCCGGTAGTCGACGTGCGGCAGCAGCGCGGCCATGGTCCGGTGCACGGCGTCGGCCTTGGCGGCCTCGAACCCATACAGCGTGCGCTTGCCGCGCGCGAAAGCACCATCCGCCGGCGGTTGCCGGTAGATCTGCCCGCCCCAGCGCGCGTTCTCGTCGAGCACGACGGGGCGCAGCCCCGCGTCGACCAGCGCCTCGGCCGCGCGCACCCCGGCCGGGCCCGCGCCGACGATCACCGGTTGCAGTGCATCGTTCATCGCATGTCTCCGGTTGCCACGGGCTGCGCGCCAGTGACAATCCGCATGCCGTCGGCGATCGGCGTCGAGCACGCGCGCACGCGTGCGCCTGCCTCGGTGCGCACCCAGCAGTCCTGGCACGCACCGATCAGGCAGAAGCCCGCGCGCGGCAGGCCGCTGAATTCGCTCACGCGCACGCGGCGCTGAGCGACGAGGATCGCGGTGAGCACGGTGTCACCGGCAAGCGCGTGCGCGGGGCGGCCGTCGAGCGTGAACGCGATGACGGCGCGCTCGCGTTCGGCGACGCGCACGAATTGCGGGCCGTCGTCGGCGATGTCGGAGGAACGGGAAACGGAAGTCATCGTCAGTGTTGGCCGATCAGGATGCGGTTCAGGCCGTACGCGCGATCGAGCAGCAGCATCGCGCCGGCAGTGATGAAGATGACGAGCGCCGACACCGACGCCATCATCGGGTCGATCGACTCGGTCGCGTACATGTACATGCGCACCGGCAGCGTGACCGTCTGCGGTGACGTGACGAAGATCGACATCGTCAGCTCGTCGAAGCTGTTGATGAACGCGAGCAGCCACCCGCCGGTGATGCCGGGCACGATCATCGGCAGCGTGATGCGGCGGAAGGTCGTCCACGGGTCCGCGCCGAGCGAGCACGCGGCCTGCTCGATGCTGCGGTCGAGTCCGGCGACGGACGCGAGCACGAGCCGCATCACGAACGGCGTGATGACGATCATGTGCGCGAGCACGAGCCACGCGAACGAGCCGGTCGCGCCGATCAGCGCGAAGAAGCGCAGCAACGCGATGCCGAGCACGAGGCCGGGGATCACCAGCGGCGACAGCAGCAGCCCGTTCAGGAACGCGCGGCCCGGAAACGTCGCGCGGCCGATCGCGAGGCCCGCCGGCAGCGCGATCGCGAGCGACAGCGTCGCCGATGCGAAGGCGAGCTTCAGGCTGTTGAGGAACGCGGTGACGAAGTCCGGGTAGTCGACGATCGCGCGGAACCAGCGCAGCGACAGCCCGTGGGTCGGCAGCGTCAGCGTTTCGTCCGGCGTGAACGCGACCAGCACGACGATCGCGAGCGGCGCGAGCACGAACACGATCACGAGCGTGTGGAACGCGAGGGCGAAGGGGCCGTTCTTTCTCATCGGGATGCGCCTCCGAGGCTGCGCGCGTAGCGGCGTTCGAGCACGCGGTAGTAGGTGAGCATCACGACGAGGTTCGCGGCGAGCAGCAGCACCGCGATCGTCGCGCCGAGCGGCCAGTTCAGCGAGCCGAGGAATTCGTCGTAGACGGCCGTGGCCGCGACCTTCAGCCGGCGTCCGCCGAGCAGGCCGGGAATCGCGAACGCGCTTGCCGACAGCCCGAACACCATCAGGCTGCCCGACAGCACGCCCGGCATCAGCTGCGGCAGCACGATGCGGCGCAGCGTCGTGAACGGCGACGCCCCGAGCGACAGCGCCGCGTGCTCGGTCTGCGGATCGAGCCGTTGCAGCGCGGTCCACACCGGAATCACCATGAACGGCAGCATCACGTGCACCAGTGCGATCACGATCGCGAAGGTCGTGTATTCGAGCTTGTACGGCCCGAGGCCCGCGAGACCGAGCGCCTGGTTCACGAGCCCGCTCGTGTTCAGCAGCATGCTCCAGCCGAACGCGCGCACGACGACCGACACGAGCAGCGGCGCGAGGATCGCGAGCAGGAACAGCGAGCGCCACGGGTCGCGCATTTTCGACAGCACGTACGCTTCCGGCGTGCCGATCGCGACGCAGATCGCGGTCGTGAGTGCGGCGATCCCGAACGTGCGCAGGAAGATCGTGTGGAAGTACGACGAGCCGAGCACTTCCGCGTAGTTGCCGAACTGGAACGCGGCGATCGCGCCCGTCGCCGGGTCGAAGCGGTAGAACGTCAGCACGAACGTCATCGCGAGCGGCACGAGCACGAGCGCGGCGAACAGCGCGAAGGCGGGTGCGCACATCAGCCACAGCGGCGCATGCGCGCGCCAGGTCGCGCGTGGTGTGCGCCGGACGGCGACGGTGCGTGTCGGCGTGTCGGGCTGCGCGAGGCCGGCCGGCACGTCGTCGGTGGTCAGCGGGCGGGTGGGCTGTCCCATTCAGGCCTCCCGGCGCATCACGCGCACCGCGTCGCTATGCCAGTCGATGCCGACCGGTGCGCCTTCCGCGAGCGGTTCCGCGCCTTCGTTCTGGCAGCACACGAGCACTTCGCCGAGCGCGCTGTCGACGCGGTACAGCCACTGGCTGCCGAGAAAGAAGCGGCTCGTGACGGTCGCGGCGAAGCGGCCGGCATCGGGCGCGCACAGCCGCAGCTTTTCCGGGCGGATGCAGACCGACACGGCATCGCCGACGCCCATGTCGCGCTCGCGCGGCGGCAGAAGCGCGGTGTGTCCCGTCTCGGTGAGGTCGTGCCCGAGGTCGATGCGGATCGCGTCGCCGTCGTGCGCGACGATCGTGCCGGGCAGCAGGTTCGCCTTGCCGATGAACTGCGACACGAAGCGGTTTTCCGGGCGCTCGTATGCACGGTACGGCGTGTCGGTCTGCGTGATGCGGCCTGCTTCCATCACGACCACGCGGTCGCTGATCGACAACGCTTCCGACTGATCGTGCGTGACCATGATCGTCGTCGTGCCGATCTTGCGCTGGATGGCGCGCAGCTCGAACTGCATGTCCTCGCGCAGCTTCGCGTCGAGGTTCGACATCGGTTCGTCGAGCAGCAGCACCGGCGGCTCGATCACGACCGCACGCGCGATCGCGACACGCTGCCGCTGGCCGCCCGACAGCTCGCGCGGAAAGCGGTGCGCGAGGGTATCGAGGCGCACGAGCGCGAGCGCGGCGCGGATGCGCTCCGTGCGCTCGGCCTTGTCGACGCCGCGCATGTCGAGGCCGAAGCCGACGTTTTCCGCGACGCTCATGTGCGGAAACAGCGCATAGCTCTGGAACACGATGCCGAGCCCGCGCCGGTTCGGCTTCAGGTGCGTGATGTCCTGCCCGTCGAGCGCGATGCGCCCGTGCGTGACGTCGACGAAGCCGGCGATCATCTGCAGCGTGGTGGTCTTGCCGCAGCCCGACGGCCCGAGCAGCGACACGAATTCGCCTTGTTCGACCGACAGGTTGACGTCGGCGACGGCGGTGAGGTCGCCGAAGGTTTTCGTCAGATCCGTAAGCGTGAGAAACGACATGGGAAGCTCCGGGTTCGCACACCGCGTGGCCGGTATGCCAATGACGCGGACTCTAGCCAGCCATATTTCGGAGCGTCAATTTCGAATTCTGCTGAACGGGATGAATTTAGAAAAAATTCCGGTGAACGGAATGGATCGTGGCGCGACATGCAAATCGTTCCGCTGGATGATGGGCGACCAGGCCGCGAAATGCACGCGTCAATCCCGTGCACACCCGGATGCCCGCGGAATTTCAGCCGGACGACAATGGCGGCTACCGTATTCCGTTCATTGAAATCATCGAGGAGAGCCGGCATGCAGGAACCCCATTCGCCCGGAACGTCGCCGGCCGCCCGCGCGGCGCACCCGGACGAGGACGCCGCCGATCCGGCCGGCGCGCCGGGCACCGGCATGCTGCAGCGTGCGTTCGCGATCCTGCGCGCGCTGGCAGGCATGCAGCAGGACGGCGTGCGCGTCACGCATCTCGCGAAGGCTGTCGGCCTCACGCAGGGCACCGCGCACCGGATCCTGCAATCGCTGATCGCGGAAGGGATGGTCGAGCAGGACGAGCAATCGAAGCTGTACCGGCTGAGCGTCGACTTCTTCGCGCTCGCCGCGCAGGCCGGCAACCCGAGCAGCATGCGCACGCTGTGCCGCCCCGCGTTGTTGCGGCTGTGCGCGAGTCTCGGCGAGACGATCTTCCTGCTCGTGAAGAGCGGCTTCGACGCGGTGTGTCTCGACCTGTGCGAAGGGCCGTTCCCGATCCGCTCGTTCACCGGCGACATCGGCGGGCGCATCGCGCTCGGCGTCGGGCAGGGCAGTCTCGCGATCCTCGCGTTCCTGCCCGAAGCGGAACGCGAGGAAGTGATCCGCTTCAACGTGCCGCGCATTCGCGGCTATGGCGTGCTCGACGAGGTGTACCTGCGCACCGAGATCGAACGCGTGCGGCAGCTCGGCTACGCGGGCCGCAACAGCGGCGTGCTCGACGGGATGGCCGGCGTCGCCGTGCCGATCCTCGATCGCACCGGGTATCCGGTCGCCGCGCTGAGTGTCGGCACGCTCGCGTCGCGCCTCGGCGACGACCGGATGCCGATGGTCGTCGAGCTGCTGCGGCGCCAGGCCGATGCGATCGGGCCACGCACCAACCCGTTCGACGCCGCGCTGCGGCGGCCGATGCACGGGTTATCCGGGAAAACCGCATAGGCGCATCACGCGTCGCCGTTTCGTCAGCTTGCTTACGCGCGCCATTCACGTCTGAGCAAAGCGCGCCCCGTCCAGCGGGCTTGCGCGCTTTCGTTTCTCTTGCAGCGGCGCACCGTCCCCGCTCATCGCCCCGCCATTCGATTTTCAACTGCCGCCCAGTTGAACATTTCATTTCTTGATGCGATTGCGGCTGGATACCATCCAGCCACTGTCTATACAACCTGATCGGGCGTATGGGCAGGATCAAAAAAAACACAACACATCGATGAACAGGTTTGGAGCGGAGAAGACGGAGATGGTACGAATCAAAGGTGGGAAGACGGGCGCCGCGGGCGTGGGCACAGCCGTGGCCATGCTGTTTGCCGGCGCCGCGCACGCGCAGTCGACGGTGACGCTGTACGGGATCGTCGACGCGGGCGTGACCTACACGAACAACGCGAAGGGCCATGCATTGTGGCAATTCACCGGCGGCAACGAATCGGGCCCGCGCTGGGGCTTGATCGGCACCGAGGATCTCGGCGGCGGCCTGAAGGCGAACTTCCGTCTCGAGAACGGCTTCAACGTCGCGAACGGCGCGCTCGGGCAGGGCAGCCGGATGTTCGGGCGTTCGGCGTGGGTCGGCCTGAGCGGCGCGAACTGGGGCGCGGTGACGCTCGGCCGCCAGTACAACTCGACGCAGGACATCCTCGGCTCGCTGCAGATGAGCAGCTTCCTCGCGCAGTACTCGACGCATCCGTTCGACAACGACGACATCAACAACACGTTCCGCACCAACAACGCGGTGAAGTACGTGTCGCCGACGATCGCGGGCCTGCAGGCGAATCTCGTGTACGGCTTCTCGAACTCGACCGGCTTCGCGAACGACAACAGCTGGAGCGCGGGCGTCACGTACGTGAACGGGCCGCTCAACGCGGGCGCCGCGTATGCGCGCGTGAACCATCCGGCGGTCAGCGCGAGCGGCGCCGTTGCTTCGGACAACTACTATCCGGCGTCGGCATCGGTGTTCGGCGCGAGCCTCGGGAACGCGATCCGCCAGCAGATCTGGGGCGCGGGCGGCAGCTACGCGATCGGGCCGGCCACGCTCGGCCTGCTGTACACGGGCTCGAACTTCGGGCAGGCGACGGGCGGTGCGCTGCGCTTCAACAACTACGAAGGCAGCCTGCGCTACCTGATCACGCCGGCGCTGATGGCCGCGGCCGGCTACACCTATGCGCAGGTCGCGCGCGCCAGCGACAGCGGTCACTACCACCAGGTATCGGCCGGCGTGCAGTACCTGCTGTCCAAGCGCACCGACGTGTACGTGAACGGCTTCTACCAGAAGGCGTCGTCGGGTGTCGGCCAGGCGTGGATCGACGGCACCGACAGCGCGTCGTCGACGACGTCGCAGGTGGCGGTGGTGGTCGGCATCCGCCAGAAGTTCTGATGTTCTGACGCATACGCGCGTCTTCCGGAGGAGGCACTCATGAAACTCAAACTGTTGCTGGCGGCGTTGCCGTTCGTCGGAATGTATGCGGGCGGCTCGCTCGCCGAGGTGCGGCCGCTGCTGTTCGGGCTGCCGTTCCTGCTCGTCTGGAACCTGGTCTGGATGGCGGCCACCGCCGCGATCCTCGCGATCCTGTTCCATCTCGATGAACGCGCTGAAAGCGCTGAACGCGCTGCGGCCCGTGCCGGCCGCCCGGGAGACGCGCGATGAACGCATCGATCCTCATCATCGCGGCGTTCGCCGTGTTCGCGCTCGCGATCGGCGTGATGGCGCGCCGCGGCCGCAAGCTCACGCTCGAGCAGTGGGCCGTCGGCGGGCGCGGCTTCGGCTCGCTGCTCACGTTCCTGCTGATGGCCGGCGAGGCGTTCTCGACGTTCTCGTTCCTCGGCGCGAGCGGCTGGACCTACAGCAAGGGCGTGCCCGCGTTCTACATCCTGTCGTATGGCTGCCTCGCGTTCGTGATCGGCTACTGGATGCTGCCGGCGATCTGGCGTTACGCGAAGGCGCGTGGGCTCGTGTCGTTCGCCGACTACTTCGCGGCGAAGTACGACAGCCGCGCGATCGGCGTGCTGGTGTCGGTCGTCGCGGTGTTCGCGATGGTGTCGCTGCTGATGATCCAGTTGCGCGGGCTCGGCGTGATCGTGTCGGAGATGTCGTACGGGCTGATTCCGCAAGCGGCCGCGATCTGGATCGCCGCGACGCTGATGGCCGTGTACATGGTCGTGTCGGGCATCCACGGCTCGGCGAGCATCGCGATCTTCAAGGACGTGCTGATCCTCGCGATCGCGATCTTCCTCGGGCTGTACCTGCCGATGCATTACTACGGCGGCCTCGGCGCGATGTTCGCGAAGCTCGACGCCGCGCATCCCGAACTTTTGCGCATGCCCGCGCACGGCTTCAACCTGAGTTGGTACAACTCGACGATCCTGCTCACGTCGCTCGGCTACTACCTGTATCCGCACGGCTTCACCGCGATCTACGTCGCGAAGGACGAGCGCGCGCTGCGCCGCAACGTGATCCTGATGCCGCTGTACCAGGTGCTGATCGCGTTCCTGTTCCTCGTCGGCTTCGCGGCCGTGATGACCGTGCACGGGCTCGAAGGCGCGCAGGCCGATCTCGCGCTGCTGCGCCTCGTGAAGCAGACGTTCCCCGCCTGGTTCGTCGGCATCGTCGGCGGCACGGGCCTGCTGACCGCGCTGGTGCCGGGTTCGCTGATCATGCTGAACGCGTCGACGACGATCGCACGCAACATCTACCGCGAAGGTTTCGCGCCGAACGCGACCGACCGCGAGGTGACGCGCGTCGCGCGGATCGCGCTGCCGATCTTCACGCTCGTGGTCGTCTACTTCGTGCTGCGCGGCGGCGCGACGTTCGTCACGCTCGCGATCTTCTCGTCGAGCCTGCTCACGCAGCTCGTGCCGATGCTCGCATCGAGCTTCCTGAAGCGGCCGTTCGGCACGCGCGAAGGCGCGTTCGCGGGGATCGCCGCCGGCGCGATCGTGATCGCGATGACGAACACCTATGGCGTGACGCTCGCGTCGCTGTTCCCGCGCGCGTCGAACACGCTGACGTCGATCAACCCCGGGCTCGTCGCGCTCGCGGTGAATGCGGTGGTGTTCGTCGTGATCAGCGCGGGGCAGCGCAGGTTGAAGGCGCGGGTTGCCGCGACGGTCGGTTCCGCGTGACGACTGGCCGGCTGGATGGCGGGACGGCAATGAAATCAATCGAACGACAACAGGACACTGTGCGATGACGACCGAGGACAACCAGGCGGACAGCCGCGAAGCGATCGACACGCTGATCGCGAATGGTTGCGTGATCACGATGGACCCGCAGCGGCGCGTGATCGAGCATGGCGCGGTTGCCGTGAAAGGCGATCGGATCGTCGCCGTGGGCGGCACCGACGAACTGCAGGCCCGCTACCGCGCCGCACGCACGATCGACGCGCGCCGCAAGGCCGTGCTGCCGGGCCTGATCGATGCCCATGCGCACGCGGGCCACGCGATGCTGCGCACGATCGGCGGCGCGGACGGCGACGCATGGTCGGCCGCGGCCGAGACGATCTACACGCGTGCGTCCGACGAGGCGTTCTGGGAGACCGAATCGCACCTGGCCGCGCTCGAGCGGCTGAAGGCCGGGGTGACGACGGGCGTGTCGCTGCTCGGCGGCGGCAACTCGATCATGCGCGTCGACGATCCGGTCTATGCGCGGCGCCATTGCGATGCGGTCGTGCGCACCGGTACGCGCTCGATCGTCGCGGTCGGCCCGTCGCGGCCGCCCGCGCCGCGTGCTTATACGCGCCACACGCCGGACGGCAGCGACACGCGCGACATCGATTTCGACACGATGTACGCAGTGTGCAGAAGCATCATCGACGAATGCCACGGCGATGCCGGCGGCCGGATCCGCGTCGCGCTCACGCTGCCCGTGTACGGGCCCGAGCACGACCCCGAACTCGCGCGGTACGAGCGCGACTTCCGCGACCAGGCCGCGCGTTACGGCGCGCTGGCGCGCGAGCGCGGGCTGACGTTCACGCAGGACGGCCACCGCGCGGGCACGCTCGCGTTCGCGCACCGCGAGCTCGGCTTGCTCGGCCCGACGTCGTTCATGTCGCACAGCATCGACCTGACCGACGACGACATCGCGGCATGCGTCGAGACGGGCACCGCGATCGTCCACAACCCGAGCGCGATCATGTCGATCATCGGGCGCTGCCCGGTGCCCGAGCTGATCGATGCGGGCGTGACGGTGGCGATCGCGTCGGACGGCGCGGCGCCCGACCGCGGCTACGACATGTTCCGCCACATGTGGCAGTGCATGCATTACCACCGCCGGCATTTCCGCGACCCGGACGTGCTGCCGCACGGCAAGGTGCTGGAGATGGTGACGATCGACGCGGCGAAGGCGCTGTCGGTCGATCACGAAGTCGGTTCGCTCGAAGCGGGCAAGCTCGCCGACATCATCCTCGTCGACCTGTTCCGGCCGCACATGATGCCGATGAACATGCCGGTGTATCGCGTGACGTGCTTCGCGAACGCGGCCGACGTGTGCATGACGATGGTCGGCGGAAGGGTGCTGATGGAGGAGCGGCGCGTGTTGTCGGTCGATGAGGAGGCGATTCTCGAACGGGTGAATGAAGTCGCGGCACTCACGATCGAGCGCAGCGGGTTGCGTCACCTGCTCGACGAGCCGAGGACATTGTGGAGGCGGAGTCACTATTGACTGACAAAAATTGACACGACGGGACGAACTCTTGTCGGTTTTGTGACGACTAAGGAATCGTCACATCGATAGGAGTATGGATAAATGAACGTCAGGATGCCGCTTGCCGCTGCCGCACTGATCCTCGCCCAGGCCGCATGGGCCGCGGGCCCCGCGCCGACGAAAACCTGGACGATGAGCGCGATCCCCGGCGATCGCGCGGCGAGCGACGCGTTCGCCGCGATGAAGAAAGGCCACACGGTGCCGGCATGGGTGACGAACGGTACCGAATCTCCGGCAACCACCGTCGTGTTCGGCGGGCACGACGTCTACGTGATGACCGCTTGCAAGCCGCACAGGTGCGCGTCGGAGCGCATCGCGGTGCTGTACGACCCGCAGAAGAAGGTCATGTACGGTGTGCTGTCGGTCGTCGGTCCGAAGGAGGGCGCCGAGAAGCTGACGTGGCTCAATATCGGCGGCGGTAGCGAATCGATCGACGGACGGACGATCCTGTATGCGGCACTGACGGGCAGCCTCGAGAACCACCCGGACGCGTTCAATTACAAGTGACGCCGGCCGATTGACGGTCAGTCATGCATCAATCGCCGTCGCTGCCCGAACGGGGCGGCCGAAGTGAAGCAGGGGCGTCGCGCGATCATGCGCGACGCTCCTTTTCTTTCTCCGGCGCGGCTCGGTCGGCATGCCGCTGCGAAGGTCAGCGACGGTAGATGAACTCCAGGTCAGTCGCTTCCCCGACCTTGAAATCGTACGTGCCGACCTTCCTGAAACCGGCCTTCTCGTAGAAGGCGATGGCCTTCGCGTTGCCGGACCACACGCCGAGCCACACCGGGCCGGGGCGTTCCGTGGCCAGATAGTCGAGCGCGGAGTCGAACAACGCGCGCCCGGCGCCGGTCCCTTGCGTGCCGCGCCGAAGGTAGATCTGATGGATTTCCCCCGCACTGTCGTCAACCTCCGGGTGCGGGAGCTTGCACGGCCCTGCGTGCGCATACCCCACCAGCCGGCCGTCGTCGCTTTCGGCGACCCACGTGCGGCACCGGGGATCGTTGAGCTGGCCCGTGATCGTTTCCACCGAATAGGCCTGGGTCTCGTACGCAGCCAGATCGTGCGGCGGGTAGTCGATATTGAATCCGTCTTGCAGAAAGGTTTCGCGAAACGTGTCGCGCTTCAGTTCGGCAAGCGGGATGGCATCGGACGGCGTGGCAACGCGGATCAACATGGAGGATGGCTGGCTTCGTGGATCGGGCAGAAAGTTTATCCCGGCTGACGAGCAGCTTGCGGGCGCCCGGTCGACCTGCGTGCGAGCCGTGCCGGGGGCGCGTGCGCGCGGACCTGATCAACCGCAAGGCAATCCTGCCGATGCTGGTGGTTGACCGCCGACGGACATGCTAGGATTTCCGACAAACAACTTCGGAGACTGCCATGCCGTTCATCTGCGAAAACGTTGCATGCCGCGCCGTGCTGGCTCGCGGGCAGGTCAGGCCCCATCAAGAGGACGCGGGGTGGTGCTTCCACTGCCCGGACTGCAACACCCGGAACGAGTTGATGTACGTCGACGTGGCCGGCGGCGCCGTCGAACTGGTTCAGCCGGAGCGCGCCAGCCCGCCGCACAAGGTGGTTGCAACGGCCCGGCCGTTGCAGGATGGCAAATACGCCGCGCAGTTGAGCGTTCAGCGGGCGCTCGCCGTGAAGGGAACGTACGCGGCTGAAGAACACTGGGATGAACTCGGTGTGTTCGGCGACGCGCAGGAAGCCGTCGCGCATGCGAAGTCGTTCGCCACCGACCTGTTGCAGCGAGCGGCGTAGTCGAACTCATTCGGTCAACGAAGAAGCGGTGTCGCGCACGCATGCGTGACACCGCTTTGCATTGTCCGTTCGTTCCCGTCAGTTGTAGATGTCGAACGAAAAATACTTTTTCGCGATCCGCTGGTACGTGCCGTCCTGGATCAGGCTCGCCAGCGCCTGGTTGATCTGCGTGCGCAGCGCGTCGTCATCCTTGCGCACGCCGATCGCCGAACCCACGCCGAGCGTCTTCGGGTCATGCAGCGGCGGCCCCGCGAATTCGAAGTTCGCGCCCTTCGCGGTTTTCAGGAAACCGAGGTCGGCCTGCACCGACGATTGCAGCGACGCATCGAGCCGCCCCGACAGCAGGTCCTGGTAGACGAGATCCTGTGTCTGGTACGTGCGGACGATCACGCCCTTCGGCTCCCAGTACGTGCGCGCATAGGTTTCCTGCGTCGAACCCTGCTCGACGCCGACGCTCTTGCCCTGCAGCGATTCGGGCGTCGGCTGCAGGTTCGAGCCGCGCCGCGCGACGAGCCGGGGCGGCACGTTGTCGATCTTGTCCGTGAATGCGATCTGCGCGAGGCGCTTCTCGGTCACGCTCATCGACGACAGCACGCCGTCGAACTTGCGCGCCTTCAGCGCGGGGATCATCCCGTCGAACGCGTTCTCGACCCACATGCAGCGCACCTTCATCCGTTCGCAGATCGCGTTGCCGAGATCGATGTCGAAGCCGACGAGCTTGCCGTCGGGCGCGAGCGATTCGAACGGCGCGTAGCTGGGGTCGACGCCGAGGCGCAGCACCGCCGGGTCTTTCGCGGCGGCGGCGCCGGCCGTCAGCGCGAGCGCAGCGGCCAGGACGAGTTTTTTCATGTCTGTCTCCAATACCGATTGATGTTGTTTGTCGTGAAACGAACCAGCGGCCGTCGGGCGTGACTGCCCGCGCCCGGCCATGCGCGGGCGGCGGGACGTTGCGCCGGCAGTGGCCGGCGAAACGTCCGGATTCGAAGGGGCGTTAGCGGGCGGCGCCGGTGATGCGCAGCATGCTGTGCCGGTAGCCGGCGGGCGCGAACGCGGCGTTCAGTGCCGCCATCGCGGCGATCACACCGAGATGCATCCACCACGCGATCGCGAAGCCGCCGCCCGCATCGCGCAGCCAGCCGATCAGCCAGGGGCTGGCCGCGACGGTCAGGAAGCCGATGCCCTGCACGAACGCGGCGAGTGCGCCGGCGAGCCGCGCATCGGGCAGGTGGTCGAGCGTGACGATCAGGCTCATCGAGAAGAAGCCGCCGAGACCGAGGCCGACGCTCGCGACCCAGAGCCACGGCGCGAGCGCGGGCAGTGTCGCGAACCCGATGAAGCCGGCCGCCTGCAGCGCGAGCGTGAGCCACAGCACGGCGCGGCGGTCGGACGAGCGTTTTGCGAGCATCGGCATCGCGAGGGCGCCGGCCGCCTGGAACAGCGCCATCCACGCGAGCAGGTTGCCGCTCGCTTGCGGAGTCATGCCGATGCCGCGGTAGAACGCGGGCAGCCACGCGACGAGGCTGGCGTAGCCGCTGTTGCTGAGCCCGAAGAACAGCGCGAGCTGCCACGCGCGCGGAATGCGGATGAACGCGGTGAGCGGAGCCGATACGGCCGTCGCGCGCACGGCGTCGCGCGGCGCCTTCGCCCGCCACAGCGCGAGCGTGGCGAGCGCGGGCACGGCCCACACGGCGAGCGCGAGATGCCAGCCGCCCTGCGCGGCGAGCCACGGGCTCGCGACCGCGCCGAACGCGCCGCCGCCGACCAGCGCGGCCGAGTAGAGGCCCATCGCGAGCGGCAGCCGGTCGACGAACCAGCGCTTCGCGAGGCCGGGCACGAGCGCCTGGATCACGGCGACGCCGGCGCCCGCGACGATCGCGGTGCCGATCAGGCCCGCGCTGCCGTCGCTCCACAGGCGTGCCGTGCAGCCTGCCGCGATCAGCGCCAGCGCGACGCTCAGCGCGCGCTGCTCGCCCACGCGCCGCGCGAGCCCGACGCCGACCCCGGCGACGACACCCATCAGCACGAACGGCAGCGTGGTCAGCAGCGCGGCCGCGCGAAAGCCGAGGCCCGTGTCGGCGCGCACGACGTCGAGCACGGGGCCGAATGCGGTCAGAAACGGACGCAGGTTGAGGCCGGCCAGCACCAGCAGCGCGAGCGCGCCATAGGACACGGAAGCCGGATGCGGGCGGGGGATGGCTTGCGCGGTGCCGGGGTCGGACATCGGAATGCTCCAGGGAGGGGCCGGTGGCCCTGTGATGCGATGCCGAAAGGGTAAGCGCGCGCTAAGCCAGGTGAAAATTAAATATTCGACTGGGAATCAGTGCGGAATGCGATGGGGCGTCGCGGGGCGACGGGGGGATGGCGGTGGCGGGCGAGACGGCTCGACGGCGCGTTCATCAGATTAAACGCGCGCCGTCATGCGACGGGCATCTGCTCGGCCAGCGCTTGCGCGCGCGCGGCCACCAGCGACCGGACGAGCGCGCGATCGGCCGCCGTTTCCGGCGTAAAGATCACAAGCGTCTGGTCGGGCCGGCCGTTCACCGCGAACGCCGAATATTCGAGCGCGATGCGCCCGACCGCAGGATGGTGGATCTCCTTGGTGCCTTCCTCGTGCGAGCGGACATCGTGGTCGCGCCACAGCGCGTCGAACTCCGCGCTCGCCGCGCGCATCTCGTCGACGAAAGCCTGAACGGCCTGCGTCGCACCGCCGCGCGCGACGTCGGCGCGAAACGCGCCCACCGCGAACCGCGCGACGCGTTCCCAGTTCGCCTGCACGCCGCGCACGTGGGGATCGACGAAGATGAGCCGCAGGATGTTGCGCCGTTCCGGCGACAGCGTCGTGTAGTCGGTCAGCGTCGCGGCTGCCGCGTCGTTCCACGCGACGACGTCCCACGTCGCCGAGCGCACGATCGCGGGGCTCGCGTCGAGCGAATCGAGCACGTGCTGCACGCGCGGCGACACATGGTTGGCGGCGTGATAACGCACTTCCGGCAGGTGGCCGACGCCGATCAGGAACAGGTGCTCGCGCTCGGCGTCGTTCAGCAGCAGCGCGCGGGCGAGCCGGTCGAGCACGTCGGCCGACGGCGCGCCGCCGCGCCCCTGTTCGAGCCACGTGTACCACGCGGTGCTCACGTGCGCGCGCTGGGCGACTTCCTCGCGCCGCAGGCCCGGCGTGCGGCGGCGCGTGGCCGGCAGGCCGAGCGCGGCCGGGTCGAGTTTCTCGCGGCGGGCCCGAAGGTATGCGCCGAGCAGGTTGTCGGGGGCGTCAGCCATAGCCTGTTGGTTCGTTTACCGGTAAACCGTCACGACTTCACCGTGCACGGCGATCGACAGATAGTAAGCCTCCCTGCCATCCGGAGGTGTTGAACATGCGTGTCTTTGTTACTGGAGCGTCGGGCTTCGTCGGCGCGGCCGTCGTGGCCGAACTCATTGCTGCCGGGCACTCGGTGCTCGGCCTCGCGCGGTCCGATGCGGCCGCGTCGTCGGTCGCGGCGGCCGGCGCCGATGTCCACCGCGGGTCGCTGGAGGATCTCGACAGCCTCACGCGCGGCGCCGAAGCCGCCGACGCGGTGATCCATACGGGATTCAATCACGACTTCTCGCGCTTCGCGCAGAACTGCGAACTCGATCGCCGCGCGATCGAGACGATCGGTGCGACGCTCGCGGGCTCGGCGCGGCCGCTGGTCGTCACGTCGGGCCTCGCGCTCGTCGCACCCGGGCGCGCGGCAACCGAGGACGATCCGCCCGTGCCGGTGTCGTCGACCTACCCGCGTGCGTCCGAAGCGACCGCGGTCGCGCTGGAGGCGCGCGGCGTGCATGCATCGGTCGTGCGCCTGCCGCCGTCCGTACACGGCGACGGGGATCACGCTTTCGTGCCGCGCCTGATCGCGTTCGCGCGGGAGAAGGGCGCGTCGGCCTACGTCGGCGAAGGCGACAACCGCTGGCCGGCCGTGCACCGGCTCGACGCGGCGCGTGTGTACCGGCTCGCGATCGAGCGAGGTGCGGCCGGCGCGCGCTATCACGCGGTCGACGATACCGGCGTGCGGTTCAGGGACATCGCGGAGGTGATCGGCCGGCGGCTGAACGTGCCCGTCGTCGCGAAAACGGCGGCGGAAGCCGGCGAACACTTCGGCTGGTTCGCGATGTTCGCGGGGATGGATGCGCCGGCCACGAGCGAGCGCACGCGTGCATCGCTCGACTGGGCGCCGACGCAACCGGGGCTGCTGGCCGATATCGACCGGCCGCGGTATTTCGAAAGCTGAACGGGGGGCGGGTGTGCCGCTGTTGACAGACAAGCGGCCGCCCGCCTCGCATCGTTCACACCGTGACGACGATCTTCCCGAGCTGCGCACCGGCTTCCATGTACCGATGCGCTTCCACGATGTCGTCGAACGCGAACGTGCGGTCGATCAGCGGCTTCAGCGCGCCGGCCGCCACCGCCACCCGCCGCCACCCGCCACCCGCCGCCCGTCATTCGACCGGATGCAGATCCTGCAGCAGCGTCGGCACGAGCTCCGACACGGTCGGGTGGATATGCATCGCACGGCTGATCGTCGTGTACGGCGCGCCGGCGGCCATTACGTCGAGCATCCCGTGCACGACTTCGTCGCCCGTCACGCCGAGGATCGATGCACCGAGGATCGCGTGGCTGTCCGCGTCGACGATCACCTTCATGAAACCCAGGCTCTCGCCTTTTTCCACCGCGCGGCCGACGCGCGTCATCGGGCGCGTGCCGACGAGCAGCCGGCGGCCGGTCTGTTTCGCTTGCGCGAGCGTCATGCCGACGCGGCCGAGCGGCGGATCGACGTAGAGCGCGTACGCCGCGATGCGATCGGACACCTTGCGCGGATCGTTGTCGAGCAGATTGGCCGCGACGATCTCGTAGTCGTTGTACGCGGTGTGCGTGAACGCGCCGCGCCCGTTGCAGTCGCCGAGCGCCCAGATGCCGGGCACGTTCGTGCGCAGCTGTTCGTCGACCTCGATGTAGCCGCGCGCGTCGGTCGAGACGCCCGCGCGGTCGAGCCCGAGATCGTCGGTGTTCGGCACGCGTCCGACCGCGAGCAGCAGGTGCGAGCCCGCGACCTCGCGGCCGCCGCCCGCGCAGTCGAGGCCGACCGCGATGCCGTTGCCGTTGCGCCGCGCGCTCAGGCAGGTCGCGTCGAGCCGCACGTCGATCCCTTCGTTTTCGAGAATCTCGCGCACGGCCTGCGACACGTCCTCGTCCTCGCGCCGGATCAGGCGCGAACCCTGCTCGACGATCGTGACCTTCGACCCGAAGCGGCGATACATCTGGCCGAACTCGAGCCCGATGTAGCTGCCGCCGACGATCACGAGATGCTCGGGCAGGAAGTCGACGTCCATCATCGTCGAGTTGGTCAGGTACGGCACCGTGTCGAGGCCCGGCATGGCCGGCACCTGCGCGCGCCCGCCGACGTTGATGAAGATGCGTTCCGCTTCGAGCACGTCGTCGCCCACGCGCACCGTGTTGGCCTGCTCGAAGCGGGCGTGACCCTGAAACACGGTGGTGTTCGCGAGGCCGCGCACCCATTGCTCGACGCCGTGATTCGAGCGGCCGGAGATCTGGTCCTTGCGCGCCTTCACGGCTTTCATGTCGACGGTGACGGGGCCGCCGACCGACACGCCGTATTCGCCGGCGCGCCGCGCGAGGTGCGCGGCGTACGCGCTCGCGATCAGCGTCTTGGTCGGGATGCAGCCGGTGTTCACGCAGGTGCCGCCGAAGCGGCCGCGCTCGATGATCGCGACCTTCATCCCGGCGGCGGACAGCCGCGCGGCGAGTGGCGGCCCGGCTTGACCGGTGCCGATGACGATCGCGTCGAAGTGTTGCGTCATGACGTCCTCCAGTGCGGGTGCAGCGAGGGAACGCGTGCGGGCGAGCCGCGTGCGAGGCCGGCGCACGGTCGCGCGACGGCAAGCGTTCATGGTAGCCCTGTTGGCGTGCGCTCGCGAGCGCGGGAGCGGCGGGACGTGACGGTATCCGGCCGTACCCGCGCCGGCCGGCGTGCGAGGCAACCGGTCGCGGCGCGTGGCACCGGCCGCGTCAGTCCTTGCGTTTCCATTGACCGAACGACACCGGCCGATGCGCGTCGGCGCGCGTGACGGTGACGTGGTCGGGCTGGTCGTCGAGCGGGAACGATTCCGTGACGATCTGGTTCGAGAACAGCCACCCGTGCGTGCGCGGGTCGTAGCGGAACGTCACGTAGTCGCTCCAGTGCTGCCCGCACGCGACGAAGTTCTGCACGGTGAAATAGTGGCCCTTGATCGCGAAGCCATTGTCGGCGGCATCTTCAGGATCGAACGGATCGCACTGACCGCCTTCGTTCGCGCGCAGCACGACCTGGTCGTTGCGCGCGACGAGCCGGAACGCGTGATCCGGCTGTTCCTCGAAGATCAGCAGCGGACGCGGCGACGGCTGCTCGCGCGTATCGACCGCCCGATGCACGACGACGAGGAAGCTGTGCCGCCCGTTGTCGAGATCGGGTCCGGCATGCGCGACCAGCGGCTGGAAGCCGGGGGGTAGCTGCGCGGCGACCGATTTCGGCAGGTCGCCGGCGCGGACATTGAACGAAAGCGCGGCGAGCAGCGGGAGGAGCACGAAGCGGATTGGCATGATTGGGCGCAGGATATCAAGAGGGCGCTGGATGGCTCGGCACGCGCGTGTGTTACGCGGTGTCAGCGGGCTGCACGCGCGCGATACTGCGCAGTTGCAGGATCGACTTCGATGCCGAGCTGATAGGCGATATGCTCGAATAGTGGATCAAATGCCGGAGGCTCGCCGAACGCAGTTTCACTCGCTGCGGTAATGCACTCTGTTAAGCCGACAGCCAAAGCGGCCTGGATGGGCAGCGGGGATTCGCTGACGTCGAGTCGCAGCGCAGACCATTCTTGTTTCAGACGGAGGGCTTCGAATCTTCTTCTGGCGTCGAATAGAACCGAGACGATCAGCTGTCCGCAGTGGCTGAGCGCCACCAATCCAAAGGGCAGGAGCGCGTCGTGGCTCGCATCGTGCTCTCTCACGGTAGTACCGAATGCATGGACGAGCCAACCGGACGGAATGCGGGTCGGCAGGCACAGCGTCGATCCCGTGCGCACGTAGCGCCCCTCCAAATACTCGCCGAACTCCTTCCGGAAGTCTTGGAGGGCGAACGCGAGATAACGTGCGTCGAACGGAAGCGGCGCACCGGGGTGGCGGACGTTGCGGGCCATGCGCCAGTGATTCAGCGCCATGCCGGTGGAAATTTTTTTTTGCCACAGATGCAATTCGTCAATGCTAGCGAGGCCGCATTTGATCTTGTTTTCCAGATCGCCGAATTTTCCGTTGGCGACAGGATCGGCCGGCGACCGGAAATCCTTCATGGTGGCCTGATGTACCGCGTCACCCATCTCGATTCGTTGGTTCTGCAGGCCGTAGTCCGCAATTAGCCAGCGTGGGATCACATGCTCGCCTTTCTTTTTGCCTTCGATTGGTGCGCCGGTGAACAGGCAGCGATCGTTGAAATCGTCGCGCTCGAACTGTTCGCGCGTCATCCGCGGCTCGGTCACGGGGTTCTCCGGTTGGTTGAAAGCGGGCCGTCGGGCGCCGGGAAGAGCGTGGTCAGTTGCGCACTGTACCGGCGCTACAAATCCCGCCCGAGAAACTCGGTGCCCGGCACCGGGTTGAACGCGACGGGCGGCGCGGGCGTGAAGCCGAGCGACGCATACAGTTTTCTGGCAGCGACGAATTCGGGCAGCACGTCGAGGCACATGCGCGCATAGCCGGCCGCCTTCGCGTCGTGCAGCAGCCGTTCGACGAGCCGGCGGCCGACGTTCAGCCCGCGCGCGTCGGGGCGCACGTAGACGCGCTTCATCTCGCACGTCGTCGCGTCGATCGCGCGAAACGCCGCACAGCCCACCGCGCGTTCGCCTTGCCACGCGAGCAGCAGCTGCCCGCGCGGCGCCGCGTACTTGCCGGGCAGTGCGGCGATCTCGGGCTCGTAGTCCTGGAATTCGAGGCTGACGGTCGGGCTCGCGATGTACTCGCGGAAGATCGCCTCGACGGCACGGGCGTCAGCGGGATAGCGGGCGGCGCGAATCTCGATCATGGGGGGCGGCGCGAATCACGGGAAAGAGGGCCAGCATAGCAGCGCAAAGCCGCTTTCGGCCATGCGCGAAGCGTGCCAGAATCAGCGGCTCGACCTTCGGAAACGACACGCAGGCGCTGGCGATCCGGCGTCGCTCACCAAGGAGACTTCGATGACTGCATCGGCTGCCGTACTCGCCATCCTGGCCGCGCTGTTTCTCGGCGCGATGATTCCGGGCCCGAGCTTCGTGCTGGTTGCCCGCAATTCGATCGGGCTGTCGCGCCGCGACGGGCTGGCTACCGCGCTCGGCATGGGCATCGGCGGCATCGTGTTCGGCGGCGTCGCACTGGCCGGGCTCTATACGCTGCTGCAGGCCGTCGAATGGCTGTACGTGGGCCTGAAGGTGGCGGGCGGCGCGTACCTGATCTACATGGCGTCGAAGATCTGGCGCGGCGCCGACCGGCCGATCGCGATGGACGATCCGCAGGCGATGGCCGGCGGCAGCGCGCGCAAGTCGTTCTGGACGGGCCTCACGACCCAGCTCAGCAACCCGAAGACGGCGATCTGGTACGGCAGCATCTTCGCGGCGCTGCTCCCGCAGCATCCGCCGCTGTGGTGCTATCTGGCGCTGCCGCCGCTCGTGTTCGGCGTCGAGTTCGGCTGGTACACGATCGTCGCGCTGTGCTTTTCCACACGCCGGCCGCGCGAGCTCTACCTGCGCGCGAAGAAGTGGGTCGACCGCATCGCCGCCGGCGCGATCACGCTGCTCGGGCTGCGACTGATCCTGAATGCGCCGAAAGCGGGCATCTGACCGCATCTGACCGCTTCCATTCCCGATCCGCATCGCACGGCGGCCGGCCATTCCCGTGGCGGGCCGCCGGCGCGCGCCGCGCGAACGCGCATCGGCATCGGCATCGGCATCACGCTTCGCTGAACCGCGCCAGCAGCGCCGCGAACCGCGTGTCGTCCGGAAATGCCTTCACTTCATACCGCACCGGGCGATGCCCGGTGGCCGTCATCAGGTCGCCGCACGTGCGCAGCAGCTCGGCCATCGGCACGTACGCGGACTGCCCCGTCGAGCCGCGATGGAGCGCGACGATATCCGTCTCGGGCAGCAGGGAAGGCACGCCGTCGCTCCATACGCCGACGCTGAACAGGCTGCCGTCCTGGCGTTTGTACACCGAGTAGGTCGCCACGAAGAGGTCGGTGCCGTCGCGCTCATGCACGTCGTTGAGCAGCATCCGCTGATCCTGGTAGTCGCCCGCGAGCTCGCCGATGCGCAGCGCATGCAGCTTCGCTTCGAGCCCTGCCGGCACGAAGCGCCGCCAGGCGGCGCCGTCCCAGCGCAGCATCAGCGGCGGCAGCGGGCGCGGCTGCGCCTGCGCCTGTTCGGCGAGGTCGACCATGGCGGCGAGCCCGGCCGGGTTGCGGTCGCCGGTGAGCAGCAGCACCGCGCGGTTCGGCGCCATCACGACCGGCGCGCCGGCGATCGGCTGCCGGTGGAGCAGGTCGGTCAGCAGCAGCCGCGCCGCGTCGTACGCGTCGTCGAATTGCGACAGGAATACCCCGTTCGGCAGCGCGGCCCATGGCGTCGACGATGCGGCCCGCAGGTTGTCGATCGCGATGTCGCAGGCTTCGTCGAACGAGACGCCCCATCGATCGAGCGTCGCGGTCGGCAGGCGCGCGATGTCGAGCTCGCCGTCGTACGCAATGCCGATCTCGATGTTCTCGCACAGCGGCCGGAACGCCAGCTCCGTGATGCCGGGCTGCCCGGCCAGTTGCAGCGCGGCCACGCAGCGCTCGGTCGCGCTGCGGATCACGGGCCGCAGCTTCGCGCGCGCGACGGCGAAATCCGTCGGGATCTCGTGCTGCATCATCGCGTTCGCCTGGCGCTTCAGCACGGTGTCCCGCTCGGACGGCTTCGCGGCCGCGTAGTCGCGGAACAGGTTGTGCAGGTTGATGATGTTCGACGGCACATCCGACTGGACGAGGCAGCCCTTCTCGTCCTCGTGGCGCCAGGTGCGTGTGTCGCCCGATGCGCGCAGCGTGGCGATCAGGCGTTCCGCGAAAGCCTGCGGGGTCGGCGGTTTGCCGAAACGGTCGCGCAGGCGCGAGACGAGATTGGCAAGCATCGTGTGCGGTCGGGCCGGGCCCGTCTGTTGTCGTCGTGGGGCGGTGGCGCCCGGTCTCGGCGGCGCCGCCCGCGGCCGGATCGCGTGGCTCGGCGGGTGCTTTGATGGTAGTGCAACGCGGCCGGTATCGTCGGACGATATTTGCGGGCGGCGGGCGGCGGGCGGCGGGCGGCGGGCGGCGGGCGGCGGGCGACGGGCGACGGGCGACGGGCGACGGGCGAGGGCGAGGGCAAGGGCAAGGGCAAGGGCAAGGGCAAGGGCAAGGGCAAGGGCGTGTCGGAACCGTCGCCGCCGAAGCCCCAGTCGCCCGCCGAGCCTTGCGCGGCGGGCGTTCGCGTGTGTCGCCCGCCGCGCCCATCGGCGCCGCTTCCCCGATTCTGGCGGCCGACCGCCCGGCGACGTGTAAACTGCTGCCTTTTTTGACGGTTTGCAGCATGGTGCAAGCACCTCCGCGCCCGGCGCTGAGCGGCCCGGCGCTCGTCCGGCTGCTCGCGCGCGTGGCCGATGCCGACGTCGCGGAATCCCGGCAGACGCTGTCCGACCGGCTGAGCCAGTGGCTCGGCTGGACCGACGCGATCACGCTGTCGTCCGCACTGAACGCGAGCCCGCCCGGCGTCGCGGCCGGCGTGCGCGGCTACGACGCGGAGCGCGACTGCGCCCGCGTGCGCCTCGAGCTCGCGCAGGCGATCACGGCCACCAACCGGCCGCGTGCGCGGCGCCGGCCCGGCGATCCGCCGCCGCCGGCCGCCGACACGGCCGATTTCGCGGACTTCCGCCAGCGTTATCTATCCCTGCAGCAGGACATGGAAACGGCGATCGGCCAGTTGCGCGGCCGCCTGCGGGTCGCGGTCGCCGCGCGCTCGTCCGGCATGGCGCGGCTCGCGACGCTCGACGCGATCATGGAGCGCGTGCTCGGCGCGCGCGAGCGCAGCCTGCTGTCGGCCATCCCCGCGCTGCTCGGCACCCGTTTCGGGCGGCTGCGCGACGCGGAGCGGCAGGCGCTGGCCGATGCCGAATCGGCGGCCGCGGCCGCAGCAGCCACGGCAAATCCAGCCGATGACGGCGCGGTGGTGGCCGACGCCACGGCTGTCGCGGCGATCGTGCCCGGCGCATGGCTCGATACGTTTCGCGACGAGATGCAAAGCATCCTGCTTGCCGAACTCGAAGTCCGGTTTCAAACGGTAGACGGGCTGCTCGCGGCCCTTCGCACCAGCTAATCAACACGCTATGTCCAGAATTCGCCTTGATCTCGTTGTCTTCGTCGCCGGTCTGCTCGCTGTGGGCTGGATCGGCGTCGGCTATGTCGCGTCGAACCCGCTGGCGTCGGCCGTCACGCTGCTGATCGCCGCGTGCTACGTCGCCGGCGCATGGGAACTGCTGCGCTACCGGCAGGCCACCGCCACGCTGTCGCGCGCGGTCGCCGGCCTGACCGAGCCGCCCGCGAAACTCGACACGTGGCTCGACACGCTGCACCCGGGCCTGCGCGGCGCCGTGCGCGCGCGGGTCGAAGGCGCGCGCGTCGCGCTGCCGGGCCCGTCGCTCACGCCTTACCTCGTCGGCCTGCTCGTGCTGCTCGGCATGCTTGGCACGCTGCTCGGGATGGTCGTCACGCTGAAGGGCACGGGCGCCGCGCTCGAAAGCGCGACCGATCTCGACGCGATCCGCGCGTCGCTGATCGCGCCGGTGAAGGGCCTCGGGTTCGCATTCGGCACGTCGATCGCCGGCGTCGCGACGTCCGCGATGCTCGGGCTGCTGTCCGCACTGGTGCGCCGCGAGCGGATCGACGCGGCCCAGCAGCTCGACGCGAAGATCGCGACGACGCTGCGCGTGCATTCGTCCGCGCACCAGCGCGACGAATCGTTCCGGCTGCTGCAGCGCCAGGCGGACGTGATGCCGGCGCTGGTCGACCGGCTGCAGACGATGATGACGACGCTCGAGGCGCGCAGCGTCGCGCTGCACGATCGCCAGATCGAAAGCCAGCAGGCGTTTTTCGACCGGACCGAGCGCGCGTATGCGGGCCTCGCGTCGAATGTCGGCGACGCGCTGAAGGAGAGCGCCGCCGAAAGCGCGCGCGTGGCCGGTGCCGCGCTGCAGCCGGTCGTCGCCGCGACGATGACGGGGCTCGCGCAGGAGATGGCCGCGCTGCGCGATACCGTGACGGGCGCCGTGCAGCGTCAGCTCGACGGGCTGACGGACGGCTTCGAGAAGACCACCGGTAACGTGACGGCCGTCTGGAACCGCGCGCTCGACGAACAGCGCCGCGCGGGCGATGCCGTCGCGCAGCAGCTGCAGACGACGCTCGGCCAGTTCACCGACACGTTCTCGCAGCGCTCGACGGACCTGCTCGACGGCGTGGCGACGCGCCTCGAATCGACTGAAAGCCGCCTGTCGGAAGCATGGCGCGATGCGCTGTCGCGCCAGGAGCAGGTCGGCGAGACGCTGGCCGGCCAGCATGCGCGCGCGCTGGGCGAGGCCGCCGCGACGTTCGAACGCCATTCGGGCGCGACGCTTGCCGCGATGCGTGAGTCGCACGCGGGGCTGCAGACGCAACTGGCTGCACGCGACGAGGAGCGTCTCGCCGCGTGGAACGATTCGCTGGCCGCGATGGCCGCGAAGCTCGGCGACGAATGGCAGCGCGCCGGCGCGCACAGCGCGGGCCGCCAGCAGGAAATCTGCGACGCACTGGCGCAAACGACGCGCGATCTCGCGGCACAGGCTTCGACGTTCGAACAACGCTCGAACGAACTGCTGTCGACGATCCGCGATTCGCACACGGGCCTGCAGACGCAACTGGCCGCGCGCGATGAAGAACGCCTGTCCGTATGGAACGATTCGCTGGCCGCAATGGCGACGAAGCTCGGCGACGAATGGCAGCGCGCCGGCGCGCACAGCGCGGGCCGTCAGCAGGAAATCTGCGACGCACTGGCGCAAACGACGCGCGATCTGACCGCACAGGCTTCGACGTTCGAACAACGCTCGAACGCGTTGCTGTCGACGATCCGCGATTCGCATACGGGCCTGCAGACGCAGCTCGCGGCGCGCGACGAAGAACGCCTCGCTGCATGGAACGACTCGCTGGCCGCGATGGCGACGAAGCTCGGCGACGAATGGCAGCGGGCAGGTGTACACAGCGCGGGCCGTCAGCAGGAAATCTGCGACGCACTGGCGCAAACGACGCGCGACCTGACCGCACAGGCTTCGACGTTCGAACAACGCTCGAACGCGTTGCTGTCGACGATCCGCGATTCGCACACGGGCCTGCAGACGCAACTGGCCGCGCGCGACGAAGAACGCCTCGCTGCGTGGAACGACTCGCTGGCTGCGATGGTCGCGAAGCTCGGTGACGAATGGCAGCGCGCAGGCGTGCACAGCGCGGGCCGTCAGCAGGAAATCTGCGACGCACTCGCACAAACGACGCGCGATCTCACGGCACAGGCTTCGACGTTCGAACAACGCTCGAATGAGTTGCTGTCGACGATCCGCGATTCGCACGCCGGCCTGCAGACGCAACTGGCCGCGCGCGACGAACAGCGCCTGGCGGCATGGAACGACTCGCTCGCCGCGATGGCCGCCGCGCTGCGCGACGAATGGGCGCAGACGAGCGCACAGGCCGCGACGCGCCAGCAGGACATCTGCGACACGCTGGCCCGCACCGCGAACGACATCACCGCGCAGGCGCAAGTGCACGCGAGCGACACGATCAACGAGATCGCGCGTCTCGTGCAGGCTGCCTCGGAGGCGCCGAAGGCCGCGGCCGACGTCGTCGCCGAGCTGCGTCAGCGCCTGTCCGACAGCCTGGTGCACGACACCGCGATGCTCGAGGAACGCAGCCGCCTGCTCGCGACACTCGAAACGCTGCTCGGCGCGGTCAACCACGCGTCGACCGAACAGCGCACCGCGATCGACGCGCTCGTCAGCACGTCGGCCGACCTGCTCGACCGCGTCGGCGCGCGCTTCAACGACACCGTCGATGCCGAGACGCGCAAGCTCGACTCGGTGGCCGCGCAAGTCACGGCAGGCGCCGTCGAGGTCGCGAGCCTCGGCGACGCGTTCGGGACGGCCGTGCAGGTATTCGGCGAGTCGAACGACAAGCTGCTGACCCATCTGCAACGCATCGAGGCCGCGCTCGAGAAGTCGCTCGCGCGCAGCGACGAGCAGCTCGAGTACTACGTCGCGCAGGCGCGCGAGGTGATCGACCTGAGCATGATGTCGCAGAAGCAGATCGTCGAAGACCTGCAGCAGCTCGCCGGCCGGCGGGCGAGCGTCGGAGCGTAACGCATGCACGACGAAATCGACGGCGGCGCGTCCGCCGCGCCGGTGTGGCCCGCGTTCGCCGACCTGATGTCGGTGCTGCTCGGCGCGTTCGTGCTGATCCTCGTCGGCGTGATCGGCATGCAGCTTCAGCTCACGTCGAAGCTCGAGGAGGCCGTGCGTGCGCGCCAGCAGGAAGCGCAGCAGCGCAAGTCGCTCGAGCAGGCGCTTGCCGGGCCGCTCGCGGCCGGTCGCGTGACGCTCGTGAACGGCCGCATCGGCATCAGCGGCAACGTGCTGTTCGCATTGAATTCCGACCAGTTGCAGCCCGCGGGCCGTGACCTGCTGAAGACGCTGGCCGCGCCGCTCGGCGCCTACCTGAAGACGCGCGACGAGATCCTGATGATCAGCGGCTTCGCCGACGACCAGCAGGTGCATGCGGGCAACCGCCTGTTCGCGGACAACTGGGAACTGTCGGCCAAGCGCGCGTTGACGGTCACGCGTGCGCTGATCGACGCCGGCGTGCCGGCGTCGTCGGTGTTCGCGGCCGCGTTCGGCTCCGAGCAGCCGGTCAGCTCGAATGCGGACGATGAGGGCCGCGCGAAGAACCGCCGCGTGGAGATCGCGCCGGTGCCGCGCAAGTCGGCATCGAACGGAGGGAAGGCGAAGTGACCGGCGACGCGACGCACGTTCGCGCGACGCTCGACGCATGGCGCGAGCAGGGCGCCGACCGGCTCGATCCGGTGCGCTTTCACCGGATCGACGCGCTCGAACGGCGCGCGGCCGCGCTCGAAGGCGACGCGCGCGCGTTGCTCGATGCGCGGCTGGCGACGTTGCTCGAAGGCTTCGCGGAGATCGTTGCGCGCGCCGATGAAACCGCAACCGCAACAGCAACCGCGAGCGGCGCGGCAGGTACGCCCGTGCGCGGCGCGCTGGCGGAACTCGTCGAGCGGCTCGCGCGCGATGCGCAGGCCGACCGGCGCGGGCTCGATCCCGAGCTGGTCGACTACTTCCGCACGATGTGGTCGAAGGTCCGCACGGAACAGCAGTACCGCCAGTCGCTCGACCAGGTACCGCGCAACGCGGGGCCGCTCAATTCGAACAGTCTCGTGCACCGGTCGCTCGCGACGATGCGCGAGTTGTCGCCGGCCTATCTGCAGCAGTTCCTGTCGTATGTCGACGCGCTCGCGTGGCTCGAGGATCTCGCCGGCGGCGGCGCGCAGCCCGAGAAGGAAGCGCCGCGCGCGAAGGCGACCAAGCCGGCGAAGAAGGTGACGCGCGCGAAGGCGCGGTAACGCCGCGCGCGCTCACGAACGAACGCGGGTTGCTACCGGCCCGGTTCTGCCGCCTGGATGGCCGCGCGCAGTGCGTGCAACGCATCGGCGAGCGCCGACGCGAACGGCGGATGCGCGGCGATCCCCGCCGCGTCGAGCTGGCTCCCGAGGATCGGCAGCGTGATCGACGCGCGCTCGACGATGTTCGCCGACATCACCGACAGCGTCTCCCGCAGCGCCGCGTCCGCATGCGTCGCGCGTGGCGACGCATTCAGCACCGCGACCGGCTTGTAGACGACGGCCTCGCATCCCACGATCCAGTCCAGCGCGTTCTTCATCACGCCCGTGACGCCGTGCGCGTATTCCGGGCTGGCGATCAACAGGCCGTCGGCGGCATTCACACGGTCGATCAGGTCGCGCACCGCGGCGGGCGACGGATATTCGGTATCGGGATTGAACAGCGGGAATTCGCCGAGACGATCGAAGCGCACGATGCGCATGCCGTGCGGCGCGACGCGCGTGGCCGCGTCGAGCAGCGCGGCGTTGTACGACTGCGCGCGCAGGCTGCCGCACAGCGCGACGATGTCGATGTGGCGGTCGGAGTCGGTTCGGGAATCGGTTGTCATCGAGATGCGTGTAGGTTGGCGCGTCGCGTAGCGGCGAGCGTCGCGCCGGTCGCACGGATTATCGCACCGGTGTTCGGGCGGCACCGGCCATCCCCGCCACGCGCGCGAATTCCCCGATCTCCCATCCATGACCGAGCATCAGCCGCCGCGTATGCAGCGCGCCGTGCACGTCGTCGGCGACGGTTTCACCGAGATAACGCAGCGCACGCCCGTCGATATCGACGAAGCCGTGCCGGTATTCCTGCGCGAGCGCCGTCCACAACTGCGCGGCGCCGATCGATTGGCGCGCGCCGCTGATCAGGCACAGGCCCGCGTCGAGCCCCCAGCCATACAACGTCGTCGCGAGCCCCCTGCGTTGCGCGGACCCGCGCAGCCGCGTATGCGGCGCGCGCAGGTAGCGGTCGGCGCGGCGCGGGATTTCGGGCAGGCGGTTGAACACCGTATAGCCGGCAAGCTGGCGCGCGGCCGGATCCTCGACATACAGGAAGTACTCGCCGTCCGCCTCGCGGTGGCGGACGATCAGGCCGGAGTGGCCGAGCGCGACGGCCGGCAGGCCGTGCAGGCGATGGCCGGGCTGGTGGAGACGCGCGTAGAGCGTGTCGAGTTCATCGTCGATGTCGTGCTGGGAATGCTGTACGTCGATACGCATGGCAAAGGTGGCCCGTCCCGGGCGGTCCGAGAAAGTGGTTCATCGCAAAGGGGGGAAGAAGTGGCTGCGGCCCCCGGGCTCGGCGAAGCGAGCCGGGGCCGCGAATCAGCTGGGGATGTGCTGGAAACCGGCGGCGATCGCGGCGAGGCCCGCGATGCAGAGTGCGAACAGGATCAGGACTTTGTGGATCACGTCTCTCTCCTCAAGAATGCGCGGCGCCGGAGGGCGGCATCGCGGAGACGGTGAGCGGCGGGCACGGCCCGCGCGGCCGTCGTGCGGGACGACGGTCGAAGGTCCGGGCGACAAGCGCGCAGGTCGGGCGCCGTATCGCACGCGGACGGGCAGCACCATACGCGACGTGATTCGGGTGGGCAATCGGACAGAAGCTGAAAAGTGACGAAAGGCGGAGAATCGCGTCGTTTCGCGACAATTGGCCGCATGATGGCGTGCCGCCGCCCGAGCGGAAGGCGACGCGGGCCGGCCCGACAGCCTCCGCTGGCCGTGCGCACGCGGCTGGTGCCCGTCTGTCGAACCGACTACACTGCGCGGTCAACGCACACCGCAAGGATTCCTCCATGGGAGCCGGCCCGTCCACGGATCGCTAAGCCGCAACGACCTTCGTCCACCGGTCGTTGCGGCGATCTCCCGTTGTCCCTCGCTGACTAGGCAGATCGCCGCCAGATTCCCTTTTCTGAGCGGATGCCTCGTCATGCCTGAACAATCCACGCCCGCCTGGGCCTATTCGTTGCCATCGGCGCTCTTGCTGATGGCGCCTTTCGATCTTCTCGCGTCGCTGGCGATGGACGTGTACCTGCCGGTGATCCCGGAGATGCCGTCCGCGCTGGGCACGTCACCGGCTATCGTCCAATTGACGCTGAGTGTCTACATGGTCGTCCTCGGCTTGGGCCAGATGCTCTTCGGCCCGTTGTCGGATCGCGTCGGCAGACGGCCGGTGGTGCTCGGTGGTGCGCTGTGTTTTGCGGCGGCTTCGCTGGCACTTGCGATGGCCACCGGCGGCGGTCTGTTCGTCGCACTGCGCGTGCTGCAGGCAGTGGGCGCGTCGGCCGCGCTCGTCGCCACGTTTGCGACCGTGCGCGATGTCTACGCCGATCGCCCGGAAGGTCGCACGATCTACAGCCACTTCGGCGCGATGCTGGCGTTCGTGCCCGCGTTGGGCCCGCTGCTCGGCGCGGCCATCGCAGCCGCCTGCGGATGGCGCGCGATCTTCGCGACGCTCGGCCTGCTGGGTCTGCTGGCGTGCGGCCGTGCGTGGCCACGCTGGCACGAAACACGGCCGCGAACAGCGAACCGGCAGGGGCCGTCCGTCGCATCGATTCTCGGCAGCCGGCCCTTTCAGGTTCACACACTCGCGTTTGCCGCCGCGATGGGGGCGTTCTTCGTCTTCTTCTCTACCGCGCCGCGCGTGCTGGTCGGCGGGGTGGGCTATTCCCGCGTGGCGTTCAGCGTGGCCTTTGCGACTGTCGCGATCGTGATGGTCGTCGTGTCGCGCTTCGCAGGGACGTTCGTGTCGAGATGGGGCGAGGCCGGCTGCGTTGCGCGAGGGGCGCTCACGATGATGACGGGCGCGATCGTGCTGGCCGTCTGCACGGTCCTGACGAAGCCGTCGTTCGCGACGTTCGTGATGCCGATGTGGCTGGTTGCGGTCGGCATCGTGCTGATGTCGTCGGTGTCCGCGAACGGGGCGCTGCGCGATTTCGGCGATGCCGCCGGCAAGGCGGTTGCGCTTTACTACGCGGTGCAGGGCGTGATCGTCACTGGCGTGGGCACGCTCGCGACGCTGCTCTTCGACGGCGCTACCGCGTGGCCGCTCGCGGCCTGCTGCTTCGGCATGGGCCTCGCGAGCTTCGTCGCGATCACGGGGCTGACGCGTGCGACCGGTCGCGCGCATGACGGGCGCGACAGCGGCGTTCCGTTCGACTGAGCATGCCCGCCGCAACGCGCTGTGGTTTCGGGCCCGCGCGGCGCTTCGGTGAAGCGGCGGGGCAACTGGCCCCGCCATTGCCACCGTATCAAGCCGGCGCGCGCTGCCCGAATGCCTGCCTGATCCGTGCGAACAACCCGTGATGCTCGATCCATTCGGCATACGCGCGATAGTCGGGGTCGCGCATCAGGTGGCGCTCTTCCGTCTTCGCCCGCGTGTAGTAGATCAGGTTGACCGCGACGAGCCCCGCGCAGTGCATGAGTCCGACCTGCCAGCCGAGCGGCTCGACGAACGGCACCGACACCATCCAGTACGACAGGTTCTTCGTGATGTACGCCGGATGCTTCGTGAAGCGGTACGGGCCCGACGTGATGATCCCGCGGTTCGTCAGGTTCGAGAACCGCAGCCCGAACGAGATCGTGCACAGCGCGTAGGTCAACAGCAGCAGGATGATCACCGCGCCCCAGATCACGCGCAGCGTCGGGGCCGACATCAGCCAGTTGTCCCAGAACATCGAGCCTTCGTAGCGGATGTAGTTGTTCGAGAACAGCGACCAGAACGGCTGGTAGCACATCAGCGCGGCCACCCAGCCGAGCGTCGTCGGCTCGACGGTGCGCACGTGGCTGTCGAGGATGCGGAACGTGCACAGATAGCCGACCGTGCCGAACATCAGGTCCATCGTGAACGACAGGTCGTACATGAACACGAAGGTTGCGATCGTCATCGGCGCATGCATCGCGTTCGCGAGCGACGCGGTCAGGTGATCGGCGTCCTTCGACAGGTAGACGGTCATCAGCGGCAGGAAGAACGCCTTCACGCCCCAGCCGGCCAGCATCTCGCGCACCGGCTTCCAGCTTGCGGGCTGCTCGCGGCGGAACAGGAAGCGGCCCCACAGCAGGTACGCGTCGTCGGTCTCGCGCTGGTGGCGATCCATCCACGCGAAGTAGAACGGCGCGGCGACGATGACGTACGGCGCGAGCGAGCGCAGCAGCGTCCAGAACGGCAGGTAGAACTTGCCGTGGTATTCGGGCAGCAGCCAGTAGATCACGCCGATGCCGGCATAGATCGACGTCAGCGCGCCGAGCCGCGTCGCGACGCGCGCGATGCCGAGCGGCCGGACGGCCTGCCGCGACAGGCCCGCGCTCGGGCGCAGGTAGACGCGCGAGATGAAGATTTCGTGCAGCGCGATCGTGCCGATGATCGCGAGGCTGGCGATGACCGCGCGCGTGGCTGCGTCGAGGGCCGGCTGGTCGCGCGTGATCCACAGCGCGAAGAGCCCGGCGGCGATGCCGAGCAGGCCGGCGCGCAGCGGCGTGGCGGAACGGGGTGGGCGGTCCTGGACCGCGGCGATGCCGTCAAGCGTGGAATTCATGATCGGATCCTCGTACGGATGAGGGCCGGCGCCCCCGCTTGGCGGGTGACGCCGGCCGTCGGCCGGGCTTTGTATGGATGCGCGCCCGGCCATTGGCCTGTGGTTCTGATAGGTAAAGCGTTACTTCTTGTTGCCGCCGCCCAGCAGACCGCCCAGGAGGTTCGTCACCGGCGACAGCAGGTTGCCGGCGCCGCCCGCGGCACCCCCGCTCGAGCCGCCGGTCAGGCCGCCCACCACGGAGCCGCCACCCGCCGGCGTCGTGACCGAGCCGGCCGCACCGCCGGGGCTGGCCGTGCCGGTGGCGCCGGCGGCGCCTCCGGGCGTCGTCAGCGCACCCGTCACCGTGCCGACCGGGCCGCTCGACAGCAGGCCGCCGAGCGTGCCTGTCACGTTGCCGCCCGGCGTCGTGACCGTGCCGGTGAGGCTGGCGCCGAGCGGCGTCAGCGAGTTGACGAGGTTGGTGACCGGCGCGAGCAGGCCGCCGATACCCGCGCCACCGGTGCCGCTGGTGCCGCCCGTGCCGCTCGTTCCGCCGGTACCGCTCGTGCCGCCCGAACCGAGGCCGCCGAGCGCACCCGTCAGCGAGCCGAGCAGGCCCGTGACCGGTCCGAGCGGGCCGCCGCTGCTCGTGCCGCTGGTGCCGCCCGAACCGCTCGAGCTGCCGCCCCCCAGGCCGCCCGTCAGCGTGCCGAGCAGGCCCGTGATCGGGGCGAGCGGGTTGCTGCCGCCCGTGCCGCTGCTGGAGCTGCCCGCGTTGCTGTCGTGGACGAGGCCGCCGGTGGACGTCACCGTGTTGCCGAGCTGCGCCACGACGCCGCCGAGCGCGCCGCCGACCGGGTTGTCGGTTGCGCCGCCGACCTTCGTGCCGGCGCTGGCGAGGCCGTTGCCGAGTGCGCTCAGCAGGCCGTTGAGCGGCGTGCCGAGCAGCGTGACGCCGCCGAGCGTCTGCGTGGCGCCCGGCGTCGTGACTCCGCCGGTCAGCGTGTTCGTGATCGGGTTGATCACCTTGCCGACCTGCGTCTCGAGCTGCTGGACCGGCGAGCTGTTCAGCGCCGTGTTGAGGCCCGACGCGGTCGAGTTGACGGCGCCGCCGACGGTGTTGACGAGATCGCCGACGAGTGTCGTAACCGGCGACAGCGGCGACAGCGGGCCGGAACCGAGGCTCTTCACCGCGTTGCCGAGGTTGTTGACCGCGCCGCCGGTGCCGGTCAGCAGGCCGGTGGTCGACGTCAACGTCGGTCCGAGCGGGTTGGCCGACACGCCGATCGAGCCGAGGCCGGCCGCGACGCCGTTTCCGAGCGCCTGCACGCCGTTGCCCAGGCTCGTGACCGCGTTGCCGACGCTGGTGGCCGTCGTCGGGTTCGTGCCGGGGATCTGCACGCCGCCGATCTGCGCACCACCGGTTGCGACCGTCGTGCCGAGTGCCGTCACGAGGTTGCCGGATTTCTGGAGGACATTGCCGAGGGGGGTGACGCCGGTGCCGGAGGTGCCCGACGTTCCGGAAGTGCCCGACGTGCCGGAGGTGCCCGACGTGCCGGAGGTGCCGGACGTGCCGGAGGTGCCGGACGTACCGGAAGTGCCCGAAGTACCGGAGGTACCCGACGTACCGGAAGTGCCCGACGTGCCGGAAGTGCCCGACGTGCCGGAGGTGCCCGAAGTGCCCGAAGTGCCCGAAGTGCCCGAAGTACCGGAAGTACCCGACGTACCGGAGGTGCCCGAAGTACCGGAAGTGCCCGACGTGCCGGAGGTGCCCGAAGTACCGGAAGTGCCCGAAGTACCGGAAGTGCCCGAAGTACCGGAAGTACCCGACGTACCGGAAGTGCCCGACGTGCCGGAGGTGCCCGAAGTACCGGAAGTGCCCGACGTACCGGAAGTGCCCGACGTTCCGGAAGTGCCCGACGTGCCGGAAGTGCCCGACGTGCCGGAAGTGCCCGACGTACCGGAAGTGCCCGAAGTACCGGAAGTGCCCGACGTGCCGGAAGTGCCCGACGTGCCCGACGTACCGGAAGTGCCCGACGTGCCGGAAGTGCCCGACGTGCCGGAGGTGCCCGACGTGCCGGAAGTACCCGACGTACCGGAAGTGCCCGACGTGCCGGAGGTGCCCGACGTGCCGGAAGTACCCGACGTACCGGAAGTGCCCGAAGTACCCGAAGTACCCGAAGTACCCGAAGTACCCGAAGTACCCGAAGTACCCGAAGTACCCGAAGTACCCGAAGTACCCGAAGTACCCGAAGTACCTGAACTACCCGAAGTCCCGCCACCCGAAGTACCCGACGTCCCGCCACCCGACGTTCCCGACGTCCCCGAGCTGCCGCCCGTCCCTGACGTGCTCGGCTTGATCGTCGGCGGCGTGGTCGGCCCATCGACCGAGCCGCAACCATAGAGTGCGAGCAGCGACGAGACGGCCATCGTTACCGTCGTCTTCTTGAAGAGTTTGTGCATGTTGGCCTCGACATTGGAAGTGTGTCCAAGCCTCCTCTGCAAATTCCGCGCCACGGCAGTATTCCCGAAATGGTGTCGCGCTTTATTGCAGGATTCGGGAATATACGTGCGATTTAAACGGCGTTCCGGCGGTTTCGCGCGACGGGCACGCAGGGTGCGCCGGCGCGGCGGTTGCGATGTTCCCGCACGCCGCCGTAACGCGTGGCGCGATGTTACGTAGCGTTCGACATCGCGTGACGCGGGCGGCCTCGAACCGAGGGCCGCATCTTTGACGAAACGCGCGGGCCCGATGAACATGGCGCGACATCCCCGGCTGGCGGCGACGCCGCAACACCCAGACTCCACACAGGACACGGACATGAGCGAACAGGACAGGGAATACGGCAAGGCGCGACGCATCGACGTGATGGGCGAGGCGTTCGTCGAGCGTGCGATGCGCGACCTCGACGGTTTTTCGCGGCCGTTGCAGAACTGGCTGAACGAGCACGCGTGGGGCAGCACGTGGCAGCGGGGCGGCATCGACCTGAAGACGCGCAGCCTGTGCACCTGCGCGATGCTGGCGGCGCTTGGCCGCAGTACGGAACTGAAGGGTCACATTCGCGGCGCGCTCAACAACGGCGCGAGCCTCGTCGAGATTCGCGAGGTGTTGCTGCACAGCGCGCTGTACGCGGGCGCGCCGGCTGCGGTCGAGGCGTTCCGCAGCGCGCGGGAGGTGATATCGGATCTCGGGCTGCCGGTGCCCGACGACGAAACCTGATGCCGCGCCGGCGCCGACGGCACGGCACGGAATCAGGCGCTGTTACGCGGTCCCGGCTTACGCGATGCGTGCCGACGGCGCGGCCACCTCGGCCGGCGCGGCGGCGACTTCGAGCAGCCAGTCGGCGGTGGCGTCCGGAATCGTGACCGGCAGCATGTGCCCGCCGTCGACGACCTTCAACCGCACGCGCGCCGATTTCTTCGCGAGCGCTTCGCCGTGCTCGCGCCAGTTCAGGATCGGATCGGCGCGGCCGTACAGCACGTCGACCGGCAGCGCGAGGTCCGGGTAGCGGCGTTCCATCGCGGGCAGGTCGACCGGCGCCGACAGCAGGTCGGTCGCCGTTGCGTAAAACACGTGCGGGCGCATCCCGAGCAACCCGCCGCCCTTGACCGGGAAGTCGCGCGGCACGTCTTCCGGCGCGAACACCTGGCGCACGGCCTTGCGGCCGGTCAGGATCGTCAGCGGAATCGCGAAGGTCCACGACACGAAGCGGCGCACCAGCGGCGACGGCAGCATCAGCGGCTTGAACGGCGCCGGCGGCTCGCTCTGCTCGTGCGACAGCGGCGCGATCAGTGCGAGCCGGCTCACGCGGTCCGCATGATTGAGCCCGACCGCGAGCGCGATCGCGCCGCCGAGCGAGTGGCCGACCAGCACCGGCTTGTCGAGCTTCAGCGCGTCGATGAACGCGGCGACCGTGCGGGCCTGCGCGAACACGTTCGCCTGCGAACCCGCGCCGCGGAGCGAGCGGCCGGCGCCCGGCCGGTCGATCAGGATCACGCGATGCTGCTGCGCGAGCCGCGCGAGCGGCAGGTACGCGAAATTGCGCAGTTGCCCCGCGAGTCCGTGGACGAACACGATCGGCGGGCCGTTGCCGTATTCGACGTAGTGGATGCGGTCGCCGCCGATGTCGACGAAGCGGCCTTCGGGCGGAAACGCGCGCGTCACGCGGCGGGCCACGTAACCGGTAAACAGCGCGAGCGCGGCGAGCACCGCGACGACGCCGAGCAGCACGTTCTGGATCAGATGGAGCGTAGGGGTCATGTCGGCCTCAGCGGGTTTCGAGTGCGGGTTCGGCAACCGGCGCCGTGACGGCCGGGCCGGCTTTTGCGCGGCGTTCGAACTGCATCGCCGAATCGGCGAGTCCGCTGAACTTCAGCGATGCGAGATCGAGCACGTAGTTCTGGTGGAATTTCCATGGCTTGCTGTGCCCCTGCTTCGGCAGGATGCCGGCCGCGCGCTGGATGTAGCCCGAGCTCAGGTTGACGGCCGGCACGTTGCCGAGGTCGCCGGTGCCGAGCCGCGGCACGCACGTGTCGTAGCCGTTCGCGCGCATGTGGTTGAGCAGCCGGCACACGTAGCGCGCGATCAGCTCGGCCTTCAGCGTCCACGACGCATTCGTGTAGCCGAACGACGACGCGAGGTTCGGCACGTCGCTGTACATCATGCCCTTGTACGACACGGTATCCGGCAGGTTGACCGCGCGGCCGTCGACGGTGACGCGCGCGCCGCCGAGCATCTTCACCTTCAGCCCGGTCGCGGTGACGATCACGTCCGCGTCGAGCTGCTGGCCGCTCTTCAGCTTGAGGCCTGTCGGCGTGAAGCGCTCGATCTCGTCGGTGACGATCGACGCGCGGCCCGCGCGGATCGCCTTGAACAGGTCGCCGTTCGGCACGAGGCACACGCGCTGGTCCCACGGCATGTAGCGCGGCGTCAGGTGCTTCGCGACGTCGAAGCCGGGGCCGACCTGCTTGCTGGCCGCGCGGATGATGAACTGCTTGGTCCGGTCGGGCTTGCGGCGCGACACGTTGTACAGGTACATCGTCAGCAGCACGTTCTTCACGCGCACGAGCCGGTGCGCGAGCCGCGACGGCAGCACGCGACGCAGCGCGTTCGCGATCTTGTCGCGCGCGGGCAGCGACACGATGTAGGTCGGCGAGCGCTGCAGCATCGTCACGTGCCGCGCATCGGCCGCCATCGACGGCACGAGCGTGACGGCGGTCGCGCCGCTGCCGATCACGACCACGCGCCGGTTCGCGTACGACAGGTCCTTCGGCCAGTGCTGCGGATGCACGAGCTTGCCTTCGAACGTGTCCATCCCGGCCCAGTCGGGCAGGTAGCCGGCGTCGTAGTCGTAATAGCCGCTGCACATGAACAGGAAGCGGCAGGTGTAGACGAGCGTGACGGTCGCACCGTCCTGCGTGCGCTCGATGCGCACCGTCCAGCGTGCACGGTTCGAGTCCCAGTCGGCTGCGACCACCTTCTGGCCGTAGCGGATCGTCTTGTCGATGCCGTATGCGCGCGCGGTGTCGCGGATGTAGTCGAGGATCGTCTGGCCGTCCGAGATCGCCTTGTCGCTGTGCCAGGGCCGAAAGCTGTAGCCGAGCGTGAACATGTCGGAATCCGAACGGACGCCCGGATAGCGGAACAGGTCCCAGGTGCCGCCGATCGCGTCGCGTGCCTCGACGATCGCCACGCTGGCATACGGGCAGCGCTGTTTCAGGTGATACGCGGCGCCGATGCCGGACAGGCCGGCGCCGACGATCAGCACGTCGAGGTCGTTGCTTTCCTGGCGGGCGTCGGGGGCGGGCGGCGCGTCGCGCTGGTCGGTCGTCGTCGAGGTCATGCTGGGTCCTTGGTCGGCGTGGTCGGGCGCGCGGCCGGGGCGTGCGCGCGTTCAAGGTTGCGGGCGCGGGCGCGGCGCACATGGCGCAGCATCAGCCACTGGTAACCGGCGCCGAGCAGGCGCGCGATCCGGTCGAGCCGGCGTGCGTCGGCGCCGACCAGCACGCGGCGCGCATTTCGCTCGACCCCCGCGAGGATCTGCCGCGCGGCGTCGTCGGCCGTCGTCGCGTTGATCAGGCGGTTGGCCTGGCGGCGATGGGTCGCTTCGTCCTGGCCCGTGAGCGCATGGATGCTGGTATCGACGCGGCCCGCGTCGACGATGTTCGTCGCGACGCCGCCCGGATGCACGCAGGTCGCGCTCACCGGCGCGCCGTCGAGCTCGAGCTCCATCCGCAGCGCCTCGGTGAAGCCGCGCACCGCGAACTTGGTCGCGTTGTACGCGCTTTGGGTGGGCATCGCGACGAGGCCGAACAGGCTCGACGTGTTGACGATGTGCCCGTCGCCCGACGCGCGCAGATGCGGCAGGAACGCCTGCGTGCCGTGCACGACACCCCAGAAGTTGATGCCGACGATCCATTCGAGATCGGCGATGCGCGCGGTCTCGGCGCTGGCGGCCAGCGACACGCCCGCGTTGTTGAAGACCAGGTTGACCTTGCCGTGCTCGGCGCGCACGAAATCGGCCCACGCGAACACCGCATCGCGGTCGGCGACGTCGAGCCGCCGCGTGCTCACGCGCACGCCGTGCTGCGCGCAGGCGGCCGCCGTGCCGGCGAGCCCGACGTCGTTGACGTCGGCGAGTGCGACCTCGCAGCCGCGCCGCGCGAGCTCGACCGCGAGGCTGCGGCCCATGCCCGAACCGGCGCCCGTGATCGCAGCGACCTTGCCGGAAAACCCCTTCATCCGTCGTTCCTCCCGTTCCGCTTGCGCTGTACCGGCGGCGCATCTATTGTGGTGTTGTTCGTCACCACTTTAGTTTTCGGGTGTCCTGATGTCAAATAGCGGAATGGAGAAAGCACTCGAAACGGAAAAAACGGAAAAAAGGGGCCGGTCGTATGGCGGCGTGGCGCCCGAGGTGCGGGCCGCGGAGCGGCGCGAAGCACTGATCCGCGCGGCGACGCGCGTGTTCGGCACGGTCGGGTTCCGCAAGGCGACCGTGCGGTCGATCTGCCAGGAAGCGAAGCTGAACGATCGCTATTTTTATGCGGCGTTCGACAGCACCGACGATTTGCTGCGCTGCACCTACCTGCATCACGCGCAGCAGCTGCACGAAGCGGTCGGGCGGGCGGTGGCCGAGCGCGGCGGCGATCTGCGCGAGAGCGTCGATGCGGGCCTCGCCGCGTTCTTCGCGTTCCTGCGCGACCCGTGCGCGGCGCGCGTGCTGCTGCTCGAGGTGATGGGCGTGAGCGCGGACACCGACATGACCTACCAGCGCATGCTGATCGACTTCGGCAAGCTGATCATGGCGATCGGCGCGCCGCGCGAAGCGGCAACACCGGCGGAGCGCACCGAGCAGCGGCTGATCGGGCTCGCGCTCGTCGGCGCGATGACGAACGTCGGCGCGGCGTGGCTGCTCACCGACTATCGCGATCCGGAGGCGCAGATGGTCGCGAGTTGCAGGAAGGTGCTGCTGGGGACGTTGCGGGAGGTGGGGTAACGGTAATGCGTGATTTGACGGTTCGCCATCAATCACGCGTTGATATGGGCGGCCAACCAGAGCTTGGCCGGTTGCAAACAACGAGAGGTATGTCGTGGATATCGAATCGTCGGGAGCGTCTCAAGCAACGCTGGTGTTGCTGACGCTGTTGTCTCTAGGTGAGCGCGAAATCGCACAGGGCCATTTTCGTCCTGTCGAGTCCGTGTTTGCGGATATCGAGTGCTGCGACGAATGAGTCCCGAACGTAACGTCTTCCGGTTCGACTAACACGCTAACGCGTGCGGGGTCGCTTCGCGGCGATGACCCCCGCTGTCTCCCCGATCCTCGCCTTCATCGCGTCGACAAACGCCCGAACTTTCGGCGAAGGCAGCCGCGTCGACGGATACACCGCGTGAATCCCGGCCGGCGCCGAGCGCCACGCAGGCAGCAGCCGCACGAGCCGGCCCGCCGCGACGTCGTCGGCGGTCGAGAAATCCGTCAGTAGCCCGAAGCCGCCGCCCGCGAGCACGATCGCGCGGCACGCGGTGGCGGTGTTCGACACGACCGGCGCGACGCAGCGCACGGAAGCGGTGTTGCCGTTCGCGTCTTCCAGTTTGACCGTATGCGCGTGCGGCAGCGACGACAGCATCACGAACGGCAGCGCGGCGAGCGCATCCGGATCGTGTGGCCGCCCGTGGCGCGCGACGAACGCGGGACTCGCGACCAGCCATTTCTCGTACGTGCCGAGCTGCACCGCCCGATAGTTCGAATCGGCGAGGCGGCCGATGCGGATCGCGACGTCGAGGTTGTCCGCGACGAGATCGACCACGCGGTCGTTCGCGACGAGTTCGACGTCGAGCCCCGGATGCCGGTCGCGCAACGCGACCACGGCAGGCGCGACGACCAGCGCGCCATAGTCGATCGGCACGCTCACGCGCAGCGTGCCGCGCAGCGGCCCCGCATCGGACGACACCGCGTCGAGCGCGCTTTCGGCGGCGCGCACGATGTCGCGGCACGCGTCGTAGAACGCCCGCCCCGCGTCGGTCACGCTTAGCCGCCGGGTGGTGCGCACCAGCAGGTTCGCGCCCACCTCGGATTCGAGGCGCTGCATGTGCGTGCTGACGACCGTCTTCGCCAGGCCGAGCCGCTCGGCCGCGGCTGTCAGCGAGCCGGCGTCGACCACCGCGACGAAAATCGCCAGCCGGTTCAGGTTCACGTCGCGCAGGTCGGCCATCGTCGATTGTCCTATGAAAGAGGATGATGTTTCCGCGATTATCCGTCTTCTGGCGACGAACGGCGAGCGCTACGCTGCGGTTGTGCGTCGCCGATCCCCGGCGGCGCGAGAGTCCGGAGCGTTTCCATGTCTGCCGCCAACAAGCCTGCTTCCCCGATCCGTGTGTATTCGTTCCTGCTGTCCGGGCACGCTCATCGCGTCCGGTTGTTCCTGTCGCTGCTCGGCCTGCCGTCCGAGACCGTCGATGTCGATCTGGCCGCCGGCGCGCAGCGCGAACCGGCGTTTCTCGCGCTCAATCCGCTAGGACAGGTGCCCGTGATCGACGACGGCGGCACGGTGATCGCCGATTCGAACGCGATCCTCGTCTACCTCGCGAAGCGCTACGGCGACGCGCACTGGCTGCCCGACGATCCGGCCGGCGCGGCGGTCGTGCAGCGCTGGCTGTCGTATGCGGCGGGGCCGATTGCATCGGGGCCGGCCGCCGCGCGGCTCGTGACCGTGTTCGGCGCGCAGCTCGACCAGGAGGCCGCCAAGCGCACGGCCGCCAAAGTGCTCGACGTGATCGACGGCGAGCTGGCCGGCAAGCCGTTTGCCGCCGGCGCGCAGCCGACGATCGCCGATATCGCCGCGTATTCGTACATCGCGCACGCGCCGGAGGGCGGCGTGTCGCTTGAACCGTATCCGCACGTGCGTGCGTGGCTGGCGCGCATCGAGGCGCTGCCGGGCTTCGTCGCGATGCCGACGACGCGCGTGGGCCTGCTCGCCGCGTAACGCTCATCGAAGCCGGGCCTGCTCAGGGAGAACGCAATGAACATCCCGACCACCGTCGTACCAGGCTGGGAACTCGACACCACGCCGTTTCACGCGGGCGAGCTCGCCGTGCAGCAGCGCGCGGGCGTGACGGAGGCCGCGGGTTCGGCCGGCCGGCGCGGGATCCGGCGCTTCATGCCGGACCAGCACCGGACGTTTTTCGCGCAACTGCCGTTCTTCGTGCTCGGCGGCGTCGACGCGCACGGCCAGCCGTGGGCGACGCTGCGGGCCGGCGCGCCGGGGTTCGTGACGTCGCCCGATGCGCGCACGCTGCGCATCGCGGCGCGCGCGCTGCCGGGCGATCCGCTGGCCGGCGCGTGGCAACCGGGCGCGCCGCTCGGCGGGCTCGGGATCGAATTCGAGACGCGACGGCGCAATCGCGTCAACGGCGTCGTGCGCGCGGTCGACGGCGATGCGCTGACGATCGCGGTCGAGCAGAGCTTCGGCAACTGTGCGAAGTACATCCAGGGGCGCAAGCCGACGTTCGTCGCACGGGAAGCCGATGCCTCCGCGCGGCCCGACGTGTCGGACGCGTTGAACGATGTCGATCGCGCGCTGCTCGCGCAGGCCGATACGTTCTTCGTCGCGAGCGCGAACACGTCGGCGGACGCGGGCGCCGCGCGCGGCGCGGACGTGTCGCATCGCGGCGGGATGCCGGGTTTCGTGCGCGTCGACGATGCGCGCACGCTGACGACGCCGGATTTCAGCGGCAACCGCTTCTTCAATACGCTCGGGAACCTGCAGCACGATCCGCGCGCGGGGCTGCTGTTCGTCGATTTCGACCACGGCGACCTGCTGTATGTGGCCGCACGCGCCGAGATCGTGTGGGACGGGCCGCTCGTCGCGTCGTTCGACGGCGCGCAGCGGGTCGTGCGGTTCCATGTGCGGGAAGTGCGGCGCATGCGCGCGGTGCTGCCGTTTCGGTGGTCGGCGGTCGAGCGTGCGCCGCAGTTCGCGGCGATGACGGCGGGTGTGGGCTCAAACGCAAACGCAAACGCAGGGGCAGGGGCAGGGGCAGGCGTGGTGGTATCGTCCGCATCCGCATCCGCATCCGCATTGCCGACCCCATCGACGTCGGCACCCGCATGGCGCCCACTGCGAATCGCAAAGATCGTCGACGAAGCGCGCGCGATCCGCTCGTTCCATTTCGAACCGGTGGACGGCGGCCCGTTGCCTCCCTATGAAGCCGGGCAGCACCTGACGCTGCGCATCCCGCTGCCGGGCAGCGATGCGCCGGCGATCCGCAGCTACACGCTCTCCGATGCACCGGGCGGCGCGCACTATCGAATCACCGTGAAGCGCGAAGGGCGCGTGTCGGCGTGGCTGCACGATCACGCGCACGCAGGCATCACGCTCGACGCGCAGATGCCGCGCGGCCGCTTCTCGTTCGATCTCGCGAGCCCGCGCCCGGCCGTGCTCGTGTCGGCCGGTATCGGCATCACGCCGATGGTCGCGATGCTGCGCCGTGCGCTGGCCGTTGATCAAGCGACGCGCCGCGTGGTGTTCGTGCACGGCGCGCGTGAAGCGGCTGATCGACCGTTCGCCGAGGAACTGGCGCGCGTCGCCGCCGCCGACGCGCGCTTGTCGCTTCACTGGTTCGACAGTCATCCTCACGAAGGCTCGGCAGCGCATGCCGGCCGCATCGATATCGCGCAGCTGAAGCGGATCCTTTCGTTCGACGATTACGATTTCTATCTCTGCGGGCCGTCGGCATTCATGCGCGACTTGTACGACGGATTGCGCGCACTGAACGTGCCGGACGAACGCATCCGTTTCGAGGCATTCGGGCCGTCGAGCGTGGCACGCAGCGCGACCCGCACGACTGCGACGCCGGCAGCGGCGAGCGTGCCGGTCGTCTTCCGGCGCACCGGCCGCGAAGCCGCGTGGACGCCCGCCGACGGCACCTTGCTCGAATTCGCGGAAGGGCAGCGCGTGGACGTGCCGTCCGAATGCCGTTCCGGGTCGTGCGGCACGTGCGCGACGCGCGTGCTGTCCGGCGCGGTCGACTACGAGCAGGCGCCCGACGCCACGGTTGAACCCGGTTGCGCGCTGCTGTGCGTCGCGCGGCCCGCGCAAGGGTCGGAACCGCTCGTGCTCGACCGCTGACGCACTCTGCGACATGCTGCCGCAGACGGCCTGCTGCGCGAAAAGCGCGCGCAACTGCTTCTTTTTTCGGATGCCGGTTGGATCGACGATAGCGTCAACCGATAGAGGAAAGGAGCGCAATCATGAAACTGCTCGGCATGATCAAACTGGTCCTGTGGAGTTTCTTCGGCGTACGCAACAGCAAGGCGCACGCGACCGATCTCGCGAACGCCAACTTCACGATGCTGCCGTTCGTGGCGATCATCCTCGCAGTGCTCGTCGGCGCGGTCATCTACGGCGTCGTGCACCTGGTCGTCGATCCGACCGTGACGATGCAGGGGTTCTGAGCAGACGGCCGACGAATCGCGAGCGGGCGAACGTTCCCGCTCCGGTTTCCGGCCGTATGACCGGTGCGCAACGGCGCCGGTCATTGAGGCGGGCGCGCACGACGCAAGTCACGCGCCCATCGGCACCGTCGTCGTGCCGCGCGAATCGAGCTGTCCTCATTCCCGCCTTCCCCGTTTCCCGTTTCGCCCGATTCCAGGTCGGTCAGCCCCGCCCCGGGGTAAAATGCGCGCCGCGCCGCGATGTCGCGCGCGACGGGCACGCCGCCGTTCCAGCGAACGGTGCGCGCAAGTGCGTCGCGCCCGCACCGAGGCGTTCGAAGCGTCCCCCCGCATGACAAGACCGCGCGATGCCGCCGGCGGCCCGACACGCCCCCGACGAACCCGTCGACGGTCGCGTCGGTTCCCGGCGCATCACCTGAATCCGACGTCCCATCCTGCGTCTTCCCGACCGAGCGGCCCGCTTGCGTGCCGCATCGCCCGGTTCGTCTGATGAATGTCGCGCACGGGCACGCTTCGCAGCTTCGTAAACGGTTTCGACAGGGTCGAGTGGCGAGTTTTCCATCCAGAACAATGACGGTGAATAGAACAACAGCGTCGCGCGCACGGCGGCGGCGCGCGAAGGTCGGGCTTGGCGTCGGTCTCGGCATCACGCTTTTCGCGGCACAGGCCGCCGCAGCGCAGGGCGACACGCCGGCGCCGGATGCCGATGCAACCGGCAGCGCGACGCTGCCGACGATCACGGTGAGCGGCGAGCGCGGCAATGCGCTGCGCGTACGCAACGCATCGGTCGCGGGGCTCGACGACACCCCGCTGCGCGACACGCCGGCGTCGGTGAGCGTCGTCACGCGCGCGCAGCTCGACGACCAGCAGGCGAAGCGGTTGAGCGACGTCGTGCGCAACGACGCATCGGTCGTCAACGACTATGCGCCGGTCGGTTATTTCGAAGGCTTTGCGATCCGCGGCTTCCCGGTCGATCTCGCGAGCGCAATCCGGATCGACGGGCTGACGGTGTCCGGCGAGCAGAACGTGCCGCTCGAGAACAAGGAGCGCGTCGAGATCCTGAAGGGGCTCGCCGGCATCGACAGCGGCGTCGTCGCACCGGGCGGCGTGATCAACTTCGTGACGAAGCGCTCGGCGAACGTCGCGAGCGTGACGGGCGGCGTCGACAGCCGCGGCTCGACGTCGGCGGCCGTCGATCTCGGCCGCCGCTTCGGCCCCGACAATCAGTTCGGTTTCCGGATCAATGCCGCGAAGGAGAACATGCACTCGTACATCGACGGCACGAACGGACGGCGCACGTTCGGCTCGATCGCCGCCGACTGGGACATCAGCCCGCGTGCGAGCCTGCAGCTCAACGCCGAGTTCCAGCAGTGGATCCAGCGTTCCGCACCCGGCTATCAGCTGCTTGGCGGCACCGTCGTGCCGTCGGTCAAGACGACGTCGAAGGCGCTCGGCACGCAGCCGTGGGCGAAACCGCTGACGACCGATGCGCTGAACCTGAACGCGCGCTTCGACTACCAGTTCAACGACGACTGGAAGGCCTACATCGCCGCGGGCCGCAGCCGCACGATGATCGACGACAACAGCGCGTTCGCCTATGGTTGCTCGACACAGGGTAGCTGCGTGGCCGGCACAAATTCGCCGTTCTTCTTCGGCGCGAACGGCGACTATGACGTCTACGATTTCCGCAGCCCCGGCGAATATCGTCGCAACGACGACCTGCGTGCGGTCACGACCGGCAAGTTCGCGACGGGCCCGCTGCGGCACGAGCTGACGCTCGGCGTGAGCGTACAGCGCCGCGTCGTGAGCATGGCCGACGCCGTGTACGACATCAGAGGCAGCGAGAACATCTACGGGCCCGACACGACGTTTTCTCCGTCGCCGAATTCGCCCGGCCCGTCGTATCCGCGCCTCGATGCGTGGCAGTACGGCGTGTTCGGGCTCGACCGCATCAGCATCGGTGAACACTGGCAGGTGCTCGCGGGCGGCAAGGAAGTGCTGCTGCGCCAGCGTAGCTGGAGCAGCCTCGACGGCGACGCGACGCATACCGACCGCTCGGTGTTCCTGCCGCAAGTGGCGCTCGTCTACAAGCCGGTGAACGTGCTGTCGCTGTACGCGTCGTACAGCAAGGCGCTGTCGCTCGGCGACCAGGCGCCGGTGCGCGCGACCAACGCGTATGCGTTCCTGCCGCCGGTCGAATCGCACCAGTTCGAGGTCGGCGCAAAATACGACTGGCTCGACCGGCTGAGCCTCACGGCCGCCGTGTTCTCGATCAGCAAGCCGTTCCAGTTCGCCGACCCGGACGCATCGGGCACGAGCTACACGTTCGTGCAGCGCGGCACGCAGCGGCACCAGGGGATCGAGCTCGGCGCGGCCGGGCGCGTGACCGAGCGCCTGGGGCTGACGGCCAGCGTCGCGGCGATTCGTGCACGTGCGTACGATTCCGGGTCGCCGGCGTATGAAGGGCACCAGATCATCAACGTGCCGGCGCTGCGCGCGACCGTGTATGCGGACTACGCGGTGCCGGGCGTCGCGGGGCTGAACGTGCTGGGCGGTGTCGAGTACAGCGCGGCCCGCAACGCGAACGAGGAGGGCACCGCGCGCGTGCCGTCGTGGTTCGTGTTCAATCTCGGCGCACGCTATACGACGAAGATCGCTGGACATCGCACGGTGTTGCGCGTATCGGTGGACAACTTGTTCAACAAGTTCTACTGGCGCGACGCGGGCGAGCAGCAAGGCGATGCGTACCTGTTCCCGGGTGCGCCGCGCACCGCGCGCGTGTCGTTGACCTATGATTTCTGATCGTCCGGAACCGGCCGCGTGATGCGCGGCCCCGGCAGCCAACCTGGAGAGCACAGACGATGTCCCCACTCGAAATCGCCGGCGTGATCGTCAGCGCGCTCGCGATCTGGCTGACCGCGAAGCGGCGCATGCTGTGCTGGCCGGTCGGGCTCGTGTCGGTCGCGCTGTACGGCTGGATCTTCTTCGACGCGAAGCTGTATTCGGACATGCTGCTGCAGGGCGCGTTCGCGGTGCTGCAGGTGTACGGCTGGCAACGCTGGCTCGCGCAGCGTGCGAGCGAAGCCAATGGCAGTGCGGCACCGGCAGGCGACGTCGCACCCGTCACGGGCGTGCGGCCGATGCAGATGCTGCCCGACCTGATCGCGGCCGTCGTCGGCAGCGCGCTGCTCGGCGGCATGATGGCGCGCTGGACCGATGCGGCGCTGCCGTTCGTCGATGCATCGCTGACCGCGTTCAGCCTCGTCGCGCAATACTGGACCGCGCGCCGCTACATCGCGTCGTGGGGGCTGTGGATCGTCGTGAACGTCGTGTACGTCGGGATGTTCGTGTTCAAGGAACTGTATCTGACGGCCGGACTCTATGCGCTGTTCATCGGGCTGGCCGTCGTCGGCTGGCGCGACTGGAGCCGCACGGCCGCGGCGTTGCGCGCGGCGGCCGGCGGTGCGCTGGCAACCGGCGGCGGCGCGCGCTGATCCACGTGCCGATCTGAATCAACCACGGAGCAACGTCGTTCATGTCATTCCCCCTCGAGCCGGACGGATCCCTGTCGCGTGACGTCGCGCCGCCGCAATTCGGCGTTGACGGCGAGCAGGCCGAACGCGACTGGCCGCTGATGACGCACGACGAGGTGGCGGCGGTGCTCGCCCGGATCGACGGCGCCGGCGAGCCCGCGCGGCTCACATGGCACAGCCCGCGGCAGTTCGCGGCGGCCGTCCTGGTGCAGATGACGGACGGGCGCGGGCTGTTCGTCAAGCGTCATCATGTGAGCCTGCGCGATGTGGAAGGGCTCGAGGAAGAGCATCGTTTCATCGCGCATCTGCGCGAGCGCGGGATGCCGGTGGTCGACATTCTTGCCGATCGCGACGGTGCGACCGCATTTGCGTCCGGCGACTGGACCTACGAGGTGCACGTCCGGGCGCCGGGCGTCGACCCGTATCGCGGCGTGATGTCGTGGCAGCCGTTCACGCATGCTTCGCACGCGTACGCGGCCGGCCGCGCGCTGGCCGAGCTGCATCGCGCGTCGGCCGGCTACGATGCGCCGGCGCGGCCCGTGCGGACGCTGCTGTCGAGCTTTCGCGTGCTGTCGTCCGCCGATCTGGCGGGCGCGCTCGAACGCTGGGTCGACGCGCAGCCGCTGCTCGTGCGCGCGCTCGGTGCGCGTGACTGGCGCGGCGACGTGGCCGATGCGATCGGCCCGTATCACGCACGTCTCGTGCCGCTGTTGCCTGCGCTGCCGCCGCTGTGGACGCACGGCGACTGGCATGCGTCGAACCTGTTGTGGACCGAAGCGGGGCCCGGTGCGCAGGTGCGGACCGTGCTGGATTTCGGGCTGTCGGATCGCACCTGTGCGGTGATGGATCTCGCGCTCGCGATCGAGCGCAATACGGTCGACTGGATGGCGCCGGCCGATGCGCGTCGCGTCGAGTATGCGCAGATCGACGCGCTGCTCGACGGGTACGAATCGCTGGAACCGCTGGGCGACGAAGCCTATGCGGCGCTGGTCGCGCTGCTGCCGATCGTGCATACGGAGTTCGCGCTGTCGGAAGTCGCTTATTTCGGCTGCATCATCGATGCGCCGGCCATCGTCGATATCGCATACGACGGCTACCTGATCGGTCATGCTCGCTGGTTCGGCGAGCGCGACGGGCGGCAATTGCTTGATTGGCTCGTCGAGCGGCGGCGGGTGAAGCAAGGGGCCGTTTGATTCCTGAGAACACCCGGATAGCTTCAATTTCGCTCGAATCATTGTCGATTCAAACGTCGAAATCGCGCCCTGATAGATTCGATGGGCCGTCGCACGAAAGCGCTGGATGTGTGGGGTTCAACGCAAGCGCGGCGGCGTTCATGTCAATGGCCCGTACAACAGTTGTCGGGGCAGCCGGGGCTCACTTGAACGGTGACCTCGCGGGCGTCCGATGTTAGCTCGGTTGTGCTATTGGCTGGATAAATTTGCGTCTTTATCTGAAGTGGCGCGTTTATCAGGCCACCGTCTATGACCACCTTCGCCGTCGCGGAAGCACGTTTCGTTGCAAGTTGATCGGCGCCAATTTCATTTCTTGATGCACTGCCAATGATGTCGATCCGGTTTTGAATTGGATATTTTGCGTTCATTGTCGAGACCCATCGTTCAATTCGCATCCGTTCGGATTTCGAGACTTCGTGACTATTGGCTGAGAAGGTCACGAAAAATTGTTGTGACGGCAGATTTTGTGATCCCTGGCATTCTGCTGCAGCATTCATGGAAAAAAAGAACAACGTTGCGATGGGTGAGATTAGTGCCGAGACAAAAATTCTCATGCTGATTCCGGCTCCTTACTCTGAAAATAAATCTTCGCCGTAGATCACGAATCCGGTGAGTGTATCCGCATTTCTCAATGCCAGTTCGGGATTGGCTCTTGCCCATGCGGCTGATGTGGGGTCGAGCCCGTAACGAGTGTCGCAGCTGCCGAAGGTGTCAACGAAATGTGTTACTTCGTGAATGAGCGTAGATAGGCGAGAATCTCCGTACATATTCTGATCGCGCAAGCCGGTGCAAAATTTCGCGGCGATACTTATAAGCCTGCGCTCCGTGTTAGGCCCGCAAACATGAGCGGCCTCGTTGTCAATGTCACCCATGTTCGGGACGCAACCTAACATTCTATCGAGGTTCGGATCAGATCGAACGAAGTTGTGTGGCGTTAGTGTTTTAAGAACGGAGAGCTGTCGTGAGAAGCCATTGATGAGATATTGTCTTGTATTCTCATTGCATCGATTGAACCAATAGATCATTCTTTCTCTGGTTTTTTCGTCATATTGCTTCAGATCGGCGATCCTTCGGTCCACTAGAACTATGGACCATTTAATCAGTCGCGCGACCATAATTCGAAATTCTCTGTTGGTCATGTTAGGGCAGATGGGGGTCGTATTGATGTAAACATGAACCATCGAACCCGGATTTTTGTTGGTGATGGCCCCGGAGTGAACAAGAAACCATTCTTTATCGTCGTCAGCATCGAATTCGTACTCGTCTCGGCGGAAGAAATCGTTCATTGATGTGAAGTCTCGTTGTGTAGGGTTTCAAGGGGGGCGCACGACCATGAAGTCATGGAGCGGCATGGTTACGGTCGTGCTGCCGGAACCCTGAAAAGTCATATTTTTAAGTGAAGATGTCTATAGAACTAGTTCTAAATTTTGGAATGCTGACAATTAGTTTGACGTGACCGAAGTGAATGGTCGGAAGGGATGCGACGAGTCCGATTAACTTTGACGACGTTGTTGGATCGTTCGTGGGCGCGCAGGCGTAGCGGCAGTTGACTATCAGGGCCGATATGTCCGCTGGCTCGGTGAGTACCACGCCCCCAACATGACGGAAATATCATCTTCGCCTCATGTTCGCACTGCGGCCGAACCGTAGCATCGGTCGCGAACCGTTACCGCAGAACCGAACATGCTCAAGCTCAACCTCGCCGTGGCCATCGTCTTCGCGATGGCCGCGACGGCTCATGCGCAGCCGTCGCTGTCGCCGGGGCCGGCCCCGTCTGCCTCCGGCAGCGTCGCGCCGATCAGCGTACCGCCCCCCGACGCTCTCCCTCCCAACTCATTGACGCTTGCCGATGCGCTATCGGTCGCGGCCCGGAACAATCCGGCGCTGCGCGGCGCGCGCGCGGACGTCGATGCGTCGGCCGGTGCACTGATGCAGGCCGGCGCGCGTCCCAATCCCGAAGTGTCGTTCCTGCAGGAAGGGTTTCGCCGCGCCGAACGCACGTCGACCGCGTTGATCAACCAGACGATCGAACTCGGCGGCAAGCGCAGCGCGCGGCTCGATGTCGCGTCGTACGGCAGGGAAGCGGCCAATGCATCGCTCGACGAGCAGGGCGCCGTCGTGCGCGCCGACGTGACCGCCGCGTTCTACGGGTTGCTCGCCGCGCAGCGTCAGCTTCAGGTGACCGAGGAATCGGCCGCGATCGCCGCGCGCTCCGCGGATCTCGCGAGCCGCCGGGCGCAGGCCGGCAAGGTGTCGCCGGTCGAGGCGACCAAGGCGCACGTGGCGGCGGCCGGCGTGCAGATCGAAGTGGTGACCGCGCGCGGCCGTGTCGAGGTCGCGCGCGAAAAGCTGAACGCGGTGATGGGCGAAGCACGCGACGGCCGGCTTGCGGTGCAGGGCGACCTCGAAGTCGTGCCGCCGGTCGAGCAACTGTCCGCGCTGACCGCGCAGCTCGATGACGCTCCGCTGGCACGGATCGCACGCGCCGAGATGCTGCGCTCGAACGCGGCCGTGTCGCTCGAACGCGCGCGGCGCATTCCGGACGTGACGATCAGCGCGGGCGTGAAGCGCGTGACCACGGGCGGCGTGCCGGACAACCAGGCGGTGGTCGGTGTGTCGATCCCGATTCCGCTGTTCAACACGAACAAGGGCGCGCTGCTCGAGGCGACGCACAAGGCCGCGCGCGCGAATGCCGATCTCGATCGCGAACGCACGCGGCTGCGGCTGGACCTCACGCAGGCGTACGCGAATTTCGAAGCCGCCGCGCAGGAAGCGCAGCGGCTGAAGGCCGACATCCTGCCGGCCGCACGCCTTGCGCTCGACGCGATGTCGCGCGGCTACGAACTCGGGAAGTTCAGCTTCCTCGACGTGCTCGATGCGCAGCGCACGCTGTTCCAGGGCCAGTCCCAATACGTGCGCGCGCTCGCCGATGCCCATACGGCTCGCGCCGACATCGGCCGGCTGGTCGGAACGCCGCTCGCGCCGCTTGCACCGACCGCGCAATAGCGCAACGGACGCCTCTTTTACCTGAAGGATCACCATGTCACGCAACAGAATCCTGATCATCGCGGCGGTCGTGCTCGGCAGCGCCGGGATCGTCATCGGCGCACTCGGCGTCACGCGCAACGGCGGCGGCAACGGCGCGTCCGCATCGGCGGCCGTTGCCGCTTCATCCATCGAAGCCACCGGCGAGCGCGGCGGTGTCGTGCTCAAGCGCGGCAAGCTGTCCGTCGAAATCGTGATGACGGAGAAGCCTGGAGACGCACGCCTCATCGTCTATCCGTTGGTCGACGGCAAGCCGGCCGACAAGGGCGTCACCGTGTCCGGCACGCTGGTTCGCTACGACCGCACGCACGAACCGTTGCGTTTCGACGCGGCCGGCCAGAAGTTCGTATCCGCGCAGTCGATCGGCAAGCCGCACGTGTTCGACGCGACGATCGACGTGAAGGCGGGCAACGAATCGGCATCCTTCCCGTTCGCGCGCGCCGACGGCGCGATCGCGCTGACGGACGCGCAGCTCGCGACCTCGAAGATCGCGCTGGCGAAGGCCGGCCCCGCGCAGATCGCGACGCCGTTCCAGTTGCCGGGCGAGATCAAGTTCAACGAGGATCGCACCGCGCATGTGGTGCCGCGCGTGGCCGGCATCGTCGAGCAGGTGTCGGTGTCGCTCGGGCAGAACGTCGCGAAGGGGCAGGTGCTGGCCGTGATCGCGAGCACCGATCTCGCCGACCGGCGCAGCGAGCTGCTGACGGCCGAGCGCCGGCTGTCGGGCGCCCGCGCGACCTACGAGCGCGAGCGCACGCTGTGGAAGGAGCGCATCTCGGCCGAGCAGGACTACCAGCAGGCGCAGGTGCAGTTGCGTGAAGCCGAGATCGCCGTGCAGAACGCGCGGCAGAAGCTGGCCGCGCTGAATGCGCCGGTCGGCGCGGGCGCGCTGAACCGCTACGAACTGCGCGCGCCGTTCGCGGGCACGATCGTCGAGAAGCATGCAACACCGGGTGAAGCGATTGCCGCCGATGCCAGCATGTTCGTGATTTCTGATCTCTCGACGGTATGGGCCGAGATGGCCGTGCCGGCGCAGCGGTTGAACGACGTGCGGGTCGGCCGCGATGCGACGGTCATCGCGACCGCGTTCGAATCGCGCTCGAGCGGCCCGATCGCGTACGTGGGGTCGCTGCTCGGCGAACAGACGCGCACCGCGCCGGCGCGCGTCGTGCTGCCGAACCCGGACGGCGTGTGGCGGCCCGGGATGTTCGTGAACGTGTCGGTCGACGCGGGCAAGCAGAGCGTGCCGCTCGCGGTCGCGAGCGACGCGCTGCAGGACGTCGACGGCGCACCGTCCGTCTTCGTGCGCTCGTCGAAAGGTTTCGTCGCGCAGGCCGTCGAAACGGGCCGGCGCGACGAACGGGCGACCGAAGTGCTGAAGGGGCTCAAACCGGGCCAGGAATACGCGGCGTCGAACAGCTTCGTGCTGAAGGCCGAACTCGGCAAGGGGAGCGCGGAACATGAATGAGCGCTACGTGTGTGCCATTGCACGCCTTGCGGCCCGGTATGCGGCCCGCTTTCCGGCCCGCCGTGTAACTGGCCGGGCGGCCCGTCCGTCGAGGGTGACCGTGCCCCGTTTCAAGGAATCCCGTCATGTTTGAGCGCCTGATCCGCTTTGCGATTGCGCACCGCTGGCTCGTGATGCTGGCGATCGCGGCCGTGGCCGCGCTGGGCGTGTTCAGCTACCAGAAGCTGCCGATCGACGCGGTGCCCGACATCACCAACGTGCAGGTCCAGATCAACACGGCCGCGCCCGGCTATTCGCCGCTGGAGGCCGAGCAGCGCATCACCTATCCGATCGAGACCGTGATGGCCGGCCTGCCGGGCCTCGAGCAGACGCGCTCGATCTCGCGCTACGGGCTGTCGCAGGTCACGGTGATCTTCAAGGACGGCACCGACATCTATTTCGCGCGACAGCTCGTCAACGAGCGCATTCAGGAAGCGAAAGACAAGCTGCCGGCCGGTATCACGCCCGCAATGGGGCCGACATCGACGGGCCTCGGCGAGATCTACCTGTGGACCGTCGAAGCCGACGCCAACGCGCGCAAGCCCGACGGCACGCGCTATACGGCGGCCGACCTGCGCGAGCTGCAGGACTGGGTCGTCCGGCCGCAGCTTCGCAACGTGCGCGGCGTGACCGAGGTCAACTCGATCGGCGGCTACGTGAAGGAATACCGTGTCGCGCCGAACCCGGCAAAGCTGATGTCGTACGGGCTGACGCTCGCCGACATCGTGCGCGCGCTGGAGCGCAACAACGACAACGTCGGCGCCGGCTACATCGAGAAGCGCGGCGAGCAGTATCTGGTGCGTGTGCCGGGCCAGGCGCGCACCGTCGACGACATCGCCAGCATCGTGCTGACCAACGTCGGCGGCGTGCCGGTGCGGATGAAGGACGTCGGGCTGGTCGACATCGGCCGCGAGCTGCGCACCGGCGCGGCGACGTCGGATGGCGAGGAGGTCGTGCTCGGCACGGTCTTCATGCTGATGGGCGAGAACAGCCGCACGGTCGCGAAGGCCGTCGCCGCGAAGATGGAGGACGTGAACCGCACGCTGCCGTCCGGCGTGAAGGCGATCCCCGTGTACGACCGCACCGTGCTCGTCGAGAAGGCCGTCGCGACGGTGAAGAAGAACCTGCTGGAAGGCGCGATTCTCGTGATCGCCGTGCTGTTCCTGTTCCTCGGTAACATGCGCGCGGCGCTGATCACCGCGCTCGTGATCCCGCTGTCGATGCTGATGACCTTCACCGGCATGGTGAACGCGAAGGTGAGCGCGAACCTGATGAGCCTCGGCGCGCTCGACTTCGGGATCATCGTCGACGGCGCGGTGGTGATCGTCGAGAACTGCGTGAGACGGCTCGCGCATGCGCAGGGCGCTGCCGGCCGGCCCCTGACACGCGACGAGCGCTTCGCGGAAGTGTTCGGCGCATCGCAGGAAGCGCGTCGCGCGCTGATCTTCGGGCAACTGATCATCATGGTTGTGTACCTGCCGATCTTTGCGCTCACAGGTGTCGAAGGCAAGATGTTCCACCCGATGGCCATTACCGTCGTGATGGCGCTCGCGGCCGCGATGGTGCTGACCGTCACGTTCATTCCGGCGGCCGTCGCGCTGTTCATCGGCGAGCGTGTCGAGGAGAAGGAGAACCGGCTGATGGGCTGGGCGCGGCGCGCGTACGAGCCGGCGCTCGCCGCATTCATGACGCGCCCGGCGCGCGTGATGATCGGCGCGGGCGTGATCGTGCTCGCCACGCTTGGGCTGGCCACGCGGCTCGGCAGCGAGTTCATCCCGAGCCTCAACGAAGGCGACCTGGCCGTGGCCGCCTTGCGGATTCCCGGCACGAGCCTGTCGCAGTCGGTCGAGATGCAGAAGGCGATCGAGAAGACGCTGAAGGCGCGCTTCCCCGAGATCGAGCGCGTGTTCGCGCGCACCGGCACGGCCGAGATCGCGGCCGACCCGATGCCGCCGAACCTGTCGGACGGCTACATCATGCTGAAGCCGGCCGACCAGTGGCCCGACCCTAAGAAGCCGCGCGACCAGCTCGTGCGCGAGATCGAGGAAGCGCTCGCCGAGCTGCCGGGCAACGCCTACGAGTTCTCGCAGCCGATCCAGCTGCGTTTCAACGAACTGATCTCGGGCGTGCGCAGCGACGTCGCCGTGAAGATTTTCGGCGACGACATGGCCGTGCTGAACCAGACCGGCGAGCAGATCGCGGCCGCGCTGCAGAAGGTGCCGGGCGCGTCCGAGGTGAAGGTCGAGCAGACCACCGGCCTGCCCGTGCTGACCGTCAACCTCGATCGCGACAAGCTCGCGCGCTACGGCGTGAGCGTGGCGGACCTGCAGGACTCGGTGGCCGCGGCCGTCGGCGGGCAGAAGGCCGGCACGCTGTTCCAGGGCGACCGGCGCTTCGACATCGTCGTGCGGCTGCCCGACGAGCTGCGCTCGGACATCGAGGCGATCAAGCGGCTGCCGATCGCGTTGCCCGCACCGGCGGCCGGCGCCAGCGCACCGCTCGCGGCGGCGCCGTACGTACCGCTCGCGGAACTGGCGACGATCGACGTCGCGCCGGGCCCGAACCAGATCAGCCGCGAGGACGGCAAGCGGCGCGTGGTCGTCAGCGCGAACGTGCGCGGGCGCGACGTCGGGTCGTTCGTCGCCGACGCACGCGAGCAACTGCAGCAGGACGTGCGCGTGCCGGCCGGCTACTGGGTGTCGTGGGGCGGGCAGTTCGAGCAGCTGCAAAGCGCGAGCGAGCGCCTGAAGCTGGTCGTGCCGCTCGCGCTGTTCATGGTGTTCGTGCTGCTGTTCGTGATGTTCAACAACGTGAAGGACGGGCTGCTCGTGTTCACCGGCATTCCGTTCGCGCTGAGCGGCGGCGTGGTGTCGCTGTGGCTGCGCGGGATTCCGCTGTCGATCACGGCGGCGGTCGGCTTCATCGCGCTGTCCGGTGTGGCCGTGCTCAACGGGCTCGTGATGATCTCGTTCATCCGCAACCTGCGCGACGAAGGGGTGCCGCTCGAGGCCGCCGTGCGCGAAGGCGCGCTCACGCGCCTGCGGCCGGTGCTGATGACCGCGCTCGTCGCGTCGCTGGGCTTCCTGCCGATGGCGTTCGCGACCGGCACGGGCGCCGAGGTGCAGCGCCCGCTCGCGACGGTCGTGATCGGCGGTATCCTGTCGTCCACGGCGCTGACGCTGCTGGTGCTGCCGGTGCTGTACCGTGTCAGCCATGCGGTGTCGTGGCGCGCGGCGTTGCGCGGCGGCTTCGGCTCGGGCGTGCTGCGCCGGCTGGGTTTCTTCAAGGGTAATGCGTGATGCGAATTCTGATTGTCGAGGATGAACCGAAGACGGGCGCGTACCTGCGCAAGGGGCTGACGGAAGCCGGCTATGTCGTCGACTGGGTCGAGGACGGCATCACGGGCCAGCATCAGGCCGAGACCGAGGAGTACGACCTGCTCGTGCTCGACGTGATGCTGCCCGGGCAGGACGGCTGGACGCTGCTGCAGAACCTGCGGCGCAGCAAGTCGACGCCCGTGCTGTTCCTGACCGCGCGCGACGATGTCGGCGATCGCGTGAAGGGACTCGAGCTCGGCGCCGACGACTATCTCGCGAAGCCGTTCGACTTCGTCGAGCTGACCGCGCGCATCAAGTCGATCCTGCGGCGCGGCCAGCCGCGCGATTCGAACACGCTGCGCGTGGCCGACCTCGAACTCGACCTGACGCGCCGCAAGGCCACCCGGCAGGGCGACACGATCCTGCTGACCGCGAAGGAGTTCGCGCTGCTGTGGCTGCTGATGCGCCGCGAGGGCGAGATCCTGCCGCGCGCGACGATCGCGTCGCAGGTGTGGGACATGAATTTCAACAGCGACACGAACGTCGTCGATTCGGCGATCCGGCGCCTGCGCTCGAAGATCGACGATGCATACGACCCGAAGCTGATCCACACCGTGCGCGGCATGGGCTACGTGCTCGAGGCGCGCGGCGGCAGCGCGACGTGATCGCGCGCCTGTTGCCGCGCACGCTGCGCGGACGCCTGACCGCGCTGATCATCCTGTCGACGTCGGTGATCCTCGCGTCGAGCGGCGTCGCGCTGTACGAGGCGCTGAGCAATCGCGTCGAAACCGCGGCGGCCGAGCAGATGGCCGGCATCTCCGCCGCGTTGGGCGCGCATCTGGCCGAAGCACGCTCGACCGCCGACGTCGCGCGCAACACCGACATCTGGATCGACCAGTTGCATGGTCATCCGAACATGGATCTCGCGATCTTCGACGCCACGGGTGCGCGCCTGGTCGGCACGCCCGGCTTCCGCCTCGTTGCGCCGCTGATGTCGCTGAATGCAGGGCGCGTGCCGGTCGGCGTCGCGCCGCCGGGCGCACGGCAGCAGTATCTGGTGACGAATGTGCCGCTTGCCGGTGCAGGCGCGCCCGTGGTGCGCGTCGTGGTGCAGTACGACCGCAGCGCCGATGTGCTGCTGCTGCGCACGCACGCTTATACGATCGTCGTGATCGAGGTGTTCGGCGTGGTGCTCGCGGCGGCGATCGCATACGGCATCGCGGCGCTCGGGCTGAGCCCGCTGCGGCGGTTCGCGGCGCGCGCCGAACAGATGTCGACGAGCCGGCTCGCCCATCCGCTGCCGGCGCTCGATACGGCCGGCGAGCTGAAGGAGCTCGAGCACGCGTTCAACGGCATGCTCGAACGGTTGAACGAATCGTTCACGCGGCTGAGCCAGTTCTCGTCGAATCTCGCGCACGACATGCGCACGCCGCTCACGAACCTGCAGGCGGCCGCGCAGGTCGTGCTGTCGCAGCCGCGCAGCGCGGACGAATACCGGAACGTGATCGAGTCGAGCATCGACGAATACCAGCGGTTGTCGCGGATGATCGAGGACATGCTGTTCCTGGCGCGTTCGGAACAGGCCGGCACGTCGATCAGTGTGCGGCGCCTGGATGCGTCGGAAGAAGCGGGGCGCGTCGCGGGCTACTACGAGCCGCTGGCGGAGGATGCCGGCGTGACGGTGAAGGTCGACGGCCATGCGTGGGTCGATGCGGATCTGACGCTGTACCAGCGCGCGCTGAGCAACCTGCTGTCGAATGCGCTGGCCTACGCGCCGCGCGGCAGCATCGTGACGATCGATTGCGTGGAGCAGGGCGGGGCGACGACGATCGCCGTGTCGGATACGGGGCCCGGCATCGAGGCCCAGCATGTTGGAAGGATCTTCGAGCGCTTCTATCGCGTCGATCCATCCCGGCACAATTCGGCGCAAGGGACGGGGCTGGGGCTCGCGATCGTCCGCTCGATCATGGACAACCACGGCGGCGAATGCGGCGTCGACAGCGACCCGGGCCGGCGCACGACGTTCTGGCTGCGCTTTCCGCGCCGGCCGGCCGAGCTGAAACGGCCGGCGGCCCTCCCTACCTGACACCGCCGGCGGGCATGCCCGCGCGTTCGCCATGAGGCGGCCGCGCGCGGCGTGCTGCCCGCGTTCGGTTGACCGGGCGTCATTTCTGCGCGGTCAGGTTGTCGTGGTTGTCGGGCTGCGGCTTCTTCTCGCCGCCATGCACCGAAATCCCATGCAGCTCCTTGTTGCGCGCGACGAGTTCGCCGGTCGGCGGGTACTGCGTCTTGCTCACCGGCACGACGCCATCGTGCTGTGCCTGCTTCAGTTCATTGACGACCTGCGTGCGGGTCTTGCCCTGCGTTTGCGTCTGCGCGAAGGCGGCCTGCGTGGCCATGCCGAGCGACAGCGTGGCGGTGACGAACAGTGCAGCGAGTTTTGCGGTTTTCATCGAGTGCTCTCCTTGATCAGGGCCGCCGGGTGGCGAACCATGGACCCAGTATGCGAAAACAGCCGTGCGTGATCGTGATCGCGAGATGAAAAATGCGTCAGATTGCGTGAGGTGGCGAGGCGCCGTTCGGACGCGACCGGCATGACGCATTCGTCATGTTCGCGTCATGGGTGCGATGAGCGGGAAGCGGAACATGAAGTCTGCCGATGGTCGACGTGGCCGGCGGCATTCATGCCGTTCGCGATAGCTGTATGGAACGCGGGCGGCCTTGTTCTGACTTTCACACCGGACTTGAAAAGTGCCTCGTCCCGCCATTCGCCTCACCTTGATCGCAGTCCTGATCGTCCCGTTGTTCGCGGGCTGCACATCGATACGCTCCGGCACTACGCCCACTGCGCAGACCGCGCCTGCTACCGCGACAAAAAGGCCGGTGCCGGCCGATCTCATGCCCGGCGAGCAGATCGATTACGCCGGGCATCGCTGCGGCAATCCGAATCTATATGTGAAGACGCATACGTGCCTGTTCCCGCAGCGCAACGTCACGCGTTGACTCAACCCTCAACCGCCGTGCTCGCGATGGTAATCGTCCAGTATGCGTCGGATCGTACCGTTCGACGGATTGGTCTCGCGCAGCCTGTCATCCAGCTTCGCGATCGTGATGAGCGCCTTCCACAGCGCCCAGCCTCGCCCGCGTGCCCAGGTGCCGGCGTCGACGGGTAGTGTCGAACGAAAGGCGCGGCGCGCTTCGTCGTCGAACAGTGTCCAGTTGATCGCGAGGTCGCACGCTGGATCGCCCACCGCGGCGCAGCCGAAATCGATGACGGCGTGCAGTGCGTCGTCCTTCATCAGCAGGTTGCCTGCCGCGACGTCGCCATGCACCCAGACAGGGGCGGCGTTCCAGCGTGAATTCACTGCAGCTTCCCACACGGCGAGCGCACTGTCGGCATCGATAAAACCCGACAGGGTTTCGAGCGCAGCGCGCGCTTCCCCGTCGTACAGCGATAGCGGCCCGCCGCGAAAGAAATTGTGCGGGCCCGGCGGCGGGCCGTCCGACGCGTCGATCCGGTGCAGTTCGGCCAGGAAGCCGGCCACCGCGCGCGCGAACGCCGGCTTGTCGTCGATCAGTTCATCGCGAGCGGGTTCGCCGTCCAGCCAGCCATAGACCGACCATGGCCACGGATAGAAATCGGTCGGCTTGCCCTTGGCAATCGGTGCGGGAATGGGCAATGACAGATGCGCGGCGAGTTGCGGCAGCCAGTGCTGCTCCTTTTCGACCTGGGCGACGTAATCGGGACCGCTCGGGAGTCTCGCCAGTTTGTCGCTGCCGAGCCGGAAGGTCCGGTTGTCCCAGCCGCCCGGCAGCACGGGGACGATGTCGAGGTCGCGCCACTGCGGGAATTGCTGCGTGATGAGCCGCCGAACGAGACCGGCGTCGATGGGATGTGACAGGGCGTGCGGATGGTCTGACATGACAGGTTGCGGACAGCGGCAATGTCACAGGATAGCGCACGGGTACTCGCGGGTTCATCGCCGAACGCGCCTGGCGTCGATTCACGATAAGAAAAAAAGAAGCCCGGCACTCGACGTGTCCGGGCCTAACGCGTGACGTGCCGTGCGGCAGCGACTCGCTTGCGTGGTCTGGAACGGGCGCTGCCCGTCACGTTTCCGATCGTAGCGATGCGACGCTTCGCGAACCTGATCGGAACATGAAATTTTCGTCACGCGGCGCGCGTATGGTAGCCGCGATCAGAACCGGTGGCGCAACCCGAGATTGACGATGCCCTGCGTGCGCGTTCCGCCATAACCGTACGACCCGATCGACGCCTGCGCCGTTTGCGTGCCGCCATCGAGCGTGCGCTGTTCGCCGTTCGCGCGTTGCCATGCGCCCACAGCGTAGAGGTCGGTGCGCTTCGACAGCACGTAGTCGGCACCGGCGGACACCTGATGGTAGGTCGCGCTCGTGTCGCCACGGGCACGCGTGTAGCTGTAGCCGACGCCGACGAGCAGGCTGGGTGTCGCCTGATAGTTGAAGAAGCCGCGCGCGGTGTCGTACTTCTGCGTGCTGCGAAACGCGGACATCGCATCGGCCTTGTACAGCGCATTGCTGTAGTCGATGCCGACCGCGAACGGCGCGAAGTTGTAGCGCAACGCGCCGCGCGCGATGCCGATCGATTTCGCGGAGATATAGCCGCCGTTGACCAGCGAACCGTCGAACGTGCCGTCGGATGTGCCATTCCAGCCGGTGCGGATGCCGTTGGCCAGTGACGAGCGATTGGCCGCGTGGTAATAGCCGCCCGCCGCGTCGACCGGGCCGTTGCTGTACGACAGGCCGGCCGACCAGGTTTGCCCGGCGCCGCTCTTGCCGGCCACGCCGCCGAGCGCGACCATGCCGACGAACTGGAGTCCGTTGATCACGGGCGACGTGTATTTCACCGCGTTGTCGGTGCGCGACGACGTGTCGTAGTTGTCGACGTCGCCGGGTGTCGCGTAGACGCTGCCGAAGTAGAAGTCGCCGGTGACCGGCCACGCGACATCCGCGAGCGCGTCGTACTGGCGGCCGAGCGTCAGCGTGCCCCAGCGCGCGCTGTCGAGGCCGACGAATGCCTGCCGGCCGAACATCCGGTTGCCTTGCCCGAGCGCGCCGGTGTTCGGATTGAAGCCGTTTTCCAGCGTGAAGATCGCCTTCAGCCCGCCGCCCAGATCTTCCGCGCCTTTCACGCCGAAGCGGTTGCCGAGCAGATTGCCGTTGCCGAGGCCGACGAGATTCTTGCCGTCCGCGCTGGCGTTCCATACGTACGTCAGCGACGTATCGAACAGGCCGTATAACGTGACGTCCGATGCGTGTGCCGCGTGCGTGGTCGCGAGCAGCGCACCCGACATCATGGCGAGCCGAACTGGAGTTTTCATGGTGTTCCCCTGGAATTCAAGATGATCGTTTCGTGCATCGGTCGATTCCGTGCCGCGCATGGTGCAGGCAGGCGCCGAATGTCGCGATGGCGCTGCCGATTCTGGAAAGCGTTCGGATCGTGAAGGTGAGGGACAAATGAGAAAAATGTCATCGGCGCGTCATGCGTGCGCAAACGCGTCACGCATTTTCATTCGCAGTGCGATACAGGAATGTCGCGGTGGTGACGAAACCGTCATGCTGCGATCACGATTCCGCACCGCGGCCGGCTCAAAGTGAGCGCTCCCGTCTCGGATTTCCAAGCAAGGAGCGAACAACATGAACATTCCGCGACCGATGATCGTCGTCGCCGCTGCCGCACTGTCGATGGCGGCCTTGTCTCAGGCAGCGGCCGCGCAGCAGAAGACCCGGCAGGAGGTCCGTCAGGAACTGGTGCGTGCGCGCCACGACGGCGTGATTCCGAGCCCGAATCACGACTACCCGGCGAGCCCGGCCGCCGTCGCGCGCAACCAGGAGATCCATCGCGAGACCGTGCATCGCGGGGAGAGGGCGCCGCTCGTCGATGCGCACGACAACCGTTTTGCGGTTCGCTGATCGTTCATTCGCGGCCGGCCGGCGCGGTGCCCGTCGGCCGCACCCCACACGAAGAGGAGAGTGCCATGCGCCATTTCGCGAAAGGAATCGTGCTCGCGGCGTGCCTGATGTCGACGGCCGCAATGGCGGCCGGCTGGCCGGAGCGGGCGTTGTCGCACGCGTCGGTGCATGACATGGGCCGGCGCGCGAACGAGCGGATGCGCTGCGAGTTCGCGGCCGTGCCGGCCGGCGAGTGGAGCGCGACGTTCACGCGCGGGCAATGCGAGGTCGACAACGGCCGGCTGACGTTCGTGCCGGCGGATGCAGGCGGCGACTCGACTGTCGCCGAGCAGCGGATCGTGCTCGGCGACGTCCGCACCGCGTCGCATCAGTCACGCAAGCTGAAGGAGCAACTTCAACTGGAGACACGCGACGAAGTGATCGCGCTGAACGTGCTGACCGACGACGGCAGCCGCAAATCGCGCGAACATGCGATCGACCTGTGGGCCGCGCTGCGCAACGAAGGCGTGACGCCCGTCAACGGCACGCGCATCGTCGAACCGTATCCAACGGGCGCGACGACGTGGTAGCCGGCGCGCCGCCGCGCCTGCTTATCCGACCTTCACCGATCCTTCGATCAGAAAGAACACGATGAAGCGGATGAAGAACGCGGCGGTCGCGAACGGCGTTTCGGGTACTTCGTGCGCTTCGACCAGCAGTTCTTCGGTGACGAGGTACAGCAGCGTGACGGTGCCCAGCCCGAGCAGCGCTGCGTAGATATGGGATGGGAGTCCGGCGAATGCCGCGTTACCGGCTACGGCCGCGATGCTCAGCAGCGCCGCGAGCCCGACCGGTACGACGATCGACAGCAGGCGGCCGATGCCGGCGGCCGCGAGCGCCGCGCTGACCGACAGCGCGAGGAACAGCACCTCGAGCGTCAATGCGACGGTCAGGATGATGCCGCTTTCGTCGCTGGCCGAGAACGCGATGCCGAGCACGAGGCCGTCGATGACGAGGTCGATCGCGGTGACGATGATCAGGCTCACGGGCAGCCGCGCTTCCTCGAAGCGCGTCTCGATCGCACCGGACAGCGCACGGATCGCGAGCATCAGCGCGATGCCGAGCACGAAGCCGACGACGACCGGAAACAGCGCATGCGCGCGGTCCTGCGGCAGCAGTTCGAGCGCGGCGGCCGCGAACACGATGCCGCCGGTGAAATGCTGGATGACGCTCGACGTTTTCGGGCCGGGTGCGCGCCAGGCGGCCGCGAGGGCGCCGAAGCAGGCCGCCAGCAAGGGCGGTAACGTGAGCAGCGCGAGCTTCGCGGTCGGTGTCATGAGGCCTCTCGGACGGTTGGCGTACCGCAGCGGCTCGGCGTCTGGCGGCCCGTTGCGCGATACGGGTGGTTCGCACACGCCGGGCGTCACCCCGGCACCAACCGGGGATTGAACACCTTGAAGCCGCTTCAAGGTCAATACATTCGAGGCAGGGCGCACCGGCAAGCCGGCGCGCCCGTTTCCGTCAAAGCTGCGCGAGCGCCTGGTCGAGGTCGGCGAGCAGGTCGTCGATATGTTCGATGCCGATCGACAGCCGCACGGTTTCCTCCTTCACGCCGGCCTTCGCGAGTTCGGCCGGCGACAGTTGCCGGTGCGTCGTCGACGCCGGGTGCGTGGCGAGCGATTTCGTGTCGCCGATGTTGACGAGCCGCGTGAACAGCTTCAGCGCATCCTGGAACTTCGCGCCGCCGTCGCGGCCGCCCTTCACGCCGAACGTCAGGATGCCCGGCGCGCGGCCCGACAGGTAGCGCGCGACGAGCGGATGGTCCGGGTGATCGGGCAGCCCGGCATAGTTCACCCATTCGACGTTCTCGTGGCGTGCGAGATGCTGCGCGATCTTCAGTGCGTTGTCGCTGATGCGCTCGACGCGCAGCGCCAGTGTTTCGATGCCCTGCAGGATCTGGAACGCATTGAACGGCGAAATGGCCGCGCCCATGTTGCGCAGCGGCACCACGCGCGTGCGGCCGATATAGGCGGCCGGCCCGAACGCTTCCGTGTAGACGACGCCGTGATAGCTGACGTCGGGCTCGTTCAGCCGCTTGAAGCGGTCCGCATGCTCGGCCCACGGGAACTTGCCCGAATCGACGATCGCGCCGCCGAGGCTCGTGCCGTGCCCGCCGAGATACTTCGTCAGCGAATGCACGACGATATCCGCACCGTGCTCGAACGGGCGCAGCAGATACGGCGACGGCACCGTGTTGTCGACGACCAGCGGGATGCCATGGCGATGCGCGACTTCCGCGAGCGCGGCGATGTCGGTGACGTTGCCGAGCGGGTTGCCGACCGATTCCGCGAAGATCGCCTTCGTGCGCGCGTCGATCAGCGGCTCGAACGACGCGGGGTCGCGCGGATCGGCGAAGCGCGTCGTGATCCCGTATTGGGGCAGCGTATGCGCGAACAGGTTGTAGGTGCCGCCGTACAGCGAACTCGCGGACACGATGTTGTCGCCGGCTTCGGCGATCGTCTGGATCGCGTACGTGACGGCCGATTGCCCCGAGGCCAGCGCCAGTGCGCCGATGCCGCCCTCGAGCGCGGCGATCCGCTGCTCGAGCACGTCGGTCGTCGGGTTCATGATCCGCGTGTAGATGTTGCCCTGCACCTTCAGGTCGAACAGGTCGGCGCCGTGCTGCGTGTCGTCGAATGCGTACGCAACGGTCTGGTAGATCGGCACGGCGACCGCGCGCGTGGTCGGGTCGGGACGATAACCGCCGTGTACGGCGATGGTTTCGAGGCGCCAGTTCGATGCGGCCTGATCGGTCATGGGTGCTCCGTCTGTTGTTGTGGTGGTCGAGCGATTATAGGAGCACGTGCGCCACGGCCCTTAGAACGAATGGTGTGTTGCTTATGGCAGTGCGGCGCATAAAATGCCTGTTCCGCAAACAAGGGGGCGCTCGATGAATCAGGATCATTGGAACCAGGTGGATGCGTATTTCTCCGCGACGCTCGTGCCGTCCGACGACGTGCTCGACGCCGCGCTCGCGGCGAGCGACGCAGCGGGTCTGCCCGCGATCAACGTCGCGCCGAACCAGGGCAAGCTGCTGCAATTGCTCGCGACGATTCGCGGCGCACGGCGGATTCTCGAGGTCGGCACGCTCGGCGGCTACAGCACGATCTGGCTCGCGCGCGCGTTGCCGCCGGGTGGCTCGCTCGTCACGCTCGAACTGAATCCGGAGCATGCGAAGGTCGCGACGCGGAACATCGCGCGTGCCGGGTTCGCGGAAGCCGTGACGGTGGTGGTCGGCAGCGCGAAGGACAGCCTCGCGCGGCTCGTCGACGCGGGGGAGGCGCCGTTCGATTTCATCTTCATCGATGCCGACAAGGACAACAACCCCGTCTATCTCGACGCGGCGCTGAAGCTGTCGCGGCCCGGCACGGTGATCGTCGTCGACAACGTCGTGCGCGGCGGGCGCGTGGCCGATCCGGACAATCGCGAGCCGGACGTGGTCGGCGTGCGCGACGGGTTCGCGCGTCTCGTGGCCGCGCCGAATCTCACGACGACCGCCGTGCAGACGGTCGGGCAGAAGGGCTGGGACGGGTTCTCGATCTCGATCGTCGGCGCGTGACGCGATGGCGGTACGCGCGTGCGGTCGCACCGCGCGCTAGTTCTTGTCGGGATTCTTCTCTTCGCACTGGTCGGGATCGTCGCGCAGCACGATGCGGCGGATGCGGCCGTTGTCGTAGAACGGCACGTCGGGGCAGAACTTCATGCCGACGCGGGTTGGCGTGCGCTTCCACGCAACTTTTTCGGTGCGCACGAGTGTCGGCGCGTGGCCGGGTGCACCCGGCTTCCAGATATCGATGTATACGCGCGACATCCACGGTGAGTCATTCGATTCGCATTCCTTCGGGTTCCCAAGCGTCGAACGCAGCCCGGTGTCGGTCTGCTCGATGCGCTGCGGAAACTCGATGTAACCGTCGCCGTAGTCGGGCACGACGTAGCAATAGCGGCGCGTGTTCCCGTCGAGCACGGGCAGCAGGTAGCTGCTGGCCGTGTCGACTTCCTTCACGTCGTTGCCTTGCCAGCGGTAGGTCGTCACGCCATGCTCGCAGCAGCTCGCGCGCCAGCTCGTCCAGATGATCCGGTGCTTGGGATCGAAATCCGGCGACGTGATCTCCTGCAGCCCCTGCGGCGCATCGACGAAGTGTCGCGACTTCGGATCGTACATCCACGTCTGGTAGGGAATGTTCGGGCTCGCCCCCATCCCTTGCGCAAGCATCAGGTCGGGCCAGCCGTCGAAGTTCACGTCGGCGAAATCGGGCGTGAACAGGCCGCAGGTGCCTTGCGAATCGGTCCGCAGTGTCTGCACGAGGCGGCCGCGATCGTACAGGCGGATCGCGGAGACGTGCGGCGGGTCGTTGCACGAACCGCTGTCGTCGGGCAGCTTGTCCGCGACGAGGCGGATCTCGTAAGGGAACGGCCTGCCGTCCTGTTTCGGTGCGAGCGAGACGGGCAGCGTGCGCTTGCCGTCCGGCGATACCCACGTGCCGGTCACGGCGCCGTCGAGGGATGCCGCGCGCCACGTGCCCGTCACGCGATCGGCGTTGGTTTTCGCGCCGCTGTCGCGTTCCGACAGCGTGACACCGTGCGCGTCGAGCGTTCCCTTCAATGCGAGCCGATAACGTTTGTCGGACGTGCAGGGCGCGTAGCAGTACGAGCCCGATACCGTGTCGGCCACGCGCGATAACGTGACTTCGACACGCCGGTTGCCGATCGTGCCGGTCCAGTCACGCGACCAGAACCGGATTTCCACCGAATCGTCGGCGCTTGCCGCACGCACCGGCGCCGACACGAAGGCGGCGACAGTGATCAGCGCAAACGCAAGCATGCTGCGCCAGCCGCGCGTGCGACGCGGCGCGCTCGCTTGGCGCGACGCGGCGATGAACGGGTCATGCATGGTTCGGCCCCTCGGTTTGTTATGCGTTATCTCTGCCGGCGTGTTTCGGTGCGAGGGATGCGTCAGTGGTTTCCTGCCGCATCGGCCCGCCGATACAGGCGTGGCCACTGATCGTCGAACAGGCCGTTGCACGTGCCGTGCGTGGCGATATCGCCGAGCATGAAGCGCCGGCCGTCGAAGATCCACGATGCGGTCGATCCGCAGTCGCCGGCACTGCGCAGCCTCACCTTGCTCGACAGCGTCGCGCTGGCGGGATCGTAGCCGGCCTCGGTCAGTTCGTTCGCGAAGGAGGCCGAATCGAGTCCCGCGTTCGCGTTCTCGCCGAAATTCATCGCCGTAGGCGTGAACGGCGCCGTCCGTCGCACGCGATACCACAGGTCGGTGTGGTTATACATGCTGCTGGTCTGGCACGGTATCGCGACCAGCGCCTCGTCGGCGGAGATCGCCACGGCGCGCGATGCCTTCCTGCGATCGCTCGCCGGCATTTCGTCTTCGACGTCGGCCGCACATTGCTTCACGTCGCCGCCGAACTTCGCGAGCGCCGCGTCGACGAGCGGGCGTTGCTCGGCGGCCGACAGGTCCGCGACGGCGGGTGCCGGCGCGACGGCGGGCGGCAGTGCCGGCGCGGCCGGCACCGACGACGCGGGCCGGGGGCCTGGTCGCAGCAGCGCGGTGACGGTGCCGACCCGGCCCTGTGTGTCGTCGATCAACAGCAGCGCGGCATTCAATCCCGTCAACGGCGTGCGGGCGGTTTGCGCCGACGCCGGATCGCCGAAGCTCAGCAGTTGCGCATTGCGCGACGCGGTGAGCCAGGCGGCAACCGTGGCCGGATCGGTGGTCCGGACCCGGAACGGGTGCGCTTCGTCATCGTCCGGCTTGCCGCCGAATGCATGCCATTGGGCGGCCATGGCGTCGAACGGGCGGCCATCCATGCGTGCGCTGCGCAGGTCCAGCGGCGCCGACGCGTAGAGGTCGAGCGACGCTTGTGCGTCCGGGCCCGCATCGCGCGTCACGCGCACGATGAGGCGGGTGCGTGCGTCGTCGATATCGTCGGCATGGCTTTCGGCAATGCAGCGGTTGCCGTTGTCGCAGACGACCGACCAGTTCTTGAAATCGCGCTCGACCGGCGGCCGCGCGAGCGGGCGAGCCTGGGCGATGATCGGGGAAACGGCGAGGAGGGCGGCGATGGCGAGCGAAAGGCGGTGCGACATGACGGTTCGTATCGACTGTGGATGGGCGGGCGGAAGACGTCGGACTGCAAGCGCATCGTCAGCAAACGGGGCAGGTCGAAGGCTGCGGCGCATGCAGCGGCGCGCTTTACCGAACGGCATCGAGTATACCGCCGCAATGGGCTGCAACCGTGACGGCGACGCGTAGTGTGCGGGCGCGGCCGTTGCCGGCCGGTAGGGGGCGGACGCGTGCACATGCAAAAACGGCGCGACGCCCGCAGGCACCGCGCCGTTCGTTTTTCATCGTGCGCAGCCGCGCACCGCGCTATCCCTTCACGCACACCACCTGGCGCAGCGTATGCACCACTTCGACGAGGCTGCGCTGGGCCGCCATCACCGCGTCGATGTCCTTGTAGGCCATCGGGATTTCGTCGACGACGCCCGCGTCCTTCCGGCATTCGACGCCCTGGGTCGCCTTCACCTGGTCGTCGACGGTGAAGCGGCGCTTCGCTTCGGTACGGCTCATCGTCCGGCCCGCGCCGTGGCTGCACGAACAGAAGCTGTCCGGGTTGCCGAGCCCGCGCACGATGAAGCTCTTCGCACCCATCGAACCCGGAATGATCCCGAGCTGCCCCTTCTGCGCGGACACCGCACCCTTGCGCGTCACGAGCACGTCCTCGCCGAAGTGGCGTTCGCGCTGCACGTAGTTGTGGTGGCAGTTCACCGCGTGTTCGTCGACCGAGAACGGCTTGGCGATCACGCCGTGTGCTGCACCGATCACTGCGTCCATCATCGCCTGCCGGTTGCGGCGCGCGTAGTCCTGCGCCCAGCCGACCGCTTCGACGTAATCGTCGAAGTGGCGGCTGCCCTCGGTGAAATACGCGAGGTTGCGATCCGGCAGGTTCGCGATGTGCTGCCGCATGTCGGCCTGCGCGAGTTCGATGAACAGGCTGCCGATCGCATTGCCGACGCCGCGCGAGCCGCTGTGCAGCATGAACCACACGTGGTCCGCTTCGTCGACGCACACTTCGATGAAGTGATTGCCGGTGCCGAGCGTGCCGAGATGCGCGTAGTGGTTCGTCTTTTCCAGCTTCGGATACTTGTCGACGATCCGCTGGAAGCCCGGTTGCAGCGACTTCCACGATTCGGTCACGGCGGCCGGCGTGCGGTCGCCCCACGCGCCCGGATCGCGGCGGCCCGGCGCGCGGCCGTGCGGCACAGCGCGTTCGATCGCGCTGCGCAGCCCGCCAAGCGAATCCGGCAGGTCGGACGCCGTCAGCGTCGTGCGCGCGGCCATCATCCCGCAGCCGATGTCGACGCCGACCGCGGCCGGAATGATCGCGCCCTTGGTCGGAATCACACTGCCGATCGTCGAGCCCTTGCCGAGGTGGACGTCCGGCATCACCGCGACGTGGCTGAAGATGAACGGCATCTGCGCGGTGTTGCGCAGTTGCGCGCGCGCTTCGTCTTCCACGGCCACGCCTTGCGTCCACATCTTCACCGGCTTGCCGTTGGCCAGTTCCATGACCTGATAATCCATTTCACTCATGTTCATCACCTTGCTGCTTCGTTCATGAGGCACGGCGCGTGTGCGCCGTGCCTGATCGTTCATTACGCGCCCTTGATGCTGACGAGTCCGTTCAGCACCTGGTCGAGACCGCCGAACACCGAGATGCGGTCGATCCGTTCCGCGACGCGCTCGAGCGTTTCCAGCTCCTTGAGCCGCAGCGCGGTCGGGTTTTCTTCCATCACCTTCGCGGTGTTCAACAGCGAACGCGTGGCCGCCGTTTCCTCGCGGCGGCGAATCACGTTCGCCTGCGCGGATTTCTCCGCCTCGACCACCTGCGCGAGGATCGTCTTCATGTCGCCCGGCAGTACGATATCCTTCACGCCGACGCTGCGCACGTCCACGCCCGAATCGCCGAGACGGGCACGCACCTGCGCGATCACGACCTCGTCGATCGACTGCTTGTCCTCCAGCAACTCGTCGAGCGCGCGCGTGCCGACGGCCGATCGCAGCGCGAACTGCAGCTCGCGATACAGGTGCTCGACCGGCTTCTGCAACTGGCCGAACGCATGCAGCACGTCCGCATAGCACCACGTCGCCGACAGGTTCAGCCGCAGCGCGACCTTGTCGCGCGTCAGGATTTCCTGTCCGCCGACTTCGATCGCCTGCAAACGCAGGTCGACGAGTTCGACCGCGACGTCGCGGTTGAAGCGCCAGAACGCCGCGACGCCCGCGTCCAGCAACCGCTCGATCTTGCCGTCGATCTTCAGCACGCCGACGTGGTACGCCGGCACCTGCGCCAGCAGCACGCCCGTCAGGCCCGCCACGCCGCGCGCACGCAGCGCCGGTTGCGCGATGCGCTTCACGAGCGCGGCCGGCAGCAGGCTGTCCTGCGCGAGATCGACGCGCTCGAGGCGGTGCGCGGTCAGGCCGCGCCAGTACAGCCGGCGCGTACCCGGCGCCAGGATCTCGACGAGCACGTCGTCTTCATAGCGCAGGCCCGCTTCATCGTCGGCGAGATCCATCGCGACGAAGTGCTGCGCGAGCACGTCCGGCGCGTCGTGACGCAGGTAATCGGCCAGTGCCGCATCGGCGAGCGGCGCGTCGAGACGCGCGGTCTGCACCGACAAACGCTTGAACGGATCGAAGGCCTTGAACACACCCGGTTCGAGCACCTTCACGAAATCGCCCTCGTTCATCAGCAGCGCGCGTTCGTTCTTTTTCACAACATGTCGCATCCACATATTCTTGTCCTTTTCTTCATTGACCGCCGGGTGACACGCATCGTGCGGATCGCGGGGCGACGCAACCGGGCGGGCGGCGCGCTGGCCCGGCGTCGACGTGCACGGCGACGCATCCTGCATCGCGTCGTCGTGCGCGTTCGCGCGGGCCGTGCGGCCGTCCGGCCGATCGCGCGGAACCGCAACCGGTCCGACGCGCGGCGGGCCTTGCGGCCCGCACCGGCGGGTACTGCTTCCATCAAGAGACTGTCCTTGCGGACAGTGTTCGAGCGGGATTCGAACCCGCTACACACCGGCTTGCGCCGGCTGCTCTACCTATGAGCTTCCGAACGGAGGGCGCCCCGGGATTCGAACCCGGGCGAAGCGCCTTGCGCGCCCGTTTGCCTTCGTCTGCCCATGGCGACATGCGCTACCGCGACGAACCAGGTTCGGCGGCGGCGCACCAGCAGGGCTTGGTGAACCCTGACTCGTGGGCCAGCGGGACATCCGGCGCTTTCTATTTAGCGAGGAGCGTGCCAGCGGGTGACTCGGTACTCGGAGAAAATCTCAAGCTATTGAAATAAAAGGAGAAATTATTTTTATCGGCAGGTGGAGCTTGAATATCCGATGGTGGTTCGATCCGGAATATTCGATACAATCGGATCGCTTCTTATCCCATGAGATAAATATGCGAAAGACTGTTGCGATCGGTTTTCTCGGTACCGTGCTCGACCAGGGCGGCGGCTCGCAGCGCCGCTGGCGCAACTGGCGGCCGACGATTTCACTGTGCGAGCAGCGCGACACGCCGATCGACCGGCTCGAACTGCTGCACGCGCCAAACTACGCGCGTCTCGCGGACCGCGTGAAGCAGGATCTCGAACGCGTGTCGCCGCACACCGACGTGCGGCTGATCCCGATGGAGATTCGCGATCCGTGGGATTTCGAGGAGGTCTACGCCACGCTGCACGATTTCGCGCGCGCGTACCCGTTCGATCTCGACCGCGAGGACTACCTGATCCACATCACGACCGGCACGCACGTCGCGCAGATCTGCTGGTTCCTGCTGGCGGAGGCGCGCTACCTGCCTGCGCGTCTCGCGCAGACGGCGCCGCCGCAGAAGACCGACGAAGGACCGAGCGGGCCCGGCACGATGTCGGTGATCGATCTCGACCTGTCGCGTTACAACCGCATCGCGCAGCGCTTCACGCGCGAACGCGATGAAACGGTGTCGTTCCTGAAGGCCGGCATCGCGACGCGCAACGCGCGCTTCAACGCGCTGATCGAGCAACTGGAGCGCGTGGCCGTGCGTTCGCGCGCACCGATGCTGCTGGTCGGGCCGACGGGTGCCGGCAAGTCGTTTCTCGCGAAGCGCGTGTACGAGCTGAAGCGCGGCCGTCATCGGCTCGCGGGGCCGTTCATCGAGATCAATTGCGCGACGCTGCGCGGCGACGCGGCGATGTCGACGCTGTTCGGTCACGTGAAGGGCGCGTTCACGGGCGCGCAGTCGGCGCGGGCCGGGCTGCTGCGCGCGGCGGACGGCGGCCTGCTGTTTCTCGACGAGATCGGCGAACTCGGGCTCGACGAACAGGCGATGCTGCTGAAGGCGATCGAGGAGAAGCGTTTCCTGCCGGTCGGTGCGGACATCGAGGCGACCAGCGATTTCGAGCTGATCGCGGGCACGCACCGCGACCTGCGGCAGATGGTGGCGGCCGGCACGTTCCGCGAGGACCTCTACGCGCGGATCAACCTGTGGACATACGAATTGCCGGGGCTGGCCGAGCGGCGCGAGGACATCGAGCCGAACCTCGAATTCGAACTCGACCGCTTCGGCCGCGAGCAGGGCGAGCAGGTGCGGTTCAACGTCGAGGCGAAGCGGCGTTATCTCGCGTTCGCTGCGTCGCCACGCGCGGCGTGGGCCGGCAACTTCCGCGAGCTGTCCGCGTCGGTCACGCGGATGGCGACGCTGGCCGATGCGGGGCGGATTACCGAAGCGCTCGCCGAGCAGGAAGTCGAACGGCTGACGCGCACGTGGTCGCCGCCGGGCGGCGCGGGTGTGTCCGATGCATGTGTCGACGCGGTGTTCGGTGCGCGTGCGGCGGAACTCGACCTGTTCGACCGTGCGCAGCTCGAACGCGTGCTCGATGTTTGCCGAGCGTCGGCAAGCTTGTCGGAAGCCGGACGCACGCTGTTCGCGGTGTCGCGGCAGAGCAAGAAGCAGCCGAACGATGCAGACCGGCTGCGCAAGTATCTCGCGCGATTCGGGCTGGATTGGGACGGGGTGCGGCAGGCGCTCGACGGGGCATGACGCGTCCGGCGGCGCGGGCGCCGCGTGCAGCCGGAGCGCACGGCACGCGGCCAGCGATCGGGAAGGGTTACACCGCCGCTGCCTCGAGAAACGGCGCCAGGAATGCCCACTCCGGCTGCGCAGCCGCCACATCCGCGAGCCCGCGCGCGAATGCGTGCGCCGGCAGCCACGGATACCCGAACGCCGCGTGCAGCGCATCGAGTTTCACCGACTGCGGATCGTCGATCGTATCCATCCGCTCGATATGAATATGCAGCGCGGCAATCCGCGCGGCATGTTCGCTTTCGCCGTTGCCCGCGAACTGCCAGCGGTACGTGCCGTGCCCGATCCGCAAGGCGCCGTTGTCCCTCTGGCGCATCACGACGAGCCACGACATCCCGCCGACGCCGTGCGGGTCGACTTCGGGTGCCGCGCAGACGTAATAGGTCCGGCACCGTTCGAACCGCTCGCCGAATTCCTCGACCAGCGTGCGCGCAATCGCAGCCGCGCCCGTTACGCGCGGCGGAAAATCGATATCGTCGTTCGCGAGCGAAAAGCTCAGCTCGGCATCGGCCGCGAAGCAGTCGGCGATCAGCGCGGGGCGGTTCAGATCCTTCGCGCGCAGATAGCACTCGAGCAGTGCGCGAATCGTTGCGGGATGAAGCGGGAAGGGCATGGATGAGCCTCCTGTGTCGGGAAATCGGGGCATATGCGCCGGCCGGCCGGCCGAGCCCAGGGCGTAGGTGCCTTTGCCGTATAATTTCGTTTCAAAGCTAAATTCGCATGACCGTACGGAGCGTCGAAGTCATGGCCAAGCAGCAAGAGGAGTCCGTTCTGACCATTACCAACCCGGCCTGCCTGATCGACGGCACGGACACGGAATTTCGCCATCTGATCAACGGGCTGCTGCCGTTCGCGGCCCGCCTGCTGTCGGTGCGCGACGGCTTCGGCTCGTTGATCGGCCTCACCGGCATCCAGTATTCGCTGCTCGTCTCGGTCTCGCATCTGTCGCACGACGATGTCGTGACCGTCAACCGTCTCGCCGATCACCTGCACCTGAGCGGCGCATTCGTCACGATCGAGACCGGCAAGCTGAAGAAGCTCGGCCTCATCGACAAACGCTCGGACCCCGACGACAAGCGCAAGATGCGGCTCACGGTCACGCCGGCCGGCGCGAAGCTGCTGAAGGCGTTCGCCGATACGCAGCAGCGCATCAACAACGTGCTGTTCGAGGGCGTGACGAAGACCGAATTCAAAGCGCTCTGCTCGGTGATCGACCGCCTCGTCACCAACGGCGACCGCGCGACGCTCGATCTCGCCCACCTGATCGCGCGCCAGGAAAAAGGCTGACGCGTACCGGCCCGCGATCGCCGGCCGGCCTGACGCATCGGCCGTGCTCAGTGCGCGGCCCACTCGATCGTATTCAGGTCGACCCCTTCGAGATGCATGTCCCACAGCGGGCTCAGCTCACGCAGCTTGCCGACCGTGTCGCGCACCTGCGCAATCACGCTGTCGACTTCGGCTTCGGTCGTGAAGCGGCCGAGCGTGAAGCGGATCGAGCTGTGCGCGAGCTCGTCGCTGCGGCCCAGCGCGCGCAGCACGTACGACGGCTCCAGCGATGCCGACGTGCACGCGGAGCCTGACGACACCGCGACACCCTTGACTCCCATGATCAGCGATTCGCCTTCGACGAAATTGAAGCTGACGTTCAGATTGTGCGGAATCCGGCGGGTGAGATCGCCGTTCACGTAAACCTCGTCGAGCGTCGACAGGCCGGCCAGCAGCCGGTCGCGCAAGGCGCCGACACGGCGGCTTTCCTCCTCCATCTCTTCCTTCGCGAGCCGGAACGCCTCGCCCATCCCGACGATCTGGTGCGTCGGCAGCGTGCCGGAGCGCATCCCGCGTTCGTGGCCACCACCGTGCATCTGCGCTTCGATCCGCACGCGCGGCTTGCGGCGCACGTACAGCGCGCCGATTCCCTTCGGGCCGTAGACCTTGTGTGCGGTCACCGTCAGCAGGTCGACGTTCAGCGTATTCACGTCGACCGGAATCTTGCCGGCCGCCTGCACCGCGTCGCAATGGAACACGATGCCGCGCGCACGGCACAGCGCACCGATCTCGGCCACCGGCTGGATCACGCCCGTTTCATTGTTCGCGAGCATCACCGACACCAGGATCGTGTCGGCGCGCAGCGCCTGCTGCACGGCATCGAGATCGAGCAGGCCGTCTTCCCGCACGTCGAGGTACGTGACGTCGAAGCCCTGGCGTTCGAGTTCGCGACACGTATCGAGTACGGCCTTGTGCTCGGTCTTCACCGTGACGAGGTGCTTGCCCTTGCCCTGGTAGAAGTGCGCGGCCCCCTTGATCGCGAGGTTGTTGCCCTCGGTCGCGCCGGACGTCCACACGATTTCGCGCGGGTCGGCGCCGAACAATGCGGCGACGTGCGCGCGCGCTTCCTCGACGGCCTGCTCGGCCTCCCAGCCGTAGCCGTGGCTGCGTGACGCCGGGTTGCCGAACTGCTCGTACAGGAACGGCACCATTTTGGCGACCACGCGCGGATCGACGGGCGTCGTCGCGCTGTAGTCCATGTAGATCGGACGGGATTGCATCGATGCGGCTCCGGAAAGCGGTGTCTCCCGCGGTGCCGGAAAGCACCGGGGAATCGGGTAGCCGCAGTGTACGTGGACATTTCCGGACGCCGCGCAACATCCATCCCGTCAGTAGGGTTGTCTTTTAAACAAAGCTTTCAAGGTCAGGGTTTACGACAGCTTGAACCCGTCTTCGTGTTTACATTTAATAAAAGCTAAATAACAAAGCTAAATCGCGATGCTTTGTTGGGCCGGATTCCACTGCGGAATCCGGCGATGCAACCCAAGGAGGACGAGATGAGCGAGAACCATGCCGGAACCGGCGCGGGCGCCGACGAGCAGCGGCGCTTTCGCACGGCGCTGTCGATGTTCGCGACGGGCGTCGCGGTGATTACCGCCCCGCGCAAGGAGGGGATGCCGATCGGCATCACGGTCGCGTCGTTCAATTCGGTGTCGCTGGATCCGCCGCTGATCCTGTTCTCGGTCGACCGCCGCAGCCTGAGCCTTGGCGACCTGGCCGGCGCGGACGGCTATGCGGTCAACGTGCTCGACGAGACGCAGCAGCACCTGTCGAACTGCTTCGCGAAAGCGAACGGCGACAAGTGGGGCTGGCGTGCGGATGCAGCCGATGACGATGGCGCCGTGCTGCTGCCCGACGCGCTCGCGACGTTCGAATGCGAACCCTATGCGCAGTACGACGGCGGCGATCACGTGATCTTCGTCGGCCGCGTGACTCGGCACTGCGCGCGTTCGGAAGGGCGCCCGCTGATCTTCTTCGGCGGCCGCTACCGCACGCTCGACGGCATGCACGCGCCGTCTGCCTGAATGCAACCCACGTTTCATTCCACCCTGGAGGACACCATGATCAAGAACGGGACTCAGCACATCGCGTCGCTGCGCGACGGCCGGCAGGTCTACCTGAACGGCCAGCCGGTCGGCGACGTGACCGCGCACGCGGCATTTCGCAATTCGATCCGCAGCTACGCGAGCCTGTACGACTACCAGGCGCGCGACGAGAACGTCGAGAAGATGACGTTCGTCTCGCCCGATTCGGGCAACCGCGTCAGCCGGATCTGGCAGCTGCCGACTTCCTATGACGAACTCGTCGAGCGCCGTGCCGCGCTGGAAGCGTGGTCGGAACTGCACTACGGCTTCATGGGGCGTTCGCCGGATCACGTCGCATCCTGTCTTTCCGGCATGTTCATGGGCGCCGACGTGTTCGAGCAATACGATCCGGCGCGCGCGGGCGCGCTGCGCGACTACTACCGCCATGCGCGCGACAACGACCTGTTCCTGACCTACGTGATCGTGAATCCGCAGGCGAACCAGTCGAAGTCCGCACACGAGCAGGAGGACAAGTACCTCGCGGTCGGCATCGTCGATCAGGATGCCGAAGGCATCACGGTGCGCGGCGCGAAGATGCTCGCGACGAGCGGGATCATGGCGAACGAGGTGTTCTGCAGCTGCATCCAGCCGCTGCGCGAAGGCGACGAGATGTACGCGCTGTCGTTCGCGGTGCCGATGAACGCGAAGGGCATGAAGATCCTGTCGCGCAAGTCATACGAGGAGAACGCGACGTCGGTATTCGACAACCCGCTGTCGAGCCGCTTCGACGAGAACGACGCGGTGCTGTATTTCGACGACGTGAAGGTGCCGTGGGAACGGATCTTCGTCGCCGGCAACACGGCGATGTGCGCGAAGCAGTTCCACGCGACGCCCGCGCACGTGTACCAGAACTACCAATGCCAGGTGCGGCTGATGACGAAGCTGCGCTTCCTCGTCGGGCTCGGGTTGAAGATCTCCGAGGTCAACGGCACGAATACGTTCCCGCAGGTGCGCGAAACGCTGGGCCAGCTCGCGGCCGAAGCGTCGATGGTCGAGGCGTGGGTCTACGGAATGGAAGCGAAGGGCACCGTCGTCAACGGCTTCTACGTGCCCGACCGCAACATGCTGTACGGCTCGCAGGTCGTCACGCAGCAGCTCTATTCGAAGGTGCTCAACACGCTGCGCGAGCTCGCCGGCGGCGGAATGATCATGCTGCCGTCCAGCGTGCGCGATTTCGAGAATCCCGACCTGCTGCGCATCATCGAGAAGACGCAGAAGTCGCCCGTGTGTTCGTCCGAGGAACGCGTGAAGTTCTTCAAGCTCGCGTGGGATGCGGTCGGCTCCGAATTCGCGTCGCGCCACAACCAGTACGAGCTGTTCTATGCCGGCGCGTCGTTCGTCACGAAGGGGCACGCGTATCGCACGTACGACTGGCAGCGCGCGTCGCATCTCGTCGATTCGATGCTCGGCAGCTATTCGCTGAACCAGGAACTGTCGACGCCGCGCGCCGCCTGACGCGTCACCTTGCATCCGATTCATCCGCTATCGCCACAGGAGAGACAGATGGCCATCAACAAGCTTCACGACGAATTCCATACGCTGGACATGCAGCGCGACTGGCGGCTGCCGGAAGGCTATGACCCCGCGTCCGGCGCGCAGGAGCTGATCCTGTCCGGCGCGCTCGACACCGAGCGCAAGCGCGGCAGCCGCACGCGCCTGTTGCGCCTGCCGGCCGGGCTGCATACGAAGAAGCCGTTCGTGCACGACTACTGGGAAGAGGTGTTTCTCGTCGAGGGCGACCTGACCGTCGGCAACGACGAGCACGGCAACGGCGGTACGCCGTTCAAGGGCTACACGTACGCGGTGCGTCCGCCCGGCGCATGGCACGGCCCGTTCAAGTCGAACGGCGGCTGCGTGCTGCTGGAGATCCACTACTACGACCCGGCGTAAGCGCGGCCGATCCACGACACAAGGCGGGCGGCAGCCCGCAGCGCGTGCGCTGCCCGCCACGAGGAGCATTCGATGAAAACCATCACGTTCGCGATCGACGGTCGCGATGGCCGGACCGAGCGCGCGATCGCGATCGACACGCTCGTGATCGCGGGCTGGACCGGCGGCGACACGCTCGCCATGGAGCAGCACATCCGCGAGCTGGAGGAACTCGGCGTCAAGCGCCCGGCGACGACGCCCGTGTTTTACCGCGTCGCGGCCGATCGTCTCGACCCGTCGCCCGCGATCCAGGTGTCGGGCGGGCAGAGCAGCGGCGAAGCGGAATTCGTGCTGCTGCGCGACGGCGGCGAAACCTTCGTTGGCATCGCGTCCGACCACACCGATCGTGAAGTCGAGACCTACGGGATCACCGTGTCGAAGCAGATGTGCGGGAAGCCGTGCGCGAACACGCTGTGGAAGTTCGACGACGTGGCCGGGCACTGGGATCAGCTCGTGCTGCGCGCGTACGCGACGATCGACGGCGAGCGCGTGCTGTATCAGGAGGGCAAGGTGACCGCGATGCGCGCGCCGGACGACCTGCTCGCGCAGTTCGCACGCCATGACGGCCGCTTCGTCGACGGCACCGCGATGCTGTGCGGCACGCTCGCGGCGATCGGCGGTATCCGGCCGGCCGAGCGGTTCGAGATCGAGCTGGAAGATCCGGTGCTGGGGCGCACGCTGCGGCATGCGTATGCGGTGGACACGCTGCCCGTGGCGGGTTGACGCGGTAGCAGCGCGCGCACGCACTCACGCGCGGCAGATCGCGATGATCTCCGCGCTGGTCGCAGCGTCGAACGGCGCGTGCCGCCAGTCGCCGTGCCAATTGGCCGACGAGAATCCGGCTGCGATCACGCGTGCCCGCAGGTCGGGTTGCGCGACGAAACGCAGCCGGCTCGTGTTCGTCAGCACCGTGTCGTCGCGGCGGAAGCGGTAGTGGGTGTCGAACGTCACGATCGCATCGTCCACCGAGCGCACCGCGTGATGAAGATCGACGATGCCCGCTTCGCGCGACTCGACGCTGCGTGCCGAATGCTCCGGCGTCCATGCACGCCACGGCTGGATGCGCGGATTGCGGGTGTCGAACAGGAAGCGGCCGCCGTCCGCGAGCGCGCGCCGCACGGCGCGCAGCGTCGCGTCGATTTCGGTGTCGGTCAGCAGGCACTGGAACGCATGCCCGGTCATCACGACCGCCTCGAACGGCGGTGCATCGGGCGGCAGGCTGTCGAGCCCGCCCGCGAGCCAGCGCACGGTGTCGGCGCGTGGCTGGCGTCGGGCGTATTCGATCATCGCCGGCGCGGGATCGATCGCGACGACGTCGTGCCCGGCTGCCGCGAGCCGGCGCGCGAACGTGCCGGTGCCGCAGCCGAGATCGAGGATGCGTTGCCGCGCGGCACCGATCACGGACGCGTAGAACGCGAAGTCCTGGTCGCCCGCGTTGAACAGGTCGTAGAGCGCGACGAGGCGCGGGTCGGTGTAGAGGGTTTCGCCGGCGGGCACGGCGGCTGGCGTCATGCGGCCGCGCGTGTCAGCGCTGCTGCACCGCCACGCGCAGCCCGAGCGCGATGAAGATCGAGCCGATGATCTTCCCCTGCCAGCGGGTGAGCCACGTGAGCCGCTTCACGATGCGGCCGAGCGGGCGGATCGAGCACGCGATCAGCGTCGTGTAGAGCGAGCTGAGCACGACGAAGATCAGCCCGAGGACCGCGAACTGCACGAACGTCGAGCCGCGTTCCGGATGCACGAACTGCGGCATGAATGCGAGGAAGAACAGCGCGGTCTTCGGATTCAGCACTTCGGCGGGAATCGCCTGCAGGTACGCCTTGAGCGGCGTGACCGGCGACACGCTCGGCAGCGACGGATCGGACGGCTTCTCGATCAGCGCGCGCACGCCGAGATAGATCAGGTACGCGGCGCCGACCACCTTCACGACGTTGAACGCGAGCGCCGACGTCATCAGCAGCGCCGACAGGCCGACGGCCGCGAACAGCGTGTGCACGAAGTCGCCGCTGGCAACGCCGAGGCCGGTCAGGATGCCGGTCTTGCGGCCACCCTGCACGGTGCGGCTCAGCACGAGCAGCACGGCGGGGCCGGGAATCAGGAACAGGCCCAGGACGACGGCCGTGAAGGTGGTCAGCGTGGTCAGGTCGAACATGGCGGCTCCGGCAGGTGGGCGCAGCGGCGGGGGATCGGGGCATTGTATTCGTTTCGCCGCCCGACTGCAGACGCGGCCCGGGCAACCGCACGGCCGCACCGGCCCCTTTCTGGTATAAGCACGAAAGGACGCGCGGGCAGCGCGTCCGGCTTCCTCCATCGTCCATCGTTTCATGCGCGAGCTTCCACCGACCACCGATCCCGCAGCGGATGACGAATTCTTCCACGTGCCGCGTCCGCTCGTCGTGTTCGGCGGCTCGGTCGTCGAGCCCGAATGGCGACTGGAGCGGCACAGCCATCCGCAGGCACAACTGCTCTATACGCTGAGCGGCGTCATCTACTGCGAGGTCGACGGCGGCGTGTGGAGCGCGCCGCCGCAATGCATGGTGTGGATTCCCGGCGACGTCCCGCATTCGGCGCGCGGCTCGGCCGGCGCGACGTTCTACGCGGTGCTGGTCGAACCCGACGCCGCGCTCGACCTGCCGGTGCGCTGCTGCACGCTGTCGGTGTCGCCGCTGCTGCGCGAGCTGCTGCTGAAGGCGGCGAGCTTCCCGAACCTGTACGACGTCGACGGGCCGCAGGGGCGATTGATCGCGACGCTGCTCGACGAACTCGTCGCGGCGCCGGTCGAGGATCTGTACCTGCCGATGCCGGCCGACCGGCGGCTGCGCAAGCTGATCGACCATCTGCTCGACGACCCGGCCGACAAGTCGCCGCTGGCCGAACTCGCGCGACGCGTGGGCATCAGCGAGCGCAGCCTGACGCGGCTCGCGGCGAAGGAGCTCGGGATGAGCGTCGGCGACTGGCGCCGGCGGCTGCACGTCGCGCTGTCGCTGCGGATGCTGACGACCGGCCGCCGCGTGCACCAGATCGCGATCGATCTCGGCTACGAGAGCGCGAGCAGCTTCGTGACGATGTTCCGCAAGGCGACCGGCAAGTCGCCGACGCAATTCCTGACCGACCGGCAACGCTGAACGACGAAGGCCGCACCGCCACGCGTGCGCGGTTGGCCGGATTGAACAAGCGGTTGGCCGGCACGATAAATGACGCCACAGGCCTCGATCCATAAAATGAGAATCGTTCTCATCTGGAGGCTGACATGCAAATCGTCACGACTGAATTCCCGTTTGTCTGGTTGCGTTACACCGGTTCGACGCACACCGATCCCGCCCGCCTGATCGCCGAACTCGACGCGTTGCTGGCGCGTCGCGAACCGTTCGTTCTTCTGACCGACGACGCGCCGTCCGGCGACGATCGCGGCCCGGACGATCACGAACTGCGCAAGCAGCTCGCGAAGTGGAGCAAGGCCAACCGCGCGCAGTCGCGCGAATGGATCCCCGCGATGATCGCGATCGAGCCCGATGCGGCGCGGCGCGTGGCGCTCAACGCATTCTCGGGTGCGTTCGAGAAGGTATGGGGCTATCCGCTGAACGCGGCAGCCACCCGCGACGACGCGCTCGCGCTGGCGCAGCGGCTGCTCGACCAGCCGGCGCGCGGCGCCGCGGCGGCGAACGGCTGAACCGTCTCTGCCGCGCCGGCGGCGCGGCGTTCCTCGATACGCATGCACGGCGCAAGCGCGCCGCGGCATGCGGCACACATGCAGGGGTGTCCGGTGGACAATCCGATCCGCGCGATGCGCATCTTCACGCGCATCGTCGAAATGAACAGCTTTACGCGTGCGGCGCAGGCGCTCGGCATTTCGCGCGCCACCGCGACGCGAACCGTGCAGGAGCTCGAAACGGCGCTCGGCATGCCTTTGCTGGTGCGTACGACACGCGCGCTGCGGGCGACGCCCGAAGGCGATGCGTATTACCGGCGCTGCGTGCGCATCACGGCCGATGTCGACGAACTCGAAGCCAGCATTCGCGGCGCCGCGCTGCATCCGAGCGGGCCGCTGCGCGTCGAGCTGCCGGCGGCGGTCGCGAACGCGATCGTGCTGCCGGCGCTCGGCGCGTTTCATGCGCGGCATCCCGATCTGATGCTGACGCTGGGGGTATCCGGGCGCGCGGCCGATCGCGTCGGCGATGCGATCGACTGCAGTGTCCGGCTCGGCGAACTGCCCGATTCGTCGCTCGTCGCGCGCCGGCTCGGCATGCTCGAGCGCGTGACGTGCGCGAGCCCTGCGTATCTCGACCGCCACGGCGTGCCGCGCACGCTCGACGATCTGGGCTCGCATCGCGCGGTTGGCATGTCGTCCGTGCCGGGGCAGCGCACGGCTGAACTCGATTTCCTCGTCGATAGGGCGGTGCGCAAGGTGCGGATGGACGGAATCGTCAGCGTGGACGACGAGCCAGCGTATCTGGCGTGCGGCATGCACGGCCTCGGGCTGATCCAGCCGCCGCGCGTCGCCGCGCAGCCGCTGATCGACGCGGGGCGGTTGCGGGAAGTGCTGCCGCGCTGGCGGCCCGACGCGATCGCGGTGTCGGCCGTCTACGTGAAGCGGCCGCATGTGTCGCCCGGCGTGCGCGCGTTCGTCGACTGGATCGCCGAGCGTTTCGAGGCGGCGGTGAGCGGCCATGCGGGCCTGATCACCGCACGGGTGTGGCGGCCGACGGTGGGCGCCGCGGACAGGGTTGATCAGGTGGACGCCCAGATGGCCGCAGCTTGATCAGCAAGTGTCGAGTCAGGCGCGGTCGACGGTTCGCAATCGTCGTGGGTGCGCGCGCTTGACCGACGAGATGGCGCAAGCGGATCGATGATCCCGCCGGGTTGCCGTGGCGAAGCGGACGGCGGCGGCCGGGCGCGGCCGGCTCATATGAAGGTGCCGATATCCTGGCGATTTTTTGACGAAATAGCTGAAATATTGGCGCTTTTGACCGAGCCGCACGTTGGTCTCTCCTGAGTCGACGGACGTCGTTTCGTGCGTCCCGATCACCGCCCCAGCTCTTCCGCCAGAAAATCGACGAACGCCCGAATCCGCGTGGACATCTGGTGACGCTGCGCATACACCGCATAGATGTCGGCGCTCGGCGTCTCATGATCGGGCAGCACGACGACCAGGCGACCGTCGGCGAGGTAGTCGCGCAGATCCCATTCCGCGCGCATCAGGATCCCGTGTCCGTCGAGCGCCCATTTCACGGCGATCTCGCCGTCGTTCGTCGTCAGGTTGCCGTTGATGCGCACGGCCTCCGTGTGGCGTGCCGCGCCGCGCCCGCTCGTCAGGCGCCAGATTCCGTAACCTTCGTCCCCCTGCCGGATGCCGATGCAGTTGTGCCGCGTCAGGTCGTGCGGCGTCGCCGGTGTGCCGTGCCGCGCGAGATACGCGGGCGCCGCGCACAGCAGCCGGCGGTTCGGCGCGAGCCGTCGCGCGACGACCCGCGTATCGGGCGGCTCGCCGAAGCGGATGCATACGTCGAACGCGTCGTCGGTGAGCGGCGGCGGCATCACCGACAACTGCAGCTGCACCGACACCTCCGGATAACGCGCGACGAAGCGAGAGATCGCGGGGCCGACCTGGTTACGCCCGAAACCGAGCGTCGCGTTCACGCGCAGCAGCCCCTTCGGGTGCTGCTTCGCGCTGCCGAGCAGTTCGCCGAGCTCGTCCATCTGGTCGAGGATCCGGCGCGCGTAGTCGAGATACACGTCGCCTTCCGGCGTCAGCATCATCCGCCGCGTCGTGCGGTTCACGAGCGTCACGCCCGCGCGCCGCTCCATCTGCGTGAGCCGCTTGCTGACGGCCGCCGCGGTCAGCCCGAGTTCGCGCGCGGCCGCGCTCAGGCTGCCCGACGCGGCCAGCGTCGAGAAGAAGCCGAGATCGGCCGGCTGGACGGTATCCGCCATGACGGGATTCGTGAATTAAAGTTAAAGATGCTTTGAGTCTAGCACCGGTTCCTGTACTTCTGGTTCGGTAAAGTGCCTTCACGCTGACGATCAATCGAGGATGTGCGCATGAAGACCTACCGTATCGCAACGATTCCCGGCGACGGGATCGGCAAGGAAGTCGTGCCTGCCGGCAAGCAAGTGCTGGAAGCGCTGGCCTGCGGCAGCGACCGCTTTGCGTTCGAGTTCGAGGATTTCGACTGGGGCGCCGACTACTACCGCCGGCACGGCGCGATGATGCCGGCCGACGGCCTCGACGCCTTGCGCGGCAAGGACGCGATCCTGTTCGGCTCGGCGGGTGACCCCGACGTGCCCGATCACGTGACGCTGTGGGGGCTGCGCCTGAAGATCTGCCAGGGCTTCGACCAGTACGCGAACGTGCGCCCGACGCGCATCCTGCCCGGCATCGACGCGCCGCTGAAGCGCTGCGGGCCCGACGACCTGAACTGGGTGATCGTCCGCGAGAACTCGGAAGGCGAATATGCGGGCGTCGGCGGCCGCGTGCACCAGGGCCATCCGATCGAGGCCGCGACCGACGTGTCGATCCTCACGCGTGCCGGCGTCGAACGCATCATGCGCTTCGCGTTCCGGCTCGCGCAGTCGCGCCCGCGCAAGCTGCTGACCGTGATCACGAAGAGCAACGCGCAGCGCCACGCGATGGTGATGTGGGACGAGATCGCGAAGCAGATCGCGCAGGAATTCCCCGACGTGACGTGGGACAAGGAACTCGTCGATGCAGCGACCGCGCGCATGGTCAACCGGCCGGCGTCGCTCGACACGATCGTCGCGACCAACCTGCATGCGGACATCCTCAGCGATCTCGCGGCCGCGCTCGCCGGCAGCCTCGGCATCGCGCCGACCGGCAACATCGATCCCGAGCGCCGCTATCCGTCGATGTTCGAGCCGATCCACGGCTCCGCGTTCGACATCATGGGCAAGGGGCTCGCGAATCCGGTCGGCACGTTCTGGTCGGTCGTGATGCTGCTCGAGCACCTCGGCGAAACGGCCGCCGCCGCGCGGGTGATGCAGGCGATCGAGGCGGTGACGGCCGACCCGTCGCTGCATACGCGCGATCTCGGCGGCAGCGCGACGACCGCGCAGGTGACGGCGGCCGTGTGCGAGCGCGTCGCGAACGCGGCGGTCGCCGCCTGACGACAGGCGCGGAGATGGGCAGGCGGGCCGCGACATGGCGGCCAGCGACCCGCGGCGGCGCGCGAGCGCAACCGGTTACCGGGCGTCGCCCGTTCATCGTCCCCGGATTTTCCTGCCCCGAGACTCGCGCGCCCGACGCGAGCCGGGCGCGCCGGCCCACGCGCTTCGTCGCGGCGCCGGCGAGCATTCAACCACCGAGCACGACTCGACGACTAGCCGGCTCGACCTCGAAGGAGGAGACACATGCAAGCGGATCTGGAAACCCGCGTCGCGCGGAAACTGATGTGGCGCATCATTCCGTTCGTGATGCTGCTTTACTTCGTCAGCTTTCTCGATCGCGTCAACGTCGGCTTCGCCGCGATGACGATGAACAAGGCGATTGGCCTGTCGCCGACCGCGTTCGGGTTCGGCGGCGGCCTGTTCTTCATCGGCTACTTCCTGTTCGAGGTGCCGTCCAACCTGATTCTTCATCGCGTCGGCGCGCGTATCTGGATCGCGCGCGTGATGATCACGTGGGGGATCGTGTCGGCCGTGTCCGCATTCGCGGCCGGGCCGACGAGCTTCTACGTGCTGCGCTTCCTGCTCGGCGTGGCCGAAGCCGGGTTCTTCCCCGGCATCATCCTGTACCTGAGCCTGTGGTTTCCCGCGAAGCAGCGCGCGGTGGCCGCCGCGTGGTTCATGGCGGCCGCGCCGATCTCGACCGCGATCGGTTCGCCGTTGTCGGGCGCGATCATGCAGATGCCGCCGATGTTCGGGCTCGCCGACTGGCAGATGCTGTACATCGTCGAAGCGCTGCCGGCGGTCGTGCTCGGCTTCGTCGTGCTCAGGTGCCTGACCGATGCGCCGTCGAAGGCGGCGTGGCTGCGCGCGGACGAGCGCGACTGGCTGGTCGCGAAGCTGAAAGCCGAAGCCGATGCGCGCCACACGCATGCCGGGCATACGGCCGGCGCGTGGCAGGCGCTGCGCGACCCGCGCGTGCTGGCGCTCGCGCTGATCTACTTCGGCACGTCGGCGGGGCTGTATACGCTAGGCCTTTGGGCGCCGCTGATGGTCAAGCAGTTCGGCTTCACCGCGCTGCAGACGGGCCTGCTCACCGGGATCCCGAGCATCGCCGCCGTCGTCGCGATGATCGCGTGGGCGCGGCATTCGGATCGTACCGGCGAGCGCACGTGGCACGTCGTGATTCCGTGCGTGCTCGCGTGCATCGGCTTCGTTTTCGCGGGGCAGGCGAGCACAGCGCTGCTGACCGTGCTCGCGCTGGTCGTGGTCAACATCGGGATCAGCGCCGCGAAGGCGCCGTTGTGGGCGATGCCGAGCGCGTTCCTGTCCGGCGCCGGCGCGGCGGCGGGCATTGCGATGATCAACTCGATCGGCAATCTCGGCGGGTTCGTCGGGCCGTTCGCGATCGGCTGGTTGAAGCACGTGACGGGCGGGTATGCGGCGGGGCTCTACGTGGTGGCGGGCACGCTCGCGGTGTCGGCGGTCGTCACGCTGATGTTGAGCCGCAAGGGCGCGAGGCAAGCCGCCGTGCCGGGCGTGCGGCATCACTCGTAAGCGCGACGTGTGCATCGAAACGCCGGACGGTCGCGCATGACGTGCGCCCGTCCGGCTTCATGCGTCGTGCCGCGCGATCAGCTATGCGTGAGCGTCAGCGCATAGAACTTCACGACGGTGCCGGGCGTCGTCAGCGGCGTGCCGGACACGGCCGTCTGGTCGTAGTCGCCCGCCTTGAAGTAGAAGCTCTCGCCATCGAAGCTCGAATCCATCGTGAAGGTCTTGGTCGTGCCGTTCGCGGTGACGGTGATCGTCGTGCCGCTCAGGCTCAGCGCGTAGCTGAACTTCTGGCCGACGCCGACCGTGGTGATCGGCGTGGTCGTCGACTTGCCGCCCTGGTTGGTGCTTTCGAGCAGCAACTGCACGACGCCGCCGGACGTGAACTGCAGCTCGCACAGTGGCTTGCTCGGGCCGGTGCCCTGGAAGATCTGGCCGATCGTCGTGTGGTCGGGCACCTGCGTGACGGCCACCGTCGCGTTCAGCCGGTTGGTGCCGGAGGTTGGCCAGATCGCGTTCTCGCGCAACTCGGTGCGCGGATGCAGCGAGCCGGACGTCGTCCAGCCCTGCGTCGGGTCCATCATCACCATCGATCCGTCGCTACCGTCCGTGTAGAAATACGTCGGGTTCACGTAGCCGCCCGCGAGCGACGAGCCGCTCACGGTGTCGACCTTGCCGGACGAGCCGGTCGGCAACTGCAGCGTGAACGGCGCGAGGTTGAAGTTCGAGCCGGGCGGGTTCGACGGGCTGAGCGCCATCACGGTGGCCTGCTGGCGGGCGGCGGCGGCCGGGCTGGCCGGATCGTCGCCGCCGCACGCGGACAGGCACGCAACGGACAGAACGGCGACGACGCACGGGATGATCCTGTTCTTCATGGTGTCTCTCTCTGATGGTCCGTGGCTGGGCACCACGTTGTGGATAACGTTTTCCTATTCGGGCGCCTGATCGTTGAAGCGAGATCGGTTGCCCGCAGGATTCACTCCAAAATACAGAAAGCAGATGAGGCTCGAAGGTTGAAACAGTGATGCCGGGAATTGCGGGATTTTCAAGGCTTGCAATCGGCTTTCCGTGAACGCGCTCAAGCCGATCGAGGACGATGCTAGCAAGAAGTGTCGGGAGAGTAAACGTTTTCCTATTTTGGCCGGAGAAGCTGTCTTTCGCCGGCTGCTGCGAGGTATCCGCGTGCCGGCGTGAAGGGTGCGGGCAGATGTGCCGGTTACGACTCCGTCGCCGCGACGTGTTGCGCGATACGCGCCGCACAAGCATCGGGCGTTGCATCGGACGTATCGAGCACCATCTGGCTGAACGGCCGCGACGCATAGCCTTCGCGATACATCTCGGCGATCCGGTTGCGCTCCCAGTCCGTCAGCGCACGCGAGCCGCGATTCGACGCTGCGACCGCTTCGGGCGGCGCGCAGCCGCTCGAACTCCGTTTCGCCGATCGGATAGGCGATGACCAGATGACGCTCACGTGCGTGGGTGATCTGCGTGACGAGACGTTCGAGCGCGATCGCCCACTGCACGTCGAACGGCGCGTCTACGGGGGCATCGTGATCGTCGCCGTCGATGAAGCGCGCGTCGGGCAGCGCGCGTGCGAGCGCGAGACCGATCGTCGTCTTGCCGCTGTTGATCGGGCCGTTCAGGTGGATGACTGTGAGGGCGGTCATGAGTCGGCGCAGAAATCGGAACACTCGCAGCTTGCCATGACGGGGGCGGCGATGCCGTGCCGTTGTTACGGCACGCGGGGCGATGCGATTGCGGAGGGGAAAGCGGAAAGGCGGGGGAGAGGCGGAGGAAGCGGCAGGCTGCGTGCGCGAAGAAGAGGATCCGCCCACCCAGCCTGCCCAACCGAACCGCATCCAGCGATGCGGCACGGCGTCGAGCGAAGCGACTTACTTCTCGTCGCCCTTGATCTGCGGCAGCGCCGACGCTTCACCCGGCGTCAGCAGCCCGACTTGCGAGTACACGCGCAGCTTGTCGCGCGTATCGGTGATGTCGAGGTTGCGCATCGTCAGCTGGCCGATCCGGTCGCGCGGCGAGAACGTCGATGCGACCTTCTCCATCGACAGGCGTTCCGGCTGGTACGTGAGGTTCGGCGACTTCGTGCTCAGGATCGAGTAGTCGTTGCCGCGGCGCAGTTCGATCTTCACTTCGCCGGTGATCGCGCGTGCGACCCAGCGTTGTGCGGTTTCGCGCAGCATGATCGCCTGCGGGTCGAACCAGCGGCCCTGGTACAGCAGGCGGCCGAGGCGGCGGCCGTTCTCGCGGTACTGCTCGATCGTGTCTTCGTTGTGGATGCCGGTGACGAGACGCTCGTACGCGATGTACAGCAGCGCGAGGCCCGGGGCTTCGTAGATGCCGCGGCTCTTCGCCTCGATGATGCGGTTCTCGATCTGGTCGCTCATGCCGAGGCCGTGGCGGCCGCCGATGCGGTTCGCTTCCAGCAGCAGCTCGACCGGGTCGGTGAACTCGACGCCGTTCAGCGCGACCGGCTGGCCGGCTTCGAAGCGCACCGTCACTTCTTCGGCGGCGATCTTCACGTCGTCGCGCCAGAACGCGACGCCCATGATCGGGTTCACGATCTTGATGCCGCTTTCGAGGCTTTCGAGATCCTTCGCTTCGTGCGTCGCGCCGAGCAGGTTCGAATCGGTCGAGTAGGCCTTCTCGGCCGACATCTTGTACGCGAAACCGGCCTGGTTCATGAATTCGGACATTTCGGCACGGCCGCCGAGCTCGTCGATGAACGTCTGGTCGAGCCACGGCTTGTAGATCTTCAGATCCGGGTTCACGAGCAGGCCGTAGCGGTAGAAGCGCTCGATGTCGTTGCCCTTGTACGTGCTGCCGTCGCCCCAGATGTTGACGCCGTCTTCCTTCATCGCGGCGACGAGCATCGTGCCCGTCACGGCGCGGCCGATCGGCGTGGTGTTGAAGTACGTGACGCCGGCCGTCGTGATGTGGAACGCGCCGCTTTGCAGCGCCGCGATGCCTTCGGCGACGAGCTGCGCGCGGCAGTCGATCAGGCGGGCGCCGGCTGCGCCGTATTCGATCGCGCGTTTCGGGATCGCGTCGTAATCGTCTTCGTCGGGCTGGCCGAGGTTCGCCGTGTATGCGTACGGGACGGCGCCCTTGAGTTTCATCCAGTGCAATGCAGCGCTGGTGTCCAGGCCGCCGGAGAAGGCGATACCGACCTTCTGGCCGGTCGGGAGGCTTTCGAGAATCGTGCTCATAGGAATTACCGTGGATTGAAGCCGGTGGGATCGTATTTCGCGGAATATGCGAGTATCGGCTGTCCGGGAGGTTGGGGCAAGGGCTGATTTTCGCGCGGAACCGTCGTCGAGCCTGTCGCGGCGGGCCTGGCGGGCGGTGAGCCGGGTGGAGAATACCGCGCTCGCCGGTGCGAAATCGCGGCAGAAACAGGCATCGACGCGCCCGGCGCGGGCCGTGTTTCCGGGGCCGGATCGGCTGACGGGTGGGGCGGCCCGCCGTCAGGATGCCGATATGTCAAGCTGAAAGGTATATGAAAGACGGGCGCGCGCGCGAAGCCCCGGATCCCCGCCGACGTCAGATGTTCCACGACTGCGCGGTGTCGAGCAGCTTCTCGCGCAGTTGATCGACTTCCCCGGCCAGCTTGGCCGTGATCGACACGTAGCCGGACAACTGCGGCGGCGGCGCGTCGTGCGGCACGTCCGTCGGCCGGCGGCGCGGGGCGAGCCGGCTCGGCGTGCCGAACTTGAGCGCGCGGCTCGCGCCGACCAGCGTGTCGCGGATGCGCCGGTTCACGGCCTTCATGTCGACGCGCATGTACTCGCGGGCCGCGATGTCGTCGCGGGCCGGCACCGCGCTCGACAGGATCTCCAGATAGCCGATGCACAGGCGCAGGCTGCGCTGGATCGCCTCGAGCTGCATCATCGACGTCTCGCATTCCTTCGACACCGACGGCATCAGCGAGCGCAGCTGGACGAGCAGCGCGCTCAGCGCGGCCATTTCCTTCAGGTGCGCGTCGTCGCTGACCTGGCGGTCGCCCGCGAGCCGCGCATGCACGGCCGCGCACGCGCGCAGCGCATCGGCGAGCTTGTAGCGCCACGAGTAGGTGGCATAGAGCGGCAGCGCGAACGAGAACGCGAGCGCGATCGCGATGCCGACCAGCACGTTCACCGCGCGCCACAGGCCGTCGACGATCTCGTTGTCGCCGTGCCCGGCGACGATCACCATCGTGATCGCCGACAACAGCGCGATGTAGCCGGCCTTGCCGATCGCGTGATACGCGCAGATACCGCACCCAATGGCCATCAGCAGGTAGATCGCGAACGGTGCGTGCAGGAACGAGTAGAGGAGGATCAGCCCGAGCCCCGCCAGCGCGCCGATCGACGTGCCGAGCGCGCGCTCGGCCGCCTTCTTGCGGATGTTGCCGTGGTGCTGCAGCCCGCCGACGACGATCAGCACGGTGATCGTCGACCACTCGCCGTGCGGCACGTTCAGGCCGGTGGACAGCGCGATCGACACGAGAATCGCGAGCGAGACGCGCGCCGCATGGATCAGCTTCGCGTGCCGGTAGCGGCGGTACGGCTCGAGCAGCGGGCGGAGCGCGTGACGCAGGAACGGCGGCAGCCGGGCAGGGAACGGGGTGGTCATGGCGGAACGGGAGTGGCTGGAACGCGCACGGCGGCCTGCGCGGGCCGGCGCCGCGCCGCGTGCGCAGCAGGTGTCACGCTAACCGAACACGGGAGGACTGTCCACGGTGCGGTCATCCGGCCCGGCCGGCCGCGGTGCGACTTCACGCCACGTCACGGCGACGTCATGCGCCGGCGGCGCTCGGCTGCGCCTCCAGCACGCGATTGCGGCCGCCGGACTTCGCGCGGTACAGCGCCTCGTCGGCCCGCTGCAGGAGCGTCGCGGCGTTCACGCGGCCGTCGGTGGCGGTCGCCGCGCCGATGCTCGCCGTGACGCGCCCGTACGGGCTTTTCGCGTGCTCGATGTCGAGCGCCGCGATCGCGCGCCGGATGCCCTCGGCGACGGTCAACGCGCCTGGCGCATCGGTGTCGGGCAGCGTGACGACGAATTCCTCGCCGCCGTAGCGCGCGACGTGATCGCTGTCGCGGCGCAGGCAGCGCGAGGCGGTTTGCGCGACGCGCCGCAGCACGTCGTCGCCGGCCGGATGGCCGTAATAGTCGTTGAATGCCTTGAAGTGATCGACGTCGACGAACAGCACCGACAGCGGGCGGCCGCTGCGCGACGCACGCTGCGCCTCCTTCGCGAGCACCGTGTCGAACGTGCCGCGGTTGTCGAGGCCCGTCAGCGCATCGGTGTGCGCGAGCCGGTACAGCTTCGATTCGGCGACCTGGCGGCGCTTCAGTTCGCGCGACAGCGCCAGCGACCCCCACGCGATGAACCCGGTGAACAGGCACATCAGCACGACGGTCCAGATCGCGCGGTGGTGCCACGACGCGTAGATGTCGACCTCGGCGGGCGCGACGTCGACGATCAGCGGCAGGGCGGCGAGATGCTTGTAAACATAGATGCGCCGGATGCCGTCGATCGTGCCGACCCCGGCCAGCGCGCCGTCGCGGGCGCGCTGCGATTCGATGAACAGCGGCGAGCTGTGCAGGTCGAGGCCGACCACGTGCGGGTCGTACGGCAGGCGCGATACAAGCGTGCCGTTGTCCTCGACGATCGCCGCGCTGCCGTGCTTGCCGACCGCCAGGCCGTCGAGCAGCGCGCGGAAGTAGTCGATGCTGAGCGTGCCGACGACGATGCCGGCGAACGCGCCGTCGGGCCGGTTGATCCGGCGGCTGAGGGCGATCGTCAAGGCGCCGCCGCGCAGCCGGGACGCATACGGCCGGCTGATGTAGAGGCCCTGGGCGAGCTGGTCGCGATGGACGGCGAAATAGTCGCGGTCGCCGAAATTGCCTTGCCGGGCGGGCGATGCGCTCGAATCGATCACGATATTGCCGAGCGCGTCCATCACGAAGATCGACCCGAGATACTCGCCGGTCGCCGCGCGGTCGAACAGCAGGCGGTGGCGCTGGTGCGGGGGCAGGGCCGCCAGTTCAGGATCGGTAACGCCGTCGACGACGTTCTGCAGCGACAAATCGTAGAGCTCGATATTGCGCGCAATATCGCGCTCGATCAGCAGCATCAGGTTGCGTGCATTTTCGACCGCATGGTCGTATGCATCGCGCCGCGCCTCGATTAAAAGCGACGTGGAAAGCCCCCAGCTGAACATCAGCAGCGCGATCCCCGCCACGAGTACGCCGCGGGGCGACAGAATGCGTGCCACGATCGACGCGGTATGGCGGCGCAGCGCGGCGGGCAGCGTGAGTGACTTCATCCTCGATGGGGGGCGGGCGGCGGATTTTCGCGTCGTTGGCGATTCCGTACGCTGTTTATTTTGAATCGGGGCGCATTATCTCGCGAATTCCGGAGATTCGCGTGTGCATGCAAAACATGCATGCGGATCCGGCGATTCCAAATTGTTACGCAGCATTACCGCTTTACGGAAGGGTATTTGATTTGAATCAATCGTCGATATCGGTCGTATTGTCTGAATAATCCCGTGATTACCCGGCGATTATGCGTACTGGCGCGGTATCGGGCGGATTGCGATGGGGCATCGATGGGGGCGGAGAACCGGATAACCATCCATTGCGCGGTTTTTTTGAGCCGACCTGCGACGGCGGCCCGGTTCGACGCGGCCAACCCCTTGATTCTGTGCAGTCTCCGCGGCGGCGGCGGGCGGCGGCACCTGAGCTGTCCCCGTGACGAATCAGGTAGAATCCGCGCTTCGCCGCAGGCGCCCGCCGCGCAACGCGTATCGGGGCCGCATCGAATGCATCGCAGGACGCGCACCGCGCTCCGATTTCGCATGCGCCGGCTACGGATGCCGGCCCGCTCAACGTTCGTCTCGTTTATGTCCGCAATTCCGAAATCCGACCCATCCGGTTCGTCAGCGAACCCACCCAAGCTTCATCGCGCGCTGAAGGCGCGCCACCTGACGATGATCGCCATCGGCGGCTCGATCGGCACGGGCCTGTTCGTCGCGTCCGGCGCGTCGATCTCGCAGGCCGGCCCCGGCGGCGCGATGGTCGCGTACATGGCGATCGGCCTGATGGTCTATTTCCTGATGACGAGCCTCGGCGAAATGGCCGCGTTCATGCCGGTGTCGGGCTCGTTCGCGACCTACGGCGCGAAGTACGTGGACGAAGGCTTCGGTTTCGCGCTCGGCTGGAACTACTGGTACAACTGGGCCGTAACGATCGCGGTGGAGCTGGTCGCCGCGCAGCTCGTGATGCATTACTGGTTTCCCAACGTGCCGGGCGTGTGGTGGAGCGCGGCGTTCCTCGGCGTGATGTTCCTGCTCAACGCGCTGACCGTGCGCGGCTTCGGTGAAGCCGAATACTGGTTCGCGCTGATCAAGGTCGTCACCGTGGTCGCGTTCATCGGCGTCGGCCTGCTGATGATCTTCGGCATTCTGAAGGGCGCGCCGAGCAACGGCTGGGGCAACCTGACGATCGGCGACGCACCGTTCGCGGGTGGCCTGCCGGCGCTGATGGGCGTCGCGATGATCGCGGGCTTCTCGTTCCAGGGCACCGAGCTGATCGGCGTCGCGGCGGGCGAATCGGAAAACCCCCGCACGACGATCCCGCGCGCGGTGCGCCAGGTGTTCTGGCGGATCCTGCTGTTCTACGTGTTCGCGATCTTCGTGATCGGCGTGCTGATTCCCTATACCGACCCGAACCTGCTGAAGACGGACGTGACCGACATCGGCGTGAGCCCGTTCACGCTCGTGTTCCGCCACGCGGGCCTTGCGTTCGCGGCCGGCGTGATGAACGCGGTGATCCTGACGGCCGTGCTGTCGGCCGGCAACTCGGGCATGTACGCGTCCACGCGGATGCTCTACAACCTCGCGACCGAAGGCCGCGCGCCGAAGATCTTCGCGAAGCTGTCGGCGGGCGGCGTGCCGCGCAATGCGCTGTACGCGACGACGGCCGTCGGCGCGTTGTGCTTCTTCACGTCGCTGTATGGCGACAAGACCGTGTACCTGTGGCTGCTGAACACGTCGGGGATGACCGGCTTCATCGCGTGGCTCGGCATCGCGGTCAGCCACTACCGGTTCCGCAAGGGCTACGTGAAGCAGGGCTATGCGCTCGACCAGCTGCCGTACCAGTCGAAGTGGTTCCCGTTCGGCCCGCTGTTCGCGTTCGTGCTGTGCCTCGTGATCGCGCTCGGCCAGGACTACCAGGCGTTCCTCGCGAACCGGATCGACTGGGCGGGCGTCGCCGCGACCTACGTCGGCATTCCGCTGTTCCTGGTCGTGTGGCTCGGCTTCCGGTTCCTGAAGAAGAGCCGCTTCGTGCGCTACGAAGACATGGAAATCGCGCCGTGGATCGCCGCGAGCCGTGGCGCGCAGCGGCAGCCGGTGGCGAACCGCGAAACCGCGGGCTGACGCGGGCGCGGCGCGTGGCCGCGTGACGTACGACGAAACGGGAAGCCTTGCGCTTCCCGTTTTTTTTGCCCGGCTTTTGCCTGTACGGGGTCAAAGCCGGTTATATTGCCCGACCCTACCGGGCCACGGCCCGGCCGGCGCGAGGCGCGCCGCGCGGATCGGCATCCGGCGCGCGCGACAGGCGGCGGCCGGCGAAACGCCCGGCGTTTTCATCGTTCCATCCGGGCCGATCCGGCCCGCGGAGCGCGCAACCCAGAGGAATCCATGAGCGCATCACCCGCCGAGCGGAAGGCCGGACCCGTTTCCATCGTGCGACTCGAAGCCGCGATCAACGCGTGGCGCGAAGTGTACCCGCCGGCGCCGGACGGCGAGGACGGCTACGCGCTCGACGCCGGCAGCAATTGCCTCGCGGAACTGTACGGCACGATGATCTGCTACAAACTGCCGGACGTGCCGCTCGACTCGCTGAGCGACGCGCAGCGCGACGCGCTCTACGCGACCGAGGTGTGATGCTCGGCCCACACGGTGCCGCGGCGCGGTATCGGTGAACGAACGGGAAGCGTTGCGGCTTCCCGTTTTGCTTTGCGCGGTGCCGGCCGCTGCTGCGCGCGCCATGCGGTTCGCGCCGGGATCGGTGCCGGCTGAGGTATCGTGACGGGATCGGGAAGCAGGGGACCGACCGGGCCGGTGTGGACGGCCGGCGCCCGCGCCGTGCGCGGTGCCGAATCAACATCCGTCGCCTGCCCGGGAGGATTCGAACATGGAGTTGAGACACCTCCGCTACTTCGTCGCGGTCGCCGAAGAGCGGAATTTCACGCGGGCGGCCGAACGGCTGCATATCGCGCAGCCGCCGCTGAGCCGGCAGATCCAGCAGCTCGAGGAAGCGCTCGGCGTGCCGCTGTTCGAGCGCAACGCACGGCCGCTGAAGCTGACCGACGCGGGCCGCTTCTTCTATTCGCACGCGGTGCAGCTGCTCGCGCAGACGACCGAACTCGAATCGATGACGAAGCGGGTCGGCAAGATCGAGCGCAGCATGTCGGTCGGTTTCGTCGGTTCGACGCTGTACGGGATGCTGCCGAAGATCATCCGGCGCTTTCGCAGCGAGTATCCGGCGGTCGAGCTGAGCCTGCACGAGATGTCGACGATGGACCAGATCAAGGCGCTGAAGGAAGGGCGCATCGACGTCGGTTTCGGGCGCATCCGCCACGAGGATCCGAGCGTGCGGCGCGTCGTGCTGCGCGAGGAGCGGATGATCGTCGCGCTGCCGGTCGGCCATCCGCTCGACAGCGCGAAGCCGGTGCTGTCGCTGCACGATCTCGTGAACGACACGCTGATCATCTTTCCGAAGGCGCCGCGCCCGAGCTATGCGGACCAGGTGCTCGCGGCGTTTCACGATCGCGCGTTGCAGCCGCGCAAGATCTACGAGACGCGCGAACTGCAGATCGCGCTCGGCCTTGTCGCGATGGGCGAGGGCGTGTCGGTCGTACCGCACAGCGTGTACGGGCTGAAGCGCGACGACATCAGCTACAAGCCGCTCGACGATCCGAACCTCGTGTCGCCGATCATCATGAGCATGCGGATGCTCGACGAATCGGAGGATCTGCGCGCGATGCAGGCGCTGATCTACCGGCTGTACGACGAGGCGCAGATGGAGTATCTGCCGCCGCAACCCGAATGAACGCGCGGGCGGTGGGGGCTTGCTTGACGCTGCACGCGGGCGCGGGCCAACATCGCAGGATTCGATACGGCCGCCGAGGGGCGGCCGCTTTCATGCAGACGACACACACATGACCGATATCCCGTTCGAGGAGACAACCGTCGAGACGCCGCAAGGGCGCCTCTTTGCGAAACGCTGGCGCGGTGGTCTGGCGCAACAGGCAGCGGGGGCGTTGAATGTAGGCGCACCTGGGCCGGCCGCGCCTGAGCCGGCCGCACCGATCGTGCTGCTGCACGATTCGCTCGGCTGCGTCGACCTGTGGCGCGACTTTCCCGCGCAGCTCGCGAGCGCCACGCAGCGCGACGTGATCGCATACGACCGCCTCGGCTTCGGCCGTTCCGATCGCCATCCGGGGACACTCGGCACGACGTTCGTGCGCGACGAGGCCGATCACGCGTTCGCGGCGCTGCTCGAGCAACTGGGCGTCGACGCGTTCGTCGCGCTCGGGCACAGCGTCGGCGGCGGGATGGCGGTCGGGTGTGCGGCCGCGCATCCGGAGCGTTGCCGCGCGCTGGTGACGATCGCCGCGCAGGCATTTGTCGAGGATCGCACGCTGGCCGGCATCCGCGACGCGGGGCAGCAGTTCGACGAACCGGGCCAGCTCGACCGGCTCGCGCGCTATCACGGCGACAAGGCCGAATGGGTGCTGCGCGCGTGGGTCGACACGTGGCTGTCGCCGGCGTTTCGCGACTGGAATCTCGACGACGACTTGCCGCGCGTGCAATGCGCGACGCTCGCGATTCACGGCGAAGACGACGAATATGGATCCGACGTGCATCCGAAGCGGATCGCCGCGCGCGTCGCGGGGCCGTCGTCGTATCTGTTGCTCGGCCAGTGTGGGCACATGCCGCACCGCGAGCGAACCGGCGACGTGCTGGCCGCCGTGATGACGTTCCTGCGCGACGCGCTCGCCTGAGCGCTGCTGCCACCGGCGGGCAGGTGCCCGCCGGCCGTCAGAACGCGAGCTGGATCGCGAGGTCGATCGCGAGCACGGCGATCGAGAGGCCGATCCCGAGGACCACATTCGGCAGCCGGTGCTCGAAGTCGCGATTGTCGCGACGCATTGCAGCGCCGAGCAGGAAGATCGCCTCGACGACGATCTGCAGTCCGACGAACATCAGCATCAGCAAATACTCGTAACCCATCTGCTTGAACGCGGCGAATTGCATCCCGTGATCGCGGATCCATTGGCCGACGCGCAGCAGTTCGTACACGAACAGCAAGGCGGGAAACAGGTAGCTGATGAAATAGGTCGGCGCGGTGGCGTGCCGTAGTTCGAGGTGGAAATGCTGATGCGTGGTTGCCATCACGAATCCCTCCTTGCAACGCATGATTGCGGTCGCGACGGCGGCGCGACAACGTGCAAACGAAGGGATTACCCGAAGCGTCGCGCGCGGCCGTACAACATCAGCATACTGCTGCACGGGAAATTTGGCATGCGAAGCGTGCGGCCGTCGTAAAAATGCATCGGCGTCGCGCGACGCGTCTATCGTGCCGGATGTGCCGAATGCGCGGCACCGGCCGGTTGCGTGGTGCGCGATGCATCCGGCAACAACCACTCCGGATGCTGCTCCAGATCGTCGGCCAACGCGCGTAGCGCACGCGAGGTTTGCGCGAATTGCGTCAGCGTGCGGCGCACGTTCGATGTATCCGCACCTTGTTGCGCGAGCATCGCCTGCGCGGCCGTGAAGGATTGCCGTGCGGTGCCCAGCGCGATGCGTGCACGCGGTGCGAGTTCGGTATCGAGTTGCCCGAACAGTGCGTTGGTATTCGCGAGCGCTGCGTTCAGATCCGTACCCATGCGATCGAGCGGCAACCGGGAAAGCGTGCCGGCGATATCGGTCATCCGTACGCGCAGCACGTCGAGCGTGCCGGGCACGGTCGGCAACGCGATCGGCGCGTGATTCGTGTCGACGGAGACGGGCAGGGCATTCGGGAACATGTCGAGCGCGACATACGAGCGGTTTGCGATCGGGTTGCCGACGCGCAACTGGCCACGCAAGCCGCGCGCGACGAGCGTGCGCAGCAGTGCCTTGCCGGCTTCGGACTCGCCGTTGCCGAGCACGTCGCGGTAGCGCTGCCCGAGGCGGTCGGGGTAGAGCCCCATCGTCACGCGCATCGTGACGTCGCCGCGCGCTGCATCGTATTCGGTGCCGACAGCCGTCACGTTGCCGAGTTCGATGCCGCGAAACTCCACCGGCGCGCCGACCTCGAGGCCGCGCAACGAACGATCGAAACGCATCACGACGGGCGCGGGCTGCGCGTTCGGCGTGCGCGTCGCGTCGATTTCATCATCGGCCACGCGAAAGCGTGCGCCGTCCGGTGCTGGGATGCTCGATGCGCGCCCGGGCGGCGAGGCGAACGCAAGGGCACCGCCGAGCAGCGCGGCGATCGACGGCGTGTCGAGCTTCATGCCGCCCGCGCCGAGTTGCAGGCCGAGGCCGCCGGCCTGCCACCAGCGCGTGTCGACGTCGACAGCCCGATCGAACGGCGCGGCGACGAACACGTCGATCGTGACACCGTGCCCGTCGGCATCGAGCGCATAGCCGGTCACCTGGCCCACGCGTGCGCGCCGGTGATAGATGGGCGAGCCGATCGCGACCGAGCCGAGCGATGCCGCGCGCAGCGTGTAGTGGCGGCCGCCTTCCTCCGTGATCGGTGGCGTGTCGAGCCCGGCAAACGTCGTGCGCGGTTCGCGCGAATGGCCGAGCGCGGCCGCGATATACGTACCGGACAGCACCGTATCGAGGCCGGAGAGGCCACCGGGCCCGATGCGCGGCCGCACGATCCAGAAGCGTGTGTCCGCCACCGCCAGTGCGTGCGCGTCGGCGTTCAGTCGCACATCGATCGTCACGCCCGGCTGCCCGCGCAACGCGCGAACGTGTGTGACGCGGCCGATTTCGACGTTGCGCAACCGCAGTGTCGATCGGCCGGCTGTCAGCCCGTCGGCGCTCGCGAAGGCGATCGTGATGGTCGGCCCGCGGTTGCCGAGCGACGTGATGCCCCATGCGATGCAGAGCGCGGCGGCTGCGAGCGGCGCGATCCAGAAGCGCGCCGCCCGCGAGCGGGCCGGCACGCATCTGCGCCACACGGGCCAACGTGTACGGGCGGGTTTCAGTCGAATTGCGCGACGAGTGCATCGGCGCCCTTGTCGATGCCCGTCCTGGCCGCGCTGAGCGCACCGAAACTCGCGCCGATGTTCATCGCATTCGGATACTGCTTCGTCACGTACGCATTGATCAGCCGGTTCGTCGCGGCATCGCGGATCTCCACCGCGTACATGACCGAGCCCGTGAACGCGCCTTCGCGGCCGCGGATCGCCTGCACGCCGTTGTACACGTTGCCCGCGAGATCGAAGTGTGCGAATGCGCCGGCAAACGTGGTCGTCGTCACGGCGCCCGTCAGCGTCAGCTTCACGCGCAGCGTGCCGGGGCCCGGCGTGTTCGTCAGCTCGAAGCGCTTGCTCAGCTTCTTCGCGAACGTGTCGCCCATGTACGCGGCGAGCGTCGTCTTGTCCTGGTCGGACAGGTCGCCGAACTGATGGTCGGTGCCGCGGTAGATGGCCACCGGGTCGAGGATCAGCTTCCGGTACGTGTGCCAGTCCGCCGGCAATGCGTAGCGGTAGGGCACACGCCCGGACTTGTCCTGCGGATCGCTGCGCAGGTACGGCGACGATTCGATGCTGCTGTAGCGGGCGGGCTGGACGCCGGCGCATCCGGCGAGCACGACGCAGAGCGCGGCGTTGAGCAGGTGGCTGGACTTGAACAAGGGGTTCATCTGACGCTCCGGGTCGGGATTCGCGCCGGTGGAGCCGGGCGAAGGGTGGTGAAACAGGGCGGCATTGCCGCTTCGGGTTTGCAAAAAAACCAACCAGACGGTTTGTTTTTGAGGTGCAGCAACCCCATGAATATCGGGAGCGACAAGCCGTCGGGCAGGGTCGATCGGCCGGACAGCCAGGCTGCAGGTGGCGCTTGCGCCGCGCCGCGCGACGCGCGGTGCGGTCCGGCATCCGACAGGGGCCGATGCGGGAGCCGATCGTAGCACCGCCATTTCTGGAAGTAAACCGACCAGGCGGTTTGTTTGTGATAGACTCCGCGCACTTCCTTCATGCGATCCCGCCGGTCCGGCGCGGTCGCATGGTACGACTCCATAGCGGGGACAGTTCATGGACAACCCGACGCGTTCCGAGCGAACGCGCACTGCCGCAATCCAGGCGGCGCTCGCGATTCTCGAGCGCGACGGCCCGGGCAAGCTCACGTTCGACGCGATTTCACGCGAAAGCGGCATCAGCAAGGGCGGGCTGATGCACCAGTTCCGCACGAAAGGCGATGTGCTGAACGCGCTGATGGAACACCAGCAGGACTACTACCAACGATTCCAGCGCGACTATCTGGCCGCGCGCGATCCGGGTGCGGGGCAGCCGACGCTGTCCGCGCAGATCGCGACGATGCGCGAAGTGATCGACCAGCAGCCGTCGGCGGCGCTCGCGATCATGGCGGCGCTGGTCGAGGATCCCGCGCCGCTGCAGCAGGTGAGGGATATCGACGCAGAGAACGTGAAGCGCATCGCGGCCGAATCCGGCGATCCGGATCTTGCATTGCTGCGCTGGAAGGCGGCGTGGGGGCTCGCGCTCTCGGCGATGTTCGGGCTGTGCCCGCTGTCGGCCGACGAGCGCGCACGGCTGTTCGACCGGTTGCTCGACGAGACGCAATGGCCGTCGGGCGGCGACGCTGCCGCACCGGCCGCGAAATCGTCACGAAAGAAATGAAGCGCGCGTTCGTTGCCTGCGGGGTGGCGGTCGCCCGCTTCGGGCGCTCGCTGCTCTCGGTCGTGCTCGGGCGCTTGTGATCCGGTGAGCGCCTGACCGGTCAACGCTTACCGGCGCCGCTCAGCCTTTCGCTTGAGCACCTTCGACGAACAGCTTCGCGACCGCCTGGAACTCCCGTTTCAGCGACAGCCCCGGCAGGCTCAGCCAGCGCAGCATCGCCGCGAGATACAGGTGATGGAACCACGTCGCGAGCTGGTCGGCCCGCAGCGTGCCGTTCAGTTCGCCGGATTGTTGCCCGGCCGCGATCAGTTGCTGCCACACGAGCGCGATATCGCTGCCGTTCTCTCCACCGCTTGCCGCTTCAACCGTTCCGATGCTCAGGAAGCGATGGCGCAAATACGCGAGCAGATACGCGGGATGCTGCTCGCACCACGCAGCCGACGCATCGAGCACGCAGTCGATGCGTGACGCGAAGGTCTTGCGCCGCGCGACGTCGCGTTGCAGATGCGCGAGATCGCGTGCGAGTTCACCCTCCAGCCAGTGCGCGAGCACGGCTTCCTTCGTTGCAAAGTGGTTGTACAGCGTGCGTTTCGCGACATCGGCTTGCGCGGCGATCTGTTCCATCGTGACCGCTTCATAGCCGTGCGCGTCGAACAGGCGTGCACCGGTGGCGGCGAGATGCGCGAGCATCTGGATGCGCTTGCGGGCGCGGCGGCCCGGATCGTCGGTCGGAGTCGGCATGGCGGGGGATTGACTGAAAGTGCACGAGTTGCATTAGTATACGACGTGCATTTTTCTGAATCCACTCATTGCCGCCGTGCACGAGGAGTCACGCATGAAGCTCGTCATCGCCACCTACGGCACCGAAGGCGACACGCGCCCGCTCGCGGCGCTCGGCCGTGCGTTGATCGAGGCCGGCCACGATGTCCGGCTGCTGGCCGATGCGGCGACGCTCGGGTCGGCAGTGGCGCTTGGTGTGCCGTCGGCGTCGTTGTCCGGTGATATCCGCGGGGCGATTGCGCCGGATGGCGCATTGGCCGACGCGGTGCGCGGGCGCGGCGGCTTCAATGACACGTCGAAGGCGCTCGCGGCGATCGCCAATGCGAACACGGGCGCGTGGATGCGCGAAATCGCGGATGCATCGGAAGGCTGCGACGCAATCCTCGTGTCGGGGCTCGCATCGTTCGTCGGCTTGTCGGTCGCCGAGTATCGCGGCGTGCCGGCGATCGGCACCGGCATGATCCCGATCACACCCACCACCGAATTCGCGTCGCCGTTCCTGCCGCCGGGGAAGGTGCCGCGCTGGCTGAACCGCGCAAGCCACCGGTTCGTGAACGCGCTGCTGTGGCAGGCGTTCAGGAAGGCGACGAATGCGGCACGCGCGAGCGTGTGCGGGTTGCCGCCGCGCAAGCAGGTGTGGACCGATCATCCGATGCTGTACGGCGTGTCGCCGGCGCTGCTGTCCGGCCCGGGCGACTGGCCGTCGAATGTGCAGGCATGCGGCCAGTGGCGGATCGATGCGCGGGCATGGGCGCCGTCGCCTGATCTCTCGACCTTTCTCGAAGCGGGCGATCCGCCCGTGTACGTCGGATTCGGCAGCATGGCCGGCTTCGATCGCGCCGCGATGGTCGATGCATTGATGCACGCACTCGCCGGTCGGCGCGCGTTGTTCTATCCGGGCTGGAGCGGTATCGAAGCGTCGATGCTGCCGAAGAACGTTCACGTGATCGGCGATACGCCGCATGACTGGCTGTTCCCGCAGGTATCGATGGCAATCCATCACGGCGGATCGGGCACCACGCATTCGGCTGCGCGGGCCGGCATTCCGTCGGTCGTCGTGCCGTTCGCGGGCGATCAGTTCTTCTGGGCGAACCGGCTGCAGCGACTCGGCGTGGCGGATGCGCCGGTCGCGGGGCGGCGCATGGACGCTGCCGCACTGGCGCAGGCCATCGCATTCGCTGAACGGGGCGAAACGCAAGCGCGCGCGATAGAACTCGGCGCGCGCATCGCACAAGAGGAAGGCTTGAAACGGGCCGTCAGTGCGATCGAGCGATGGGGGCAGCCGGGCGCGCGGTAAGCCCGCGCCTCCACCTCAGCTCAGAAATGCCCGGTGAACCGGTAACGGCTGCCCGGGTGCCACAGATTGGCGACCGACGCGACCATCCCCTGCGACCACGTGCGCCGATGCAGCAGCAGGCACGGCTCGCGGTCGTCCATCGTCAGGTGACGGCGCGTTTCGGCGTCGGGCATCGCGGCCTCGATCCGGTATTCGACGCGCTGCAGCGGCGCGACGCGCGTCAGGTACTGGTTCGGCGTCGTGGTCGTGAAGTCCTGCAACGCGTATTCGGGCGCGCAGGCCGGATTGACCCAGCGCTCCTCGAGCTGCACCGGCGTGTCGTTCTCGAAGTGCAGCACGCGCGAATGGAAGATCGGGCTGCCCGTGTCGATCTGCAACTCGTCGGCGAGCTTCGCATCGGCGACGGCCGCACCCACCTGCAGCACCTGCGCACGATAGCCGTGGCCACGCGCGGCGACTTCGTCCGAGATGCTGCGGATCGCGACGAGCGTCGATTCGTACTTCGGCGACGCGACGTACGTGCCGGAGCCGCGCGTGCGCGTAAGCACCTGCTCGGCGGTCAGCTCGCGCAGCGCGCGGTTGACGGTCATCCGCGCGACGTTGAATTCGCGCGCCAGCTCGTTCTCCGACGGCACCTGGTCGCCTTCCGCCCATTCGCCGGCATGAATGCGCGCGAGGATGAAGTCCTTGATTTCCTGATAGATCGGTGTGGTCATGGGATCACGATTCCAGAGTCGGCAGCGGCCCGCCGCCGAATGCCGATCCGGCGCGTGCCCGGCGCCGAGTGTACCGGTTTCGCAGGCGCGCGGGCCCGGATTCCCCGAATGATCCCTGTTCGGCCGGCCCGCGTCCATGCGGGATTGCACAGAGCGGCCGGCCGCTGGCGGCTGGCGTGCGGTCAGAACCGATGCCGGATGCCGACCGTCCCGACCACCTGAGTATTGTTCGACGAAGGCGCGAGCCCCGTGACGTTCGCGAACCCGAGCGTCGCGCCCGCCGGCACGCCGAACTGGTGCTGGTAGACGGTTTCCGCGTACACGTCGGTGCGCTTGCTCAGCGCGTAGTCGGCCATCAGCGTCACCTGGTGCCATTTCGGCCGATGGCTGCCGGTGGCGTCGTCGTAGCGGCCGTTGGTGAACGTATAGGCGCCGGCGAACGAAACGGCCGGCGTCAGCGCATAGCGCGCGTTGACCTCGAAGTTGTCGAAGCGCAGCGCGTTCAGCGCGCCGGGCAGCGACGATGCGGCCGTTTCGTCGAACATCGAATGCGTCCACAGCGCGCCGAGCGTCAGCCGGTCGAACGCGTAGCTGCCGCCCGCGCCCATTACGCGCTGGCGCACGGCCGGGAAGTTCGGCCCGTCGTTGGCCGACAGCGCGCCGCCGGCCGTCAGGCCGCCGCGGTTGAGCTGCAGGTACGCGGCGCCGAGGCTGACCGGCCCGTTCGCATACGACACGCCCGCGCTGTATGCGCGGTTGTTCGCGAAGCCGCCGGCCGCGTTGCTGAACCCGTACAGGCCGCCGAACTGCCAGCCGGCGAGCGTCGGGCTCGTGTATTTCACCGCGTTGTCGATGTAGAACGAATCGTCGAGGTTGTCGTTGTCGAACGGATGCGACGCGAGATTGTTGCCGTCGCCGTTGTTCGCCATCGCGAGCGGGCCGAGATAATCGACCACGGCATCGTACTGGCGGCCGAGCGTCAGCGCGCCGTACGGGTCGCTCTGCAGGCCGACGTACGCGCGGCGGCCGAACATCGTGTTCTTGTAGGACTGCGTGCCGTTGTTCAGGTTGAAGCCGTTTTCGAGGCGAAACAGCGCATGCAGGCCGCCGCCGAGATCCTCGTTGCCGCTCAGGCCGAAGACGGTATTCGACAGCAGCCCGCTGCCTTGCTGCCACGCGCTCTTACCCGACTGGTTGTTCGTATAGACGATACCTGCATCGAGCATCCCGTAGAGCGTGACGCTGCTTTGCGCGTGCGCGGCGGCGCTGAGGAACGCGAGGGAGAGGGTACCGGCGACTGCTTTTTTCATGGTGAGTGCTTCCTGGAAAGGCCCGTAGCGACGGGAACGACGATCCGGCGCGCATGCCGGCGGCGAGCGTGCGCGGCTCGTGACGAAGACGAACCGCACGCGTTCGCGTCGGCAACGCGCGTTCGAATCGATGAGAGTGGGAGCGGGCGCGTGATGCGTGTCACGCGCGGCCGCATTGGAGGCCGGCTAGTGCTGCAGCAGGCGGATCGTGCCGAATTCAGCGGCCGGCAGCAGGCGGAGGATCGACAGGATGGCGGGCGATGCTTGCGACCGCGCGACTTCGAGCTCGATGCACGCGCGCCCGGTGCGATTGTCGATCGCGGCCGTGTAGAAATTGAGCGCGGTGCCGACCGCCTGGTGCAGCAGGCGCCGCACGACGGCGAGGTTGTCCGATTCGACACGGATCGACAGCAGCACGCGTTCGTCGGCAGGGCACCGGCGCCGCGCACGAACGGGCGGCAGGTCGCGTGAGGCAGCGGTTGCGGTTCTGGTCGGTTTCATGCTGGCATCCCCGGGTCGCATCGTGCTCCGCACCGCGGAGATCTCGTCTTGGACATGTCGCCCATTCTAGGAATCGCGGTGAAGATACGGTGTATAGACTCGTATTGGCCCTGAAAAGAACGCATAAAAACGCCATCGCCGCCGGCTTTCGTCTTTACAGCTTTTTTACTTTGCGTAAGGAAATTGAACACCGCTTTGATACGCGGATTTCTACACTGTCGCATCCCATTCGCCAACTGAGCATGGGGGCGTCATACGGGCCTGCGCCGCAACGGCAAGGCTCGATGCGCCGACGATCGCGCGGCATTGCTGCGCATAGAAAAAAGGGGAAAGCCATGTTGTGGATCACCGGCGCGTTGTCGCTCGCGCTCTTTATCTATCTGTTTCATGCGTTGATCCAACCCGAGCGGTATTGATCGGCGCGATTCAACAGGAATTCGAAAATATCGGTGAATGTCATGAGCGATCTGCTTTTCATCTTGTTCACGCTCGCGTTCTTTGCCTTGACGGCCGGTTTCATCACCGGCCTTGACCGGATCTGAGCGAGCGTCGACATGTTCAACAATCTCATTCAATTCGCGATCGTTCTCGCGATCATGCTGGCGCTGGTGCCCGTCGTCGGGAAATGGCTCGCGCACGCTTTTACGAGCCCGCGCCACGCGTGGGTCGAACGCCGGACCTATGCGCTGCTCGGCGTGAATCCCGACGAAGCGATGTCGTGGCAGCGCTACGGCATGGTGCTGCTGCTCAGCAACGCCGGGATGATGCTGCTCGGCTATCTGCTGCTGCGCATCCAGGACACGCTGCCGTTCGACGCGCTGCAGCGCGCGTCGCAAAGCCCCGACCTCGCGTTCAACACCGCCGCGTCGTTCATCACGAACACGAACTGGCAGGCGTATGCGGGCGAAAGCAGCCTGTCGAACTTCTCGCAGATGGCCGTCATCACGTTCCTGATGGTGGTCAGCGCGGCCACCGGCGTCGCGGCCGCGGGCGGCTTCATCCGCGGGCTGAGCCGCAAGAGTGCGGCGGACCTCGGCAACTACTGGGTCGATTTCACGCGCGTGACCTATCGCGTGCTGCTGCCGCTCAGCTTCGTGATGGCGCTCGTGTACGTGTGGCAGGGCATGCCGCAGACGCTCGCGTCCGACGCATGGGCGACCACGCTCGAAGGCGCGCGCCAGCAGATCGTGATGGGGCCCGTGGCCAGCCTCGAATCGATCAAGCATATCGGCACGAACGGCGGCGGCTTCTTCAGCATGAACGCCGCGCATCCGTTCGAGAACCCGACGCCGCTCACCAACACGCTGCACATGCTGTCGATGCTGCTGATTCCGTCCGCGCTGACCTACGCGCTCGGCACGATGATCGGCCGGCGCCGCCAGGGTTGGGTGATCCTCGCCGCGTTCGTCGTGATGTTCGTCGGCTTCCTGGCCGTGATCTATTCGGCCGAGCAGCACGGCAACCCGCTCGTGACCGGGCTCGGCGTCGATCCGCAACTGAGCGCCACGCAGCCGGGCGGCAACATGGAAGGCAAGGAGATGCGTTTCGGCATCGCGCAGACGAGCCTGTTCGCCACCGTCACGACGGCCGCGACCACCGGGTCGGTCGATGCGATGCATGACTCGCTGACGCCGCTCGGCGGGCTCGTGCCGATCGCGCAGATGATGCTGAACAACGTGTTCGGCGGCGACGGCGTCGGGCTGATCAACCTGTTCACGTTCGCGATCCTCACGGTGTTCCTGGTCGGGATGATGATCGGGCGCACGCCGGAATTCCTCGGCAAGAAGATCGAGGCGCGCGAGATGAAGCTCGTGATGCTCGCGGTGCTCGCGCATCCGTTCAGCATCCTCGGCTTCACCGCGGTGGCCGCGATGCTGCATTCGACGATGGACAGCCTCGCGAACCTCGGCCCGCACGGCTTCAGCGAAGTGCTGTATGCCTATACGTCGGGCACGGCCAACAACGGCTCCGCGTTCGCGGGCCTGAATGCGAACACGCCGTTCTTCAACACGACGATCGGCTTCGCGATGCTGATCGGCCGCTACCTGACGCTGCTGCCGATGCTCGCGGTCGCGGGCAGCCTCGCCGCGAAGACGGGCGTGCCGGAAAGCGCGGGCACGCTGTCGACGTCGACGGGCCTGTTCGCCGGCCTGCTGGTCTTCGTGATCCTGGTCGTCGGTGGCCTCACGTTCCTGCCGGCGCTCGCGCTCGGCCCGATCGTCGAGCACCTGATGATGTCGGGCGGCCAACTGTTCTGAGGAAAACATCATGATGCAAGGCAATCGCCAGGCAGCGGCCGCCGCCGCGCCGGCACCCGGTTCTTCGTTCGGCGCGGCGACGCGCGGCCTCGTGCGGCCCGTGATCGCGTCGTCGGTGCTGTTCATGCTCGTCACGGGCATCGCGTATCCGCTGCTCACCACCGGCGTCGCGAACGTGCTGTTCCCGTCGCAGGCGCGCGGCAGTCTCGTGCAGCAGCACGGCACGACGGTCGGCTCGGCGGTGATCGGGCAGCAGTTCACGCGTGCCGGCTACTTCCACGGGCGGCCGAGCGCGACGGTCGGCACCGATCCGGCCGATCCGTCGAAGACGGTCGACCAGCCGTACAACGCGGCCGGCAGCGGCGCCAGCAACCAGGGCGCCACCAGCAAGAAGCTGCTCGCGGATATCGCGCAGCGCGTGCGCGCGTACCGGCAGGAGAACGCACTCGCCGCCGGCACGCCGGTGCCGGCGGATGCGGTGACCGCATCGGCGTCGGGGCTCGATCCCGAGATCTCGGTCGCGAATGCGCGGCTGCAAGCGGCACGCGTCGCGCAGGCACGCGGTGTCGATGCCGCGCAGGTCGCGGCGCTGGTCGATCGGATCGCCTTGCCGCGCCAGCTCGGCGTACTCGGCGAACCGCGCGTGCGCGTGCTCGACCTGAACCTCGCGCTGGACCGCGCATTCGGCCAGGCGGCCGGCGCGAAGCAATAGCAGGAACCACGGAGTCACTCATGTCCCATATCGAAACCCCGATCAATCCAGTGGCGATGCCGGTCGGCGGCGTGCCGCCGATGCGCTGGACGGCCGTGCTGCGCGAGGCGTTCCGCAAGCTCGCGCCGCGCGTGCAGTTGAAGAACCCCGTGATGTTCGTCGTGTATCTCGGCAGCATCGTCACGACCGTGCTGTGGCTGCAGGCGCTGGCCGGCACGGGCGACGCGCCGGCCGGCTTCATCTTCGCGGTCGCGTGCTGGCTGTGGTTCACCGTGCTGTTCGCGAACGCGGCCGAGGCGCTGGCCGAAGGGCGCGGCAAGGCGCAGGCCGATGCGCTGCGTGCGGCGCGCAAGCGCGTGTACGCGAAGGTGCTCGACGAGCCGAAGCAATTCGGCAGCACCAGCCATCGCGTGCCGAGCGACGAGCTCGCGGCCGGCAGCATCGTGCTCGTCGAAGCCGGCGACACGATTCCCGCCGACGGCGAAGTGATCGACGGCGTCGCGTCGGTCGACGAATCGGCGATCACCGGCGAATCCGCGCCGGTGATCCGCGAGTCGGGCGGCGATTTCTCGTCGGTGACGGGCGGCACGCGCGTGCTGTCCGACTGGATCATCGTGAAGATTACCGCGCAACCGGGCGAGGCATTTCTCGACCGGATGATCGCGATGGTCGAAGGCGCGAAGCGCGGCAAGACGCCGAACGAAGTCGCGCTGACGATCCTGCTCGTCGCGCTGACGATCATCTTCCTGCTCGTGTGCGTGACGCTGCTGCCGTTCTCGCAGTTCAGCGTGCTGCTGAACGCGTCGGGCACGGCGGTGAGCCTGACGGTGCTGATCGCGCTGCTCGTGTGCCTGATCCCGACGACGATCGGTGCGCTGCTGTCGGCGATCGGCATCGCCGGGATGAGCCGCATGATGCGCGCGAACGTGCTCGCGACGTCGGGCCGCGCGATCGAGGCGGCCGGTGACGTCGACGTGCTGCTGCTCGACAAGACCGGCACGATCACGCTCGGCAACCGCGAGGCCGTGCAGTTCCGGCCGGCGCCGGGCGTGGACGAGCGTGCGCTGGCCGAGGCCGCGCAACTGTCGTCGCTGGCCGACGAGACGCCCGAGGGGCGCTCGATCGTCGCGCTCGCGAAGCAGCGCTTCTCGCTGGACGTGGCCGCGACCGCAGGCAGCATCACCGTGCCGTTCAGCGCACGCACGCGGATGAGCGGCCTCGACATCGGCGAGCGCCAGGTGCGCAAGGGTGCGGCGTCGGCGATCCGCGCGCACGTCGATGCGCTCGGCGGTGTGTTTCCTCAAGCGGTCGAGACGGCCGTCAACGACATCGCGCGACGCGGCGGCACGCCGCTCGTCGTGGCCGACGGTGCCCGCGTGCTCGGCGCGATCGAGCTGAAGGACATCGTCAAGCACGGGATCGCCGCGCGCTTCGCCGAGTTGCGCAAGGTCGGCGTGAAGACCGTGATGATCACCGGCGACAACCGGCTCACCGCGGCCGCGATCGCGGCGGAAGCCGGCGTCGACGACTACCTCGCCGAAGCGACGCCGGAAGACAAGCTGCGACTGATCCGCGAGCACCAGGCGAAGGGCCATCTCGTCGCGATGACGGGCGACGGCACCAACGACGCGCCCGCGCTCGCGCAGGCCGACGTGGCCGTCGCGATGCACAGCGGCACGCAGGCGGCGAAGGAGGCGGCCAACATGGTCGACCTCGACAGCAACCCGACGAAGCTGATGCAGGTGGTCGAGGTCGGCAAGCAGATGATCATGACGCGCGGCGCGCTGACCACGTTCAGCGTGGCCAACGATCTCGCGAAGTATTTCGCGATCATCCCGGCCGCGTTCGTCGCGACCTATCCGGCGCTCGGCGCGCTGAACGTGATGGCGCTGCACAGCCCGACGTCGGCGATCCTGTCGGCGGTGATCTTCAATGCGTTGATCATCGTCGCGCTGATTCCGCTCGCGTTGAAGGGCGTGAAGTATCGCGCGGAGCCGGCGGAGAAATTGCTGGGGCGGAACTTGCTGATCTACGGCGTGGGCGGGATCATCGCGCCGTTCATCGGCATCAAGCTGATCGACATGCTGTTGACGCCGTTTATCTGACCGAACGCGCCGCCGCGGCCCCGCTCACGCCTTCATGGCGTGCGCGGGGCCGTTCGGCGTTTCAATTGCCGGAAGCGATCATGGATGTGAAGGTGAACGTGAGCGAAGCGAATCGACGGGCAACGGGGCCGCGGGACACCGCCGCCCGCCGCAGCGGGGACGGCGTGCGCCGCGACCGCTGGCGCGGCGTGCTGCGCGCGTGCGCGATGCTGGCCGACCGCATCGCGGGCGCCGGGCCCGACACGCAGCCGACGCTGGCCGTGCGCGAAGCGCGACCGCGCACGCACGTATGGGTGTCGCGGTACGCGGTGCCGCTGCTGCTCGCCACGCTCGTGTGCGCGCTGGCGACGCTGGCGGCCAGCGCGCTGCTGCGCGTGTTCGACCTGTCGAACGTCGTGATGCTGTTCCTGATGACCGTCGTGCTGATCGCGCTGCGGCTCGGCCGGCTCGCCGGCGCGTGGGCCGCGTTCGTGTGCGTCGGCTGCTTCGACTTCTTCTTCGTCGAGCCGAGGCTGTCGTTCGCGGTGTCCGATACGCAGTACGTGTTCACGTTCGCGCTGATGCTGGCCGTCGCGCTGGCGATCGGCCAGCTTGCTGCACGACTGCGTGCGGAGGCGCGGGCCGCGCGTGCGAACGAGAAGCGCTCGGCGGCGCTGGCCCGGGTTGCGCATGACCTGTCGGCGGCGATCGAGACCGAGCAGATCGCATCGATCTGCACCGGCACGATCGCGCCGCTGCTCGGCGTGCGCGTCGCACTCGTGCTGCCGGATGCAAATGACCATCTGATGCCGGCGCAGCACGCCCGGTTCGTCGAAGCACCGATTGCCCGCTGGGTCTACGAGCATGCACGTGGCGCGGGGGGCGGGCTGCCGCCGTTCGAGCGCGCGGCCGCGCAGTACCTGCCGCTGAAGGCGCCGATGCGCGTGCGCGGCGTGCTCGTGCTGTTCGGCGACGCGCAGCCGGTGCCCACCGACCCCGACGATCGCCGCCTGATCGACGCATTGTGCTCGTCCATCGCGATGGCGCTCGAACGCGTGCACTACGTCGGTGTCGCGCAGCACACGCTGGTCCGCATCGAAGGCGAGCGGCTGCGCAACGCGCTGCTCGCCGCGGTGTCGCACGACCTGAAGACGCCGCTGACCGCGATCCGCGGGCTCGCCGAGACACTGGAGCGGCCCGAGCGGCTGGCCGACGGGCAGCCGGCCGCGCTCGCGCACGGCATCCGCAACCAGGCCGAGGCGCTGCACGGGCTCGTCGTCAACCTGCTCGACCTCGCGCGCATGCAGAGCGAGGGCGTGCGGCTGAATCGCGAATGGCACATGCTCGACGAGATCGTCGGCAGCGCGCTCGCGCATTCGGCCGGCGTGCTGGCCGGCCGCGACGTGAGCACCGACTTGCCGGCCGACCTGCCGCTGATCGACGTCGACGCGCTGCTGATCGAGCGCGTGCTGATGAACCTGCTCGACAACGCGTCGAAGTACGCGGGCACGGACGCGGCCGTGGCGGTGCGCGCACGCGTGTTCGGCGAAACGCTGTACGTCTTCGTCGAGGACGACGGCCCCGGCTTCATCGCGCGCAACACCGAGCCGCTGTTCGAACCGTTCGAGCGCGAACGCAAGGAATCGTCGATCAGCGGCGTCGGCCTCGGGCTCGCGCTGTGCCGCAGCATCGTCAACGCGCACGGCGGCTCGATCCGCGCGGTGCCGCTCGATCCGCACGGCGCGCGGTTCGAGGTTCGCCTGCCCCTGGGCGCGCCGCCCGATATCGAACACGAGAGCCGGACATGATCAGATCGCGCGTACTTATCGTCGAGGACGAATCGGACATCCGCCGTTTCGTGCGGATGGCGCTGGAACAGGAAGGGCTCGACACCTGCGAGGCGTCGACGGCCCGCGAGGCGCGGATGTATGCGTCGAGCAGCAAGCCCGATCTCGTGATCGTCGATCTCGGGCTGCCGGACGACGACGGCAAGACCTTCATCCGCGAGCTGCGCAAGTGGTCGACGGTGCCGGTGATCGTGCTGTCGGCGCGGCAGCAGGAAGTGGAGAAGGTCGCGGCGCTGGATGCGGGCGCGGACGACTACCTGCCGAAGCCGTTCGGCGTGCCCGAACTGCTCGCACGGGCGCGTGCGCAGTTGCGGCGCGCGGCGTTCGTGTCGGCCGACGGGCAATCGTCGTCGATCGTGCGGTTCGGCGACGTGACCGTCGATCTCGGCAAGCACGAAGTGGCGCGCGGCGGCGCGCCCGTTCACCTGACGCGCCTTGAATTCCGGCTGCTCGCCGCGCTGATCCGCGCACGCGGCGGCGTGATCGCCGCGCGGCAATTGCTGGCGGAGGTCTGGGGCATCCACGACGCGGACCGCGCGCACTACGTGCGCGTGTACATGACGAACCTGCGGCAGAAACTCGAGCCGGTGCCGGCGCGCCCGCGGCACCTGCTGACGGAGCTGCAGTTCGGCTACCGGCTGGTCGGTCTGGAAACGGTCGTCACGGCGGACGGGCCGCGCGACGCGGCGCCGGCAGGTCTAGACAACTGAAATCCCGCTCCCGGCCGTGCGCCGGCGCGCGGAGAAAGCTGTTGTTTAGCTCGGTGTAATTCGCAATTAATTGAAATATAAGGAAATTTGCGACCCACGATCCTATTGGTCCGACAATTAGAGATAAACACGGATTGCTGGCGCACCTTCTGAAAAGGCAAAGTTGTATGTACAACTTGGCGTGTCGCCGGAACGGGCGGCCTCCGGGTTGGAAGGGTTCACGGCGGCGCTGCCCGACGGAACCCGGCCCAGTTCGCCTCTGACAGGAACGCCATGAAGAAACTCGCGCTCAGTATTGCCCTTGCCTGCATCGCGGTCGGTGCCCACGCCAAGGATTGGTCGACGATCCGGTTCGGCGTCGACGCCAGCTATCCGCCGTTCGAATCGAAGGACGCAAGCGGCAAGGTCGTCGGCTTCGACGTCGATCTCGGCAACGAGATCTGCGCCCGCCTGAAGGCGAAATGCGTGTGGATCGAGAACGACTTCGACGGGATGATTCCCGCGCTGAAGGCGAAGAAGTTCGACGGCGTGCTGTCGTCGATGTCGATGACGCCGGCGCGCGCCGAGCAGATCGCGTTCTCCGACAAGCTGTTCAACACGCCGACGCGCCTCGTCGCGAAGAAGGGCACGAACCTGCAGCCGACCGCTGAATCGCTGAAGGGCAAGTCGGTGGGCGTCGAGCAGGGCACCATCCAGGAAACCTACGCGAAGGCCTATTGGGCGCCGAAGGGCGTGCAGGTCGTGCCTTACCAGAACCAGGACGGCGTGTACCAGGACCTGATGTCGGGCCGCCTCGACGCGGCGCTGCAGGACGCGGTGCAGGCCGACATCGGCTTCCTGAAGACGCCGCGTGGCGCGAACTTCGCATTCGCCGGCAAGGACATCGACGATCCGAAGACGCTCGGCAACGGCGCCGGCATCGGGCTGCGCAAGGACGACGCCGACCTGAAGGCGAAGATCGACCACGCGATCGCCGACATCATCAAGGACGGCACGTACAAGAAGCTCGAGAAGAAGTACTTCGCGTTCGACGTCTACGGCGGCTGACCCACCACGCGGCGCGCATCGATTGCGTGCGCGCCGCGGCTGTCGCGGGTGCAACCCGCTTCGCGCGATGCGTCCGACTTGATGAGCAGGTTGCATCAGGTAGTGCGCAGATATCGTTTGATGCGCGGGTAATGGCTATTGACAATCCAGCCACATCGTTCTGGATCCCTCATATGATCTTCCAAGGATTTGGCCCGCTGTTGTGGGCCGGCACGGTGGAAACCGTGAAGCTCGCGGTGCTATCGCTCGCGGCGTCGCTCGTGCTGGGCCTCATCGGCGCGAGCGCCAAACTGTCGACGAACCGCATGCTCAAGTCGATCGGCACCTTCTACACGACGCTGATCCGCGCGGTGCCGGACCTCGTGCTGATGCTGCTGCTGTTCTACGGGATCCAGATCCTGCTGAACAACGTCACTGACATGCTCGGCTGGGACCAGATCGACATCGATCCGTTCGTGGCCGGCGTCATCACGCTCGGCTTCATCTACGGCGCGTACTTCACCGAGACGTTCCGCGGCGCGTTCCTCGCGGTGCCGCGCGGCCAGCTCGAAGCGGGCTTCGCATACGGGATGAGCGGCTGGCGCGTGTTCCGCCGCATCCTGTTCCCGCAAATGATGCGCTTCGCGCTGCCCGGCATCGGCAACAACTGGCAGGTGCTCGTGAAGGCCACCGCGCTCGTGTCGATCATCGGCCTCGCCGATGTCGTCAAGGCGTCGCAGGACGCGGGCAAGAGCACGCTCGATTTCTTCTTCTTCACGCTGGCTGCAGGCGCGATCTACCTCGCGATCACGACGGTCTCCAACGTCGTGCTGCATCACCTCGAGAAGCGTTATTCCGTCGGTGTCCGGAGGCTCGCACTGTGATCGAACTCGTCAGCCAGTACTGGCAAAGCTATCTCTACACCGACGGCTACCGCTTCAGCGGCCTCGCGATCACGCTGTGGCTGCTGGTGGTGTCGATCGCGTTCGGCTTCGCGCTCGCCGTGCCGCTCGCGATCGCGCGCGCGTCGTCGAACCGCTGGATCTCCGGCCCGGTGTGGCTCTATACGTACGTGTTCCGCGGCACGCCGCTCTACGTGCAGCTGCTGATGTGCTACACGGGCATCTACAGCCTGCAGGTCGTGCACAACCACGTGCTGCTCGACACGTTCTTCCGCAACGCGATGAACTGCACGCTGCTCGCGTTCGTGCTGAACGAATGCGCGTATGCCACCGAGATCTTCGCGGGCGCGATCAAGGCGACGTCGGCCGGCGAGATCGAGGCCGGCATGGCCTACGGGATGTCGCGCTTCAAGCTCTATACGCGGATCATCCTGCCTTCCGCGCTGCGCCGCTCGCTGCCGAGCTACAGCAACGAAGTGATCCTGATGCTGCACGCGACGACGCTCGCGTTCACCGCGACCGTGCCCGACATCCTGAAGGTCACGCGCGACGTCAATTCGGCAACCTACATGTCGTTCCAGGCCTACGGCATCGCGGCCGTGCTGTACGCCGCCGTCGTGTTCACGCTCATCTGGGCGTTCCGCAAGCTCGAGACGCGCTGGCTTGCGTACCTCTCGCCGCGCGGCCATTAACGCATTCGCAAGATTCGCAAGGAAGGACCCAGCATGTACAAGCTTACCGTTGACAACCTGCACAAGAAATTCGGCGACAACGAGGTGTTGAAGGGCGTGTCGATGAAGGCGAAGGCCGGCGACGTGATCAGCATCATCGGCTCGAGCGGCTCCGGCAAGAGCACGTTCCTGCGCTGCATCAACTTCCTCGAGCAGCCGTGCTCCGGGCAGATCACGATCGGCAGCGAGCCGATCCAGACCACGCGCGACCGCAACGGCTCGCTGCGCGTGGCCGACCAGAAGCAGCTGCAGCGGATGCGCACGAAGCTGTCGATGGTGTTCCAGCACTTCAACCTGTGGGCTCACATGACGGTGCTCGAGAACATCATCGAAGCGCCGATGGCCGTGCTCGGCGTCGGCAAGGACGAAGCGATCGCGCGGGCGCGCAAGTACCTGGAGAAGGTCGGCCTCGCGCCGCGCGTCGAGGGCATGTATCCGTCGCACCTGTCGGGCGGCCAGCAGCAGCGCGTCGCGATTGCGCGCGCGCTCGCGATGGAGCCGGAAGTGATGCTGTTCGACGAGCCGACGTCGGCGCTCGATCCGGAGCTCGTCGGCGAAGTGCTGAAGGTGATGCAGAAGCTCGCCGAGGAAGGCCGCACGATGGTCGTCGTCACGCACGAGATGGGTTTCGCACGCAACGTGTCGAATCACGTGATCTTCCTGCATCAGGGGAAGATCGAGGAGGAAGGGAATCCGCAGGAGATTCTCGTGAATCCGAAGAGCGAACGGCTCGGGCAGTTTCTGTCGGGGCGGTTGAAGTAAGCGGGCAGGCGGCGTCGCGCCTCATCCGCGACGTCGCATACTGGAACGCTAAATGCTTGTCACGCGGGATCCTTTCAATGAAGGAGCACCGCGATGAGCACACCGACCACCACCGCCTTTTCCCATGTGAAGCCGCAGGACACCGCGTATCGCGGCGAAGGCCTGCGCGACTTCTTCCTGTATCGCGATCTCGGTATCGCGGCCGCGACGAACGGCAAGGTCGTCGCGCAACTCGTCAGGGCGAATCATGCACCGGAGGCGGGCACCGGCTGGCACCGTCACGAGGCCGAGTTCCATATCGTGATCATGCTGAAGGGCTGGGCGCGCTTCATGTACGGCGAACGGGAGACGCTGGTCAGCGCCGGCGACTGCGTGCACCAGGCGCCGGGGATCGTCCACTATCTGTTCGACTACTCGCCTGACATGGAGTACCTGGAGATCGTCGGGCCCGCCGATTTCAAGTCGATCGACGTCGAAGGGCCATGCGCGGTGCCGCCGCCGACGCCGTGGGGTGAGGCGGGGGCGTAGCTGCCGTCGTGCTTTCGCGTGCATCGCGTCCGTTCGCCTGTTTGTGACAAACCGCCCTCGTGGCGGTTTTTTCTTGCGCGTTCCACGGAGGTTTCCGTGCGCTCCGCGTTTCCTGCTTCACATTCTTTCGAATTCCGAAGGGTCGCGAAGCTGAAGATCCGGAAAGAAAAGAAAGACATTCGTCAGCTTCGATGCGTTGACGGCGCCGCGATGTCAAAGATCGTCAATTGCGCGTGGATGCGGTGCACGGCTAGTCGACGACCGACGTTAAGGAAGTACCAGCCGGATCACCGGTTGAGTTACCCGGGAGAGTTTCATGAAGCGCATCGCGAAGATCCTGACGGCCACCGCAGTGGCATGTGCCGTTCTTGCTCCGGCACTGGCCGAAGCGCATTCGCACCGTGTGTGTCATTTCGATCATCACCACCATCGCGTGTGCCGCTGGGTGCGGTAACCGCGACTTTCCCGGGGATACCCGGAACGCATGCTTTATCAGGCAAATCAGGAGAGGACTATGAAAAAGACGATGTTGATCGCCGCGCTGGTCGCCGGCATGGGGTTGTCGATCGGTGCATTCGCGCAGGTTCCGGCCAGCGCGCCGGCCGGCACGACCGGGCTGTGCAAGGACGGCTCGTTCTACTCGGGCGCATCGAAGAAGGGCGCATGCGCCGGCCACAAGGGGGTGAAGACCTGGTACGGCGCATCGTCGGCGGCAGCCGCCAGCGCACCGGCCGCAGCGCCGGCCACGGCAGCCTCCGCAGCCCCGGCATCGGGCACCGCGCCGGCGAAGAGCGCGGCAGCGACGACCGCGGCGGCAGCGCCGGGCGGCGGCGCGGGCAAGGTATGGGCCAATGACAGCACGAAGGTCTACCACTGCTCGACCGACAAGTACTACGGCAAGACGAAGCACGGCAGCTACATGTCGGAAGCCGACGCGAAGGCGAAGGGCTACCACGCGTCGCACGGCAAGGCCTGTTCGTAATACAGGCTGACGCGCGAGCCGCTCCCTCGCGCGTCGTCGGCACGCTGCCGCACCTCACGCCCCGCCACCCCCGGGCGGGGCGTTTCATTTTCAGCGCCGTCCGGCTTCAGTGGGCGAGCTGCGATTGCGTGTCGGTCGCTGCATCGGGCGCGGCCGCGCGGGCGTCGAGCAGCGCGCGCAACGTCACGTAGTGCGTGCCGTCCGGGTTACCGTCTGCATCGGCAGTGCGATCGTATGGCTCGTTGTCGTGGATCGTCGCGCGCACGATCGGATAGATCTGCGTTTCCCAGCGGCTGCCGTTGAACACGCCGTAGTGACCTGCGCCCGTCTGCACGTGATGCGTCTTCAGGTACGGCGGCAACCCCGAGCACAGCTCCTGCGCGGCCACCGTCTGGCCGACCGCGCAGATATCGTCCTTCTCGCCTTCGATCGTCAGCAGCGCGGTGCGATGAATCGCCGCCGGTTCGACGAGCCGGTCGCCGACCGTCAGCTCGCCGCGCGCGAGCGCGTATTGCTGGAACACCTTCTCGACCGTTTCCAGATAGAACTCCGCGGTGAGATCGGCAGTCGCGAAGTATTCGTCGTAGAAGTGCCGCAGCGTGTCGGCCTTCGCCGGGTCGCCCTTCGCGCGTTCGTAATACAGGTCGGCGAACGACGCCGCATGGCGATCGGGATTCATCGACATGAACGCGCCCACCTGCACGAAGCCCGGATACACGCAGCGCTGCGCCCCGACGAAGCCCGCCGGCACGACGCTGATCAGGTTGCGCGCGAACCATTCGATCGGCTGGCTCGTCGCGAGCGCGTTGACCTTCGTCGGATTCACGCGGCAATCGATCGGGCCCGCCATCAGCGTCAGGCTCGCGGGCTGCGCAGGATCGCCGCCGGCAGCCATCAACGCGACTGCCGCGAGCGCGGCGACGGTCGGCTGGCAGATCGCGAGCACGTGTGCATCCGGGCCGATCTGGTGGATGAAGTCGATCACGTGCGCGACGTATTCGTCGAAGCCGAACCGTCCGGCCGTCAGCGGGATGTCGCGCGGGTTGTGCCAATCGGTGATGTACACGTCGTGGTCGGCGAGCATCGTCTGCACCGTGCCGCGCAGCAGCGTCGCGAAATGCCCGGACATAGGAGCTACGATCAGCACGCGCGGCTGGCGCGCCACCGGCAGCGCCTTGCGGAAATGCAGCAGCGTGCCGAATGGTGTGCCCGCGGCGGCTTCCTCGACGATCGGTACCGCTTCGCCGTCGACGACGATCGACGCGATGCCGAACGGCGGACGCCGATGCGAGAACGCGCAGCATTCGAGCAGTTCGCACAGCGCGTCGAGCATGCGGCCGGTCGGCGTCGCGGTGGCGGGCGGCCACAGCGACATCGTCGCGCGTGCGGCAGCGGCCCATGCGCGTGCCGGGCGCGTGCATTCCGCAGACCATTGATAGAACGGATAGGCAAGCAGATTCATGGCTGTCGCTCGTTGTGCCGCGTTGCATGGAACGAGGCAAGCGATGTGCCAGCCTGCGGCTGGCACGCGCGTTGCACGCGGTTCGGGAACGCGGCGACGCAGGCGGCACGCGACACCCGGCAGCCGCACGCGATGCGTTGCCCGGCCGGCCTGTCGTGCGGCACGTGACGCGACAGCGTGCGGCGCTGCGCCAGTTCGGCGAATGCGCGGCACCGGCATGGTGCGGGTGATGCCGCGTGGCGTCCGTTTTCGGTGCAGGGGCACGAACGGTCTTGAACAGGGGAGCGACATGGAAGTCACCGGAGGACAGACGACGCTGACCATCAGCAGCCGCAATTACTCGTCGTGGTCGATGCGCGGCTGGCTGCTCGCGAAGCTGAGCGGCCTCGTGTTCGAGACGGTCAGCGTGCCGATCGATGCCGCGTCGCGCGCGGAGTTGCTGTTGCTGTCGCCGTCGATTCTCGTGCCGTGCCTCACCCACGACGGCAACACGGTATGGGACACGCTCGCGATCGCCGAATACCTGAACGAAATCCGGCCGCAGGCGCGGCTGCTGCCTGAAGACCGGAGAGCCCGCGCGCATTGCCGGTCGATCTGCGGCGAGATGCATTCCGGTTTCAGTGCGTTGCGCTCCGCATTGCCGATGAACCTGCGCGCGCATTTCCCCGGCTTCCGCATCTGGTCGCGTGCACAGCACGACATCGAGCGGATCGTGACGATCTGGCGCGAGTGCCTGGCCGCGTACGGCGGCCCCTGGCTGTTCGGTGCGGAGATCGGCATCGCCGATGCGATGTATGCGCCGGTCGTCACGCGCTTCCTGACCTACGACGTGAAGCTCGAGCCCGATATCGCCGAGTACTGCATGCAGGTGCTCGCGCATCCGTTCGTCGCGGAGTGGATCGATGCGGCGAAGGCGGAGCACGAAGACATCGACGAACTCGACATGGAGTTCTGACGCGCGGAATCGCTCGGCGCTTTCAATTGCACTACACGCGCTAGCATTGAAATGAACTTTCCGCTGTGGCTGCGCGACTCGCAAACGTTTTACCTTGATTTCGGTTCGAAACGAGGACGAATCCCCTAAAGGATGTTGAGCACGCTGACGTAAACGAGTCACGGGGATGACTCGCGATCACATGCTTTCGACGTGCGACGCGCAGTCCGAAAAAAATCAGCGCAGCAGGGGAATCGACGTGAATCGTCAGCAATCGTGGACGCGTACAGCGGCGCCCGGGGAGATCATTTACTCCGAGGGTTTTGCGGGTGAGCCCGTCATCTTCTTGATCACCGACGGCAAGGTCGAGCTGTCCACGCGATGCGACGACAAGCGCGTCGTCGTCGCGACACTCGGCCGCGGCGAGTTCTTCGGTGAATCGGCGCTGCTCGCAGCCGAGCCCCGTGCGCATACCGCGAAGGCGCTTTCATTCTGTCAACTGACGGTCGTGCCTGCCGGCATGCTCGACGACGAAATCGAGCGCGTGTCGGCGCTGCTGCGTCACATCGTGCGAACGATGATCCGCCGCGTGAAGCGCAAGGACGATCAGCTCGCCACCTACACCCATGCCGACTTCATGCCGGGCGTGCTGTCGTATGCGCATGTGCTGTCGTTGATGGCGGGCGCCGAAGCGCGCGATGGCGGCGATACTTGGGCGCGCCGGCCGATGCAGGCCCATGCGGCCGAAACGTCGGTGCCGCTCGCCGACGTGATCCGCAAATGCCGCGCGATTGCCGGCCACTCGCGGCCGCACGTGCTCGCGATGCTGCGACGCATGGAGAAGCTCAATCTCGTCACGATCGAAGCGGCGCAGACGGACCATGCGGGCGGGGCGGTCGACTATTCTGCGTCGTCGGATGCACGCCAGGTCGTCACGTTCGACGCCGCGCGCGTGATCGATCGCGCGCAGCAGGTGGCCGATCACGATCTCGACCTGTCGATCAACAGCGAACTCGAACTCATCGAGCTGGCCGACCTCGAAGCGCTGATCGGCGTCGAGAAGACGATGCTGCTCAACAAACTGTCGAACGGCGAGATTGCCGACGAGTTGTTCGCGTTCCGCAAATCGAAGGTGCTCAGTTACGTCGAACAGAAGGGCGTGACGTACTTCTCGCGACGCAACGCGCGACGTGGAGAGGTGCGTGCGCTGGAGGATCTTGTGTCGATCGACCAGCGCACGCTGTTCGACGTCATCAGCGCGTTCGATACGTACGATCTCGCGAAGCTGATCGCGAATCTCGACGATCGCGCGGTGGCCGACAAGCTGTTTTCCGTGATGACCGAGGCGCGGCGCAACGAGGTGTCGTGGGTGATGCGCCGTGAGCTCAAGCTCGATCCGGTCGAGGTCGAGGATATCGAGCAACGCGTGCTGGATGCCGTGCGCGCGGCGAAGTCGCCGGCGGTGGGCACGGCGCCTGTCGCATCGGCATCGGACGCCTGACGAGGAGACGCGCATGGATCTGTTGACCCTGGCCGGTGTGCTGTTGGGCGGCGCGGCGATCGTGTTCGGTTTCGCGCTGGAAGGCGGGCATTTCTCGATGCTGTTCCAGTTCGAGGCGCTCGTGATCGTGCTCGGCGGCACGCTCGGCGCGGTGATGATCCAGAACACCTGGGCGCGCTTCTTCGATGCGGTGAAGCAGCTGCGGCTCGCGTTCGTGCGGGCACGCGAGGTCGATCGCAAGAACCTGTCCGACCTGCTCGAATGGGGCGACCGCGCGAAGCTCGACGGGCTGCTCGCGTTCGAATCGATGGACGTGAGCGGCATCCATCCGTTCGCGCGCCGCGGGCTCGAACTGCTGGCGAACGGCGTATCGACTGCCGTGCTCGAAGACGCGTTGCAGCGCGAACTCGATGCCTACGAACGCAGCCGCCTTGCTGCCGCACGCGTGTGGCAGCAGGCTGGCGGGTATGCGCCGACGTTCGGCATTCTCGGGTCGGTGCTCGGGCTCGTGCAGGTGACGAGCCATATTCTCGAACCGGCACAGCTCGGGCCGGGCATCGCGGTCGCGTTCATCGCGACGCTGTACGGGCTGGCGTTCGCGAACCTCGTGTTCCTGCCGCTTTACGGCAAGCTGCGCGCGCAGATCGACAGCGAGCTGCGGTTTCGCAAGCTGTATCTCGACGGCTTGCTCGCGATATCGCGCAAGGAATCGCCGCATACGATCGAGACGCGCCTGACCGGCGACGTGCGCGGTCGCGCGGTCGAATCGCTCGCGTGATGCGCGTGTGCCGTACGACGAACCCGGAATGCCAATCGCATGACTGCTCGAACTGACGGCGCATCCGCCGCCGATCGCGACGACGACGAACTCGAAGGCGCGCAATCCGGCCGCTGGCTGATTTCGTACGCGGATCTCATCACGACGCTGATGGTGCTGTTTCTCGCGTTGTACGTGCTCCAGCTCGCGAAATACAACGCGCTCGATGCGCGGTACCAGACGCTCGCGCGGCATGCGGAAATCGCGGCGAGTGCATCAACTGCTGCTACCGCTGCCGTGACGCCTGAGCACTCGCCGCCCTGGCTCGCGTTGCTCGAATCGTTGAAGTCGAACGGCCGAATCTCGCTCGTGAAAGCGCCGCATGGCGTCGAGATCGGCATCGACGCGAAGATCCTGTTCAATATCGGCGATGCGCGCCTGCTGCCCGATTCGTCGCCCGTGCTGAATCAAATCGCGCAGGCACTGAGCGATCACGCGACCGGCGACATTCTCGTCGAAGGGCATACCGACAGCGTGCCGATCGCGAACGCGAAATACGAATCGAACTGGGAACTGTCGTCGGCGCGCGCAGGGAGTGTCGTGCGCTACCTGACCGAGCGCGGCGTCGCCCCGCACCGGCTCGCGGCGATCGGGCGGGCCGATACGCAGCCGCTCGTCGCGGGCGACGATGCCGCCGCGCGGGCGCGCAACCGGCGTGTCACGATCTTCGTTGCATACTGATTCGCGCTGAATTTTCGTTGTTCGCGCATCTATAAGCGGCCGCATATGTCCGCCTGACAACAACATAACGAATCTCGCATGATAAACATGTGAAATCAGCGATGCGGTTCTGCGCGTGCATGCCGATAACCCAAACTGGCTCAGACCGAGCGGTTATCGAGGGTTCCCCATGCATTTCTGGCGCAAGCTTTCCATACAGAACAAGCTGATTCTCAGCATGACGAGTTGCCTGCTCGTGTTCGTCGCGATCTCGAGCGGACTCAGCATCCGCCTGATCGGCAACGCGGTGCGCGATCGCGTCGTGCGCGAAGAGCTGCCGACGGCCGTGAACGGCATCCGCGCCGACGTGCAGCGACAGATGGCCGGGCCGATCGCCGCGTCGCGGATTCTCGCGCGCGATGCGTTCCTGCTGCAATGGGAAGCCGACGGCGAACCCGACGCCGGCACGCGCAACTGGATCCAGCTCGCGAAGAACGTGAAGGACGAACAGAAGGCGGCGTCGGTGCAGTGGGTGTCCGTGAAGAGCGGCAACTACTACAACGAATCCGGCCTGCAGCGGAAGGTGACCGACAAGGATCAGTGGTTGACCGGCTTCCTGTCGTCCGGGAAGGCGTTCGACGTGAACATGGACCGCGAGGTGACGGTCGGCGGTTACATGATGTTCATCAACAGCCGTGTCGAGCTTGATGGTGTGCCGATTGGTGCGGCCTGTATGAGCCTGTCCGTCGATGCGCTCGCGAAGGGTATTGCTGCTTACCGGATCGGCGAGACCGGGTTCGCGTATCTCGTGCGTCCCGATGGCGCGATCATGATGCATCGCGATACGGCGCTGATCGATGGGAAGCATTTCATGAAGGATCAGCAGGGGTTGCCGGGTGATGCGTCGGCGACGCTGTTGGCTGGTCATCCGTATGCGTACCTGAGCTACAACGGTGATGGCGGCGCGCGTTTCATCGCGACGTCGTTCATTCCGGAGTTGAATGCGTATGTGGTCGTCGAGGTGCCGCAGGCGGAACTGCTCGGGCCGGTGACGCGTGCGATTCGTAGCGCTGCGCTGGTTGCGGCGGTGGTGGGGCTGGGTGTCGCACTGCTCGTGATCTGGCTGGTGGGGCGTGCGATTGCCGCGCCGATTCGTCGCGCGGCGACGCTGCTGTCGGAAATCGCCAGCGGGCAGGGTGACCTTACGCGTCGGATGACGGTCGAGAGCCAGGACGAGATCGGGCAGTTGTCGGATGCGTTCAACCGGTTCGTGTCGTCGCTGTCGACGCTGGTGCACAGCATTCGCGCGGCTTCTTCGTCGATTGCGACCGGGTCGGCGCAGATTGCTACCGGGAATGCGGACCTCAGTGAACGCACCGAAGGACAGTCGAGCAACCTGGAGCGCACGGCTTCTTCGATGGAAGAGATCACGGCCGTGGTGCGGAACAACACCGAAACGGCGACCACGGCCGCGAAGATGATCAACGGTGCTGCCGATACGGCGGCGCGTGGTGGGCAGGTGGTGGGTGAGGTCGTGACCACGATGCAGGAGATCAGCGACGCGTCGCAGCGGATCTCCGAGATCATCGTGATGATCGACAGTATTTCGTTTCAGACGAACATTCTTGCGCTGAATGCGGCAGTGGAAGCGGCACGGGCCGGGGAGCAGGGGCGCGGGTTTGCGGTGGTGGCTTCTGAGGTGCGGAATCTGGCGCAACGCAGTGCGCAAGCGGCGAAAGAGATCAAGACGCTGATCGAGCATAGCGCGGGGACGGTGAATACCGGGTCGCGGCTGGTGAGTGAGGCGGGGAAGGTGATGCGCGATGTGGTGTCGCAGGTTCAAGGCGTGAGCGCGATGATGAGCGAGATCGCCGAGGCGAGCCTGGAGCAGAGCGCCGGGATTGATCAGATCGGGGACGCGGTGCAGTCGCTCGATCAGATGACGCAGCAGAATGCGGCGCTGGTGGAAGAAAGCGCGGCGGCTGCGGCGAGCTTGAAGCAGCAGGCGGCGGAATTGACTCGATTGGTGTCGGCTTTCAAGGTGGATGAGTAAAGTCTGATTCGCGATTTAGAATAAGGCGTTTCTGAGGGACGGCTGCCGTGGATTCACGGCAGCCGTTTTTGCATGTCGGCGCGGGATTCGGTAACGCTTATAAAAATGAAACGCATTTCCAAGTGGAAGAGTGGGGTGGGGGCGGTGGTGCTCGTCGCGGTGGCGGCTGCGGTGGGGGCGAAGGTTGTTGGGTCGCCGACGTATTCTTATCTCGCTTATCGGGAGAAGGTTGCGGCGGAGGTTGGCGCGGCTAGAATGGAAGATCAGGCAGATCAAGACAAGAAATATACGGCCGAGGTGAATGCGCGGTTGGTTAAGCTTGTTGGAGCGGTTAAGGCGAAAGGGTTTCCGGGAAGGCGGAGAGTAACGTGCAAAGTGTCGTGCCCGATGATGGGATGACGCCTGGGCCGGATGGGCTGCTCTTGAAGTCTGATGACGGAAAGATGAGTCTTCTGGTTACGATAGTTCCGCTATTGAAGGCTTGGGCGAAGAGGGCGGATGCGGGGGTCAAGTCCACGGATGATGTTGCCGTTATCTTCGATAACGAGACTTTTTATACGGATGTGTTCGCCGATGACGCAGCGGCGTTTCGGTTTGCCGAGTTGCCAGTGAAGCGGAAACCGGCTGATGCGGTGGTGAAGGCGTTGCTACTCGGGGAAAGCCAGGATGGGGTGCCGGACGGGCCGAATACGTTGGCGGTCTTCGTCGAGCAAGGAGAGCGGGTTTATGTCCTTTGGCGGGAAGCGAAGGTGCCGGGGATTGTGGCTTGTGGGGTGGGGCGGGTGGATGAGGAGCAGAGGCAAGACTGCTTCGCGAAGCACTTGCCTGATCAGAAGCACTATTTGCGACTTAGGCTTGAGGCACAATCCATCGCTGATTCAGTCGTTCAGTAGCTGGTTTTTTAGGAAATTCTGCGAGCGATACATGAGATCATGTAAATTATCAGAAATTGATGCCCCTGCTTAATGGTATTGCCTCCCGATGCAGGGGTAAGCGCAGCGCTAAGATAGAAAGTTCATGGCGTATGCCGTGAGAGTGTTGTGTAACGAAAAGATCAACTGTAGGAGACCTTCACTTGAATCAATTGACGCCGAATGTGGCGAAATCTTCTCGCGTACTTATTAATTTGGACCAGAAAGACAGCGCTGAACCTCGGTCGGTAGATCAACTCGTCCAACGCAAGCGCTACGATCATCTCCGACAACAGATTATCAGCCATCTGGAATCGCTAGAGATCGCGGGATTTAATCCACAGAATGAATATCCGATGGGTAGTGGTTGGACCCAGTTCTTAGATGGAACTCGAGGAGCGGGGAAATCGACATTTCTAAGTTCGGTGAAATTTGCTCTCGAAACTGATCCCGATGTGAAGAGTCGAATGGCTTTTATTGCTTCGATTGATCCAAGTCGAATTGAGCGTAGTGGAATTATATTACTCGTAATTCTACAGCACCTTCGGAAGTGTGTCGAAAACGCGCTCAAAGAGAGTCGACGGACTGAAGATGAATGGCTTCGTGAGGACTGGCGAAGAGCCTTTAAGGGTGTCGCGGGTGGGTTAAGTCTCTTTGTGAAGGATTATCATCCACTTAACGATCTTGATCCCGATCTGTTTCTTGACTGGGGGCTGGAGCGCGCAAATGATAGTGCCAATTTGAGGACTAAGCTACACCGGCTGTTTACGACTGCCTGCCGTATTCTTGGGGTTCGTGCGCTTATGCTGGCTTTCGATGATGCTGATACGGATTCTTCGCATGCGATTAATCTATTAGAGTGCATTAGAAAATATTTGGATACTCCGCTAGTGATGGTATTAGTGACCGGTGATCTGGAGCTCTATTCGTTACTCGTTCGCCAGCACTTCGCTGCGACTGTCGTTGGAAAACCCGAGGCGGCTCTCGAGCTACAGCGTAGATCAAAAGAAGGAGATCGATCGGGGCAATACTTGCGCATGATTGATCATCTAGAAGAACAGTACTTGCTAAAATTGTTTCCGATTCGCCGGCGTACGCAATTACAGCCGCTGTGGAGCGTCATAGCTGATGCGGAATACGCGGTGACGCATATGGGTTGGGGCGGGGATCGTGCTGTCAAGGAAGTTGTTCGTGAGATTGTTTTGCGCGGTTTACGTGTTAAAACAGGTTCTGATATCGATGTATATGTGGAGTTTCTGCTAAAACAGCCATTACGCTCAACGTTGCAGGTTATGGCGAGTTGCGCGCCATACTTGGGTGCGAAATCGGGGGCCGCAACTTGGTCGTCTGATTTGACTGTTGCGCTTAGCCGTGCCCTGCAGGGTTTGGCATTAACCAGTCTTTATAAGTTTTCGATCGATACTGACGCTATTGCTGCGGGAGAGTTGCCGGCTTTACTGCAAGCTGTTTTCGACCTCTCTTTGTTAGATGGGGATATTGACACTGCATTGTATCTTCGGCCGATGTCGGCGGAACGTGATATCAAATCCTGCTTTGCTGCGCTTGCCGCTGAGGTGCCCAATCTATGTGCGAAGAATCCCGGGACTGCGCTTCGTTACCTTCTGCGAGGACCTGGCAGTGTCTCGCTCTATTCTCTGGTTCGCGCTCAACCAGGTGCGAAGGATTTGCTTTCATCAATAGATCTTGTCAATCAATTCAAGTCATATATAGGAATTGGCCGAAGAGAGGACAGTCTTGATTGGGCACGGCGGGCGTCTGCCGTTATCTCGTTTCCTTATGGTACCAACCCCAAGGCTCGAGTCGTACTTCCTGGTGTTGTTGGGCTAAATCGGAAAGGGCGCAAATCGGAGCACACGGCTCGTACCGTAATCCAGCGTGCCATCGGGCATAGGGGAATCAAGTGTCTGCCAGTTTTTGCACTCGGTATGGTCGATGTGGCAAGTGCAAGTGGAACTCGCACATACGGATCTATTTTTATGCTTTTGGGGGTAGTTGAAAAACTGCTGTCTGCAAATTCGACAAAAGATGCTCGAGTTATTTTCGATCGCGCGTATCCTTCGCTAACAGTTTCCGCGCCGAGCTGGTCGTCATTTGGTGGTGCGGAAGGTTTAGATGATGGAGGGGATCAGGAAGAAACGTCTGGGGATGAGGCGGTAAAGCAAGAAAATCTTTGGAATGAGATCAAGAAATGGTGGGAGGCTGCACAGAAGCTGGCTGAGGAAATTGCACCGTCGGCTGTCTTTCTTGGCAAGGTTTGGACGCGACTATTTTTCAGTTTGCAGAAAGCCGCTGATGACCTGAAGCCACGGACTGGTTTTGGCGATGTAATGGAGATTTATGCGCTTTGCATAATCAATGCGTTTCTGGTCGAGGAGGCTGAACATCATATGCCTGTTACCTCTGGGGCCGAATCCTGTGAGCGTATTGATAGAAGCAATCCTCGAACTTCAGCGTCCACATTTGCTAAGAAGCTTCAGGCGATGTCGCTGACGCGTAGTAATTTTCCATTGACCTCGATCATCACAACGTGTCCCCTGATCCTAGGGCTACTTGATGAGAACCAAGGATATGAGAACTCTCTGAAAAATTTGTTCCCTGATGGGACCGAGGCAGATGCAATCAAGGCACTTTTGCGTCCAAAGGCACTTACGGATCTTATGAAGAAAGTGTCAGTTGCAGGGGAGTCGAGAACCAGAGCGAGACCCGTTAAGTCGGCAGCTGCTGCCTCTGGTGATGCTGGCGAGGCCTTAAAAGAATGAGCGCACAGGCCGCTTCAATCGGGTCATTTATCTCGGCCCTACTTTTGTCTGATAATCGTATCCTGAGAATTTCTTGGGAAGCCCCGTTCGTACGACCTCTTGAATGGTCTGAGTTACGAGAGTCGACCTATCTTGCTTTTCAGCCTTGGGCTGCGCGTTTTCCAGATCATGTGTTCGACTCTGCCTGGAGATATTTAGCCCTCCGGCAGCCAAGGCCGGGAGTATTGCTTGGCACGATGCAATCACTGATTGATGAATTTCTGGAGCGACGGCATGGCGAAACTCGGGTTCGTCATGATCTTTTGGGTGCATGGCAACAAGGTCTGGCCAGTCGGATTTCCTCAATACCAATTCAAGCAGCAGCAGACGTATTCTTCGAAATAGGGCGGTATTCTTCTGCTAATGCGTACAATTTTCAGTCAGCCTCTCATGATCAAAATCTTGCGCCATGGTGGCGCCAGACGGTGCCACTACTTCGATCGGAAGAGGCTGCGATTGCTGATTATGTCGAAAGGGAAGGTTTGCATGAGACGCATTTGCATTTAAATGGTAGTACTCATGCGGAAGTTTGCTGGTTACGAGCGATTCATGATCCGTATACGGAGGTTCGAGCATTTGTTGATGGATGGACCCGGGGCAAACATGCAAAGCATCTCCGGGAACTTGTCGGGCAAGTAAATCCCGATTTGACACCGCCGGTTCTCTATCGGCACCTGCGTGCGGCTGGGCGTCTTCGTACTTGGTTAATTGGTGCTGCCGATGGTCGAATCGTACCCAATGCACAGTTTCCCGTGTCGTGCGAGTACCTATGTAGTGCGGATAACGATGAATGGTCTGCGGGTCTGACGGATGTGGCGCTCGTATGGCAGCAGAAGCATGATGTAGGCGTTGAGATTTCGTGGATGGCCCGTCTCGTTGCTAAGCTCCGAGAGCGCCCAAGCGTTCAGCTCACGCGAATGTTTCACACGTATCTGCTGTTGTTGAATGAACACTATCGACTGCTTGTGCAGAGCGAGGCGCAGTATGGCTTTGATCAATTTCAGAAGTTCACTTTAACTGAGCTCCGCGATCCGGCGGAGCACGACTATCGCATGCGCTTTCAAGCCATGCACGGTTTTAGGCCCGCGATTAGTACCGTTGGATACCTCGAAGGGCGCTTCGCGCCAAAAGATAATCTCCGAAAAGCTTATGGTCTTTTTAAAGCTATCTTAGGCGGTTATCTGGAGTATCTTCAGAGCGCTCCTGCTTCCGGATTCCAGTATGGTCGGCTTCCGTGCACCCTGTCAGGGGTATTGGCCGAACTGTCACGACATTTCGAGCAGCCGACTGCAGAGCACCGAAGTATTCATCGCCTCACACTCGTGGCACATTTTATTAAGCAACCGTGGTCACCACTGCCGAAGCAAAAGGCTGGCCCATATCGGCACTACTCGCTAGATCGTCAACTGCGCCGCACGGTGGGAGTGCTGCTCTCGTGCTTAGCACAATGGCCTCGACTTCAGAACTGGGTGCGAGGCGTTGATGCCGCTGCGAACGAATTACACGCTCCTCCCGATGTTTTCGCGCCTGCGTTCCGAGTCTGTAGACGGGCTGGTCTGACTCGACGTACATACCATGCGGGTGAAGACTTTCGCCACTTGTTGTCCGGAGTTGCAACGATGTGGGAGGCTCTGACTTTGCTTGATTTACGGGACGGTGACCGTATTGGGCATGGTACGGCTATGGGGATCAATCCACGCCTGTGGGTTGAGCGCATGCCTGGGACAGTCAGTTTGGCTCGCGGAGAGTGGATGCTTAGCGTTTTATCAGCATGGCAACTGTTGCGAGAAATCCCTGACTCACATGAGTGTGCCCATCGGTTGAAGAGCGAGTTGGAAGATGTCGCCTCTCAAATATTTCGGTGCTCGCTAACAGCTCGTGATGTAGAGCGAGTAATGGCGCTTCGAGGGCTAAGTCGTCGGGATGTGATGCGATATCAGACTGATGACGTGACTTCTCTAAGTGAGTCATTGAGCGAGATTTGGCGCGAAGAGACCTTGCTGGTTGACGCTGCGTACAGAGATCAACCGCAGGATATGGCTCTGCTGTGGAGGTGGTTGAGTGACGAGGATGTGCTGGAGCGTTCGCACGAATTAGTCGAAAGGGAGACCTGCTTCGTGGATGCATCGAGTTACCTTAGGCTACAGCAGGCACTGATGCAACAAGTAGCTGATCGAAGGGTACTTATCGAGACGCTACCGTCCAGTAACGTTCGGATTAGTCAGTACCATCATGTGGGTGAACATCATTCATTGCGTTGGATGCGGGTTCCGGGCTACGTCGAAGTGGGCGACCCTGAGATCATGGTTTGCCTTGGGTCCGATGATCCTGGGATATTTGCGGGCGATCTCGAAACGGAGTTCTATCTGCTATACACCGCACTGAGACGATCCGGACTTGGTGATTCTGATGCCCTACATCGTTTGAGCGTGTTGAACGAGCGTGGTAGAACCTATCGATTCCATCATCCCCTGCTGTCTTGATCGAGAAGAGGTGCGTGTCTACACAAATGACGACTGTGAGCCACGGATCTATAGCACCGTGGCCGCGTGAGGCTGTGGAACGAGGTGATGCTCATCTTTGTCAACTGTCTGGACTGCTGGGGGCATGAACGTGCAGTGCACATGGCGGGCACAAAGGCCGAGCCCGTCGCCGACACGGCAGGACCTATCCGTGATTTCGTGGGCGAGGCATATCATGAGGTGTAAAGGCCATGGATATGCCGATGAAGAAAAAGAGACAAACTGTAGCGCGTCAGGCAGCGGCCCGAGGGCCGCTGCCTGAACTGCCCAAGGAACTGCTGGACCAGTTGGTCAAGGGGCCGATGTCGCCGGCCGAGGTGCAGGATCTGATGCTGGCATTCAACAAGGCGGTCATCGAGCGTGCGATGGGCGCCGAGATGAATCTGCATCTGGGCTACCCACCGGGCCAGCCTAAGCCGCCCGGTCAGGGCAACGAGCGCAACGGCGCCAGCGGCAAGACGGTCATTACCGATCGCGGCCCGGTCCGAGTCGAGGTGCCCCGTGATCGCGACGGCAGCTGCGAGCCTATCCTGATCCCCAAGCATGAGCGCCGTTTCACCGGCTTCGACGAGCGCATCATCGCGATGTACGCACGCGGTATGAGCGTGCGCGAGATTCAGGGATTTCTGGCCGAGCACTACGGCACTGAAGTCTCGCCCGACTTCATCAGCTCGGTCACCGACGAGGTGATGGCCGAAGCGCTGACGTGGCAGAGCCGCCCGCTCGAAGCGATGTATCCGGTCGTGTTCTTCGACGCGCTGCGGGTCAAGATCCGCGACGACGGCGTGGTCAGCAACAAGGCCGTCTATCTGGCCTTGGGCATTCAGGCCGACGGCGGCGAGCAGGAAGCCACGAGGATATTGCTCTGGCGGTTGCCTTGCTAGTGGCTTCGGACTATCTGACGGGCGGAGTTTTACTCTTGGACGGCGGTTTGAATCTCAAGCAACCAAAACGCAACGTACGACAACGTGTGATACCGTAATTGGGCGAAAAACTGATGAAAGATTGGCGTGCTTCTACAGTCAATCCAGGAAAATCTCTGAAGGTGTTAAATTAAATCATAAGCCATCTAGGTAAAAATGGTGAAAATCAAAAACATTACAACCAAAATTAGGCCGATAAAAAAGTTATTTATTCTTGGCAAAAATGATTTTGAGTCTCTGTTTAAAATAATCTCAGAAATATCGCGAGAAATTGATGCGGCATTCAATTTAATACTGCCAGACGATGAATTACTTTGGTCGGATATAACTCAGGAATTCATCGCGCGGCACGATCCCGATTTGATTTTTAATTTTTCGCAAATAGATAATGAAAGATTGAAATCTCACTTCGATGTAGTCTCTGTCACGCCGAACGACGGTCAATGGAAAATTGCCAAATTTGGCACGCAGTTGATGTCATTCACACATCTCCCCAAGCTTGCTGAACGATTCGGTGTAACTTTGCCAGCGCGGGTCTATGCAGCAAATCACCTCGATACCGAACCGCGTTGTTTGTTTAATGCAATTAACTTCGGCTTCGTCAGAGATCCCGCTGATCTTCACTGGGAAAACAGCATTTTCTCATCGGTTTCTGTTGAGCCCGTCCCGGATGACAAATCGATTGACGAGTTGATTTTCGATCGCGATTCGAATTTTTTAACCTTGTCAAGCTTTCTTGGCACTGCAGCTGGGCAAGGAAGCAGCGTATACGAGAAGGATTTTAATCTGGAAAAATATTTCCATAAAGGGAGGTGTATATTCGTAACTCCTGCGGACAATATAAGCGGCATTGCTTACTTCTGGAATATGAGGGCCACTCACGGATGGAGCGAAATTTCATGGGTGCCATTGGAGCTCGCGAAATCTCTTAAGGACTTGGCCGTAGATTTTGAGGCGGTTGTTTTTGTTGATGACTTTTCTCAAGAATCTATTGTCGAAATATTTCCTTCGGATAAATTGCTTCGCTTGGATAGGTACTACTTTAGCGGCGCAAATGATCGATGGAAGAATTTTGAGCATAATCAGGTGATTGCTTTGACGGATCGGCATCTTACCGTCCATCACCCGCAGGCTCTCAGTTTTTCCGACATCGGAATTGGTGGTGCTTTCGTGATGGAGGTTCGCGGATTAACTGAATTATCTTATCCGGCGAGGGCGAGTTCTTGGAAGTTATTCGAAGAAAAATCCTCATTTGCAGATCTTTTTGCTCATAAATTTCGCAGAATATCAAGATTTGGGTTGGCCTGTTATTGTTTGGATTTAAGTTTCAATCATAGCGACCTGTTTGTCTCATTCGATGTTCCGGGGTTTTGCGATATTATTAATAATCATTTTAGCGCATTATGCCTGGAGGCTAGTAAAACCAATAAAAGCTCACTTTTGGAGCAGCTGCTAAGTTTGATGGGAGGGGTGGGTGGGGTCCATTTGATATCTTCGGAGACGATCTTTTCATTGTTGATGTCAATGACGCCGACTGTGCGGACTGAAAAGGCTATACAAAAAATTATAGGGGGAGCCTCCAATGGAGACGCAACCGAGCGAATAATGGAACTGGTTTCGCAGGCGCGTGGCTCGGGGGCACTTGTTTTTCCGGAAATATCCCATACCGCAGAGGAGTTATCCAGTAAAGCATCGATAAAAAAGAAAGACAAGCCAGATTTTTTTATTAGATTGCAGAAACTTTACGATAGAAAAATTTTCTTAAGAGGGAAAAATTTCCCTTGTATGCATTGTGGTAGCAGAATATGGATTCCTCTCGAGTCAATTCAGGGAATTAACTACTGCCCTGAGTGTGGAAATGAGACGTCCATTCCGGTACATAACGAAGGAATTGCGGCGAACGATTATTTTCGCCTGAATCAATTAATAGTTCGAGCAGCCGACCAAGGACAGTTGGCTACTGCGTTAACGGTAAATTTTTTTGCACAACAAAATTATCGAGTTTTTGATTTTATTTCGAATTTAGAAATAAGAAGGCTTGAAAATACGGAAACAGATATCGACCTGATTTTGCGGATTGGAATGCGCTTGGGTGTCGCGGAGTGCAAAACATATGGTGGATTTGATGAGTGTCAGATTCAATCTTTGTTGGAAATGGCGTGTTTATTGAAATATAATTTTGCTGTTTTTTCGTCGCTTCTACCAAGTAAGTCCGGCGAGCTGATGGCGGTGGAAGATTTTATAAGAAAAATGAATGTTAAAATCCCTGTCTTCATATTAAGTGCAGGGGCGATATTTAGTCCTGAGAATTTTAAAATTGGCAAGTATTTTGAAGCTCGAGAAATCCGCGGCGATTTTCCCTCTGGGCCAATCATTCTGGGCTAGGAATGCTGCAAGCTGACTTTGGCGCCTAGGATCAAGGTCGCATATGGTGCTTGTTTGCCTCTAGGCGGCAGTTCCCATATGGCACCTATGCATTTGCGAATGGCCGCCTATGTGCTCGGAGCGCCTCCGTTGCACCTTCGCGAACGTCCCTTCCGGGCCGATTGTCGACATTGGTATTGGTGGCGGCAACCATACACGATTGACGTTCCAACCCAGTTCTTAAGGTACGGCCGCAAGCGGCCGTTCGTCATCCTCGCGTTGAGCGCTATCGATCATGTGCCATACTACTTAAGAAGAGTTGCGGTCGAGATATTCCCGCAATTGAAATGGTTCGGCGTCGATCGGCCTTGGTAACTCGTTGGGTACAAAATCTCCAAGTCACTGACCTGAGGCATCAGGCGAGGGCACTCCTGCTTCCTATACCTAACGGCCAATCCCCCCAATCCCCCATTTCTGAGATGCCATTCCGACTACACTGGTCTTGAAGCCTAGCTTCTCGCCATCGGAAGTAGAACGTAGTCCCCTTCGCACCAATGGTCGAACGAAAGTCGTCTTGCCCAACAAGACGTAGCGCAGGGGGAGAAAGAAGGGGAAACCCAAGGCATCAAAGAAGCGCGGGCCGCATGGGCGGCAACCCATACGACCCGCTGACCACCACCAACTCACACCAGGAGTCGGAAATGGCTGACGCCAATACTAAGCCACGTCGTAGAAAGAACAAACCGGTCAACATGCAAAAGACGTTTGAGCTGGTCCTGCGCAACTACCCGGACCTTCCCAAGCGAGGCTGGCCGTATCTGCCGTGGATGAAGGCGATCGACATTGATTTCAAGATCTTCGGATTCAAGCCTGGCGACCGCGTATACGTGGACGCCAACTACGCGACCCGGCAGATCACGATCACGCCGGATTACAGCCAGTTGGCGTTGCGAGAGCAGCCGTACCACGATCTTGACCGTGGACCGTCGACGCTATAACGCCTGCAAGGGCCGCTTGATGCGGCCCTAGCGAGTGGAAGGCAGGCGTTTCCCGAATGCGACTGACTGCCGGGGCGACACCGCCCCGGCCATTGCCGCAAACGCCGCGACTCCCACCTCCAGCCACCTTCAACAACTGTCACGACCGCAAGGCCCGTGAGGCGACACGTCGCCTGCCGAAACAGCCGAATGGCGTCAAATCATCAATTCAACGCCCACTGGCTTGCCGCTTCACAAGCGCCCCCCGCTGCAACACATACTCGACTCGCGCGCCTTCATCGGCCACGACTCCGATATCCTCAAGCGGATTCCCATCCAGCACGACGAGGTCGGCGATCGCCCCCACGGCAACCACCCCAAGCTGCCCTTGCATGTTGACGATCTCCGCCGCCACGGTAGTCGCCGACCTGAGCGCTTCCAGATTCCCCAGCACCTCCGCCCGAATCCGAAACTCTCCGCTTTGAAACGCGTGCATTTCCCCGAGCAGATCCGACCCGAACCCCATCTTCACGCCGGCGTTCGCATAGATTTCCAGCGATTCGCGTCCTTTCTGCTGAACGGAAGCCACCTTTGCCACCGAATCCGGCGGCATCCCGAACTCCGCGCCGTGTTTGGCAAGCGCGTCATAAGTCACAAGCGTAGGCACCACAAACGCGCCATGCTCGTGCATCAACTTCGCCGCAGCCTCATCCACAAGATTCCCATGCTCGATCGTCCGCACGCCGCATCGCACCGCCCGAGCAATCGCCCGCCCCGTATACGCATGCGCCATCACATAAGTATTCGCGGCCTCGGCTTCATCCACGATGGCCCGAATCTCATCCTCCGAATACTGCGTGTTCGCAATCGGGTCGGTCGGCGAAGCGACGCCACCTGACGCCATGATCTTGATCTGCGTCGCGCCTTTCTGAATTTCTTCACGCACGGCGAGCCGCACACCTTCGACCCCGTCCACCACCCGAGCGATCGCCCCCGTCCTGAAACAGCAAGAACAAGGCTCCAGCAAATCCCCGCGAGGCCGAAAGTCCCCATGTCCGCCGGTCTGCGACAACGCCTTTCCCGACGGAAAAATCCGCGGCCCCGACACCAGCCCGGTTTCGACCGCCTGCATCAAGCTCCAGTCCGCGCCCCCGGCATCCCGCACGCTGGTAAACCCACGCGACAACATCGCATCGAGAATCGGCAACGACCGAATCGCGGCAAGAATATTCGGCTGCGTTGCATTCACACCGAGATTCGCATTCGAAGCCAGCACATGCACATGGCAATCGATGAACCCCGGCATCACGGTCTTGCCGCGCACGTCGATCACCTGCGCATTCGGAAAATCCACCGGCCGATCGGTGACTTCGACGATCCGTTCGCCGTCGATCACGACATGATGATGTTCGAGCAGAACGCCCCGTTCGAGATCGAGTACGTTGCCGCCTTGCAGCACGGTAATGGTCATGGATAGAGATCCTTATCGATTGACGGAAGCGCCACGCTTGGCGTCTTTCACGAAGCGCGTCCCGATGAAGCTGACGGCCGCCGCAAGCGTCACGTAGAAAGCAGGCGCCATGTTGCTGCCGGTGCGGGCGATGAGCCACGTGATCAGGAACGGCGCGAAGCCGCCGAAGATCGTGACCGCGAAGTTGTAGGCGACGGACAGCCCGGTCGACAGCACCTTGGTCGGGAACAGTTCGGCGAACGCCGCGAGGATCGGCCCCGTGTAGGTCGCGATCAGCACGCCGAACACGGCCTGGAACACGATCAGCGACGTGAACCCGGGCGCATGGTTGATCCACGCGAACATCGGCCACGCGAGTACGAAGATGGCCAGCGCCGATCCGGACAGGAACACGCGCCGTCCCCACACGTCGGCGAGCCGGCCGACGATCGGCGAGCAGCACATGATCATCAGCCCGCCGACCATGCCGGCCGCGAAGCCGGTCGATTGCGGCAGATGCAGCGTGCGCACGGAATACGTCGGCATGTAGAAGAGCAGCACGTAGGTGCAGACGGTCCACAGAATGACCATCGAGAAGCTCGCGAACGTCTCGCGCGGGTAGGTGGACAGCACTGTCTTCAGCGGCGAGCTTTCTTTTGCCTGCGCTTCGACGGCGCTGAATGCGGGCGTCTCGTCGATATGGCTGCGGATGTAGTAGCCGACCGGCCCGACGATGATCCCGAGCAGGAACGGCAGCCGCCAGCCCCAGCTATGCAGCGCTTGCGTGTCGAGCGAGGTCGTGACGAAGGTGCCGGTCGCGGCGCCGAGCAGCACCGCGAAGCCGATGCTCGACTGGATCCAGCTCGAGTAGTACGCGCGCTTCTCCGGCGGCGCGTATTCGGTGAGGAACGCGGTGGCGCCGCCCATCTCGCCGCCGGCCGAGAAACCCTGCAGCAGCCGCGCGACGACGATCAGCAGCGGCGCGGCGACACCGGCCTGTTCGTAGGTCGGCGCGAGCCCGATGAGCGCGGTGCCTGCGGCCATCATGAGGATGGTGAGCGACAGCGCGGCCTTGCGCCCGACCTTGTCCGCGTAGATGCCGAGTACGATGCCGCCGACGGGCCGCATGAAGAAGCCGACGCCGAACGTCGCGACGGTCAGCAGCACGGACGTCAGTTCGTTGCCGGTCGGAAAGAACAGTTTCGCGATGATGACCGCGAAGAAGCTGTAGACGGTGAAATCGAACCATTCGAGACCATTGCCGATCACGGTCGCGACGATGGCGCGGCGGCGCTGCTGCACTGCCGCATCGACGGCAGGCGCGGCGCGCGGGGAAAGCGTTCCTTGCATGGTCTCTTCCTCTATCGGAATCAAGACGGGACGGCTGCCCCGCGTGAACCCCATGCTAAGGACAGCGCGATTTTTTTTTGAAACGAAAGATTTGCATGCACGCATGCGCTGGACGCATGCATTGCGTGATGGATCGGTCAGGGCGCCGTCTGCCGCTCCGCCTGTTCGAACAGCCAGCGTGTGAACAGGCGTGCGGCGTGGTTCTGCGCGCGGTCGTTGGGCGAGATCACGTAGTAGCCGCCACCGTGGCTCGCGGATGCGTCGGTCACGCGCACGAGCAGCCCGGCCTCGATGCACGCATCGATCATGTAGCGCCAGCCGAGCGACACGCCCTGGCCGAGAATCGTCATCTGCACGATCTGCGGATACGAGTTGATGGTGATGTCCTGCGGCCGTGCCTTCTGCCGGTCGATGTCGTTCTGGTCGAACCATTCGGACCACGACATCCATTGACGCTGGCCATCCTCGAGACGCAGTAGCGTCTCGTTCGCAAGATCGGCTGCGTCGAGCGTGCGGCCGGCCAGATAGCCGGGCGCGCAGACCGGAAACACTTCCTCGTCGAACAGGCGCCGCGCGGTGTATTCGGCCGGCGCCTGCTGGCGCACGTAGTAGACGCCCACGTCGAACTCCGCCGGCGACATCGACGCGAGCCCGTCGCGCACGATCAGCCGCAGCTTGATGTCCGGATAGGCGGCGCGAAACTCGGGCAGGCGCGGCGTGAGCCACAGCAGCGCGACGCCCGACGAGCATGCGATCGTCAGTTCGAGATCGCCATAGGGCTTCATCACATCGTGCGTGGCTTCCGCGCATTGCGTGAGGAGATGGTGCACCTGCGCGGCGTATTGCTCGCCGGCGATCGTCAGCCGCAGCGAACGATGTTCGCGCACGAACAGCGAGCGGCCGAGGAATTCCTCGAGCTGCTGGATCTGTCGGCTGATCGCGCTTTGGGTCAGGTGCAGCTCGGCGGCCGCGCGCGTGAAGCTCGCATGCCGCACGGCGGCTTCGAACGCGATGAGGCACTGAAGGGGCGGCAGGGGCGTGATGCGCATGGCAGCTTGGGAGGTCGAGGAGGCTGCCGATATGATACGAGCGGATCGAAAGGAAATCACAAGGAAGCAGGGTGCCCCAGTCACCGCATTCATGCGAAGATTGGCCGCACAACACACTCGCCCGAGAACGACGTGACCCTATTCAACCCTGAGAGCAAACCGGACGCCGCCCATCCGCCGTGGATGCCTGTCGCGATGGCCGAACTCGGCATCCGCCGCCATCCGCCCGGCAGCATCAACCCGCGCATCGTCGAATACAACAACCAGACGAACCTGGTTGGCTACGACGACAAGATTTCCTGGTGCTCGTCCTTCGTGAACTGGTGCATGACGCACGCCGGCATTCGTGGCACGGGGTCGGCGCTTGCGCGTTCGTGGCTCGAATGGGGGAGGCCGCTGGAACGGCCAGTCTACGGTTGCATCGCGATCCTGACGCGCGACGATCCCGCGAGCTGGAAAGGGCATGTTGGTTTCTACCTGCGTCACGACGACGAACAGGTGTATCTCTTCGGCGGCAACCAGCTGGAAGAAGTCCGCGAACTCGCGTACCCGTTGAACGAGGTGATTGGCTACCGCTGGCCCGACGCCGCATGATCACCGCATGCTGAACCGTCTGGTGCTGAACGACGATCCGGTGCCGCAGCGTCTCGCCGACTATGCGCGTGCGCAGTGGGAACGGCCGTCGGTGCAGCGCTGGGTCAAGCTGAAACGGCCGCCGCTGTAATTTGCAATGAATGTGCTCGGCCCGATCCTCATCGTGCTCCTGCTGGCTGCCGGCGTGTTCGTTGCGATCCGGTTCTGGCACAAGCCCGTCACGCGTATCGTTACCGTCATCGCGGGGCTGGGCATCGCGTGGGCGGCGGTCTATCTGATCGCGTTGTCATCGGTCAAATGCCTGGGATCGTGCGGTTGACGAGCGGGGCGCCGGCAAGCCTGGAGGCCGGCGCCGTATCGTGATCGCGCTCAGTTCTTCGCCACTGCCTCCACTTCCGGCCCACCCGCCGCGTCATTCCTGCTCCACCCACCCCCAAGCGACCGATACAGCGCCACAGCCGCCAGCGCATGTTCACGCTTGACCTGATTCAGCGAATCCGAATCCCGCAGATACACCTCCTGCGCGGACAGCACATCCAGAAAATCCGTCGCACCGCCCTTATAGAGCTGATTCGCCAACCCAAGCGCCTTGTCCGATGCAGCCAGCGCACTACCCAGCCTGCGCGTTGCCTCATCGGAACTGACGAGATTCGCCCGCGCATCCTCGACTTCCCGCAACGCCTGCAGCATCGTCTGCCGCAACCCGAGTTCCGACTCGCGCATCCGGCTTTCGCTCTGCGAGATATCGGCCGTAATCCGCCCCGCATTGAAAATCGGGCTCGTCGCACTCAACGCCGCACTGAACAGGTTATCGGTCAACGTCGGCAACCCGAGATAAGAAGCCGCCAGAATCCCGTCCGTCAGGTTCAAAGAAAACTTCGGATACCGCTCGGCCTTCGCCACGCCGACTTGTGCCGCCCGCCGCTCGACCTGCGCATACGCCGTCAGCACATCCGGCCGCCGCAGCAACGCCTGCGAAGGCAGCGTCCCCGGTGCACCAATCGGCGGCGCAGGAATCTCCCCGGCCTGTACCAGCAAGAGCCGATCGACCGATTCCGGCGTCCTCCCCGAATACACCGCAATCAGATTGAGCTGATGCGTAATCTGCGCCTGCGTCGGCGGAATCCGCGCTTCGAGTGCATCGAGCTGGTTCTGCGCACGCGTGACGTCAAGCTCGGTCGACAGCCCGAACGCCTGCCGCTTGCGCGTGAGTTCGAGCGCATGCTGGCGGATCTTCGCGTTGTCCTGCAGGATCTTCAGTTCCTGCTGCGCCCAGCGCAGATCGACATACGCGGAAGCCGCATCGGCCGCGAGCGCGAGCCGCATCGCATCCTCCGCATGCTTCTGCCCGACGAGCTCGGCTTGCGCGGCAAGCAGGTCGAGCCGTTCACCGCCAAACACATCCGGCGACCAGCTCAACGCGAGCCCCGCGCCAGCCTGCCGCACATAGCCGAGCGGCGGCGGCGTGTTCTGCCGTGCATCGGCCGCATGCGCGGTCGCGTCGAGTTCGGGCAGCAGCACCGCGCGCTTCTGCACGGTCAGCGCCTGCGCCTGCTTCACGCGTTCGGCTGCTGCCTGCAGATCGAGGTTGCCGTCGAGCACGGTGGCGATCAGCCGGTCGAGCGCGGGATCGTGGAATTGCGCCCACCACGCGGCGGCGTCGATGTCCGCACGCGGCACATCGGTGTCCCATGCTTCCGGCGCGAGCGTTCGAACCGAATCCTGAAGCGCCGGATGCTGCGCGGGCTGCACCGCACATCCTGCGGCGAGTGCGCTGACGGCGAGGGCGACGAGAAGTTTTTTCATGATAGTGATGACCTCAACCTCAGTGCGCGTCCGGCGGCGGCGCGTTCAGGGAAATGGGTTTGGAGAAGACGACCGCGAGCAGCGCGACGACGAAGCACAGCGACAGCGCGTAGTACGCATCGGCATAGGTGAGCGTGAGCGCCTCGCGATAGATCAGGTGATGCAGGTTCGCGAGCCCGGCTTGCGCGGTGTCCAGCGTGTTGCCGGCCACGGATGTCCAGTACGCGGCCTGCCGATCGAGCAGCGAGGCGATCTGCGGCTGGCCGGCGCTCACGTGCTCGTTCAGGCGCAGGTAATGAAAGTTCAGCCGGTCGTTGAGCATCGTCGCACTTACCGCGATGCCGATCGCCCCGCCGAGATTGCGCATCAGGTTGAACAGGCCGCTTGCCGATTTCAGGCGCGACTGCGGCAGCGAGCCGAGCGCCATCGTCACGATCGGCGGCACGCTGAACTGCTGGCCGATGCCGCGCAGCGCCTGCGGCAGCAGCAGTTCGCGCCAGCCCCAGTCGTGCGTGATCGGCGTGTACAAGTAACAGCCGAGCCCGAAACAGATCAGCCCGAACACAAGCAGCGAACGCAGGCTGAAAAAGCGCGCGGCGAACGCATATGCGCAGAGCGCAATCAGCTGGAACGCGCCGACCGACAGCAGCGCGATGCCGATCTGCAGCGAGCTGAACGCGCGCACCTGCGCCAGAAACAGCGGCGTGAGGAACACGGTCACGAAGATCCCGATGCCCGTCACGAACGACAGCAGGCTGCCGATCCCGAAGTTGCGCACGACGAGCGCGCGCAGGTCGACGATCGGGTCCTTCGCGGTCAGTGCATGCACGATGAACAGGAAACCGCAGATGCCGGAGATCCACGCGCAGATCACGATCGCGTCGTCGCCGAACCAGTTCTTGCGCGGGCCTTCCTCCAGCACGTATTCGAGGCAGCCGAGGAAACCGGACATCAGCACGATGCCGAGATAGTCGCCGCGCTTGATGAGGCTGAGGTCGGGTTCGTCGATGTGCACGTAGCGCGGCACGAGTGCGGCCACCGCGATGCCCGGCACGAGGTTCAGGTAGAACAGCCAGTGCCACGACCACTGGTCGGTGATCCAGCCGCCGATCACGGGGCCGATCGCCGGGGCGAGCGACGCGAGCGCGCCGATGGTCGTCGATGCGATCAGCCGCTGCTTGCCGGGGAACAGCACGAACGCGGTGGTGAACACGGTCGGGATCATCGCGGCGCCGAGCGCACCCTGCAGCCCGCGAAACAGGATCATCGAGTTGATGTCCCACGCGACGCCGCACAGCATGCTGGTGATCGTGAAGCCGACCGCCGATGCGGCGAACAGCCAGCGCGTCGACATCACTTTCGACAGCCAGCCCGACATCGGGATCACGATGATCTCGGCGATCAGGTAGGCGGTCTGCACCCACGACAGTTCGTCCTGGCTGGCGGACAGGCCGCCGCCGATGTCGCGCAGCGACGACGCGACGATCTGGATGTCGAGCGTCGCCATGAAGAAGCCGATGCACATCAGCGCGAACGCGAACACGCGCTGCTTCGTGGGTTGCGACGCCGGGTCGCCGGAAAACGCGGTGGTCATCGTCGTCTCCCGCTCAGTTCGCGTGGTCGGTATGCACGGTCACGACCGCGGAGAGCCCGGGGCGCAGCACGTGGTCGAGGCCCGGCTGCGGATCGAGGTGCACGCGCACGGGCACGCGCTGGACGATCTTCGTGAAGTTGCCGGTCGCGTTCTCGGGCGGCAGCACGCTGAAGGTCGCGCCGGTGGCGGGCGCGAGGCTGTCGACGCGGCCGTGCAGTGTCGTGTTCGACGCATCGAGCGACACGTCGACGCGATCGCCCGCATGCATCTTGCGCAGCTGGTCTTCCTTGAAGTTCGCGTCGATCCACAGCCCGGATGCCGGCACGACCGTCAGCAGCGGCACGCCGACGTTCGCGAGCATCCCGACGCGGCCCGTACGGTTGCCGACGTAGCCGTCGACCGGCGAGCGGATCGTCGTGTATTCGACGTTGAGCGCGGCGACGCGCTGCGCGGCAAGCGCGGTGTTCACGCGGGCCCGCGCATCGGCGAGCTGCGCACCGAGCACGTCGAGTTGCCGCTTCGACGCGAGCAGCGCGGCGTCGCTGCGGTCGACGGCGGCGCCGGCCTTCGAATAGTCAGCGTCCGCGCGTTCGACGATCTGGTTCGACACGGCATCGGATTTCACGAGCTCGCGGTAGCGCACGCGATCCGACGCGGCACGCGTCAGCTCGGCCGACGATGCGTTCTTCTCGGCCGCCTGCTGGCCGATCACCGCGAATTGCAGTTGCTGCTTCGCCTCGAGTTCGGTCACCGCGGAGCGCGCGCTGTCGACTTCGGCGCTGGCCTGCGCGAGCTTCGCGTCGTAGTCGCGCGCATCGAGCTGCACGAGTATGTCGCCGGCCTTCACGCGCTGGTTGTCGGTCACGAGGATCTTGTCGACGAAGCCGTTGACCTTCGGCGCGAGCACGGTCACGTCGCCGCCGACATACGCATCGTCGGTGCTTTCCTGAAAGCGCAGCACGAACAGCCAGTCGAGCGCGGCGGCGGCGACGACGATGACGACGGCACCCACCGCGATGCGCATCCACGGCACGCGACGCTGTTGCTTCGCGGGCTGGTCGAGTGTGGCTGCTTCGCGGGATGAGGCAGCGGCTTGGGTCGTATCCATCGATTCACCTATGTATATGCACTTATCAAGTCGATCGACGGCATGTCGTCGATCGGGGAAGGGGCTAGCGTTCCGGCAGGTTGTGCGTGATCCGGAACAATTCGTCTCTGAGGCGGGCCGCCTGCGCTGACCCGAACCGCTGCTCGAACGCTTCCTGCGCGGCGAGCCAGTGCACGTGCGCGTCGGCGATCTTCGTTTCGCCGTGCGCGGTCAGCGCGAACGTCTGGCGGCGGCATCGCGGCTCGATCCGGCCGGCCACCAGCGCCGCGCCGATGAGCGGCTTGAGCGCGCGCAGCAGCGCGGTGCGCTCGATCACCAGCACGGTCGACAGCGTCGCCATCGTCAAGCCGGGCCGGTCGCGCAGCAGCGCGAGAATGCTGTACTGCGACGGCGTCACGCCCGCCCGCGACAGATAACGCTCGTAGAACTGCGAGATCCGGCGGGCGGCTTGCCGGACCGCGAAGCAATCGTCATCGGTGAGCGTCATCTTGTGCATGTACACATGTTAGGAGGCAATGCGGCCTGAAGCGAGCGGCGGGGCGCGATCAGATTGTTGTCGCGGCTGTACCAATCGGCGTCAGGCTGCCGCCGGAACGATCCAGCCTTCGCGGTCGCAATAAGCGGCCGTGTAGTCGATGAACGTCTTGACCTTCGCGGGCAGCAGCGCGCGGTTCGCGTAGGCGAGCTTGATCTCGACGGACGCATCGACGAGATCGGCGTCGGCCAGCAACTGCACGAGCGCGCCCGATGCAAGCTGGGCATCGACGAGCGTCTTCGGCACGACGCCGATGCCGAAGTCGTGCATCACCATTTCACGGTTGAAGACGGGGCTGTTCGACGAGATGTCGAAGCGGAACGGCACGGTCAGCGTGTTGCCGTCGACGCGAAACGACAGCGCGGGCCGGCGCAGCGACGGCGACATCGGCACGAACGGATGGTCGGCGAGATCGGCCGGCGCGACCGGGCGCGAGTGGGCGCGCAGGTACGCGGGGGTCGCGACGATCACGAGCGGAATCCGCTCGATCAGCCGCACGACGGTCGATTCGTTCGTCAGCATGTACGGTACGACGATACCGATGTCGTAGCCTTCACCGACGAGATCGATGGGGCGCTCGGTCAGCGTCACGTCGAGGCGTACCTTCGGGTGCGCGGCCTTGAAGCCGGCGATCAGCGGCACCAGCCGGTTCAGCGTGGCCGTCGTGTGCGCGACGAGCCGCAGCAGGCCTTCGGGCTCGCGCGTCGGCGACTGCGCTTCCGCTTCGAGCGAGTCGAGTTCGTCGAGCACGGCCGCGCAGCGCTCGTAGATGCGCTCGGCCGTTTCGGTCAGCGACACCTGGCGTGTGGTCCGGTGCAGCAGCCGGCTGCCGAAGCGTGCCTCGAGATCCGCGACCGCGCGCGACACGACCGGTCGTGCGAGCCCGTGCATGTCGGCGGCGCGCGTGAAGCTGCGCATTTCCACCACCGACCGGAAAATCCGCAGCTTGTCGATGTAGTCCATGTCCGTCTCCTTGACGCGAGGGCCGGCCGCCGGCCTGGTTACGGCGGAGTGTACATTGACTTTATGCATATGCACATATAAATTGCGAAACATGAACGACACCTCGATTGCCCAGGCGTGCAACTGCCTCGCGCTGCGTCAGGCGGCGCGCTTTGTCACGCAACTGTACGAGCGCCATCTGGCCCCGGTTGGGGTCACGCCCGCCCAGTTCTCGATCATGGCGAACCTGACGCGCCAGCCCGGCCTGCTGATGAGCGAACTCGCCGATACGCTCGTGATGGACCGCACGACGCTGCTGCGCGCACTGAAGCCGCTGCAGCGCGACGGGTTCGTCGCGACGGCCGCGTCCGAGCACGACACGCGCGCGCATGCGCTGAGCCTCACGAAGCTGGGCGAGCGCACATTCGCTGAAGCGAAAGTCGCCTGGCAGGCCGCGCAGGACGAATTCGAGACGCAGTTCGGCCGCGATCGCGCGAAGGCGCTGCGCGACGAACTGTTCAGCGTGACCGCGGAACGCTAGGCGGCGGGCTGGCGGCAAACTGGAGCGGAATTCTAGCCATTGGTTGCTTCAGTGGCGCTCAATAGCGGAAATTGGTTTTTGAAAATGTCCGGATCGATGGCGATCTGGACAGTTTTTATTTCCAGTTGTAGAGTCCCCTGACGGATTTCACGGGCCGGCGCCGCCGGCACGCGTCAGAGGAGCGATCGATGCTGCAGTTGAGTGACCGCGACAGCGCCATGCTGCGCGGGGATTTCGGCGAGGGCGTCGCGCGCGCGATGCGGATCGTCGCGCGCACGGCGCACGTGATGTCCGCGCCGCACCTGATCGACATCACGTCCGCCCATATCGACGGCTGCCTTTACCACGGCCAGACCAGCCTCGACTTCGTCGAGTATTTCGTCGACACCGGCGCGAAGGTCGCGGTGCCGACCACGCTGAACGTCGGGTCGCTCGACCTGATCCATCCCGAGCTGTACCACGGCGACCGCACGATCCAGCGCGATGCGCAGCGCCTGATGGACGCGCATCTGCAACTCGGCTGCGAATCGAGTTTCACGTGCGCGCCCTATCAACTGAAGAACCGTCCCGCGAAAGGCGAGCAGATCGCCTGGGCCGAATCGAACGCGATCGTGTTCGCGAATTCGGTGCTCGGTGCGCGGACGAGCCGGTACGGCGATTTTCTCGACCTGGCTGCCGCGATCACCGGGCGTGCGCCGTATGCGGGGCTGCATGTCGAAGCGAATCGCGCCGCGCGGATCGTGTTCAACGCACCGGATTTCAGTCGCCTGCTGTCGCGCGACATCTATTTCGCCGCGCTCGGGCTGCTGATCGGCAGAATCGCGGGCGCGGTCGTGCCGGCGATCGTCGGGCTGCCGGCGGACACCACGGAAGATGAACTCAAGGCGCTTGGAGCGGCCGCCGCGTCGAGCGGGGCCGTTGCGCTGTTCCATGCGGTCGGCGTGACGCCCGAAGCACCCACGCTCGACGCCGCACTGCATGGACAAGCGGCGCAACGCACGATCGATGTCGCGATGGCCGATCTCGACGAGATTCGCCGCACGCTGAACCACGGCGCGGCCGGCGATGCGCTCGTCGCGGTGGCGCTCGGCACACCGCATTTCTCGCTGGCCGAATTTCGCACGCTTGATACCTTGCTCGATGCGTTCGACGGCCAGCCGGCCTGCGATTTCTACGTGAACACGAGCCGGTTCATCCTGTGGGAACTGGACGAGGCCGGCCTCGCGGAGAAATTCGCTGCACGCGGCATCCAGATCGTCGTCGATACCTGCACGTACATCACGCCGGTGATGAAGCAACTGTCGGGGCTCGTGATGACCAATTCGGGGAAATGGGCATCGTATGCGCCGGCGAACATCGGCGTGACGGTCGCGTACGGCAGCATGCGCGAATGCGTGCGTTCGGCGTACGAAGGAAAGGTGCGATTCGATGACTGACCCGACGGGGAAGATGATGACGGGCGACACGCTCGTGCCGGGCAGCGCATGCGCGCGCCCGTTCGTGCTCGACAAGCCGCTCAGCTTCTGGGGCGGCTACGACTCGGGCGCAGGAAAGATCGTCGATCGCGGCCATCCGCAGGCCGGCGCGAGCCTCGCGGGCAAGGTGATGGTGATGCCGCACGCGAAGGGCTCGAGTTCGAGCAGCAGCGTGCTCGCGGAAGCCGTGCGCAACGGCACCGGGCCGGTCGCGATCGTGCTGAAGGAGCGCGACCTGATCATCTCGATCGGCGCGATCGTGGCGGCCGAGCTGTATGCGATCGCGGTGCCGGTGGTGTGCGTGACCGACGACGTGTACGACGCGATTGCCGCCGCGACGGGGGAGGTGCGGATCGAAGCGGGAGAGGGGGATGGCGGCGCGCGGATTGACCTCGGCGACGCGGCGCATTCGGCCTGATCGATCCGAGTACGGCACGGCGAGCGCGTGCTCGCCGCACCCGAGCGTTACAACTGCGCGCCCTTCAGGCTCCGGTGCACCTCAAGCGCATTGCGTTCGACCCAGTTGTGCTGAAGCAGCCCGTCGTCGCGCACGTGCCAGACGGCCGTGCCCGTCATGTCGATGGGCGACCCGCACGGCGCCGATCCCATGAACCCGTTGTTCTTCCCCGTCACGCGCCAGCGGCTCGCGACGCGGTCGCCGGCTTCGTTCTGGAACGTTTCGACGACTTCGAACCGGAAGTCGTCGATGCTCGCGAGGAACGCCGCGACCCACGTCTTGAATGCCGCGCGCGAGCGGATGACCACGCCACCCGACGTGATCGCGAAATCCTCGGCGACGAGTGCGTCCACCGCGTCGGGGTTGCGCGCCTGCCAGACTTCCCGCCAGAAGTGCTCGACGATCTCGACCGAATTGCGTTTGCTCATCTTCCTGCTCCGTTGAAACAGCGTCATTGATCCGTTGCCTGCCGCGATTCACGATCGAGTCCGGCTGACAGGCTGTCATTGTGTGAACTTGCGAACAAGATGACAAACGAATAATCTTTCTTGGATCTAGAAGATTATCGAATGGATGGGGCACGATGCTGGATCTGGATTTGCTGCACGCGTTCGTCGCTGTGGCCGAGACGGGCAGTTTCACGGTGGCTGCCGATGTCGTCGGCCGTTCGCAATCGGCCGTCAGCCAGAAGGTGTTGCGGCTCGAGGAGACGCTGGGCGTGCGCGTGTTCGAGCGCACGAGCCGCTCGCTGAGGCTGACGCAGGAAGGCGAGCGCGTGCTCGCCGGCGGGCGGCGGTTGCTGGCGCAGTATGACGCGTTCATGCACGAATGGCGGGAGCCGCCGCAAGTCGAACGGTTGCGGCTCGGCGTCTCCGAAAATCTCGTGCACGCACAATTGCCGCACATCCTGGCGCGCTTCGGCGAGCGCTTCCCGGCCGTCCAGCTGGAACTCGTCACCGGATCGAGCCCGGAACTCGCCGGCGCGCATCGGGCCGGCCTGCTCGACGTGGTTTTCGCTCGACAGAAGCAGGAAGGCACGCCATTGCGCGGCCGCGTGATCTGGCGCGAGCCGCTGGTGTGGCTGGCCGCGAAAAACTACCGGAACGACCCGGGCCGCCCTGCGCGCCTCGTCATGATGCCGCCGCCTTGCGCCTATCGCGAAGTGATGACCGAAAGCCTGGATGCGGCACGCCGCGAATGGTCGGTGGGCTGCACGGCCAGCAATCTCGCCGGCGTGCAGGCCGCGGTGGCGGGTGGGTTGGGCGTCACCGCGCTGGGCAAGTCGTTCCTGCAGCCCGGCATGAAGATCCTGCCGACGTCCGCGCAATGGCCGGCGCTGCCCGCGTCCGAAGTCGCGGTGATCGGTGAGGGCCCGACCACGCAGCCCGTCGTCGAGCCGCTCGTCGGGATGTTCGTCGAAGTCCTGACGGCGCGTGCGTCGACGAGCCTGGATGCGACGACCGAATCGGACTAGCGTGCGCTGTCCGGCGTCTGTCCCGTCAACCCGGCAGCCGCTTCGCGATACGCACTCGGCGTCTGCCCGGCCCAGCGCCGGAACGCGCGCGTGAAATTCGCCGGGTCGGTGAATTGCAGCCGCTCGGCGATCGTCTTCAGGTCGAGATCCGACGCGGCGAGCAACTGCTTCGCGTCGCGAAACCGCGCTTCATCGAGCAATTGCCGATAGCTCGAACCGGCTTCCTCGAGCCGGCGCCGCAGCGTGCGTGTGGATACGAGCAGCGCGTCGGCGAGCGTCTCCGGTCCGGGGTAATCGCCAGCCCCGCGTGCCAGCTCCGCGCGCACGCGTTCGACCAGATCGCCTTCCTCCTGACGCACCTGCGCATACTCGCGCTCCACCTGCACGAGCGCCTGCCGGTGTGCGACTTCGTCGGCGAGCGGCAGCGGCCAGTCGAGCACGTCGCGCGCGATCCACAGCGCGTTGGCGGTGCAGCCGAATTCGACCGGCGGCAACTGATCGCGATAGCGCGCGAAATAGGGCGGCTCCGGCCACGCGAACTGCAGCCGGATCGGCGGTGCCGTGCGCCCGGCCCATTGCGAGATGTTCTGCGCGAGCCCCGTCAGCACGAATTCGAACATCACGTGATGCTGCAGCACGGGGCTGGCCTGCACGCCGTGCAGTTCGAGCGTCGCGCCGTGTTCGTCTTCTTCATAGGTCAGCCGATATTGACGATTGCGCATCCGGAAGTAGCGCTGCGTGACGGCGAGCGCTTCCCGGATGTCCCGCGCGGTCAGCGTCGCGTAGCCGAGGAAGCCGTGCACGGTCGGCTTCAGCAGCAGCCCGAACGCGAGCCCGATGCCCGGATCGCCGCCGATCTCGATCGCATTGAGCACGAGCCGCCCCCATTGCGACGGCGCGACGCGCGCGTCCGGTTCGGCCAATACCGCATCGCGCAGGCCCGTGCCGGCGCGCACGGCGGCCAGATCGACGCCGCGTGCGGCCAGCGCCTGCAGCAACAGCCGTGTATAGGCGACCGGAATCGTCGGCCGGCGCAGCCCGAGGCGGTCCTTGGCGAGAGCGGAAGTCATGTCGTCTTGGCCGGAAATGACAAGCATTATGGCTGTTTGCCCCCTCACGTTCAAGGCGGCGCGCGCCTACGATGTCACGCATCGCTTACTGGCACGAATCGGCACGCTCATCATGACCACGACCTTTCCCCACCTGCTGGCCCCGCTCGATCTCGGCTTCACGACGCTGAAGAACCGCGTGCTGATGGGCTCGATGCACACGGGCCTCGAGGACAGCCGCAAGACGCTGCCGCGGCTCGCCGAATATTTCGCCGAACGCGCCCGCGGCGGCGTCGGCCTGATCGTGACGGGCGGTTTCGCGCCGAACGTGGCCGGCTGGACCAAGCCGTTCGGCGGCACGCTGATGACGTCGGCCGCCGCGCGGCGGCATCGCGAGATCACGGAGGCCGTGCACGCGGAGGACGGCAAGATCGCGCTGCAGATCCTGCATACGGGACGCTACGGCTATCACCCGTTCGCGGTCGCGCCGTCGAAGATCAAGTCCCCGATCTCGCCGTTCGCGCCGCATGAACTGAGCGCAGGCGGCGTCGAGCGGCAGATTCGCGCGTTCGTTCGCTGCGCGAAACTCGCGCGTGAGGCCGGGTACGACGGCGTCGAGATCATGGGCTCCGAAGGCTACCTGATCAACCAGTTCATCTCGATGCATACGAACAAGCGGACCGACCAGTGGGGCGGTTCGTACGAGAACCGCATCCGGCTGCCGATCGAGATCATCGAGCGTACGCGCGAAGCGGTCGGCCGCGATTTCATCCTGATCTACCGGCTGTCGATGCTCGACCTGATTCCGGACGGCAGCGACTGGAGCGAAACCGTGCAGCTCGCGAAGGCCGTCGAGCGCGCGGGCGCGACCATCATCAACACGGGGATCGGCTGGCACGAGGCGCGGGTGCCGACGATCGCGACGTCGGTGCCGCGCGGCGCGTTCGCGTGGGTGACGAAGAAGATGAAGGGCGAGGTCGGCATTCCGCTCGTGACCACCAACCGGATCAACCGTCCCGAAGTGGCCGAGCAGATCCTCGCGGACGGCTGCGCGGACATGGTGTCGATGGCGCGCCCGTTGCTCGCGGATGCCGAGTTCGTGGTCAAGGCCGCGCAGGGCCGTGCCGACGAGATCAATACCTGCATCGGCTGCAACCAGGCGTGCCTCGATCACGCGTTCAAGAACCAGATCGCGTCGTGCCTGCTGAACCCGCGCGCGTGTCACGAGACGGAACTGAAATACACGCCCGCCGCGCAGCCGAAGCGCATCGCGGTGGTCGGCGCGGGGCCGGCCGGGCTCGCATGCTCGACCGTGCTCGCGCAGCGCGGCCATCAGGTCGATCTGTTCGACGGCGCGGCCGAGATCGGCGGCCAGTTCAACATGGCGAAGCGGATTCCGGGCAAGGAAGAGTTTCATGAAGCGCTGAGCTACTTCGGCCGCCAGGTCGAGCTGACCGGCGTGAACCTGCACCTGAACCGCCGCGTCGACGCGAGCGACCTGATCGCGGGCGGCTACGACGAGATCGTGCTCGCGACCGGCGTCGCGCCGCGCGACCCGAAGATCCCGGGGCAGGACGGGCCGAACGTGCTCAGCTACATCGACGTGCTCGCGGGCAAGCAGCCGGTCGGCCGGCGTGTCGCGGTGGTCGGGGCCGGCGGGATCGGCTTCGATGTCGCCGAGTATCTGGTGCAGGAGGGCGAATCGCCGGCGCTCGATCTGGAAGAGTGGAAGGCGGAGTGGGGTGTGACCGACCCGGCCGCGACGCGCGGTGGCGTAACGCGTGCACAGGTGACGGCGCCCGCGCGCGAAGTGACGCTGCTGCAGCGCAAGGCCGCGCCGCTCGGTAAGGGGCTCGGCAAGACGACCGGCTGGATTCACCGCGCGACGCTGAAGATGAAGCAGGTGAAGATGATCGGCGGCGTGAACTATGAACTGATCGATGCGCGCGGGCTGCACGTGTCATACGGCGAGCAGCGCACCGATCACGAACTGATCGAGGCCGACACGATCGTGCTCTGCACGGGGCAGGAGCCGCAGCGCGCGTTGCTCGCGCCGCTGCAGGCGGCCGGGCGCTCGGTGCACCTGATCGGCGGCGCGGAACTGGCCGCCGAACTCGACGCGAAGCGCGCGATCGATCAGGGCTCGCGGCTCGCCGCGCGGCTGTAACGGACGGTCGCTGCGACGGCCACCCGAGAAGGTACGCCGCGTGGCGATGATCCGCCTGCGCGGCCGTTCGTGGCTCACCGTCTGCTGCACCGATTCGCCGGCGCAGGACTGAAACGAGCCGCAACGCCGGCCGCGTCGCCACGTAACGTGGCGGCGCTACCCCGACAGACCGTGACGGCGATTGGCCATCACACGGCTCAGGCCGCTTCGGCCCGTTCTTCCTCTTCCGCTTCCAGCATCGCCTTGACGATCAGGTAGATGGCCGGCAGGTCGTCATCGTCGCGGCGCCAGTCGACCGGTTCCTCGACATCCGCGGCGACCAGGCGGCTGTCGCGCAGCCGGATGAACGCGTCGACGACGGCCGGGTCGTTGCGGCTCAGGAAGCCGGCATTCGAGAATGCCAGCTCTTCGACATTCAGCAGCGCCTGCCAGCTCATCGTGCGCACGGCCGCGGGATGGGTGCGGCGCCGGAGGCCGAGCGCCCGCTGCGCGGGGCCGCCCGCGACACGCTGCAGATCGACGACCGCCCGCTGCGCGGCGCGCTCGAAGTGGACGGGGTTGAAGCCGGGTTGCTCGGGATCGAATGCGGATGCCTGGAACATGGTCGCCTCACAAAAGTCCGTTCGTCTGTGAATGACGGAATTCGGGTCAAATGGTGCAAAAGCACTGTAAATATATACAGTGTTTGGCGCGGTTTCAAGCCCCGGATGAAGGATTTCGTGCGACGGCGATCGAAGCGGGCGGCCGCCCCGGGCACGCGACCGATCTACACCGCTGCCGCGATCGTCTCCCGCAACCACCGATGCGCCGGATCGCGATGCACGCGTTCGTGCCACAGCATCGACATTTCATAGCCGGGCACGTCGACGGGCGCTGCCACCACGCGCAGCGCGGGCACGTCGCGCACCAGCCGCTCGGGCACCATTGCGACGAGATCGGTGCTCGCCACGGCCGACAGCACGAACAGGAAATGCGGCACCGACAGCACGACGCGCCGCGTGGCGCCCATCTTCGCGAGCGCTTCGTCCGTCACGCCGAAGAAGCCGCCGCCGTCGGGCGACACGATCACGTGCTCGAGCGTGCCGAACTGCGCGAGCGTCGGGCGCCGCTTCAGCTTCGGGTGCCCGGCACGGCCGATGAGCACGTAACGCTCGGCGAACAGCGGCAAGCGCCGCATGCCGGGCGGCGACGCTTCGGTCATATGGAAGACGAGATCGATGCCGTTTCGTTCGGTGTCCTGCTCGATGCGCGGCGGTACCAGCTCGACCACGGCGAGGCGCGTGGCGGGCGCGGCCGAACGCAGCGTGTTCAGCGCGGGCAGCACGATCGTCGATTCGCCGTAGTCGGTCGCGGCCACGCGCCACGTGTTCGTCGCGGTCGCGGGATCGAACGGCGTGGCCGGAATGACCGCGCGCTCGACCGCTTCGAGCGCATCGCGCAACGGTTCGCGCAGCGCTTCCGCGCGCGCGGTCGGCCGCATTCCACGCGGCCCCGGCAGCAGCAGCGGATCGCCGAACACGTCGCGCAGCTTCTGCAATTGCACGCTCACCGACGGCTGCGACATGTTCAGTTTCTCGGCCGCGCGCGTGACGTTGTGCTCGGCGAGCAGCACGTCGAGCGTGACGAGCAGATTGAGATCGAGTCGTCTGAGATTGTTCATGGCTATACCTGGAATATCAGGAATTCATTTCAAATATACCGTTGGCGGCGGCATCCTGCAGTCATTCAATCAACGGAGTACCGAACATGAATGTGCTGATCGTCTATGCCCATCCCGAACCGCGTTCGCTGAACGGCGCATTGCGCGACTTCTCCGTCGCCCATCTCGAAGCGGCCGGCCACACGGTGCAGTTGACCGACCTGTATGCGATGAACTGGAAGGCGGCGTTCGACGCGGACGACGTGACCGATCGTGCGCCCGATGCGCGGTTCGATCCGTCGCTCGACTCGAAGCGCGCGTTCGCGGCGGGTACGCAAAGCGAAGACATCGCACGCGAGCAGGAGAAGCTGAAGTGGGCCGACGCGGTGATCCTGCAGTTCCCGCTGTGGTGGTTCTCGATGCCGGCGATCATGAAGGGCTGGTTCGAGCGCGTGTATGCATGCGGCTTCGCTTACGGCGTGGGCGAGCATTCCGATACGCACTGGGGCGATCGCTATGGCGAAGGTTCGCTTGCCGGCAAGCGCGCGATGGTGATCGTCACGGCAGGCGGGTGGGAGTCGCATTACAGCCCGCGCGGCATCAACGGGCCGATCGACGACGTGCTGTTCCCGATCCAGCACGGGATGCTGTATTACCCGGGCTTCGACGTGCTGCCGCCGTTCGTGATCTACCGGACGGGGAAGATGAACGACGCGCGCTTCGACGAAACGCGTGCGGCGCTCGGCAAGCGTCTGGATGAACTGTGGACCACGCAGCCGATTCCGTTCCGGCGGCAGAATGCGGGCGATTACGAGATTCCGGCGTTGACGCTGAAGGAAGAAATCGTGCCGGGGAAGGCGGGGTATGCGGTGCATCTGGCGCACGAGGGCTGATCGCGCGTGATCATGAGCGGGCGACGTACCGTTCGATGCGCAGGCGACCGGGCGGTTCAAAGTAAGTGCCGAAACGCACGAGCCCCGCGTTCTTCAGGTGGCAGGTCATCTCGAAGCTGACGAGGATGCCCGGATCGCGGTTATCGACGATTCCGACGTCGATCGCGCGAATGCGTGGCTCGTACTTCAGCAGCGTCGCCTCCATCTGCTGCTTGAGCAAATGCGACGACGCGGGCAGAGCCTTGTAGATGTTCGTCAGGTCAGGTAGGCCATAGTCGGGCAGGTGTTTCAGCGCGCCTGCCCGCGTGTTGAGAATGCGGCGCACGTTCTGCTGAACGCTCAGGCATTCGAGTGTGCGGTCGTCGTATGCGCCGATCGGTTCGCCGCCGATCTGGCCAAGCAGCATGTCGTAGAGGGACGGGCCGGCGGTCATCGATGGCTCCGTTGGCCTGCGCCTTCATTGATGGCCCGCGGTACGTCGGTGAAATCGATTGTCATCGTACCGTCGGGCGCTGCCGACAGCAGGATTTCACTCGGCGTGACCCCTTCAGCCATCCGGGCAAGCAGTTCGTGCGAGACAACCGGCAGCACGCGTTGATTGAGGAACGCGTCGACGCTGCGTGCGCCGGATTGCCGCGACACGCAGCGTTGCGCGATCGATTCGATCAGGTCGTCGGCGTACGTCAGTGTCACGGCATGTTGCCGATGGAGGCGCCGGGCAATCTTGCCCAGCTTGATGCGCACGATCGACGCGAGCGCGGCGGCGTCGAGCGGCCGGTAGACGAGCGTCTGGAAGCGTGCGAGCAGCGCCGGCTGGAAGTGCGCGACCAGTTGCGAGTGAATGGCCTCTCGCAGGCCTGCCTGCGTAATCGACGCGCCGTCGGCTGTCGCGTCGTCGATTTCCACACTGCCGAGATTGGACGTCATCACGATCACGCAGTTGCGGAAATCGATCTCGCGCCCTTCGCCGTCGCGCATCGTGCCCCGGTCGAACAACTGATAGAAGATGTCGAGTACGTCGCGATGCGCTTTTTCGACCTCGTCCAGCAGCACGACGCTGTACGGGCGCTGGCGCACTGCTTCGGTCAGCACGCCGCCGCGTCCATAGCCGACGTAACCGGGCGGCGAGCCCTTGAGTTGCGACACCGTGTGCGCTTCCTGGTACTCGGACAGGTTGATGGTCGTCAGCGCGGCCTCGCCGCCGAACAGCAGATCGGCGAGCGCCAGCGCGGTCTCGGTCTTGCCGACGCCGGACGGCCCTGCCAGCAGGAACACGCCGAGTGGCGCACGTTCGCTTTTCAGGCCTGCCTTGGCCGTGCGCAGGCTCTCGGCCAACGCGCCGATCGCATCATCCTGTCCGACCACGCGTGCGGCGAGCGCCGCTTCGAGCGCGAGCAGGCTGCGCAATTCGTCCTCGACGAGATTGCCGACCGGCACGCCCGTCCATTCAGCGACGACTCGCGCGATGGATTGCGCATCGACGTCGGCAGAGATCATGGGTGCTTTGCCCTGAGCGGTCCATAACGCGTCGAGCGCGTTGGAAACGGCTGCCGGGTCGGGCGCCTGATCGGTTGCGCCACGGAGGGCGCGCAAGTTGCCGACAAGTTCTTGTTCCCGCGCGTACTGGCCGAGCAGCGCATCGGCGGTGTCGCGCATGTCTTCGTGTTCCCTGTCGATCGCGGCGCGCCGCTCGGCGATGTCGACGATCCCGGCGCTGGCGTCCGCATCGAGTGCGGCGCGCTCCAGTTCGAGCGCCTCCAGTGTGGCGCGCGCCTGCTGCAGTTCCGCAGGCGGTACGTCGAGCGCCATCCTCACGCGTGCGGCGGCCGTATCGATCAGGTCGACGGCTTTGTCCGGCAGCTGCCGGGCTGGAATGTAGCGGCGCGACAGCCGCACGGCCGCGACGATCGCTTCGTCGCGGATGTGGACGTCGTGATGCTTCGCGTAGCGGCTCGCAAGCCCGCGCAGCATCAGGCAGGCAGCTTCGTCGTCGGGTTCGTCGACCTTGATGACCTGGAAGCGCCGCTCGAGCGCGGCATCGCGTTCGAAGTATTCCTTGTATTCGGCCCACGTGGTGGCCGCGATCGTGCGCAACTCGCCGCGCGCGAGCGCCGGCTTCAGCAGGTTGGCCGCATCGGCGCCGCCCGCCGCGTTGCCCGCGCCGATCAGCGTATGCGCTTCGTCGATGAACAGCAGGATGGGCGTCGTCGAAGCGCGTACCTCGTCGATCACGTTCTTCAGTCGTTGCTCGAATTCGCCCTTCACGCCGGCCCCGGCCTGCAGCAAGCCGAGATCGAGCGTCAGGATGCGCGTGCCACGGATCGTGTCAGGCACACTGCCGCCGACCACGCGCAAGGCGAGCCCTTCGACGAGCGCGGTCTTGCCGACGCCCGGCTCGCCGACCAGAATCGGATTGTTCTTGCGGCGGCGCGCGAGCACGTCGATCATCTGCCGGATCTCGCGGTCGCGTCCGAAGACGGGGTCGATCTCGCCACGACGCGCCTTTTCGGTCAGATCGAGTGCGAAGCGGGCGAGCGCGTCATGCTCGCGCGCGCGCGCGGGCGGGTGTGGTGCGGCGGGGGCCGACGTCGTCGTTCCTTCGGTGGGCAACCTGTCGACCGGGTCGGTTTCGTGTGTCGATACGGGTTCGTCCACTGCGTTTTCGCAGGACCGTCGTCCGAGCCGGGGCAGCACGCGCCGGATCTGCACGCTGGAGATCGACAGCAGTGGCCACGCCCGCTGGGTGCGCAGCACGTATGGCGCATCGACGATGGCCTGCAGCAGATGCCCGGAGCGAATCGTGGCGCCGGGATCGTCGGCCATTGCATGCGCCCACGCATCCTCGATCACGGTGGCGAGCTGTCGCGACAGCGACGGCATGCCGCGCAACGTGCGTGGCATGCGGTCGATCACATCGATCATGGCATCCCAGACGGCATCGATATCGAGGTCGTAGTGTCGCAGAAGGGCGGGGATGTCGCCGTCGTCCGCTTCGATCAGCTTCAGCACCCAGTGCTCGACCGCGATTTCGTCGGCGAGCCGGGTCTGGCAAAGACTCGCGGCGGCCTCGAGCGCGCGTGTGCAGTGGGGATTGAGGCGACGAATGAGATGGGAGGCGTCCCGGAGAGGCGGCGTCATGTCGGTAGCGGATCAGGAAGGGAAGCGGGCGGGCGCCCAAAGCGGCGGAATCCTGTCGCGCACGCGCGCCGGATTCCGCCAGCCGGTCAGCACATCAGGAACGTTCGTTCCAGGTGTCCTTGTGGATGATGTTGCCGTCCTTGTACGCCCACGTGATCGTCTCGTAACGCAGTTCCACGTCTTCGAGATGGTTGTGCTTCTCGTAGTCGGGGTTCTTGATGTCGAGCATCTTCGGCTTCACCGCGACGATCTTCACGTTGTCGAGCTTCGTGTTGAAGTATTCCTTCTCCTTGCCCGCGTCGTCGATCCGGTACCACTTGATTTCGACCGACTTCAGCGTCTGGCCGCTCGTCACAGCCTTGTACAGGTACGGCGTCGATGCGTCCGTCTCCTTCGTCAGCGTGATCGGCTTATGCACGCGCGTGCCGGTCAGCTTGCCCGTATTGCCGTCAGTCGGAATGTGCACACCGTGATCGAATGCAACCAGTTCGACGCTACCCTCGCGATCCTGGACGGTCACCGAACCCTTGATGTCCGCACCGCCGTCGTCCTTGAGCCACATGTAGGCCGGAATTGCCATTTGTTCACTCCTTCTTCTTCGTACTACGAATCGCCGGAATCGGATTCCGGCGTTGACAAACCCGAGGCGACCGCCTCGGGAACCCAAACGCGTATTACTTCGCGGCACCGGTCGGGACGGCAGGCACCGGCGTATCGGGAACGAGCGTGATCTCGACCCGACGATTCTTTGCTCGCCCCTCCGGTGTGGCGTTATCCGCGACCGGTCGCGTATCGCCATAGCCCTGGATCGCGAACTGTGTCGGTGGGATGCCGGATGCCTCGACGAGCCAGTCGCGCACGGCCGACGCACGATCGATCGACAGCTTCAGATTGCGATCGGGCCGGCCCTGATCGTCCGCATAGCCGGCGACGAGCACGCGCTTGCCGGGATGCGCCTTGATCAGTGCGAGCGCATCGACCATCGCGCGCGTGGTGCCCGTCTTGAGCTGCGCTTTGCCACTGTCGAACAGCGACATGCTGTCCAGCGTGACGACGGCGGGCGGCGGTAGGGGCGGTTCATACGAGGCGATGGCTTCGTTGAGGACCGGCAGCAGCGGTGTACCGTGATAAGTGCCGAACGACAGCCGGAGCGGAACGCCGACACGCGCGTACCGGTCGAGCTGATCGCGATCCGACGCAAGGACTCGGAGCGCGTCGCGTTTTGCCGCGTCCTGCGTGGCAGGGATACCGTTGTAGCGTTCGAGGTGCTCGCCGATGCGAGCCATCAACGCCTCGTTGTTCTTCCCGGCGCCGCAGATGGCGGCGATCGCAGCACAGGCAACGATCGCAATGACGTGCGCGACGGCGGTGATGCGCGGCGATCGCCACGACCGGCGTGGCGTCGCGTCGATCAGCGGCTGCGGCAAGGGCCAGGGCAGCGGCGACGCAGGCAGGGCAGCGGGAGCGATACCCGTCAGGCTGCGTACTTCACGTTCCCACGGTTTGCCGGGGCCCGTTGCCGGGCCATGGTCGATCCAGCCGGCGCCGAACAGCGGCCAGGGCGAGGCGGGCTGGCGTCGATCCGTCAGCGGGTCGAACACGACACGGCGGCTCCACCCGATCATCGAGGCGATTCCGGCGGCGCGGGCCGCGACCGCCTGGCTTCCGTCGGCATGGAACGCATCCGACTCGGCCGCGTCGATTGCGGCGTCGAAGCAGTGCAGATCGACGATTGCCGATCCCGTCGACATGCCATACCACTGGGCCGCCGATTCACCGGCCGCCGGCATCGTCGCGGCATCCGCGTTCGAGAGTCGCTGATAGAGGGCGACGTAGCCCGGCAGCGACGTGCCGAGCATGCGTGACGCATCCGCAACGGCCTGACGGATCACGCGCAGCGACTGCGACAGCGTATCGTCGTTCGCATGAAGGCCCGGCGCGACCGACAGCACGACGCAATCCGGCGCATGGCCGTCCCGCCACTGGCGAACCGCGACGGCGAGCCGGGGGAGATCCTGGGGCCGATCTGCGCGTAACCAGATTGCACCGTCGCCGACATGGACGAAGCGCGAGCTTGCCGCATCGCGATCGAACAAGGCCGGCAGGCCGTCACCGGTGACGAGGGCGAGCGGCATTCTCGTGCGCAGAGCGACGGGCAGGTCGGCGGTCGCTGCGCCGAGCTGCGCGATCACGTGTACGTTCCGTTCGCGAGCCCGCGTCAATCTGCGCGAATGCCGCCAGAGGATCAGCACGGAGAGTAAGACGTCGATTGACACCCATCCCCACATGACGCCGCGATCGACGGGCAACACCCAACCGATGACGGCCAGCGCCAGTGCCGCGGACAGCGTCACGACCGTGCGTAGCGGATAGCCCAGGCCCGACAGGGCCGCGCGTGCCGCATCGGAATCGGCGTGGGTGGCGGCAGGTGGGAGCGTGGTGTCCGAAGTCACGGCCGTTTCACTTTCTGAACGAGTTGTGCCAGTTCCGCATCGAGGATGCGATCCCACGCTAACCAGACGAGTATCGCGATCACGCAGGCCGTTCCCGCGATCGCCCATGGCGACAGGCTTCTGAGACGGTCGATCAGACGCGTGTTCGAGCGATCGGTGACGAAGCCCGGCCGCGTGGCCGGCCGCAACTGATCTATCTGCGCCACCAGTGCGGCGATCAGTGCCTGACGTTTCGCTTCGCCGTCGTGCGCGTCTGTCGACGCGCCCGAGCGGGCGGCGTAGCGGCCGCGGAATCCCAGGCCGAGAACGGCCGCGTAGCATTCGAGCAAGTCGACGTTCGGTGCGGGTTCGCGCATCCGGAACTCGAGCCGTTCGTAAATGCGCGTGCCGGCGTCGTGCGTGCCGAATCGGTCGACCTGCAACGGTCGGGACTCCCAGTCCCCCTTGCTGGCGGCCGGCAGATACCGCAGGGCGGCTTCGTCGATCAGCCCGCACTGGGCGATGACGGCATCGTCCCGGACGTCAGCGGCAATCCCTTGCGCATCGAGCGCTGTCGAGAACTGGGCGACGAGCCGGAGGCATTGCCGACGCAGGTTCTCATGGTTGTCGACCTGACCGCCGTTCGACAGGTGAGAGACGAGCAGCGCCGTATCGCGCAGCAGCGCACGTATCGGCGCTCGAGGCGAGTGACCGGACGACGGCTCCCGGGCGAGCAGCGCGGATTCGTGACGCGTGGAGACGATGGTATTCATCAGCGCAGCACCGCATAGAGTTCGATCGACGCGTCGGGAACCGACGCCGGCAGATAGATCTGGCAGGCACGCGCGGCGAGCATCCTCGCATGCGCGGCGTCGTGCGCATCGAGCGCGAAATAGTGGTTGTCCAGCCGGACCGGAATGGCGCCGGGCACCCGCTGCACAGCCTTGAGCGGAATTCCCGCCACGGCGGAATTGACGATGTGTTGGACGTCGTCCGGTGCGCCGATCTTGCACAGGCGCGGGAACTGCTCGACGAGCTCGAATGCCGGCAGTGCGGCGTTGACGGACAGATACCAATCAGCCGCGCCCTCGACGATGCGCTCGTCGAGGAACTGTCCGACCCAGGTGGTCGGCGTCGTATGCGAAAGCCCGATCGAGACGACACGCGAAGGGATGATCGCGTCGAGCAGATCGCGAATCAGCGATTCGAGCGTTGTGAACACGTCATGGGCGCTCGCATGATCGTAGGGGGGAATATCAGTCAGCGAGACACGCGTCGAGAACGTGGTCAGCGAGCCGGCCAATTGGGTGAGTACCTGGTACAGGCGATCGGTCGGCTGCCCCGGGTGCGACGCGAGGAAGCGCAATTGCGGCCACGCCTGATGAATGCAGTTCAGGAGCCAGAAGAGCTGGACGTCGGCGACGCCGTATTCGGCCACCTGCTCGATGCGCTCGCTGCGGCGCGCACCGAGGATCGCGCTTTTGGCGGCGAGGATATCGGCGATCCGTTGGACGCGCTCGATATGCAGCGCGTGACCGGATAACGTCAGGCAAGGCGGGACATATCGGCGATCGACTTGGAACTGCCCGCTCGTCGTCCGTATCAGTCGTGCGATCGCGCATGCCGTGTCGTCCGCGTGCGACTCGAAGCCGAACAGCAACCGGACGGCGTGGCGCTCGGCGGCGATTTCGGTTTCGCTTGCGCCGTTCAGGTCTGTCACCTTGACGAATTCGCGATACGCGCGCCGCGGGCGGGCCAGCGCCGTTTCGTCGAAGCGGCAGTTGTTGCCGTTCGCATCGGGCAGCGCGAGCGCGGCCAGCACGTCGATGGTCTGGGCATCGACAGGAATTTCGCTGGTCAGGTCGCGCGCGGGCGGCAACGCATCGGCGACGGTCGTGTCGATCGGCGTGCCGTCGGGGAAGCGCAATTGCAGCCGGGTGAGCTTCAGGCGACCGGCGGCAAGAGCCTCTTCGTCGACGTCGACGTTCAGCGTCCCCCACGGCTCAACGGCAATCGCCGAAGCCAGTTGTTGCAGCGCGAACCCGTTCCAGCGTTCCTGCTGCTGGAAATGCTGCTGCGTAAGAATCAGCCCTTCATGCCAGAGCGGTTTGTCGATCCGCATGGTGTGGTTGTAATGATCCAGGAATTATGAGGCGCCGATTCTATACATCGTTTTGCGATTTCGTATACCCCGGTCTATTAGAATTTGTTGGAAATAGTTTCGGTTAATTTGAGATAAATGGGAGTTTATTGTGAGATTGATGGGGTGGGTTTGGTTTTTATGTGTCGAATCATGATGTGCATTTGTTTTATTAAGATTCGTCTTGGTTTTTTGTGTGCAATTTATTGTATAAAAATCATTGACATAGGAAAAATTTAAGGATTAGTTGGATATCGTTTGTGGGTGGCGTCAAGGCGTCGTGGTGTGCGTTGATAGATCGCATGGGAATAGGACAAGTCTTATGTTCGAAAAATTGTCGTGTCGTTAATTTCCGATTTTTTGTGTTTCGGGTTTACTCGTTGATAAAGGCCGTGATATTTTCTGCCGCCTGAGTCGGATATCGGGCCGCGAATATCCGACTCGGTCGTCCGTCGATGCACGTTGCGGGGTTCGGCATGGGCGATGCGGACGACGGAGCATCCGTGGTCGTGGGTGCGTGTCGCGGAGTCTTCAAGCTTCCTGAGATAAGGAGAACGAATTGGATAGCTTTCAGCGAGAGATCCCGAAGAGCCGGGTGTCGATCACCCTCGATCTGCATACGGGCGGGGCGCAGAAGAAGGTCGAGCTGCCCCTGAAGCTGCTGGTGGCGGGCGACTTCAGCGCCGGGCGCGAACAGGCGCCGCTGGCCGAGCGCAAGAAGGTCAACATCGACAAGAACAACTTCGATGCGGTGCTGGCCGACTACGCGCCCGATCTCAAGATCGTCGCGGGCAACACGCTGGCCGGTGACGGTTCGGAACTGCCCGTCAACCTGTCGTTCCGGTCGATCAAGGACTTCGAACCCGAGCAGGTGGCGCGCCAGATTCCCGAACTGCAGGCGCTTCTCGCGATGCGCAATCTGCTGCGCGATCTGAAATCGAATCTGCTCGACAACGGCACATTCCGCCGCGAGTTCGAGAAGGTGCTGAAGGACGATCGCCTGTCCGCGAAGCTGCGCGGCGAGCTCGCCCAGATCGCGACCGCCGCGACGCAGCCGGAAGGGCATGCGTGAACGCCGCTGGGCAAAACGCGCGTTCAGCACATTCCGCCACATCGTAGCGATTCGATCGCAGACAGGACCCGAGATGAAACCCACTGAAACCCAGCAGAGCGGCGCGACCGAGACCGTCGTGCTGGACGCCCCGCACGGGGATATCGACAGCGTCTATGCGTCGCTGTGCAGCAAGATCAACCTGAAGCCCATCAGCGAGGCGCGCCCGCTCGAGGCGTTCCGCGACAACGACATGCTGTCCGAGGCATCGGCCGACGAACGGATCGCGCGCGGCATGGGCGCGTTCCTCGAACTCGTCGCGAAGGCGAGCCAGCCGGTGGACCGCCTCGACAAATCGCTGCTCGACTTCCACATCGGCCAGATCGACCGGCAGATCGGCCGTCAGCTCGACGCGGTGATGCATACGTCGGAATTCCAGGCGCTCGAAGCGCGCTGGCGCGGCCTGAAGATGCTCGTGAGCCGCACCGATTTCCGCAAGAACGCGCGCATCGAAGTGCTGGACGTGTCGAAGGATGCGCTGCAGCGCGACTTCGAGGATACGCCGGAACTCATCCAGAGCGGCTTGTACCGTCTGACGTACATCGAGGAATACGACACGCCGGGGGGCCAGCCGATCAGCGCGATGATCAGCGACTTCGAGTTCGCGAATTCGCCGATGGACGTCGCACTGCTGCGCAACATCTCGAAGGTGGCGGCCGCGGCGCACATGCCGTTCATCGGCTCGGTCGGGCCGGCGTTCTTCGGCAAGCAGTCGATGGAGGAAGTCGCGGCGATTCAGGACATCGGCAACTACTTCGATCGCGCCGAATACATCAAGTGGAAGAGCTTCCGCGATACCGACGACGCCCGTTACGTGGGCCTGACGATGCCGCGCGTGCTCGGCCGTCTGCCGTACGGCAAGGACACGGCGCCGGTGCGGGCGTTCAACTACGAGGAGGCCGTCAAGGGCCCCGATCACGACAAGTACCTGTGGATGAATGCGTCGTTCGCGTTCGCGGCGAACATGGTGCGCAGCTTCGTGAGCAACGGTTGGTGCGTGCAGATCCGCGGGCCGCAGGCGGGCGGTAAGGTCGAGGATCTGCCGGTCCACCTGTACGACCTCGGCACCGGCTACCAGCCGAAGATCCCGACCGAAGTGCTGATCCCGGAAACGCGCGAGTTCGAGTTCGCGAATCTCGGTTTCATTCCGTTGTCGTTCTACAAGAACCACGACTTTGCGTGTTTCTTCTCCGCGAACTCGGCGCAGAAGCCTGCGTTGTACGAGACCAAGGAAGCGACCGCGAACAGCCGCATCAATGCACGGCTGCCGTACATCTTCCTGCTGTCGCGCATCGCGCACTACCTGAAGCTGATCCAGCGCGAGAACATCGGCACGACCAAGGATCGTCGTCTGCTCGAACTCGAGCTGAACAACTGGATCAAGGGGCTCGTGACCGAGATGAAGGATCCGGGCGACGAGTTGCAGGCGTCGCATCCGCTGCGCGAGGCGAAGGTCACGGTCGAGGATATCGAGGACAACCCGGGCTTCTTCCGGATCAAGTTGTTCATCGTCCCGCACTTCCAGGTCGAAGGGATGGATATCGGGCTGTCGCTCGTGTCGCAGATGCCGAAGGCCAAGAACTGATCCGACGTTTGAGCAGGATCCGCCGGGGTGACGATTGTTGTCCCGGCGGCGTGTGGTTGCGCAACCGAGAGAGTCGATGTCGATGATTTTGCCTACGCAGGCTTATGAATTGAAGCTGGCGCCGCATCCGGCGCCGACGTCCGTGCTCCGCTTCGCGGGCCGGGACGCGGTGAGCGAGTTGTACCGCTACGATATCGAATTCACGAGCCCGGCAGCCGGTATTCCGATGGAGCAGATGGTCGGCCGCCCGGCAAAATTCATCGCCGCGCCAGTCGATCCGAACATGGACTATCTACGCAGAATGTTTGGCGAGGGCGCAGAGCAATTCAGCAAGATGCCGCAGGCCTATACGATCCACGGCGTCATCACGGAGTTCGACGAACTCGACACCTCAGCCGATCAGACACACTATCGGGTCCGTCTGGAGCCCAAGCTCGCCGATCTGAACCGGGGCGTGACGAGCCGACTGTTCCAGAAGCAGTCGATCGAAGAGATCCTGACCGACACGCTGCGCCATTACGGCTACCGGGCCGGAGTCGATTTCCGGTTCCAGTTGCGCGGCCAGTACAAGCGCCGTGAGTACGTGACCCAGTATCACGAAACGACGTTTTCCTTTATTCAGCGAATCTGCGCCGAAGAGGGGCTCTGGTTTCGCTGGGAGCAGAAGAAGGATTATGCGGTGCTCGTGTTTGGCGACGATCTGGACGCCTATGCGCGCAAGCAGCGCACCGTGTCGTACCGGCGCGATTCGGGGCTCGAGAGTTCGGGCATGGACGCGATCAAGACGCTCGAGAAGCGGACCCGGCGCGTGCCGGAAGCCGTCCGCCTGCACGATTACAACCACCGTGAGGCGGGTGTGTCGCTGCTGGTCGAGGAAAATGCCGCGCGCGACGACAAGACGACGAGCGGCATCGATTACCAGTGGGGCGAGCACTACGAGACGCCGGAAGAGGGCAAGAGCGTTGCCCGCCGGCGTCACGAGGAATACCTGGCGAACCAGATCACCTTCAAGGGTACCGGCAATCCGTTCTGGCTCGAAGCGGGCGAAGTCATGCGGCTGGCACCGCATCCGGCGGACGCGAAGCACGGGATTTTCGTCACGGCGGTAGAGTCGCAAGGCGGGCGCGACCAGTCGTACTGGGTAACTTTCGAGGGGATTCCGTCAGACCGCGTATGGCGCGCGCCGGTCGCCTCGATCGAGAAACCGGCCATCGACGGTATCCTGCCGGCCCGGATTACGTCACCTGGCGATTACAAATACGCGTACCTGACGGAGCAGGGCTGGTACGTGATCAAGCTGCCGTTCGATCTCGATGAGTGGAGTCCAGGCGGCACCAGCCGGCCGGTGCGGTTCGCGAAACCGTACAGCGGCGACAACTATGGGCATCACTTTCCGCTGATCGACGGGGCGGAAGTGGCGCTCGTCTTCACGCAGGGTCATCCCGACCGCCCCTTGATCATGGGGGCCATGCACGACAGCCTGCATCCGGATCTTGTCACCAGCCAGAACCACACCCGGAATCTGATCCGCACCGCAGCTCAAAACGAGCTGCGAATGGAGGACAAGGAAGGTGTCGAACACGTCCATCTGACGACGCCGTTCCAGACGAGTGAGCTGAACCTCGGCCACATGGTCGACGGTGATCGCAAGGATCGCGGGCGGGGTGCCGAGTTGCGTACCGACGGGCCGGCGGCGATTCGAGGATCGAAGGGGGTGTTGGTGACTGCGGAAGGGCAGCCCGGCGCCGCAGGCCAGCAGCTCGCTATGCAAGATGCCGACACGACGCTCGAGCAGGCCGAACAAATCCTGAATGCGCTTAACGACTCGGCAACCGCGGCGAAAGCCCTCCAGGCTGATATCGATCAGCAGCGCGTACTGATCCAGCAAAAGCTCAAGCAGCTTCAGAAACCCGTCATTGTTGCGACAGCGCCCGATGGTGTCGGGATCGTCAGTGGTCAACAGATGCAGCTTGCCGCCCGCAAGCAAATGTTCGTGACCGCCGGCGATGGACTCGACATCGGCGTGATGAAGCGAATCGCGGTGGCGGCGGGCGAGGCAATCTCACTTTTTGCGGCGAAGCTCGGGATTCGCATCTTCGCTGCGAAGGGCAAGGTTCAGGTTCAAGCGCAGTCCGACGCGATGGAACTTATGTCGATGCAGGACATGACAGTCAGTTCGTCGGATGGCGAAGTAATCATCACCGGCCGCAAAGGTGTCACGCTCGGCGATGGATCGGGCGCCTACATCAAGCTCTCGGGTGGCAAGATCATTATCGGGAGTCCGGCCGGAGAAATCGAGGTTAAGGGAAATTTGACGATCGACGCTCCGGACGGCGGTAGTTTCAAATTCCCGACTTGGGCCGCGGCGCCCGTCAACGACGTGCGGAGTGCAACGAACTTCGGATTTTCTGAATAACGGACAGCCATGGCAAACCCACCCGCACCGAAAAAGCCGCAATCCCCCGCGCCGGCACCGGCCAAGCTGAAGCCATTGCCGTTCGCCTTTCCGTTCCTGCGGAAGGGAAGGGGAAAGAATGAGGCTTCCGCACAATTCACGGATGAGCACGAAATCTACCGCCTGCTTGCCGAGCGTGAGCCGTCAGGGACGTATCTCGTCAGTCGCAAGGGGATGTGGCATGGCGGCATTCATGTCACGGAGGCGGGCGCTGGACAATCTCTGGATCTTGACGCGGGCTTGCGCTGCATCGCCGACGGCGTGCTGATCGCATTTCGCGCCAACAAAACCTATCCGATCAGCGAAGTCGGAGAGGCGGGAAGCGAATCACCGGTTCAGGCACCGTACAGTACGGGCTTTGCTCTGGTGCAGCACACGATGGAGTTTCCGCGGGGCGCGAAGCTGACGTTCTATAGCCTGTATATGCACTTGATGTCGCTGGAGGACTACGCCAATTTCCCGAAGCGGACCAAGCCGGCGTACTGGCCGCGGCAATGGCGAGTGACGCAACATGCGCAGGACAAACCTGCGGCCGGTCGCAACGGTCAGGTCCCGGATTCATCGGAGCAAGGGTTGCGGGTCCGCAAAAGCTACCCGAGAGGCGAAATCCTTGGCATCCTGCCGCAGGGCGCGAGCGTTAGCATCGGCAAGCGGGAGAAGAACTGGGGGCAAGTGACGGACCTGCATGGCGCGTCGTTGCTTGCACCGGAGGCCGGCGGCTACGCTGAGCCGAGCAGTGCTGTCGGCGGCTGGGTTTTTCTGGGCAAGGACAACGGTGGGCCGCTCGTCGAGGAGATCTTCCCGGATTCGATGTTCGACCGGGTGATCGTCATGACCGAACAAGGGGGGCAGTCGGGAGACTCGCGAGGAACCAGAGGTGGGATCCCGATCAAAGCGGGTGACCCGATCGGCCACCTCGGTCGCTACGATTCGCTGAACGAATGCACGTCCGGCACGAGGATGGCGCACATCGAGGTGTTCTGTGATGACAGTATTCAGTCGTTCCAGGAGCAAGGTCGAGCGTGGGTCAATCAACACGGCCCGAACAAGGAAGACTGGTCGGCATTGGGCCTGCCCTCCGAGCCGCCGATACTTCGGATTGCACCGGGCACCGTGCTGTTTCAACGCCAGGACAAGAAATTTGTCCCCGGCGCTGACCCGCAGTTGAGGAAAACGGACACTGTTCAGGTGTATTCGCTTGTCGAATTGGCACGTGATCCCCAACGACGAGTCGCCGCTCAGAACCCAAACCCCAATCCGGGTCATCCGGTGAACTGGTGGCACGTTGAGGGCGTGAATGCACAAGGTCAATCGATCGACGGCTGGGTGTGCGACTTCAACCACCCGAGCGGCCGGGTGACGCGAGAATTCGCGCAGAAATGGATCGACTTCCAGTGCCTGGCAGATGCGCATGATCCGACGCACACGATCTTCACGACGACTCAGAAGTGGGTCGACTATGCCAGCGGGGCGAATGTTGCCGACCATGCGTCGCGTTCGAATCTCAGCCCGGTGATGCTCAAGGTGTACGACACCCTGTTCACGAAAGGGGATGGCAAGCTCGCAGTTGACGAGCTATGCACGCTGTCGCAAACGGAGCGCGGCGGATACCCGTGGCTAATGCAAGCGGCGTCGCGGTTGATTGTCAAGCACGAAAGTGAGTGGGCGAATCCGTCGAAGTGGAAGCAGCTGATTGCTGAACTGGAGAAGCAGACGGGTCCCAAGCCGCAGCACGAGGAAGAGCAGAAGCGGATCGATAAGCTTGCATGGTGGGATGACTTGAAGGCCCATGTCCCAGGTTTTCCTGCCCCCGATGTATTTCATGTCAATCCAATTGGCTTAATCGCGAATTTTTCACTCGAACTGGGATTTATCACACTCGAAATGCTTGCGGCAGTTGATCCGCGTGGCAGTAAAAATTATCATAGGCAGATCCTTCCTGCACTCAATAAGTACGCGAAAGGATATCGGGTCACTACGCCAAAGAGAATTGCTCATTTTCTCTCGCAAATCGCTGTCGAGAGTAGTTTTAAGAATGTCGAAGAAGGACTTTCATATTCTTCAAAGCAAATGAAGCGGATTTTCGGATGTAATCCTGCTCCCAAAGGCAAGGAGGCGTATAGCGAAGTATCGGGCGATATTGTTTGCAATTTCGGCCGACGGCGGGAGAAATTGTGGACTGAAACAAGCAAGTACGAAAATAATCCAAGAAATCTTGCTAGCTATGTTTATGCTGATCGATATAAAAATGGAAACGAGGAGTCCGGAGACGGGTATAAATATCGCGGCAGAGGTCTTATACAGACGACATTTAAAAGTAATTACATGATTCTTATGGATGAGCATAATCGCCGCTTCCCGGATGATCAACGTGACTTCGTGGAAAACCCAGATCTCGTTCTTAGCGATTTGGAGTATGGGATAGAATCTGCTTTTGTTTTCTGGGCCGTTACTAAAAATGTTAATGGAATTGCGGATTCTGGGAATGTCCTCGCGGTTTCGAAAGCGGTAAACGGCGGGAAGATCGGATATTCAGAGCGATTAACGGCCTACAACAACGTGGCGCCAATTCTTGGGTTACAAAAGGAGGTGGCGTAAAATGGTTATTTATAGGTTGTTAGTGGTGAGCGTGATGTCGCTCTTTCTCTCGCTTAATGCAAATGGAGTTGAAGCTATCTCGGGTTGCCCGCCGGTAAATACCAAGAAAAATGTGTTTGATGCGTCGGTGTTGGAAGGGAGTTCGAGGGTTTCCATCGAAAACGGCACGGCCGAATATCCGCTCGTTCTTGATTTATATCGCCCGATAAAGGGTGGATGTAAAAAAATCGAATTCGCTCGATATTCGATTGAAGGAGGGGTGCCGGCAGTTGAGTCGATATTTTTTATGGCTATTCATGGTCGCGTTAATGTGTTCTCCATTGTCACGTGGGATATAAACAATCGCGGCGATGGTACTTATGGGCGACTCTACCAGGTATACGCCTATTTCTTTAATAACGATGGAATGTTGGTTGAAAATAGGCTCATCTCTGAAGACAACTCAATGACCGGAATCGAGGGATATGCCCAAGGCGCGGAGTCGAAATTTAGATATAGAACGGCTTCCGATGTTAAGAAATACTGGCGAGGTAGACTGGGCAAACCTGTCAAACAATGACTAGGGCGAAATATAGATCAATTGAGATGCGTGCTAGGAGAAGGAGAGAGGATATTTTTAGGCTGCACGCAGCAGGTGCCGCACTACTTGTCTTTGCACTCCGTGGCTATGGGGGCAATAGTTATCTAGTATCAAAGGAAAATGGGAGTGTCGTCGACGCATCGCAGATTTGCGCGAATTCGGTAATGTCCATTGAGAATGGCGCGGGAAAATATCATTCAACCCATGTTTTGCATCAGCCAGGAGATGGAGGGCGCGAAAAATTCGAGTTTGCTCGATAACGTTGCCGCCAATTTCGTGATCTGTGATGGAAGTCCAAAATGATTAATAAGTCAATATTGATGCTCTTGGCATTGCTGTCTGCCTGCGTTCAGGTTCAGGAAAGTGTGTTGGGTGAATCAAGTGTTTTAGAGTATGCCAATGATGGGCGCAACGTCTACCGATCGCTACGCTTTAAGCGCCCAGATGGCACGATGTTTAGCCCCTTCGATGAGGGATTGAGATTTTACAAGCCCGGCGCCGACAGTCTGTCTCCGGACAGGCAGTACTCGATTGTGAGCTTTTCTGCCGAAGGAGATCTCGACGATTCCAGCGGTGTGTCTATGCATACCGAGTATCTGTGTGCTTTCGTACGTATGAAGGACGGTTGCGTTGTGCATGTGGCGCAGGATACCGTCTGTGGTGGAGAGTGGCACCCGCCTCACCAGTGGTCCATCAACATTGAACCGATCTTCGATAATCCACCTAATGCGACCGACACCTATGCTGTTTACGCATCGAAATATAAAAGTGGATACCAAGTTTCACAGCCACCAATCCTAGCCTATCTGGCAGAGGGTACCACAGTTGACAATCTGCTCGCGTGCGACCCACCGAATGCAGGTAACAGAAGCGCTTATTCGAAGCTACTTGTCCAATTGAGGAAGGATGGAGACACTGAAAATGCCGCCAAACTGAAGAAGATCCTGTGGTGACCGGAGTGGCACATCTATCCACGTAGCGCCAGTTGAGTCGGCGCCTGGACCGTCCATGAAAAATCCGATAAATCATCAGTTACCAGATCCTACCTTGTGCAAGGTGATTCGGTATTGGTGAATAAATATAGCTTGTCGCAGGGGTTTATGGCGTTAAGGTATCGTCAGAAGAACGAAAATATTATCGGGAGATGAATTCGTTGTGAAGACGTGAGTGCGTGCTCCACACGTAATTGAATCGTCGATTTTTAATTTATTATCTAGGTATTCAAGGTGAAAAATCTCGTATATGAAGGTGACGCTACGAGCCACGGCGGCACGATTCTGTCCGGCTCTGATCGCATCAAGGTGAAGGGGCGCCGGGCTGCCCGTATCGGCGACAAGGTTTCATGTCTGATTCACGGTGACAACGAAATCTTCGAAGGCAGCGGCAGGTTGAAGGATGGCGCCACGCCGCTGTCGCGCGACGGGGATCACACGCGATGCGGGGCTGAACTCATTGCCTTGTCCAGCGGAGCTCGGGTTCGGTAAGCGATGCCAGTTGATTTCAGGCGCGTGCCGCCGCGGGTCGATGTCCCACCTCCGCCTCAAGTCTCGATCATCGTCTGGACGGTTCTGCTCGTGCTCGTCATGGCCGTGGGGGCGGGACTGGCTATCATGCTCTGGCCGACCGGCCGTCCGACGAACACGCTATGGTTTTGGTTTTGCGTCGCTGGTTATCCCTTCCTGGCTTGGGCTTTCCTGGTGTTCACGTGGCTGGGGTATGGCTACGTCCGGCGCAATCAGGCGATTGCGACGAACCGCGTCAGCGTTGAGGCGGAAAACGCGCGCCATGCGTTAGCGAGCAGACCATTGGCGATACTGGGCCATGCGTGGTGTTTCTCTGTGGACAATTTGGAGAACTCGCTCAACGGCGTTCTGAGCGGCACCGAACTTTCGACACGGCCAAGCGGTGCAGTCGCGGACAGTGAAGTCCATGCACGTTGGCTCGACATCCCCGATCAGCCGTTTCACCCCGGCAACGAATTGGCGGAACATGCCCGCCATCACGCAGTATGTACGTGGCTCATTGAACGCTTGATCGACGCTGTCCTGCCGCAGCTCAGGGCTCTTCCGCGAGGAACGAAGCTCCAGGTCGAGCTCCATCAGCAATCCAGGCTGAAATCCGAGGCGATCGAAGCCCGCATACGGGAATTAATTGCCGAACGGGTGCCTGCTTTAAAGGTTGACCTCAAGCCCGGCGAGCATGCGTCGTCACTCTTTAGAACGGACGCATGGTTTGATAAGCCGGACACCAATACGGTTCACCTGCTCATTGCTGTTGAACTTCGTGACGCCATTAGTGCCGTCCTGTCAGGTGGTGTTGCAGAGGCGGGCGTGGCCCTGCTCGTGGGGCAGTCACGGCTTGCTTCACAGGTAAATTCCGTCGGACTGTGGTTGCATCGTCCTGCCAAAGACTCGGTCGATGCCGCCGCCCGGACACTCGGGCTGGCTGCCCGTTGGGGGCGTGCTTCGCGCGACCGTTTGCGCACCGTGTGGGCACACGGTCTGACCGATGAAAGTGTGGGTGTAGTTCGGCAAGTCGCATCACTTTCTGAAGCGACGCGTTGGAATGTACTCGAGACGTTAGTGGGCGATTGTTCGGGCGCGGGACCGTGGCTGGCCGTCGCCCTTGCCGCAGAAAGTGCCTGTACAACGGGTGAGACGCAAATGGTGCTGTGTAGTGAAGGTAAGGATCTGATCGCTCTCGTGTGCAGAAAACAGACATGAACGACAACAAGAACGACAACAAGACACGACCGGCAGGTCTCTTCATTGGGATTGCTGCCGTCGTCGTGTTCCTTGCGCTCGGTATCGCGGTATGGGTGGAGAGTCCTCGTTACGGGTGGTCTCGCGATACCCGGATCATCGTCGAGCTTTCGCTGTGTGTGGCCATGCTCGTGGTGATCCTGCTGGTCAAGTACTTGGAGGGAGTGTTGCTCTGGATTGCATCGTTGAGAGCTTCCCGTTGGCTTGCCCGATACGACGCCGGCCGGCGCGCAGCGTCTGTAGGCCGCGACGATCAAGACACACTACCGGAACAAGCCGACCGCGCTGCTGCGCTCTGCAATGCTCTACAGGATCGCCACGGTTGGCGCTGGCGATACCGCGAACGTTGGGTGCTGATCGCCGGCGACGAACCGCTCGTGAAGCGCCTGGCGCCGGGTCTGGTCGACGCCGGCTTTGCGATCACCGGCGATACGGTCCTGCTGTACGCGAAGCAAACGAGCAGTACCCTCGATGCCGACTGGCTCGACCAGATTCGCCGTTTGCGCCGCCGGCGCCCGGTCGACGCGGTTGTCGCAGTAACGCGTAACCGCAGTTCGTCCAATGCGCCATTCGACACCGACAATCTGTCTCAGCGGCTCGCGCGCCACGCGCGCGCGCTGCGCTGGGCCGCGCCGGTCTATCTGCTCAATGTGACGGACTTCGGCAGCGACGCGTCGAGTGCCGACGAGGCGATGGGCTTCACCTGGGCCAACGCGCGTCTCAGCACGGAAGGAATCGAAGCGTCGTTGCAGAACCTCACCGACAACCTGGCCGATGCCGGTGTCGCACGCCTGACGAAGGATACCGGCGACCGCTATCCCGCAGAGCTGTCCCAGCACATATCGAATCTTCGCAACGCACTGGCGGGCCTGGTGCTGCAAACCTTGCAGTCGCGTACTTGGCGGCACGCGGTCCACGGCCTCCTGTTTGCGCCGCTCTTCACGGAACGGGAACTGGCACCTCCAGTGCCCGTCGACGCGAACGATGACGAGCAACCGGTCGGTCCGTCACACCGCACGATCTGGCAAACCGTCGCCGAGCACAGCCGCAGGATTCACGGCCACCGCGTTGGCTTCTCGCTGTCGACCACGGCAGCCTGGATGACGACGGCCCTGATCGGCTGCTGGTTTGCCGGCACGTTGCTGTCCGGTTTCGCCAACCGTACAACGATCGGAAGCGCAACGGATACGGCTGCGAAGCTCACCGGTCCCCTGAACCCGACGCAGTCGCTGCAAACGCTCACCGACCTCAACCGGCAAATGGACACGCTCGAAATCCACCAGCGTGCCGGTGCGCCTTTGACCACCCGTTTCGGTCTGAACCGCGACCACGCGCTGCTCGATGCCCTGTGGCCTTACTACACCGAAGCCGCAAACCGCATCCTCGTCAGCCCGATCCGCCAGAAGCTCGAAGCGAGATTGCATCAACTCGCGTCCCTGTCCGACGCGGAAATCGCCAGCGGCGATGACGCCCAGGTACACGCCGAGTACGACACGCTCAAGACCTACATGATGCTCGCCAAACCCGAGCGGGCGGCAGCCGCATTCCTGATACCGCAACTCGTCGCAACATCTGCACCCGAACGCCCGACCAATTCCCAACTGTCGAAGGGCAGTTGGGAAGACCTGCGTCAGCGAGCGATCACGTTCTTCGCCAATCACATCGGGCGTGGCGCCGCATCCCGTCAAGCCGCACCGACGATCGTCCCGGACGGTAGCCTGGTTGCTTCGACCCGCCAGACGATCATCGGTGTCCGAGGTATTCAGAACTCCGGCGACGCGATCTACCAGCAGATCATCGACGAAGCATCACCGAAATACCCACCGCTATCACTCGCGACGCTGCTCGGCGACGCGGCAACGCAATCCTCTGCAGGCAGCGCAACGAGCCGCGGCCTGTTCGGCACGACCGCGACCGTACCGGGCGTATTCACGCGCGCGGCGTGGGAGGAGCGAATCTCGAAGGCAATCGACGAAGCCGGCGACCAACGCGATGTAGCAAGCGACTGGGTGCTCTCCGACACCAAGGTCGCCGATGCATCCCCGTCGACATTGAAGGCCGAACTGCGCCAGCGCTACTTCGACGACTATGCGCGGGCATGGGCGCTTTTCCTCAACAGCCTGCGCTGGCAACCCGCCCCGACGCTGTCGGCTACGGCCGACCAGTTGACGCTGCTGGGTGATCCGCAACGCTCGCCGCTCGTCGCGTTGATGAATGCGATCGTCTATCAGGCAGGCACGGGAGCCAACGCACAGTCGTTGTCCGACACGCTGATCAGCAAGGCGCAACAATTGGTCGGCACGGACGAAAAGGACCCATCGAAGCATGCAAAACCTCAGTTTGCACCGCTTGCCGCCGCATTCGGCCCGATCCTGCGTTTGACCGGCAGCGATCTCGCTTCCGGAGCGCCGTCCGGCGGCAAGGGGAACGCACCGCCGGCAGCAACCGGCGACCTGAGCCTGGCACGCTATCTGGAGCGGATCACGGCGATGCGCCTGAAGACATCGCAGATCGTCTCCAGTCCGGACCCGGACGCGATCGCGCGTCTGGCCGCGCAATCCGTGCTGCAGGGCAAGACGTCCGATATCGCCGACAGCCGCGATTACGCGAGCCGTGTCGCCGCGAGCCTCGGTGAGCAGTGGTCCGGATTCGGCGCACTGTTCCGCGCACCGTTCGACCAGTCCTGGCAAGTCATCGTGCAGCCGGCCGCTTCCAGTCTGAACGAAATCTGGCGTACCGCGATCCTCGCCGACTGGAACAAGACGTTCGGTGGCCGCTATCCGTTTGCGGATTCCGACAACGACGCATCGCTGCCCGAGATGGCGCGCTTCATGCGTCCGGATAGTGGCGTGATCGCGCAGTTCGTGACGTCGCAACTGGCCGGTGTCGTCGAACGGCAGGGCGACCGATGGGTCGCTTCGCAAGGTACCGATTCCGGCGCGTTGACGATCGATCCGGCTTTCCTCAGCGGCCTGAACAAGCTCACGCGCACGTCGACGGTCCTGTTCCCGTCCGGCGATGCACGCGTGCGTTACGAACTGCGGGCCGAGCCGACGCCGGGCGTCACCGACATGAGATTCGTATTGTCCGGCCGCGAACTGCATTACTTCAACCAGAAACAGGAGTGGACGCCGTTCGAATGGCCGGGACAATCGCTCGAGAACCTGTCACATATCGAATGGCAGACGGAGCAGGGCGGGTTGCGCACCGCACTCGATTCGCAGGGGCGCTTCGGTCTCGTTCGGTTGCTGGAGCGCGCGAAGGTCGTACAGCAGGACAACGCGCGCTATTTGCTGACCTGGACGCCGGACACGAGCCAGGGTATCCCGCTCAAGGTGCAATTGCGCAGCGAAGCCGGCGGTGGTCCGCTCGATGTTCTCCAGTTGCGGAATTTCGTGTTGCCGGCACGTATTTTCGTGACGGGATCGGCAAATGCCGGGGGTCGGGTATCGGCAAGCGGCCCGCCGCCGCTGCCGATGTCGGCGATCGAGGCCGCGAAGCATGCAGCCGTGCCATTGCCACCGGGGGTGCCGGGCGGAGGCGCCTTGCCGGACGCCGTCATGCAGGCGACGACGGAGCAGGCATCCGGTCAGCGTACCGCGCTCGAACTTGCTCAGGCGAAAGCGCAGGTCACGGAGCGTGGAATGGCGAAACAAACGACTGTGCCGAAGGTCGCGATTTCGCCATTGGCGACCACGTCGGGACGTTCCGAATCCTCCTCCAGTCCGTTCGGACACGCCCTCAGCCTGCTGGGCGACGCATTCGTTTTTTGAGATCCTCCATGACGCTTGCTAATTTTGTGAAGACACTCGTCGGCGGCTCCCGTATCGATTCGCTTCAGCGGGCACGGACGGATACCTGGGCCACATGGATTGCACCGATACCGGGCGAGCATGCATACGGACGCGATCCCGGCTACGAAGACGCATTCTTCGAACTGAAGGACGAAGCCGGAAAGCTGTCGGGAATCGATGACGGGTTGATCGTCCGTGCATGCGAACACCTGCTCAAGGAGACCGGCAAGGATTTGCGGCTCGCCGGCTACTACGCGTTCGCACGCCTGCGGCAGGACGGCCCGGCCGGGTTCGCCGACGGACTTGAGCTGGCCGCTGCACTCGTCGACCGGTTTGGCGAAGCGGCTTTGCCCGTCCGTCACGAAGCCAAGAAGGCTGCGCTTGAAATGCTGGCGACTGCGCGTGTGATCGAGACGCTGGATAGTCGTGGCGACTTTGTGCCCGCTGATCTCGAACGTACGTTGGCCGCGCTCGACGTGCTCGTGGCGCATACGGCCGCGTGGCCCGATGCTGCCCGTCCGAATCTGCAGCCACTCGTTTCTCGCTTCGAGACAAAGGAAGCGCCAGCGCGCAGCGTCGATTCCGGCAAGGCGATGCCGGCAGCGACTGCGCCGGGCAGAACGTCGGCGGGGTCGATTGCGTCCACACGCGATTTGCTCGATCAGGCACGCGCGATGTCGGCGTGGCTCCGGGATCAGGAAAACGGCTACTTGCCGTCGGTACGCCTCGTGCGAAGCGTTCGGTGGGACACCTTGCACGACGTGCCGCCTACAGACACCGCGTCGCACACGCGTCTGGCGCCGCCACGCGCCGAGTTGCGGCAGCAGATGAAGCGCCTCGTGCTGCAGAAGCACTGGCACGAGTTGCTGGAGCGTGTCGAAGGGGCCTTCATGGAAGGCGTGAATCACTTATGGTTCGATCTGCAGTACTTCCAGCACGCGGCGCTCGATCACGTCGGTACGCCGTACAGCGCGTGGCGAGAATTGCTGCGTGCCGACTTTGCACTGTTTCTCGAACGATTGCCGGGCATCGAACGGCTGGCGTTCAACGACGGTACGCCATTTGCCGACGACACGACACTCGAATGGATTGCTCGCCATGCGGTTGTACGCGACCTGGACGCGGGCGAGACGATTGCGCCACTGCCGGTCTCGGCGGATAGCGAGAGCGATTCGACCGGCGACTGGCCGGAGATCGAAGTCCAGGCTCGCGAACTGGCTACCCGTGAGGGCATTGAGACGGCTTTCGCGTGGCTTGAAGCGCTGCCCGGCATGAAAACCGATCGACATCGCTACTTGCAGCGGCTCGTGATGGCCCGGTTGGCCGATCATGCCGGCCGTCACGATGCGGCGCTCGCACTGCTCGCCGAACTCGACGGAGCGTCACGCTCGCTGCCGCTTATGCGCTGGGAGCCGGCGCTGACGTTCGAGGTCAAGCATCAACTGGTCAAGGCATTGAAAGCGATGAGCAGCCGCAAGGATGCCGACAAGCCGGCACTCGCCCGCCGTATCGGCGAACTGCATGCGGAACTCACGGTACTCGATCCCGCGCGCGCACTGACCCTTTCGTAACGGATTCCCATGGACAACAACGATCCCATCCTGCGCTACTACGAAGCGGAAATGCGTTACCTGCGCGAGTCCGGCAAGGAATTCGCGAAGGCGCATCCCGACCGCGCGCGCCTGCTCAATCTCGAACGCGTCGGCGATCGCGATCCGTACGTCGAACGTCTTTTCGAGGGCTTTGCTTTCCTGACGGGCCGGCTCAGGCAGAAACTAGACGACGAATTGCCCGAACTGACTGAAGGGCTCGTCAGCCTGCTGTGGCCGCATTATCTTCGGATGATTCCGTCGCTGTCGATCGTCGAGTTGACGCCGTTCTCGGAGAAACTGCAGAAGACGGAAGTCGTACCAGCCGGCGTGCCGGTGCGGTCCGCGCCGATCAACGTGCCGTCGCCCGGCGGCGCGGAAGGTATGACGCCGCGGACGGTGCAATGTCTGTATCGGACGACGCAGGCCGTTGCGCTGCAGCCCGTGTCGATCACGCATGCCGGGCCGACCGTGCGCCACGACGGTCGCTCGGTGATCCGTCTCGGCTTCTCGCTGCAAGGGTCGGCGCTGCGTAGCGAAACGAACCTGTCGCGGCTTCGGCTGCATCTGAATGCGGATCTGCCGACCGCATTCGCTATGCATCTTGCGCTGACGCGGCAGGTCGATGCGATTTATTGGCGTGTCCCGGAAGTCCGCGACGGCGAACCAGTGGCGCTTACGGGCGTGACGATCGAGCCGGCGGGTTTTTCGACGGAAGAACGGCTGTGGCCCAAGGCCGATGCGGCGTTCTCCGGATATCAGCTGCTGCTCGAATACTTCACGTTCCGTGAGAAATTCCTGTTCGTCGATCTATGCGGACTGGATATCTCGACACTGCCCGAGAAATCGACTCGCTTCGAGCTGGAGATCCTTCTGACGGAAGCGTATCCGTCGGATCAGCGTTTCAACGCGGAGAACGTGCGGTTGTTCTGTTCGCCGGTCATCAACCTGTTCGAACTGGATGCCGAACCGATCGAGATCGACCATCACGAAACCGAATATCGCGTGGTGCCGGCCGGCCATCAGGGCGAGCATGTCGAGACGTATTCGGTCGATGCGATCGCGACGTTCGATCACGACTCGGCCGAGCGGTACGAATACGTGCCGTTCGCGACGTTCCGGCACCGCGGCGGCATGCTGCGGCACGAGGCGCCGGAGCGCTATTTCCATACGCGCGTGCGTGCGGGCGTATCGGGGCTGCACGAAATGTGGGTGATTCTCGGCGGGCATGCGTGGGAAACGATGGATACGCTGCCTGAGGAAAGCCTGTCGCTGCGTGTGACGGGCACGAACGGGTTGCTGCCGCGCAAGGGGTTGCGCGAAGCGAGTCTCGACGAGTTGGCGGCCAGCACGCCGAACGTTGCACGCGTGCGCAATCTCGTGTCGCCGACATTGCCGCTGTATCCACCGACAGAAGACCGCTTCCAGTGGCGCGTGCTGTCGCATCTCGCGCCGAACTACCTGTCGATGATGAATGCGGAGGTGTTGCGCGGCGCTTTGGCGCTGTATGACTGGACGAACGAAGAGCTGAACCGGCGGCGGCTCGCCGGCATCCTGCATGTGTCGCAGGAAATGATCGAGGAGGTGTCGGGAGGAGCGGTCGAGAGAGGTGTCTTGATCGAAGTCACGCTCGATGCGCATGCGTTTTCCGGTGAAGGCGACGTGATGCTGTTCGGCGAACTGCTGCACCGGTTCTTTGGCGCATACGCGGAGATCAATCTGTTCACGAAGCTGGCGATCGTCAGCCTGCCGTCCCGCTCGCGGACGGAGTGGCCGCGCAGCAAGGCTCAGCGGGCGCCGCTATGAGTCTTTCGATCGATCGGATGAGTGCTGAAGCCGGTGAGCCGAAAAGCCTGCCGGCTGTGGCCGTGAAATTGTTCGAGCGAGCGCCGAGGATGACATTCATGCAGTTCTGTCGTCTGCTGGAGGCATGTGTGCCCGGACGCCCCGGCCTCGGCACATGTGATACGCCGGAGCATGAGCCGGTGCGGTTCCGGCCGCGTCCCAGGTTGGGTTTTCCGGCGGGCGAGGTGGCCGCAGTAGAGTTCGACGACGAGCACCTCGATGCGCCGCCGACTGTGCGCACGACCTTCATGGGTCTCTATGGCGTCGATGCGGCCATGCCGTCGCACATGATCGACGAGATCGTGTTGCGGGAGGAGGGACATGAAGCGGTCGAGGCGTTTCTCGATCCGTTCAACCACCGGATGGCGACGCTGCTTTATCGCGCGTGGAAGAAATATCGTTATCCGGAGCGCTTCCGGGCCGGCGGTGTCGACGATTATTCGCAGAGTCTGTTGTGCCTGGCGGGATTTGGATGGGGTGACAAGCCGTATCGGGCGGGCTTGCCGAATTCACGGATGCTTGCGTTGCTGGGGCTGTTGATTCAGCGGACACGCACGTCGGAAGGGCTGGCCGGCGTGGTGGCGCTTGCCGCACCGGGAGCCGATGTTCGTGTCGACGAGTTTTGGGCGGTGACGACGAGTACCGGTCGACCGACACCGTTGACGTCGGCGAAGCCGGATGCCGGCGTGTTGTCGAACGGGCAGCGCAGCGGGCTCGGCGGTGGTTACGTGCTCGGCAGGCGTCTCGCGTATCGCAGTCGAGCCGTGCGTTTGACGTTGTGGCCCGTTGATGCGCAGCAGGCTCAGGACCTGCTGCCGGGTGCGTGGCTGCATCGAGAGGTGATGGCATTCATCCAGCTGTATGTCGGCATCAAGGCTGACGTGCATTTGCGGATGAAAGTGTCGACACGGTTCGTTCCGAAGCTGGCCGTGGGAGTCGAACGTGCCGCCCCCGCGCCACGTCTCGGCTGGACGACTGTGTTGCCGTCAGTCGATGAACGACTGATCGATATCGCCTTGGGTGTCTATGAGGCGTTGCCCGCGCCGCGACCCAATCCGCATCTCGTGCCGCGCACGATCTGACTCCGGAGTGTTTATGTTCTATCGAATGAGTGCGGCCACTGCCGCTGCCGTATTGCTGCTGTCGGGTTGCGGCGCGTGGCAATCCGTGTCGGATGCCTCGTCGAATGCGTATCGGGCGGTGTTTTTCAAGCAGGTGAAGGTGCTTGATGTCGATTTGGCTGCGCGCGCCGCATTGAATCCGGACGACTTGGGACGGCCCACGTCGGTCGCCGTGCGCGTCTATCAACTGAAGGATCGTAAAACGTTCGACGGAGTGTCGTACGATGATCTGCTGAAGAACGACAAGATAGCGCTTGCACAGGATATTCGTGCCGCGATGGCGGTCGTGCTGAATCCCGCAGCATCAGCAAGTCTATCGCAGCCAATGCAGGCAGATACGAAATACGTCGCGGTAGTTGCGTTCTTTCGCAATCCCGGCAATGGTGACGGATGGAAATATGTAATTGAAAAGACGAGATTAAGACCGGATAGACCGTTGAGTATCGACTTGACCGATCAACTTCTGCTTGGCAGTGGGAATGTGTCAAAAAAGAGGGAAAGGTGACGCGAGACGCGATCTCGTCGACGTGATTGAACTGCTGTAAATGAGGTTGTGTTTAATGAACGGAAAAGAAGGAACTCCGAAATGCTGGGTGTACGCCTTTGGCATTGAAGTGTTCGTAGTCGTTGCTGCGCTTTTATGGAACCACACTGCAGTGCACCAAGGTGGATGGAATGATTTGGTAGTCGGAATAGGAGACATTTTCATAATATTTGGGGCTTTCTTTTATTCTTTTGTATGGGCCATTGCTGCGCTAGTTCGACTTGTTAGACGCCGAAGGACATTCAGTCTTGCGGTTGCTGTCCAAGGATTGGCGCTTCATTGTTTGGCAATGGTCGCGCTTGCGATCTCGGCGATGCATCTGTTAGCTTGACAACACAAGCGGTGTGCCTTCGATGCCGTAGTTGAAGGATGTTCTCACGTTCGTCATGGACGGTAGCGGCAGAAAGGACATCGACGATGTTGGCGAGACGCTGATGTAGGCGACCGTCTCACGACGCATTGCGAAGGTGTGCAGCTACCAAGTTATCGACAGGGTGAGTACGCAGAAGTCGCGGAATGGTGTGGGGCAACGGGCGAGCGCTGCGATACGCTCCGCACCTGTGAATCACAGCATGAAGCGGGCGACCCCGGATGAAACTGCGGGTAGCCCGTTTGGCGTGTAGCTGACGCCGCGATGCGGCTACCTGCGCTGGCAGTTCCGCTTACCGATCATCTTCCCGCACCGAAGAAGGATGCCGGCACAGCGCCCGCACTTCCATCTCCATATACGGGAACAGCGGCAGCTGGCTCAGCACGTCATGCAGCTGCTGCACGCTTTCCACGTCGAAAATACTGACGTTCGCATACTGCCCGGCGATCCGCCACAGATGCCGCCAGGTTCCTTCGTTCATCAGCCGCTGGCACATCGCCTTTTCTTCCGCCTTCAGCGTGGCCGCCTTGACCGGATCCATGTCCGTCGGCAGACGGACGGTCATTTCCACATGAAACAGCATCCTGCACTCCTTGCGTTATCGGTTCGTCGAATCGGAAGGCCACTCACGCCTGCGCGCGGGCTCGCTCGACTTCGCTGCCCGGCACGTCCGGCTTTTCCTTGAGCAGCGAGAAGTCGAAATCGATCAGCGCGAACTGCCCGTCGACGCCATACGGCTTGCCTTCCGCGCCCTCGGCCTGCTTCACCGGCGGGATCAACCCGTCGCGCGTCGCGAAGGCGAAGTCGTCCCACAGATGCGGATCGCCATCGATGTTGATCTGCGTCGTCAGCTTACGATAACCGTCCGCCGAAACGAAGAAGTGAATGTGCGCCGGACGATGGCCGTGGCGGCCGAGCTGGTCGAGCAGTTGCTCGGTCTTGCTGCCCGGCGGCACGCTGTAGCCCACCGGCAGCACGCTGCGGAAGCTGTAGCGGCCTTCGGCATCGGTACGGATCGAGCGGCGCAGGTTGAACGCGGGCTGAGATTGATCGAAATACGAGTAGTTGCCGAGATGGTTCGCGTGCCACACCTCGACCAGCGCGTTCGCGATCGGTGCGCCGTCCTGGCCCAGCACCTGGCCGCGCATGATGAGCGTCTGGCCGGGATCGGTGCCGTCGTCGAGACGCGCATGGCCGACCGATTCCGGCGCACCGGCGACATACAGCGGCCCTTCGATCGTGCGCGGCGTACCACCCTGGATGCCGGCTTTTTCCTCGGCTTCGTCCATGCGCACGTCGAGGAAGCGCTCGAGGCCGAGGCCCGCGGCGATCAGCCCGAATTCGCGGCCGGCTTCGTTCAGGTAGTTCAGCGCCGTCCAGAATTCGCTCGGCTGCACGTCGAAGTCCTCGATCGTGTAGCAGATGTCCTTCACGATCCGGTTGACGATCGCGCGCACGCGCGGATTGCCCGGCTTCTCGGCGGCGTCGTCGAAGGTCTTCAGCAGTGCGTCGATAGCTTGCTTGTTCATCTGTGTCTCCGGTTTCGGTTGTCGTGTGGGGTCAGCGGGCGTCGCGTCGCATCCGTTCGATGCGCGCCCAGTCGAAGGTGATGCCAAGGCCGGGCGTCGCCGGCAGGTGCAGCTTGAAATCCGCGTAGCGCAGCGGCTCGACGAGGATCTCCTCGGTGAGCAGCAACGGGCCGAACAGTTCGGTGCCCCATTTCAGCGAGTCGAACGTGCTGAACAGTTGCGCGGACGCCATCGTGCCGGCCGCGCCCTCGAGCATCGTGCCGCCATACAGTTCGATGCCGGCCGCCGCCGCGATCGACGCGACGCTCGCCGCACCCTGCAGCCCGCCCGATTGCGCGATCTTCACCGCGAACACGTCGGCCGCGCGATCCTGCGCGAGCGCGAATGCATCGACGGGGCCGTGCAGCGCCTCGTCGGCCATGATCGGCACCTGCGCCAGTTGAGTGAGGCGTTTCAGCCCCGCGCGGTTGGTCGCGGCGATCGGTTGCTCGACGAGGCTCACGCCGGCTTCCGCCAAGCGTGCGCCGGCCCAGATCGCGTCTGTTTCACTCCATGCCTGGTTCACGTCGACGCGCACATCGCCGCGTTCGCCGAGCGCGCGCTTGATCGCGATCACGTGCGCGACGTCGTCGGCCACCGCGTTCGAGCCGATCTTCAGCTTGAACGCACGGTGGCGGCGCGCGTCGAGCATCGCCTCGGCTTCCGCGATATCGCGCTGCGTGTCGCCGCTCGCGAGCGTCCAGGCGACATCGACCGCATCGGTCCGGCGGCCGCCGAACAGTTCCGACAGCGGCACGCCGAGGCGGCGCGCCTGCGCGTCGAACAGCGCGGTTTCGATCGCGCACTTCGCGAAGCGGTTGCCCTGGAACAGCTTGCGGGCGCGCGCCAGCGCAGCGCCCGGGCGGGTCGCGTCCATGCCCTGCAGCAGCGGCGCGAAGTAGGTGTCGATGTTGACCTTGATGCTTTCGGGGCTCTCCTCGCCGTACGCGAGACCGCCGATGGTGGTCGCCTCGCCGACACCTTCGATACCGTCCGTGCATCGAACACGCACCAGCACGAGGGTCTGGCAATTCATCGTGGCGACCGACAATTTGTGGGGCCGGATCGTTGGCACGTCGACGAGCAGCGTCTCGATGCGTTCGATGGTGGCGGCAGTTGCTATCATGCGATTCCTCCTGTTGGTGCACATGGTAGGAATTCCCGCCCCGCGTCGTCCAACACTCTTTCCGACTACTTCCATACCTTTGAGGCATGAAATGGAATTGCGTCAGCTCCGCTACTTCATTGCCGTCGCCGAGGAAATGAACATCACGCGGGCGGCGGAGCGGCTGCACATGACGCAGCCGCCGCTCAGCCGCCAGCTCCAGGCGATCGAGGACGAAATCGGACTGCCGCTGTTCGAGCGCGGCGCGCGGCCGCTGAAACTGACGGATGCGGGGCGCGTGTTCTATGCGCAGGCGAAGCGCCTCGTCGATCAGGCCGACGAACTGGGCCCGCTGACGCGGCGGCTCGCGCAGCTGTCGGAGCGGATCGTGATCGGCTTCGTGCCGTCGACGCTGTACGGCGCGCTGCCGGACGTGATCCGCGCGTTTCGCGAGGCGCAGCCGGACGTCGAGTTGTCGCTGATCGAAATGTTTACGCTCGAGCAGCTCGGCGCGTTGAAGGGCGGGCGGATCGACGTGGGCTTCGGCCGGCTGCGCTTCGACGACGATCAGCTGGTGCGCGAGGCGCTGATCGAGGAAAAGCTGATCGCGGCGCTGCCGGTCGGGCATCGGCTCGCCGATCCGGCCCGGCCGCTGACGCTCGCGGATATCGCAAACGAGACGCTGATCGTCTATCCGAGCACGCCGCGGCCGAGCTTCGCCGATCAGCAGCTGTCGGCGCTGCGCGACGGCGCGCTGGTGCCGGCGGCCGTTCACGAGGTGCGCGAGCTGCAGACGGCGCTCGGGCTGGTGGCCGCGCAGGTCGGCGTGTCGCTGGTGCCGGAGAGCGTGGAGGGCGTGCGCGTGAAGGGCGTGGTCTACCGGCGGTTGCCGGAGCCGGCCGCGACCTCGCCGATCATCATGAGCCGCCGGCTGCACGGAGAAAGCGCGGCGACGGCCGCGTTTTGCGCGATTGCGCGGGAGATGATCGTGCCGGTGGGGTGACGATCGTCGTCGCCGCTATAAATCGCAACTAACGGTCGGTTTCGGCGAACGCCGGCAAACGCCGAGAGGGCATCGTGATCTCATGCCGTTTCGTTCAACGTCGCGGGCCAGCCGTGCAAGCACGCCGGCCGCGCGCGCATGCGCGACGACGTTACCGCTTCCCGTCGAGCGTTTCCGACGGCGATTCGCCAAACTTTTCCCGATACGCGATCGCGAACCGCCCCAGGTGCGTAAACCCGCAATCGAGCGCGACATCGGCGATCCGCCGGTCGGACACCGCGCCGCGCAGCAGCTCGCGCGCGTGGTCGAGCCGCGTCGCGCGCAGGTATTGCATCGGGCTCATTCCGCGGAACTGCAGGAACGCGTCGCGCAGCGTCCGTTCCGGCACGTTGGCGGCCTGGACGATATCGGCGAGTTGCAGCGGTTGCGCGTAGTGCGCGTTCACGAACTCCTGCGCGCGCCGTACGAAGCCCGGCGCCGGGTCGCGGTGCGACGCCTGCAGCACGGACGGCGGGTGGCCTTCGATCAGCAGGTCGATCAGCAGGTGCTCGAGCTGAGAGGCGACGCGCGGGTTCGCGCTCGCGCGTTCGAGCAGTTCGGGCGAGCGGGCGACGAGCATCAGTTGCTGGCGCCACGCGGCGAGCGCGGCGTCGCTGACGTGCAGCACGGGATCGAGCGTCGCGCGCGGGTCGCCGGTCAGCGAGCCGACGGTCGCCGCGTCGATGCGCAGCACGAACTGCTCGCAATCGGCCGACAGCACCGCGTCGAAGCGTTCGCCGGGCGCACACAGCACGCCGGTCTGGCCGTCGACGCCGAGCTGCCGCCCCATCGCGCGCACCTCGGCCTGGCCGGACAGGCAGAACATCAGCAGGTAGTAGCCGTCGACCGCGTCGACCTGCACGCGCATTGCATCGCCGAACGCGATCGTGCCGATCCCGAGCCCGCCGAGCCTGACGAAATCCATGTGCGACGCACCCCGCGTGCGGCCGCTCGGCAGCAGCGCATGCGGCTGCATCACGCGCGAGATCCGCTCGCGCGTCTCGTCGAGATCGCGGGATTCGAACAGCCGGTGCGCGCGCAGCGCGAGCGGCTCGAACGACGTTGGGGACATGGGCATCAGCCTTGGTGTGGACGGCGTGCGCGTCGATCCGATCAATGGGTCGCGATCGTGCGCCGGGTCGTGTGTGCCGTCATGCTAGCGCAGAAATCCGCCGAAAGTGGATATTGCACCGCCGCAATCGCACTTTCCGGATAGACGGCGAATATTAGCTTTTCAAAAATCGGCTCCATGCATTCAACGCAACGGATCGACAAGGAGTCCGACATGGAGCAGACAGAATCGCCCGTCGTTTTCGCCGCGCGCGGCGACGCGTCCGACGTGGATTTTCCGCACGACGACGGCTCGCGCGTGCCGTACAAGGTGTTCAGCTCGCGCGCGGTCTACGATCGCGAGCAGGAACGCATCTTCCGCGGCCCGACGTGGAACTTCGTCGCGCTGGAAGCGGAAATCCCGAACGCCGGCGACTTCAAGAGCACGTTCGTCGGCGACACGCCGGTAGTCGTCACGCGCACCGAGGATGGCGCGCTGTCCGCTTGGGTGAACCGATGCGCGCATCGCGGCGCGCAGGTGTGCCGCAAGTCGCGCGGCAACGCGAGCTCGCACACCTGCGTCTATCACCAGTGGAGCTTCGACAATTCGGGAAACCTGCTCGGCGTGCCGTTCCGGCGCGGCCAGAAGGGGATGTCCGGGATGCCGGCCGACTTCGACCCGAAGCAGCACGGGCTGCGCAAGCTGCGCGTCGACAGCTATCGCGGGCTCGTGTTCGCGACCTTCAGCGACGACGTGATGCCGCTGCCCGACTATCTCGGCGAGCAGATGCGCCCGTGGATCGACCGGATCTTCCACAAGCCGATCGAGTATCTCGGCTGTACGCGCCAGTATTCGAAGTCGAACTGGAAGCTGTACATGGAGAACGTGAAGGATCCGTATCACGCGAGCATGCTGCACCTGTTCCATACGACCTTCAACATCTTCCGCGTCGGGATGAAGGCGCGCTCGATCCCGGATGCGAACCACGGGCTGCACAGCATCATCACGGTGACGAAGACGGGCGACGACACGTCGGCCGCGTACAAGCAGCAGAACATCCGCTCGTTCGACGAAGGCTTTCATCTGGAAGACGAATCGATTCTCGACCTCGTGTCGGAATACGACGAGGACTGCACGAACCATATCCAGCCGATCTTCCCGCAGCTCGTGATCCAGCAGATCCACAACACGCTGGTCGCACGGCAGATCCTGCCGAAAGGCCCCGACAACTTCGAACTGATCTTCCACTTCTTCGGCTACGCGGACGATACGCCCGAGCTGCGCGCGCTGCGCATCAAGCAGGCGAACCTCGTCGGGCCGGCCGGCTACATCTCGATGGAGGACACGGAGGCGACCGAGCTCGTGCAGCGCGGCACGGTGCGCGACGGCGACGCGACGTCGGTGATCGAGATGTCGCGCGGCAATCCGGACCAGCAGGACACGGTGATCACCGAAAGCCTGATCCGCAAGTTCTGGGTCGGCTACCAGAAGCTGATGGGCTATTGAAGCGGGAGCGCGGAACGATGGAAAACCTGACGGAAGACATGAAGACGTGGTTCGAGATTTACATGCTCCAGAACCGCTACATCGGGCACCTCGACAACGACCGGCTCGAAGCATGGCCGACGATGTTCACCGAGGACTGTACGTACGAAATCGTGCCGAAGGAAAACGCCGACCTCGGGCTGCCGGTCGGGATCGTCCACTGCACGAACCAGCGGATGCTGCGCGACCGCGTGGTGTCGCTGCGGCACGCGAACATCTACGAAGAGCACACGTACCGGCACATGACGTCGGGCCTCACGATCGTCGCGGAACGCGACGGCGAGATCGATACCGAGAGCAACTACGTCGTCGTGCAGACGCGCAGCAACGGCGAGTCGAACGTGTACCAGGCCGGCAAGTACTACGACACGGTCGTGCGCACGCCGGACGGGCTGCGCTACAAGACCAAGCGGGTGATCTACGACACGTCGCGCGTGCAGACGCTGCTCGCCACCCCGATCTGATACGGAAGCAAGGAACCGACATGACCGAAGCAACGCTCGCCGAGTGGCATCCGCTCGGCGCTTTCGACGAATTCTCCGAAGACGAACCGGCGGCGCGCGTCGCCGGCCAGAAACCGATCGCCGTGTTCCGGATCGGCGACGAACTGTTCGCGATGCACGATCTCTGCACGCACGGCCATGCGCGGCTGTCCGAAGGCTATGTGGAGGACGGCTGCGTCGAATGTCCGCTGCACCAGGGGCTGATCGACATCCGCACCGGCGCGCCGAAATGCGCGCCGATCACGGAGCCGGTGCGGACCTATCCGATCCGGATCGTCGACGGTCAGGTGGAAGTCAATGTCGGCTGATCCGTTCGTGATCGTCGGCGCCGGGCATGCCGCGCGGCGCACGGCCGAAGCGCTGCGCGAGCGCGACGCGGCGGCGCGCATCGTCATGATCGGCGCGGAGCGCGAGCTGCCGTACGACCGGCCTGCGCTGTCGAAGGACGCGCTGTTGACGGACGGCGGCGAGCAGCGTGCGTTCGTGCGCGACGCCGCGTGGTACGACGTGCAGCGCATCGAGCTGCGGCTCGGTACGCGTGTCGATGCGATCGAGCGCGATGCGCAGCGCGTGCGGCTCGACGACGGCACGACGCTGGCTTATGCGCGGCTCGTGCTCGCGACGGGCTCGCGGGTGCGCATGTTCGGTGGTGAGATCGACGCAGGCGTCACGCCGCATTACGTCCGCACGGTCGACGATGCACGTGCGTTGCGCGCGCAGCTTGCGCCGGGCCGCCGCGTGGCGGTGCTCGGCGGCGGGTTCATCGGGCTGGAGGTCGCGGCGGCGGCGCGCCAGCTCGGGTGTGACGTGACGGTGATCGATCCGGCGCCGCGCCTGCTGCAGCGCGCGTTGCCGGAAGTGGTCGGCGCGTATGCGCATCAGTTGCACGATGCGCGCGGCGTGGTCTTCCAGATGGCGACGCTGCCGCGCGCGATCCGTCGCGCACCGGGCGGCGGCGCGATCGTCGAGACCGATCACGGCGACGTGCCGGCCGATCTCGTCGTGGTCGGCATCGGTGTGGTGCCGAATGTCGAGGTCGCGCAAGCAGCGGGGCTCGATATCGACAACGGGATTCGCGTCGACGCGGGCTGCCGCACGGCCGATCCGGCGATCTTCGCGGTGGGCGAGGTGACGATGCACTTCAATCCGCTGCTCGGGCGTCACGTGCGGATCGAATCGTGGCAGGTGGCCGAAAACCAGCCGGCGGTTGCGGCCGCGAACCTGCTCGGCGCCGACGAGACTTATGCCGAGCTGCCGTGGCTGTGGTCCGATCAGTACGACTGCAACCTGCAGATGCTCGGGCTGTTCGGCAGCGAGCGCACGATCGTCGTGCGCGGCGATCCGGCGAGCGGGCCGTTCACGGTGTTCGGCCTGGGGGATGACGGCAGGATCGTCGCGGTGGCGGCGGCGAACCTGGGGCGCGACATCGGCGCATCGCGCCGGTTGATCGCGGCGGGGGCGGTGCCGGATCCGGTGAAGCTTGCGGATCCGGGGGTGAACCTGAAGACGTTCATGTAGCGGGCGTTCGGTCGTCCGGGGCGGCTTACGGCAGCGATGCCGGCCGGCGCCGTGCGCGCTCCGTCGGTCGGCTCCGGCGGGGCGCTGCCCCGCGCGAAGGGGGCAGCAATGTTTGTCGGCAGCCCCGCAACCGGTGCATATTAGCGGCATCGTTCGCCCGACCGGTTGCCCATGACGCCAGACAAAGCCCTCGAACTGAAACGCAGCAAGCGCCGCGCGCTGTGGCTGCTGCTGGCCGCCGTCGCAGTGTTCGTCACGACGATCCTGCTGCCGCGCGGCCCGTGGGTCGACGGCGTCAAGGCCGTGGCCGAAGCCGCGATGGTCGGCGCGCTCGCCGACTGGTTCGCGGTCGTCGCGCTGTTCCGCCGCGTGCCGATCCCGTTCGTGTCGCGCCACACCGAGATCATTCCGAAGAACAAGGACAAGATCGCCGACAACCTCGCGGTGTTCGTGCGCGAGAAATTCCTCGGCCCCGACGCACTCGCCGCGCAGATCCGCCAGCACGATCCCGCGCAGAAACTCGGCGCGTGGCTCGGCGAGCCGGCGAACACCGAGGCGCTCGGTGGCTACGTGACGAAGCTGATGAGTTTCGCGCTCGACATGACCGACGACGCGCGGATCCAGTCGTTCGTGCACGACGCGTTTCGCGCGGTGATCGACCGCATCGACCTGTCGCAATCGGCCGGCGCGATCCTCGACACGCTGACGAAGGACGGCCGCCACCAGGTGCTGCTCGACGACGCGATCGAACAGGTGGTCGACGTGCTCGACAAGGAGGAGAACCGCGAGGTGATCGCGGGCTTCATCGTCGAATGGCTGAAGACGCAGTACCCGAAGGTCGAGAAGATCATGCCGACGCAGTGGTTCGGCGAGAACGGCGCGCGGATGCTCGCGAGCGCGGTGAGCCGTGTGCTGGAAGGCGTGGCGGCCGATCCCGAGCACGAACTGCGGCAACGTTTCGACCGGACGGTCCTGCGCTTGACCGAGCGGTTGAAGCACGATCCCGCGTTCATCGAGAAGGGCGAGGAGATCAAGCGCTATGTCCGCGACGGCGCTGCGTTCAACGACTATGTGCGCGACCTGTGGGATCAGTTGCGCGCGTGGCTGAAGGCCGATCTCGCGCGCCCCGATTCGGCGCTGCACCGGCAGGCCGCGATGCTCGGCGGCTGGCTCGGTGCGCGGCTCGCGGAGAGCCCGGCATTGCGTGCGTCGCTGAACGAGCACGTGGAGAAGGCCGTGCACGAGATGGCGCCGGATTTCGCGGATTTCCTGATGCGTCACATCCGCGACACGGTGCGCAACTGGGATGCGCGCGAGATGTCGCGGCAGATCGAGCTGAACATCGGCAAGGATCTTCAATACATCCGCATCAACGGCACGCTGGTCGGCGGGTTGATCGGGCTCGGCTTGTATCTGGTGTCGCTGGTGCCGCGCTGGGCGGCCGGCTGGCTGCACTGACGCGGCCATGCGTATCGCGCGGCGGGCGAGACGGGCCGCGCCCGCGCGTCATGCGTGCGCTTTCGAGCCGTGCAGCTGCAGGCCGAGCGCCTTGATGACCTTCAGGATCGTGCCGAAGCTCGGGTTGCCGTCGTGCGACAGCGCCTTGTACAGCCCTTCGCGCGACAGGCCCGCATCGCGCGCGACCTGCGACATGCCGCGTGCCCGTGCGATCACGCCGAGCGCATGCGCGATGAAGGCCGGATCGTCGCCGCCTTCCTGCAGGCACGCTTCGAAGTAGTCGGCCATGTCGTCTTCGGTTTTCAGATGATCGGCCGAATCCCACGGCCGGGTGCTGATCTTGTCCATCGGTTACTCCATGTCGAGATGCGCGAGCATCGCGTGCGCGGCGCGGATGTCGGCCTGTTGCGTCGATTTATCGCCGCCGCAGAGCAGGATGACCCAGATCGTTCCGCGCCGGACGTAGTAGACGCGATAGCCGGGGCCGTGGTCGATCCGCATCTCGACGACCGGCGAGCCGGCGGACTTCCAGTCGCCCGGATTGCCCATCGAGAGGCGGTCGATGCGTGCCTGGATGCGGCGCTTCGCGACGCGATCCGGCAGGCCGGCAAACCAGGCGTCGAAGACGTCGGTGGTCCGGATGCTGAACGTAGGCGCACTGTAGGGCATGGATTGCAGTATGTCAACCATGGTTCACAAGTCTGATGGGTCGAATTTCGATGCCGCCACAGTAGGGCCACGCGCTTCGCTTGTGTGCCAAATGGCCGTTCGGCCGAAGTCGGGATCTTCCGAATCCGTCTACAATCAAAAACGTTCTTGCCGCCCGTGCGAGTTTGCCGCGCGCGGGCGGATCCGTTTGTCCTCCGGTAGCCGGAGGCGCCGCCGTGCAGCGCGTGCTGCGCGGCGGGCAGTGCCGTGGTTTGTGTCCAGTAGGTAAAGCGTCCGCGTGCCGTAGGCCGGCGCGCGTTCTGAACGCTGCGTGTCCGTAGGCCGGGCAGGCGGCATCAACCGAGAGTCCCCCATGAAAGCATCGGATCTGTTCGTGAAGGCGCTGGAAGCCGAAGGCGTCGAGTACGTGTTCGGCATTCCCGGCGAGGAAAACCTCGATCTGCTCGAATCGCTGCGGCGATCGAAGATCAAGCTCGTGCTGACCCGGCACGAGCAGGCGGCCGGGTTCATGGCCGCCACCTACGGCCGCCTGACGGGCCGCACCGGCGTGTGTATCGCCACGCTCGGGCCCGGCGCGACGAACTTCGTGACGGCCGCCGCCTATGCGCAGCTCGGCGGCATGCCGATGCTGATGATCACCGGGCAGAAGCCGATCAAGTCCAGCAAGCAGGGCCACTTCCAGATCGTCGACGTGGTCGACATGATGCAGCCGCTCACGAAGTTCACGCGGCAGATCGTGTCGATCGGCAATATCCCGTCGGCCATACGCGAGGCGTTCCGCCGCGCGGAGGAAGAGCGCCCGGGCGCCGCGCACCTCGAGCTGCCGGAAGACATCGCGCACGAGGAGGGCGACGGCAAGCCGATCCCGCGCAGCTACAGCCGGCGGCCGGTGGCCGAGGAGAAGGCGGTCGCGCATGCGGTCGACGCGATCCAGGCCGCGCGCCATCCGCTGCTGATGATCGGCGCGGGCGGCAACCGCAAGACCACCTGCAAGATGCTGCTCGAATTCGTCGACAAGACGGGCATCCCGTTCTTCACGACGCAGATGGGCAAGGGCGTGATCGACGAGACGCATCCGCTGTGGCTCGGCAACGCGACGCTGTCCGACGGCGATTTCGTGCACCGCGCGATCGAGCATGCGGACTGCATCATCAACGTCGGTCACGACGTGATCGAGAAGCCCCCGTTCTTCATGCGTACCGACGACAAGACCGTGATCCACGTGAACTTCCTCGGCGCGCAGGTCGATCCGGTTTATTTCCCGCAGATCGAGGTGGTCGGCGACATCGCGAACGCGGTGTGGCAGATGAAGGAAGCGGTGACGCCGCAATCGCACTGGGATTTCGAGCGCTTCCGGATGATCAAGGCGCATTTCGACGCGCATCTGCAGAAAGGGCAGCACGACTCGCGCTTCCCGATGTACCCGGTGCGGATCGTCAACGATCTGTACAACGCGATGCCGGTCGACGGCATCGTCTGTCTCGACAACGGGATGTACAAGATCTGGTTCGCGCGCTACTGGCGCGCGCACGAGCCGAATTCGCTGCTGCTCGACAACGCGCTCGCGTCGATGGGGGCGGGGCTGCCGTCGGCGATCGCGACGAAGATCGTGCATCCGCAGCGCAAGGTGATCGCCGTGTGCGGCGACGGCGGGTTCATGATGAATTCGCAGGAGCTCGAAACCGCGGTGCGGCTGAAGCTCGACCTCGTCGTGATGATCCTGCGCGACGACGCGTTCGGGATGATCCGCTGGAAGCAGGAGAACATGAATTTCCCCGATTTCGCGATGACGCTGCAGAACCCCGATTTCGTCGCGTATGCGCAAAGCTACGGCGCGCACGGGCACCGCGTCGAATCGGCCGACGATCTCGAGCCGTTGCTGCGCGAGTGTTTCTCGTCGCCGGGCGTGCACGTGATCGACGTGCCGATCGACTATTCGGACAACGAGCGCGTGTTGAACCGCGAGATCAAGCGCCTGTCGGCGCAACTCTGAATGTTACGTTCACAGGAAGGAGTCGTTCCATGTTGAAGGAAACCTATCCGTACTACCTCGCCAACGAGGCCGTCTACGCGAACACTGATCTGGAGGTGACCGACAAGTTCAGCGGCAAGGTCGCGACACGCGTCGCGCTGGCCGACGCGAAGGCCATCGACGCGGCGATCGGCGCGGCGGTCGATGCCGCGAAGCCGATGCGCGAGTTGCCGGCCTACAAGCGGCAGGCCGTGCTCGACCATTGCGTCGCGCGCTTTCGCGAGCGCTTCGACGAGCTGGCCGAGGCGCTGTGCATCGAGGCCGGCAAGCCGATCAACGATTCGAAGGGCGAAGTGACGCGGCTGATCGACACGTTCCGCGTGGCGTCCGAGGAATCGGTGCGTATCGACGGCGAAATCATCAACCTCGAGATCTCCGCGCGTGCGCAGGGCTATACGGGCTACACGAAGCGCGTGCCGGTCGGCCCGTGCTCGTTCATCTCGCCGTTCAACTTCCCGCTGAATCTCGCCGCGCACAAGGTGGCGCCCGCGCTCGCGGCCGGCTGTCCGTTCGTGCTGAAGCCGGCGAGCCGCACGCCGATCGGCGCGCTGATCATCGGCGAGGTGCTCGCGGAAACCGACTTGCCGAAGGGCGCATTCTCGGTGCTGCCCGCGCATCGCGACGGTGCCGACCTGTTCACGACCGACGAGCGGTTCAAGCTGCTGTCGTTCACGGGTTCGCCGGCCGTCGGCTGGGCGTTGAAGGAGAAGGCCGGCAAGAAGAAAGTCGTGCTGGAGCTTGGCGGCAACGCGGCCGCGATCGTCGATGCGGATCAGCGCGACCAGCTCGACTACGTGGTCGAGCGCCTTGCGTTCGGCGCGTATTACCAGTCGGGCCAGAGCTGCATCGGCGTGCAGCGGATCCTCGTGCATGCCGACCTGTACGATGCGCTGCGCGAGAAACTGATCGCGAAGACGCGTTCGCTGAAGATGGGCGACCCGAAGGATCCGTCGACGTTCGTCGGCCCGATGATCTCGGAATCCGAGTCGCGCCGGCTGTCGGGCTGGATGGACGCGGCCGTCGCGGCGGGCGCGAAGATCGTCGCCGGCGGCAAAGTCGATGGCGCGATGTTCGAGGCGACGCTGCTGGAAAACGTCGGGCACGAGCAGGACCTGTACCGGAAGGAGGCATTCGGCCCCGTTGCGATCCTCGAGAAGTTCGTCCGCTTCGACGAGGCGCTCGCGCGCGTGAACGACAGCGACTTCGGGCTGCAGGCCGGCGTGTTCACCGATTCGCTCGCGCATGCGCAGCGCGCGTGGGACGAGCTGGAGGTCGGCGGCATCGTGATCAACGACGTGCCGTCGTTCCGCGTCGACAACATGCCGTACGGCGGCGTGAAGGATTCGGGCCTCGGCCGCGAAGGGATCCGCTACGCGATCGAGGACATGACCGAGCCGCGGCTGATGGTCGTGCGGCGGCGGTAACGCGCGGGCAGGCGGCGCGGTGCCGCGACGGCACGCGGGCGGGCGATCGGGCCGGCCCGCGTGCCGTTTTTCATGGCGCCGCGCGCATTGGGCAGGCGCCGGGCCCGCACCGTGACCGCCTCGCACGGCGGGCGGCTCGAACGCGCTCGACTGCGGGCCTCGCCTCGTGATGTAATCGCGCGAAACTGCCGACCGGGGTACGACACCGGAACGCGCGAATTCATTCTTCACGAGGTCGATTCATGTCCCCCGTCTCGGCATTCAAGCTGGTTTTGTTGTCATTTCTCGCGATCGTCGCGCTCGAATGCATCGCCAAGCGGCTGCGATTGCCGCCCGCGGCCGCGCTGCTGATCGGCGGCATCGGCATCGCGTTCATTCCCGGCCTGCCGCCGATCAATCTCGATCCGGAACTGGTGTTGCTGGTGTTCCTGCCGCCGCTGCTGATGGACGGCGCGTACTTCTCGGTGTGGGAGGAATTCAAGCGCAACGTCGGCGGCATCCTGCTGCTCGCGATCGGCGCGGTCGTGTTCACGACGTTCGCGGTCGGCTTTGCCGTGCACTGGGTGGCGCCGTCGCTGCCGTGGGCCGCGTGCTTCGCGCTCGGCGCGATCGTGTCGCCGCCCGACGCCGTGGCAGCGAAGGCCGTGCTCGAGCGCGTCGCGCTGCCGCGCCGGCTGATGGTGCTGCTCGAAGGCGAAAGCCTGCTGAACGATGCGGCCGGCCTCGTGCTGTTCCGCTTCGCGGTCGTCGCGGCGCTGTCGGGCACCTTCAGCCTCGGCCACGCGGTCGTGGGTTTCGCGGAGCTCGGGCTCGGCGGCGTGGTGGTCGGCTTCGCGGTCGGCAAGCTCGTCGTGTGGTTCCTCAAGCTGCTCGACGACGACTATCTCGTGATCACCGTCGCGGTGATCGCCGGCTGGATCGCGTATATCGCGGGAGAGATGGTCGAAGTGTCCGGCGTGATCGCCACGGTCACGGCCGGCATGATCGTCGGCTGGCATCAGCACGAGGTGTTCTCGGCGGCGGTGCGCACGCGCGGCACCGCGTTCTGGCAGGTCATCGTGTTCCTGCTCGAAGCGATGGTATTCGTGCTGATCGGGCTGTCGCTGCGCGGCGCGATCCACCGGCTCGGCGGTTTCGAGCAGGTGCTCGCCACGATGGTGCCGCCGATGCTCGCGGTGCTGGCGGCGGTGATCGTATCGCGCTTCGTGTGGATCTACGCGGTCGAGGCGCTGAAGTGGCCGGTGCGCGGGATCGCGCGGCGCGGCGAAGCGCCCGACTGGAAGGCCGCGACGATCATGAGCTGGGCCGGGATGCGCGGCGTCGTCACGCTGGCGATCGCGCTGTCGCTGCCCGAGGCGATGCCCGGCCGCGACGTGATCCTGGTCGCGTCGTTCGCGGTGATCCTCGTCACCGTGCTGCTGCAGGGCACGACGATCGGGCCGCTGATCCGGCTGCTGCGCCTGCCGCAGCGCGAAGAACGCGCGTCGCACCACCTGACCGAGCCGCAGACGTGGGCATACGTCGAGGCGGCGCAGCTCGCGGCGATCCAGCCGCTCGTGCGCGACGAGAACGGGGTCGTGATCCATCCGCGCCTGCTCGAGCAGTACACGTATCGCGCGGAATTGACGGAAAGGACCAAGAACGAGCCCACGTATCCGGCTGAAGTGCGTGCCGCGCACTACGACGTCGTGCTGGCCGCGATCCGGGCCGGGCGCGCGGAACTGTTGCGCCTGCACCGTTCGGGGCGCATCCACGACGAGATGCTGCACGCGCTCGAACGCGACCTCGACCTGCAGGAAGTGTCCGCGCAGCACGCGCGCGGGTAGGGCCGCACACCTTCGTCACGTCGCCATCGAGCGGCCGGCGTCAGCCGGCCCGAAGCGCGCCCGGTCGATCGTTGCCCGGCGCGCTTTTTTCTTTCGCGCGCCCGCCGATTCGACGGATATTCATCCGGCCCTCAAATGCGGCGGCAGGCAGCCTTGCAGCGCATGCAAGCCTTATCGCGCGGGTCTCGCAAACGTTATCGTGTTTCGAATGCGGAAATGATCCGATTTAACTGTTTCCGTCTCTTTCTGCATATTTGGCAAAACTAAACCGGATTGAGATAGATGCTGTGTTCTAATTTCATTTAGAATCAGCCGGTTATGTTTATTGAGAGAAAGGATGCGGAGGTAATACGGCCGCCAACGGGGAGAAATCGGCGTCCAAAACCCTGCAAGGCGGTGCCGACAGGCCAATTCGGCGGAATCAGGCGGGGTTTTCAACCGCTGAAATAAGATAGCGTCCAAGTCTGATAAACAACTCCTATGAAAGAATCGATTGGAGAATCGGCGTTTGAAACTGTATTTATGAAAGAATCGAGCGGTGATAATGCCTCGGATTGTCTTGAATCGGGGTTATCGGTCCTTCTCGTCGACGATCAACCGTTCGTCGGCGAGGTGATCCGCCGCGCGCTGCGCAGCGAACATGACATCGACCTGCACGTGTGCACCGACGCGCACCGGGCGATGGCGGTCGCGCGCGACGTGAAGCCGACGGTCATCCTGCAGGATCTCGTGATGCCGGAGATCGACGGCCTCGATCTGGTCCGCGCGTGGCGTGCGGACGCCGGCACCGCTCGCGTGCCGATCATCGTGCTGTCCGCGAAGGAGGAGCCGATCGTCAAGCGCGAGGCGTTCATCGCCGGCGCGAACGACTATCTGGTGAAGCTCCCCGACGCGATGGAGCTGGCTGCCCGCATCCGCTATCACTCGAATTCCTACCTGATGTCCCGGCAGCGCGACGAGGCGCTCGATTTCCTGTCGCACGACATGCGTTCGCCGCAGACGTCGATCCTCGCGCTGCTCGACGTTTACCGGACCGAGCACGGCGAGATGCCGGCGATCATGGAGCGCATTGCCGGCCATGCGCGGCGCGCGCTCGCGCTCGCCGACGGCTTCATCCACCTGACCCGCGCGCAGTCCGAGCGCCGCGCGCACGAGGTCGTGAGTCTCAACGAGATCGTGCTCGACGCCGTCGACCAGCTGTGGGAGAAGGCGGCCGGGCTCGGCAGCCGGGTCGCCGCGCACGTGCCCGATACCGAATGCGTGACGATGGGCGACCGCATGATGCTGACGCGCGCGGTCGCGAACCTGATCGACAACGGGCTGAAGTACGGCCCGGCCGGCACGGACGTGCACTGCACGCTGGGCAGCGAGGACGGCGCCTGGCTGATCGGTGTCGAGGACACCGGCGCGGGAATCGCGCCGGCGCAGCGCACGGCCGCGACCGAGTCGTTCGTGCAGCTCGAATCCGCGCATGGCGCGGCGCGCGGCGGCTTCGGCCTCGGGCTCGCGTTCGTCCGCGCGACGGCGGCGCGGCATCGCGGCCAGATCCTGATGCGCAATACCGCGCGCGGCTTCATGGTCGCGCTTCGGCTGCCGGCGCAAGCGGAGCGGTGATGTCGCGGCGCGGCCTGCCGGCGCCGTGCTGCCCGAGAGACCCTGATGTGCTCGTGGTGCGCCGTCCGGCGCGCCGGCGGGCGTGGATTTTTTCAACGCTGATTTTATAAAGCCCATAACGAACATGGCCACCGTGACGCCCCGCGCGACCAATGAAAGCCTGCATCCGACGATCGGCGCTGCCCGGCTGACGCTCGGCAATCGCATCCTGCTCAGCTTCGGCGTGCTGTTCGTGCTGATGCTGGTGACAGCCGGCGTGTCCTACGAGCGATTGCGCGCGATCAACAGCGAAGCCGTCAGCATCGAGCGCGACTCGCTGCCCGGCGTCTACCTTGCATCGTCGCTGCGCGGTTCGGTCAACGAATCGTTCATGCTGCTGCAGCAGGCGACGTTCGTCGAAACCGATCCCGACAGCGTGCATCGCGATCTAGCGAAAATCGCCGATGCGCTGAAGGAAGTCGAGGCGTTGTCGGTCGACTATCAGAGCACGACGTTCCGCGACGACGACCGGCAGCGCTTCGCGGCGTTCCGCGGCGCGTTCGACCACTACGTGCCGCTGCTGAACGATGCCGTGCAGAAGAGCCGCGTGTCGCGCGAGGAGGCCGTCGCCGCGTACGGGAAAGTGCTGCCCGCGTGGACCGAGGTCGTGCGCAACGCGAACGTGCTGGTGCAGGAAAACCGCAAGTTCGCCGAGCAGTCCGCGAAGCTGATCCGCGAATCCGTGCAGGACACCGAGGTCGTGCTCGTCGGCGCGCTGACGATCATGCTGCTGTCCGCGCTCGGGCTCGGCTACCTGCTGTACCGGTCGGTGACCGTCCCGATGGCGCGGCTCGTCGAGGTGCACGACGTGATGCGCACCGGCAACCTGACGCGCCGCCTCGACCTGCGCCGCCGCGACGAATTCGGCACGCTCGAGACGGGCTTCAACCGGATGGCCGACGAGCTGACCGAGCTCGTCGCCCGCGCGCAGCAATCGTCGCTGCAGGTGACGACGTCGGTGGCCGAGATCGCGGCGACGTCGCGCGAGCAGCAGGCGACCGCGAACGAAACCGCGGCGACGACGACCGAGATCGGCGCGACCTCGCGCGAGATCTTCGCGACGTCGCGCGACCTGCTGCGCACGATGAACGAGGTGGCCGGCGTGGCCGAGCAGTCGGCGACGCTCGCGGGCGTGAGCCAGAGCGGGCTCACGCGGATGGGCGAGACGATGCGCAGCGTGATGGACGCGGCCGGTTCGGTGAACGCGAAGCTCGCGATCCTCAACGAGAAGGCGCTGAACATCAACCAGGTGGTCGCGACGATCACCAAGGTGGCCGACCAGACCAACCTGCTGTCGCTGAACGCGGCGATCGAGGCCGAGAAGGCCGGCGAATACGGCCGCGGCTTCGCGGTCGTCGCGACCGAGATCCGCCGCCTCGCCGACCAGACGGCGGTGGCGACCTACGACATCGAGCAGACGGTGAAGGAAATCCAGTCGGCGGTGTCGGCGGGCGTGATGGGGATGGACAAGTTCTCCGAGGAAGTGCGCCGCGGGATGCTCGACGTGCAGCAGGTCGGCGGGCAGCTGTCGCAGATCATCGCCGAGGTGCAGACGCTCGCGCCGCGCTTCCAGATGGTCAACGAAGGGATGCAGACGCAGGCGAACGGCGCCGAGCAGATCACGCAGGCGCTGTCGCAGCTGTCGGAGGCCGCGCAGCAGACGGCCGAGTCGCTGCGCCAGTCGTCGCAGGCGATCGACGACCTGACGCTCGTCGCGAACCAGTTGCGCACCAGCGTGTCGCGCTTCAAGGTCGACGCGTGACGCGCGCCGACCCGCAGAACGGCGTCCACGCGCTGTTCCTGATGTTCGAGCTCGATGGCGGGCGCTATGCGCTCGACGCAGCCGGCATCGACGAGGTGCTGCCGCTCGCGGTCACGAAGGCCGTGCCCGGCGCACCCGACTGGATCGCCGGGCTGCTGATGCGCGGCGGCCAGCCGGTGCCGGTGATCGACGTGCCGATGCTGGCGCTCGGGCGCCGCGCCCATGCGCTGCGCTCGACGCGGCTCGTGTTGGTCCGCTACCGCGCGGACGGAGCGGGGGGCGAGCGCACGATCGGGCTGATCGTCGAGCGCGCGACGCAGACGATGCGGATCGACCGCGCGGCGTTCCGCGCGAGCGGCATCTCGACCGCACGCACGCGCTGGCTCGGGCCCGTCGCGAATACGCCCGATGGCGTCGTGCAGCAGGTATCGGTGTCCGACCTGATCGACGACGTCGCGCGCCTGTATCTGTTCGACGGCCTGCCGGGCCACGGGGGAGAGTCCGCATGAAAGAGTCCGAATCGCGATTTCGCGGCTGGCTGCTGCGCGAGACCGGCATCGACCCCGATTCGCTCGGCAACGATTTCCTGACCCGCGCGCTGACGGAACGCGTGCACGCGCTGCAGGCGGACGGCGAGCGCCTGCCGTCGGCGGCGCGGCCGCCCGTCACGCAGGACGCGCTCGACGCCTACTGGCAGCAGCTCAATGCGTCGGCCGACGAGCGGCGTGCGCTGATCGAGCTGTTCGTCGTGCCCGAGACCTGGTTCTTCCGCGACCGCGAGGCCTTCGCGACGCTCGCGCGGCTCGCGACGGAGCGGCTCGCCGCGCTGCCCGGCCGGGTGATCCGCGTGCTGAGCGCGCCGTGCTCGACCGGCGAGGAGCCGTATTCGGCGGCGATGGCGCTGCTCGACGCGGGGCTCGACCCGGCCAGCTTCACGATCGACGCGATCGACCTCAGCACGCGCGCGATCGAGCAGGCGCGGCTCGGCTGCTACGGGCGCAATGCGTTCCGCGGCACCGCGACGGAGTTTCGCGCGCGGCACTTCACGCCGACCCGCGACGGCTGGCTGCTCGACGAGCGCGTGCGCGCGTGCGTGCAGTTCAGTCAGTCGAATCTCGTCGAACCGGCCTTGGATACCGGCATTCGCTACGATTTCGTGTTCTGCCGCAACGTGCTGATCTACTTCGATCGCGACGCGCAGGATCGCGTGATCCGCTCGCTCGACGCGCGTCTGGCCGACGATGGCATGCTGTTCGTCGGTCCCGCCGAAACGGGCGTCGCGATGCGGCACGGGATGCGCTCGGCGCGCGTGCCGCTGGCGTTCGCGTTTCATCGCGAGCCCGCCGCGGCGGCGGGCGATGTATTCGCGGCCCGGCCGGCGGCGCCGCTGGCGGCGGCCGCGCCGTATCGGCGCGCGGAGCGTTTCACGGTCGCGCCGCTCGCGGCGACGCGCTCGGTGCTGGCGGTCGCGCCGCCGGCGTGGCTCGGCGACACGCGTCAGCCGTTCGCGGCGGCGCCGCCCGCCATGCACGCGGCCGCGTTCGACGCACGGGGCGACCTGCCGGTGACGGCGGCCGAACCGGCCGCGTCGAACGCACCGGTTGCGGAGCGCGCCGCGCCGACGCTGGAAGACGCGCAGGCGCTGGCGAATGCCGGCGCGTTCGACGAGGCCGAGCGCGTGCTCGCGCAGTTCTCGGCGCGCGTCGGGCCGCATGCCGATGCGTTCTACCTGAACGGGCTGATCGCGGACGCGCGCGGACGCGCCGCCGAAGCCGGCGACTTCTACCGGAAGGCGCTGTACCTGCGGCCCACGCACCACGAAGCGCTGACCCATCTCGCGACGCTGCTCGACGTCGGCGGCGATCGTGCGGGCGCGCAATGGCTGCTCGAGCGCGCACGGCGCTCGGCCGGCTGACAAGACGATGGGTTGGGAACGATACCGCGATGACCAGAGGAATCCATGAACCGCGCCGCCGCTGCCATTGACGAGACGACGATCGACGTCGACGATTGCTGGAACCGGATCGGCACGCGCGGCGACCGCACGTGCGAGCGGCTGAACGACTGCCTGCGCTGCCTGAACTGCCCGGTGTACGCGTATCACGCGGCGAAGCTGCTCGAGCGCCCGCTCGACAGTGCCGAGATGGCCGACACCACGCGCCGGATGAGCGCACCCGGCGCGCCGCACGTGCACGGCGCCGATGCCGATACGCACCACGCGGCGCTGGCGTTCCGCGTGGCCGACGAATGGCTCGCGCTGCCGATCGGCGTGCTGCGCGAGATCGCCGGCACGCGCCCGATTCATTCGCTGCCGCATCGCCGCCATTCGGCCGTGCGCGGCGTGGTCAATATCCGCGGCACGCTGCGCATCGCGATCTCGATCGGCGCGCTGCTCGGCCTCGATGCCGGCAAGGGCAGCAGCGACGGTGACGACGGCCGCTTCACGCGGCTGCTGGTGGCGGCGCACCAGGGCGAGCCGGTCGTGTTTCCGGTCGACGAAGTCGAAGGCGTGCTGCGCTTCGGCGCCGCCGACTGGGTGCCGGTGCCGGCGACGGTCGGGCGCGCGAGCGCCGGCCTGTCGCGCGGCGTGCTGTCGTGGCGCGGCAAGTCGGTGGGCCTGCTCGACGACGACCGCCTGTTCGACGCAGTCACACGGAGCATGCGATGAGCGGCGATGACGACCTGAGCCACCTGTCGCTGCTCGAGCTGTATCGCGAGGAGACGCGCACGCAGACCCAGGCGCTGTCCGAGCGGCTGCTCGCGCTCGAATCGGGCGAACCCGATTCCGTCGCGCTCGAGGCATGCATGCGCGCCGCGCATTCGCTGAAGGGCGCCGCGCGCATCGTCGGCGTGCCGCTCGGCGTCGATATCGCGGGGCGGATGGAAGAGTGCTTCGTCGCCGCGCAGGCCGGCACGATCGCGCTGACGGCCACGCACGTCGACGTGCTGCTGGCGGGCGTCGATCTGTTGGTGCGCGTCGGCGATCCGCAAGGGCAGCCCGTCACGCAGACGGAGATCGACGTGTTCGCGGCGGCGCTGACCGGCGCCGACGGCGCGCAGGCGATGCAGGCGGCGGTCGCGGCCCCGCCGCCGGTGCCGCCGTCGGTCGTGCCGTTTCGGGAGCACGACGGTGCCGCGAACGAACCCGTCGGGGCCAGCGCCGCGGTGCCGCCGCTTGCGGTATCGGGCGGCGTGCCCGATCCGGCCCAGGCCGGCCGCGTGGCCGGCGCCGGCGCGATGCGCCGCGTGCGTGCGGATACGCTGAACCGGCTGCTGAGCCTGTCCGGCGAATCGCTGGTCGAATCGCGCTGGCTCAAGCCGTTCGCCGAATCGATGCTGCGCGTGAAGCGCGCCCAGCGCGACGCGGCCCGGTCGCTCGATTTGATGTACGAACAATTCGCCGACGATCTCGACGCGGGCATGCTCGCGTCGATGAACGAAGTGCGGCACATGCTCAACGACCTGCAGCGTTCGCTCGCCGAGCGCATGGACGAATTCGACCGTTTCGAGCGGCGCAGCACGCATATCGCCGAGCAGCTGTACGACGAAGCGCTGCAGTGCCGGATGCGGCCGTTCGGCGACGCGACACGCGCGTATCCGCGCATCGTCCGCGATCTCGCCCGCTCGCTCGGCAAGCAGGTGCGTTTCTCGATCGTCGGCGAGGGCACGCAGGTCGACCGCGACATCCTCGACCTGCTCGACGCGCCGCTCGGCCACCTGCTGCGCAACGCGATCGACCACGGTGTCGATTCGCCGGACGCACGGCGTGCGCGCGGCAAGCCGGCCGAGGCGAGCGTGACGCTGGAGGCGCGCCACAGCGCCGGCTCGCTGCTGGTCAGCGTGATCGACGACGGGCCCGGTGTCGACATGGACGCGCTGCGCGCGGCCGTCGTGCGCCAGCGCCTGACCGACGACGAGACGGCCGCGCGGCTGTCCGATCCGGAACTGCTCGAATTCCTGCTGCTGCCGGGCTTCTCGATGCGCGATGCGGTGACCGACGTGTCGGGCCGCGGCGTCGGGCTCGACGCGGTGCAGGAGATGGTGCGCGGCGTGCGCGGCGCGGTGCGGATCTTCAACGAGCCGGGCGCGGGCATGCGCTTCGTGCTGCAGTTGCCGCTCACGCTGTCGGTGATCCGCAGCCTGCTCGTCGAAGTGGGCGGCGAGCCGTATGCGTTTCCGCTCGCGCACGTGCGCCGCACGCTCGAACTCGCGCACGACGACATCGACGTGCTCGAAGGGCAGCCGCATTTCCCGTTCGACGGCCGGCGCGCGGGCCTCGTCGCCGCGCACCAGTTGCTGGACGCGGGCGAGCCCGACGTCGCGCGCACGAGCACGGCGGTCGTGGTCGTCGGCGGGGAGCCCGAGTTGTACGGCGTCGCGGTCGACCGCTTCCTCGGCGAGCGGATGCTCGTCGTGCAGCCGCTCGACAGCCGCCTGAACAAGATCCAGAACATCGCGGCCGGCGCGCTGCTCGAGAACGGCGACCCGGTGCTGATCGTCGACGTCGAGGATCTGATCCGCTCGGTCGACAAGCTCGTGCGCGGCGGGCAGCTCGCGCGGCTCACGCGTGATCCGCAACTCGCGCTCGCCGACCGGCGCCGCCGCGTGCTCGTCGTCGACGATTCGCTGACGGTGCGCGAGCTCGAACGCAAGCTGCTGGAAAAGCGCGGCTACGACGTGACGGTCGCGGTCGACGGGATGGAAGGCTGGAACGCGGTGCGCAGCGATGGGTTCGATCTCGTCGTCACGGACGTCGACATGCCGCGCATGGACGGCATCGAGCTCGTCACGCTGATCAAGGGCGATCCGATGCTCAAGCGGTTGCCGGTGATGATCGTGTCGTACAAGGATCGCGACGAGGATCGCCGTCGCGGGCTCGATGCGGGCGCCGACTACTACCTCGCGAAGAGCAGCTTCCACGACGAGGCGTTGCTCGACGCCGTGCATGACCTGATCGGGGACGCGCGAGGATGAACATCGGCATCGTCAACGACCTGCCGCTGGCCGTGGAGGCGCTGCGCCGCGTGATCGCGCTCCGCGCGGACCACCGTGTGCTGTGGGTCGCGACCGACGGCGACGAGGCGGTGGATTTCTGCGTCGCGCATCCGCCCGACGTGGTGCTGATGGACCTCGTGATGCCGAAGGTCGACGGCGTGGCCGCGACGCGCCGGATCATGGCGCGTGCGCCGTGCGCGATCCTGATCGTGACGGCGAGCGTCAGCGCGAACACGTCGTCGGTGTACGAGGCGATGGGCGCCGGCGCGCTCGATGCGGTCGACACGCCGACGCTCGCGCTCGGGCTGTCGACGGACGCGTCGCCGCAGGCGCTGCTCGCGAAGATCGACCAGATCGGCCGGCTGCTCGAAAGCCGCACCGCGGCGCTCGTGCCGCCGGGGCCGGCGCCCGAGCGCGGCCAGCCGACGCTCGTTGCGATCGGCGCGTCCGCGGGCGGCCCGACCGCGCTGACCGCGCTGCTGCGGGCGCTGCCGGCCGATTTTCCGGCGGCGATCGTGATCGTCCAGCACGTCGACCAGGCGTTCGCGCTCGGGATGGCCGAGTGGCTCGACGGCTATACGCGGCTGCCGGTGCGCGTCGCGCGGCAGGGCAGCATGCCGCAGGCCGGCGAGGTGCTGCTCGCGGCGACCAACGATCACCTGACCCTGTCGCCGCGCGGCGTGCTCGGCTATACGCGGCATCCGGTCGAGACGCCGTACAGGCCGTCGATCGACGTGTTCTTCAACAGCGTCGCCGACGGCTGGCAGGGCGAGGCGTTCGGCGTGCTGCTGACGGGCATGGGGCGCGACGGCGCGCTCGGCCTGAAGGCGATGCGCGCGAAGGGCTGCTACACGATCGCGCAGGACGAGGCGACCAGCGCCGTCTACGGGATGCCGAAGGCGGCCGCGGCGATCGGCGCGGCGTCGGCGATCCTGCCGCTCGAGCGGATCGCGCCCCAGTTGATCTCGCGCATCGCGCGTCCGCTGCGCGACTGACGGCGCCGAGGGGCGGGCGGCGCCGTCCCGTGCCGTAGTCGCATTGCGGGCGGCGCGGGGCGTCGCGTACAATGGCGGCCAGCGGAGATGGCATACCTCCCTGCGGTCGTATTCGGCGCGTTGTTGCGCACGGTGCGGCCCTCAACCGCCGGTTCGCCCGGCTGATGATGCCTGCGTGTTCCTGGGTCGTCAGGAGGTCGCAGGCCGTCCATGCGGATTTCTGCCGCCCAGGTTTTGATGTTCCGTCGAATCTGGAAATCATGTTTTTCACGACTTCTGCCGATCTTCTCGCGACCGTGCGCTATGTGTGCCGCTGGCTCGCACTCTCGGCCCTGCTCGGCACGCTGGCCGGCACGGCTTCCGCCCTGTTCCTGATCGCGCTCGACTGGGCGACCGGCACGCGCGTCGCGCATCCGTGGCTGCTGTGGGGGCTGCCGGCCGCCGGTTTCGCGACCGGCTGGATCTACCATCGCTTCGGCCAGTCCGTCGCGCGCGGCAACAACCTGCTGATCGACGAGATTCACGACCCGAAGGCGCTGGTGCCGAAGCGGATGGCGCCGCTCGTGCTCGTCGCGACCGTCGTCACGCACCTGTTCGGCGGCTCGGCCGGCCGCGAGGGCACGGCCGTGCAGATGGGCGGCGCGCTCGCCGATCGCGTCACGCAGGTGTTTCGCCTCGATCGCGAACATCGCCGCGTGCTGCTGATGGGCGGCATCGCGGCCGGTTTCGCCTCGGTGTTCGGCACGCCGCTCGCGGGCGCCGTGTTCGGGCTCGAGGTGCTCGCGATCGGACGCGTGCGGTACGACGCGCTGCTGACCTGCGTCGCCTCCGCGATCGTCGCGGACGTCGTCTGTCGCGCGTGGGGCGTGCATCACACGGCCTATGCGATTCCATTCGTGCCGGCCGTGTCGGCGACGGGGCTGGCCGTGACGGTCGTCGCGGGCATCGCGTTCGGCGTGGTCGGGCGGCTGTTCGCGTTTGCGACGCATGCGCTGACGGCGGGGTTCAGGCGCGTGGTTCGCTATGCGCCGCTGCAGCCGGTGCTCGGCGGCCTGCTGGTGGCCGCGGCCGCCACCGCGCTGAACGTGCCGCAGTATCTCGGCCTCGGCATCCTGACGATCGAGGCCGCGTTTCACGGCCCGCTGCCGCTCTACGATTTCGCGGGCAAGTTCGCGTTCACCGTCGTCACGCTCGCGTCGGGGTTCAAGGGCGGCGAAGTGACGCCGCTGTTCTACATCGGCGCGACGCTCGGCAACGCGCTCGGCCAGGTGCTGGCATTGCCGGTGCCCGTGCTCGCGGGGCTCGGCTTCGTCGCGGTGTTCGCCGGCGCGGCCAATACGCCGATCGCGTCGACGATCATGGCGATCGAACTGTTCGGCGCGGATATCGGCGTGTATGCGATCGTCGCGTGTGTCGTCGCTTATCTGTTTTCCGGGCACGCGGGGATTTACCGGTCGCAGCGGGTGGCGGTGGGGAAGGGGGCGCGGGTGGAGGTGGAGTGATGCGTGCGCGGAAGGCGGATTTGTCGCGGCTCCTCCGGGCGCGCGATGCATGCGATGTCGGAGGGAGGGCGTGTCGTTGCTGGTACATCTGATCGGGCCGGGCGGCGCCGGCAAGACCACGGTCGGGGCGATCGTCGCGGCGCGCCTGAATTGGCGGTTCGTCGACGTGGATCAATGCTTCCTGGCCGCGCACGGGAACATCGCCGATTTCATCCGGGACCGCGGCTATGCCGCGTACGCGTCGCACAACGTTCGGCTGTACGAGCAACTCAAGCGCAGTACTTCGGTGCCCACGATCTGCGCGGTTTCGTCCGGTTTCATGCTGTATCCGGACGATGTCGCGCCGGCCTATCCCGCGCTTCGCCATTGCATCGAGGCGGACCGGTTCACCGCGCTCCTGTTGCCTTCGTTCGATCTCGAACGCTGCGCGAAACTGATCGTGGGCCGGCAAATGTCTCGGCCCTATCTGAATGCGAATGACGCCGACGAGATGCGCAAGATCCGCGATCGGTTCCCCGCGTTCATGCGCCTGAACTGCAGGCGGTTTGCGAGCGACGGCCCACCCGAACACGTGGCGGCCGACATCGAACGCTATATCGTGGCGTCGATGCCGTCGAGTGAAGGCCGTCCGGATCCGGTCGCGAGCGGGCGGCTGATCCCGGTGCTTCGGCGACGGACCTGAAACTCCCGCTCCGTCACGCCTTCGGCAGCTTCGCGACGTTCCGCGCGAGCAGTTCCTCGATATCGATGCCCTTCTCCGCCAGCAGCGCGGTGACGACACCGTTCAGTTCGCCGAGCGTCTCCTTGACCGCTTCCCGGATCGTATCGACGACCACCTGCGTGCTGCGCTCGATCTCGATGTTGACCGTGTCGTTGACGCCTTTCGCATCGAAGGTCGTCGCGCGCCGCGTTTCGGGAATCAGCCAGACATCGAACCAGCCTTCGTCGCGGTTGACGTCGGACACCGTCAGGCTGCAGCCGTTGATCGCGATATAGCCCTTCGCGAACACATACCGCTTGAACGCCTCCGGCACGCCGATGCGCACCATCCGGTTGTGTTCGGACACCGCGATGTGCCGGATGGTCCCGGTGAAATCGACGTGGCCGGACAGCGGATGCCCGCCGATCTCCGCGCCATCCTTCGCGGCCCGCTCCACGTTGATGTGCGCGCCCGTCGTGAGATCGGCCAGCGTCGTGATCCGCAGGCTCGGCAGCATCACGTCGAAGTCGATCAGCTCCGGCGAATGGATGGTCGTCACCGTCAGGCAGACGCCGTCGACCGACACGCTGGCGCCGATCTCGATGTCGTCGGTAAAGCGCTCCGGGAATTCGATGCTGAAGGTTCTCAGTTCCCCGTGATCCTTGATGGCCTTGATGACGCCAACACCCTGAACAATGCCTGTAAACATGATCTGCCTTTCGTCGCAAATTGCCTAGCCGGTATGATAAGTGATCCGGAGAGGGGGCGTCGGGGGCCGGATGGGTCGGCGTCGCCTGACGGACGGCGGCGTGTCATTCTCTAGCGCTCGCTGGAATACGGCACGAAGCCGCGGCGAGCGATTGCGAGGGTCGGCAGAAAAGAACGAGAAAAGGGGTATGTCGAACAATATGCGGAAAATCTACGTGACCGCGTGGCTGGTGACCATCAGCCTGATAATCGTCGACGTGATCTGGGCATGCCGCGTCGATTTCCGGATTGCGAAGGGCAGTCTGGTGCAAAGCGCCCAAGTGCTGTCCGCTGTCCTCGCCGTCACCGTCGCGTCCGGGCTCGCATCGCGCCCATCATACAAAGTGCCGGCCAGAAAGGCGTTCTACGAGAATGTCGCGCAATCGATCCAGTGGATCGCGTTGATGTCGGTATTCATGCATGCCGGCGCGCTCCTTCAGTATCTGGCTGTAGCAACCGATCTGCCGCTCGTGAGTGATGCGCTGGTATCGATCGATGCCGCGCTCGGATTTCACTGGCTGCAAACGTATGGATGGGTGATGGCAAATCCGGGTTGGCATGCCGTGCTCCAATTCGCGTATGCATCCGGCAGTGTCCAGCTTCTTGCGATCCCGATCATCCTTACGCTGACGTCGAACTCGGAAGACTACGCCGAGTTTGCGGTGCAATTTATCGTCGCAGTCATCGTGTCGATCCTGATTGCTGCCTGGCTGCCGGCCGAGAGTGCGTTTCTCCACTTCGACGTTCGCGATCCCGGAACGATTTCCACCGTATCGGACTTCGCGCCGTTGCGAAGCGGAGTCGTCCGGGAGCTGGCATTCGCGTCGTCCCAGGGGCTCATTTCCTTTCCGTCGCTTCACACGATCCTTGCGTTGTGCTTCGCGTATTCGCTGCGGCATGTGCGCTTCGTCTTCCCGGTCGGCATCGTGCTGAACGGCATGATGATCGTGTCGACGCCGACGCAGGGCGGCCATTACCTGTGCGATGTGTTGTCGGGGATCGTGATCGGCGTACTGCTGATTTATCTCGTTCGCAAGTGGTTTGCCAGCCAGCGTACGGTGGAACGCGTGGCGCCCCGCAACGAAGCCGATGACGGACGCACCGGACTGGTGAATTCCTGACGATCGCATCGATGTCCCGTGCAGCGCATCCGGGCGCGCGGTGGCGGTGTGCCGCGCGCCCGGATGCGCTGGGGTTTCCGTCAAGCCTCCGCCGGCTCCCCCAGCGGGCCGGCGTCACCGTTCACCATGCGTCGCGGCGTCTCGATCAAGCCCTTCGCCAGTTCCAGCGCCTGCCGCTCGAACAACCGGCGATAGATGCCGCCTTCGATCCGGATCAGCGCGTCGTGGCTGCCTTCCTCGATCACCTTGCCGCGATCGAGCACCAGCAGCCGGTCGAGCGCGCGCACGGTCGACAGCCGGTGCGCGACCACGAGCGTCGTGCGGCCGACCATCAGCCGCTCCATCGCCTGCTGGATCAGCAGCTCGCTTTCGCTGTCGAGGCTCGACGTGGCTTCGTCGAGGATCAGGATCGGCGCATCGGCGAGGAACGCGCGTGCGATCGCGACCCGCTGGCGTTCGCCGCCCGACAGCTTGATCCCGCGTTCGCCGACGAGCGTGTCATAGCCGTCCGGCAGCGTGGCGATGAAGTCGTGCGCGCTGGCGAGCCGCGCGGCGCGCTCGATGTCGGCCCGGCTTGCATCGGGGCGCGCATACGCGATGTTCTCGGCCAGCGTGCGGTGGAACAGCACGGGCTCCTGCTGGACGATCGCGATCTGGCTGCGCAGCGAATCCTGCCTGACCTGCGCGATGTCCTGGCCGTCGATCGTGATGCGGCCGCCCGACACGTCGTACAGGCGCTGGATCAGCTTGATGAACGTCGTCTTGCCTGATCCCGAGTGGCCGACGAGGCCCACGCGCTCGCCCGGCGCGATGCGCATCGAGAAGTCGTCGTACAGCGGCACCGGATGGTTGCCGTAGCGGAACGTCACGTGCTCGAAGCGGATCTCGCCTTGCCCGATCCGGATCGCCGGCGCGCCGGGACGATCGTCGATGCCGAGCGGCTGGCGTTCGAGCGCGACGAGTTCCTCCATGTCGTTCACCGAGCGCTGCAGGTTGCGGATGTGCATGCCGACGTCGCGCAGGTAGCCCTGCAGCATGAAGAACATCGTCAGCGCGAACGCGATGTCGCCGACGCTCGCTTCATCGTTCACCCACAGCCGCAGCGCGACGCCGATCATCGCGGCCTGCATCGCGACGAGCATCGCGCCCTGCAACCCGCCGTTGAGCGTGCCGCGCACCCACGTGCGGCGCGTGCGTTGCCGCCACTTGCCGATCACGCGCGCGAGCCGCGCTTCCTCGCGGGTTTCCGCGCCGAACGCCTTGACGACCGCGTTGCAGCTTACGGCATCGGCGAGCGCGCCGCCCATGCGCGTGTCCCACAGGTTGCCGAGCCGCGCGGCGGGCGCGACGATGCCGAGCGACACGGCCACCGTCACCGTGATGTACAGCAGCGAACCCGCGCCGACGACGAGCCCCATCACGGGCCAGTGCGTGCCGAGCAGCACGGTGGCGCCGACCAGCATCGTGACCGACGGCAGCAACGCGATCAGCACGGTGTCGTTCAGCAGGTCGAGCGCCCAGATGCCGCGCGTGATCTTGCGCACGGTCGAGCCCGCGAAGCTGTTCGCGTGCCAGTCGGTCGAGAAGCGCTGCACGCGATGGAACGACGCGGCCGCGATCTCGCTCATCATCTTCAACGTGAGCGTGATGATGTTCAGGTAGACGCCTTGCCGCAGCACCGTCGCGCCGAGCCCGAGCGCCGCGAGCGTGCCGAACGCGACGAGGGCCGCATGCCACGCGGCGGCGCGGTCGGTCAGGCCGGTCGACAGCGCGTCGACGAGGCGGCCCGCGAACAGCGGCGTGAGCACGTCGGCGAGCGCGGCGAGCAGGGCCAGGCTCGCGACCGTGGCGGTGCGCGCCGGCTGCTTGCGCCAGTAGCGGAAGGTAAAGCCGAAGACGGCCTGGAATGCCTGGCCGCCCAGATGGGAGGTTTTTCTGGTCATTTATCGTTGCCCGGCGCATCGCGCGACGGGACTTTCCGGTTCGGAGAACATCGAAAACGCAACAGCCGGACCGCGCGAACATCGCGGGCGGAAAAACGAAACGGGCTGTCGGGAAACGGCGGCTGACGGGTTAGCGGAAAACTCGGGAGCCGGCGCGAACGGCGGGCTGGATCAGCCGCGCCGTGGGACCACGTTCGGGAAGGTGGCTGGCATTCGGAACATCTGCACCTCCCCTGAAGTGAACGGTTGAAAGGACGCCGAAAAGACGTGAAAAGATTCTATCAGCAGTGAAGGGCGCGCCGCAACGTCTGACGAATGCGGCGTGGCAGCGTCGATACGGTTAATATTCCAGGTTTCGGCCCTTCTTTTGCGGCCTTTCCGCAGTGCGGCAGCCGGCACGCGCGTCGATTGCAACTTCGGCGTCTGCGGCGCGCGCCGCCGCGGCCCTCGCAGATTCACCACGATACATTCCTGAGGAAACGATGAGCGACGTTCAGCAAGGCATCCTGACCCCGATCGATTCGGCGGCCCGATACCTCACTTTCACGATGTCGAATGACGGCAATGTGGCGGCGGCGCTGGCCGCGCTGCGCGAGATCGTCGACGGACGCGACACGGTGGTCGGGTTCGGGCATGCGCTGGCGGCGTACCTTGGGCGCCCGGTGCCGGGCCTGACCGAATTCCCGGCGTTCGCGGTGAAGGACCGCACGCTGCCGGCGACGCCGGCCGACGTGTGGGTCTGGCTGCGCGGCGACGATCGCGGCGAGCTCGTGCTGCGCGCACGGGCGATCGAACGCGCGCTGGCGCCGGCGTTTGCGTTGCAGGATGCGGTCGACGGCTTCCGCTATTCGAACGATCGCGACCTGTCCGGCTACGAGGACGGCACGGAGAACCCGGAGGGCGACGACGCGGTGGCCGCGGCGATCGTGACGGGGCAGGGTGCCGGGCTCGACGGGGCGAGCTTCGTCGCGGTCCAGCAATGGCTGCACGACTTCGACCAGATGGAACGCATTCCGTCGGGCGACATGGACAACATCGTCGGGCGCCGCCGCTCGGACAACGAGGAACTCGACGACGCGCCCGAATTCGCGCACGTGAAGCGCACCGCGCAGGAAAGCTTCGAGCCCGAGGCGTTCATGCTGCGCCGTTCGTCGCCGTGGTCGGACGCGCGTCGCGCGGGCCTCTACTTCGTCGCGTTCGGCTGCTCGTTCCGCGCGTTCGACGTGCAGATGCGCCGGATGAGCGGCGCGGATGACGGGATCGTCGACGGCCTGTTTCGCTTCACGCGGCCGCTGACGGGCGCGTATTTCTGGTGCCCGCCGCTGAAGGACGGCAAGCTCGACCTGTCCGCGCTCGGTCTGTAAGCGCCTGACGGGTTCGACGAAACGGGGGGCCGCGCATCGTGCGCGGCCCCCCGTTTCTTTTTGCGCGGCGATCGTGCGCCGTGTGCTTTCGTGCGTGGCGTGTCAGTTCAACGTCGTGTCGATCCGCGTGCCGCGCTTGATGAACTGCGTGACCGGCGTTTTCTCGCAGATTTCGGCGAGGCGCTGGCGTTGCGCTTCATCGAGCGGGCCGTCGAGCGTCACGACGCGGCGCACGTATTGCGTGCCGTCGCGATCGGCATGCAGCTCGGTGCGCACGTCGATGCGCGTGGCCGGCCACGTCTTGCGCTGCATGTACATCCGCAGCGTCGCGGCCGTGCATTGCGCGAGGCCGGCCAGCACGAACTCGTACGGCGCCGGCCCGCGATCCTGGCCGCCTTCGCGGGGCCCTTCGTCGCCGGTCAACGCGTGCGTGCCGGCCTGCAGCTGGACGACGTAGTCGGGCGCATCGGCGTCGAGGACGGCGGCGGCATGGATGAGCGACATGGCAAGTCTCCGGTCAGCGGAAAGAGGGAAAGGGAAGCGGGTGCCGCGTGGCGGCGCGCAGCTGCCAGCATACCGCCCCGATCGGGTCGGCGTACGCCGCGCGGCTAGGCGTCGGTGACGCTGGCGCTGCTGCGCACGAGCGCGGCGATACGTTCGCGTACCCACCGGTGCGCGCGATCGGCGTCGCGCGATTCGTGCCAGTACGCGAGGAGCGGGAACGGCTTGAGCCGCAACGGCAGCGGCCGCACGACGATCGGCAGCAGCGCGGCCATCCGCAACGCATAGGTGTGCGGCAGCGTGACCAGCAGGTTGCCGGTCGCGGCGATCTGGCAGGCGGCGAAATAGTGCTGGCAGGTGAGCCGGATATCGCGGAAACGGCCGTCGTTGCCGAGCAGCACGTCGAGCGATTGCGGCTCGCCGAGCGAAGACACCGAGACATGCTGCGCCGCGAAATAGTCGCCGCGCCGCAGCGGTTCGTGCGCAAGCGGATGATCGTAGCGCAGCGCGACGACGAGCGAATCGTCGAGCAGGTGTTCGGTGGCGATGCGCGGGCCGGTCGGCACGCGGCGATCGACGGCGAGATCGAGATTGCCCGATGCGAGTTCGCGCTCGATGTCGGCCACCGCGATGCGGCGGCTCACGAGCCGCAGGCCCGGCGCTTCGTCGGCGAACGCGGCGACGATCCGCGGCAGCGCGATCGATTCCAGCACGTCGCGAATGCCGACCGCGATGCTCAGGTCGAGCGTCGCGGGATCGAATGCCGACGGCGCGCGCGCGGTGCCTTGCAGGCCCTTCAGGTGCAACTGCACGTCCGCGATGATCGTGCGCGTGCGTTCGGTTGCGACGACGCGGTTGCCCTGCCGCACGAACAGCGGATCGTCGAAATGCGCGCGCAGCCGGTTGAGCGCATGCGTGACGGCCGGCTGCGTGAGGTGCAGCGCGCGGGCGGCCGCGCCGATGCCACCATGCACGTAGACGGCGTCGAGCACGCGAAACAGGTTCAGGTCGAGACGGTGATCGGCGGGCACGGGGCGCGGGTGGCGTGGTGAAGGGTGGACCGATTCTAAAGGATGCGCAGGCAACGGATACGGCGAGCTTCCTGCGTGGCGATCGATGGCACGGGATACGAATCGATATCGTTTGAGCCGATATTCGGTTGTGCATTTATCCGGATATCCGACGCAATAAGTCGCAATGAAAATGCGCGGATTGCGCTGCATGCAATCGTAATAATGAGCAATATCGGCCCGGGCAATTCCACACGGGGCCGCCGGCAAACCGTGACAGCCTGTAGTAATCCGCCATCATGCTGTCCACGTCGGCCATTTCGCGCCAAAGGCGCGACCCGTTCGGCTAAGATGCCGTCGCTTCATATTTCGGGATAGCCGTCCTGTCGCACGCATTCAAACCAAATATAAGCCTGACAGTTCGACGGTATTAGAAGAAGTCGAACAAGTCGGGGGCTTGGCCAGTGAATGCAGCAGATCAGAGATGGGTCGTTATCTATTTGAGTACGGGATTTTCGTTGGCCCAGGCCGCGCGTCTTGGCGAGGCTTTCAACCTGGCGAATCGCCTGCACGCATACAGTGCTGACTACCAGTTGAAGTACGTATCCGAAAGCGGGGGACTGGTGCAGTCGTCCTCCGGCGTGAGCATCGCGGCCGATCCGCTCGGTGACGAGCACGGCCGCCGCGCGCTCGCGTTCTTTCATCTTCACGGTGACCGCGCGGTCGTCAACTGGGACGACGCATTGCAGCGTCGCCTCGCCGACATTCGCCGTCATGCGCGCTGGATCGTCGACGGGATGGACCTGCCCACGCTCGCGGCCATGCAGCGTCCGTCGGCGGCGCTCGACGGGCGGCCCGGCCGGGGCGGGCGACGGGTCGCCGCGACGGTCGAGCTGCAGGCCGGCGAAACCGACGTGTTCGCCGCCGTGCTCGACCTGTTCCGCGTCGAGCTCGGCGACATTGCCGCGCAGGAGATCGCCAGCAACCTGCTGCGGCCGGTCGAGCAGCGCTATGCACAGTCGATGTGGGCCTTTCGCGAGCTGAGCGCGAGCCCGTCGATCCGGATGTCGGCGCAGCGGCTGCGCGCGCAGAGCGTGAACCGCATCTCGATCGCGAACGCGGCCCAGGCCGCCGCGATGAGCGAGCGCAACTTCCTGCGGCGCTTCAAGAAGGAAATCGGCGTGACGCCGACCGAATTCGTCCAGCACGTGCGGCTCGAGCGCGCTTGCCACATGCTGGTCCACACGACGCTGCCGGCCGACAAGGTCGCGCGCCGCACCGGGTTCGGCAGCGGCGAGCGGCTCGCGAAGCTGTTTCGCCAGCGCATGTTGATGTCGCCGACCGAATTTCGCGTCTCCGAGCGCGAAAGGATCCTCACCCGTGGCGCGAGGCCGGCCGATGCGGGCGAGGGCGCCGGCGACGGCACCGAGGGGCATCGCGCCGCGTGACAGGCCATGCGGGAGAAAATCGGGCGGATACCCGTAGAATCGTCCTGTCCCGATCTCGAGCCCCGGTTTCCATGTCCTTCCTCCCCACCACCGCCACCGCCCCGTTCTGCCCGTCGGAAGTCAAGGGCAGCATCACGATCGATGCCGGCGCGCCGCGCTGGCAGAAGCTCAAGCGCTTCTTCGGCCCCGGCCTGCTGGTCGCGATCGGCTACATGGATCCCGGCAACTGGGCGACCGACATCCAGGCCGGCTCGCAGTTCGGCTATTCGCTGCTGTGGGTCGTCGCGTTCTCGAGCCTCGCGGCGATCTTCCTGCAGATGCTCGCGGCGCGGCTCGGCCTCGTCGCCGGCAGGGATCTCGCGCAGGCCAGCTACGACCGCTATGGCCGGTTCGGCCGCATCGTGCAGTGGGTGACCGCCGAAGTGTCGATCATCGCGTGCGACATCGCGGAAGTCCTCGGCTGCGCGCTCGCGTTCAAGCTGCTGCTCGGCGTGCCGCTCGCGTGGGGGATCGTGCTGACCGCGCTCGACACGGTGATCGTGCTCGGCCTGCAGGGCAAGGGGTTCCGGCAGATCGAGGCGATCGTGCTCGCGCTGATCGCGACGATGGCGTTCTGCTTCGTCGCGCAGGTCGCGATCACGCCGCCCGACTGGCACGCGGTGGTCGGCGGGCTGGTGCCGGGCGATCCGGGCCACGACCGCAAGGACGCGATCGTGCTCGCGCTCGGCATCGTCGGCGCGACGATCATGCCGCACAACCTGTACCTGCATTCGTCGGTCGTGCAGACGCGGCACGTGGTCGGCGGCGCGCGCGGGATGATCCGCGACACGCTCGCGCTGGTGCGCATCGATACCTGCGTGTCGCTGTTCGTCGCGATGCTCGTCAACGCGGCGATCCTGATCGTCGCGGGCGCGGCCTTCCATGCGACGGGCCAGCACAACGTGACCGACATCGAGCAGGCCTACAATCTGATTACGCCGATCGCCGGCGGCGCGGCGGCACTGCTGTTCGGCATCGCGCTGCTCGCGTCGGGGCAGAGCTCGACGCTGACCGGCACGATCGCCGGCCAGGTGATCATGGACGGCTTCCTGCATACGAAGATCCCGTGCTACCAGCGCCGGCTGATCACGCGCGGGCTCGCGCTCGTGCCGGCGCTGATCGGTGTGCTGTGGCTTGGCGACAGCTCGGTGGGGCAGCTGCTCGTATGGAGCCAGGTGCTGCTGAGCCTGCAGCTGCCGTTCGCGATGTGGCCGCTGATCCGCTCGGTCAGCGATCGCAACACGATGGGCGAGCACACGATCGGGCGCGGGATGCAGATTGCCGCGTGGGCGCTGTTCGCCGTCATCACCGGCACGAACCTGCTGCTGATTACCGGTGTCGCGGGCTGATACAGCCTGACACAGGCTGACACAGCCGCGCGGCGCGCATGCGGTAAACTGCGGCCTTTCGATCGTCGTCCGAAGTCCGTTATGTGGAGTGAAATCAGCAACATCGGCGATGCCGCGCTGACCTTGCCGATCGCGCTGACCTGCGCGGCATGGTTCGCGCTCACCGACTGGCGCCTCGCCGTCCGGTGGGGCGTGCTGCTCGCCGCCGGCATGGGCCTCGTCGGCGCCACCAAGATCCTGTATGCCGGGTGCGGCATCGAGCTGCCGCAATTCGATTTCCGCGTGATCAGCGGCCATACGATGCTGTCGACGTCCGTGTGGACCGTCGCGCTGTCGATGCTGTGGCAGGCATTCCGGCCGGGCAAGGCGCCCGGCATCGCGGCCGGGCTGGCCGTCGGCGCGATCACGGCCGTCGCGCGCGTGTTCGATCATTCGCATACCGTGCCGGAGGTAATTGTCGGCTGGATGCTCGGCGCGCTGGTCGCGCTGGTGTTCCTGCGCGGCTACGACAGCGCGCGGCAGCGTGCCTTCTCGCCGCGCGTCGCGGCCGCCTGCCTGCTGCTCGTGTCGGGCATCGCGTACGGGCACCGCGCGCCGTTCCAGCAGATGATCGACACCCATTCGCCGCAACTCTGCGCGTTCGTGCGCGCGCCGTCGGGCGACGGATTCTGACGCTAGCCGGTCGCGGCGCCCCGGCGCCGCTTTCTTGCCGCCGGCATTCGCCCGGCGGTTGCACGATTTCACACCGCTCATCTTCCCGAGTGCTTTCGCGTCCGCGCGGAACGCCGCGCTTCGTCATTGCCTGAATCCACGATCCGCCCGGTCTGCATGATCCGCGTGTGCCACCGGCCCGCGCCTGTGCGCCGGCACGCTAAGGTCATGAACAAAGCCTATGACTGGGCATAACGATTATTCATTTCATCGATTGGCGGCATTCGCGTACGCTGGCTGTCGTTCAACCGGGGCAGGCTGCCCGGCGCGTCCGGCACGCGTCAGGTTCATGTCGATATACTCGTCGAAACCGTGCGGCGCCTCGTGATGTCGAGGCACGGTCGACCGGCCCGCGTTGGCCGGAACAGGCACGGCCCACCCGTCGCGGCAGCGTTCCGCGACGACGATTCACGATAGGAGCAGGTCACATGACAGTCGTTTCTTCGCGCCTTGCCGGCAAGTGCGCATACATCACGGGCGCCGCGGGCGGCCTCGGCCGCGCGATCGCGCGCCGGATGGTCGAGCAGGGCGCGCGCGTGTTCGTGACCGACATCGCCGACGCGGCGGTGCTCGACGCGTTCGCGCAGGAACTCAACGCGGGCCATGCGACGCCGGTCGCGTTCGCCGCGACGCAGGACGTGCGCGACGAAGCGCGCTGGCAGGCGCTGCTCGCGCAGGCGGTCGACGCGATGGGCGGGCTGTCGGTGCTCGTCAACAACGCGGGCGTCGGTTCGATCGGCTCGCCCGCGCAGATCGAGCTGGACGAATGGCGGCGCGTGATGGCGATCAACGTCGAGAGCATCGTGCTCGGCTGCAAGCATGCGCTGTCGTATCTGGCTGAGAGCCATCCCGCGTCGATCATCAACATCTCGTCGGTCGCCGCGTTCAAGGTCGAGCCGGATTTCACCGCGTACAACGCGTCGAAGGCGGCGGTCGCGTCGCTGACGAAGTCGGTCGCGATCGACTGCGCGCGCCGCGAGATCGACGTGCGCTGCAACTCGATTCACCCGGCGTTCATCCGCACGGGGATCGTCGAGCCGCTGTTCCAGTCGCTCGGCGAACGCGACGCGACGCGCAAGCTCGCGCGCGGCATTCCGCTGCGCCGGCTCGGCGAGCCCGACGACGTCGCGCACGCGGCCGTGTATCTCGCGTCCGACGAGAGCCGCTTCGTGACGGCCGCCGAACTCGTGATCGACGGCGGCATGTGCGCGGTCTGACGCGCATCCCGAACCACTACGACCGGAGGAGAACATCGTGTCCACACCCGTGAACCGCCAACTGCTGCTGAAGACGCGCCCGGAAGGGCGGGTCGGCCGCGAACACTTTTCGCTCGTCGAGACGCCGGTGCCGGCGCTCGCGGACGGCGAGGTGCTCGTGCGCGTGCTGTATCTGTCGATGGACCCGACCAACCGCGTGTGGATGAGCGACGTGCCGCAGTACCTGCCGCCCGTCGCGATCGGCGAGGTGATGCGCGCGCTCGGCATCGGGCGCGTGGTGGCGTCGCGCAACGCGGGGTTCGCGGAAGGCGATCTCGTGCAGGGGCTCGTCGGCTGGCAGGATTACGCGGTCGTGCCGGCCGACCAGGCCGCGCAGCTCGTGAAGCTGCCCGCGGCGTCGGGCCTGCCGCTGCCGACGCTGCTCGGCGCGTGCGGGATGAGCGGGCTGACCGCGTACTACGGGCTGACCGATATCGCGCCGGTGCAGCCGGGCGAGACGCTCGTGGTATCGGCGGCGGCCGGCTCGGTCGGCTCGATCGCCGGGCAGATCGGCAAGATCCACGGCGCACGCGTGGTCGGCATCGCGGGCGGCGCGGACAAGTGCCGCTACCTGACCGAGACGCTCGGCTTCGACGCGGCCGTCGACTACAAGGCCGACGATTTCCGTCAGCAACTGAAGGCGGCGACGCCGGACGGCGTGCACGTGAACTTCGAAAATGTCGGCGGCGAGGTGATGCGCGCGGTGCTGTCGCGAATGGTGATCGGCGGCCGCGTCGCGCTGTGCGGCGTGATCTCGAACTACAACAGCGGGCGCGCGGCGGACGACGTCGGCGTGCTGATCTCGAAGCGGCTGACGATGCGCGGCTTCCTGATCCTCGACTATCGCAAGAGCCGTGAAGCCGTGCAGACGCTCGCGGGCTGGCTGCGCGACGGCCGGCTCAAGGCCGAGGAGACGGTTGCGGACGGTCTCGAGAATGCGCCCGACGTGCTGAATCGCCTGTTCGACGGCGACCATCGCGGCAAGCTCGTGCTGCGCGTCGATCCCGGCGCCTGACCGGCCCGCCGTGCAGCGTGCGATGCCGTTCGTACGCTGCCGCGAGCGGGTGCCGAACGCGGTGCGTTCGAACGGCCGGGCTTTAGTTTCGGACTAGTCCCATATCTTGTCCGGACGTCTCTCCCTAAAGTGATTGCCAGCAGACAGGCGGCGTGACCGACGCGTCACGCCGCCTTTTTTCTGGTCACGCGGAAGAGGAGAGGGAGCATGCGAAACGACGCGAAGCGGGCGGCATCGGTGGCGATGCGCAATCGAACGGTGCGGTGTGTCGGTGCCGTACGGCAGATCGCAATCGGGCTTGGCGTGGCGTTCGCGATGTCGAATGCGGTGGCGGCCGGGCATGCCGCGTCGGACGGCATCGTACGGTTCACGGGGGCGCTCGTCGATCTCTACGACGTGACGCTCGACGCACCGTCGGGCGAGGTGGTCGAAGGACGAGCGGTGGCGAACGGCGGGGCGGCGGCAACACTGCGATTCGATGCCCATGGCCGGCGTTTGCCGGGCGCCCAGGTGGCGCTGGTCGGGCCCGACGGTGCGCCGTTCTCGCCCGATGTCGCTTCGCGCGTGCGTGCAACGTGGCGCGATGCGCACGGCGATCGAAGCGTGCCGCTGGTGTCGGGCCGCAAGTATCGCGTCGGTCCGTATGGCGGCGTGATGTCGCTGGCGGCGGATGAAGCAACGGGCGCCGAGGCGCCCGTCGTGATCCGCATTCGCCATCCGTGACGGCGCGTGCCGGCAGGTGCGTGGCACGCGGCCACGCGATGCGTCATTCGCCCTGTTCGGATCGTGCGTAGATGTCCCAGCTCGCCATGAACAGCGCGGCGACGAGCGGCCCGATCACGAAGCCGTTGATGCCGAACAGCGCCATCCCGCCGAGCGTCGAGATCAGCACGACCCAGTCGGGCATCTTCGTGTCCTTGCCGACGAGGATCGGGCGCAGCAGGTTGTCGACGAGGCCGATCACGCCCACGCAGAATGCGACGAGGATCACGCACTTCCAGACCGCGCCGATCATCAGGAAGTAAAGCGCGGCCGGCACCCAGACGAGGCTCGCGCCGATCGCGGGCAGCAGCGACAGGAACGCCATCAGCGCGCCCCACAGCACCACGCCCTCGATCCCGAGGATCCAGAAGATCAGGCCGCCGAGCGCGCCCTGCACGAGCGCGACCGCGATGTTGCCCTTCACCGTTGCGCGCACGACGGTCGTGAACTTCGCGAGCAGCAGGTTCTTGTGCTCCTCGTCGAGCGGCAGCGCGCGGCGCACGCGGCGGCCGATCTCGCCGCCGTCGCGCAGCAGGAAGAACACCATGTACAGCATCACGCCGAAGCTCACGACGAACTGGAACGTGTTCTGGCCGATGCTGAGCGCCTGGGTGGCCGCGAACTGGCTGATTTGCGCGGCGCCGTCGGTCAGCTTCTTCTGGATGCCCGGGATGTTGGTCAGCCCGTATTTCTGCAGCAGGTTCTGGATCGACGTCGGCAGCGCGTGAATGATGTCGTGGAAATACTGCGAATAGTTCGGCTGGGCGTCCTTGAGCTCCTGGTACACGTACGCGATTTCCTGCACGAGCGTCGCGGCGACGAACACGAGCGGCAGGATCACGATCAGGACGATCAGCGACAGCGTCACGAGCGCGGCCAGGTTGCGCCGCTTGCCGAAGCGTGCGGCGAGCCAGCGCTGCACGGGCTGGAACAGGATCGCGAGAATGGTGCCCCAGAACACGGCTCCGGAAAACGGCGCGAGGATCCAGCAGAGTCCGACGGTGACCGCGGCCAGCAGGAAATAGAAGAATTTTTGGTGGTCGTGTCCGCTTTCCATGGATGACGTTCGCGCAGATTGATGCGTGGTTTGATTGAATCTCGTTGCCCCGCGCGCGATCGGTTCTCGATCGTCACGGGTTCGCGGCGAAATGCGACGCAGGGCGGCCCGATGCGGAGTATGCCCGCAAAGGCGCCGCCATCATAGCCGCTGCGCGCGGCCCATGCGAAAACGCCGCGGCCGGGGCCGCGGCGCTGCCGGGAAGCAAACGCGGCGCGATGCCGCGTGCCGCATCGTCAGATGTTGAGCTTCGTGACCTTGGTGCCGTTCACCGACAGGTCGCCCATCAGGCCCGCGTTGGTCAGGATCAGTACCTCGACCGGGGCGGTGGCGGTGTTGGAGTCGACCGCGCCGTTCGCGCCGACCTTCACGACCGCGACCGACGCGTCGGCGCCCGCGGCCCAGCCTTCGGACTTGCGGAACGAGTCGAGCGCATCCTGCGTCATGAACAGGAACACGATCGCCTTCGACTGCGCGCCGGCCTGCAGGCCGACCGACAGCGACGACGTGTTGTAGTAGCCGACCGTGCTGCCGCCGACGCGCAGCGCGCCGTTGCCCGACTGGCCGCCGACGATGAAGCCGGCCTGCAGCACGTTCGGGAACACGAGCACGCCGCGCGATTTCGCGACGAGTTCACGCGAACCCGGCACCGTCGAATAGAGGCGCGACAGCGTCGCGTTGACGCTGGCGTCGATCGACTGGCGCTTCGACGCGCTGGCCGCGGCGCCTTCCGGTTTGTCCGGGGTGGTCGTGCAACCGGCGAGCGCGAGGCTGCCGAGCAGGACGGCGGCGGCGGCTTTCATGGCAAAGGTCTTCTGCATGGCGTTTCTCCTTCGTTTGTCTGATTGAGGACGGACGGGGCGGGCGCGTGGCGGCCGGCTCCGCTCAACGGCGGGCAAGGAGCAGGCCCGCAACGAACGCGAGGCCGGCGACGACGCCGGCGGTTTGCCACGGGTTGTCTTGCACGACCTGCGACACGCGTTCGGCCGAATCGCGCAGCCGGGCGGCCGCGCTGCCCGACGCATGGTCGAGTGCGCCGCGCGCTTCATCCAGCTTGGATTGCACGCGCTTGCGCAGCGCGGCGATATCGCCGTCGCCGTCGTTTTTCAGCAGATCTTCCAGTTCGTCGACCAGCCCGCGCAGATCGTCGGTGACGTCGTCATGCAGGTCGCGGGCGGCCGAGCGCGTCGTGCGTCCCACGCGCCGGCCCGTGCGACGAATGTCGGACAGGCCGCGGTCCAGCTTGTGTTCGATCGAGTCAGTGAGCGCCATGGTGTTTATCCTCCTTCGATTCAAGGCAAATTTGAAGATAAGACGAATCCCAGCAACCTGTGTGATTCACTTGGCCCGATTTTGTTTCGAGACAAATTTTCAATTCGTCGGCAGGATTGCCGCGAAGCCCCGCCGCACGGGGCTGCGCGGCGATTGAAAAAAATTCGCATTCCGGGCGAAGCGGCGTATCGGGCTGCGGTACGCGGTGAAGGCCCGGTAAATATCGCGTCACCGGGGCCATCAGGTAAATAGTGCCGTTGCAGGCCTTGTGCTGATGCAAATGCACTAATCAACCGTTGGTCGAGAAGCATGGTTCGTGCCCGGGGCGGCTGACGTGCGGCCATCGCCAAGCGCGACGTCGATCACGACGGGATCGTGATCCGATGACCGGTACGCGTCGGGTGCGTAATAAATCGACCGTTGCGCGGCCGTTTTGTAATCAGGCAACGGTTGCAGGGCGACCGGCTCGTCGGCGTTGATGTGCCAGACGTGTACGGCCCTCACGCGTGCGGCGAGCGCCGGCGTGGCCAGCGCGTGGTCGAGGCTGCCCGCTTCGCCGCGAAATACGTAGCTGTACGCAGCATCGCCGACGAAGCGGGCCACCAGGTTCGCGTAGCCGCGCGACTCGAGCGCGCGCACCGGGTCTTCCTTCGCGTAGCTGTTCAGGTCGCCGATCAGCAGGACGCCATCGGCCGTGGCACCGGTCGGCGACGCGGCGAGCCAGTCGGCGATGCGCGCGGCGGCCCGCGTGCGCGCCGCATTCCAGCAGCCCTGGCCGTCCGACTGGTCACGATCGGCGCCGGTCGCGTTCGGGCAGTTCTTCGATTTCAGGTGATTGACCGCGACCGTGAAGGCGCGCGTGCCGCCGGCGCGCCGGAATGTCTGCGCGAGCGGCGGGCGGTGCCGGCCGCCGAGTGAGACGGTCGCGGCGCGCCCGGCCGGCTCGACCGTGCGGCTGTCGTACAGCAGCGCGACTGCGATCGCATCGCGGCCGAGACGCGCGGTGCCGGGCTCGACCGCACGCCAGCCGTCGCCAAGTTGCGCGGCGAGACGGCGTACGGCGCTTGTTTCACCGAGGCCGTTGTTCGCGATTTCCATCAGCCCGATCACGTCGGCACGCAGCGCGCGCAACGCCGCGACGATCTTCGCCTCCTGTCGCGCGAACGCGGCAGGCGTTTTCGCACCGCGGTTGGCCGGGGCATCGAAACCGCCGCCACGCCCGTCGCCGTTGAAATAGTTGAATACGTTGAACGACACGATGCGCACGTCGGCATCGGGGTGCCGGGGCGGCGCCTCGGTGCGCGGGTTCGCGGCGGCATCGAACACCGGCGCCGCGCCGGCGACCGGTTGGAGCCGCCACGCGCCGTAGCGCAGTTCGAGCACGCCTTCGACGCCGCGTACCGTGTAGCCCGCGCGCAGCGTGTTCGCGGCGCTCAGCGCGGGCGGCGGATAGCGCACGGTCGCGGGATCGCGGCGGGTCGAGCCGTCGTCGAGCACGATGCGGTTGCGTGCGTTGGCGGTCGCGATCGCGGCGGCCTCGGCCGGCGGAGCGACGTGGGTCGGGATGCGCAGCCGGCCGTGGCTGAGGACGACGCTGCCGTAGCGGCCGAGTTCGCGGGTATCGCTGACCGTCAGCGTTTGCGGCAGGCGCACCCGCATGCCTTCAAGCGCGGCCAGCACCGCCGGGGTGGCGACGGGCAGCGTGAGCGTGGCAGGCGTGACCTGTTGCCCGCGGGCGCAGACGGTCACGCCGCCCGACAGCGTGAATTGCGTCCGGCCGTAGCGCTCGTCGACGCGGCCCGTGAGATGCACGCGATCGCCGGCCTGCGCTCGCGCGCTCGGCGCGTACACGAACACGCCTTCGGGGACGCCCGGCCGGTGCCGTCGCTGCGCGTCGGCCTGCTGGACGAAGAAGCCGCCGAGGCCGTCGGCGCCGCCGAATGCCGCGGTGACGACCGCTTCGATCGAGGTCGTTTGCCCCGCCAGCGGCGACGGGCCGCCGGCGCCGCGAAGGTCGGCAATCGGCGTGGTTGCGCCGCCGCAGCCGGCGCTGACGGGCGGCGCGGCCGAGGCCGACCGGGCAGGGAGGGCGGCGAGGGTGATGAACGGTGCAACGGCAAGCGGCACAAGCAGGCGTGACATGGGGCGGTCCACAGGAAGAAAATCCGACGGTTCGGGAAGGCATCTTGACGGCAAAATGTCAGGAAGCGGCCGAAATGGCCGTCCGGCCAGTTGCCGATCGGCCGACGATGCAAGCCGCACGGCGGCTGCTACGCTTTTGCATCGGCCGGCGCATCCCGATCGCGCAGCGAACGCTGCCGCGCCCCGTTCCTACAGGAGTCATCCATGTCTTACATGCTGTTGATCGTCGAGCCGACCGAGCAGCGCGCCGAACGCACCCTCGACGAAGGTCAGGCGCTATACGCGCGGATGGTCGATTTCGCCGAGACGCTGAAGGAGCGCGGCGTGCTGCGCGGCGTCGAGTCGCTGGAGCGCGCCGAGCGCGCGACGCGCGTGCAGGTGCGCGACGGCGAGACGCGCCTGCTCGACGGCCCGTTCGCGGAGGCGAAGGAGATGGTCGGCGGCTTTTTCCTCGTCGACGTCGCCACGCGCGAGGAAGCGATCGAGATCGCGCGCCAGTGCCCGGCCGCGCAATGGTGCACGGTCGAGGTTCGGGCGGTCGGTCCGTGCTTCCTGTGAAGGTCGCGACTCGGTGTTTACCCTGGCATGTCGCGGAATATGTCGATCCGGCCGTCTTCCGGCCGTCGTCCGGATAAGGCGCCGATGAACGGGCGCTGCCTTCCACCGACGACAAGGAGTGAACGATGCGATTCATGATCATGATCCGGGCGAACGCCGTCAGCGAATCCGACGCGTTGCCGGACAACCGGCTGGTCGAGGCCATGACCGTCTATCACGAGGAACTGGCCAGGGCCGGCGTGCTGCTCGACGCGAACGGGCTGCGGCCGAGCGCGCGTGGCTGGCGCGTGCGCTACACGGGCGGCAAGGGCACCGTGGTCGACGGCCCGTTCGCCGAAACGAAGGAACTGATTGCCGGCTATACGCTGATCCAGGTGCGTTCGCGCGATGAAGCGCTCGAATGGACGCGCCGGTTCCCCGCGCCGTTCGGCGCCGAGATGGATTGCGAGATCGAGGTGCGGCCGCTGTTCGAGCTCGACGACCTCACGCCGAGCGATGCGGTCGAGCGGTTCCGCGAACTCCACGTCGGCCGCACCGTCGCCTGATTGATTGCCCACCTGAATCCACCCTCACCGGGAGTACCCGACATGCACAAGATGGTCTTCATCAACCTGCCGGTGGCCGACCTGCCGCGCTCGAAGGCGTTCTACCAGGCGCTCGGCTACGAGGTCGTACCGGCCTATACCAACGACCAGGCCGCCTGCATCAAGATCAGCGACACGATCTTCGCGATGCTGCTTGTGCGGCCGTTCTTCCAGACGTTCACCGGCAAAACCATCATCGATCCGGCGACGCAGGTGCAGGTCCTGTCGTGCCTGTCGTGCGACAGCCGCGCCGAGGTCGACGCGATCGTCGCGAAGGCGCTGGCGGCGGGCGGGTCCGCGCCTCAGGCACCGCGCGAGTACCCGAACATGTATGGCCACGGGTTCGACGATCCGGACGGCCATGCATGGGAGCTGATGGCCATGCCGCTGGACGCGTCCGCCGAGGGGCAGGCGTCGTGACGCGTGAGGCGACTCACCGTGCGATCGAAGCGGTCTGGCGGATCGAGGCGCCCAAGATCATCGCGCGCGCGGCGCGCGTGGTGCGCGACGTCGGCGTGGCCGAGGAGCTGGCGCAGGACACGCTCGTCGCGGCGCTCGAGCACTGGCCCGTCGACGGCGTGCCCGACAATCCGGCCGCATGGCTGATGACGGCCGTGAAGCGTCGCGCGCTCGATCGGGTCCGGCAGGAGTCGCTCCACGCGGCGAAGCGCGACCAGCTCGGCCACGAGATGGACGCGCTCGAAGCGCATGTCGTCCCCGACATCGCGGAGGCGCTTGCCGACGCGAGCGGCGACGACATCGGCGACGACCTCCTGCGGCTGATCTTCACGTCGTGCCATCCGGTGCTGTCGACCGATGCGCGCGTGGCACTCACGCTGCGGCTGCTCGGCGGGCTGACGACGGGCGAGATCGCGCGCGCGTTCCTGACGCCCGAGCCGACGATCGCGCAGCGGATCGTGCGCGCCAAGCGCACGCTCGCGGCGGCGCACGTGCCGTTCGAGGTGCCGGCGGCCGACGCGCGGCCCGCGCGGCTCGCGTCGGTGCTTGAAGTGATCTATCTCGTGTTCAACGAAGGCCATGCGGCGACCTCGGGCGACGACTGGACGCGCCCGGCGCTGTGCGACGAGGCGTTGCGGCTCGGCCGTGTGCTGGCCGGGCTGGCGCCGGACGAGAGCGAGGTGCTCGGGCTCGTCGCGCTGATGGAGCTGCAGGCGTCGCGCATGCATGCGCGCACCGACGCGCAGGGCCGGCCCGTGCTGCTGCTCGACCAGGATCGCAGCCGCTGGGATCCGCTGCTGATCCGGCGCGGCCTCGCGGCGCTCGAACGGGCGACGAAGCTCGGCGGCGTGCGCGGGCGGTATGCGCTGCAGGCCGCGCTGGCAGCCTGCCATGCGCGTGCGCGGCACGCGTCGGATACGGACTGGGCGCAGATCGTCGCGCTGTATGACGCGCTCGCCGAAGTCGCGCCGTCGCCCGTCGTCGAGCTGAATCGTGCGGTGGCCGTCGGGATGGCGTTCGGGCCCGCTGCGGCGCTCGAACTCGTCGACGCGCTGCGCGACGATCCCGCGCTCGCGCGCTATCACTGGCTGCCGAGCGTGCGCGGCGACCTGCTGGCGAAGCTGGGCCGCGCCGACGAGGCGAAGGCCGAATTCCGCCGCGCGGCGGAACTGACGCGCAACGAGCGCGAACGCGAATTACTGCTCAGGCGCGCAACGGACGCGTGACGCACGCGGCACGCGTGAATGCCGGGCACTGCGCACCGAGCGCCGAGCGCCGAGCACAGAGCACCCGAACACCCGATCACCCGATCACCCGATCACCCGATCACCCGAACACCCGATCACCCGAACACCCGATCACCCGAACACCCGAACACCCGAACACCCGAACACCCGAACACCCGAACACCCGAACACCCGAACACCCGAACACCCGATCACATCCCCCAGCGCGCCGCCCCCCAAGCACTATCGCCCGGATTGAAAAAGCCTATTGGGGGATGCGAACGCGAGCGCCTAGATTGAAGAGCACGACGCGCGCGCCCCGGCAAGCGCATCGTTCCCCACATACCTGATCGGCCCGGCTCCGCACGCGGCCGCGCCGACTCGAACGGAGGCGCAAATGGCTCAACTCAAGGGCAGCAAAACCGAAGAGAACCTGAAAGCCGCATTCGCGGGCGAATCGCAGGCGAACCGGCGTTATCTGTATTTCGCTTCGAAGGCTGACGTCGAAGGCCAGAACGACGTCGCCGCGCTGTTCCGCTCGACCGCCGAAGGCGAAACCGGCCATGCGCACGGCCATCTCGAATACCTGGAGGCCGTCGGCGATCCGGCAACGGGTTTGCCGTTCGGTTCGTCACGGCAGAATCTCGAATCGGCGATCGCCGGCGAAACGCACGAATACACCGACATGTATCCGGGCATGGCGAAGGCGGCGCGCGAGGAAGGCTTCGACGAAATCGCGAACTGGTTCGAGACGCTCGCGAAGGCTGAACGCAGCCACGCGAACCGCTATACGAAGGCGCTGGACAGTCTCGTCGACTGACGGGCCGCCGCGGGCCGCACGGCAGGCCGTGCGACCGGCAAGCGGCCGGCTGTTCGTTCATCGCTGCCCGCATCGCGCGGGCGGCGCTGGCGCGCATGCGCGCCACGCTGGATGGAGCGCTCCATGCCCCACAAGGAAGGCAGTCTCGAAGCCCCGACCCGGCATCCGCTCGACTGGCAGTCCGATGCGTTCTACGACCAGGCCGCGATCGATGCGGAAATGACGCGCGTATTCGACATCTGCGCCGGATGCCGGCGCTGCGTGTCGTTGTGCGGCGCGTTTCCGACGCTGTTCGATCTGGTCGACGACACGCCGATGGGCGATCTCGAGGAAGTGCCGAAGGCCGCGTTCGGCAAGGTCGTCGACCAGTGCTACCTGTGCGACCTCTGCTACATGACGAAATGCCCGTACGTGCCGCCGCATGCATGGAACGTCGACTTTCCGCACCTGATGCTGCGCGGCAAGGCCGCGCGCTACAAGCGCGGCGAAGCGACGCTGCGCGACAAGGTGCTGTCGAACACCGACGCGCTGGGCCATTTCGCCGGCATTCCGATCGTCACGCAGGCGGTGAACGCGGTGAACCGCACGCCGCCCGCGCGCCATGCGCTCGAGGCGACGCTCGGCGTCGATCGTCACGCGTGGCTACCGGAATTCGCGCCGCGCAAGTTCCGGCGCACGGCGAGGCCGTCGGACGGCTTGCCCGTGCGCGACGGCGAACGCACGCCCGGCAAGGTCGCGATCTATGCAACCTGCTACGTGAATTTCAACGAGCCCGGCATCGGCCACGACCTGCTCGCGATCCTCGCGCACAACGACATCCCGTACGAACTCGTCACGCGCGAAGCCTGCTGCGGGATGCCGCTGCTCGAGCAGGGCAATCTCGCCGGCGTGGCCGCGAAGAAGGACGTGAACCTGCCCGTGCTCGAACGCTACGCGCGCGAAGGCTATGCGCTGATCGGTGCGATCCCGAGCTGCGTGCTGATGTACAAGAGCGAGCTGCCGCTGATGTTCCCCGGCGACGAAGCGGTGCGCGCGGTGGCCGACGCATTCTGGGATCCGTTCGAATACGTGATCGCGCGGCATCGCGACGGACTGCTGAAGACCGATTTCAAGACCGGCCTCGGCACCGTGTCGTATCACGTGCCGTGCCATGCGCGCGTGCAGAACATCGGCCGCAAGACGGCCGACGCGCTGTCGCTCGTGCCCGATACGCGGGTGAACGTCGTCGAACGCTGCTCGGGCCATGCGGGCACGTTCGGCGTGAAGAAGGCATTTCACGCGGACGCGATGCGGATCGGCGGGCCCGTGTTCAAGGCGATGGCCGAGCCGCGGCCGGATGTCGTGTCGTCGGACTGCGCGCTGGCCGGCCATCACATCGTGCAGGGGATCGACGAGAAGGGGCTGCCGTCCGCGCCGCTCGCGCATCCGCTTACGCTGCTGCGCCGCGCGTACGGCATCTGAGCCGCCGCCGGCCGACTCACGAGGACCTCCCATGACGTTGACCCGCGACTCCCTGCTGACGCTCGAAGCGTACGCGAAGATCCGCAAGGCCGAACACGCGCGGCTGGTCGCATACAAGCGCCGCCGCGCGGTGGCGCTCGGCGACCACCTGCGCTTCCTGTTCGAGGACGAGACGACGATCCGCTACCAGATCCAGGAGATGCTGCACATCGAGAAGATCTTCGACCAGGCCGGCATCGAAGGGGAGCTGGACGCGTATCTGCCGCTCGTGCCCGACGGCACGAACCTGAAGGCGACGATGCAGATCGAGTACGAGCACGAGATCGAACGGCGCGCGGCGCTCGCGCGGCTGATCGGGGTCGAGGATCGCGTGTACCTGCAGGTCGACGGGCACGCGCGCGTCTACGCGATCGCCGACGAGGATCTCGACCGCGACACCGCCGAGAAGACGTCGGCCGTGCACTTCGTGCGCTTCGAGCTCGACGCGCCGATGCGCGCGGCGCTCAAGGGCGGGGCGGCGCTGTCGATCGGTTGCGATCACCCGGCGTACACGATGCCGCCGCAGCGCGTGGACGCGGACGTGACCGCGTCGCTGGCCGTCGATCTGCGCTGACGCGTCCGCTGCAACGTCCGGCACGGCCTGCCACTGGTTTCCCTTTTTCCGTTCCGACCCGAAACGGAATCCCCGCGCCCCGATGCGGCGCGATCGCCCGCCCGCCGCCCCGAAGATGTAACAGACGTCACGAGTTTGCGCGTGGCGAAAAATGTGCATCGCACGTCACCGTGCTTTCATCACTCGCAGAGAAACAATAAAAAGATTGTGCACGGAGATAATTAAAATCGGCCGAATTTGAATGATTTACCGATTCGTGAATATCTTGTTACGCTTTTTTCCCTGATTTACCGATATCGGGAAGCAATGCGCGGGATTGTTGCCGGCCGGGGTCGGGGCAGCCCGAAAATGCCCATCAAAAGGCATTCTTCATACGCTGCAGAGCCCCGCCAGACGGGCCTTTGCAGCGACGGGCATAAAGATCCCGCAAAAAAATTCAAGCGAAAATACATTACGCACCCATGGCAGGTTGTTTCAGTGCGTAACATTAAGTCATTGTCATATTGAGATAAACCCTAGGGATGGTATGCTTCGTGCACAAAAATTCCCACATTGGAGTGAGACCGTGATTTGTGCGTCATTGCCGGGAATCTCGGCACCGTGAAAGTGCGGTGCCGCACCGGCATGCACAACAGCGGATAACCATAATGTGCAACCTGGCCGCCCCGCGACGCGATGTGTCGCGACGGCGCCGCCAATCGCAGCCCCGGCCTGGCTGCGTGGAGAGATCTACTATGTTCTTCGATGAGCTTACCGATGAAGAGTGGTTTCGTCTTTCAACGCTGATCGCCGATGAACCCATCCGGCTGAACCGCCGTGGGCGTCCACGAGCCGAACCGCGCGTCGTTGCCAACGCGGTGCTCTGGATCCTGACGACCGGTGAAGCCTGGTCGAAGCTGCCCGGTCGTTATCCGTCCGGGCCGACGTGCCGTCGCCGCTACGAGGAGTGGCTTGCGTCCGGCACGCTGCTGCAGATGATCGACGTGCTGACCCAGTTCAGCGGGCGCACGTTCGCGTATATCCCGCCGCCGCCGGTGCCGGTCGTGCCCGCGCGCCGTGCCGAGCCCGTGCCCGACAACGATCGCTTGCGCGGCGTGTTCTGGCAGAACCCCGAGTCGTGGCAATTGCCGGTCGCTCAGGCAAACGTTTGGGAGGGCGAGGGCGCGTCGATGAGCGCGCGGCCGGTCGACGAAGTGGTCGATCCGTCGGCCGTGTCGTTCGCGGTGCCCGGTGCGTCGTCGACGACGCTGCGCCATGCGCATGCGTCGTCGGCGAGCTTCGCCGCGGCCGAACCGCAAGTCGACCGATATCGCGGCTATACGATCTGCGGCATTGCGCAGCCGGTGCAGAACCTGATGTATCGCGCGTGGGCCGAGATTATGCAGGACGACCGGCGCGTCGAACGCTCGGGCCTGATCGGCCCGCGCTTCACCGATGCCGAGGAAGCCGAGCAGTTCGCGCTCGACTGGGCACGCCAGTGGATCGATCGCCATGGCGCGAGCGACGAACCGGCGCGCGAGCCGCAAGGCGAGGTGCTGGCCGGCTTGTCCGCGCTCGCGCGTGCCGAGTCGGACATCCAGCGCTTCATCGCCGAGCGCCATGCGGGCGCGCTGTCCGAAAGCCGCAACGATCCGGTGCAGCCGGAGCGCCGCGAGTACGTGTACCGCGTCGGCTGATCGCCGACCTGGTGAAACGCGCGGGCCGTCGTGTGCCACGACGCCCGCGCGGAAGTCCCGTCGTTCCATGCCTGTCTTGCCCGAGGCGCCGCTGTCGAAGCGGCGCCTCGCTATGCACGTGCGTTACTGCCGGCCGTAGGTATCGTCGAAGCGGACGATGTCGTCCTCGCCGAGATACGCGCCCGACTGCACTTCGATCAACTCGAGCGGCATCTTGCCCGGGTTCTCCAGGCGGTGCGACACGCCGAGCGGGATGTACGTCGATTCGTTTTCGGACAGCAGGAACGTTTCATCGCCGCGCGTGATGCGCGCGGTGCCGCAGACGACGATCCAGTGTTCGGCGCGATGGTGGTGCATCTGCAGCGACAGTTGCGCGCCCGGCTTCACGACGATGCGTTTCACCTGGAAGCGCTCGCCCATGTCGACCGAGTCGTAGTGGCCCCACGGGCGATGCACCTTGCGGTGATCGGTCGCTTCCGCGCCGCGTTGCGCCTTGATGCGCCCGACGATTTTCTTCACGTCCTGCACGCGCGACTTGTCCGCGACGAGCACGGCGTCCGGCGTTTCGACGACGACGAGGTTCTGCGTGCCGACGCAGGCGACGAGCCGGCTTTCCGAATGTGCGAACGTCGACTCCGCGCCTTCGAACAGCACGTGGCCCCGGCCGACGTTCTCGGCCTCATCCTTCGGCGAGATCTGCCAGATCGCGTCCCACGAGCCGACGTCCGACCAGCCCGCGTCGAGCGGCAAGACGACGCTTTCGCACAGTTGCGGCAGGCTCGCGAGCGGCTCCATCACCGCGTAGTCGATCGAGTTCGACGGCGACGCGGCGAACGCTTCGCGATCGATGCGGAAGAAATCGCCATCGGCCTTGCCCTGGGCGACGGCCTGTTCGCAGGCCGCGTAGATCGCCGGTTCGAGCTGGCGGATCGCTTTCAGCCAGACCGACGCGCGAACGATGAAGATGCCGCTGTTCCACCAGTATTCGCCCGATGCGACGTACTGCTGAGCGAGTTCGAGATGCGGTTTCTCGACGAAGCGGTCGAGGCGGCGCACGTCGAGTGAGCCCGTGGCGGCGTCGCCGAGCGGTGTGCCGACGCGGATGTAGCCGTAGCCGGTTTCCGCGTGCTGCGGCACGATGCCCATCGTCGCGATCTTGCCTTGCATCGCGCAGTGCACGCCGGCCGCGACGGCCGCATGGAAGCGCGGCAGGTCGGCGACCGCATGGTCGGCCGGCATCACGGTCATCACCGCATCGTTGCCGCCGGCGACCAGCCGAAACGCGGCGAGCGTCAGCGCGGGCGCGGTGTCGCGGCCGATCGGCTCGAGCATGATCGACGCGGATTTGCCGGTCAGGCGCAGCTGTTCGGCGGTGGTGAAGCGGTGATCCTCGCCGCATACGATTAGCACGTCGTCGTTCAGCGGATGGTCGGCCGCCAGGCCGTCGAGGCGCAGCGCGGTCGACTGCAGCAGCGAATGTTCGCCGAGCAGGCCGATCAGCTGTTTCGGAAAACGTTCGCGCGACATCGGCCACAGGCGCGTGCCGGACCCACCGGCGAGAATCACCGGCTGCACGGCGACGCGCGTGCCGGCGGCGGGCGCGGTGGAAGAAGAATGGCGCGTTTCGGCAGCCACGGCCGGAGCATTCATGAGGACACTCTCCACGGTTGAAGTCAATGCCTGTCGTTGTAGCATGAAGTAAATCGACAATAAAACCGGATCCATTGCCGGATATTTGCCACGCATTCATCGGGAAGAATTTTCCGCGCCGGCATCCGATGCAAATAAAAAAATAAGAAATAAATCGGTGAATCGGCTGGTCTTGACCGCCCGCAAAGGGTGAGCGGAAATCGTAAAGCTTCTGAAAAATTCCCGATTCCCGGGAATTTCGGGAAAACGTGCCGAATTAATTCAAAAACATCTCGGCAAGAATTTCCGATTATTTTTCGAAATACTTGTACGCTTGAGGCGACAATTTCTTACCGCTTCAATAGCGTCATGCAACGTTTGAATCGAATGTGCGGCACGGGTCGCACAAGGAGCTGTTCGGCAAACGCCTGTTCAAAGAGGAAGCAGACATGTTGAGCGTGCTGGCGAGAGTCATCGATATCGCGATGGTCGTGACGGGGGCGCTGATCGCCGCCGCGCTGCACGGTGGCGGCATCTGGCTCAACGACCTGCAGCGCACGATGATGCTGTTCGATTGCCTGCTCGTCGTCGTGTGCTTTCCCGCGTTCGGCATCTACCAGTCGTGGCGCGGCAAGCGTCTCGTCGGGCTGGTGGGGCGGGTCGCGTTCGCATGGCTGGTGGTCGAGCTCGCGGGCATCCTGTTGAGCTTCAGCTTTCACCAGTCGGGCGACCTGTCGCGGCTGTGGTTAGGGTACTGGGCGCTCGTGACGATGGCGCTGCTCGCCGGCTCGAAGGCCTGCGTGCACGTCGTGCTGCGGCAACTGCGCCGCGGCGGCTACAACCTGAAGGCGGTCGCGATCGTCGGCGGGACGCCGGCGGCGCGGCGGCTGATCGCCCAGATGCGGGCGCGGCCGGAAGCCGGTTTCAACCCGGTGTGCGTGTACGACGAAAACGAAGCGCCGGGCGAAGTCGCGCTCGACGACGTGCGCATCGAGCGGCAGTTCGAATCGCTGGTGTGGCTGGTGCGCAGCCGCGCGATCAGCGAGCTGTGGCTCACGCTGCCGATCACGGAGGAGCGCCGGATTCACCAGATCGTGACGGTGTTCCGCCACGACTTCGTGAATATCCGCTTCATCCCGGACGTGCGCACGCTGTCGTTCTTCAACCAGGAAGTGGTCGAGGTGCTCGGCGTGCCGGCGATCAACCTCGCGGCGTCGCCGATCACCGACGTGCGGATCCTGCCGAAGTTCGTGTTCGACCGGGCGTTCGCGCTGGTGGCGCTCACGGGCCTCGCGCCGGTGATGCTGCTGATCGCGTGCCTGATCAAGCTGACGTCGCGCGGGCCGGTGTTCTTTCGCCAGAAGCGCAAGGGCATCGACGGGCACGAGTTCGAGATCTACAAGTTCCGCTCGATGAAGGTGCACCAGGAAGTGGCGGGGCAGGTCACGCAAGCGAAGAAGAACGATTCGCGCGTGACGCCGGTCGGCCGGTTCCTGCGCCGCACGAGCCTCGACGAGCTGCCGCAGTTCATCAACGTGCTGAAGGGCGAGATGTCGGTCGTCGGCCCGCGCCCGCATGCGCTCGCGCACGACGACATCTACAAGGATCTGGTCAAGGGCTACATGTTCCGCTACCGGATCAAGCCGGGCATCACCGGGTGGGCGCAGATCAACGGCTTTCGCGGCGAGACCGACCAGATCGAGAAGATGATGGGACGCGTGAAGCTCGATCTGTACTACATGCAGAACTGGTCGTTCTGGCTCGACATCAAGATCGTCGTGCTGACGCTCTGGAAAGGCTTCACCGGCAGCAACGCGTACTGAGCACCGAGATCGCGCCGCGCAGGCATTCCGGTTTTACGAATTTCGAATCATTGGTCAAGAGGTCCGACACATCATGAATCTGACTATCATCGGCAGCGGTTACGTAGGGCTGGTCACCGGCGCATGTCTGGCCGACATCGGGCACGACGTGTTCTGTCTCGACGTCGACCAGGCAAAGATCGACATCCTGAACAACGGCGGCGTGCCGATCCACGAGCCGGGCCTCAAGGAAGTGATCGCGCGCAACCGCTCGGCCGGCCGCCTGCGCTTTTCGACCGATATCGAGGCCGCGGTCGCGCACGGCGACGTGCAGTTCATCGCGGTCGGCACGCCGCCCGACGAAGACGGGTCGGCCGACCTGCAATATGTACTTGCGGCCGCACGCAACATCGGCCGCTACATGACCGGCTTCAAGGTGATCGTCGACAAGTCGACGGTGCCGGTCGGCACGGCCGAGCGCGTGCGCGCGGCGGTGGCGGAAGAACTCGCGAAGCGCGGCGGCGACCAGATGTTCTCGGTCGTGTCGAATCCGGAATTCCTGAAGGAAGGCGCGGCGGTGGACGATTTCACGCGGCCTGACCGCATCGTGATCGGCTGCGACGACGACGTGCCGGGCGAGCGCGCCCGCGAGCTGATGAAGAAGCTCTACGCGCCGTTCAACCGCAACCACGAGCGCACGCTGTACATGGACGTGCGCTCGGCCGAGTTCACGAAATACGCGGCGAACGCGATGCTCGCGACCCGCATCTCGTTCATGAACGAGCTGGCGAACCTCGCCGACCGCTTCGGCGCGGACATCGAGGCCGTGCGCCGCGGGATCGGCTCCGATCCGCGCATCGGCTATCACTTCCTGTACGCCGGCTGCGGCTACGGCGGCTCGTGCTTCCCGAAGGACGTCGAGGCGCTGATCCGCACCGCCGACGAGCACGGGCAGGCACTGCAGATCCTGAAGGCGGTGTCGTCGGTCAACGCCACGCAAAAGCGCGTGCTCGCCGAGAAGATCGTCGCGCGCTTCGGCGAGGACCTGAGCGGCCGCACGTTCGCCCTCTGGGGCCTCGCGTTCAAGCCGAACACCGACGACATGCGCGAAGCGCCGAGCCGCGAGCTGATCGCCGAGCTGCTGTCGCGCGGGGCGCGCATCGCCGCGTACGACCCGGTCGCGCAGGAGGAAGCGCGTCGCGTGATCGCGCTCGATCTCGCCGATCACCCGAGCTGGCTCGAGCGCCTGAGCTTCGTCGACGACGAGGCGCAGGCCGCGCGCGATGCCGACGCGCTCGTGATCGTCACCGAATGGAAGATCTTCAAGAGCCCCGACTTCGTCGCGCTCGGCCGCCTGTGGAAAGCGCCGGTGATCTTCGACGGCCGCAACCTGTACGAGCCGGAGACGATGAGCGAGCAGGGCATCGAATACCACCCGATCGGCCGGCCGGGCTCGCGCCAGGCCGTCGCCACCCGTGTGCCGGGCACCGCGCCCGCGAGCGCGTAACCCGTTTCCCGTCACTCGTTACGAGACGCCATGTTCCGGAACATCCTGATCGTCTGCCACGCGAACGTCTGCCGCAGCCCGGCAGCTGAACTGCTGTTCAAGTCGCACGCCGCGTCGCGCGGCGGCCCGCGCCCGACGTTTCACTCGGCGGGCGTGCATGCGAACGACGGCGACGGCATCGATCCGGTGATGCGTCAGCTGCTCGCCGAGCGGGGCGTCGATGCGACGACCCACCGCTCGCGGCGGCTGTCGCGCCGGATCGTGCGCGACGCCGACCTGATTCTCGTCAGCGAGCGCGGACAGATCAAGGCCGTCGAATCGGTCGATCCGTTCGCGCGCGGCAAGGTCCACCTGCTCGGCAAGTGGGAAGGGGCCGAGATTGCCGACCCGCACGGCGGCCCCGAGGCCGATTACCGCGAGAGCTACTCACTGATCGAACGTCTGGTTCAAGGATGGCTACAGAAACTATGCTGAAACGCCCGATGCGCCCGGTGGCGCTTGCCGTCGCGCTGACGACTTTCCTGTCAGCCTGTGCAACCGCGCCCGGCAACTACCTCGACTCGTCGAACCTGAAGGACGAAGGCCGGCAGCAAGCGGCCGAAACCTATCCGGTTCATTACATCGACGCCAAAGTGGTGATGGACCAGCTGCAGAAAGCGCAGGTGGACCATCCGTTGCCGCCCGGACGTTATACCGATCCGTCGGAGTACGTGTACCGCGTCGGCCCGCAGGACATCCTCGGCGTCACCGTGTGGGACCACCCCGAGTTGACGACGCCGCAGGGCCAGTCGTTCTCGAGCGGCGGCAACACGACGCAGTCGGTCGCGGGTGCGTTGCAGCAGCCGTATACGACCGCGCTGCCGGGCCAGGCCGATCCCTACGGCCAGACGGTGGCCTCGGACGGCACGATCTTCTTCCCGTTCGTCGGCCGCATCAAGGTGGCCGGCAAGACGGTCGCGCAGATCCGCGAGCAGATGGCCACCACGCTGTCGCGCTACGTGAAGAATCCGCAGCTCGACGTGCGCGTGCTGTCGTTCCGCAGCCAGAAGGTGCAGGTGACGGGCGAGGTGAAGCAGCCGGGCCCGCTCGCGGTGAGCGACGTGCCGCTGACGCTCGTCGACGCGATCTCGCGCTCCGGCGGCTCGACCAACGAGGCCGACCTGCAGCGCGTGCGCCTGACGCGCGACGGCAAGCTCTACACGCTCGACGCGAACGGCGTGCTCGATCGCGGCGAGGTGAAGCAGAACGTGATGCTGCAGCCGGGCGACATCGTCAACGTGCCGGACCGCAGCGACAGCCGCGTGTTCATCATGGGCGAGGTCAAGACGCCGGTCACGGTGCCGATGCTCAAGGGCAAGCTGACCATCGCCGACGCGCTGACCGCGGGCGGCGGCATCCTCGACACCGACGCGAACCCGCGCAAGATCTACGTGATGCGCGGGATGCGCGACAACCCGACGAAGCCTGAAGTGTTCCGCCTCGACATGACGCAGCCGGACGCGCTGATGCTGTCGAGCCGCTTCCCGCTTCAACCGCTCGACGTCGTCTACGTCAGCACGGCCAGCTCGGTGCAGTTCAACCGTGTGCTGCAGCAGGTGCTGCCGACGATCCAGACGATCTTCTACATGCGGCAAATCACGCGCTGATAGCCCGCCGGGGCGGCGCCTGCCCCCCGGCACCACTCAAGCGGGAACGAATGGTGAACACGCAAGCGAAACACTCCTACGCGGATTTGTCCGCGAAAACCGAGGAAGAGGACGTCGTCCTCGGCCAGCTGCTCCAGGTGATCATGGACGACATCTGGCTGCTGCTCGGCATCGCGGTCACGGTCGTCGCGCTCGCCGGCCTCTACTGCTACATCGCGAAGCCGGTCTACCAGGCCGACGTGCACGTGCGGGTCGAGGGCAACGACAACACGTCGCAGGCGCTCACGCAGACGCAGACGGGCGCGATGATCAACAGCGGCCCGCAGCAGGCGCCGACCGACGCGGAAATCGAGATCATCAAGAGCCGCGGCGTGGTCGCGCCGGTGGTCGAGCAGTTCAAGCTGAACTTCTCGGTCGTGCCGAAGACGCTGCCGGTGATCGGCAGCCTCGCTGCGCGCATCGCGACGCCGGGCGAGCCGGCGAAGCCGTGGCTCGGCCTGAAGTCGTACGCATGGGGCGGTGAAGTGGCCGACGTCGATTCGATCAACGTCGTGCCCGCGCTCGAAGGCAAGAAGCTGACGCTGACGGCCGGCCCGAACGGCACCTATTCGATCGTCGACCCGAACGGCATGCGGCTGCTGTCGGGCCATGTCGGCGAATCGGCGCAGGGCGGCGGCGTGACGCTGCTCGTGTCGAAGCTCGTCGCGCGCCCCGGCACGCAGTTCACCGTGGTCCGCTACAACGATCTCGACGCGATCAGCGGCTTCCAGACCGGCATCCAGGTGACCGAGCAGGGCAAGCAGACGGGCGTCGTGCAGATCTCGCTCGAAGGCAAGGACCCGGACCAGACCGCCGCGATCGCGAATGCGCTCGCGCAGTCGTACCTGAACCAGCATGTGGTCGCGAAGCAGGCCGAAGCGACCAAGATGCTCGACTTCCTGAAGGGCGAGGAGCCGCGCCTGAAGGCCGACCTCGAACGCGCGGAAGCCGCGCTGACGCAATACCAGCGCACGTCGGGCTCGATCAACGCGAGCGACGAGGCGAAGGTCTACCTCGAGGGCAGCGTGCAGTACGAGCAGCAGATCGCCGCGCAGCGCCTGCAGCTCGCGTCGCTCGCGCAGCGCTTCACCGATTCGCACCCGATGGTGATCGCCGCGAAGCAGCAGCTCGCGGAGCTGCAGGGCGAGAAGGACAAGTTCAGCAACCGCTTCCGCAGCCTGCCGGCCACCGAAGTGAAGGCCGTCCAGCTGCAGCGCGACGCGAAGGTGGCCGAGGACATCTACGTGCTGCTGCTGAACCGCGTGCAGGAGCTGTCGGTGCAGAAGGCCGGCACGGGCGGCAACATCCACCTCGTCGATTCGGCGCTGCGTCCGGGCGATCCGGTCAAGCCGAAGAAGGTGCTGATCCTGTCGGCCGCCGTGTTCCTCGGGCTGATCCTCGGCACGGGCGTCGTGTTCCTGCGCCGCAACATGTTCCAGGGTATCGAGGATCCCGACCGCATCGAGCGCGCGTTCAACCTGCCGCTGTACGGGCTGGTGCCGCAAAGCGCCGAGCAGGTGAAGCTCGACGCGCAGGCCGAGAAGAGCGGCAGCCGTACCCGGCCGATCCTCGCGAGCCTGCGTCCGAAGGATCTCAGCGTCGAGAGCCTGCGCAGCCTGCGCACCGCGATGCAGTTCGCGATGATGGATGCGAAGAACCGCGTGATCGTGCTGACGGGCCCGACGCCGGGCATCGGCAAGAGCTTCCTGACGGTCAACCTCGCGGTGCTCCTCGCCCATTCGGGCAAGCGCGTGCTGCTGATCGACGCCGACATGCGGCGCGGCCTGCTCGACCGCTACTTCGGCCTCACGTCGCAGCCGGGCCTGTCCGAGCTGCTGAGCGACCAGTCGGCGCTCGAGGACGCCGTGCGCGAGACGCCGGTGCAGGGCCTGTCGTTCATCTCGGCCGGCACGCGCCCGCCGAACCCGTCGGAGCTGCTGATGTCGACGCGCCTGCCGCAATACCTCGAAGGGCTCGGCAAGCGCTACGACGTCGTGCTGATCGACTCGCCGCCGGTGCTGGCGGTGACCGACGCGACCATCATCGGCCGCATGGCCGGCTCGACGTTCCTCGTGCTGCGCTCGGGCATGCATACCGAAGGCGAGATCGCCGACGCGATCAAGCGCCTGCGCACCGCGGGCGTCGACCTGGAAGGCGGGATCTTCAACGGCGTGCCGCCGAAGGCGCGCGGCTACGGCCGCGGCTATGCGGCCGTGCATGAATACCTGAGCGCCTGATCCGCATCGCACGTAACCGGGCGGGCAGCGCGTGTTGCCTGCCCGGCCGACAGGAGAATCAACGATGAAAATTTCCGTGCTCGTTCCGACCTATCGGCGGCCCGCCGACCTCGCGCGCTGCCTGCTGGCGCTGCAGCGCCAGCATCGGCTGCCCGACGAGGTGATCGTCGTCGCGCGCCCGGAGGATGACGCCACGCACGAACGGCTCGCCGATCCGGCGGTCGGCGGCACGCTGCCGCTGCGCATCGTGCCGGTCGAGGTGCCGGGCCAGGTCGCCGCGCTGAACAAGGGGCTCGACTCGGCGAACGGCGACATCGTCGCGATCACCGACGACGACGCGGCGCCGCACCCCGACTGGCTCGCGCGCGTCGAGTCGGTGTTCGAGGCCGATCCGCGCGTGGGCGCGGTTGGCGGGCGCGACTGGGTGCACGAGAAGGGCCGCGTGCTCGACGAATCGCGCGAACGCGTCGGCCAGCTCACGCTGTCCGGCAAGATCGTCGGCAACCATCATCTCGGCGTCGGCGGCCTGCGCGAAGTCGACATGCTGAAAGGCGCGAACATGAGCTACCGCCGCGCGGCGATCGAGCGGCTGCGCTTCGACACGCGGCTGCGCGGCGCCGGCGCGCAGATGCACAACGACATGGGTTTCAGCATGCACGTGCAGCGCGACGGCTGGAAGCTCGTCTACGACCCGGCAATCGCGGTCGATCATTTCCCGGCCGAGCGCTTCGACGACGACCGGCGCGATGCCGCGTCGCTGAATGCGATCAGCAACGGCGCGTACAACATGCACCTGATCCTGCGCGAGCATCTGCCGCCGGTCCGGCGCGAGATCGCGTGGTGGTGGTGGACGCTGGTCGGCACGCGCGTCTACCCGGGCCTCGCGCACGTGCTGCTGTCGCTGCATACGGCGCAGCGCGAGCGGATCCGCGAGCACTGGCGCGCGGTGCGCCGCGGCGCGCGCGACGCCCGCCGCGCGAACCTTGCCCCCCATCGTGCGGCGATGCCGCCGGTGACGTCTTGAACGGTCTGCGCGCCTCGCGCGCGACCCCCCACGGAGGGCTCGCATGACTGCAACGAAAGCTGCGACGAACGTCCACGTTCACCTGTTTTATGGCGCCGATCCGCGTACCTACCGGAAAGGCGAGAACATCGGCTGCCTGTACGGCTATCACCATGCAGAATCCGACGAATTCCGGCTGACCTATTCGCAGGACGGCAGCGAGAACCGCGTCGCCAGCCTAGCGCGCCGCGCGCTGAAGGCGGCGCTCGGCTTCGACGTCGTGCACGCGTGGCGCAACCGCGCCGCGCTGCTGAACACCGACGTGATCTGGACGCACACGGAACAGGAGCATCTGGCCGCTGCGCTGATCCTGAAGCTGGCCGGCGCGCAGGGCAAGCGCCCGCTGCTGCTCGCGCAGAGCGTATGGCTGTTCGACAAGTGGAACAGCTTCGGCGGCCCGCGCCGCTGGCTGTACCGCAAGCTGATCTCGCGCGCCGACGCGCTGACCACGCTGGCCCGCGCCAACGCCGACCTGTGCCGCCGCTATCTCGGCCGCGACGCCGAGTTCGTCTACTACGGGCTGAACACGCAGGATTTCCCGATCGCCGAGCCGCGGCAATGGCAACCGAACCGGCCGCTGCGGATCGCGGCGATCGGCAACGATCGCGACCGTGACTGGCGCACGTTCCTCGCCGCGTTCGGCGGCGACGAGCGCTACGACGTGCGGCTCGCGACGCGCCGCCGCGTGCCGCGCGAGTGGCATGCGCCGAACGTGAAGATCGGCTCGGCATCGGGGCTCGCGAAGCAGCACGAGCTGTACGCGTGGGCCGACGTGATCGTCGTGCCGCTGCGGCCGAACTTCCATGCGTCGGGCATCACGGTGATGCTCGAGGCCGCCGCCGTCGGCAAGCCGATGATCGTGTCGGATGTCGGCGGGCTCAGCGACTACTTCCCGCACGATACGGCCGCCTATGTGCCGGCGTTCGACGCGCAGGCGATGCGCCAGGCCGCCGATCGCTTCGTGGCCGACCCGGTCGCGGCGCTCGCCTGCGCGCAGGCCGCCGCCGCGTGCCTGCGCGACCGCGACCTGACCACGCAGGCGTTCGCCGAGCAGCACGTGCGGATCACGCGCGACATGCTGCGCCGGCGCCGCACGCCGTCCGCCGCGGGCCTCGCGATGCCGCTCGCGGATTCGCGCCCGTCGTCGCGGTGAGAGCGGATCGATGAGTACGATTGCCGCCGAACGCGCACCGTCGCGCAAACGCAACTGGCTTCCCGAGCCGAAGCACTGGGTCGGGCAGGCCGGGCTGTGGACGTTCACGGCCGCGCTGATCGCCATTCACCAGGGCAAGGTGCTGACGCTCGCGTTCCCGGTGCTGGCCATCGCGGTCGGCCTCTGGCTGTATTTCAAGAGTCCGGCGCGCTACGTCGGCTTCATGTGGTGGGTGTGGTTCCTGAGCCCGGAAGTGCGGCGTCTCGCCGACTGGTCGAAGGGTGCGTTCACGCCGACGAGCCTGATCCAGGTCGCGCCGCTCGCGGTGACGATGATCGCCGGCCTCGGGCTGATCCGGCATTACCGCGTGCTCGCGCAGCGACGCGGGATTCCGATCCTGCTGATGCTGTTCGGGCTCGCGTACGCATACCTCGTCGGGATCGTGTCGAGCGGCGTGATGGCCGCGACCTACGACCTCGCGAACTGGGTGTACCCGGTGCTGATCGGCTTTCACATCATGGTCAACGCGCGCGACTACCCCGAGTACCGCGACGTGCTGCTGTCCACGTTCATGTGGGGCATGCTCGTGATGGGCCTGTACGGCGTCGTCCAGTATTTCGTGATGCCGCAGTGGGACGTGCTGTGGATGATCGGCTCCGACATGGGCTCGCAGGGCGAGCCGGTGCCGTACGGCGTGCGCGTGTTCAGCACGATGAACTCGTCGGGGCCGTTCGCGTTCGCGATCATGGGCGCGCTGGTGTTCGTGTTCGCCGCGCCGCAGAAGATCCGCTGGTTCGCGGGGGCGGCCGGCTTCGTGTCGTTCGCCCTGTGTCTCGTGCGCTCGACGTGGGGCGGCTGGGTGATCGCGCTCGCGATCCAGCTCGCGCAGTCGAACAACCGCGTGCGGATGCGGATCCTGATCAGCGGCGTCGTGCTGGTCGGCCTGTGCGTGCCGCTGCTGACCGTCGGGCCGGTGGCCGACCGTCTCGGCGCGCGCCTGCAGTCGATCACGAACCTGAAGGACGACCGCAGCTACGACGACCGCAACAAGTTCTACGCCACCTTCGCGCAGACGGCGTTCACCGACGTCGCCGGCGAAGGGATGGGCGCGACGGGTGCATCCACGAAGCTGTCGAGCGACAGCGGCGAGCTCGGCAAGTACGGCAGCTTCGACAGCGGCGTGATGAACGTGCCGTTCGTGCTCGGCTGGCCCGGCACGCTGCTGTACCTCTCGGGCGTCGTGATGCTGTTCGGCCGCACGCTGCGCGCGGCGTTCAAGTTGCGCAAGGACAAGTTCGTCGGCGCGTGCCTGAGCTTGTGCCTGTCGACCTTCGCGATGCTCGTGTTCACGAACTCGCTGATCGGCACGGGCGGCCTGCTGATGTTCACAGCCATTTTTTCGATTCTTTCCGCGGCGCACTGGCAAAAGGCGCAACGCCTGCTGGCCGCCGCGCGTTTACGGGGAGGCGACCATTGAGAATCGCGATCGTCACGCACGTCGTGCGACATAACGACGGGCAGGGCCGCGTCAATTACGAAATCGCGCGCGCGGCGCTGGCCGAGAACTACGAGGTCACGCTGGTCGCGTCGCATGTCGCGCCCGAGCTGCTGGCCGACCCGCGCGTGCGCTGGGTGCCCGTGAAGGTCGGCGGCTTCTGGCCGTCGAATCTCGTCAAGCAGCAGGTGTTCGCGCTGAAGAGCGCGGCCTGGCTGCGATCGCACCGCAGCGAGTACGACGTGTTGCACGTGAACGGCTTCATTTCGTGGATCAAGGCCGACGTGAATACCGCGCACTTCGTGCACGGCGGCTGGTTCAAGAGTCCGTACTATCCGTTCGGGCCGACGAAGGGGCTGTGGTCGGCCTACCAGTACGTCTATACGCGCGTGAACACCACGCTCGAGCGCTGGGCGTACCGGCGTTCGCGCGCGATCACGGCCGTGTCGCAGAAGGTGGCCGACGAGATCGCCGGGCTCGGCATCGACAGCCGCAAGATCAGCGTGATCTACAACGGTGTCGACGCCAGCGCGTTCGCGGGGGCGCAGGCCGACCGCGCGGCATTCAAGCTGCCGGACGATGCGTTCCTGCTGCTGTTCGTCGGCGACCTGCGCACGCCGCGCAAGAACCTCGGCACCGTGCTGAAGGCGCTGACGAAGCTGCCGGCGAACGTGCACCTGGCGGTGGCAGGCTACCTGCCCGGCAGCCCGTATCCGGAGGAGGCGCGCGCGCTCGGCATCGATTCGCGCGTGCATTTCCTCGGCCTCGTTAAAAACATGCCGACGCTGATGCGCTCGGTCGACGCGTACGTGTTCCCGTCGCGCTACGAAGCGATGAGCCTGTCGCTGCTCGAGGCGATGGCGGCCGGGCTGCCGGTCGTCACCGCGCGCACGGCGGGCGGCGCGGAAATCATCACGCGCGAATGCGGGATCGTGCTGGAGGACCCGGACGATCCGGCGGCGCTCGCGCAGGCGATCGGCTCGCTCGCGGCATCGCGCGACACCTGTCGCACGATGGGCGAAGCCGCCCGCGAACTGATGACCCGTTTTGGCTGGGCGCACATGGGCGCCCAGTATGTCGCGCTTTACCGGCGCATCGGCCAACCCACGCAGCCGTCCGCATTCGAGCGGGCCGAGCATGCAGTCACGCAGGAGCAAACGTGATGTCCCACTCTTCCCGGCCGATCAAATCGTTGCAGATCGGCATGCACTGGTTCCCCGAACGCGCGGGCGGCCTCGACCGGATGTACTACTCGCTCGTCGGCGCGCTGCCGGGCGCGGGCGTCGAGGTGCGCGGGCTCGTTGCCGGCTCGCCGAAGGTCGCCGACGACACGGACGGCGCGATCCAGGGCTTCGGCCCCGCATCGGAGTCGCTTGCACGCCGGATGCTCGCCGCGCGGCGCGCGTTGCGCGAGGAGATCCGCAGCGAGCGGCCGGACGTGATCTCGTCGCACTTCGCGCTGTACACGTTCCCGGGCCTCGACGTCACGCGCGGGATTCCGCAGGTGTCGCATTTCCAGGGGCCGTGGGCCGACGAAAGCCAGGTCGAGGGTGCCGCGTCGCTGGGCCAGCGCGCGAAGCGCTATCTCGAACAGGCCGTCTATACGCGTTCGTCGCGGCTGATCGTGCTGTCGCAGGCGTTCGGTCAGATCCTGACGAACCGCTACGGGATCGATCCGTCGCGCGTGCGCGTGATTCCCGGCTGCGTCGATACCGCGCAGTTCGATACGCCGCTCACGCCGGCCGAGGCGCGGCACAAGCTGCAGCTGCCGCAGGACCGGCCGATCGTGCTGGCCGTGCGCCGGCTCGTGCGGCGCATGGGGCTGGAGGACCTGATCGACGCGATCGGCCTCCTCAAGCACCGCCACCCGGACGTGCTGCTGCTGATCGCCGGCAAGGGCAAGATCGGCGAGGAACTGCAGCAGCGCATCGATGCCGCCGGGCTGCAAGACAACGTGAAGCTGCTCGGCTTCGTGCCCGACAACCATCTCGCGGCGCTGTACCGCGCGGCGACGGTCAGCGTCGTGCCGACGGTCGCGCTCGAAGGCTTCGGGCTGATCACCGTCGAATCGCTCGCCTCCGGCACGCCCGTGCTGGTCACGCCGGTGGGCGGGCTGCCGGAGGCGGTGGCCGGGCTGTCCGACGATCTCGTGCTGCCGTCCACGGGCGCGGACGCGATCGCGGAAGGGCTCGGTGCCGCGTTGTCGGGTGCGATCACGCTGCCCGACGAAGCCGCGTGCAAGCGTTATGCACGTGACCATTTCGACAACGCGGTGATCGCGCGGCGCGTGGCCGGCGTGTACGAAGAGGCGATCCAGGCGGCAGGTTGAGTGTGCCGCGGCGCGCGACCTGCGCGCCGAACCGAAAGCCGAACCGGCGGCGCGTTCGCGGCCGGTTCGCAAGCCGGCGCCCGCGAAGGGCAGGCGGGCCTTCTCCCTCCGATATGTGGCGCCGGCACGTGTCACGCGCGCCTGAGCGTGGCGGCCCACACGCCAAGCGCCGCCACGCTCACGACCGCGCCGAGCACGCAGACGCCCATCCATCCGGCGCGCGCATACATCATCGTCGACGCAATCGCGCCGAGTCCGCTGCCGGCCGAATAGAACAGCATGTAGCAGCCGACGAGGCGCGCATGCGCATCGGGCCGCGCGCCGAGAATCATGCTCTGGTTGACGACGTGGACGGCCTGCCCGCCGACATCGAGCAGCACGATGCCGACGATCAGCCATCCAATCGACGTCGCGCCGAACGCGAGCGGCAGCCACGCGCACGCGAGCAGTGCGAGCGCGGCGCCGGTCGTTGCTTCGCCGCGCCCGCGATCCGCAAGCCGTCCCGCGCGGGCGGCCGCTGCCGCGCCCAGTGCGCCGACGAGGCCGAACGCGCCGATCTGCGTATGCGACATCGTGTGCGGCGGCGCGCTCAGCGGCAGCACCAGCGCGCTCCAGAAGATGCTGAAGGCCGCGAACATCAGCAGTGCGATCGCGCCACGCACGCGCAGCACGCGTTCATCGCGCAGCAGCGACGCCATCGATCGCAGCAGCGCCGCGTAGCCGATGCGCTCGCGCGGGCCGATCTCGTCCGGCAATAGCCGCGACAGCACGACGAGCATCGCGATCGCGAGCGCACCCGACACCAGATAGACGGCCCGCCAGCCCGCGATGTCGGTGACGACGCCCGCCAGCGAGCGCGCGGCCAGCAACCCGACCACGACGCCACCTTGCGCGGCACCCACCACGCGCCCGCGTTCGCCGGCGCCCGCGAGCGCGGCCGAGCACGCGATCAGCCCTTGCGTCATCGCGGTGCCGAGCAGCCCGACCGCGACCATCCCGGCCAGCAGCGCGACGCGCGTCGACGAGGCGGCGACACCGATGCAGGCCGCCGTCAGCAGCAGTAGCTGCACGGTGACCAGGCGCTTGCGGTTCAGCAGGTCGCCGAGCGGCACGACGAACAGCAGCGCGAGCGCACAGCCGAGTTGCGTCGCGGTGATGACGCCGCCGACGGCCGCCTGCGACACGCCGAAATCCCGCGCGATCGAATCGAGCAGCGGCTGCGCATAGTAGACGTTCGCGACACTGGCCGCGCAGCAGACGGCCAGCAACGCGACGCGCGCCGCGGACAGGCGGGCGCCGTCGGGCGGATGCGCGGCGTGTGTTGGCGCGGTCGACGCAACGGTGCCGGAATGACAGGAAGACGCCATGGGTTCCCTCGTGCAATGTAGTTGCAAATTGAAACTAGTGTGAAGTGTAGGAAAAGTAGTTTTAAAATGCAACCTGTTGTGCGGCAGGCGAAATGTCCGCGCACGGATGGCCGGCGTTGCCGCGGAGGCGGCCGGCAAGATTGCGGAGAGGAACATGGCCAGGCAGAAAAGTCTTGCGGATTCGCCGTGCCCGGTGGCGCGGGCGACCGATATCGTCGGCGATCGCTGGGCGTTGCTGATCGTGCGCGATGCGTTCGACGGCGTGCGCCGGTTCGGCGATTTCCGCGCGAGCCTCGGTGTCGCGAGCAACATCCTGTCCGACCGGCTGAAGATGCTGGTGGACGCCGGCGTGTTCGACGTCGTGCCGGCATCCGACGGCACCGCGTATCAGGAGTACGTGCTGACCAAGAAGGGCGAAGGGCTGTTTCCGGTGATCGTGATGCTGAGGCAGTGGGGGGAGGCGAACCTGTTCGCGCGCGGCGAACCGCATTCGGTGCTGGTCGACCGCAGCACGGGGCGGGCGGTCCGCAAGCTCGCGCTGCGGCATGACGACGGCCGGCCTTTGAAGGCGGCCGAGACGGTCGTGAGGAAGATCGGCGACGCGTGACCGCACGCGTGGTTCAATCGGCCGCCGTCACGACCTGACGGCCTGACGCGCGGACGACGCGCCACGATCCGCATCGGGCCGCACCCGCGTCGCGAGCAGCGCGGCGGTGACGAGCAGCGCGACCGACACGGCCGTTTCGATCCGCAACCCGTCCACGACCTGCGCCGCGCCGCCACCGCCGGCGAGCGCGCCGAACGCAGCCACGCCGATCGCGCCGCCGGCCTGCCGCGCGGTATTCAGCACGGCCGACGCGATGCCGGCCCGTTCGGGCGCGACCGACGCGAGCACGGCGGTCGTCATCGCCGGCACCGCGAAGCCCATGCCGGTCGGAATCAGCAGGAACGGCACGAGCAGGACGGCCAGCGGCGTCGACGCGTCGATGACATGCAGCGACCCGTAGCCGAGCGCGGCGACGAGCGCGCCCGCCAGCATCGGCGCACGCGGGCCGTGACGCGCCACGACACGGCCGCTGGCGAGGTTCGACAGGAGGAAGCCGCCCGTCAGCGGCAGGAACGCAAGGCCCGCCTGCAACGCCGTTTCGCCGCGTGCGCGCTGCAGGTACAGCGCGAGCACGAACACGGTGCCGTAGTACGTGAGGTTCACGCAGATCCCGAACAGCACGGCCGCGCTGAAGGTGCGATGGCGGAACAGCGAGAGCGGCAGCATCGGCGTGGCCGTGCGCGTTTCCACGGCGACGAACGCGAGCGCGGCGAGGGCGGCCAGCGCGAAGCCGCCGGCGACGACCGGATGCGTGAAGCCGAGTGGCCGCCATTCGATCACGGCGCCGGTCAGCGCGGTCAGCATCGCGATCGCGATGAACTGGCCGCGCAGGTCGAGTGCGCGGATGGAACGGGAGGGCGCGCCCGGCGCCGCCGCACGGCGCGCGGGGATCCATGCAAACGCAGCCGCCAGCCCGGCCGCGCACAGCGGCAGGTTCACGAGGAAGATGCCGCGCCAGCCCCATGCCGCGATCAGCACGCCGCCCACCACCGGGCCGGCGGCGATCGAAATCGAGCCGGCCGCCGTCCACCCGCCCACGGCTCGCGCCCGCAGGTGCGGGTCGTGCCGGCACGCGTCGTTGAGCAGCGCGAGCGAATTGGGCAGCATCGCCGCGGCGCCGACGCCCTGCAGCGCGCGCGCCGCGATCAGCATCGCGGGCGCGTTCGCGGCGCCGCACGCGAGCGACGCCAGCGCGAACAGCACGAGGCCGGCGATGTACAGGCGCCGCGCGCCGAAGCGGTCGCCGAGCGCGCCGCCCGACAGCATCAGTACCGCGAACGCGAGCGTGTATGCGTCGACGACCCACTGCAGGCCGGCGACCGGCAAGCGCAGGTCGCCGGCGAGATGCGCGAGCGCGATGTTGACGATCGTCACGTCGAGCTGCGTCACGACGAAACCGGTGCTGACGGTCGCGACGACGCGGGCGAGCGCGGACGGGAAGGCGGGCGTGGGGGCGGTCGTATCCATGCGTCAATCGTAGGACGCGGCCGGCCCGCGATGTTTCAGCGGGACGTGAAGCGTCGAAACGCCGGATGCGGAGCAGGGGGCGCGAAGCGGGAACGGAACAGGCTGCGTCCGGGCCGTCGCGAACGCCATTTATCGAAGAAGCGTGCCGCTACGTGCCGGGATGCGCGCTCAGCGCGGGCCAGCGGCTGCGTTCAATGCCGCTCGCCGCGCCAGCGTCCGGGCGCCACGCCGAAGCGTTTCGTGAACGCATGGGTGAACGTGCTTTGATCCGCGAAGCCGACCCTCCCGGCGATATCGACGAGCGGATACCGGCCGTCCGCGAGCAGGATCACGGCCGCGTCGAGCCTGAGCCGTTGCAGGTAGCGATGCGGCGTTTCGCCGAACGCGTCGACGAACAGTTGATGAAAGCGGCGCATCCCGTAGCCGCAGTGCGCGGCGAGATCGGCGATGCGCAGCGGCTCCTCGAGCCGTGCGCGCAGCCAGCGGTCGATGCGCGCGAAATCGAGGCCCGAGGCGGGCGCGGCGATCGCGCGTTCGTCGAGCAGCGCGCCGCACAGCCGCGCGGCGGCCTGCCACTGGAAACGATGCGCGGCCGCGTGCCGCGCGTCGTCGGCGGGGGCGTCGAGTTGCGCGGCGGCGGCCGCGATCTGCGCGACCAGCGACGTCAGTGCCGGATCGATCGCCACGGCGCGCGCGCTGTCGAACAGCCGCTGCGGTACCGCGAGCGACGCGAGGGGAAGATTGAGTACGAGCTGGCGGTTCTCGCCGAGGCCCGCGTAATCGTGGCGCGCGCCGGCCGGAACCAGCCACGCGCCGTGCCGGTCGAGCCGCTGGCTGACGCCGTCCACCGCCATCACCATCGCACCGTCGATGCCGAGCACGATCTGGTGAAAGTCGTGCACGTCCGACGCTTCGAGCGTGTCGTAGCGTTGCAGTGCGATGGTGGGGGACGCAAGGTGTGCCATGGGGCAGGCGTCAGGCGGCTCGCGTGCGTTGTCAGATGTCGAGCAGCTCGACTTCGAACACGAGCGTGGCATTCGGCGGAATCACGCCGCCTGCGCCGCGCGGGCCGTAGCCGAGTTGCGGCGGGATCGTCAGGCGACGCACGCCGCCGACTTTCATACCCTGCACGCCTTCGTCCCAGCCCTTGATGACCATGCCGCCGCCGAGCACGAACGCGAACGGGTCATTGCGATCCTTGCTCGAATCGAATTTCTGACCGTCGGTCAGCCAGCCCGTGTAGTGGACGCTGACGGTCTGGCCGGCTTGCGCTACGTCGCCGGTGCCTTCGGTCAGGTCTTCGTATTTGAGGCCCGATTCGGTCGTGATGACAGACATGACTTCTCCTGAAAAAGGATGGGTAAAACCGCTATTGTAGGCGAGCGCGCAACGGGTCGGCGCTCGGGGCTGTCGGCCGCTCGCACGCGTGTCGCGGGCGGCACCGGGCCACCGTGGCCGCGATCGTCCGAAACGCAAATGGAACGCGCGTTTGAATTTTTCGCGCGCCTCGTGCCCGCGGTTGCACCGTGCGCGTGCGACGCGTGTATGAATCGGTGCTACCGGGGCGCGCCGCTGCGTGCCGCGTGGTGTCGCCGACTTCCGTGAAACGCCCGCCGCACGGGGCTTTCAGACTGTCGACGTGACGCGGCACGGCGCGGCGCGTAGCGCTCGCGAGCCACCGCGCGCGTTCGAATCCCGCCCCGTCCGGACGCTGTTCGAGCGCCGTCTTTTCCGCCTTTTCGACCGTGCCCTGTTTGGAAGCGCGCATCTACCGCGCGGCTTGCGTGTGCCGCCGCGGGCGGCCTATCTTTACAGCTGCCGATGTCAAGATTTTGGCGGTGCGCGATGCGCCGCCCGGGCCTGCGCCGGCTGCGTCGGACGACGCGCCGGGCCGCTCCGGAACCAGGAGAACGATCAACATGAAGTCAGCCGCTTCCGCCACCGCAGCCGGGATCATGCCGGTGCGCCGCGACCTGCGCTTCGACCTGCCGGTCGAACGCGCGAAGGACTGGCATGGCCTCGGGTCGCACGTGACCCATTTCTTCAACGCGCTGTCGCTGCTGTTTCCGGCCGGCGAGCGTTTCTTCATGGATTCGGTGCGCAACTACCGCGACCGGATCGACGATCCCGTGCTGAAGCAGCAGGTGCTCGGCTTCATCGGCCAGGAGGCGATGCACACGCGCGAGCACATCGAGTACAACGAGCTGATGCAGGCGAACCACCTGCCCGCGCGCAAGCTCGACAAGCGCGTGTGGACGGTGCTCGGCTACATGAAGCGCAAGCTGCCGCATTCGGTGCAGCTCGCGCATACGGTCGCGGCGGAGCACTACACGGCGATGCTCGCCGACTGGCTGCTGCGCGACCCGACGCGCCTCGACGGCTCGGTCGAGGGCTACCGCCAGATGTGGATCTGGCACGCGCTCGAGGAAACCGAGCACAAGGCCGTGTCGTTCGACGTATGGAACACCGCGATGGAGCCGGGCATGCGCCGTTACCTGATCCGCATCGGCGTGTATCTGCTGACGACGCTGACGTTCTGGCCGACCGTATTCCTGATGCATGCGACGCTGCTGTGGCGCGATCGCGGCGCCGGCCATCACGTGCGCGGCATGCTGCGGATGATCGCGTTCCTGTACGGGCCGCGCCGAGGGCTGTTCCCGCGCATCGCCGGCGAATGGCTGAGCTTTTTCCGGCCGGGCTTCCATCCGTGGGATCACGACAATCACCACCATCTGGCGCGGGTCGATGCGCTCGCCGCCGCCTATGGCGAACAGGGCGACGCACCGGCCGGCCGCGGCCGCGCCAACGCGCCGGCGCCGCTCGCATCGGGCCGCTGAGATCGCCGCTGCGCCGGCATGCGCGGCATCGGGCCGCGCATGTTGCGTTCGTGCATCAGCCGGCTTCTTCTGACGATTGACCGAAATCAATTCGAACCGGCAGCACGGGTGCCCTGCGGGCCCGTCGACCGGTTGCGCACGCATGCGCGAGCGAGCCGATCCGGCGTGCGCGGCATCGCCCGGGAACGCCATGCGCCAGCACCGGCGCGGCTTTGCGCGCCGCGCAGCCATCCTTTCAGGGGGCCCGCCGCGTACGCCACCGGGATAACACCCATCTAGCCGCGCGCCGGCCGCATCGATATACCGTTCATGACAATGTCCACCTCACGCGCGATTCCTGCACGGGGGGATTTTATTCGGACGGAAATGCGGCCAATATGTCGGTTCGACCAAGGTCCGTCGCGTGAGACGGCGAGCCGGCGCGATACCAACGCGAAGCGGGGAACAACGATGGTTGCTAGGTCACCTGACGCAAACGGGCATGCGGTGCCCGAGATGTCGCATGTGTCCGTCACCGCGCCCGAGGACGGACGCAAGCTGTTCGTGATCATGCGTTCGCCCGATGAGCCGTTGCTTGCGCAACTGCGCGGTCTCGGCTGGGAAATCGCCGTCGCGAAGACGGCCGGCGCCGCGCAGAACATGACCTCCGGCGTAAGCGTCGCCGCCGGTCTGGTCGATTTCACCGGGTTCACGTCGCGCGACTATCCCGCGCTGAAGGCGTGCCTGAGCCAGCCGTCGATCGGCTGGATTTCCATCGCGCAGGCCGGCATCACGATCAGCCCCGCGGTGCGCGAACTGATCCGCAGCTATTGCTTCGATTACGTGACCCTTCCGTTGCCCTACGAATGGATTTCGCACGTGCTCGGCCATGCGCGCGGGATGGCCGCGCTCGATCGCGTCGATGGCGCGGCCTATGCGGCGTCGATCGGCGAACACGGGATGATCGGCAACTGCGAGGCGATGCAGCAGCTGTTCAGCACGATCCGCAAGGTCGCGAAGACCGACGCGAGCGTGTTCATCTCGGGCGAGTCGGGCACCGGCAAGGAGCTGACGGCGCTCGCGATTCACGAGCGCTCCGGCCGCGGCAAGGGGCCGTTCGTCGCGATCAATTGCGGCGCGATTCCGCATCACCTGCTGCAGTCGGAACTGTTCGGCTACGAGCGCGGCGCGTTCACCGGCGCGAACCAGCGGCGCGCGGGCCGGATCGAATCGGCGAACGGCGGCACGCTGTTTCTCGACGAAATCGGCGACATGCCGGTCGAAAGCCAGGCAAGCCTGCTGCGTTTCCTGCAGGAAGGGAAGATCGAGCGGCTCGGCGGGCAGGAATCGATTCCGGTCGACGTACGGATCATCTCGGCCACCCACGTCGATCTCGACGGCGCGGTCGAGGCCGGGCGCTTCCGCGCCGACCTGTATCACCGCCTGTGCGTGCTGCGCATCCACGAGCCGCCGCTGCGCGCGCGCGGCAAGGATATCGACATCCTCGCGCACTACGTGCTGCAGAAATTCAAGTCCGACAGCGGCCGCAAGATCAGCGGCTTCACGTCGGCCGCGCTCGATGCGATGCGCCGCTACGAATGGCCGGGCAACGTGCGCGAGCTGATCAACCGCGTGCGGCGCGCGATCGTGATGGCCGAGAGCCGGCTGCTGACGCCGCACGATCTCGGGCTCGAGACGCCGGGCGAAACCGAACCCGTGACGCTCGAACAGGCGCGGGCGCTCGCCGAGCGCACCGCGATCGAGAATGCGCTGCTGCGCAACGATCACCGCATCAACAAGGCCGCGGCCGAACTCGGCATTTCACGCGTGACGCTCTACCGGATGATGATCGAGCACGGGCTGAACGATCACGACAACAACGGCGGGAACGGCGACAACGGCGGCCACGACGGCACGCCGTCCGGCGACGCGGGGCATCAGCGGGTCGGCTGAGCGGCGCATGCGTGACGCGTGAGCCGGTTCAGCGATAGGTCCAGAGCCGGTGCAGCACGAACGTGACCGGCGGCACGCACAGCACGACCGCGACGATGCTCCACGCGCGGGCGAGGCCGAGCGTCTCGGTGGCGTGCGCCAGCAGCATCGTCATGCCGAGGCCGGCCAGCGCGACGGCGAGAAAGCGCACGAAGTTGCCCCACGTCACCGGCGACGAAAAACTCCACAGCGTGTTGGCGAGATACGAGAACGCGGTCGAGCACGCGAACGCGACCGCGTTCGCGCTCACCGGCGTCGCGTCGAACAGCGCGAACATCGCGGCCGCGATCAGCGCATGCAGCGCGGTCGAGCCGACGCCCGACACCCCGAAGCGAATCATCCTGGCGCGTTCGGCGGTATAGAGGGTGCGGATCATCGGGGGCGGTCGTTCGGGTGATGGGGCGGCGTGTGGGGCGGTGTCGTGAGGTGCGTCACGCGCCGGCGAAGGGCGCCGGCGCAAACATGACGCGCGCCGGTTTCGCAGTATAGCGATGCCGTCGGCCGATGGATGTGCGGACAACCTGCGGCTCCCGTGCCGCCTGCGCCATGTAAAGCGCATGAAACATTTTCGCCTCGGCAGTCACGCAAATTGGCGCGGCAAATCGGGGTGAACGGCCGGCTACCCGTCGGTAAAAATGTCGCGGCGCATTGTTCAGCCTTATCCGGCAAGGCAGCGCCGCGACACGGCCAGCGCAGGCCGCGCGCCGTGTGTTTCAGTTTCGTAACTTCCCGCCTTCCGCACCCGTTCCGGCCACCACGCTGCCGGGTCAACCCCTTGTCCGGACGGGCTCGCGCGACGCTGGCCCGCTCCTTGCAATAGTGAGCGTGCGAAAGTCGACGATGCACGGTCCGTCCGGTTCGGCAGCGAACCCTGTCAGTACCGGCCTGGACACGGTCCGCGGGGATGCGGCGGCGGAGCGCGGCACGACAGCTGCGTTCCGGCGAGCACGGCGTGTCGTCGCCTGATCGTCGGGGCACCGGTCTCGTCCGGTTGCCGGAACAACCATCAGATTGAAACGGGGAAGAAAAATGATCGATCGCCACACGCCGCGGCCGGCAGGCCGCGATCGCAGTGAGTCGGAGCATCGCCGGTCGAACGCCGTTCTTGCAGCCGGCCGGCATGCATCGACAGGCCATCTCTCCGCGCCCGGTGCGAGGCGGATCCGGCTGATTGCCGGTCATCCGCGCCGGGTCGGCACTTTCCTGCACCCGAACCCGATTCGCAAGGGCATGTGCACACGGGCGCCGGTCCCTCGACGCCCGGTCTTCGCCTACTGACTGAAGCCGCACGATATCCGTTCGCGCGAGGCATCGTCCCCGTGAACGATCGATCTGCAATCCGAATGAAATGCGCAGCGTCGTGCGATGTGTGCGACGGATGAAGCATTCGATGCGACGGCAAACGGTGTAGCGCCGGTGCCGTCCGGTGGTGAGGGGAGGGGCGGTCGGACGCGCGCGACGGGAGTGGCGCCCGTACGCGCGCGACGCCGTTTCAACCGCCGTAGATGTCGAAGTCGAAGTACTTCGACGCGAGCCGCTTGTAGGTGCCGTCCTTGACCATATCGAGGATGGCGCCGTCGATCTTCGCCTTCAGGTCGGTGTCCTCCTTGCGCAGCCCGATGCCGGCGCCGATGCCGAGCACCTTTTCGTCGACGAGCTCGGGGCCGACGAACGTGTAGTTCGCGCCGCGCGGCGATTTCAGGAACCCGATGGCCGCCTGCACTTCATCCTGCAACGCCGCGTCGAGGCGGCCCGACGTCAGGTCCGCGTACACGCCGTCCTGGTTCTGGTACGACACGACGTTCGCGCCTTGCTTGCCCCAGTACGCCTTCGCATACGTTTCCTGCGTCGTGCCCTGTTCGACGCCGATCGATTTGCCCTTCAGCGATTCGGCCGTCGGCAGCAGCGGCGAACCCTTCTTCACGACGAGCCGCGTCGGCTGGTTGTAGATCTTCGTCGTGAAGCCGATCTGCTGCGCACGTTGCGGCGTAATCGACATCGACGACAGCACCGCGTCGAACTTCTTCGCCTTCAGCGCCGGAATCATCCCGTCGAAATCGTTCTCGAGCCACACGCACTTCGCCTTCAGGCGCGCGCAGATCTCGTTGCCGAGGTCGATGTCGAAGCCGACGAGCTTGCCGTCGGGCGCCTTCGACTCGAACGGCGCGTAGCTGGCATCGGTGCCGAAGCGGATCGTGGTCCAGTCCTTCGCGACGGCGGGGCCTGCGGATACCGCGAGCAGGGCGATCGAAACAGCGGCAATCAGTCTCTTCATGGTGCGTTCCTTGGCGGGGTGCTTCCGGTTTCTGTGCGACACGGTTTCACGGATACGAACCGCGTCTGCGCGCGGTGTCCGCACGGCCATTAACGCAGAAAATAAAATAAGAGTCCAGAATGGACAAAAAATATCGTTTGGTCGGAGGAGCGGATCGATCGGCGGTCTCGACCCTTGCAAAAATACGAAAATGGACTAATCTTGTTAGTAAATTCGTTTCGAGACTAACGATCATGTCACAGCCCGCCTATGAATCGCACTCCGCCCCGCCGCAGGCCTCGGTCGCGCAGATGTCGGCGGCCGGCCTGCGCGCGTTTTTCAACATCGCGCGCGACTGGGAACTGACGATCGACGAGCAGATCGTGCTGCTCGGGTCGCCCGGCCGTTCGACGTTCTTCAAGTGGAAGGGCACGCCGGAATCGGCGCGGCTGCCGCGCGATACGCTCGAACGGCTATCGCTGTTGCTCGGCATCTACAAGGCACTGCAGATCCTGCTGCCGCAGCCGGCCGCGGCCGATGCGTGGGTCAAGCGGCCCAACGACGCGGCGCCGTTCGGCGGCAAGCGCGCACTCGACCGGATGCTCGCCGGCAACGTCGGCGATCTGGTCGCCGTCCGGCAATATCTCGACGCGATGCGAGGTGGCTGGGCGTGACCATGCCGATCCAAGCACAACAATGGCCCACGACCGCGGTCGACTGGGCGCCAGCCTATCGCGTGATCCCCACCCGTTTCCCGGCGATCAACCTCTTCGACCGCGTGGCCTCGGCGGACGATTTCGACGCGCTTTACGCACTCGAATCGCTGACCAACGACCGCATCCGCAACGAAGTCGGCACGCTCGACCTCGTGCCGCCCGCCGAGCGCCGCTACGGGCAGGGCTGGGGACCGATCATGGCCGCGTTCACGCATCTGAATCCGCAGGGCAGCCGCTTTTCCGACGGCAGCTACGGCGTGTTCTACTGCGCGCGTTCGCGCGATACGGCGATCGCCGAAACGCGGTATCACAGCGCGTTGTTCCTGGAAGCGACGAGGGAGCCGCCGATGCGCCAGCAAATGCGGCTCTATACGGTGATCGCGCAGGGCGACGTGGCCGACATACGCGTGTGGCCCAAACGCGATCCGGCGCTGCTGCATCCGCTCGATTACAGCGCCGGGCAGGCGCTCGGTCGCGCGGTGCGCAATGCGGGCGGCGCGGGCATCGTCTATCCGTCGGTGCGCGACCCGCGCGGCGAGTGCCTGGCGGCGTTCCGCACCGCGCTGCTGCGCGACTGCCATCACGCGGCCTACCTCGAATACAACTGGAACGGCTCGGCCGTCGATGCGGTGTTCGAACTGAACCAGGTGGGCTAGGGCCTGCTCGCGGGCGTCAGCACCTATTAGCATCTATCAGCGCATATCAGCCGCCTCAAGGCAGCGGCCAGTCGCCCGCATGGCGCTCGCGTGCCTCGGCCTGCGTCATCGACCAGGTGCGCCCGGTGCGCGGCTCGGCGAGCGTGAGCCGCCCGGCCGGTGCGAACGCGCCCGTGTCGATGAACCACTGCGCGCCGATCCGCTGTGGCGCGCGCACCGGCGTGTGCCCGGTGCAGGTCAGCGACAGCCCGGCCTGCCGCGCCGGATCGGCGAGCCCCTGGACGAGATCGCGGCCCCAGATCAGCCGCTCGCGCACGTCGTGCGCATAGCTGCCGGTGTCGAGATCGGCGTCCGAGCCGAAGAATTCCGCGTGCAGTACGTTGAAGCGCCCGGGGCCGTCGCCGATCACGCGCACCAGTGGCAGCGCGTCGATGCGTGCCGCATGCGCGTGCAGCCGTTCCGGCGGCAGGTCGGCACCCCAGTCGCCGCCGATCCCGCGCCACGCGTCGGGCGACAGCTTGCCGCGCGCCACGAGGCTCAGCACTTCCTCGTGATTGCCGCGCACGACGTGGCACCACGGGCGGTCGAGCAGGTCGAGCGTGGTTTCGGAGGCCGGGCCGCGGTCGACGAGGTCGCCGACCGAGAACAGGCGGTCGCGGGCCGGATCGAAGCGGATGTCGTGCAGCAGCGCGCGCAGCACATCCACGCAGCCGTGCAGGTCGCCAACGACGAAGTCGCGGCCGACCGTGTTCGCCGGATGGCGGCAGAGGGGGGCGATGGCAGTCATCCCAATATCTTAGGCGCTTGCGTCCCCATCGCCACGTCACGATGGAATGGCGATAATCGGGACAATACCCGCCGGTGCGGCGCGGCGGGCAGTCCCGCGCGCCGGCCGAACCCTTTCCATTTGCTTTCGGAATCACATGATGACGATTTATCCGCAGGTATTACGCAACCGGCCGCGCATGGTCGCGGCGTTCGTCGCCGGCTTGCTGTGCGCGGTACTGCTGCCGTTTCCGCTGCGTCCGACCGTACGGGCGCTGATCGGCTGGGATTGCGCGGTCTGGCTGTATCTCGCGCTGATGTGGGTGCGCATGGTCACCGCGCATCATGACCAGGTGCGCGACATCGCGATTCGCGAGGACGAAAACGCGACGACCGTGCTGACCATCGTGTCCCTTGCGACCGTCGCGAGCGTGGCCGCGATCGCGATCGAGCTCGCGACCGTCAAAAGCGTCGGCTTTCGCGCGGGGCTCAGCCACTACGCGATCACGGGCGCGACGCTGTTCGGCGCGTGGTTCATGATTCCGACGATTTTCACGCTGCACTATGCGCGCCTCTATTACGGCTCGCCCGGCAACGACCGCGCGCTTCGTTTCCCGGACCGGAGCCCGGAGCCCGATTACTGGGATTTCCTGTATTTCGCGTTCACGATCGCGGTCGCGTCGCAGACGGCCGACGTGTCGATGACGAACCGCTCCGCGCGGCGCTCGGTGCTCGCGCAGTCGATCCTGTCGTTCTACTTCAACATGGCCGTGCTCGGGCTGTCGATCAACGTCGCGGCGGGCCTGCTGAGCTGATGCAGGCCAGGGCGATTCGCCGCGTTACTTGAGCAGGTCGTACGGGCCGCCGCGTTCCAGCGCCCGCTGGTACGCGGGCCGCGCGTGGATCGCATCGAGGAAACGTGCGATTGCCGGATAGCGGCTGCCGCCCCCGCGCGCGGTCGCGGCTTCGAGCGGAAAGCTCATCTGGATGTCGGCTGCGCTGAAACCGTCGCCGACGAACCAGCCGGTGCGGCTCAACGTGTCGTTGACATAGCCGAGATGCAGCGCGATCTGCGGATCGACGAAGCTCGATTGCAGCGTGTCGGCGATCTTGCGTGCGATCGGCCGTGCGAAGAACGGCATCGGCGCGTGTGCGATCCGCAGCGCGACGAGCTTGAGCAGCAGCGGCGGCATCGCCGACCCTTCCGCGTAGTGCAGCCAGTACGTGAAGTCGTGCCGCTCGGGCGTGCCGGGCGGCGGCGCCAGGCGCCCGTTGCCGTAGCGTTCGACCAGGTATTCGATGATCGCGCCCGATTCGGCATACGTGCGGCCTTCGTCGGTGACGACCGGCGACTTGCCGAGCGGATGGATCGCGCGCAATTCGGGCGGCGCGAGCATCGTTTTCGGGTCGCGCGCGTAGCGCACGATCTCGTACGGCACATCCAGTTCTTCGAGCAGCCAGAGCACGCGCTGCGAGCGCGAGTTGTTCAGGTGATGGACGGTGAGCATGTCGACGCTGGGAGTGGGGGCGGGAACGACATCATACCCAGCGCATAGGGCGCGTACGCGAAACGCGCCGCGCGCCGTGACGAACGGCGTCTAGACGACCGCGTCTGGTCAGCCGCCCCGCACCGCGATCCACGCACCCCAGAACAGGCTCGCGAAAAAGCGCAGCGGCGCATCGAAGCCCGCATCGCGCAGCAGGCCGAACACGGCTTCCTCTGACGCGGGCGGATCGGCGCCCTGCAGGATCTTCGCGAGTTGCGCGCGCACCGCGTCGGGCGTCGTACCTTTCATGCGCCAGCGCTGCTGCCACGCGCCGAGCAGGCGAGGGTGGTCCGCGTAGCGGCGATGGTTGCCGGCGAGCACGAGCGGCGCGCCGGGTTTCAGGCGCCGCGCGATCGCATGCAGCAGCGCCGCCTTCGCTTCGTCGCCGGGGACGTGGTGCAGCACGCCGATCAGCGTCGCGCCGTCGAACGCGGGCGTGTCGGGCAACGCCTCGACGCTGTCCTCGACGAATGCCGTGCGTGCGCCGAAACCCGCGGCCTCGACGTTCGAGCGCGCGAGCGCGAGCATCGGCGCGGACGGGTCGACGGCCGTGAATTGCCAGCCCGGCTCGAGCGCGGCCGCCACGCAGATTTCCTGCCCGGTGCCGCCCGCGCCGGCGACGAGGATCCGCGCGTCGGGCGCCGCGATCGCCGACGCGAGCATGCACGCGGTGAGTTCGTGGCAGGCATCGTAGCCGGCGAGTGCGATGCGGGATTGCTCGGCGTATTCGTGCGCGCGTGCTGGATCGAATTTGGCGGCGCTGGAGGGAAGCGACATGGCGGGTTCCTCGGGTCGGGCGCGGACGTCGTGTCCGCGAGCATGGCGCAGAGCGTAAGCGTGCGCGGCCGGTGCAACAAGGCGAGCAACCATTCCGGTATGGCGGCTACCCGACTCGTCGGGACCGGCGGGATTGCGGGTTTTCCCGGGGTCGATTCGTATTTAAAAATGTCCGGGCGCGATGCATCGCGGTAGCGAATCCGGCGCATACTCGTTTCTCTCCCCCCGCCTGGCCGTCGCATGCCGGGCCCCGATGCGCCGCGCCCCGCTGGCGCGGCCATGCCGCTCGGCACGCACGAGGAGCGCATGATGTCCGATTGTCCGCACGATCCGTATGCGCAGCACTACATTCACTGCTTGCCGTTCGGCGCCCAGCCCTGTGGCGCGCTCTGCGCGACGCCGCGCACGCATTTTCGCGTGTGGGCGCCGGGCAGCACGCAGGTCCAGCTCGAACTCGATACCGGCTTCGGCCCGTTGCTCGTCCCGATGACGGCGGCCGGCACGAACTGGTTCGAAGTCTTTGCCGATTGCGGTGCGGGTGCGCTTTATCGCTATCGCCTCGACGATGCGGTATCGATTCCCGATCCCGCGTCGCGCTCGCAACCCGAAGGGCTCAACGGCCCGAGCGAGGTCATCGATCCGCGCGCGTTCACGTGGCGCAACACGTTCTGGCACGGGCGCGCATGGGAAGACATCGCGCTCTATGCGATTCGCCCGCACGCGGTGGGCGGCTTCGACGGCGTGCGCCGGCGCCTGCCGCAACTCGCGCGGCTCGGCGTGACCGCGCTGGAGCTGCTCGCGTCGCCGCACGACAGCCTGCCGTTCGCGCCACTCGCGGCAGAAGGCGGCCCCGACGCGCTGAAGGCGCTGATCGACGACGCGCACGGCTACGGTCTCGCGGTGCTGCTGGAACTCGACTATGCGCGCTTCGGCAGCGGCACCGAGGCGCTGCGCCACTACGCGGCGCCGTTCTTCCATACGCGTGACGATCCGCTCCAGGCGTCGCCGCTCGCGCTCGATCATCCGGAAGTCTGCGATTTCTTCTGCGACAACGCGCTGTACTGGATCGACGAGTACCGTTGTGACGGGCTGCGCCTGCGCGAAGCCGACCGGATCGGCGTGTCGTGGCTGCGCGAGATCGCGGATCGCGTGCGCGCGGCCGTGCCGGCCGACCGGCTGATCCATCTCGTCCTCGGCAGCGAACGGCATCCGGCGCATCTTGCCGATACCCATTTCGATGCACAGTGGAACGGGTGCGGCGAACGCGCGCTGCACCGGCTGACGGGGCGCGATACGTCGGCCCACGAAGGCATTTCCACGCACCAGTCGATCCACACGCTCGCCCGCGCGCTGACCGCGGCCGGAGCCGCATTCCAGCCGGCCGGGTCGGGGGAAGGCATGGCCGCCGACAGCGGGCTGTCGTTGACGTCGCTGGTGCTGTCCGATGGCGCGTGGCGCGACTGCGGGCAGGGCGACCACGGGCAGGCGGCCGGTCTGGCCGCACTGGCGCTGTCGCTGCTCACGCCGCAGATCCCGTTGATATTCGACGAAACCGCGCGCGATGCCGATCGCGCGCATTTCGTGCAGTCGGCGCTCGCGGTGCGCGCGAAGCTGATCGCGCCGCGATTGTCCGATTGCCGGCCGCAGGAAGCGCGTGCGCTGAAGTCGGACGGCGACGGCGATGCCGACGCGCTGCTCGCATCCTGGCGGCTCGCCGACGACGAGACGCTGACGATCGCGTTGAACCTGTCGCCCGACGCGGTGCCGTTCGATGCGCCGAGCGGGCGAGTCGTGTTCGAGACGCCGGCGCGTGCGCGCGACCGGGTCGATGAAGGCGTGTTGCCGCCGTATGCGCTCGTCGCGTGGCTGACGGGTGACGTCAACCGGTATGCGCTCACGCACGACGCGCGTCGCATCGATGACGGTGCCTGGCGCGGCATGCGTCCGAACTTGAACGCATGACGACGTGAGCGGGCAAGCGTTTGAGCAGCCGGGCGCATCTGCGCCCGGCTGCACCGCAGGGCAATCTCCGAACTACCAGAACCCGCGAATGCCTGCGATGCCGTAGGCGCCGTGGCGGCGTGCATCGTCGAGGTGGAGACGTGTCATGCCGCCGAGCGCGAAGACGGGCATGGCGGCCTCGGCGGCCAGCGCGTCGAACCGGGCCCAGCCGAGCGTCGGCGCACCGGGATGGCTGAGCGTCGGCAACACGGGCGACAGCGTGACGAAATCCGCGCGGGCGCGCGCGGCCAGCAGCAGGTCGTCGCGCGTGTGACAGGCGGCGGACACCCATCTTCCGGCCGGCAACGGCCGCTGCGTGGCCGCGCGCAACGCGGTGCCGTCGAGATGCCAGCCGGCGCCGCCGAGTCGCATCACGCCGGCCGCATCGGTTGGCCCGTTCAGCATCAGGTGCGCGCCGGTCGCGTCGCAGCGCGCGAGCGCTTCGGTGGCGAGTCGCGCGAACGCGGCTGCATCGAGCGACTTCACGCGGAGTTGCACGAGCGTCTCGCCGCGCGCGAGCACGGCCGACAGCCGGTCGAGGAACGCCGCGCAATCGGCCGCCGACGCGGACGCCGGCTCCGGCGTGATCACGCAGCAGCGCGGCAGCGTGGCGTTCATCGCGTGCGGCGCAGCGCGGCCGTCATTCGTCGGCCTCTTTCGAGATCTTCGGGTAGACGCGCACGAGCACGATGCGCGGCCCGTTCATCTTCTTCACGACGACGTCGAAGCGGTCGAACGACACGCGCTGCCCTTCGGTCGGCAGGTCGCTGAGCGCCTGGATCACGAGGCCGCCGACCGATTCCGCGCGGCCTTCGTCGATGTCGATGCCGAGCGCCTGCTCGAGCGACACGACGGGCAGGCTGCCCTTGCCCATCAGCGTGCCGTCGTCGAGGCGGCTCCAGTCGGCGTCGCCCTGGCGGAATTCGTCGTGGATCTGGCCGACCAGCGCGCCGAGCAGGTTGTCGAGCGTCAGGAAGCCGATCGGCTTCTCGCCCTTGTTGCCGACCAGCGCGAAGTGCGGCGCGCCCTTGCGGAAGCGGCGGAACAGGTCGAGCGCCGGCGTGTCGGGCCTCACGTACTGCACGGGGCGGACGTAGTCCGACAGGTCTTCCAGCGCCGCGCCCGCGTGACGCGCGAGCAGCAGGTCCTTCAGGTGGATCAGCCCGCTCACCTGTTCGCGCGATGCATCCTCGAACAGCGGATAGCGGCTGAAGCGGTGCCGCGCGACGATCTCCATGTTGTCGGGCAGCGGCAGGTCGCGGCGCAGACCGATCATTTCATGGGCCGGCCGCATCAGGTCCGACACGGTCATCGACGAAAAATCGAGCGAATGCGCGAGCGTGTTCCACTCGTCGTTGCTGTACGTGCCGCGCGCCGGCTGGGCCGGATTGCCGGCCGTGCTGCGGCGGCTGCGCAGGATCAGCTTCAGCTCGTCGGTCGAGTAGTGGGCGTCGCTGCCGTGGTCGGCCGAGAGCCCCGCGAGCCGCAGCACTGCGTTGGCGCTGTTGTTGAGCACCCAGATCGCCGGGTACATCGCCCAGTAGAACGCATAGAGCGGCAGCGCGACCCACAGGCCGATCTTTTCCGGCTGGCGGATCGCCATCGATTTCGGCGCCAGCTCGCCGACGACGATGTGCAGGAACGAGATCAGCGAGAACGCGAACACCAGCGAGATCAGGTGCACGACGCGTTCGGATTCCACGCCGATCAGGTCGAGCAACGGGCCGAGCAGTTGCGCGAAGGCCGGTTCGCCGACCCAGCCGAGGCCGAGCGACGCAAGCGTGATGCCGAGCTGGCACGCGGAAAGATACGCGTCGAGCCGGCCGTGCACGATGCCGAGGATGCGGCCGCGCAGGCCGTGCTTGCGGGCCAGTGTCTTGACGCGCGTGGCGCGCAGTTTGACGAGGCCGAATTCGGCCGCGACGAAGAACCCGTTCAGGGCCACCAGGAACAACGCGCCGATGAGCGCGAAGATCTGTAACAAAGAAGCACTCCGGTTATGACAGGCCCGTCAGTATAGAGCCAGAAAGGAATTTGTAATGTGTCGGGCGGCCGATTGCTTACACCGGCGCCTCACCGGAAACGGAGAGCGTGATGGTGGCCGTGGCGCCATCGGCGAACGCGTCGTGCGCGAACGTGCCGCCGTGCGCGAGCGCGACGCGCTGGCAAAGCGCGAGCGTCCAGGCGACGCGCTTGGCGTCGCGCTCGCGCAGCATCTCGCGCCGCGCGAACGATTCGAATGCATGCGGTTGCGCGGGATCGGCGAGCGCGTCGGCGTTGACGGTACACGTGGCGCGCGCGGTGAACTGCAGGCCGTCGCGCGCGCACGCAAACGTCACGCGGCTGCCGGCGGCGCTGGCTTCGACCGCGGCCGTGAGCATCGTCCAGAGCGCCTGTGCGATGCGTTCGCGGTCGGCGGTCAGCGGCAGGTCGCCGGCCGGCAGCGTCGCGTCGAGCGCGACCTGCCGGGCGTCGGCGAGCGTGAAACGGGCGAGCGCGATCGTGTCGTCGAGCAGCGCGCGCAGCGCGAACGGCTGCGGCCTGACGGCGAGCGTGCGCGTTTCGGCGCGCGGCGCGTCGAGCACGTCGTCGATCAGCGCAACCTGCTGGTCGATGCCCGTGCGGATCCCCGCGAGCGCGCGCTGCAGGTTCGGATCGGCGTTGGCGAGCTGGCGCTCGAGCACGTACGCCCAGCTATGCATCGCGTTCAGCGGGCTGCGCAGGTCGTGCGAGGCGGTGGAGAGCGCCTGGTCGCGCAGGAACAGCGCCGCCTGGGTGGCGTAATGCGCTGCGCGTTCGCGCAGCAGGTCGGCGGCGGGATCGACGGTAGTGGACGTCACGGAGCTGGCCTGTCGGAAGCGGTTGGCGTGGAAGTCACGCGAACCGTCATTATAGGGACGGTGCGTGTCACGCCGGCAGCGCGTCTTCGTCCTTTTTCCGGGCGTCGCCGTTCGGCAGCAGCTGGCACGCGAGCAGGCCGGCCAGCATCAGCGCGCAGCCGACGAGCGCGCGCAGCGTCAGCGTTTCGCCGAGCGCGGCCCAGCCGGCGATCGCCGCGAACACGCCTTCCATGCTGAAGATCACGGCCGCGTGCGCGGGCGCCGCGTCGCGTTGCGCGACGACCTGCATCGTATAGCCGACCCCGACCGACAGCAGGCCGCCGTACAGCAGCGTCGGCAGCGCGTTGCGCAGCATCGTGCCGCTGACCGGCTCGATGACGAGGCCGATCGCGAGGCACGCCGCGCCGCACACGACGAACTGCATGAACGCGAGCACGAGCGGATTGTGGCGCTTCGCGAAATGGCCGACGGCCATCACGTGCGCGGCGATGATCACGGCGCCGGCGAGCTGGAACCAGTCGCCGTACAGCACCGAGAATTGCTCGTTGATGCTGAGGAAATACAGGCCGATCGCCGCGAGCAGCGCGCCGAACCACGTGCCCGGGCCGATCCGGTGACGGGCGAACACGCCCATCAGCGGCACGATCACGACGTACAGCGAGCTGATGAAGCCCGCGTTGGCGATGCGCGTGTACTGCAGGCCGATCTGCTGCAGCGAAATCGATACCGCCAGCAGCCCGCCGAGCGCGAGGCCCGGCAGCAGCAGCGTCGGCTCGCGGCGGATCGCCACGAGTTGCGTGCGCGACGCCGTGTTCAGCATCAGCAGCGGCACCAGCACCAGCGCGCCGAGCAGGAAACGGAGCCCCGTGAACAGGAACGGCCCGATCACGTCGAGGCTCAGGCGCTGGGCGACGAACGCCGAACCCCAGATCGCGGCGGCGGCGAGCATCAGCAGGTTGGCTCGGAGGTGCTTGCGGGCGTCGGGCGTCATCGGAATTCTTCTGGAGATTGCGGGCGGCGAAACCCGTTAGTTTACGCCGAGATTGCAAGGCTGTCGGCAAACCTGCGCAACGCGGCGCCGGCACGTGCGTCGCGTACCCGCGAATACAGCACGACCTGCGACAGCGGCAGCGGCGGCAGCCCGAATTTCGCGCCGACGTCGACCAGCGTGCGCGGCGCGACCCGCCGCGCCAGCGGACAGACGGCGAGCCCCGCGGCGGCGGCGGCCGTGACCGCCGCCACGCCGCCGCCCGTAAAGCGCTCGCGCCACGGCCGCCCCGCATGGTCGAGCGCGCGCAGCGCGGCGGCCCGCACGCCGCACGGGCCGGCCAGCACCGCGAGCGGCAGCGGCTCGCCCGCGCGCGGCACCCAGTCCGGCGCGGCGAGCCAGGCCAGCGGTTCGGAAAACAGCAGCGTGCCGTCTTCGCGCGGCGGGTCTTCGCCCGGCTCGTGCCGCACGATCACCGCATCGAACCGGCGTTCGTCGTATTGCGCGAGCAGGTTCGTCGACGTGCCGAGATGCATTTCGAGCGACAACCCGGGATCCTGCCGATGCAGGCTCGTGAGCACGGCCGGCAGGTCGGGCACGGCGACGTGCTCGCTGACGCCGAGCGACAGCCGGTGCGTACCGGCCGAGATCGCGCCCAGCGCGTGATCGTGCGCATCGAGCAGCGCGCGGGCGGCCGGCAGGAAATTCTCGCCGTCGGCGGCCAGCTTGACGACGCGCGGCGTACGCGCGAGCAGCGGCTTGCCGAGGTGGGCCTCCAGCCGCTTCAGCTTCAGGCTGACGGCCGATTGGGTGGTGCCGAGCGCATCGGCGGCGCGCGTGAAGCTGGCGAGATCGGCGACCAGCACGAACGCACGGACGGCATCGAGATCAAGGACTTTCATTTTCGATGTAAATGGATGAAATATTCATCGATGACTGTTCATTATAGTTCGGCGCGCCTAGCCTGACGCTGTGTTTCCGTTCTTCAACGTCAACTTCACCGACAGGAGCAGGACCATGCCATTCACCCGTATCGCAGTGCGCGAAGGCAAGCCGGCCGCTTATCGTGCGGCGCTCGTCGACGGCGTGCATCGCGCGCTGATGCACACGTTCAACGTGCCCGAGGACGACATCTTCATGGTCGTCACCGAGCATGCGGCCGAGAACTTCGTGTTCGGTCGTCACTACCTCGATATCGAACGCAGCGACAATCTCGTGATGATCCAGATCACCGCGAACAACACGCGTACGCTCGAGCAAAAGCGGGCGCTGTACCGGGCGATCGCGGACAACCTCGCGCAGCAACCGGGCGTGCGGCAGCAGGACGTATTCATCAGTCTTGTCGAGGTGCTGAAGGAGGACTGGTCGTTCGGCAACGGCCTCGCGCAATACGCCGTTTGACCTGCGACAGCACGACAGGGCCGGATCGTCGCCGGCGAGTTTGGGCGACGTGTACTATGGAAGCAGCTTCACGGTCGACGCCGGCGCGGATGATGCGCCGGCGATTCTTCATGTGCAGGAGCCTCCATGTCGCGTGTGCTGGAAATCGTGTTGTCGCTGTCGCTGGAAGGGTGGCCGGTCAAGGCCGCGAGTCGCGCCCGGGGGGCGCAGCGTGATTTCGGCGCCGAACTCGTGCGGGCGTGGCGGATCTGCCCGCAGGTCCGGATGCGCCGCGGCCATGAGCGCGTGACGATCGAGCCGTGCCAGATCGAGGAGGCCGAGTCGAGCCCCGGCGCGAGCTGGTGGACGTGGGTCGAGTCGAATGCGCACGGCAGGCGGGTGGTCGCGTCGCGCACGACGGCATTTGCGCCAGGCGTCACGGCGCGCGAACTGTTCGACGCGGAGCATGCGGGTATCGCCGTCGCGATGCCGCTGCCCGTGCCCGCGGCGGCCGCTGCCGATGCACCGGCAGATGAAGTGGATGCCGTCGCGCCCGACGCCGCAGTGCCCCCGGCCCCGAGCGTGCAGCCGGAATCGTCGGCGCTGCGTGTCGTCAGCGAACGGCGGCGCGGGCGCTGGGCCGACGACAGCGGCGTCGTGGTCGAGATGACGCTCGACGACGTCACGCTGCATCGCGGCAGCGAGCCGCCGCGCCGCTTCGTCGAGCTGCGCCTTGCGGCGCCCGACTGGGAGACGCTGCCCGCGCGTACCGCCGCGCTGCATGCGCTGTTTGCCGCCGCGCGCGAATTGAGCGGCGCGTGGCCCGCATTCGTGCAATTGACGAGCGTGATCGATCGCGCATGCGCGGCCGAGCCGGCCGCCGACGGGCCCGTCAAGGCCAAGCCCGTCGACCTGACCGGCGTGCGCTCGCAGCGCACCGCGCTGTTCGCGCTGGCCGGCGACATCACCGCGCAGTGGCTCGGCAACGAGGGCGGGGTGCTCGAGCACGACGATCCCGAATTCGTGCACCAGATGCGTGTCGCGCTGCGCCGCCTGCGTACGCTGATGCGCTTCTTTCCGCGCTTTACCGACCGCCAGTGGCGCGACACGCTCGGTGTCGACCTGCGCTGGCTTGCGTCGCTGCTCGGCACGGTGCGCGACTGGGACGTGTTCGCGACCGAAAGCCTGCCCGCGCTGATCGCGGCCGACGGCGGCGACGGCGAGTGGAACGGTACGCTCGACGCCGCGCGTGCGCAGTGCGCGGCCGCGCGGGCCGAGTTGCGCCAGGCGCTGCATTCGGCTCGCTATGCGCGGCTGACGCTCGGCTGGCTCGAGTGGCTGAGCTCGCTTGCGCTGCCGCCGGCCGAGGACGGCGACGCGCCTTCGCTGCGGCGCCACGCGACGAAGCGCGTGCGGCGGCTGTTCGGTCATCTGTACGCGTCACCGTCGCTGACGTCGCTCGACACGGCCGCGCGCCATCAGGTGCGGATCGATGCGAAGCGGCTGCGCTATGCGCTCGAATTCTTCGCGTCGCTGGCGTCGCGCCGCACGCGCACCGACACGGTCAAGACACTCGCGCGCGTGCAGAGCGTGCTCGGCGAAGCGAACGACACGATGGTCGCGCTGCAGCACCTCGAAAAATTGGCTGCGCCGCCGTACCAGCTCGGGTTCGTGCGCGGCTACGGCGCGGCGCTCGAGCAGCGCGCGGCGCGCGACGCCGAGACGTTGCTGGCCAGCCTGCGGCCGCCGAAGCTCGACGGCAAGCCGGGTTGAGCCGCACGCGCTGACTATAATGGCCGCCCGATTTCCCTACGCATCCCGATGACCGACGCACCGCATTCCTTCCCGTCCGCCGAACCGCTCGAACTGGGCGGCGAGCTGTGGCTGCGCGCCGGCGAGCAGACGCTCGGCGGCGCCACGCGCATCGCGTTGCTCGCGGCGATCGGCGACACCGGTTCGATCACGCGCGCGGCGAAGGCCGTCGGCCTCAGCTACAAGGCCGCGTGGGATGCGGTCGACACGATGAACAATCTGGCCGGCGAACCGCTCGTCGCGCGCTCGACGGGCGGCAAGGGCGGCGGCGGTACGACGCTGACGCAGCGTGCGACGTCGCTGATCGCCGCGTTCCGCACGATCGAGCGCGAGCACCGCCGGTTCATCGAGGCCGCGAGCGCGGCCGTGGCCGGGTTCGACGTCGACTGGGCGCTGATCGGCCGGATCGGGATGAAGACCAGCGCCCGCAACCAGTGGTTCGGCAAGGTCGCATCGATCGTGCGCGGCACCGTCAACGACGAGGTCACGCTCACGCTGCCCGGCGGGCAGCCGATCGTTGCCGTGCTGACGCACGAGAGCGCCGATGCGCTCGGCCTGCAGGTCGGCGCGGACGCCTGCGCGCTGGTGAAGGCATCGTGGGTCGTGCTCGCGGTCGACGATGGCGAACCCGAGTTGAAGGTGTCCGCACGGAATCAACTGCGCGGCAGTGTGGAAACCGTCGCGGCGGGGGCGGTGAACAGCGAGGTGACGCTGGCGCTCGACGGTGGCGGGACGCTGACGGCCGTCGTGACCAACGACAGCGTCGAGGCGTTGCAACTCGACGCCGGCGAGCGGGCGATCGCGCTGTTCAAGGCGTCGAGCGTGATTCTTGCGGTGACGGGCTGACGAGGCAGGCCGGGCGGCGCGCGTCGACGATCGTGTGACGGGCGGGGCGAAGCCGGCATCGCACAGCGCTCGCACGGCACCGGCTTCGTTTCCGCTTTCAGCAAATGCCGCTATGCGCGGCTTCTCCCAGGCTCCAACCTGCCTGCCACGACCACGGCCTCGCGCGCTCAGGTGACGCGCGTCGGCCACTCGGCGTGCGGCGGAGCCGCCTGCACGCGTCCTTCGCTCAACTGCACGACCTGGTCGCCGAACGCGGCGACGTCGTCGGGATCGTGCGAGATCAGCACCATCGGGATATCGAGCCGCGCCTGCAGCTCGGCGAGCTCGTGACGCATGCGCTGGCGCATGGCGCCGTCGAGCGCCGCGAACGGTTCGTCGAGCAGCAGGATCCGCGGTTGCGCGACCAGTGCGCGCGCCAGCGCGACGCGCTGTTTCTGCCCGCCCGACAATTGCGACGGATACTGCCCCGCGAGCGCCTCGAGATCGAACGCCTGCAGCCAGTACGCGACTTCCGGCGGCACCGTCTTCGCGCGCGGGTTGCGCAGCCCCGACGTGAGCCCGAATGCAATGTTCTGGCGCACGTTCAGATGCGGAAACAGCGCGTAATCCTGGAACAGGTACGCGACGCGCCGCTCGCGGGTCGGCACGTCGATGCGGCGCGCGGCGTCGAACAGCGGCTCGCCGTTCAGCGTGATCATGCCTTCGTCGGGCGACAGCAGGCCGGCGATCGCCTGCAGCGTCATGCTCTTGCCCGCCCCGGACGGCCCGAACAGCACGACGCGCTGCGTCGTTGCCGTGAACGACATGTCGAGCGTGAAGCGGCGCTCGGCGTTCGCGTAGGTCTTGCGGATGTCGACGACGAGGCTCATGCGTGCCTCCGTCGAAGCCGCCCGATAACGAAAGACGATGAACGAGGCGAGTGCATCATGTCAGCTGGCCCCGCCGGGCACGCGACGGCACGAGCCAGCCGGTCGCGAGCAGCACGAGCACGCAGGTGATCGATGTCACCAGCACGAGGAAGTTGGCGGTGCTGTCGTCGCCGGCCTGCACGGCCGCGTAGATCGCGACCGACAGCGTCTGCGTGCGGCCGGGCAGGTTGCCCGCGATCATCAGCGTCGCGCCGAACTCGCCGAGCGCACGCGCGAACGCGAGCAGCGCGCCCGCGAGAATGCCGCGCGTGGCGAGCGGCAGCGTCACGCGGAAGAACACCGCGACTTCGCCGAGCCCGAGCGTGCGCGCGGCGCGCTCGAGATGCGGATCGACGCCTTCGAACGCGGCCCGCGCCGATTTCAGGATCAGCGGAAACGCAACGACCATCGACGCGATCACCGCGCCTTGCCACGTGAAGACCAGTTCGATGCCGAGCGTGTCGAGCCACGCGCCGAACACGCCGCGGCGGCCGAGCAGCACGAGCAGGTAATACCCGAGCACCGTCGGCGGCAGCACGAGCGGCAGCGTCAGCACGGAATCGACGACGTCGCGCAGCGGCGAGCGCCAGCGCGCGAGCATGAACGCGGCCGCGACGCCGAGCACGATGTCGAGCGCGGTGGCCCAGCCGGCAACCTTCAGCGACAGCAGCAGCGGTACCCAGGCGTCTTGCATCGCGCTACGCTCACTTGCCCGCGGGCTTGAAGCCGAACGTCGACAGCACGGCCTGGCCCTGCGGCGACGCGACGAAGTCGATGAACGACTGCGCCTGCGCGGCGTGGCGGCTGTCCTTGACCACGGCGATCGGATAGGTGATGGCCGTCTTCGTCGGCACCGTCAGCGCGACCTTCACGCGGCCCGGCATGATCGCGGCGTCGGTGCCGAACACGAAGCCCGCATCGACTTCGCCACGCGCGACATAGTCGAGGCTCTGGCGCACGTTGGCGGCCAGCACGCCCTTCGCGCTGACGGCATCCCACACGCCGGCCGCGCGCAGCGCGCCTTCCGTGTAGCGGCCGACTGGCACCGATGCCGGGTCGCCGTACGCGATGCGCTTCACGCCGGGCGCGGTCAGGTCGTTCAGCGCCGTCGGCGCGGCGGCCTTGCTGTCCGCCGGCACGATCAGCACGAGCGAGTTCGCCGCGAAATCGCGACGCGTGGCGGGCACGATCACCTTTTCGTCCGCCGCGCGATCCATCGCCTTCTGGTCGGCCGACGCGAACACGTCGGCCGGCGCGCCCTTGGCGATCTGCTGCATCAGCACGTCCGACGCGCCGAAGTTGAACAGCACCTTGGTCTCCGGATGCTGCTTCTCGTACGCGTCACCGACGGCCTTGAACGCGTTCGTCAGGCTGGCGGCGGCCGACACGACCAGTTCGTCGGCAGCGGAAGCGGGCGCGCTGACCGCGATACCGGCAGCGGCAAGCGTGGCGATCGGCAGCAGGCGAAGCAGGGTGCGGCGAAGCGAGCGGACGGTTGAGCGCATGGTGGATTCGTGTTGAATGGGTGGAAACCGTAATCGTAATATAGGGCGGGTTATAACGCTCGACATACCGCTCATGCGACGGCGCGCATGGAATGGTCAGACGTGAAAAGCGGCGAACGCGGCGGCCGGGTGGCCGGTCACGTACGGAGCGTGTGCGGCGACGACTGGGTGCGCTGCAGCGACGACGGCTGCGAAGCAGGGCGGTAGTTCGGGTTGGCCTTCCAGCGCGCGCGGACGAACGGACGCTCGTGGCCCGACAGTTGCAGCGCCACCTTGGTGACCCAGCGATGTGACGGCACCGTGATGCCGTGCAGCGCCACGGTGACGAGCGCGAGGCTCGCGACGACCGCGGGCACCGACCAGCGGTGCGGCACCGCGCGCCACGAACCGGCGATGAACGCGATCGCGGCGATCGCGCCGACGATGCAGCCGGTGATCGATTCGGACGGCGAATGGGCATCGAGCGCGACGCGCGACACGCCGACCGCGACGCCGGCCGCGAGCCCGAGCGCGATGCCGGCGAGTCGCACCGGTGTGCGGGTGCGGATCAGCGCCAGGAAAATCGCGACCGGATAAACCGACGTCGACAGCATCGCATGGCCGCTGAACCCCGTGAAATCCCACTTGCGGATGCCGATCCCCCAGCCGAGGAACGCGATCTTCGTGAGCGCGACCACGCCGATCGCGGCCGCGAGCACGCCGAGCCACGCGGCCGCGCGCTCCCACGAATAGCCGAGCGCGAGCCAGACGGCGATCGTGATCGCGAGCGGCAAGGTCAGGCCGGCGCCGCCGAACGCGGTGATCATGATCCACAGGTGAGACGACAGGTCGAACATCGGGAAGGGGGCGAACGAAGGCGGGAGGATGCTTAAATCAACGCGCGAGCCGGAAAGAACGACTACAACGGATACAAGCGGCGAAGCCCCAGTATAGCGCCGCGTGCGCATGAGCCCCGTTTTTTGCGCGGCCGGGAACGATCCGCATGCAGGAAAAGTCCGAGAAACAATGTTATGGTGCATTGCACAAAGACGAACGATGCATCCGCTGTGGTGCCCCTATTTTTCCTGACTGCGAGCCCGATCGATGACCAAAAGTCTGACCAAGGTGTGGCTGGGCGGCATGAAACGCATGCTGTCTCCTGTCGCCAAGCGCTCGGCGCGCGATGCGCAGCGCATCACACGCGATGCACTCGAGGCCGCGGCCTCCGCCGCCGTACCCGATCCGTCCCCGCCGCGCGAATCGCGCGTGCGACCGCGCGCGGCCGCATGGGCGGCCGGCGAATGGACGCGCGGCGAACATCCGATGGCGCCCGCGCTCGGGCGCCTCGTCCAGAATCTCGCGTACGGCCTTTATGTGCCGCCCGGCCGCCGGCGTGGCGCGATACCGCTCGTGGTGATGCTGCACGGCTGCCAGCAGTCCGTCGACGAATTCGTGCAAGGCACGCGGATGAACCTGCTGGCCGACAAGCACGGCTTTGCGGTGCTGTACCCTGAGCAGTCGCTGCGCGCGCACGCGCACGGCTGCTGGCACTGGTATGAAGACACCGACCGCGCGGGCCGCGGCGAGGCGAACGCGGTGGCGTCGCTCGTCGACGCCCTCGTCGACGAACACGGTTTCGACGCGTCGCGTGTCTATGTCGCGGGGTTGTCGGCCGGCGCGGGTCTCGCGTCGCTTCTTGCACTGCACCATCCGGACCGTTTCGCGGCGGTGGCGCTGCATTCGGGCCCGGCGCTCGGCGAGGCAACCTCGGGCATTACCGCGATGGATGTGATGCGGCGCGGCGTGCGCCAGAACCCGGCGGCGGCCGTCGACGCGCTGGTCGATGCCGCCGCGTATCCGGGCATGCCGGCGCTGGTCGTCCAGGGCGACGGTGACCACGTGGTCGCGCCGAAAAATGCCGACCAGCTGACGGTGCAGTTCATGCGCCTGAACGGGCTTGCCGACAGCCGCGGCGCGTTGCGCGGCGGCGAACGGGTCGAGACGCGCGACGCGGGCGCGCAGATCACCGATGTCTGCCGCGACGGTGAGCCGGTCGTCCGGCTCTGTCATGTGAAAGGGCTCGACCATGCGTGGGCCGGCGGCGACGAAGCCGTGCCGTTCCACGCGGCGGTCGGCCCCGATGCGAGCGCGATGATCTGGGCCTTTTTCGAGACCCAGCGCCGCACTGTGGCGACCGAACGACGCACCGTCTGATCGACGCTGGCCAAAGCCTAGGGTTTTCCCTATAATTCGGGAAAACCCTAGTCAAAGAACCTTTGGATTGCGAGATCAACCATGTACCTGCTGAGCCACCTCTTCCTGATGCTGACCAAGAACGCTGAAAAGGCCTCGAAAGAGCGCGCCGACGCGTACCTGGCCGAAGCCACCGACATCTATGATCTCGAATTCCGCATGCGCAAGATCGATCGCGAAGCGGCGATGAACCGCCCGTACACGTTCGGTTCGCGCTAAGGAGCGCAGGGCGGGCAGTCAGGTCCGCCGCTCCGGCGAGTCACGCAGCAGAAAAGGGCGCGTGCGGCACCATGCCGCACGCGCCCTTTTTGCATTCCAGGCCGTGTGTCGCGTCAGACGACCGTCAGGCGCACCGGCACGTTGTTGCGCGTCGCGTTCGAATACGGGCACACGTGGTGCGCCTTTTCGACCAGCGCTTGTGCGTCGGCCTTGTCGAGCCCCGGCAGCGATACGCGCAGTTCGATGTCGAGACCGAAGCCGCCTGCGTCATTCGGGCCGATGCCCACTTCCGCCGTGACCTGCGTGTCGGCCGGCAATGCCTTCTTGTCCTGGCCGGCGACGAATTTCATCGCGCTCAGGAAACAGGCCGAGTAACCTGCGGCAAACAGCTGCTCCGGATTCGTGCCTTCCGCGCCCGTGCCGCCGAGTTCGCGCGGCGCGGCCAGCTTCACTTCCAGCTTGTTGTCAGCGGATACCGCGCGGCCGTCGCGGCCACCCGTGCTCGTGGCGCTGGTCTTGTACAGAATGTTCATCGTGCAGCTCCTGTCTGGAAAAGGGAGGAAAAGCGGCCCGGTCGAACGGGGTGTCGCCGGCCACGCACAAACAATAGAACACAAATCATTTGTGTGCAAATGAATTTTTGAAGAAAAGGCCCGACAGTGCCGGGCCGGTTGATCGAGGTTCGGCCGTCAGCGTTCGTTGGCAGCCGACAGTGCGTCGCGCAACTGCTGAAGATCGGCGCGCAGCCTGACCAGGAAGTCGGGCGATTGCTGCATCGCGCAAAAGAGATCGGCGGGCACGGAGCGCGCGCGCTCCTTCAACGCACGGCCTTCCGGCGTCACAAGCACGTTCACGATGCGTTCGTCGGCTGCGCTGCGCACACGCTCGACGTAGCCGAGCGCCTCCAGCCGCTTCAGCAGGGGCGTGACCGTGGCCGGGTCGAGGTCGAGCCGCGCGGCGATGTCCTTCACGGCGATGTCGTCGCGTTCCCACAGCACGAGCATCGCGAGATATTGGGGATAGGTCAGCGACAGCTTGTCGAGCAGCGGCTTGTACGCCTTCGTCATCGCGTGCGAAGTCGAGTAGAGCGCGAAGCAGAGTTGCTCGTCGAGTGTCTGAGGCAGCGGAGGCAGGCGGTCCATGATTCGGGCGGCGCGGCGAACGCGCGAACAATTTGTACGCAAATTATTTTGCGCGCAAAAGATCCGGATGAACAGGGGCGAGCGGGGGCTGCCGGAGGCTGCCGGAGGCGGGGGAAGGGCGGGGGCGCCGGGAGGCCACCCGCCGCGGAGAACGGCGGGCCGGCGCCGCGCGCCGGCCGGAGAGACTTCAGCGACCCGACGTGGTGGTCGTCGCGCCGGGTTCCTGTACGCCGAAGCAGCCGCGATAGGTCGCGTAGAACGAGCAGTACAGCATCGTGACGATGATGATCGTCACCGGCATCATGATCGTCAGCGCATAGGCGCCGGCGCCGAGCGCCTGCAGCAGCAGCGACAGCGCGAGCGACGTGCCGAGCGCGACGGCGAACCACAGCACGCCGTACACGACGAACGCGCCGCGATTGCGCCAGCAGCTGACGACGCTGAAGAACAGCGCCTTGGCGGGCGGGACGTCATGCCACGCGACCAGCACCGGCGCGAACCAGAACAGCATCGCGACCGGCAGGTACAGCAGCGTCGCGAAGAACAGCGCGCCGAGCGTGCCTTGCGCGGCGAGCGCCTCCGGCGTCGTGCTGGCTTCGTCCGCCGCGCCCATCATCACGTGGAACAGCGCGCCGCCGTCCACGAACGACGACGCGGCGAACACGATCACCATCGACGCGACGTAGATCACGCCGAGCACGAGCAGCCGCTGGGTTGCGACGGTGCCGTACGAGCGGAAGCCGTCGACGAGGATCGTCGGCATCACGGGCTTGCCGGCCACCGTGTCGCGGCACGCGGCCATGAAGCCGACCGCGACGCCCGGAATGAATACCAGCGGCAGCGCGGAGCCGATCACGGGCACCATCGATATCAGCGTGATCGCCAGCAGGTACGTGAAGAACAGCGTGATGAACGCGAGCGGGTTCCGGCGGAACAGCCAGACGCCTTGACGGAACCAGACATAGCCCGTTTTGGCGGGCACTTCGATCAGTTGCATGCGGTGTGGATCTCGGGAAGCGCGGGCGTATGCGCGATACGCTCGCGCAGGATGCGTTCGAAATGGCCGGGGTCGTGCGGCTTGAGCATCTCGGCCGCGCGCGGCAGGTAGAAGTCGTACAGGCGCGACACCCAGAAGCGGTACGCGCCCGCGCGCAGCATGTCGCTCCAGTGGCGGCGCTCCTCGGCCGTGAACGGCCGGACCGTCTGGTACGCGCGCAGCAGCGCGTCGGCGCGCGCGACGTCGAGCACGCCGGTCGCGAGGTCGACGCACCAGTCGTTGACCGTGACCGCGACGTCGAACAGCCACTTGTCGCAGCCCGCGAAATAGAAGTCGAAGAAGCCGCCGAGCCGCACGGCGTGGCCGGTGCCGGGCGCCGCGTGCGCGAACAGCACGTTGTCGCGGAACAGGTCGCAATGGCACGGCCCGGCCGGCAGCGCCGCGTAGTCGGCCGACGCGAAGAAGCTGGCCTGGTGCGCGAGTTCGCCTTCCAGCAGCGCGCGCTGCTCATCCGTGATGAACGGCACGATCGCCGGTACGTTCTCCTGCCACCACGGCAGGCTGCGCAGGTTCGGCTGGTTGCGCGGATAGTCGCGGCCGGCGAGGTGCAGGCGCGCGAGCATCTGCCCGACCTCGATGCAGTGTTCGACCCCCGGCGCCAGTTCGGCCGAGCCGTCGAGCTTCGTGACGATCGCGGCCGGCTTGCCGTGCAGCATGCCGAACAGCGCGCCGTCGTCGCGCGGGACCGGATCCGGCACCGGCACGCCGTGGCCGGCCAGATGGCGCATGAGGTCCAGGTAGAACGGCAGCTGTTCCGCCGTGAGCTTTTCGAAGATCGTGAGGACGTACTCGCCGCGCGTCGTCGTCAGGAAGAAGTTGCTGTTCTCGATACCGGACGGAATGCCGCGGAACGCAAGCACGTCGCCCAGTTCGTAGTGGCGCATCCATTGCGCGAGATCGGAGTCGGAAACAGCAGTGAAAACGGCCATGCGGGATGCGTCAGGTCAGGGTGTCGGCACGCGGGCGGCGTGCGTCGCGACATCGGGTGAAGGGAGGCGGCGCGCGGCGTTCGGTGCCGCGCGCCACGGAATCAGTAGCGCAGGTTCAGCGACGGCAGGCGCGTGATCGGGATGCCCGCGTCGTGCGGCTTCGGCGACGTGTCGGGCGTCGAGCTCATCTGGTAGCGCGTGCCGAAGTTCGACTTCACGTCGATCTCGACCGGCTTGCCGCGATCGCGGTACTCGGTGACTTCGGTGCCGTTCTTGCTCTTTTCGTGAAAGCTCGGCGTGCGGCGGATGTCGGCGAAGTCGACTTTCGACGTGACTTCGGCGCCCGGCCGGTTGATCTTGCGGAGATCGGGCAGGCCGGCGGCCTCGTTGGCCTCGGCCCGAGCCTGCGCGTCGGCGTCAGGCGTGCCGCCGGCGGCGTAAGCGGCGCTGGCGGCGGCAAACGCGGCGGCAGCGACGACGAGAATGAGCGGCTTCATGATGAGTCTCCAGTGAACCCACCGATTTTAGCAAATACTGCGCCCCATCCGGCCCTCGCGTGCGTAGGGGCAGCCATAAAGGCGACCGGGTTCCGTGGTAATGTCGTCGGATCAGACGAGGTAATCAAAATGAAGAACGACTTGAGCCGCCGGCACCGTGTGCTGACGCCCGAAAGCCCGTCGGTCGAGGCTTTCGACGATCCGATCGCCGCCGTCGCGCGGCTGTCCGCCATTTACGACACGAACACGGGCTTCCTGCGCGATGCGTTCGCGCGCTATCGCCGCCACGAATCGATTACCGAGCACGTGCGCGCGTGCTACCCGTTCGTGCGGATCCGCACCGACGTCAACACGCACGTCGATTCGCGGCGCTCGTACGGTTTCGTCGCGGGCCCCGGCGTATTCGAGACGACGGTCACGCGCCCCGATCTCTTCGCGAACTACTATCGCGAGCAACTGCGCCTGCTGGCGAAGAACCACCATGTGAAGATCGAGATCGGCGTGTCGTCGCAGCCGATTCCGATCCATTTCGCGTTTCCGGAAGGCATCCATCTCGAGGGCGAGCTCGACCGCGACCGCCTGCTCGCGATGCGCGACATCTTCGACACGCCCGACCTGTCGTATCTCGACGATCGCATCGTCAACGGCACGTTCGAGCCGGCGCCGGGCGAGCCGCATCCGCTCGCGCTGTTCACGGCCGCGCGCGTCGACTTCTCGCTGCACCGGTTGCGCCACTACACGGCGACGTCGCCCACGCATTTCCAGAACTACGTGCTCTACACGAACTACCAGTTCTACATCGACGAGTTCGTGAAGCTGGGCCGCACGGTGATGACGGAGAGCGACGATCCCGAGGTGCGTGCATACCGGAGCCAGTACAGCGCGTTCGTCGAGCCGGGCGATGTCGTCACCTACAACGCGAACCTCGGCAGCGAGCCGGCCGAGGGCAACGCGCCGCCGCGCCTGCCGCAGATGCCCGCGTATCACCTGAAGCGCGCGGACGGCAGCGGGATCACGATGGTCAACATCGGCGTCGGTCCGTCGAACGCGAAGACGATCACCGATCACATCGCGGTGCTGCGTCCGCACGCGTGGGTGATGCTCGGTCACTGCGCGGGGTTGCGTAATACGCAGCGTCTCGGCGATTACGTGCTCGCACACGGTTACGTGCGCGAGGATCACGTGCTCGATGACGACCTGCCGCTGTGGGTGCCGATTCCGGCGCTGGCCGAAGTGCAGCTCGCGCTCGAACGCGGGGTGGCCGAGGTCACGCAGCTCGATGGCGTCGAACTGAAGCGCGTGATGCGCACGGGTACGGTCGCGAGCGTCGACAACCGCAACTGGGAGCTGCGCGATCATCGCGAACCCGTGCAGCGCCTGTCGCAGAGCCGCGCGATCGCGCTCGACATGGAAAGCGCGACGATCGCCGCGAACGGCTTCCGCTTCCGCGTGCCGTACGGCACGCTGCTGTGCGTGTCGGACAAGCCGCTGCACGGCGAGCTGAAACTGCCGGGCATGGCCGACACGTTCTATCGCGGGCAGGTCGACCAGCATCTGCAGATCGGCGTGAAGGCGATGGAAATCCTGCGCACGAACGGGCTCGACAAGCTGCATAGCCGGAAGCTGCGGAGCTTCGCGGAAGTGGCGTTTCAGTAACGTCGACGGCATCGCGCCGCGGCACCCGCAACGGCAAAGGCCGCACGCGAATGTGGGTTCGCGTGCGGCCTTTTGTTTTCTGCCCGTGCTTCAGTGCCGGGCTGAACGGCCCGGCGATCATGCGCTCAGCACTCACCCTTCTTCGCGTGTCCCGGCGGGCAGTGATAGCCGCGATCGCCGTGGCCGCGATGACGCTGATAGTCTTCCCACTCGCGGCGTTCCCAGTAGCGGCGGCCGTCCCAGTAGCGGTCGCCATGCCAGCCGACGATCACCGCGGGTGCCGGGGCGACCACGACGGGCGCGGGCGCGACGACGACCGGTGCGGGCGTGCCGATGTTGACGTCGACATTGACGGCGTGGGCGAGGCCGGATAGCGAAAGGCCGAGGCCGGCGAAGGCAAGGGCGATCAGCGAGCGTTGCATGTTCTTTTCCGTGGTGTCGTTATAAAAGGCCGGCGCGACGCGATGGAAGCGAGGGGGACCGTTCCACCGGGGGAACGCCGCACCGACACATGCAGTGTGCTGGCGCGCGACGGAAAATGCGAGGCGGGGTTGTTACGGAGGATTGCGGCCGGCAGGCGCCGGACGCGGGCGTCGGGCCGTGTCATTTGACAATGGCGGCCTTCGTGTGCGGATGACGGCGCGCGCTGCACGGCACCGGCTGCGCGGATTTGACATTCGGTGGCGCGCGGCCACGAAGCGCGATTAATGGCGCGTTACAAAGTGACACGCGGCAGGTGGCGGAATCGCCACGTCTGCCGCGCGGGAGGGGCACGCCGGCCGTCGGGCCGGCGGTCGTCATGGATGGATTACAGGTAGAACATCCGGTCTTCTTCGGGGCGCGGCGGATGGCCGTCATCGTCCGAACCTTCTTCCTCGCCACTGTCCTCGTAGAACGCGAGCACCGCGTCGAGCACCTGGTCGGGATCGTCGATCACCTGCATCAGGTCCATGTCTTCCGGATTGATGAGGCCCATCGGAATCAGCTGGTCGCGGAACCACTGCAGCAGCCCCTTCCAGAACTCGCTGCCGACGAGAATGATCGGCACGAGGCGCGACTTCTTCGTCTGGATCAGCGTGAGCACTTCCGACAGTTCGTCGAGCGTGCCGAAGCCACCCGGCATCACGATCACCGCATCCGAATTCTTCACGAACGTGACCTTGCGCGTGAAGAAGTGGCGGAAGCGCAGCGAGATGTCCTGATAGTGGTTGCCGGCCTGCTCGTGCGGCAGCTCGATGTTCAGGCCGACCGACGGTGCTTTACCGGCGTGCGCGCCCTTGTTCGCCGCTTCCATGATGCCGGGGCCGCCGCCGGAGATCACGGCGAAGCCGGCGTCGGACAGCTTGCGTGCGATCTGCACGGCGAGCTTGTAGTGCGGCGTGTCGGGTTTGAGGCGGGCAGAACCGTAGATGCTGACAGCCGGGCGGATCTCCGACAGGTACTCGGTCGCCTCGATAAACTCTGCCATAATCGTGAACATCTGCCACGATGCGCGCGCCTTCTTGGCCGTCGCGCGTTCTTGATCTGCGAGCGAACGCAGACTCGGAATCACTTTTCTCTTGTTCATAATGCCTGAAGAACGAAATCTGGAAGGTAAGACCCTGCTATTGGTTGACGGTTCGAGCTATCTGTATCGGGCTTACCATGCGATGCCTGATTTGCGTGGCCCTGGCGGGGAGCCGACCGGAGCGCTCTACGGAATCATCAACATGCTGCGCCGTATGCGCAAGGAAGTCAGTGCAGAGTATAGCGCTTGCGTGTTCGATGCAAAGGGCAAGACGTTCCGTGACGACCTTTATGCCGACTATAAGGCAAACCGTCCGTCGATGCCGCCCGACCTCGCATTGCAGGTCGAACCGATCCACGGCGCCGTGCGTGCGCTCGGCTGGCCGCTGCTGATGGTCGAAGGCGTCGAGGCCGACGACGTGATCGGCACGCTCGCGCGCGAAGCCGAGCGGCATGGGATGAACGTGATCGTGTCGACCGGCGACAAGGATCTCGCGCAGCTCGTCACCGACCACGTCACGCTCGTCAATACGATGACCAACGAGACGCTCGACCGCGACGGCGTGATCGCGAAGTTCGGCGTGCCGCCGGAGCGCATCATCGACTACCTCGCACTGATCGGCGACACCGTCGACAACGTGCCGGGCGTCGAGAAGTGCGGGCCGAAGACGGCCGTGAAATGGCTGGCGCAGTACGACAGCCTCGACGGCGTGATCGAGCATGCGGGCGACATCAAGGGCGTGGTCGGCGACAACCTGCGCCGCGCGCTCGACTTCCTGCCGCTCGGCCGCAAGCTCGTGACCGTCGAGACGGCCTGCGATCTCGCGCCGCATCTCGAATCGATCGAGGCGTCGTTGAAGACCGACGGCGAAGCGCGCGATCTGATGCGCGACATCTTCGCGCGCTACGGCTTCAAGACCTGGCTGCGCGAAGTCGACAGCGCGCCGGCGGAAGGCGGCGGTGCCGACGCGCCGGAAGGCGAGCCGGCGCCGGTGGTGGCGGCCGACATCGTGCGCGAATACGACACGATCCAGACCTGGGGGCAATTCGACGCGTGGTTCGCGAAGATCGACGCGGCCGAGCTCACCGCATTCGACACCGAGACGACCGCGCTCGACCCGATGCTCGCGCGGCTCGTGGGCCTGTCGTTCTCGGTCGAGCCGGGCAAGGCGGCGTATCTGCCGGTTGCGCATCGCGGCCCCGACATGCCCGAACAGCTTCCGCTCGACGAAGTGCTCGCGCGCCTGAAGCCGTGGCTCGAATCGGCTGATCGCAAGAAGGTCGGCCAGCACCTGAAATACGACGCGCAGGTGCTCGCGAACTACGACATCGCGCTGAACGGCATCGAGCACGACACGCTGCTCGAATCGTACGTGGTCGAATCGCATCGCACGCACGACATGGACAGCCTCGCGCTGCGTCATCTCGGTGTCAAGACGATCAAGTACGAAGACGTGGCCGGCAAGGGCGCGAAGCAGATCGGCTTCGACGAAGTCGCGCTCACGCAGGCCGCCGAATACGCGGCCGAAGACGCGGACATCACGCTGCAACTGCATCACGCGCTGTATCCGCAGGTCGCGCGCGAACCGGGCCTCTTGCGCGTGTACCGCGAGATCGAGATGCCCGTGTCGCTCGTGCTGCGCAAGATGGAGCGCACGGGCGTGCTGATCGACGACGCGCGGCTGCAGGCGCAGAGCACCGAAATCGCGACGCGCCTGATCGAGCTCGAAGCGCAGGCATACGAACTGGCGGGCGGCGAATTCAATCTCGGCTCGCCGAAGCAGATCGGGCAGATCTTCTTCGAAAAGCTGCAGTTGCCGGTCGTGAAAAAGACGCCGAGCGGCGCGCCGTCGACCGACGAAGAAGTGCTGCAGAAGCTGGCAGAGGACTACCCGCTGCCGAAGCTGCTGCTCGAGCATCGCGGGCTGTCGAAGCTGAAGTCGACCTATACCGACAAGCTGCCGCGCATGGTGAACCCTTCAACGGGTCGCGTGCACACGAACTACGCGCAGGCCGTCGCGGTCACGGGCCGCCTGGCATCGAACGATCCGAATCTTCAGAACATTCCGGTGCGCACGGCCGAGGGGCGGCGGATCCGCGAGGCGTTCATCGCCTCGCCGGGCCACCGGATCGTGTCGGCCGATTATTCGCAGATCGAACTGCGGATCATGGCGCACATCTCGGGCGACGCGTCGCTGCTGCGCGCGTTCTCGCAGGGCGAGGACATCCACCGCGCGACGGCCGCCGAGGTGTTCGGCGTGACGCCGCTGGAGGTCAATTCCGACCAGCGCCGGATTGCGAAGGTGATCAACTTCGGGCTCATCTACGGGATGAGCGCGTTCGGGCTTGCGTCGAACCTCGGTATCACGCGCGATGCGGCGAAGCTCTATATCGACCGTTATTTCGCCCGCTACCCGGGTGTCGCGCAGTACATGGAAGACACACGCTCGGTTGCGAAGGAGAAGGGCTACGTCGAAACCGTTTTCGGCCGCCGCCTGTGGCTGCCCGAGATCAACGGCGGCAACGGTCCGCGCCGCCAGGCGGCGGAGCGCGCGGCCATCAATGCGCCGATGCAGGGCACGGCGGCCGACCTGATCAAGCTGTCGATGATCGCGGTGGACGACTGGCTCACGCGCGATAAGCTCGCGTCGCGGATGATCATGCAGGTGCACGATGAACTGGTGCTCGAGGTACCCGACGGCGAGCTGTCGCTGGTGCGCGAGAAACTGCCCGAAATGATGTGCGGCGTGGCGAAGCTGAAGGTGCCGCTGGTGGCCGAAGTGGGCGCCGGCGCGAACTGGGAAGAGGCACACTGACGCACCGTTGCGCGGTTCCCGATTCCTGCGGCATATTGTTGCAGGGATGCTGAATATCGAGATGGTTTGCTTGTGGTCAACGCGCAAGCTCCCGGACAATGCATGTGATTGACGCGGGGGCAGCGCGCCCCGCGTTCCGGATTGGGCGAATCGAAGTGCTTCGAACTGCACATCGATGATGTCCGAACCGGTTAATCCACCGGGTCGCGCGAATGCATCGCGTTCGCATCGTCCGGCGGCAGCAGTTTCGAATCGCAAAGGGGGAACAGATGCATCGGATCATCATCGTAGGTGGAGGCGCGGGCGGCCTGGAACTGGCGACGCGGCTCGGCGACCGTTACGGCGCGCGCGGCAATCGTTCTGCGCGTGCGCTTGTCACGCTCGTCGACCGCAATCCGACCCACATCTGGAAACCGCTGCTGCACGAGGTCGCGGCCGGCAGCATGGACCCGTTCACGCAGGAGCTCGAATACGCGGCGCAGGCGCGCTGGCATGGCTTTGAGTTCCAGCAGGGCGGGTTGACCGGGCTCGATCGCGCGGCGAAGCGCATCACGCTGTCACCCGTCAACGACAGCGACGGCGAGGAGTTGTTGCCGGCGCGCGAGCTGGAATATGACACGCTCGTGATCGCGATCGGCAGCACGACTCACTTCTTTGGCGTGCAGGGTGCGGCGGAAAACGCGATCGCGCTCGATACCGTTGGCGAGGCCGAGCGCTTCCGCAAGCGGCTCATCGCCGCGTGCATGCGCGCCGAGCATCAGGCGCCGGCGCCGACCGCGCCGGGTGAAGCGGCTGAGCCGCGCATCCAGGTCGCGATCGTCGGTGGCGGCGCGACCGGCGTCGAGCTGTCCGCCGAGCTGCGCAACACCGCGCAAGTGTTGTCGGCCTACGGGCTGCACAAGCTCGACCCGCGGCACGACGTCGGCATCGTGCTGATCGAATCGGGGCCGCGGATCCTCCCGGCGTTGCCGGAGCGCGTGTCGTCGGCGACGGCCGAACTGCTCGAAAAGATCGGCGTGCGGCTGATGCTCGCCGAGCGCGTGACCGAGGTGGCGCCCGGGGCCGTCCATACGGCGAGCGGCAAGACAATACGTGCCGACCTGACGGTCTGGGCCGCGGGCATCAAGGCGCCGGCCGTGCTCGCCAATCTCGATGGCCTCCAGGTCAACAAGCTCGGCCAGCTCGACGTGCGCCGCACGCTGCAGACCTTCACCGACGACAACGTGTTCGCGCTCGGCGATTGTGCGGCATGCGCATGGCCCGGCAACGAGCGCAACGTGCCGCCGCGCGCGCAGGCTGCGCACCAGCAGGCGAGCTTCCTGCTGAAGGCAATCGGCTGCCGGCTCGATGGGCGTCCGCTGCCCGAATTCACCTATCGCGACCTGGGCTCGCTCGTGTCGCTCGGCCATTTCAGCGCGGTCGGCAACCTGATGGGCGGGCTGATCGGCGGCAACATGCTGATCGAAGGGCTGTTCGCGCGCTTCATGTACATGTCGTTGTACCGGATGCACATCGCCGCGCTGCACGGCTATCCGCGCATGATGCTCGACACGGTCGCGCACTGGCTGCGGCGCACGACGCTGCCGCGCGTCAAGCTGCACTGAGCGCGCGTTCGCGCGTGAGGCGGGCGGGGAGCGCGCAGGTCGGGCGTCGTTCTCCGCCCGTTGTTCCTTGCGGGCAGCCGGGCTGTCGTGCCGGCGTGTGACGGGCAACATCGACCGCGTGTTTTTCGTTTCAATCGGCAAGCATCCGATCGCGCAACGGCGATCGGCATGCGGCCTGTTGCATCGCGATTCGACGGGGTGCCCGCGGTGTTTGGCGCGACGATCGACGTGGCGATTCAACACGCCGTAATCGAGTCTTACATATCCGACAGTTGACGCGACAACGGATTATTGGGCATCTTGTCCGGGTTTCCGTTCGCGGCGGGGTGCCAACCGCTGCGACATCCGCGCCGTGCGCCGGCGCGATGCCCCGTCATGCCGTGTCCGTGATCGTGACGGCGGCCCCCAATCGAGGAGTGCATTCATGTTGAAACCCGAAGTCGACAGCCTGGTTCCCCACGTTCCGTTCTCGCGCCGCAAGTTCATGCAGGCCGCGCTGGGCGGTGCCTTCGCGGCGGCCGTGCTGCCCGTGTCGGCGCAGACGGTCACGACCGACAGCGAAGGGCTGGACGTCGACACCGTCGAGATCCGCTCGGGCGACGCGAGCGTGCCCGCGTATCGCGCGCAGCCGAAGGACAAGACGAACCTGCCGGTCGTCATCGTGATCCACGAGATCTTCGGCGTGCACGCGCACATCGCCGATGTCTGCCGCCGCTTCGCGAAGCTCGGCTATCTCGCGATCGCGCCGGACCTGTTCGCGCGGCAGGGCAATGCGGAGAAGTATCCGACGATCAAGGATCTGGTCGAGCACATCGTCAGCAAGGTGCCGGACCGGCAGGTGACCGAGGATCTCGATGCGACCGTCGCGTGGGCCGGCAAGAACGGCGGCGACCTGTCGCGTCTCGGCGTGGTCGGGTTCTGTTGGGGCGGCCGCCAGAGCTGGCTGTATGCGGAGCACAATCCGCACGTGCGTGCGGCCGTCGCATGGTACGGGTTCGTCGAAGGCAAGACCGACGAGATGACGCCGTTCAACCCGGTCGATCATGCATCGTTGCTGAAGGTGCCCGTGCTCGGGCTGTATGGCGAGAAGGATGCGAACATCACGCAGGCGTCGCTCGCCGACATGCGCAAGGCAATCCAGACGAGCGATTCGAAGCTCGCGCGCGAATCGGAGATCGTCGTGTACCCGGATGCCGGTCACGCGTTCTTTGCCGATTACCGGCCGAGCTATGTGAAGGCCGACGCGGAGGAGAGCTGGAAGCGCGCGATCGCGTGGCTCCGCAAGTACGGCGTGATGTAAACGGCAAGCGGCGGCATGGGCCGCCGCTTCGTTGCGACTGCGCCGCGCCGGCGCTTACGGTGTCGGGCCGGTCGCGATCGGCCGCGACGGGTCCGCGCTCCACTCGCTCCACGAGCCCGGATACAGCGATGCGCCGTGCAGGCCCGCAACTTCCAGCGCCAGTGCGTTGTGGCATGCGGTCACACCGGAGCCGCATTGTAGGATCACGCGGTTCGGTTCGGTGCCCGCCAGCACGGCGGAAAACGCCTCGCGCAGTTCATGGCCGGTCTTGAAGCGGCCGTCGGCGGTGAGGTTGTCCTTGAAGAAGCGGTTGCGTGCGCCGGGGATGTGGCCACCCACGCGATCGATCGTTTCGTTTTCGCCGCGGTAGCGATCGGGTGCGCGCGCATCGATCACGACACGCGTGGGTGCGTTCACGTTGGCGAGCACGGCTGCCGCGTCGACCGTCGATTCGAGCGGCGCGGCCGCACGGAAATCGCCGGCTGCCGGGTGCGGTACGTCGGCCGTCAGCGGCTGGCCGGCCGCTTCCCAGGCCTGCAGGCCGCCGTCGAGCACGGCAACCGAATCATGCCCGAGCCAGCGCAGCAGCCACCACAGGCGCGCCGCATAGGCGCCGCCTTGTGCGTCGTACGCGACGACCTGCTGGCCTTGCTTGAGGCCGCGGCTCGCGAGCAGCGTGGCGAGTGCGTCGCGGGTCGGCAGCGGATGGCGGCCGTTGGTGCCCGTCTTGCGGCCCGACAGGTCGCGGTCGAGATGGAGGTATTGGGCGCCGGGGAGATGGCCGGCCGCATAGGCGGCCTCACCGGCGGCGGGATCGACGAGATCGAAGCGGCAGTCGAACAGCGCGACGCTGCCGGGCGCCGCCGCCAGGCGCTCGGCGAGATTGGCGGCGGAGATGAGCGTGGTGTAGTGAGTGTGTGGCATGACGGCTCCCTGGAGTGCGAATGGCCTGACATTCCAAGTCTAAACAAAAAAAGACGGGCCGAAGCCCGTCTTTTCGTCTGCCGGATACCGTGCGGCGTCAAAGCGCCGCACCGGTTATCAGATGTCGCCGAGGTGGCGGCGCAGGAACTCGTGGAAGTGCTGCATGCCGTCTTCCATCGGGCTCTGGTACGGGCCGACCTGCGACTCGCCGCGTGCCATCAGCGCACGGCGGCCTGCGTCCATCCGCATGGCGATCTCGTCGTCCTCGACGGCCGTTTCCATGTAGGCGGCGCGTTCGGCCTCGACGAACTCGCGTTCGAACAGCGCGATTTCCTCGGGGTAATAGAACTCGACGATGTTGGTCGTCTTTTGCGGGCCTTGCGGAATCAGCCACGACACGACGAGCACGTGCGGATACCACTCGATCATCAGGCCCGGGTAGTAGACCATCCAGATCGCGCCGAACTCCGGCGGCACGCCGTTGCGGAACTTCAGCACCTGCTCGTGCCATTTCTGGTAAGTCGCGCTGCCCGGTTTCGCGAGCGCGTTGTGCACGCCGACCGTCTGCACGCTGTACCAGTCGCCGAACTCCCACTTGAGGTCGTCGCACGACACGAAGCTGCCGAGGCCCGGGTGGAACGGGACGACGTGGTAATCCTCGAGGTAGACCTCGATGAACGTCTTCCAGTTGTAATCGCACTCGTGCACTTCGACGTGATCGAAGTGGTACTCGGAGAAGTCGAAGTGATGCTTCGTGCCGAGGTGGGCGAGGTCGCGCGCGACATTCCGGCCTTCGGCCTCGAACAGCAGCCCCTGCCAGTTCTGCAGCGGGCTCTTGCCGAGGTTCAGGCACGGCTTGTCGGGGAAGTGCGGCGCGCCGAGCAACTCGCCTTCCAGATCGTACGTCCAGCGGTGCAGCGGGCACACGATGTTCTGCGTGTGGCCGCGCCCATTGAGCATGATCGCCTGCCGGTGGCGGCAGACGTTCGACAGCAGTTCGATCTGGTTCGCCTGGTTGCGGACCAGCACGCGGCCTTCCTGCTCGGACGGCAGCGCAAAATAATCCCCCGCCTCGGGCACCATCAATTCGTGCCCGACGTAACGAGGTCCTTTCTTGAAGAGGGTTTCGATCTCGCGCTCGAGTAGCGCCTCATCGAAGTATGCAGTGACTGGAAGCTGGCTGTGAGCCGACTTCAACTGAAGCGCATCGCTCAGATTGGACATTCCCACTCCCGGTGTTAGCGTGAAAGCAGTGAACAACCCAACCATCGAAAAATCGATTTAGGGAAACGGGGAATTATACCCGGTTCGCCTCGCAAGGCTAGGATTAAGTGCCTGATTTGTGTCAATTTTTTGTCGGGCGACAATCGGCAGGCGCACAATGTGTGTCGAAGGTGGGGCCGGAATATGTACCCACGTGCCACGACGGCAGGTCGGAAAATTCTCTTTTGCCGTAGAATGTCCGACTTGTTTTGAAATTTGACACCCTCGTCCATGGCGAAAACCGCATCCCCAGGCGCCACGCCGCCCGGCAATGGTACCGAACCGTTGCCGGACAATTACGAAACGGCGCTCGCGGAACTCGAGACGCTGGTTGCCCGGATGGAAGGCGGCGCGTTGAGCCTCGAGGATTCACTGACGGCATATCGCCGCGGTGCGACCCTCGTTGCGTTTTGCCAACAGCAGCTCGAGAAAGTGGAGCAGCAGGTTCGCGTGCTCGACGGCGCGACGCTGAAGCCGCTTTCGTCCGGAACGGCCGCCACGGACGGCGAAGACGACGATCTATGACATTCGAACAATGGATGCGGTCCGTGCTTGACCGTGTCGAGGACGCACTCGGCCACTATTTGCCCGCTGAAACCGCGGTGCCGGAGAAACTCCACGAGGCGATGCGCTATGCGGTCCTCGGCGGCGGCAAACGCGTTCGCCCGCTGCTGTGCCATGCAGCAGGCGAACTGACCGGCGCGACCGAAGCGGCCCGCAATGCGGCGGCGGCCGCACTGGAGATGATCCACGTCTACTCGCTCGTGCACGACGACATGCCGTGCATGGACGACGACGCGCTGCGTCGCGGCAAGCCGACCGTGCACGTGCAGTACGACGAGCCGACGGCACTGCTCGTCGGTGACGCGCTGCAGTCGCAGGCGTTCGTTGCGCTGACCGATGCCGCCGCGCTGTCGCCGGTGCAGCAGGCCGCGCTCGTGCGCGAGCTGGCGCTGGCAAGCGGCTCGATCGGCATGGCCGGCGGGCAGGCGATCGACCTGGCGAGCGTCGGCCTCAAGCTGACGCTCGAGCAGCTCGAGACGATGCACCGGAAGAAGACCGGCGCACTGCTGCGCGCGGCCGTGCGGATGGGCGCGCTGGCCGGCGAGGCGCCGTCCGCGGAAACGATGGCGGCGCTCGATGTATACGCGGGGGCCGTGGGTCTGGCTTTCCAGGTCGTCGACGATATTCTCGACGTCACGACCGATTCGGCGACGCTCGGCAAGACGGCCGGCAAGGATGCGGCGAACGACAAGCCGACCTATGTATCGATCCTCGGCCTCGACGCGTCGCGCGAGCTCGCAGCACAACTGCGCGCCGAAGCGCACGACGCGCTGAAACCGTTCGGCGCGCGCGCACAGCGTCTGGCCGAACTTGCCGACCTGGTAGTGAACCGGGTCAGCTGACGCGAAAGCCCGCCGCCGCGCACATGCTACGGTGCGTGCATCAGAATGCGGGCGCGTTTGATTTCCTACAATGGAACGACGATGTACGACTTGCTGAAAACCATCGACGACCCGGCGGATTTGCGCCGCCTCGATCGTCGCCAACTGCAACCGCTCGCGGATGAACTGCGCGCGTTCGTGCTCGACAGCGTGTCGAAGACGGGCGGCCATTTGTCGTCCAACCTCGGGACGGTCGAGCTGACGATCGCGTTGCACTACGTGTTCAATACGCCGAACGATCGGATCGTCTGGGACGTGGGCCACCAGACCTACCCGCACAAGATCCTGACGGGCCGCCGCGACCAGATGCATTCGCTGCGCCAGCAGGACGGCATCTCGGGCTTCCCGCGCCGCAGCGAATCCGAATACGACACGTTCGGCACCGCGCACTCGAGCACGTCGATCTCGGCCGCGCTCGGCATGGCGATCGGCAGTCAGTTGAACGGCGACGACCGCTTCTCGATCGCCGTGATCGGCGACGGCGCGATGACGGCCGGCATGGCATTCGAGGCGATGAACAACGCGGGCGTGTCGGAAGACGCGAAAGTGCTCGTGATCCTGAACGACAACGACATGTCGATCTCGCCGCCGGTCGGCGCGCTGAATCGCCATCTCGCACGCCTGATGTCGGGCCGCTTCTATGCGGCTGCGCGCGCGGGCGTCGAGCGCGTGCTGAGCGTCGCGCCGCCGGTGCTCGAACTTGCACGCAAGCTCGAAGAGCACGCGAAGGGCATGGTCGTGCCGGCTACCCTGTTCGAAGAGTTCGGCTTCAACTACATCGGCCCGATCGACGGTCACGATCTCGATTCGCTGATCCCGACGCTGCAGAACATCCGCGAACTGCGCGGCCCGCAGTTCCTGCACGTGGTGACGAAGAAAGGCCAGGGCTACAAGCTCGCCGAAGCGGATCCCGTGCTCTACCACGGCCCCGGCAAGTTCAACCCGGCCGAAGGCATCAAGCCGTCGGCCACGCCCGCGAAGAAGACGTACACGCAGGTGTTCGGCGAATGGCTGTGCGACGAAGCCGAGCGCGATACGCGCGTCGTCGGCATCACGCCCGCGATGCGCGAAGGCTCGGGCATGGTCGAGTTCGAGAAGCGCTTCAAGGATCGCTACTACGACGTCGGCATCGCCGAGCAGCACGCGGTGACGTTCGCGGGCGGCATGGCAACCGAAGGCCTCAAGCCGGTCGTCGCGATCTACTCGACGTTCCTGCAGCGTGCTTACGACCAGCTGATCCACGACGTCGCGCTGCAGAACCTGCCGGTCGTGTTCGCGATCGACCGTGCCGGCCTCGTCGGCGCGGACGGTGCGACGCACGCGGGCGCGTACGATCTCGCGTTCATGCGCTGCATCCCGAACATGACGATCATGGCTGCGTCCGACGAGAACGAATGCCGCCAGATGCTGCACACGGCGCTGCAGCAGCCGAACCCGACCGCGGTGCGCTATCCGCGCGGCGCGGGCACGGGTGTGCCGACGGTGAAGGAATTCACCGAGATCCCGCTCGGCAAGGGTGAAGTGCGTCGCCAGACGTCGCAGCCGGAAGGCAAGCGCGTCGCGATCCTCGCGTTCGGCACGATGGTCGCGCCGTCGCTCGCCGCGGCCGAGGAGCTCGACGCAACCGTCGCGAACATGCGCTTCGTGAAGCCGATCGATGCGGCGCTCGTGCGCGAACTCGCCGAGACGCATGACTACCTCGTCACGGTCGAGGAAGGCTGCGTGATGGGTGGCGCGGGCTCGGCCTGCGTGGAAGCCCTGATGGAGAGTGGGGTTATCCGACCCGTACTACAATTGGGCCTCCCTGACCTGTTCATCGATCACGGCGACCCCGCGAAGCTGCTGTCGCAATGCGGCCTCGACGGCGCGGGTATCGCGAAATCGATTCGCGAACGCTTTCTGAATCCGGCGGCCAACGTCGCCGGTCAGGCGAAGCGCGTCGCATAAGCTGGCGCCGCCTGCGGGCGGTGTCGGTGCGACTGGCGCAACCGGTCTTCATTGATGCGGAAAACATGGGCCTGCGGGCCCATGTTGCTTTTCCGGCTGCCGCATGACGCGGCGTGCGCGTCGTCGAACGCGCGGCTTACAAGGATTGAACAAGATGAACCAGATGAATCCCGCCTTCGTGATGCCCGACGTGCAGAGCACGGTGGATACCCGCCAGATTCCGATTCAGCGTGTGGGCGTGAAGGCGGTCCGGCATCCGTTGACGGTGTGCACCGAAAGCGGCGACGTGCAGCCGACCGTCGGTGTCTGGAACCTCGATGTCCGCCTGCCGGCCGACCAGAAGGGCACGCACATGTCGCGCTTCGTCGCGCTGCTCGAAGAGAACCGTGCACCGCTGACGGTCGAACGTTTTCGCGCGATGCTCGCATCGATGCTCGAGAAGCTGGAAGCCGAAGCCGGTCGCATCGAAGTCACGTTCCCGTACTTCGTGAACAAGACGGCGCCGGTGTCGGGCGTGCAGAGCCTGCTCGATTATGAAGTGACGCTCGCGGGCGAAAGCCGCAACGGCGATACGCGCCTGTTCCTGAAGGTGCTCGTGCCCGTGACGAGCCTGTGCCCGTGCTCGAAGAAGATCTCGCAGTACGGCGCGCACAACCAGCGTTCGCACGTGACGATCGACGCGGAGCTCGCGGCCGACCTGCCGGTCGAGGCGCTGATCCGCATCGCCGAGGAAGAGGCGTCGTGCGAGCTGTGGGGCCTGCTGAAGCGTCCGGACGAGAAGTTCGTCACCGAGCGCGCGTACGAGAACCCGAAGTTCGTCGAGGATCTCGTGCGTGACGTCGCACAGCGTCTCGATGCGGACGAGCGTGTGGCGGCATACGTGCTCGAAGCCGAGAACTTCGAGTCGATCCACAATCACAGCGCGTATGCGCTGATCGAGCGCGACAAGCGACAGGCTGCATAACGCCGCGGCGTTTTGTCGCGTCGATGAAGAAAGGCCGCTCAAAATTGAGCGGCCTTTCTGTTTGCCGGTGCGACTTTGCGTCGCGTGCGTGGCGCGGCTCAGCGCGCGAGCGACGCGAGATCCCAGCGCGGCTTCACCGTGAATGCGTAGTCGGCATTCGCCTGCTCGGGCCAGCGGCCGAGCCGCAACGCGCCTGCGAGCGCGATCATCGCGCCGTTGTCGGTGCAGAGCGCGAGATCGGGGTAATGCACATCGAAGCCGCGCTTGGCCGCGGCGGCCGACAGTGCCGCGCGCAACTGGCGGTTCGCGCCGACCCCGCCCGCGACCACGAGACGCTTGAGCTTTGTCTTCTTCAGTGCGGCGAGCGACTTGGCGACGAGCACGTCGACGGCCGCGTCGACGAAGCCGCGCGCGAGGTCGGCCTTCGCGCGTTCGAGTGCTTCACCTTCGAGCCTGGCCGCTTCGAACTTCTTCATCTGCGTGAGTACAGCCGTCTTCAGGCCGCTGAAGCTGAAGTCGAGGTCGCCCGAATGCAGCATCGGGCGCGGCAGGACGACCGCACCCGGCGTGCCGGTCTCGGCGAGCTTCGACACTTCCGGGCCGCCCGGGTAGCCGAGGCCAATCAGCTTGGCCGTCTTGTCGAATGCTTCGCCGGCCGCGTCGTCGAGCGTTTCGCCGAGCGTCTCGTACACGCCGACGTCGGTCACGCGCATCAGTTGCGTGTGCCCGCCGGACACCAGCAGCGCGACGAACGGGAACGGCGGCGGCTGGTCGACGAGCAGCGGCGACAGCAGGTGGCCTTCGAGGTGGTGGATGCCGACGGTCGGCTTGTTCCAGGCGAGCGCGAGCGCATTCGCGATGCTCGCGCCGACCAGCAGCGCGCCGGCGAGGCCGGGGCCCTGTGTGAACGCGATCGCGTCGATGTCGTCGCGGCGCGTGCCGCTTTGCGCCATCACTTCCTCGAGCAGCGGCAGCGCGCGGCGGATGTGGTCGCGCGATGCGAGCTCGGGCACGACGCCGCCGTATTCGCGGTGCATGGCGATCTGCGAGTGGAGCGCGTGCGCGAGCAGGCCGCGCTGCGTGTCGTAGAGCGCGAGGCCGGTTTCGTCGCAGGAGCTTTCGATGCCGAGAACGAGCATGGGTACGGGCAGGGCACGCCGTATCGGGCGCGCCGCGGGAAGGTCAACGTAACCGGAAAGTATAGCAGGCGAGGGCCTGCCCCCGCTGGCAGCGGCCCGGGCCGCATGCCGGGCAGGTACAATCCGCGCCATGGAAACTTATGACATCGCCGTGATCGGCGCGGGCGCCGCCGGAATGATGAGCGCCGCGGTGGCCGGGCAGCTCGGCCGCCGCGTCGTGCTGATCGATCACGCGCCGCGGCTCGCCGAGAAGATCCGCATCTCGGGCGGCGGCCGCTGCAACTTCACGAACCTGTACGCCGGCCCCGACAACTATCTGTCGTCGAATCCGCATTTCGCGCGCTCGGCGCTGGCGCGCTATACGCCGCGCGACTTCCTCGGGCTGCTCAAGCGCCATCACGTGACCTGGCACGAAAAGCACAAGGGCCAGCTTTTTTGCGACCACGGCAGCGACGCGATCATCGACGTGCTGAAGCACGAGTGCGACGCGGGCGGTATCGCGTGGCGCCGGCCCGTCGTCGTCGACGCGGTGCGCCACGCGCCGTCCGACGGCTTCACGCTCGACACGCAGCAGGCCGGGACGATCGGTGCGCGCGCACTGATCATCGCGACCGGCGGCCTGTCGATCCCGAAGATCGGCGCGACCGACTTCGGTTACCGGATCGCCAAGCAGTTCGGTCACAAGCTCATCGATACGCGGCCCGCGCTCGTGCCGTTGACGTTCGCGCAGCAGGACTGGGAGCCGTTCGCGGCGTTGTCCGGCGTGTCGCTCGAAGTGCGCGTCTCGACCGGCGACAGGAAGCGCGGCGGCGAATTCGTCGAGGATCTGCTGCTGACCCATCGCGGCCTGTCCGGGCCCGGGATCCTGCAGATCTCGAGCTACTGGCAGCCTGGCGACCCGATTCGCGTCGACCTGCTGCCGCAGCGCGACACGGTGGCCGACTTGCTCGACGCGAAACGCACGTCGAAGCGCCAGATCGGTTCGCTGCTCGCGGACTGGGTGCCGTCGCGCCTCGCGCATGCGTGGCTCGACACGCATCGCGTCGCGGCCGACGCACGGCTCGCGGATCTGCCCGACAAGACGCTGCGCCAGATCGGCGATGCGCTGTCCGGCTGGACGCTGACGCCGAACGGCACCGAGGGCTACAAGAAGGCCGAGGTAACGAAGGGCGGGGTCGATACGCGTGATCTATCGTCGACGACGATGATGAGCGCGCGCGTACCGGGGCTGTTCTTCGTCGGCGAGGCGGTGGACGTGACGGGCTGGCTCGGCGGCTACAACTTCCAGTGGGCGTGGGCGTCCGGCACGGCGGCCGGACAGGCCGCGGCGGAGTATGCGCGCGGCGCCTGACGGGGCCGGGCCGACGCCGTTTTGGCGGGGCCGGGCCCCGTGCCTTTAGGCAATCGCTCTGCTATACTCGGTAGTCTTTCCTTGCAAACCTTTATTCGTGTCGGATCATGACGATCATTCGCGTTAAAGAGAACGAGCCGTTCGAAGTTGCAATGCGTCGCTTCAAGCGCACGATCGAGAAGAACGGTCTGCTGACCGAGCTTCGGGCGCGCGAGTTTTACGAGAAGCCGACCGCGGAGCGCAAGCGCAAGAAGGCTGCTGCAGTGAAGCGTCATTACAAGCGCATCCGCAGCCAGACACTGCCGAAGAAGCTGTACTGAACGATTGGGCGCCGCGCGGTTCGCTGAGCGGCGCACCGGCGACTCCGTGCGATCAGGTGATCGCGAAAGATCGAGCATGATCGTGCGACCGATCGGGCGAGCCGCCGATGCCGGATTCGAGCAACCCGCTTGAGACATTGTCCCAAGCGGGTTTTTGTCTTGACGCCCTTTGGCGGGCGTCGGATTCACGTTTCCTTCCCGGGTGAAAGATGAGTTTGAAAGAGCAGATCAGCGAAGACATGAAGGCCGCGATGCGCGCGAAGGACAGCGAGCGCCTGGCAACGATTCGCCTGCTGATGGCCGCGATCAAGCAACGCGAAGTCGACGATCAGATCACCCTCGACGATGCGGGCATCACGGCCGTGATCGACAAGATGATCAAGCAGCGCAAGGATTCGATCAGCCAGTTCCAGGCAGCCAGCCGTGACGACCTCGTCGCGAAGGAGCAGGCCGAACTGGTCGTGCTGAGCGGCTACATGCCCGAGCAGCTGTCGGAGGCCGAGGTGGCCGCCGAAGTCCAGGCAGCGGTCGCGCAGACGGGCGCCGCCGGCCCGCAGGACATGGGCAAGGTGATGGGCGTGCTGAAGGGCAAGCTCGCCGGCCGCGCCGACATGACGGCCATTTCCGCGCTGGTCAAGGCCGCGCTCACGAAGTAACACCTGTTTCCCCGGCGCGTGCGATGCATGCGCGGGGGTGTCGTATTGTCTTTTTTCGCTCGATCCCACGGTGATTCCGCATTCGTTCCTGCAGGACTTGCTGAACCGCGTCGATATCGTCGACGTGGTGGGCAAGTACGTGCAGCTCAAGAAGGGCGGCGCCAATTTCATGGGGCTGTGCCCGTTCCATAACGAGAAGAGCCCGTCGTTTACCGTCAGCCCGACCAAGCAGTTTTATCACTGCTTCGGTTGCGGGGCTCACGGCACGGCGATCGGCTTCCTGATGGAACACGCGGGGCTCACATTCCCGGAGGCCGTGCAGGATCTCGCGCAGTCCGTCGGGCTGACCGTGCCGCACGAGCCGTCGATGCGCGGCGGCGGTGGGGGCGGCGGCGGTGGCGGTGACTATCCGGCGCCCGTGTCGAAATCGGTCGCGACTGCGTTGTCCGATGCGATGACCGCCGCGTGCGATTACTACCGCAAGCAGTTGCGCGGCGCGACCGTCGCGATCCAGTACCTGAAGAACCGGGGCCTGACCGGCGAGATTGCCGCGCGCTTCGGGCTCGGCTACGCACCGGACGGCTGGCAGAACCTCGAAGCCGCGTTCCCCGACTATCGCGACGAGTCGCTCGTCGAGTCGGGGCTCGTGATCGTCAGCGAGAAGACCGATGCGCAGGGCGTCGCGCGCCGCTACGACCGGTTCCGCGAGCGGATCATGTTCCCGATCCGCAATGTGAAAGGCCAGGTGATCGGCTTCGGCGGGCGCGTGCTCGGCAGCGGCGAGCCGAAGTACCTGAATTCGCCTGAAACCCCGCTGTTCAATAAGGGCAGCGAACTGTATGGCCTGTTCGAGGCGCGGCTCGCGATTCGCGAGCGCAAGTACGTGCTGGTCGTCGAAGGCTACATGGACGTCGTCGCGCTCGCCCAGCTCGGGTTCCCGAACGCGGTCGCGACGCTCGGCACCGCGTGCACGCCGATTCACGTGCAGAAGCTGCTGCGCCAGACCGATACGGTCATTTTCAGCTTCGACGGCGATTCGGCCGGGCGGCGAGCGGCCCGGCGAGCGCTCGAGGCCTGCCTGCCGCATGCGGGGGACAACCGCACGATCCGGTTCCTTTTTTTGCCGGCCGAGCACGATCCGGACAGCTATGTGCGCGAGTTCGGCGAGGCGGCGTTCTCCGAGCAGGTCGAGCGCGCGATGCCGTTGTCGCAATTTTTGCTGAACGAAGCAATTGCCGGCAAGGCGCTCGATCAGCCGGAAGGCCGCGCGAAGGCGCTGTTCGATGCGAAGCCGTTGTTGCAGGCGCTGCCCGCGAACGCGTTGCGCGCGCAGATCATGCACATGTTCGCCGACCGCCTCGACATCCCGTTCGAAGAGGTCGCGGCGCTGTCCGACGTCGATACGCGGATCGCGGCACCGCCGCGCCAGGCGCCCCCGCGCAGCGAGCGGCGCCGCGTGACGGACAGTGAAAAGCGGGCATTGCGCACGCTGGTGATGCATCCGCGCATCGCGTCGCAGCTCGACGATGAGCAGCTGGCGACCCTGCGCGCATTGCCGCGCATCGGCGAGCTGTTCGCGGAAGTCGTCGATCATGCGCGCGCGCTGGGCGAGGGCGCGGAGTTCCGGCTGCTGTCGGATGTCCTGCGGACGTCCTCGAATGGAGCGACTTACGAGGAAATCTTCCGCGAAATTCTGGACTATGATGAAAACGTCCGCGACTTGCTGTTACAGAATCCGGAAGACGAGACGGTGCCCGAGCGGCAGCGTGAACAGGAACGGATCGCGGGGGAGGAACTGCAGGCGGCGGTACTCAAGATGCGTTACGACGCTTGCTGCGACCGGCTTGACAGGCTGGCGCGGCAATCTGCCTTCACACCCGAGGAATTGGCCGAATTGACGGAATTGAACCAGCAGCGGACCGACATGAAGCGTCGGCTCGGGCTGTAGGCGGCTGGAGAGCTTAGAGAGGGCTCCCCAGCGTGCTATAATATAAGGTTTCCAGCGGTTTGTTTTCTAAGCAGAGGCGAGAATCGCGATGGCAAAGACGACAGGCGGAAAGAAAGCAACAGGCAAGGGCTCGACGGAGCCGACCAAAAAGGTCACAGCGGCCAAGTCTGCTTCTTCCACCAGGACAACGTCTTCAGCCACGTCAGCCCCAGCAGGAAAGAAAACCGCGGCCGGCACTGCTCAGGCTGCGCCGGCGCCGGCAGCCAGAACACGGGCTGCCGCCAGACCCGACTCCGGGCCGGCCAAGCCGGCGGCGAAGCGGGCAAGTGCGAAAAGCGCAAGGGACACGACTGCCGCCGCGGACGAAACGGCAGTACGTACTACTCATGCACCCACGGTTCAACCGGCTGTCGTCCAGCAGCCGCGAGTCGATATAGCCGGTACGGCGAACTCCATGACCAAAAAGCTGAACGAAGTATCCGTCGAAGACGACGCAAATCAGAGCGACGAGCAGCCCGCAGCAGCAGCGGCGGCTGCACCGGGCAAATCCAAGGTGCGCGATCGTCGCGCCAAGGAAAAGGCGCTGCTGAAGGAAGCGTTCGCGACGAGCACGCCGGGTACGGCCGAGGAGCTCGAAGAGCGCCGCGTGAAACTGCGCGCGCTGATCAAGCTCGGCAAGGAGCGCGGCTTCCTGACGTACGCCGAAATCAACGACCACCTGCCGGACAACTTCACCGAGACCGAAGCCCTCGAGGGCATCATCGGCACGTTCAACGACATGGGCGTGGCGGTCTACGAGCAGGCGCCGGACGCGGAAACGCTGCTCCTGAACGACAACGCGCCCGCCGCGTCGTCGGACGATGAAGTCGAAGAGGAAGCGGAAGTCGCGCTGTCCACCGTCGATTCGGAATTCGGCCGCACGACCGATCCGGTCCGGATGTACATGCGTGAAATGGGCACGGTCGAGCTGCTCACGCGCGAAGGCGAAATCGAGATCGCGAAGCGGATCGAGGACGGCCTGCGTCACATGGTGATGGCCATCTCCGCGTGCCCGACGACGATCGCCGACATCCTCGCGATGGCCGAACGCGTCGCGAACGAAGAGATCCGCGTCGACGAGCTCGTCGACGGCCTGCTCGATCCGAATGCTTCGGACTCCGCCGATACCGACGGCTTCTCCGCGAAGGAAGCGGAAGCCATCGAGAACGAGGACGAGGAAGCCGAAGAGGAAGAGGAAGAAGAGGAAGAGGAGGAAGATGACGGTGCCGCGCAGGCATCGGCCAACGCCGCCCAGCTCGAAGCCCTCAAGCGTGCGTCGCTCGAGAAGTTCTCGCAGATCAGCGAGTGGTTCGACAAGATGCGCCGCGCATTCGAAAAGGAAGGCTACAAGTCGAAGGCCTACCTGAAGGCGCAGGAAACGATCCAGACCGAACTGATGACGATCCGCTTCACCGCGCGTACCGTCGAACGCCTGTGCGACACGCTGCGTGCGCAGGTGGACGAAGTGCGTCAGGTCGAACGCCAGATCCTGCACATCGTCGTCGACAAGTGCGGCATGCCGCGCTCGGAATTCATCGCGCGCTTCCCGGGCAGCGAGACCGATCTCGACTGGGCCGAGAAGATCATGGCCGAAGGCCATTCGTACAGCGCGGTGCTGTCGCGTAACATCCCGGCGATCCGCGAACAGCAGCAGCGCCTGCTCGACCTGCAGGCGCGCGTCGTGCTGCCGCTGAAGGACCTGAAGGAAACCAACCGCCAGATGGCGGCCGGCGAACTGAAGGCGCGCCAGGCGAAGCGCGAAATGACCGAGGCGAACCTGCGTCTCGTGATCTCGATCGCGAAGAAGTACACGAACCGCGGCCTGCAGTTCCTCGACCTGATCCAGGAAGGCAACATCGGCCTGATGAAGGCGGTGGACAAGTTCGAATACCGTCGTGGCTACAAGTTCTCGACCTATGCGACGTGGTGGATCCGTCAGGCCATCACGCGTTCGATCGCGGACCAGGCGCGCACGATCCGTATTCCGGTTCACATGATCGAGACGATCAACAAGATGAACCGCATCTCGCGGCAGATCCTGCAGGAAACCGGTCTCGAGCCGGATCCGGCAACGCTCGCCGAGAAGATGGAGATGCCGGAAGACAAGATCCGCAAGATCATGAAGATCGCGAAGGAGCCGATCTCGATGGAAACGCCGATCGGTGACGACGACGATTCCCATCTCGGCGACTTCATCGAGGACACCAACACGGTCGCGCCGGCGGATGCCGCGCTGCATGCGAGCATGCGTGACGTCGTGAAGGACGTGCTCGATTCGCTGACGCCGCGCGAGGCGAAGGTGCTGCGGATGCGCTTCGGTATCGAGATGAGCACCGATCACACGCTCGAGGAAGTCGGCAAGCAGTTCGACGTCACGCGTGAGCGGATCCGCCAGATCGAGGCCAAGGCGCTGCGCAAGCTGCGTCACCCGAGCCGTTCCGACAAGCTGAAGTCGTTCCTCGAAGGGAACTGATTTCCAGCGTCTCTGCTGCGAACGCCGCCGGCATCCGCGTGATGCCGGTGGCGTTTCTCTCCTTTGTTGTTACAATGCCGGCCCGGCTTCTTCGTCGGGGCAGCGTGTGACATGCTTCGCTTCTCATCAGGGCTTGTAGCTCAGCGGTTAGAGCAGTCGACTCATAATCGATTGGTCGCGGGTTCGAACCCCGCCGGGCCCACCAGATTTCATGCGCGCGTTCGCGCGGCATGCCGAAAACCCGCGATGGCTTCATGCGTCGCGGGTTTTTCTTTGTGCGGATGCGAGACGAACGTCGTAATCAGGAAAGTACCGAGAGGGTGCCGCGTCGTCGTCAATCGAAGTATGCTGTAGCGCGGCCGTTTCACACGCGATACCGATTGCGGCCCAAGGCAAGCCAAACAGCCCCGCGATCCATCCGGCGGCGAGAACAAACAGACTTCGGCCGGGAGTGGGACGGCAATCATGACCATGCTGCGTTCGTGGGGTGCGCTTCTTTCGTTGCTGGCGCTCGTTGCATGCGCGAGCCTGCCCCCGCAGGCCGAGCGCGTGCCGACGCACGCGTACACCGATACGGACAATACTCGGCTGGGCGTCGCGTTCCAGAAGCAGGCCCGTGTGCACCCCGGGCAGGACGCGTTTCATCTGCTGACCGATCCGGTCGATGCGCTGGATGCGCGCGTGCTGCTCGCCGATCGCGCGGACCGCTCGCTCGACCTTCAGTACTACATCTGGCATGACGACCTGACCGGGCACGAGTTGGCCGACGCGATCATCCGCGCGGCCGATCGCGGCGTGCGCGTCCGCGCGCTGCTCGACGACCTCGGCACGAACGCGGACGACCGCAAGCTGCTCGAGATCAGTTCACATCCGAACATCGAGATCCGGCTCTTCAACCCGGTTGCCACGCGCCGGTTCAAGAAGATCGGCACCGTGTTCGAGTTCTCGCGCGTCAACCGGCGCATGCACAACAAGGCGATGATCGCGGACAACCAGGCGGCGATCGTCGGTGGCCGCAATATCGGCGACGAGTATTTCGGCGCATCGTCGATGCTGGAGTTCGGCGATCTCGACGTTGTCGTTCACGGCCCGGTCGTGAAGGACATCTCGACCGAATTCGATACGTTCTGGAATTCCCCGTACGCGTATCCGATCAGCGCGCTGGTCGGGCATGATGCGGCGCCGGGCGGGCTGGACCGCGAGCGCGAACGGTTGCGCGACTACCTGAGAGCCATGGAAGACAATCCGTACGTGCTCGAGGCCAGGCAGCGGCTCGACCGGATCGTTCATGGGCAGGGCACCGAACTGTCGTGGGGGCACGCGACGGTGCTGTACGACGATCCGTCGAAGATCGCACACGCGCCGAAGGACAGCGACGGACACCTGATGCCGCAATTGCGGGCGCTCGCATTGCAGCCCGAACATGACCTGCTGATCGTGTCGCCGTACTTCGTGCCGGGCAAGGAGGTCGTCGAGCGGCTGCGCGCGCTCACGGCGCGCGGTGTGCGCGTCACGGTGCTGACCAACTCGCTCGCGTCGACCGACGTGGCGGCCGTCCATGCGGGCTACCGGCACTACCGAAGCGATCTCGTGACCGCCGGCGTGCGGCTTTACGAGCGGCGGCCGTCGGGTGACAAGAGCATTTCGAAGCAGGTCATCATCGGGTCGTCGCGTGCGTCGTTGCATGCGAAGACCTACGTGTTCGATCACAAGAGTATTTTCATCGGGTCGATGAATCTCGATCCGCGCTCGCTGAACCTCAATACGGAGATCGGCGTTTACTGCGAGAGTCCGGCGATTGCGTCGCAGGTGGCCAACGATCTGGAGGCACGGCTCGATCGCATCGCGTGGCGGGTAGAGCTGAGGACCGATCCGGCGGGCAAAGGGCGGCTCAAGTGGATGCAGACCGATTCGGACGGGAAGGTCACCGAGCTCGATCACGAACCGGAAGTGTCCGCGGCGCGGCGGATGGAAGTCTGGTTCCTCGGGCTGTTTCCGCTCGAGTCGCAACTGTGAGCACCGATGCCGCGCGCACCATTCAGCAACGCGTGCGGCCGTGCTGCTCGATGACGGCCGCGAGCTGCCTCGTCGCGGTCTCGATCGTCGTGTCGCTCAGCCCCGAGTATCCGAGCACGAAGCCGTTGTACGGCCGGCCGTCGCCGACCCGATAGCGGCTCAGCGGCTGTAGCAGCAGGCCATGCGCGGCTGCGGCGCGGGCGACGTCGGTATCCTGCAGCGGCATCGCGAGATCCGCCGACAGATGCATGCCGCCCGGGCTTTCGCGAACGCTCAGCACGGCGCCGAGGTGGCAGGCGAGTGCGGCTTCGAGGCTGCTCCGCCGCTCGGCGTACAGCGTCCTCATTCGGCGCAGGTGTCGTGCAAAGAGGCCGGTATCGATGAATTCAGCCATCGCCAGTTGATCGGCCGAGTGGCCGCGATGGACGAGTTCGCGCAGCGTGCGGGTGAAGCGGTCGACCAGCGTCGGCGGTACCACCATGAAGCCGAGTCGAAGGGCGGGAAACATCGTCTTGCTGAAGGTGCCGAGATAGCAGACCGGTGCGTCGGCATCGAGGCCCTGGATCGCGGGCAGCGGCTGGCCGCCGTGGCGGAACTCGCTGTCGTAATCGTCCTCGATGATCCACGCGCCGCACGCACGTGCGCGCGTGACAAGCGCCGTGCGCCGCTGGGGGCTCATCAGTGCGCCAAGCGGGTATTGGTGCGACGGTGTCGTATAGATCAGCCGGGGCGGCCGGGTGTGCCATTGTTCGTCGGTTGGCGCCATGCCTTCGTGATCGACCTCGATCGGCACGAGATCCAGGCCGGTCGACCGGAATGCGGTTCGGGCGCCGTTGTAACAGGGATTCTCTAGCCAGCCATATTCACCGGGATTCGCCAGCATGCGCGCGCACAGTTCGAGGCTGCTTTGCGTGCCGTCGGTGATGAATACCTGGCCTGTTTCGCAGCGCACGCCGCGCGAGACCCGGATGTAGGCGGCCACGGCACGCCGCAATTCGGGCAGCCCTTCGACCGGGCCGTAGGCGAGCTGCGCGGGCTTGATGACTTTCCATGCGCGCTCGATGCAACGGCGCCATTGGGCGACGGGGAATTCATCGAGCGAAGGGAGGCCGGGCACGAACGGCAGCATGCATTCGGGTTCGGGGTCGGCGTTCTCCAGCCCGTGCACACGCTCGGACAATCGAACCGAGGCCGGGCCGCGTTCGGGCTCTGTGCTGGAACGGTCGCACCCGTCCCATAGTGTGATCGTCCCGTTGCGCGTGGCCGCCACGAAGCCTTCTTCGGCAAGGCGCTCGTACGCATAGACCGCCGAGTTACGCGCGATGCCCAGCTCGGCCGCGAGCACGCGCGTCGACACGAGCCGCGTGCCGGGCGGGATGTGCCCGTCCAGCAGCATGTTGCGCAGGCTCCGGTAGAGGGCTTCCTGCTGGCTGTGGCGTGTCGTGCCGTCCTGTCTGGAAAGCGATGAGACGAGCAGCGCGAGATCCATGGGCTGGTTCCAGATTTTTTGGGTGAGCTGGTTCTTTTGAAGATGCGACGCGCGTCGTATCGTTCACGTTCCCGTGGCGCCAGTCGGTGCGCGGGCATGTGCAGCGATCGTCACGGATAGGCGCGTGTGCGTATTTTGATCGATTTGGAAAGCGACTGTCGATGGGCCGATCGACCGGTCATTCGCGCGTGCAAGCTGTAGTGTTCGATGTCGTTAACTTCGTAGTGCCAATATATTTGGAGTGAACGCCTGCGCGTTGCCGAAACGCGGGCCGCTCGATGCGCGCAAGGGCGTGCAAACAGGAAAACGAAACATGCAAGACCAGACCGTCATCTCCCCCACATCCCGCACCACCATTCGCCGCCTGCCGGAGCTGGCAAGCCGCGATCGCGAGGTGCTTCATCGCATCGTGGACGAGGCTTACGTGTGCCACATCGCATTCGGTTCGGGCGAGGACATACACTGCATCCCGACCGCGCACTGGAGACGGGGCGATTACCTCTATATTCACGGGTCGAACGGCAGCCGGATGATCAAGGCGCTGGCGGCGGGCATGCCGGCCTCCGTCGCGGTGACGTTGCTGGACGGTCTCGTGTTGGCCAGGTCGGCCTTCAACCATTCGATGAATTACCGATCCGCGGTGATCTACGGGCGGTTCGAGATGGTGGAGCGTAGTGCGGACAAGCTGGCGGCGCTGGATGCATTGATGGACAAGATCGCTCCGGGTCGCAAGCATGACGCGCGGCCCGGCAACGACAAGGAAATCAATGCGACCAGCGTGCTGCGGATTGCGCTTGCGGAAGCAGCCGTGAAGGTCAGCGACTCAATGCCGTCCGACAAGGACGAAGATCTCGCGCTTGCTGTCTGGACGGGGATCCTGCCGCTGAAGATGACGCGCGGTGCGCCGGTCCATGCCGAGGGCAGCGTGCCGGTGCCGGATTATGTCCGGAACTGGGAGGAGTAAGTTGCACGGCACCGCCGTGCGGTTTCGCTGAAAACGGTGGCGCGCGGAATGTCGTGCCGAGCGGGGTTCGCACGCCAACGAGACGCGGTGTCGCCAGCCGGCAGTGCGAAACCCGCGCTGCCGGCTGGCGTGCATTTCACTCGGTGCGATGCTCATGCGTCTCGTGTGGCGGATGCGACGCCGCAGGGTGCGGATGCGGTGCCGGTGCGTGCTCGGGGGCCGGTTGCCGCGGCTGCGCTGCCGCGTGTTCCTGCGGCTGCGCTTCGTTGTGCGGTGGCGCCTCTTTGCGCACTTGCTGCTGAGTCTCGTTGCGTTGCTGCATGGCTTCGCGCTGCCGTTGCTGTTCCGCATTGTGTTGCTGCAACGCCTCGCGCTGCTGTTGCTCCGCTGCGTTGTGTTGCTGCATTTCCTCACGTTGCTGCTGCTGCGCGGCGTTGTGCTGTTGCATCGCCTCGCGTTGCTGCTGAGCTTCGTTGCGCTGTTGCTGCTGCAATTGCTGCTGCTGGGCGGCCGCACGATTTTCCTGCGCGGCGTGTGCCTGCTGCATGGCCTGCTGCCGCTCTTCGCGCATCGCGCCGGGCGCATGCTGCGCGGGTGCCTCGGCATGCGGTTCGCTCACACGGTTCTGTGCGAACGCGCCAGGCGACGGGCGCGCGCCGGGGCGCGCGTCGTTCGCGCCGAAGTGCGGCATCGTCATCGGCACGGCGCCCGGGCGTTGCTCCATGGCCTGCCCGCGCATCGGCGCCGCACCCGGCTGCATCGTGTTGCGTTCGATCGTCGTGTTCGTCGTATTGTTGGTGACGTTGCCGCCGTAGTTGTTCGTGATTCGCGTGTTGCGGATGTTGGTGATGTTGTTGATCACGGTGGTCGACTTCGACACGTACGTGGTGTGGTTGTACACCACGGCCGGGCGCTCCCAGCCGTCGTTCCTGCGGGGGCCTTCCGGACGCGGCGCGCCCCAGTTCATGCCCCATGCATGCCAGCCCCAGTCGTGGTGCCCGAAGATCGCGGCGCCGACGGCGATGCCGACGCCGAACGTGATCACGCCGGCCGCAACGACTTCCCCCGTGCTGTATGAAGGCGGCCGGTACACGTAGCCGGGGTACGCCGAAACCGGTTCGCCGTAGACGACCGTCGGGTTGTACGACGGGACATAGACGACGTCGGGCTGTGCCGACTCGATCTCGATGGCCTGCGCGGGGGGCGGCACGATCGCCGGCCCGGCGTAGACGACGGGCGCATCGTTGGCCGGCGTATAGCCGGTCGGTGCGGCCTGCGCGACTTGCGTGACCCGCATCTGGCCGCCCGAGCGGAGATGACCGGACGTCTGCGCGCGCTGGCGCATCACCTGGATCGCGTTCATCACGTCGGTGGGGTCGTTGTAGTAGGCCTGACCGAGCGACGTGGTCCAGGCCGGGTTCGATGCCATCTGCGACAGCACCGCCGGGAACGCGGTCAATGCCTTGACGGAAGGATCCCACGGCTGCGTATCGGCGGCGGTGGCGAGTGGCTGTCCCTTCAACGACGGATTCTGCATGACCCAGTTATTGGCGGCCGTGACCTGGTCCGGATACGTTGCACCCGCCAGCACCAGCGCGACGAGCTTGTCGGGGAACAGTGCGATCGGCGCGACCATCTGGTAGAGCTGGTCGGCAGTCGGCGGCGTGTAGGCGACGGGCGTCGAGGCGGGCTGGGCCGCGGCGGCCGCGCTTGCGTCGCTGGCCGGAGCGGCGGCGCTGCTGTCGCCGTTCTTGTTGCAGGCCGAGAGGCCGAGCAGCGACACGATGAGGGACGACGCGAGCAGCGTTCTGACGGGGCGGTGTGCACGTGTGTTGTTCATGTTGTTCGTTCAGGGTTGTGTCGGCGTTGGCAGGCACGCGGGCCGCGCGATCGGCTTGAGCACTGTGCCGCGGCCGTCAGCGCATGCTCCGGGGGCATCGGCCGGGGCCGGCGGCAGGGTCGTGCTCGCAGGGTGGTTGTCCCGCGACGAATCGATATATCCAGTTAAACGCACGACACGCGCGGAAGTTGTCTGCGTGTTGTGTAACAGTGTGTACCTTGCAGTCCGTAAGCGGGTCGATGCTGCCCGGGTAATGGACATGAAAGTTGCTTGCGCAACGATTGCAAGGTTGGCGAGGGCATCGCCGCGCCGAAGGCTGCGCCTCGAGACTGCGCGGAATACAAAAAACCCGCGAAGGCCTTGCGGCCCCCACGGGTTGTTCAAGCGATCACATCCGGTTCCATGCATGCGTTGCGGTGCGCACGCGGAACCGGGGCAGTCATCGATCCATCAGCGTGCGAAATCCGACGTGCTCTGGATGAACGTGTTCAGCTTCGAGATGTTCACGCTGCCGAAGCCCGTCGTCGCGTCCCAGCCGGCCTTTGCCTTGTAGCCGTAGGTGCCGCTGCCGTTGTTGCCGGACGTGACGTCGTGCAGCAGTGCCGCGTTGCTCGGGAAGTACTTGTAGAAGCTCGACGCGGGAAACCCGAGCGCATTGTTGTTGGCGGACTGCAAGCGCGCCCAGATGCCCGTGAAGATCGGCGCGGCGAGGCTCGTGCCGCCTTCGTTGTTGAGGTAGCCCGAGCCCCACAGCGTGTTGGACGTCTGGCCGTTGACGACGAGAATCGCGCCGGTGCGCAGGTCCGCGTCGAAGCCGACGTCAGGCAGTGCGCGCTTGGTCGAGCCCGTGAGGCTCGACGATTGCCACGACGGCGCGGCTTCGTACTTGCTGTACCCGCCGCCCGTCGACCACACGGTGCCCGGCTGCCAGCTCGGATCGTTCCAGACGATCTCGCTGTTGTACGCGTTGGTCGACGTATTGGTGAACAGCGTCGTGCCGCCCACGGCGATCACGTACGGCGACGTTGCCGGCTCGCTCACCGTGTAGGTCGAGCGCGACGGCGTGCCGCTCGCACATTCGTACGCGCCATGGTCGCCGGCGGATACCGAGAAGGTCTGCCCCTGCGCGACTGCCTGCTTGAAGATGGTGTCGTCGGTGGCCTGCGAGCCGGTGCTGTTCGCGGACGATTCGCACACGCCGAGCGACACGTTGATCACCTTCGCGACGTTGTCGGTCACGGCCTTGTTGTACGCGGCGGTGATCGCCGTGAGCGTCATCGACGGTGCGACGTAGAACACGACCTGCTTCACGCTGCCGCCGGCCGCGCCGACGATCGACTGGCTGTCGAGGTTCCATTCGACGGTGCCGTCGGTGTCGGTGTACGAGCTGCCGGACGGGCCCGTCTTCACGATGCTGCTGCTGATCGTGCCGAGGCTGTTGTTTGCGGCGAACGTATTGAGGTCGCTTACCGTCTGCGACAGGTCGCCTTCGGAGATGATGCCGACGGTGGTCTGCGAGGCGGTCGGCGTGCCGTCGCCGCCGTAGATCGACGAGAATTCGGTCGGGTTGTGCGGCACCGCCGATGCGCCGGCCGGAATCGTCAGGTTGCTGGTGTTGCCTTGCGGCTGGCTGCCCGCGCCCGTGTGCATCAGCTCGACGTTCTGCAGGCCCAGTACCGAACCCACGACGCCGCCGATCGCGTTCGGCACTTGCGCTGCGTCGGTATTCGCGTAGACGCTGCGGCCGTTGCGCGTGAAGCGCTTGAGCGTCGTGCGGAACGCGGACTTGATGGTGGCCGCGGTGCCGGACGCGGAGACCAGCAGACGGTTCGGCGCGACGACGATGTTCACGAAGCCTGCCTTGCGCAGATGCGCGACGACCGAGGCGACCTGCTGGTCGGTCGGCGCATATTGCGACGCGAACTGCGCCGGCGTGAGGAACTGCCGGTAGTGCGGCGAACCAGGCGTATGCAGGTCGTGCAGATACTGGTCGAGTTGCGCCTCGTTGCGCAGGTTCAGCCCGAGCACGATGTCCACCGACTCGCCCGGCGCCATCTCGACGGCTGCTGCTGCAGCCGCCGCCGTGCTCGCGGCGGGCGCGCCGGCCGTACCGGCTTCGCTTTGCTGCACGAGCGGCAGGAAACCCTTGGTGTGCGTTTCCGTCCAGCCGGCCGCAGGCGCGGCGTGGGCCGTCGCCATGCCGAACGATGCGACTGCGGCGGCGGCGAATGCGAGTTTGACGAAGCGATTGTGCTTTTGATTCTTGTCTGCAACCTGATTCATTTGAATTACCCCTCCGGTTGAACATCGAACAGCACGAACAACAACGGTCGACAGCGGTGCGGGTCATGCACCGCCGATTTCTGTCGCACGCATGCGGATGGCACGGACGCGACAGGGCCTTTCGCCCGATCCGGAAAGGTGTCTTGTCTCCGGGAGCGAAATACGGAAAACGCGGTAACGGGAAGGCTGCGCCGCGATACGACGCAACTGCGCCGGACGGGGCGCGGGCGAGATTGCTAGAGCAACAGTTTCGTTGTCCTGCTCATTTGATTCGATCCTTCGGCCCGCTGCCGGATGGCAGTTGTCCAATGAGATGCATCGGGATGTTGCATCCGTCGGCGCGCGAACGATGTGGCCGGCGGCGAGCATTGCGGTACGGCGGAAGCAAAAATCGTAGAGCGGAAGCGATTGCGTAGTGAGCAATTCGTCAGATTGCTTGCATCGGACGGTATCAAGAACGAAAGCGAGGTGTCAAACTTTTTTTGATTATATGAAACTAAATTAAAGCGAATAGGTGAAATGTTTTTGAAAATATTGGCAGTGTTTTGTAATGTCCAGGGCCGCTAAAGAAAGTAATGCGGAATGCGATTTGCCGATCGTTTCCGGTTTGATGCGTAATGGGGCAATTGGCCGATCCTATTCGAGGCGGGACTCGAATCGCCGGACGCGGTGAAGCGAGGCGAGTCCGCGGGCATCAGGAAGCGGGGCATGAAGCTACTGCCTCGCACCTGCATGCCGCAGCGCATCCACGGCTTCCGTGTTGTCGTGCGACCGCGCGAGCTGCAGCAGCGACTGACCGCGCCGATCGACATGATTCGGATTCGCGCCACGCGCGACGAGGAGCGGAATCAGGTCGAATCGATTGAACAGCGTGGCGAATCCCAGCGCGGTTTCCCCGGCGCCGTTCGTCTGGTCGATCGGGCATGGCGTGTCGATCAGGCGCCGTGCGATGTCGGGTTCGTTCTTGAAGAGGGCGCCCATCAGCGCCGTGTTGCCGTGGCGGTCGCCGGCGCATGCGTTTGCGCCGGCCGACAGTAGATAGTCGAGCGCTGCCGGCTGGCCGTCGTAGGACGCGAGTATCACGGCCGTAAAGCCATGGCTGTCGGTGGCATCGACGGGATAGCCGGCGTCGTGCAATGCGCGCAGGATGTCGACGCGTCCGACGCGGGCGGCGTCGAACCAGTCGCCGTCGTAGCGGCGCAGCGCGGCGGGGTCGGCCGGCGCATACGCCGGCTGCTCGGGAAGGTGCGCGCAACCGGCGAGCGCGGCCAGCGCCAGGACTGCTGCGGTGGCGCGGATCGCGCGCGTCAGGCGTTCGGATTGCATGAGGATGTCCTGATGGGTGGGTAAGGTCGACGTGCGCGGCGCAACCCCGCACGTCGACGGCGACCGGAGTCGCGGGATCAGTTCTCGCTCAGCCTCGCGGCGAGCGCCTGCACTTGCCCGACGTCGGCGTGCACGGCCTGCGCGAGACGCGTGCCGTAGTCGGCATCGGCCTTGTAGAAGTACGACAGCATCGCGTACTGGTTGTGCGCGTTCGTCACCTTGCCGAGGTCGCCGGACAGCGCGGTGATCAGGTCGTCCCTGTCCTGCTGCGACAGGCTGCGGTAGTACTCGCCCGCCTGACGGAACCGCAGCTTCTTGTGGATCGCTTCCTGCTGCGTCGTGCCGTTGAGCGTCATGCGCACGGACTTGTATTGCGGATCCGGCGCGAGTTCATGCAGCGTCGACGGTTCGTAGTTCACCTCGCCCTTGCGGTCGCCGGCGTTCATCTTGCCGTCCTGGTTGTTGTTGACCACCGGCACGACGGGCCGGTTGATCGGCAGGTCCATGTAGTTCGCGCCGAGCCGGTACATCTGCGTGTCGGCGTACGCGAACAGCCGGTCCTGCAGCATCCGGTCTTCGGACGGCTCGATGCCGGGCACGAGTCGCGACGGCGCGAACGCCGATTCCTCGGTCGACTGGAAGTAGTTGTCGGGCACGCGGTTCAGCGTCATCGTGCCGATCTTGCGCTCGGGCACACCGGTCCACACCTTCGTGTCGTCCAGCGCATCGAAGTCGAAACGGTTCAGGTCCTGCTGCGTGAGCACCTGCACGTACAGATCCCACTTCGGGAAGTCGCCTTGCTTCAGCGCGCCGTACAGGTCGTTCGTCATCATGTTCCAGTCGCGCCCGATCGATGCATTGATGTCTTGCGGACGCAGGCCGTGCACGCCTTGCTGGCTCTTCCAGTGGAACTTCACGTAGTGCACGTCGCCGTGCGCATTGACGAACTTGAACGCGTGCACCGCGAAGCCGTCCATGTGACGATACGAATCGGGCATGCCGGCGTTCGTGTACAGCATCGTCAGCATGTTCGTCGCTTCGGGCGTGTGCGCGAAGAAGTCGAATGCGAGGTTCGGATCCTGCACGCCGGTCACGGCGCTCGGCTTGTTCGCGTGAACGAAGTCGGGGAACTTGATGCCGTCGCGAATGAAGAACACGGGCCAGTTGATGCCGACCATGTCCCAGTTGCCCTGTTGCGTATAGAACTTCACCGCGAAACCGCGCGGATCGCGCGCCTGTTCAGGCGAGCCGCGATAGCCCATCACGGTGGAGAAGCGCACGAACACGGGCGTGCGGGTGCCGGGTGTGAAGACCTTCGCTTTCGTCAGGTTCGAGATGTCGGCGGTCGGCACGAACTCGCCGAATGCGCCGGTGCCGCGTGCATGCACGACCCGTTCCGGAATGCGCTCGCGATCGAAGCGCTGCAGTTTCTCGATGAGTGCGGAGTCTTGCAGGAGCACGGGGCCGGCAGGGCCGGCCGTCTGCGAATTCTCGTTGTCGCCGACGGGGGCGCCCGTGTCTCGCGTGAGTTCGGCGGCATGGGGGGACGCGGAAAGTGCAACGCAGATCGCGGCGACCGCGTGTCTCAGCACGCGATGGGAGGATGAGGACATGACGATGGAACTCCTTGAATCCGATCGGTGGTGGGGAAGCCGACTGAATTAGAAGAGATCGTCAGACGATTGGCTAATTGATATTCGATATGTTTCCGATAGCGACGGCGTGCGTGCGGCGTGGGTGCGGCTCTCATCGACGCAGGCGATGAATATCGTTGCGTGCGCAATGAGTTGTTGCGTCGCGCGCCGTGAGGCGATCCACAAGTATCGAACGCGGGCGCTTTGGACTTGCGATCCACATTTCGAGCATCGGCGCCGCCGCAGTCTCGACAAACCTGGCCGTGCGGCACCGATCAACCGGACATCAACCCGCGCCCGCCTGCCACCCGAGCCCGAGGTTCTTCTGCAACGACACGTAGTCCTTGATCAGCTCGGCCTGCCCGGCGATCACGTTCTGCTGCGCGGCCAACGCTTCGCGTTGCGTATCGAGCAGGTCGATCATCGATGCGACGCCCGCGCGATAGCGCTCGTCCATCAGCGATCGGGAATGCATGGCCGACGTCTGCACCTTGGTGAGTGCAACGACATGCTCGCGCTGGTGCCCGTAACGCTGCAATGCCGTGTTGGCATCCTGCAGGGCGCCGAGCACCGCCTTCTGATAGTTCGCTTCCGCCTCGTCTCGCGATGCCTCGGCCGCGCGCACCGCACCGCGCGTACGCCCGAAGTCGAGAATGTTCCATTGCAGATACGGCGCGCCGACCCAGGTGAAGTTCTGCTTGCGGAACAGGTGGCCCGGGTCCGCCGCGCTGAAACCGAGGTCGCCGAGCAGCGTCACCTTCGGGAAATAGTCGGCGACGTGCTCGCCGATCTGCGCATTGCTCGATGCGAGCCGGCGCTCGGCCGCGCGAATGTCGGGGCGCTGTTTCAGCAGCGTGGCCGGATCGCCGATCGCGACGCTGCCGGGTAGCGTCGGCAACGGCGCATCCGATGTCGACAACGCCGCGTCGAGCGCACCGGGTGCGCGGCCCGTCAGGATCGCGAGCCGGTCGAGCGATTCCGTCACCTGCGCGTCGAGCGGGATCAGCGATGCACGCGTGTTTTCGACTTGCGTCGTCAGGCGTTCGATGTCGGCATCGGCGGCAACGCCACGCGCGCGACGCTGCTGCGTGAGTTCGAGCATCTTCTGCTGCAGCTCGGCAGTGCGCCGCGACAACGCAAGCCGCTGCTGTTGATCGCGCAGGTCGATGTACGCGTTGGCGACTTCGGCCGTGATCGACACCTGCGTGTCGGCGAGATCGGCGTCGACCGCTTCCGCTTGCGCAGATGCCGCTTCGACCGCGCGGCGCGTGCCGCCGAACAGGTCGATTTCCCAGGTTGCGTCGAAGCCTGCCGAATAGAGCTGCAGCGGGCCCGAGCCACCCAGCGACGGCGAGGTGCCGCCCGATTGGCTCGAACCGTTCGACGGCAGCAGCGAACCGAGTGCGCTGACGTCCGGCTCGCGCATGCGGATGGCGGCGACGGTGGCGGACGACTTCGGCAACTGGGCCGCACGTTGTTGCGCGAGCTGCGCGCGCGATGCGCGCAAGCGGGCTTGTGCCGCGTGCAGATCGGGGTTGTACGCGAGCGCGGCGGTGATCAGGTCGTCGAGCTGGCGATCGTCGAGCGCGTGCCACCATGCGCTCGGCGCGGGCGCCGCGGGGTCGACGCCGGTGGCCGGCGCGCGCACGAAGGTCGGCGCATCCGGCGCGGCGGGCGCGCCGCGATAGTCGGGGCCGACCGTGCAGCCGGCGAGCAGGCACGCGGCCGCGCACAGCGTGAGCGCGGGGCGGCGGGGCAGGGAGAAGGGTTTCATCGCGTAAGACGGTTCAGTGGCCGGACGACATCGGCTGCGGCCCGCGCGGCGTTCTCAGCAGCAGCGCGAGCGGCACGCAGGCAAGCAGCGCGAGGCCCAGCAGATAAAAGGTTTCGGAATAGGTCATCACGACGGCCTGGATCTGGATCTGCTGCGCCAGCTGTCCGAGCGCGCGCATGTTCGAATACGCGAGGTCGCCGGTGTGCGAGAACCAGTTGGCCGCGTAGGCCGACAGCCGGTCCTGCCCGATCAGCGAGTTCGCCGTCACCGATTCGCGGAGCGCGGCCGTATGGAAGGTCGTGCGCCGGTCGATCACGGTGCCGATGATCGCGAGCCCGATCGAGCCGCCGAGATTGCGCGCCATGTTGTAGAGCCCGGCCGCATCGCCCGAGTCTTCGCGTGCGACGGCCGCCATCGAGGCCTGGTTGAGCGGCATCATCGCGAGCATCTGCGCGACGCCGCGGATCAGTTGCGACCAGACGAAGTCGTGGCCGACGCTCTGCGCGGTCAGGCTGATGTCGAGCATGCAGCTCAGGCAGAACAGCAACAGCCCCGAGATCACGAGGATGCGGAAATCGACCTTGCCGAGCAGGCGCGGCAGGATCGGCATCACGAGGAACGCGGGCAGCCCCGACAGCAGCATGATCGCGCCTGCCTGTTCCGCGTTGTAGCCGGCGACGATCGCCAGGAACTGCGGCAGCAGGTAGGACACGCCGTACAGCCCGGCGCCCACCGCGGACACGATCACGATCACGCTCGCGTAGCGCGGGTTGCGCATCAGCGACAGCCGCATGATCGGCCGCTTTGCAAAGAGCTGCGACAACGCGATCAGGATCATTCCGGCAAGCGATACGAGGCTCAACGTGACGATCATCTGCGATTCGAACCAGCGCTCGCGCTGGCCTTCCTCGAGCACGACGGTGAGCGAGCTCAGACCGATCGCGAGACCCAAGATCCCGAGCCAGTCCGCGTTCAGGAATGCATGCCATTGCGGGCGGTCCGACGGCAGCCCGAATATCAACAACGCCATCAGCAACAGGCACACCGGCAGGTTCAGGAAAAAGCACCAGCTCCAGCTGACGTTCTCCGCGAGCCAGCCGCCGAGCACGGGGCCGAACAGCGGCCCGAGCAGCACGATCAGGCCGAACAGCGTCATGCCGACCGGCAACTGCGACAGCGGCAGCCGCGTGCGGATGATGGTTTGTGCAGTCGGGATCAGCGCACCGCCGGTGAAGCCCTGGCCGATCCGGCCGGCGATCATCATCGGCAGCGAATGCGACCAGCCGCACATCATCGAGAAGGCAATGAACAGCGCGGAGTTCGTCAGCAGGAAATTGCGCAGCCCGAACACGCGCGTGAGCCACGCGGCGAGCGGGATCATCACGATCTCCGACATCAGGTAGCCGGTCGAGATCCACGTGCCTTCGGTGCCGGTCGCGCCGATTTCACCCTGGATCTGCGGCAGCGCGGAGTTCGTGATCGAAATGTCGAGGGTCGCCATCAGCGCGCCGAGCGCGCCCGCCGCGACCGCGATCCAGTCGGTCACGCTCGCACGGCCCTCGTGCGGCGGCATGGGCATCATGGCGGACGGTTCAGCCATGATGCGTCTCGTCGCGGGCCGAGCGCGTATCGACGTCGACCGTCACCGACAGCCCCGGCAGCAGCATGCGCTGCGCGCGGGCGTCCGCGGCGAGGCGGATGCGTACCGGCACGCGCTGGACGATCTTCGTGAAGTTGCCGGTCGCATTCTCGGGCGGCAGCAGCGCGAATTGCGCGCCCGTGCCGGGGGCGAAGCTGTCGACGACGCCGGACAGCGCGCCGTCCGGCAGCGCGTCGACGTGCAGTTCGACGGGCTGGCCGATGCGCATGTTGCCGATCTGCGTTTCCTTGAAGTTCGCGACGAGGTAGATCGAGTCGACGGGCACGACGGTCAGCAGGCGCGTGCCGGGCTGCACGTATTGACCGACGCGCACGGTGCGATCGCCGACGCGGCCGGCGAGGGTGCTGCGCACGATCGTGTTGTCGAGGTCGAGCCGCGCCTGTGCGGCGCTGGCCTGCGCGGCTTCGAGCTGCGCGCGCGCCTGCTGGAGCTGCGCTGTGTACGACGCGATCTGCGTGCGGGCGGCAGCGATCGACGCATTGTTCGCGGCGAGCGTCGCGGCCGCCTGATCGCGCGTGCTCTTCAGGTCGGCCACGCGTTCGTGCGTTTCCGCGCCGGTCGCGGCGAGCGGCGCATAGCGCGTGTATTCGTCGCTGGCGTGCTGCGCATTGATGCGCGACACCTTCGCCTGTGCATCGGCCTGTTCGAGATTCGCATGCTGCTGGCTGATGTCGGCCTCGGCGCGTGCGATGTCGGCGCGGCGCGCGTCGACGGTCGCAAGCGATTGCGCGAGCGCGACCTGGTACTGGCGGACGTCGAGCCGCACGAGCGGATCGCCGGCCTTCACGGCCTGGTTGTCGCGCACGTACACGTCGGTCACGTAGCCGGCGACCTTCGGCGCGGCGGTCATGCTGTCCGCCTGCAGGTACGCGTCGTTGGTGCTTTCGATGAAGCAGCCGACCGTCCACCAGCGGCCGAGCCAGACGGCGCCGCCGATCGCCGCAAGCACGGCGACGACGAGCAGGATGCGCCGTTTCGATCCGTTGCCGTTGCGCCGGGTTGTTCCGTTTTCCTGACGATCTGCTTTCTGTGGCGGGTCTTGCTGCGTCGACATGCTGGCATCCAATTTATTCCAAGTGGAAGAATTATTCCAGTTGATAAAATTGTGTCAAGTAGAATGTCGATCGATCGAATGACGAGGAAGGCATGAACGAAGCGAAGAAGCTGCGCCGTACGTCGGCGGGCGGCTACGCCCGCGGCGACGAAACGCGCCGGCGGATCATTGAGGCGGCGATCGAACTGTTCGGCGAGCGGGGGTTCGCGGGGGCATCGACACGCGAGATCGCCGCGATGGCCGGCGTGAACGCGCCGGCGCTCCAGTACTACTTCGAGAACAAGGAAGGCGTGTACCGCGCGTGCGTGGAGACGATCGCGGAGCACGGCTGGGAAGTGTTCGCGCCGGCGGTCGGCCATGCGTGGGCGATGCTCGATGCGGACGCGGACGTCGACGTGCTGATCGATGCGTTCGTCGGGCTGCTGCGCGCGCTGTCGGACCGGATGTTCACGGCGCCGAAGACGATGAACCAGCGGATGTTCTTTGCACGCGAGCAAGGCGGCCAGGAGCCGGCGAGCGCGAGCGAAATCCTGATGAAGCGCATGCGCAAGCCGCTGAACGACGTGAGCGCCGAGCTGATCGGCCGCATCTCGGGGCGGCCGGCCAACGATCCCGTCACGCGCCTGCGTGCACTGAGCCTGTTCGGGCAGATCACGGTGTTCCACATCGCGCAGCGTTCGGCGCTGCAGTTGCTCGAATGGGAGGCATTCGAAGGCGAGCGCGCGAAATTGCTGATCGACACGATTGCCGAGCAGACTCGGGTGCTGCTCCAGCAATGGCACGTGCAGCGCGACGCATGGGCGGCCGAATCTGGAGCCGGCTCGAAGCGGGAGCCGGGTGCGACGGCGAAACGCACGGCGAAGGCGGGGGCGTCGACGCCCGCCGCGCAAGGCCCGCGGCGCGGGAGCAAGCCCGCCGCGCGTTGAACGCGGCGCGCCGTTGGCCCCGGCCGGTCAACCCGGCTTGCGCGCCGGTGCGGCCGGCGACGGCGGGCGGGCCGTCACTTCGGCAGCATGGCTGCTGTCGCCGCGGGTGCCGTTTTCGTCATCGACCACCGGCCGCGATCCGTCCGCGTACGCAACGACGCTGCGCTGCGGATTGGCGATCCGGATGCCGCGTTCGCGGAACGTCTCCGCGATCCGCCGGTTGAATTCACGCTGCACGCTCCAGCGCGTCGAGTCCGTGCATTGCATCTGCCCGGCCAGCGCGAGCGTCGCGCCGTCGACCTGGTCGATACCCCAGTAGCTGAAGTCCGACAGGATGCCGTCGCGGTACTTCGGATCGTCGCGCAATGCCGCACCGATCTCCTTCAGCGTCGCGATCGCGCGGTCGATATCCTCGCCGTAGGCAATGCTGATCTTGACGGCCGCGTTGCCGAGCCCGCGATTCGTATTGTTGACGGTCGTCACCGAGCTGAACGGAATCGTGTACAACGACCCGTCGCCGGCGCGCAGCCGCACGGTGCGGATCGACAGGTACTCGACCGTGCCCGACACACCGGCGAGCGTGACCCAGTCGCCCACCTGCATCGCGTTTTCCATCAGCAGGAAGATCCCGGTGATGAAATCCTGCACGAGCTTCTGCGAGCCGAAGCCGAGCGCGACACCGAAGATGCTGGCGCCGGCAAGCAGCGGGCCGACGTTCACGCCGAGCTGGCTGAGGCCCGTCAGCACGACGACGAGCGCGATCATCACGAACAGCAGCGTGCGCAGCATCGGCAGCAGCGTGCGCAGCCGCGCCGCGCGCATGAGATTGCCTTCGCGCGTCCAGCGCTGCAGGCGGCGCTCGATTGCGATGTTCGCGGCTTCCCACACGACGAGCGCGACGATGGCCGCGATGGCGATCGTCACCAGCGCCGACGCGAGCCGGTGGCCGATCGTGCCGGTCTCGAACGCGCGGAAAATCGGTACACCCCAGATCTGCAGCAGCAGCACGATGGTCACGATGCCGATCGCGCCCGACACGATCTGGCGCAGCAGCGGGTAGTAGCGGTACGCGTGCGCATGGACGATCGTGCGATCTTCGTCGCGGCCCTGGAACAGCCGCGCGAGCGCGCCGAACACGACGATCGACACGATCCGCATGCCGATCATCACGGCGATCGAGCGGCCGCCGAGCGTGATCAGCACGCGGTAGCCGTTGTGGACGTCGAGCGCCCACACGAACCACAGGGCCATCACGATGAAGACCGAGACGGGCGCCCACGCGTCCGCGAGCGCGTTGGCGACCATCGCGAAGGACGGGCGATCCGCGCCGGCCGCGCGGATCCGCGCGGCGACGGGCAAGCGGCACTGGAGGATCAGCGCCGAGACCATCAGGTGCCCGACGAGCGCGACGGCTTTCAGCAGCGCGACGTGACCGGCGTCGCTGAGGCCGAAGCTCGCGGCGATCTCGACCGCGGCCGTGCAGGCGCCGACCACGATCACGATCTGCGCGATCGAGCGTTGCGCGAAGTCGGCCCACGCGTCGCTGATGTGCAGCAAGCGCAATTGCCGCGCATCGGGCTGGAAGAACAGCCGGCTGACGATCGTGACGAGTCGGCAGATCACGTAGATGTCGATCAGCGCTTCGAGTGCGGATTCGACCGGGGCGCCCGTATCGCCGATCACCGACATCGTCAGGCTCGCGACGCCGACGAACACGAGCAGCGGCACGGCACGCAACGCAAGGCTGACGAGCGCGCGCGGCATCCGGTGCAGCAGCGTGGTGTGGCGGCGCGCGTGGCCGCGGCCTTGCGACGACGCGGGCGCGGCGTCGGGGACGTTGGAAGCGTCTGGTGGGGCGACTGCGCCCGGTGGTGCGTTGCCGTCGTCGAGCGTCGCGGAGTCGGGCGTAACGGATTCAGACTCGGACTCGGACTCGGTGCGGCGCGACGTGTCGGCGCGCCGAGCAGCCACTGCGGCCAGCGCACGTCGCAGCAGCCGCTTCGCGAACCATTCGACGACGAGCGCGGGGACGAGCACGGCGATGATGATCCAGAGCGCGTGTGCAAGATCCGCGCGCTCGTCGGCGCGCACCAGCTTGTCGTGCCACCAGTTGCCGACCGAGCCGACATCGAGCAGCGAGTGCAGCGATTCCTTCAGCGCACCGCCGATTTCGATGGTCCAGCGCGATCCCTGCCGGACGAGCATCGATGCGAGCCCGTTCGACGTCAGTGCCGCCGGAGCCGCGGCGGCCGACGCGGCGCTGGCCGCAGCCGCATCGCTCGCCGCGATCGCGGGTGCGCTCAACGCGCCGACGGCCGCGATCGCACGCAGCGTCGTTTCGACCTGCGCGCGATCGCGCGGATTTTCGAGCACATTGAGTGCCTGCTGCGCCTGTTGCGGCGTCAACGCGGGCGCGGTGCCGGAAGCGGCCGACGCGGCGGCCGGGGCGGGAGCGGCCGCATGGGCGGCCGAGATGACGGCGGCCAGCAGCCAGCCGAGGAGGAAATGTCGCATGGAGTAGGCATGCGGGCGCGCATCGGCGCGCGGCCCGCCAGGCTGAACGATGGACGGAAGTTAACATGATTGCGATGGAAACCGAATAGTTCCGTCGACGATCATTCGAATCGGGCATACCCGACGCGGCGCGGGCGTTTGCGGCGCGTTTGCGCAGTCATGTGTCCGACGCGGACTGTGGGTCGCCAGACAGGTCGGGCGTTTCAATTGTCGGCGCGAAAGACATTTGTAATGTCGGCTCGTCGACTACGATGCACCACGCACGCATTGGATCGAATTAATCTGGAATCCTGCCGAATCAAGCTGGCTCGTCGTGAAAAACCGGCAGAACGTGTTCCGCGATTTCCTCGATGACTTCGCGCACGGGCCGGTCCGAGCCGGGATTCAGCGTGACGTGGTGCGTGCCCGCCGCGTGCATGTCCCGCAGGATGTCGATCAATGCGCGGCGTCCGGTTGCATAGCCGAGCGGCAATGCGGTAGCCGGCGCATCGGGATCCGCGACGAGGTCGAGCCGCATCGAGACGCCGAACGCGCGAAAGGCGGGCATCGCGAGCCGGTCGACCGCCGCGCGCCACATCGAATAGCGTGCGCGTTGCGTGTCCGGATCGCGGTGGTACGTCATCCAGCCGAGCGAGTGCCGTGCGATCCAGTCGACGCTTTGTCCGCCCGAGCCGACCGCCAGCATCGGCACGGCGTCGGCGCCGCGCGGCAGCAGCGTGAATTCGGGTGCATCGGGCGGCGCTTCGTCGGGCAGCACGCGCGATGGCATGCCGAGCGCGGCCGCGACGACGTCCCAGTGGGCGCGGTAGCGGTCGCGCCGCGTCTCCGCATCGACACCGAACGCCGCATATTCGGGCGGCCGGTCGCCGGAGCCTAGCCCGAGGATGAAGCGGCCGCCCGACAGCGTCGCGACCGACAGCGCGCCTTTCGCGATATGCAGCGGATGACGCAGCGGCAGCACGATCGCGCCGCTGGCGAGCGTGATCCGGCGCGTACGCGACGCCAGTGCGCCGAGCAGGACCCACGGGTCGAGGTGGCCGACCGGATCGGGGTAGTCGGCGCTGTTCAGCGGCACGTCGCGAACCCACAGCGCGCGAAAGCCGAGCGCGTCGGCCAGCGCCGCGAGTTCGAGCTGCTCGTCGAAGTCGGCGACGATATGGCCGGTGCGAAGCAGCGGAAGCGTGAGGCCGATCGACAACCGTCCGTCCGAAAAGACGCGATGCGCGACATCGGGGCGGGCAGGGGCGGGCGTGGTCATGTCGAGTCCTTGGAGGCAGCGCGAAGCGAACGCGCGACGTTGCGTGTTCGAATGCTAGCGTGTTTGCACGACGGTTGCCCGGTATGGCATGCGCGGTGACCGGTTGACGTCGAGGCAACGCAGGTCATGCGGGCTGCGGGCCGGGCATAATCGGGGCCTTCCGTCATTGAAAACAACAAATCCGGATGAACATGCTTCGACACATGGCGATCGGTCTGGCGGCAAGCGCGATGCTTTTCGCGGTCGCGTCGGACGCGCTCGCGGACGATGCGCAGCGCGCCGCTATTTGCAAGACCGCCGAGGAAACGGGCTACACGGCCGACATCCGCAATTGCCTCGGACTGAAATACGAAGCAGCCGACAAGCGCTTGAATGCGGTCTACAAGACGAAGATGGCGAACCTGGATGCGCAAGGCCAGGCGAGACTGCGCAACGACGAGCGCCGCTGGCTCAAGGCGCGGGACGCGAAGTGCGCCGAATCGCGGCAGCCCGATGCGGGCGGCACGCTCGGGCTCGTGGAGGTCGACAGTTGCTTCGTCAACGAAACCGAGCGTCGCATCAAGGTGATCGACGCCTTTCGTTGAGGTGTCGCGCCGGCTCCAGTGCTATGCCACTCGCAGCGTCGTGCCGCGCAGCGTGAGGCCGAGGCGCGACGCCACGCGTCGTGACGCGCGGTTGTCGCTGTCGGTGCTGTAAAACAGCGTGCGCGTTTGAAGCGACGGCAGTCGCGACCACGCCGCGGTCACCGCCGCCGCGAGCCCGCGCCCACGAAATGCAGGGGCCGTCGCGAGACCGAGTTCGGCACCGACTTCGGACAGCCGCGCGGCAAACGCGACCGACGCGACTTCTCCATCGACGACAGCCGCGCACCACGGCGCCCACAGATCGGCGGCGCTTCGAAATCCCATCGAGTACAGGCCTTCGGGCATCCCGTGCTTGGACAGCGCATGCAGCAGATGGCGGCCCGCGTCGCTGTCGCCGTCGATCAGCGCGACGCGCGCGTCGGTGTCGAAACCGAGCGCGTGCGGCAGCGGGTAGACAAGGCCGATATTCCAGTGCGGAACAGGGGCGAGCAGCGCGAGATAGCGATCGAGGTGCGCGGGCTGCATGTGGTCCGCCGACGGCGGTTCGCTGCTGGCCAGGTGTGCGAGTTCGTCTGCAACAGCAGTGGGCACGTCGGCGCGTATGCCCGCCAGGTTGCCGTCGGTGCTTCGGCCGAGCCAGAAGCGCGGCCCGGGCGAGCAGTCGGGATCGTTCTCGCGTTCGATCCGGCGATCCGGATGCAGGCGGAACAGCGTGCGGTAGTCGGTATCCAGCCAGTCGTGTGCGTCAGGCATGCGTCGGGTAGTGGGCTCCGGTCGGGTGGTGCGCGCCGCGCGCCGGTTCATGCGGCACTGTGGGGCGATTGTAAGCCGTTCGGCGGTCGCGCGTCGATGCAACGTCGCGCTGTCCGCCGGGGCCGGGCGGGTGCGGCGTGACGGCTCGCCCGGCCCCGGCAGCCGATCCGGCAGGCGTTTCAGTTTCGAAACGTTCGCGCTGTTTGCCGGTGCGCGATGCGCGTCGATGGCCCCGTTTTGACCCGCGCGGCCTTGCGGCGTGAAGCATGGTGCGCTCCTTGCATATCTGTGCAGGCCGTGAGCGCGGTCGCGGACGCAGTCGGTCCGGCGATCGCTTCAGTGGGTCGGACGTATCGGAGACGGGGACAAGAGAATGAAAACAGACCGAATCGCAACGTGTGGTGTTGCAAACATGAATCGCCGACCTGCCGGGCTATTCGCTTCGCCGTTTATCGAGGCGACGTGAGCGCGCGGCTTTCCGTTCCATCCGAGCAATCGGGCTTGTTCTGAACGACGACGTGCAGGCATGACGCACGAGGCCGACTGGTGCCAGTCGGCCGTCGGGGATGAACCGTGAATGCCTGCGGATGGCCCGGCCCGGATCCCGGATCCCGGATCGTCAATCTGCCGCGCGCAACGCAAGTCGTCGTGCGGCGTAGACGTGTGCGTGCCGTGCATTGCGGTGGCGCGACGGGGCCGAACCGGCACGCACCGGAAAGCCGGCAGCGCATCGATGCATTCGGCATCGCGGAACACATGGAGTCCAGGGGAAGCGTTCACCAGCCGCAGCAAGGCGGACGCCGCGAAATTGTGCTGTCAGTTGATCCACTACCCCGATGGATCAATTGTTGAAGCGCCCATCGCCGAGTGGCGGATGGGCGTCTTTTTTTGTGCGCCGATGTGCGACGCGAGCCATCGGCCCGATCGCGCGGCGTTCTGTATCATGTGCTGGCGTGCCTGGCTGCCCGTGCGGGCGCACGGTACTTGCCGGCGCGCCCGATCACGCGTTGCCAACATGAACGACAAAGCCCTGCACGACCCTTCAACCGCCGGCCTCGAACCGGCCGCACTCGATGCGCTGCACACGTTCGTCGAGCGTCATCCGCGCCTGCTGGTACTGACCGGCGCGGGCATCAGCACCGACTCCGGCATTCCCGGCTATCGCGACCGCAACGGCCAATGGATGCGCTCGCCGCCGATCCAGCTCCACGAATTCCTCGGCTCCGATGCCGCGCGGCGGCGCTATTGGGCGCGCAGCATGATCGGCTGGCCCGTCGTCGGCCGCGCGCAGCCGAACGGGTCGCACGTGGCGCTGGCGCGGCTCGGCAGCGCGGGACGGGTCGAGCGGCTCGTCACGCAGAACGTCGACGGCCTGCACCAGCGCGCGGGCAGCGGCGACGTGATTGAACTGCACGGCGGAATCGACGGCGTCACGTGCCTTGGCTGCGGCGCGCATCATGCGCGCGCGACGATCCAGGTCATGCTCGAGGCCGACAATCCCGAACTGCTGGGCGCGCAGGCCGAGCCGGCCGCGGATGGCGACGCGCACCTCGAATGGGCCGCGCTCGACACGTTCCGCATTCCGGCGTGCCCCGCGTGCGGCGGGCTGCTGAAGCCGGCGGTCGTGTTCTTCGGCGAAAACGTGCCGCGCGAGCGCGTGGCGCTCGCGTCGCAGGCGCTCGAGGCGGCCGATGCGCTGCTGGTCGTCGGCTCGTCGCTGATGGTGTATTCCGGCTATCGCTTCTGCGTGTGGGCGCAGGCACAGAACAAGCCGGTCGCCGCGCTCAATCTCGGCCATACGCGCGCCGATCCGATGCTGACGCTGAAGGTCGAGGCGCGCTGCGCACCCGCGCTCGACGCGCTGACCGCGCGGCTGGGCCTCGCGAACCACGCACCGGAGCAGGCATCGTGACCGATCCGACCTCTTCGCCCGATCCGTCCGCGCGGCTGTCGGCGCCGGCGGCCGAACGCAATCGCGGGCCGATCCTCGACGTCTTGCGCCGCGTGCTGCCGGCGAGCGGCCGCGTGCTCGAAATCGCGAGCGGCACGGGGCAGCACGCGGTCCACTTCGCGCAGGCGCTGCCGGGCCTGCACTGGCAGCCGAGCGATCCCGATGCGCAGGCGCGGCGCTCGATCGCCGCGTGGGTTGCCCATGCCGGCCTCGCCAACGTTGCCGGGCCGCTCGCGTTCGATGTGCGGGACGCGTCCTGGCCGGTCGACACGCTCGATGCCATCGTCTGCATCAACATGATTCACATCTCGCCGTGGGCCTGCACCGACGCGCTGTTCGCGGGTGCGTCGCGCCTGCTGCGGCCGGGCGGCGTGCTGTTCCTGTACGGGCCGTATCGCCGCGAGGGCCGGCATACGGCGCCGTCGAACGAAGCGTTCGACCTGCAGCTGCGCGGCCGCGACCCGTCGTGGGGCGTGCGCGATCTCGAGACCGTCGTCGCGCTCGGCCTCGATCGCGGGCTCGACTGCATCGAGGTGGTCGAGATGCCGGCGAACAACCTGAGCGTCGTGTTCCGGCGGCTGCCGCACGCGGAGCAATGACAGGCAAGCGCGCATCGCCGCCGGGTTTCCACTATCCTTTCGCCTGTGCGCGCGACCCGGCTCGGGTCGCGCCCCGTTTTTTCCGGAGAATTGACTAATGGGCAAACAAGCAATCGGTGTGATCGGGCTCGCGGTGATGGGCCGCAATCTCGCACTCAATATCGAGAGCCGCGGTTACGCGGTGTCGGTGTACAACCGCAGCCGCGAGAAAACCGACGAACTGATCGCCGAATTCCCCGGCCGCAATCTGGTGCCGACCTATACGCTCGAGGAATTCGTCGCGTCGCTCGAAACGCCGCGCCGGATCCTGATGATGGTGAAGGCCGGCGAGGCGACCGATGCGACGATCGCATCGCTCAAGCCGCTGCTCGAGAAGGGCGACGTGCTGATCGACGGCGGCAATACGCACTTCACCGACACGATCCGCCGCAACCAGGAGCTCGCGCAATCGGGCCTGCACTTCATCGGCACGGGCGTGTCGGGGGGCGAAGAGGGCGCGCTGCGCGGCCCGTCGATCATGCCCGGCGGCCAGCGTGATGCGTACGACCTCGTCGAGCCGATCCTCAAGCAGATCGCCGCCAAGGCGCCGTCGGACGGCGAGCCGTGCGTCGCGTACATGGGCCCGGACGGTGCAGGCCATTACGTGAAGATGGTCCACAACGGCATCGAATACGGCGACATGCAGCTGATCGCCGAAAGCTATGCGGTGCTGAAGGACGTCGCGGGCCTGACCAACGACGAACTCGGCGCGGTGTACACCGAGTGGAACCAGGGCGAGCTCGACAGCTACCTGATGGAGATCACGTCGAAGATCTTCGGTAAGAAGGACGAGGAAACAGGCAAGCACCTGGTCGACGTGATCCTCGATCGCGCCGCGCAGAAGGGCACCGGCAAGTGGACGAGCCAGAATGCGCTGGATCTCGGCGTGCCGCTGCCGCTGATCACCGAATCGGTGTTCGCGCGCGTGCTGTCGTCGCTGAAGACCGAGCGCGTCGCGGCTGGCAAGGTCCTGGCGGGCCCGGCCGCCGCGCCGTTCGAAGGCGATCGCGCCGCGTTCGTCGAAGCGGTGCGCCGCGCGCTGTACCTGAGCAAGGTGATCTCGTACGCGCAGGGCTTCGCGCAACTGCGCACGGCGTCGGAAGAGTACGGCTGGAACCTCGATCTCGGCACGATCGCGAAGATCTTCCGTGCGGGCTGTATCATCCGCGCGCGTTTCCTGCAGAAGATCACGGACGCGTACGCGAAGGATTCGGCGCTCGCGAACCTGCTGCTCGACCCGTACTTCAAGGACATCGCCGCGAATTACCAGGCATCGCTGCGCGACGTCGTGGTCGCCGCGGTGAAGGCCGGCGTGCCGGTACCGGCGTTCGCGTCGGCGGTCGCGTACTTCGACAGCTACCGCTCCGAGCGGCTGCCGGCGAACCTCGTGCAGGCGCAGCGAGATTTCTTCGGCGCGCACACGTTCGAGCGTACCGACAAGCCGGGCAGCTTCCACGCGAACTGGTCGTAACCGGCTGGCGAGGGCGGCATTGTTGCGAAAATCTATTCTATCGATAGGGTTTTTCGATACCGGATGCCGGGATTGTTGGTTCCTGGGAAATAGTGTTTTCGTGGTTTCATGGTTTTCCCTAGGTGCTGCCGGGACTAAACTCTGTTCCATCGCTGCAGACATGGTGTGTGCGGCGGAGCAAAAAAATCCCGGAGGTAATCATGAAATCGCTGATCGCAACGTTCGCCGCAGCTGCCGTCCTCGCCGTTCCCGCCGTCTCGTTCGCCCAACAGAACGCGCCCGTCACCCGTGCACAAGTGAAGGCCGACCTGGTCGCCGTGCAACAGGCCGGCTACAAGCTGGGCAGCGACCGTACGAACTACCCGGAAGGCATCCAGGCTGTTGAAGCCCGCCTGAACCCGCAACAGAACGTCGCCGCTGCCGACACGACCGGCTACGGCGCGCAACCGGCTGCCGCGCAAGAATCCGGCGCGCCGGCCAAGGCCAAGACCGGCTGGCAAGTCAAGCGTATCGCTGACGACGCCCCGATCTACAAGGGTCGTTAATGGTGCGGCCGCATCGGCGGCCTGATCCGACCCTGGAAGTACAAACAGCCCGTCGTTCCGTCATGCGGAACGGCGGGCTGTTTTCATTGGCGGCGCGCCTATCGTGCCAGCCGCCAGTTCAGTGCAGCGCGTGCCGGCGGTGCCCGATATCCCGGAACAGCGCTTCGGCCGGTTCCAGCACCTGCAGCCACGTTTCGTCGTAGCCGCTCAACGTGTCGAGCGCGTCGCGCAGCCGCTCGATCGCGAGGACCGGCAGCTCGACGCTGTGGCGCGTGGCGCCCGTCATATGCGCGACACTCGCCAACTGGACGAGCGCATCGGCCGCCTCGGCGACGTCGGTCGCGAACAGCAGGTGCCGGTTGAGCAATTCGACCAGGCCGCTGGAACCGGAGAAGTCGTCGGCGTTGAGCTGCACGGAAAGAAACGTCGCATTATTCATTGTCATGCTCCTCGTTGTCGTTGGATCGCGCAGTGCATCACCGAGTATAGGTGGCGAACGACGGGGAGAATGTGACGGGATCGAGACTGCCCGCAAGGGCGGCGCGGCGAGCGGAAGCGCCGCTAAAGCCGCCCGACGGCCCGCGCGGCGCGGCTTGCAGGCCACCGGCACGCCGGTGCGACGCCGCAAGATTGTTGCCGGATCAGGCACCTGACGCGGCCTTGACCGCCACAAATGGTATCTTTGCCGGTCGGGACGACGCGAAAAAGGGGCCGGTGAGCCCATTCGCACCCACGTCCCGCTGTGGAAACTGACGGCCGCGAGCGCGGTCGGATACTGGTTGATCCGGCCGTTCGGCCGGACATCGTGCGTCGCGCGCCGGGGGGCGGTGGGCGGCGCAACGACGCAAATCCGGGAGGACCCTTGAGAGAAACTATTCCCATCCACGATGCGCTGATGCGCTGGCTGCCGCAGGCGGCGCTCGTTGCCGCAGCCATCGCGCTGACGGGCTGCACGATGACGCCGTGGACCGACAGCTGGCAGCCGGCGCGCCAGCCGGCACCCACGTCGGCCGCGACGCCGGGCGTGATAGCCGGCTATTACCGCGTGAATCCGGGCGATACGCTCGCGGGCGTCGCGAACGCCTACGGGCAGCGCGTCCAGGACGTGGCCAGCTGGAACCACATGGCGCCGACCGATGCCGTGTATCCCGGCCAGGTGCTGCGCGTCGCGCCGCCGCCTGCCGCGACGTCGCTCGGGCAGCCGCCCGCGGCGGCCGCACAGCCGGGCTCGCTCGCCTGGCCGGCCACCGGTGTCGTGGCGACGCCGTTCTCGGCCGGCAAGACGCGCGGCCTCGTGATCGCTGCGTCCGGGCCCGACCATTCGGTGCGGGCCGCGGCGGCCGGGCGCGTGGTGTACGCCGGATCCGGCGTCAAGGCCTACGGGCCGCTCGTGATCCTGAAGCATGAGAACGGGCTCATCACGGCCTACGGACACAACGGCAAGCTGCTCGTCAACGAAGGCGACGCGGTGCGCCAGGGCCAGCCGGTCGCCGAAATGGGCACGGACGCGAGCGGCCGCTCGACGTTCGAATTCGAAGTCCGCCAGAACGGCAAGGTCGTCGATCCGATGAACTTCCTGCCGCGCAACGGCGGCTGATCGTCCGCTTCATCCCGTGTGCGCCGGGCGGCGCACACGCTCCCGCCTTCATCCTTTCCTGAGCGTCACCGCACCGGACGGTCTCGCGTGATTGCCGAGCCAGCGAATACCCATTGCGAGCGCCACCGCGCCCAGCGCGATCAGCGAACACTGAATCGCGACCGGCAGGTAGCCGTGCGGCCGCGGATCGACGAACGGGTAGGGATACCAGTTCTCGAATGAGCCGCGCACGAACGTATAGCCGAGATAGACGATCGGGAAGGCGAGCCACGTGAACGCGCTGCGCCACGGGATCGGCAGGCGCGGCTCCACGTACAGCCAGTCGCACAGCACGACGAGCGGCACGATCCGGTGCAGCACCCAGTTGTTGAACGCGGGCGTGACGTGGTGCAGCGCATCGAGCCGCGCGAGCAGGAGTTCGTAGACGATCGCGGTGATCAGCATGTACAGCACCGCGGCGCCGCGCATCGATTCGTAGCGGGCCGAGCCGGGGCGCGCGATGCGCCAGAGCCCGACGGCGAGCATCGCGGCCGCGTAGAGGCTGCTCAGTTGCGTGAAGTAGCTGAGGTAGTTGCCGAGATGAAAGCCCGGCAGGTGCCAGTAGCCGGCGACGCTGTGCAGCGTGGTGGATACCGCGAGCAACGCGGCGGTCAGCCGATAGGCCGCAACGAAGAACGCCTTGCTCATGATGCCCGCGCGCCGTCGCACCAAAGCTTCATCGTGCCACAGCCGTTCTGGCGCGCGATGCGGACTTTCCATATGAAGCCCCGCTCGGCGCGCGTGGGCAATTCGTCGGATATTTGCGCGCGTCGTGCAAAACCGGACGCCCGTGCGGCTACAATCGGGGCAGTTTTGCCGGGCGCCGGCCGGTGGCTGCATGCGCTCCTCCCCGCATACAACACGAGACGAAGCATGAGAAACATCCTCGCGAAACAGACGCGCTACAGCTCGCCCGCGATCTTCTTCCACTGGGCCGTCTTCCTGCTGGTGGCGCTGGCCTACCTGGCCATCGAGATCCGTGGGCCGAAAGGCAGCGACAGCCGGGTGTTCTGGATGAACGTGCATCTCACCGCGGGCACGCTCGTGCTCGTGCTGTCGGTGCTGCGCGTGCTGTGGCGAGCCGTCAGCCGGGTGCCGCAGGCCATTCCGCAAGCGGCGCTGCTGCGCTGGCTGTCGAAGCTCGCGCATGTCGCGCTCTACGTGTTCATCATCGCGCAGCCGCTGCTCGGCATCATGATGATCAACCTGGGCGGCAAGCCGGTGTCGCTCGACTGGCTCGGCGTCTCGTTCACGCTGTTCGGCCCCGACAAGGCGCTGCGGCCGACGATCAAGGCAGCGCACGAGCTGATCGGCAACGCGTTCTACTTCGTGATCGGCCTGCACGCGCTGGCCGCGCTTTACCATCATTTCATCCGGCGCGACGACGTGCTGCGGCGCATGGCGCCCTGAGCGGCGCGTTCCGGAAGCATGCAGCAGGCGGGGGGCGCATGGTTGTGTTGACAACCATGCGCCCCCGGTTCGTTTACCGCCATCCGTGCTGGCCATCGTGTTGAACATTCTGTAACATCTCGGCTGTTTTTACATTCCGCTTACTCGTTGCCGAGCATGCTGCACCGACATCGTCACCTGACCGCCTGGCTTGGCGTGCTCGCGATCTGGTTCGCGATCGCGGCGCCGCTGGTGTCGCAGTGGCGCGTCGCGCAGGCGGCCACGCCCGACGCAATCGTCTGCAGTACGGAGCATGGCGCGCACCCGTCGCCCGATGCGGGCCGCCTGCACGATCATGCGCTGCATCTCGATGCGTGCGGCTACTGCGGTTTCTTCGCGCACAGCCCCGCGATCGGCGGGCCAGCCGCCGCGGCACTCGCTTCCGTTCCCGTCGTTTCCGTTACCGCCGTCGCGCCGCCTGCCGTCGCGGCGCGCGCCGACCGCTATCCGCGCGCGTACCCGCGCGCCCCGCCCGAGCGCGCCTGACGCGCTGTTTCCGTTCCATTCATCGCCGATATCCGTGCGGCCCGTCGAGGCCGCGTGGAGGGCGTCACTCGGGCTTTCGATCATGACCATTTTCCAGTTGCGTACGCCGCGGGCGTCACGCAATGCCGGTGCGCGGCGCATGCCGCGCGTGCTGAAACTCACCGTTCCCGCGCTCGCTGTCGGCGCATTGGCCGCGAGCGCCGCGGCCGCCGAAACGGCGCGCGCATCCGGCGCGCCGACCGGCGAGACGGCCGCGCCGTTGCCGGCCATCGAAGTCGTCGCATCGCCGCTGTCGACGCCGCTCGTCGTCGTCACGGATCCGAAGACTCCGCGTCAGCCGCTGCCCGCCAGCGACGGCGCGGATTACCTGAAAACGATCCCCGGTTTCACGTCGATCCGCAGCGGCGGCACCAACGGCGACCTCGTGCTGCGCGGGATGTTCGGCTCGCGGCTGAACATCCTGGCGAACGGGATGTCGACGCTCGGCGCATGTCCGGGCCGGATGGATGCGCCGACGTCGTATATCGCGCCGGAAAGCTATGACAAGGTCACCGTCGTGAAGGGGCCGCAGACGGTGCTGTACGGTCCCGGCGCGTCGGCCGGCACCGTGATGTTCGAGCGCGTGACGCCGCGCTTCGACAAGCCCGGCATGCGCTTCGACGGCAGCCTGGTCGGCGGGTCGTTCGGCCGCAACGACCAGAACATCGACGTGACGGCCGGCACGCCGGACGTCTATGGCCGCGTGACCGCGAACCACGCGCATTCGCAGGACTACAAGGACGGCAACGGCAACACCGTGCCGTCGCAGTGGGACAAGTGGAACGCCGATGCGGCGCTCGGCTGGACGCCGGACGACCATACACGCGTCGAGCTGACCGCCGGCACCGGCGACGGCTATGCGCGCTACGCGGGACGCGGAATGGACGGCGCGCATTTCCGCCGCGAGACGTTCGGCCTGTCGTTCGACAAGCAGCATCTCGGCGACGTGCTCGACCGGATCGAAGCGCGCGTGTACTACAACGAAGCCGATCACGTGATGGACAACACTACGTTGCGGCAACCGGACCCGACCAGCAGCATGCCGATGCGGATGGCGTCGGAAGTGCGGCGGCGTACGTTCGGCGCGCGCGCGGCCGCGACGTTCCGCTTTGCCGACGACTTCAAGCTCGTGACGGGCGTCGATGCGCAATCGAACCGGCTCGACTCGCGCTCGGCGATGGGGCGGCAGAACTACGGCGACAAGCCGTGGGATGCGCAGGCGACGATGTGGAACGCAGGCGTGTTCGGCGAGTTGACGTGGTACGCGAGCGACGTGTCGCGCGTGATCGGCGGCGCGCGCATCGACTATGCGAGCGCACGCGACAAGCGCGCGACGACGAGCGGCATGATGAAGCGCATGCCGAACCCGACCTTCGACGACGATCGCTCGCGCGTGCTGCCGAGCGGTTTCGTCCGCTATGAGCGCGATCTCGCGTCGCTGCCCGTCACGTGGTACGCGGGCGTCGGCCATACGGAGCGCTATCCCGACTACTGGGAGCTGTTTTCCGCGAAGCGCGGGCCGGCGGGTTCGATCAACGCGTTCTCGGCGGTGCAGCCGGAGAAGACCACGCAGCTCGACCTCGGCGCGCAATACAAGAGCGAACGGCTCGATGCGTGGGTGTCGGCGTATGCGGGTTATGTTCAGGACTTCATCCTGTTCAACTACGCGGCCGGCATGATGGGCCCGACCACGCAGGCAACCAACGTCAACGCGCAGATCATGGGTGGCGAAGCGGGCGTGTCGTGGAAACCGGTTTCGCCGCTGCGCGTCGAGACGTCGCTCGCGTATGCGTGGGGGCGCAACGTCGCAACCGGCGATCCATTGCCGCAGATGCCGCCGCTCGAGGCGCGCATCGGGCTCGAGTACACGCGGGGTGCGTGGTCGGCAGGGGGGCTGTGGCGCATCGTTGCGCCGCAGCATCGCTATGCCCTGAACGAGGGCAACGTGGTCGGCAAGGACTTCGGCCCGAGCGCCGGATTCGGTGTGCTCTCGCTGCATACGCAATACAACGTCAGCAAGACCGTGCAGATCTCGGTCGGCGTCGACAACGTGCTGAACAAGGCCTACACCGAGCACCTGAATCTCGCCGGCAACGCGGGCTTCGGCTATCCGGCGAACGCGCCGGTGATGGAGCCGGGCCGGACCGCATGGGTGCGTGTGAGTGCGAAGCTTTGACGCATCGCGCGTGTGCATTGCAGCATGCGCACGCATGAACGCGGCCCCGCCCGAACCGGTGGGCCGCGTCAACCGATTAGAGAACCGTGTCTAGTCAGGGCGCAAACGTTCGCGACTCGTGATTCACTCCCGCATTCGACGCACACGGTGGTCGCGATGTGGGCGACGCATAGTGCGTATCGATCCGGCTTCATTCGCACCGGCAGCACAATAATCAGGAGAACATGCATGGCCAATACGATGCGTTCCAGGGTGGTGGCAGGGGCAGTGGCATGCGCGATGAGCATCGCGCCGTTCGCGGGGACGACTGTGGCAATGACGCTCGCGACGACGCACGCGGCGATGGCGGCGACCGCGCCCGCCGACGGCTACGCGGCGACGCGTTATCCGATCATCCTCGTGCACGGGCTCACCGGTACCGACAAGTACGCCGGCGTGCTCGATTATTGGTACGGCATCCAGGAAGACCTGCAGCAGAACGGGGCGACCGTCTACGTCGCGAACCTGTCGGGTTTCCAGAGCGATGACGGCCCGAACGGGCGCGGCGAGCAGTTGCTCGCTTACGTGAAGACGGTGCTCGCGGCGACGGGCGCGACCAAGGTCAATCTCGTCGGCCACAGCCAGGGCGGCCTCTCGTCGCGCTATGTCGCGGCCGTCGCGCCCGATCTCGTCGCGTCGGTGACGACGATCGGCACGCCGCATCGCGGCTCCGAGTTCGCCGACTTCGTGCAGAACGTGCTTGCGTACGATCCGACCGGACTTTCGTCATCGGTGATCGCCGCGTTCGTCAATGTGTTCGGGATCCTGACGAGCAGCACCCACAACACGAACCAGGACGCGCTCGCCGCACTGCAGACGCTGACCACCGCACGCGCCGCCACGTACAACCAGAACTACCCGAGTGCGGGCCTGGGTGCGCCGGGCAGTTGCCAGACCGGCGCGCCGACCGAAACCGTCGGCGGCAACACGCACCTGCTGTACTCGTGGGCCGGCACGGCGATCCAGCCGACACTCTCCGTGTTGGGTGTCACGGGCGCCACGGACACGAGCACCCTTCCGGTCGTCGATCCGGCGAACGCACTCGATCTGTCGACGCTCGCGCTGCTCGGCACGGGCACGGTGATGATCAACCGCGGCTCCGGGCAGAACGACGGGGTCGTGTCGAAGTGCAGTGCGCTGTACGGCAAGGTGCTGAGCACGAGCTACAAGTGGAACCATCTCGACGAGATCAACCAGCTGCTCGGCGTGCGCGGCGCGTATGCGGAAGATCCGGTCGCGGTGATCCGCACGCATGCGAACCGTCTGAAGCTGGCGGGCGTGTAATCGATGACGGCACGTGAAGGACGCGCGCCGCTGGCGCGGCGTGCCGTGGTCTACGGTGTCGTGGGGCTGGCGGCGATTGCCGGTGTGGCGATGTGGAGCGGCGCGGGCTGGCATCGAGGGACAGGCGCCGGCGGCGAGTCGCCGGATGCGGCGGCGGTGGGTAGCGTGGCTGCCGCACCGCCGCAGGCCGCCATGCCGGCAAGCGCGGGCCTGCCGCCGTCGCTCGCCGGCTCCAGCGCGCCGCGGTTGCCGCTCGATGTCGGCGGCCATCTCGCGAAGTCGCGCGCGGTGCGCGACTTCTTCGACTACTGCCTGACCGCGCAGAGCGACCTGAGTGCGACCGCGCTCGATGCGTTCGTCGCGCGGGAGATTGCCGCGCAACTCGACGGCACCGTGGCGCAGGCCGAGGCGCTCGACGTATGGCACCGCTATCGCGCCTATCTCGACGCACTCGCGAAGCTGCGCGATGCCGGCGCGGTCGACAAGTCCGATCTCGGCGCGCTGCAGCTCGCGCTCGACCAGCGTGCGTCGATTGCATATCGCACGCTCGGTGACTGGAGCCAGCCGTTTTTCGGCGCGGAGCAGTGGCGGCAGCGCTACGACCTCGCGCGGCTGAAGATCACGCAGGATCGGACGCTGACGGATGTGCAGAAGGCCGAACGACTCGCGGCGCTCGAACAGCAGATGCCGGCCGACGAGCGCGCCGCGCAGCAGCGCATCGATAAGCAGCGCGCCGCGATCGACCAGATCGCGCAATTGCAGAAGAGCGGGGCGACGCCCGATGCGATGCGCGCGCAACTGACGCAGACGCTCGGCGCCGAAGCCGCCGCGCGCGTCGCGCAGTTGCAGCAGGACGACGCATCGTGGCAAAGCCGCTATACGGACTATGCGGCGCAGCGTGCGCAGATCGAGTCGGCGGGCCTGTCGCCGCAGGATCGCGACGCGCAGATCGCCGCGCTGCGGCAGCGCGTGTTCACGAAGCCCGGCGAAGCCGTGCGCGCGGCATCGCTCGATCGCGGGGCGGGCAGCGCGCGGTAAGGTGAGAAGCGCGGGCGGCGCGGCGCATGAGCGCCGCTATGCCGCGCGCGTGAGGTCCCGCGGCAGGTGTCGCTCGATGGTATTCGCGAGCGTGTCGAACGCGGGGCCGATGCCTTCGTGCGGGACGCACGCATAGCCGAGCAGCAGGCCGCGCCGCGCGGTGTCGAGGCTGCTGTAGTAGCTGGTGAGCGGGCGCACGATCACGCCCGCATCGAACGCGCTCTGCGTGACCGCGCGATCGTCGCAGGCGTCGGGCAGGCCGAGCACGAGATGCAGGCCTGCCTCGTCGCCCATCACGGGCAGCGCGTCGCCGAAGCGCGCGCGGATCGCGTCGATCATCAGTTGCCGGCGCTCGCCGTACAGCGTGCGCATTCGTCTGACGTGCGAAGTCAGGTGGCCGTCCATGATGAATTCGGCGAGCACGGCCTGCTGCATCAGCTGGCCCTCTCGGTACAACTCCGACAGCCCGGTGCGGAACGTGTCGACCAGATGCTCGGGCACGACCATGTAGCCCATCCGCAGCCCCGGGAACAGCATCTTGCCGAGGCTGCCGACGTAGATCACGCGGCCGCCGTCGTCGAGCCCCTGCAGCGACGCGAGCGGGCGGCTGCCGTAGCGGAACTCGCTGTCGTAGTCGTCCTCGATGATCCAGCAGCGGTGCTGGCGCGCGTATTCGAGCAGCATCCGGCGTCGCGCGAGGCTCATCACCATCCCGAGCGGGTACTGATGCGACGGCGTGACGAGCACGAGCCGCGGCGGATGCTGCATGTCGCTGGCACGCGGGTCGAGCCCTTCCTGGTCGACCGGCACCGGCGTCAGCGTGAGGCCGGCCGCCTGCAATACGCTGCGTACGCCCCAATAGCACGGCTCCTCGACCCATGCGCGATCGCCGATGTCGGACAGCAGCCGCACCGCGAGATCGATCGACTGGTGGATGCCCGTCGTGATGATCACCTGGTCCGGCGAGCATTTGACCGAGCGCGCGACGCGCAGGTAATCGGCGAGCGCCCGCCGCAACGGCCGGTAGCCGCCGCCCGGCGCATAGGTCAGCAGCTCGGGATTCGCCTCCTTCCACAGCCGCGCCTGCAGGCGGCTCCACGTCCGGCTCGGGAATTCCGACACGTCCGGCACGCCCGGCATGAACGCACCCCACTGGCGCCGCGACACGCCCGCATGCTCGATCAGTTGCCGGCCGCGCATCGACAGGCCGCCCTGCGCGTCCGGCAGCGGTGGTTCATCGGCGCTCGACGGCGGCGGCGCGGCGCCCGGCACGTGGATCGCGGCGGCGTCCGGCCGCGTGTCGGCCACATAGGTGCCGCTGCCGGTGGTCGTCAGCACGTAGCCTTCGGCCGTCAGCTGGTCGTACACGTGCAGCACGGTATTGCGCGCGATCAACAGGTCGGCCGCGAGCGTGCGCGAACTCGGCAGCTTTGTCCCTGGCCCCAATTCCCCGGTCAGGATGGCCTGCTGCATCTGCTGCAGCAACTGCCGGTACATCGGCTCGGGCGAGCTGCGGTCGAGGCGGGCAGAGAGCCAGTCGGCGAGGATCACGGTATCCAAAGTGGTCCTACTAGTAATATTGAAATGGTTCCCTATTGTAGAACCGTGGGCGCCGTATAGTGGCTCGCATCTCAAAATCAATTGTCGCGAAGCAAGGGGACAGCCACGATGAAGTCCGATGATGTGATCGTCAGCTTTCGCGGCGTGCGGAAGACCTACGACGGCGAAACGCTGGTCGTCAAATCGCTCGACCTCGATATCCACCGCGGGGAATTCCTGACGCTGCTCGGGCCATCGGGCTCGGGCAAGACCACCTGCCTGATGATGCTGGCCGGCTTCGAATTCCCGACCGGCGGCGAGATCCGCCTCGACGGCGAGTTGCTGAACAACGTGCCGCCGCACAAGCGCAACATCGGCATGGTGTTCCAGAACTACGCGCTGTTTCCGCACCTGACGGTCGAGCAGAACGTCGCGTATCCGCTGACCGTGCGCAAGCTGCCGGCGGCCGAGCGCGCGGAACGCGTCGCGCACGCGCTGAAGATGGTGCAGATGGAGCGCTTCGCGAAGCGCTACCCGGCGCAGTTGTCGGGCGGCCAGCAGCAGCGCATCGCGCTGGCGCGCGCGCTCGTGTTCGAGCCGAAGCTGGTGCTGATGGACGAGCCGCTCGGCGCGCTCGACAAGCAGTTGCGCGAACACATGCAGTACGAACTGAAGGCGCTGCACGAAAAACTCGGCGTGACTTTCGTGTACGTGACGCACGACCAGGGCGAGGCGCTGACGATGTCCGATCGCGTCGCCGTGTTCGACAAGGGCATCGTGCAGCAGCTCGACACCGTCGACCGCCTGTACGAATCGCCGTGCAACGAATTCGTCGCGAACTTCATCGGCGACAGCAACCGGCTGCGCGGCACCATCGCGCGCGTCGACGGCGAATTCTGCGAATTCCGGCTCGACGACGGCACCAAGCTCGTCGGCCGCCGCATCGGCGATGCGGCCGAGGGAGCGCCGGCCGTCGCGTGCATCCGCCCCGAACGCATGAGCCTCGCCGCGCACGGCGCGAACGGGCACGCGAACGGCGCGGCCGCCAACCAGCTGAGCGGCGAGGCGCGCAGCCTCATCTATTTCGGCGACCACGTGCGCATGCGCTGCGCGCTGCCCGGCCAGGACGAATGCTTCGTGAAGGTGCCGCTCGGCACCGGCGCGCTCGATGCGTTCTCGCCCGGCGCACCGGTCGCGCTCGCGTTCTCGCCCGAACACCTGCGCGTGTTCGCGTGAGCAGGATTTCCCCCGATTTTCCGTAGCACGTCGTCAACAACAACTGCCCACTTCCACCACGAGAGGAGAGGAACCACCATGAACCGAGCACGCATTACCGCACGGCGCACCGCGCTGGCATTGGCGCTCGCCGTCGTCGGCGCATCGGCATCGGCTGCCGAACTCACGGTCGTCAACTTCGGCGGCGCGAACGGCGACGCCCAGAAGGCCGCGTTCAACCAGCCGTTCGAGAAGGCGACCGGCAACAAGGTCACGGCCGTCGAATACAACGGCGAGCAGGCGAAAGTGAAGGCGATGGTCGAGGCGAAGCACGTCAACTGGGACGTGGTCGAAGTCGAATCGGGCGACCTGAACCGCGGCTGCGACGAAGGGCTGTACGAGAAGCTCGACTGGTCGAAGATCGCGAAGAAGTCCGACTTGATTCCGGAATCGCCGCAGGTGTGCGGCGTCGGCTTCTTCGTGTGGTCGACGGCGCTGTCGTACAACGCGGACAAGCTGAAATCGGCGCCGACCGGCTGGGCCGATTTCTGGAACGTGAAGAAATTCCCCGGCAAGCGCGGCATGCGCAAGGGCGCGCGCTACAACCTCGAATTCGCGCTGATGGCCGACGGCGTCGCGCCGAAGGACGTGTACAAGGTGCTCGGCACGAAGGCCGGCCAGGATCGCGCGTTCAAGAAGCTCGACGAGCTGAAGCCGTACATCCAGTGGTGGGAAGCGGGCGCGCAGCCGCCGCAGTTCCTCGTGGCCGGGGACGTCGTGATGTCGACCGCGTACAACGGCCGCATCGACGCCGCGCAGAAGGAAGGCAAGAACCTGAAGGTCGTGTGGAACGGCAGTATCTACGACCTCGACTACTGGGCGATTCCGAAGGGCTCGCCGAACAAGGCGCTGGCCGAGCAGTACATCGCATACACGTTGACGCCGAAGCCGCAGCAGGGCTACGCGCAGCACATCGCGTACGGCCCGACCAACATCGCGGCGATCAAGTCGCTCGACGCGAAGACGCTCGCGAACCTGCCGAACTCGCCGGCCAACGGCAAGAACGCGGTGCTGGAAGACATCGGCTTCTGGACCGACCACAGCGACGAGCTCGAGCAGCGTTTCGCCGCGTGGGCGACGAAGTAACCGTCGTTCAGGCATCCTGATGCAACCGGCCGCGCGATACGTCGATCGTGTCGCGCGGCCTTCCGCCGGATCGTGCCCGGCCGGAGAGAACCGTTGAATACGATGACGATCGCGCCTTCCTCGCCGTCGAACGCCGCGCTCAAGCGCGAGCTGAAGGCCGTCGAGGCCCGCAAGCGCACGATGGCACTGCTGCTGGTCGCGCCGCTCGCGATTTTCCTGCTGCTGATTTTCGTCGTGCCGATCGGCGCGCTGCTCACGCGCGCGGTGCAGAACCCCGAGATCGCCGCCGCGCTGCCGAACACGGTCAGGGCGCTGTCGGGCTGGGACCGCAAGACGCCGCCGGCCGACGCCGCGTATGTCGCACTCGCGGCCGACATGACGAAGGTGGCCGACAGCGAGGCGATGGGTGCGCTCGCGCGGCGGCTGAACACCGAGATTCCCGGCTATCGCTCGCTCGTCGCGAAGACGGCGCGCGCGATGCCGCTGAAGGGCGAGGGTGGGACTGGCGACGCGGCACTGACGCCCGCGCAGACGCGCGACAAGCTGGTCGAGCTCGATTCGCGTTGGGGCGATGCCGCCTATTGGCAGGCGATCGCGAAGAACGGCAGCGCGTATTCGCCGTTCTACCTGCTCGCCGCGCTCGACCACAAGCAGGACGGCTTCGGCCACATCGTGCAGGCCGACCCCGACCAGTCGATCTATCTCGCGATCTTCGGCCGCACGTTCGTAATCGGTGTCGCCGTCACGCTGTTCGCGCTGCTGCTCGGCTATCCGCTCGCGTACTGGATCTCGACGCTGTCGGAGCGGCGTGCCAACCTCGTGATGATCCTCGTGCTGATTCCGTTCTGGACGTCGGTGCTCGTGCGCGTCGCCGCATGGATCGTGCTGCTGCAGAGCGAAGGGCTCATCAATACGGCGCTGATCGGCAGCGGGCTGATCTCGCATCCGCTGACGCTGCTGTTCAACCGCGTCGGCGTGTACATCTCGATGACGCACATCCTGCTGCCGTTCATGATCCTGCCGCTCTACAGCGTGATGAAGTCGATCCCGCCGACCTACCAGCGCGCGGCCGTGTCGCTCGGCAGCCATCCGTTCGCCGCGTTCTGGCGCGTGTACGTGCCGCAGACCTACCCGGGCGTCGGCGCGGGCGCATTGCTCGTGTTCATTCTCGCGATCGGCTACTACATCACGCCCGCGCTGCTCGGCGGGCCGAACGACCAGATGGTCAGCTACTACGTCGCGTACTTCACGAACGTGACGATCAACTGGGGCATGGCGTGCGCGCTCGGCGGGCTGCTGCTCGCGGCGACGCTCGTGCTGTACGCGGTGTACGGGCGCTTCACGCGCACCAACGTGAGCCTCGGCTGAGCGCCGCGTGCAACGAAACGGGAAGGGGATTCGAACCATGAAACTCGCCAGGCCGCTGTTCGCGCCGCACATGTCGTTCGTCGAGCGCGCGTGGTACGTCGCATTGCGCGTGCTCGTCGTGCTGACGCTGCTGTACCTGATCCTGCCGGTGCTCGCGATCGTGCCGCTGTCGTTTTCGTCGAGCACGTTCCTCGTCTATCCGATCCCGGGCTTCTCGATGCGCTGGTACGAGAACCTGATCGCATCGGACGAGTGGCGGATGGCCGCGAAGAACAGCTTCATCGTCGCACCGTCGGCGACCGTCGTCGCGACCGTGCTCGGCACGCTCGCCGCGATCGGCCTCACGAAGGCCGACTTCCGCGGCAAGGGGCTGCTGATGGCCGTGCTGCTGTCGCCGATGATCGTGCCGGTCGTCGTGGTCGGCGTCGGCATGTACCTGTTCTTCGCGCCGCTCGGGCTCGCGAACACCTACACGGGACTGATCGCCGCGCACGCGGCGCTCGGCGTGCCGTTCGTCGTGACGACGGTTGCGGCAACCCTGCAGGGCTTCAACCAGAACCTCGTGCGCGCGAGCCTGTCGCTCGGCGCGAATCCGGTGTCGACGTTCTTCCGCGTGACGCTGCCGGTGATCGCACCGGGCGTGATGTCCGGCGCGCTGTTCGCGTTCGCGACGTCGTTCGACGAAGTCGTCGTCACGCTGTTCCTCGCGGGCGCGGACCAGACGACGCTGCCGCGCCAGATGTTCACCGGCATCCGCGAGAACATCAGCCCGACGATCGCTGCGCTCGCAACGATCCTGATCATCTTCTCGACGAGCCTGCTGCTGGCGCTCGAATGGCTGCGCGGTCGTAATGCGCGGCGCGCGGTGAGCTGACGCGGCGAGCCTGCGTGGCCGTGCGTCCTGCGCGGCCACGCATTTGCTTTCATTTCGCTGACTGACGAGGTGGCCGCCTGCACGTTCGATGCGGCTCTGCAACAATACGGGGCGCGGCGGCGCGCGTTCCGTGCGGTGCGTCCGGAACGCCGCCGCGAGTCCAATCCGCGACGCGGCGCAACGCGTCGCTCGTCAGCCGAGCCTCATCTTGTCCGAATTCGCTTCCCCCGCCGGCGCGCATGAGCCGGCCGTCAACTGGCGCGCGATGTCCGCCGTGCTGCTGGCCGTCGCGCTCGCGACGCTCGACACCGCGATCGCGAACACCGCGCTGCCCGCGATTGCCGCCGACCTGCATGCGTCGCCGGCCGCGTCCGTCTGGATCATCAACGCGTACCAGCTCGCGATGGTCGCGACGCTGCTGCCGTTCGCGTCGCTCGGCGACATCGTCGGCCACAAGCGCGTGTATGTCGCCGGGCTCGCGGTGTTCACGGTGGCGTCGCTCGGCTGCTCGCTCGCGTCGACGCTGCCGATGCTGACGGCCGCGCGGATCGTGCAGGGCTTCGGTGCGAGCGCGATCATGAGCGTGAACGTCGCGCTTATCCGCGGCCTGTTTCCCGCGCACCGGCTCGGGCGTGGCGTCGGCTTCAACGCGCTCGTCGTCGGCGTGTCGTTCGCGGTGGGGCCGACCATCGCGTCGCTGATCCTGTCGGTCGCCGCATGGCCGTGGCTGTTCGCGGTGAACGTGCCGCTCGGCGTGTTCGCGCTTGCCGTGGCGATTCCGTCGCTGCCGCAGACGGCGCGCGGCAAGCATGCGTTCGATCCGGTCGCGGCATTGTTCAACGTGATCACGTTCGCGTCGCTGATCTTCGCGCTCGGCGAATTCGCGCAGCGCGGGCCGCTTTCCATCGTGTTCGCGGCGGCGGCGGTCGCGCTCACCTTCGGCTGGCTGCTGATTCGCCGTCAGGCGGGGCACCCGGCGCCGATGCTGCCGGTCGACCTGTTTCGCCGGCCGGTGTTCACGCTGTCCGCGCTGACCGCGGTGTGCGCGTTCGCGGCACAGGGGCTCGCGTTCGTGTCGCTGCCGTTCTATTTCGAAACCGTCCTGCATCGCAACGCGGTCGAGACGGGCTTCCTGATGACGCCGTGGTCGGTCATCGTCGCGCTTGCCGCGCCGATCGCGGGGCGCCTGTCGGATCGCTATCCGCCGGGCCTGCTCGGCGCGATCGGTCTGGCGTTGCTGAGCGCGGGCATGGTGTCGCTTGCCGCGTTGCCGGCGGCGCCCGGCGTCATCGACATCGGCTGGCGGATGATGCTGTGCGGCGCGGGCTTCGGTTTCTTCCAGTCGCCGAACCTGAAGGCGCTGATGTCGAGCGCACCGCCCGAGCGCAGCGGCGGCGCGAGCGGGATCATCGCGACCGCACGGCTGATCGGGCAGGCGACGGGCGCGGCGCTCGTCGCGCTGTCGTTCGGGATCGCGGGACGCCACGGGCCGACGCTCGCGCTGATGCTCGGCGCGGGCTTCGCCGGGGCCGCGAGTGTCGCGAGCGGATTGCGGCTCTTTGCGCCGTCGCATCGGGCCGGTGTGCCGGCTGCGCCGGAGCGCGTGGGCGAGCAGGCGACGGAGTAGGGTGGCGCGCGGTTGCGGCGCAAGCCGATGGCCGAACGACCGTCGCGGGAAATTTTCGAGCCGGCACGCAACGAACCACCGCCGCGCGCCGGCCTTTACGCTTCGCTTAGAACCCGCCCGACTTGATCAGCTGGTTGAGGTTCGCGATGTTCAAGCTGCCGAAGCCGGTCGTGTAATCCCAGCCAGTGCCTGCGTTGTAGCCATACCCCTGATAGCCGTTGTTCCCCGACACCACGTCGTAGCGCACGAGCGACGGGTTCGACGGAATGTCGGCGTAGAACTTGCCGGCCGGGAAGCCGAGGCCCGTGCCGTTCGCTGCGAGCAGGCGCGCCCAGAGGCCGGTGAAGATCGGCGCGGCGAGGCTCGTGCCGCCGATCTGCTGCAACTGGCCGTAGTTGTAGATGTACGCGCCCGTGCTTTGCGCGGCGTCGAACGCGACGTCCGGCAACTGGCGGTTGCTGCCCGACTGCCACGACGGCGCGGGCAGGATCGTGCTGATGCCGCCGCCCGTCGCCCACAGCTTGCCGTTGCCGTCGAGCCCTTCGTTCCACACCGTCTCGCTCGAGAATGCGCCCGACGACGTCGTGTAGAGCGTCGTGCCGCCGATCGCGAGCACGTGCGGCGACGAAGCCGGCCACGACACCGTGTAGTTCGAGCCGTCCGGATAGCCGCGGTTGTTGCACTCGTACACGCCTTCGTCACCCGACGAAACGGAGAACGTCTGGCCTTGCGCCGCGGCAGTCGTGAAGATCTGTTCCTCGGCGTCGAGCGTGCCGTCCGCGTTCGCATCGGTCTCGCACCAGCCGAGCGATACGTTGATCACCTTCGCGGTGTTGTCCGACACCGCGCGGTTGAACGCCTGCGTGAGGCCCGTGTTGCCGCTCGCATTGAGGTCGGCCATGTAGAACACGAGCTTGCCGACCTGGCCGCCGGCCGAGCCGACGATCGACTGGCTGTCCAGATCCCATTCGCCCTGGCCGTCCTGGTCGTCGGTGTAGCTGCCGCCCGAGCCGTTGGTCTTGATGGTCTGCGTCGACACCGCCCCGTATCCGTTGCTCGACGTGAACTGCTTCAGGTCCTGCAGCGTCTGCGACACGCCGCCGATCGTGATGATGCCGACGGTGACGCCGGCTGCGGTCGGCACGCCGGTTGCGTTGTAGAGGCCCGGGAATTCCTTCGGATAGTGGCCGGTCGCCGTGCCGGCTGCCAGCGCCTGCGGCTTCGACACGTTGCCGATGCGCAGCAGCGGCCGCGCGTGTGCAACGTTCTGCAGCCCGAGCACCGAGCCGACGACGTCGCCGAGCGCGCGCGGCACCTGCGCAGTCGACGTGTTCGCGAAGCCCGAGTGACCCGCGTAGGCGAAGTGCACGAGCGACGTGTTGAATGCGGTCTTCACCGTGGCGGCCGTGCCGCTGGCGGAGACCAGCAGGCGGTTCGGCGCAACCTCGACGTTCACGAAGCCGCTCTTGTGCAGATAGTCGACGACCGACTTGACCTGCGCATCGGTCGGCGCGTAGTTGGCGAGGAACTGCTCGTGCGTGAGGTACTGGCGGTAATGCGCGCTGCCGGGCCGGTTCACGTCGCGCGCCAGTTGCTTGAGCTGCGCGGCGTTGCGCAGTTTCAGGCTGACGACGACGTTGGTCGTTTCACCGCCTGCCAGTTCGAGCGACGGCGCCGCGCTGCGCGCCATCAACTGCGGGCCGGTCAGAAAGGCCTTCGTATGCGTATCGACCCAATCCGTCGTCGCATGCGCCGCGGCGGCGGCGAACACGAACGGTGCCACGCACGCGAGGCGGCGGGGCGACGGAAGGGGAAGGGCAAACCAGGTGTTCCTTTTCATCGGGAGTCCTTTTTTAGGAGAGGCGACGTTACTGGAACCCCCGGCCCTTGTGGGGCCGCGAGCGGTGACGAGCGTAGGGCGTCGGTATCGTTCGGGTAGCTGCCATTTTCCATAGCTGTCAGTTCTGACATCGGCGCGGGTGCACGCATGTGCTGCGTCATGCGCGTAAGCGAATTGCGGCAGCGGCGAGCGGAACCGGTTCGCGATACGGCGGCGCAGCGACGCGCGACGCTCGCACGCACGAGTCGCTCGTCACGACGCCGGAACGTGCGCGATCGCGGAGCGGATCGCCGGGTGAACGCATCGTGCGCGACCGGTCGTTGTCGCGTGTCGCGTCGCACTATGTGGTCAAACGCCGCGACACGGCAGGAACGGATTCGCGCGTGCACAAAAATGGGATCGCTCGGCCGCAAACGTTTCCCGAACTGTGGAACGGTGCTTCCGGCAGTCTTGCAGGCGACTTTCGGATCGCATGCGGCAATTGCGGATTAGAGGAAGGGCTCGAATTCGGGGGCGTGGATACCCCGTGCGGCGGATAGCGGGCCCGCGCAAGATTGCGCGGCGTCGTTCGCGAAATTCCGCCTTGACGTGCGTCGATCAGCGGATATGCTTCAATCCATAACCATCGGGTTATGGATTTGGACATGCAGAACGCACACGACATGCTTTTCAGGACACTGGCCGATCCCACGCGCCGCGCGCTCTTCGAGCGGCTGTGCGCGGACGGCGAGCTGACGGTTGCCGCGCTGACGGCCCATGCGGGCGTCTCGCAGCCGGCCGTCTCGAAGCATCTGGGCGTCCTGAAGCAGGCCGGGCTCGTGAGCGACCGTCACGAAGGCCGGCAGACGCACTACAGCGCGCAGCCTCAAGCGCTGGCCCCGTTGATCGACTGGACGAGTCAGATGGCCGGCTTCTGGCAGACCCGGTTCGATGCCCTCGAAGCTCTTCTGAAAAGGATGGACCAGTAATGAACCAGGCAACCACCGAAACGCGCTCCGTCGTCGTCGACCGGGAGCTGCCCCATCCGCCGGAGAAGATCTGGCGCGCGCTCACGCAGCCGCACCTGATCGAGGCGTGGCTGATGAAGAGCGACTTCGAGCCCGTCGCGGGCCGCGCCTTCAGCTTCCGTGCGGACTGGGGCTCGGTCGACTGCACGGTCCTGACGATCGAGCCGCCGCATGCGTTGTCCTATACGTGGGCCGCATACGGCCTCGAAAGCGTCGTCACGTGGACGCTCACGCCGACACCGCACGGCACGCACCTGCGGATGGAGCAGGTCGGCTTCCGGACCGACCAGGAGCAGGCGTACCGCGGTGCGCAGCACGGCTGGGTCCGCTTCTTCGACTCGCTCGAACAGGTGCTGGCCCGCCCCGACGAAGGCACGGAGGCCCGCGCATGAGCCCAACCGACCTCACGCCGTCGGAGCGTATCGACGCGCTGATCGCCGGCATCGCCGACTGGCGCGGCAAGACCTTCGCCGACCTGCGCCAGACGATCCTCGACGCGCAAGCGGGCATCGTCGAGGAATGGAAATGGATGGGCAGCCCCGTATGGTCGTGCGACGGGATGATTGCGGTGGCGAACGCGCACAAGGGCAAGGTGAAGCTGACCTTCATGCACGGCGCGCAACTGCCCGATCCCGACAAGCTCTTTAACGACGGCCTCGACGGCAATGCGCGGCGTGCGATCGATTTCTTCGAAGGCGACAAGCTCGACAAGCGGGCACTGAAGAACCTGGTGCGCGCGGCGATCGACTACAACCGCACGCATCTGAAGAAGAACACCCGGCGAGCGGGTGCAGGCACGAAGGCGCGAGCCGACAAGGCGGCATGACGCGCCGCACGACCGGTCACGCGGCGTAGCGCGCAGGCAAAAAAAGCCCGACACGAGGTCGGGCATCCAAATCGGCCGCAACCGCCCGCGAGGCGGCTGCGGCACCTGCAAGGTGCAGGGCGCTTACGCTGCGAGCAGCGAGCGCAGCACGAACGGCAGGATCCCGCCGTGCTTGTAGTAGTCGACTTCGATCGGCGTATCGATGCGCAGCAGCACCGGCACGCGCTGCGATTCGCCGTTCTTGCGGTGGATCACGAGCGTGACGTCCTGTTGCGGCTTGAAGTCGTCGCCGAGGCCTTCGATGTCGTACGTTTCTTCACCGGTGATGCCGAGCGACTGGACGCTGTCCGCGCCCTTGAACTGCAGCGGCAGCACGCCCATGCCGACCAGGTTCGAGCGGTGGATGCGCTCGAAGCTGCGTGCGATCACGGCCTTCACGCCGAGCAGTTGCGTGCCCTTCGCGGCCCAGTCGCGCGACGAGCCCGTGCCGTACTCTTCGCCCGCGAACACGACCGTCGGCGTATCGGCGGCAACGTACTGCATTGCTGCATCGTAGATCGATTGCTGTTCGCCGCTCGGCTGGTGGATCGTCAGGCCGCCTTCGACGCGCGTGCCGTCTGCCTTTGCCGGGATCATCAGGTTCTTGATCCGGACGTTCGCGAACGTGCCGCGCATCATCACGTCGTGGTTGCCGCGGCGCGAGCCGTAGCTGTTGAAGTCGGCCTTCTGCACGCCGTTCTCCTTCAGCCACTTGCCTGCCGGCGAGTCTTCCTTGATCGAGCCTGCCGGGCTGATGTGGTCGGTCGTGACCGAGTCACCGAAGATGCCCAGTGCGCGCGCGCCCTTGACCGTCGGGATCGACGCGGCCGGTTCCATCGAGAAGTCGTTGCCGAAGAACGGCGGCTCGGCGATGTACGTCGACTTCGGCCAGTCGTAGACCTGGCCCGATTCGCCCTCGATCTTGCTCCAGAGGTCGCCCTTCTTGGTCAGCTTCGAGTAGTTGTCCTCGAACTTCTTCGGGTCGAGCGCGAACTTGAGCAGCGCGTGGATTTCTTCGCTCGTCGGCCAGATGTCGCCGAGGTAGATGTCGCGGCCGCCCTTGCCCTTGCCGACCGGTTCGGTCATCAGGTCGCGCGTGATGTTGCCGGCGATCGCGTAGGCGACGACCAGCGGCGGCGACGCGAGGAAGTTCGCACGGATGTTCGGGTGGATCCGCGCTTCGAAGTTACGGTTGCCCGACAGCACGGCTGCCGCGACGATGTCGTTCTTCGTGATCGCTTCGTTCAGCTCCGGCGTCAGGTCGCCCGCGTTGCCGATACAGGTCGTGCAGCCGTAGGCCGCGACTTCGAAGCCGAGCTTCGACAGGTAGGGCAGCAGGCCCGTCTTCGTCAGGTACTCGGTGACGATGCGCGATCCCGGCGCGAGCGAGGTCTTGATCTTCGGATCGACCGTGAGGCCGGCCTCGACCGCCTTCTTCGCGAGCAGGCCGGCGGCCAGCAGCACGCTCGGGTTCGACGTGTTGGTGCACGACGTGATCGCGGCGATCAGGATGTCGCCGTTCTTCACGTCGACGCCGTTGCTCGTCGTGTATTGCGCGGCCAGGTCGTCCGCCTTCTTCGCGAAGCCGTTTTCCGCGACCGGCTTCGAGAACAGGTCGGTGAACGTCGACTTGACGTGGCCGATCTCGATGCGGTCTTGCGGGCGCTTCGGGCCGGCCAGCGACGGCGCGACCGTCGTCAGATCGAGCGTCACGACCTTCGTGTAGTCGATGTCGCCGGCCTTCGGGATGCCGAACAGCTTCTGCGCCTTGAAGTAGTTTTCGAACGCGGCGATTTCGGCCTTCGTGCGGCCCGTGCCTTCGAAGTAGTCGATCGTCTTTTCGTCGACCGGGAAGAAGCCCATCGTCGCGCCGTATTCCGGCGCCATGTTGCCGATCGTCGCGCGGTCCGGCAGCGACAGCGACTTCGTGCCTTCGCCGAAGAACTCGACGAACTTGCCGACGACCTTCTCCTTGCGCAGCATTTCGGTGATCGTCAGCACCAGGTCGGTGGCCGTCACGCCTTCGCGCAGCTTGCCCTTCAGCTCGACGCCGACGACGTCCGGCGTCAGGAAGTACACCGGCTGGCCGAGCATGCCGGCTTCAGCCTCGATGCCGCCCACGCCCCAGCCGACCACGCCGATGCCGTTGATCATCGTCGTGTGGCTGTCGGTGCCGACGAGGGTGTCCGGGTAGTACACGGTGTCGCCGCCGTCCGCCTTCTTGTGGACGCCGCGCGCGAGGTATTCCAGGTTCACCTGGTGGACGATGCCGACGCCCGGCGGCACGACCTTGAACGTGTCGAATGCCTGCATGCCCCACTTCATGAACTGGTAGCGCTCGTTGTTGCGCTGGAATTCCAGTTTCATGTTCAGGTCGAGCGCGTCCTTCTGGCGGAAGTAGTCGATCTGCACCGAGTGATCGACGACGAGATCGACCGGGACCAGCGGCTCGATCTTCTTCGGGTTCTTGCCGGTACGCTCCGCGACGCCGCGCATGGCCGCGATGTCGGCGAGCAGCGGCACGCCCGTGAAGTCCTGCAGCACGACGCGCGACACCACGAACGGAATCTCGTCGACGCGCTTGTCGTTCGGCTTCCAGTTCGCGAGCTGCTGGATGTGCTCTTCGGTGATCTTCTTGCCGTCGTAGTTGCGCAGCACGGACTCGAGCACGATACGGATCGACACCGGCAGGCGTTCGATCTTCGTCTTCAGTTCCTTGCCGAGCTGCGGCAGCGAGTAGAACTTGCCTTTGCCGGAACCGCTGTCGAATTCCTTGAGGGTCTTGTGGAGATTGTGGGCCATGGTGATTTTCCTGGGTTTAAGGCTAGGAAACTACGTGTCCTGTAAATGACGGCTATATCACGTACAGATCGACGTACTCATCGACCGGCATCGCTTCGAGCTTTGCCTGGTCCAGCGACACGTCGAGAATCGCTTGTTGCTGCTTGGCCGGGAAGCGGCGGGCAAGGTTGGTCCTGAACTTCTCGACCAGGAGCGGGACGCCTTCGGCCCGGCGCCGCCGGTGGCCGAGCGGGTATTCGACCGCCACCTCGGCAAGCTTCGACCCGTCCTTGAACTCGATCGTCAGTGCATTTGCGATCGAGCGCTTGTCCGGGTCGTGGTAATCCTGCGTGAACTGCGGATCCTCGACGCACACGGTCTTCGCGCGCAGCGCGTCGATGCGGGGATCGGCGGCGGCCGAATCCTCGTAGTCGGCCGCGGTCAGCCGGCCGAACAGCAGCGGCACGGCGACCATGTACTGGATGCAGTGGTCGCGGTCGGCCGGATTGGCGAGCGGGCCCTGCTTGTCGATGATGCGGATCGCGGCCGCGTGCGTGCGGATCGTGATCCGGCTGATGTCGTCGGTCGTGCGGCCCGCGGCGGCGAGCTGCGCGTGCAGCTGCAGCGCGGCCTCGGCGGCCGTTTGCGCGTGGAATTCGGCGGGGAACGCGATCTTGAACAGCACGTTTTCCATCACGTACGTGCCGTACGGGCGCTGGAAGCGGAACGGCTTGCCGTCGAACAGCACGTCGTAGAAGCCCCAGGTCCTGGCGGTGAGCGCCGACGGGTAGCCCATTTCACCCGTTTTCGCGATCAGCGCGAGGCGCACCGCGCGGGAGGTTGCGTCGCCGGCCGCCCAGGACTTGCGCGAGCCGGTGTTCGGCGCGTGGCGGTAGGTGCGCAGCGCGTGGCCGTCGACGAACGCGTGGGACACCGCGTTGATCAGCTCGTCGCGCGTGAGCCCGAGCAGCCGGCCGACGACGACCGTCGACGCGACCTTCACGAGCAGCACGTGGTCGAGCCCGACCGCATTGAACGAATTCTCGAGCGCGAGGCAGCCCTGGATCTCGTGGGCCTGGATCATCGCGACCAGCACGTCGCGCATCGTGAGCGGCTTGCGGCCGGCCGCGCGGGCCGTGCGGGAAAGCCAGTCGGCCGTCGCCAGGATCCCGCCGAGGTTGTCGGACGGATGACCCCATTCGGCGGCGAGCCAGGTGTCGTTGAAGTCCAGCCAGCGGATCATCGCGCCGATGCCGAAAGCGGCCTGGACGGGATCGAGCTGGAAGGACGTGCCGGGCACCTTCGCGCCGTGCGGCACGATCGTGCCGGGCACGACGGGGCCGAGCAGCTTGGTGCAGGCAGGGTAGGAGAGCGCCTCGAGTCCGCATCCGAGCGTGTCGATCAGGCAATGACGCGCCGTCTCCAGCGCGAGCGCGCTGTCGATGCCGGCATTCAGCACGTAGTCGACGATATCGACGAGTACCGTATCCGGAGCAGGGCGGACGTTGGAGACCGGGGCGGACATCGAGGGGCCGATGGGAACGCGCTTAGTTCGTTGCCGGCTTCAGTTCGTTCGACTGCGTCGGTGCCGGCGTGCCTTGCGCCATTTCCGGCGTCACGCATTCGTCCGCGAGGCGTTCGCCGCCGTTCGCGTCGGAGAACAGCATCGCCTTGGTCGGGATCACGACCAGCTTGAAGCCCGCGGCCGGATCGTAGAACGTGTCGGCGCCCGTCGTCGTGGCCTGACGCGGCAGCTTGTAGTTCTTCTTCGCCCAGTGAACCGTGACGACCTGGTCGCGCTTCATGTCACCGGCGAGGTCGAACGACAGACCTTCCTTGCAGGACCACTTGACTGCGCCGTCCGGTACCGGATCGACCTTCGCCGCGGCACGTGCCTGTGCCTTCTTGCTGCGCGGGATGATGCGCTTGGCCGGCGCCGGGCGCTTGGCCGCTGCCTTCTTCGCGGTCGTCGTGGTCGTACCCTGGGCAAACGCGCTCGGAGCCGACACCAGCATCGTGGCGGACAAGGCGCCGATGGCGGTAGCGATCAGGAGTTTCTTCATGGAGTCAGAACCTTTCGATAATCAGTTGACAAGGGCCGGCAATCTGCGCCGCCGGCCGGGTTGAAACTGCACGCGCCCCGAAAGCGCGCAGCGGCCGCTATTTTCACCTATTTGGCCGCGTGTATATCAGGTTTTCGGGCTCCGTTACGTTTTTTGTCGTTTCGCAAACCTCTATCCGGTTCGCGCGTCGTCGAATGCATGAAACTCGTGTATCGGCCGGCGGCGCGCGCTTACGGTGCGCTGCCCGCGGCGGCCGGGCCGAACAGCGGCGCGGCCTCGGCCGGCACAGGCTGGCCGGTGGCCCGTGCGCGGCGCAGTACCGACCAGTAATAGCGGTAACTCGCGCGATCGTGCAGCGTATCACCATGGCGCGTCGGGCCCCAGTCGGCGGCCTGCGCGGCTAGCAGGATCTCGGCGGCCAGCGCGACCTCGTCGGTGCGCGGCGCGAATGCGTCGACGATCGGGCGGATCTGCGCGGGGTGGATGCTCCACATCCGCGTGAACGCGAATTCGTCGCGGGCGCGGCGCGCATCGCCAGCGACGATGCTCATGTCGCGCACTTCGGTCGTCACGTTGTGCGACGGCGTCTTGCCGTGCGCGTGACAGGCCGCGGCGATTTCCAGCTTCGCGCGGCGCACGAGCGGGTGCTCGAACTGGCCGGGCGAGCGCATCGCGGAATCGGGAATCGCGCCGTGGTGCGCGGAGACGAAATCCATCAGCCCGAAGCTCAGCGTGCCGACCGTCGGCAGCGCGGCGAGAGCGGCCGCCTGTGCGAGCGCGCCGTGCGTTTCGACCAGCACGTCGACGGGAATCGGCTGCGCGATGCCGAGCTCGCGGCGCGTGCCTTCGATGAACGCGGTCATTTCGGCGGCGTCAGCGGCACTCGCGATCTTCGGGAGCGTGATGTAGGCGGGGGCACGCGATGCGCGCAGCACGATGCGTACATCGTCGCGCCAGTGCGGGTGGGAAAAGTCGTGGATGCGGACGCCGACGCGGCCGAAGCGGTTCTCGTCGCTGCCGAGGATGTCGGTGACGAGTGCCGCGTGCGCGGCTTCCTGGCCGACGGCGGCGCCGTCTTCGCAGTCGAGCGTGATGTCGAACACGGGGCCCAGCTCGGCCTGCAGCGCGAGCGACTTGCGCATCAGTTTTTCGCTGCCCGCGTAGTGATCACAGCAGGGCAGGATCGCGGGCGGGGACGCCCCGTCGTACAGCACTTGTGCGGGAGTGAGCGCGGCCATCTCGTCTACGTCAGGGGAGCGGGTCAACGTGGAGAAAATCGGATTCGGACGCGTTCTGGGCCGGTGCGCGGCAAGCGCGGGGCGGCAAAACGTGCGCGGATCGGATCGGTCGGCCGGGCCGGCGGCATGCCGGCCCAGGCCGAAACCGGGCTGCCCGAGGGCCGCCCGGCGAGGTGCTTGATGCTTAGTTCTTCAGCAGGTGGGCGACGCCATCGCGCTCTTCGAGCAGCTCGGCCAGCGTGCCGTCCATCTTCTCGCGCGAGAATGCGTCGATTTCCAGGCCTTCGACGCGCTTGTATTCGCCGTTTTCGCAAACGACCGGCACGCCGTAGATGATGTCTTCCGGGATGCCGTACGAGCCGTCCGACGGGATGCCCATCGTGACCCACTTGCCGTTCGTGCCGAGGACCCAGTCACGCACGTGGTCGATCGCTGCGTTCGCCGCCGACGCTGCCGACGACAGGCCGCGCGCTTCGATGATCGCCGCGCCGCGCTTGCCGACGGTCGGGATGAACGTGTCGCGGTTCCACACGTCGTCGTTGATCAGCTTCAGCAGCGATTCGCCTTCGGCGGTCGCGAAGCGGAAGTCGGGGTACATCGTCGGCGAGTGGTTGCCCCACACGGCGAGCTTCTCGATCGATGCGACCGGCTTGCCCGACTTCGCTGCGAGCTGCGACAGCGCGCGGTTGTGGTCGAGGCGCAGCATCGCCGTGAAGTTCTTCTTCGGCAGATCCGGTGCCGACTTCATCGCGATGTAGGCGTTCGTGTTCGCCGGGTTGCCGACGACCAGCACCTTCACGTCGCGGCTCGCGACTTCGTTCAGCGCAGCGCCCTGAACCGTGAAGATTTCGGCGTTTGCCGACAGCAGGTCCTTGCGCTCCATGCCCTTCGAGCGCGGACGTGCGCCGACCAGCAGAGCGACGTCGGCATCCTTGAATGCGACCTTCGGATCGTCGGTGATCACGACGCCCGCGAGCAGCGGGAACGCGCAATCGTCGAGTTCCATCACGACGCCCTTGACGGCGCCTTGGGCTTGCGGGAGGTCGAGCAGTTGCAGGATGACCGGCTGGTCCTTGCCGAGCAGGTCGCCGTTCGCGATGCGGAACAGCAGGGAGTAAGCGATTTGACCTGCGGCGCCGGTGACGGCAACACGCTTTGCGGGCTTAGCCATTGAAAATCTCCAGGACGGGTAAAGCGTTGGACACTCGCGAAAACGCCATTCTATGCGCGTTGTGCGGAGTGTTGCATTGAAGCAGGGCGGAGGACTCGCGATGGCAGACGCGGTGAACCTGGAGACGGCCGTGGCACGTAGCCGGGGACGCGCTTTTGCACCCGCGAACCCTTGCTCGACCCGGAGTGTAGGAGCCGTCCGGCTCAAAGTCAAACGGTATCATATGTCTTATATAAGACAGATGTTTTGCGGAAATTGAGTGGACTTAAAAGTGCGGTTTGTGATGAAATGCGCGCCATGACATCGAACCAGGCGAATACCGCGAATCAGACCGGCGCAGGCGGCCCAGGGCAGCCGGGCGCGAGCGATCCCGCACCTTCGCCCGCGGCGGCTCCGTCGCCGACGTTCAGCCCGTTATACCAGCAGATTAAGTCATTAATCACGCAAAGTCTCGAAACCGGCGAGTGGAAGCCGGGCGAGATCATCCCGAGCGAGGTGGAGCTGGCGGCCCGTTACAAGGTCAGCCAGGGCACCGTCCGCAAGGCGATCGACGAGCTGGCCGCCGAAAACCTCGTGGTCCGGCGGCAGGGCAAAGGTACTTTTGTTGCAACGCACAACGAAGATCGCGCGCAGTTCCGCTTCCTGCGGCTGCTGGCCGACGACGGTGCCGAGCATCCGCACGTGAGCCGCCTGCTCGAATGCCGTCGCCTGCGCGCGCCGGCCGAGATCGCGCGGCAACTCGACCTGAAGCCGGCCGATCCCGTCGTGCAGGTGCGCCGCCTGCTGGAGTTCGAGAACGAAGTGACGGTGCTCGACGAGATCTGGCTGCCGGGCGCGATGTTCCGCGGGCTCACGTTCGAGCGGCTGAGCGAATACAAGGGGCCGCTCTACGCGATGTTCGAGACGGAGTTCGGCACGCGGATGATCCGCGCGACGGAAAAGATCCGCGCGGTGGCGGCGGAGCCGGCGGTGGCCGACCTGCTGCACGTGCCGGCAGGTTTCCCTTTGCTGTCGGTCGAGCGTGTGTCCTATACATACGGAGACCGGCCGGTGGAAGTGCGTCGAGGCTGGTATGTCACGACCGGGTACTACTATCAGAATGACTTGAGCTGACGGTGTATCGGCTCAAGCCGAGTGCGTTCGCGTTCCCCACGTTCGCGAAGCACGTTTCGGGCCGCCTTTGTTCTTGTTCGCGCAACTATCCAGAGCAGACTTTCGCTGCAGCGCGATATAAAAAGGCGCTAAAATCGCGGATTAGTGTGACAACATAGTAGGGGTCTAGCATGACTGATGCAGTAAGAAAGCCGAGGCCGGAATACCGGAACATCGGACTCGCCGATATCACGATGAAATATCGCATGCCGCTGGCAGCGACTTTGTCGATTCTCCACCGAGTCAGCGGCGCGCTGCTGTTCTTGTTCCTGCCGTTCCTGCTGTTCCTCTTCGACCAGAGCCTCACGTCCGAGCTCAGCTTCGAAGTCTTCAAGGCTTTCCTCTCCAACATCATCGTCAAGCTGATCGTCCTCGCACTGTCGTGGGCCTTCTTCCACCATTTCTGCGCCGGCATTCGCCACCTGCTGATGGACGTCAACCACGACGCCGTCACGAAGGAAGGCGGCAAGCGGACGGCAGTCGTCGTCTTTGTCGTCTCGATCGCGCTGACGATCGCCATGGCACTCAAACTGTTCGGAGCATTCTAAGAAAATGGCAGCCAATAACCGAATCGGCTCGAAGCGCCTCGTCGTCGGCGCCCACTACGGCCTGCGCGACTGGCTCGCGCAGCGCATCACCGCCACGATCATGGCGGTCTACACGGTCATCCTGCTCGTCCTGTTCTTCGGCGCGCACGATTTCTCGTACGAAGGCTGGGCATCGATCTTCGCCGCGCAATGGATGAAGCTCGCGACCTTCGTGATGCTGCTTTCCCTCTTCTACCACGCATGGGTCGGCGTGCGCGACATCTGGATGGACTACGTGAAGCCCGTCGGTGTGCGCCTGCTGCTGCAATCGCTGACCATCGTCTGGCTGCTCGCATGTGCGGGCTACGCCGCGCAGATTCTCTGGAGAGTGTAAAGAATGGCTGCAATCAAAACTAATCTCCCGCGCCGCAAGTTCGATGTGGTGATCGTCGGCGCGGGCGGCTCCGGCTTGCGCGCAGCGCTGCAACTGTCGCGCGCGGGCCTGTCGGTCGGCGTGCTGTCGAAGGTGTTCCCGACCCGTTCGCACACGGTGGCCGCGCAGGGCGGTATCGGTGCGTCGCTCGGCAACATGAGCGAAGACAACTGGCACTTCCACTTCTACGACACGATCAAGGGCTCCGACTGGCTCGGCGACCAGGACGCGATCGAATTCATGTGCCGTGAAGCGCCGAACGTCGTATATGAACTCGAGCACTTCGGCATGCCGTTCGACCGTAACGCGGACGGCACGATCTACCAGCGCCCGTTCGGCGGCCACACCGCGAACTACGGCGAGAAGCCGGTGCAGCGCGCCTGCGCGGCCGCCGACCGTACCGGTCACGCGCTGCTGCACACGCTGTACCAGCAGAACGTCGAAGCGAAGACGCAATTCTTCGTCGAATGGATGGCGCTCGACCTGATCCGCGACGCGGAAGGCGACGTGCTCGGCGTGACGGCCCTCGAGATGGAGACGGGTGACGTCTACATCATGGAAGGCAAGACGACGCTGTTCGCGACGGGCGGCGCAGGCCGGATCTTCGCGGCATCGACCAACGCGTTCATCAACACCGGCGACGGCCTCGGCATGGCTGCGCGTTCGGGCATCGCGCTGCAGGACATGGAGTTCTGGCAGTTCCACCCGACTGGCGTGGCCGGCGCGGGCGTGCTGATCACCGAAGGCGTGCGCGGCGAAGGCGGTATCCTGCGCAACGCGAACGGCGAGCGTTTCATGGAGCGCTACGCGCCGACGCTGAAGGATCTGGCGCCGCGTGACTTCGTGTCGCGTTCGATGGACCAGGAAATCAAGGAAGGCCGCGGCGTGGGTCCGAACAAGGATCACGTGCTGCTCGACCTGTCGCACATCGGCGCCGAGACGATCATGAAGCGTCTGCCGTCGATCCGCGAAATCGCGCTGAAGTTCGCGAACGTCGACGCGATCAAGGAACCGATCCCGGTCGTCCCGACGATCCACTACCAGATGGGCGGCATCCCGACCAACATCCACGGTCAGGTCGTCGGCACGACGCGCGGCGGTCACAAGGATCCGGTCAACGGTTTCTACGCAGTGGGCGAATGCTCGTGCGTGTCCGTGCACGGCGCGAACCGCCTCGGCACGAACTCGCTGCTGGACCTCGTGGTGTTCGGCCGTGCGGCCGGCAACCACATCGTCGAGCACGTGAAGAACCAGAAGGAACACAAGCCGCTGCCGGCCGATGCGGGCGAATTCTCGCTGGCACGTCTGGCGAAGCTCGACAAGTCGACCTCGGGTGAATACACGCAGGACGTCGCGAACGACATCCGCTCGACGATGCAGAAGCACGCAGGCGTGTTCCGCACGTCGGAGCTGCTGAAGGAAGGCGTCGACCAGATGGCCGGCCTGAAGGCACGCGTGGAAAACATCCACCTGAAGGACAAGTCGAAGGTGTTCAACACCGCGCGCGTCGAAGCGCTCGAGCTGGAGAACCTGATCGAAGTCGCTCGCGCAACGATGGTGTCGGCGGAAGCACGCAAGGAAAGCCGTGGCGCACACGCCCACAGCGACTACGAACACCGCGACGACGAGAACTGGCTGCGCCACACGCTGTGGTACAGCGAAGGCGATCGCCTCGACTACAAGCCGGTTCAAATGAAGCCGCTGACGGTCGAATCCGTGCCGCCGAAGCCGCGCACGTTCTAAGCCGAGTCAAAGGAATCCGAAATGGCAAAACGCATTTTTGAAGTCTACCGCTACGATCCGGACAAGGACGCAGCGCCGCGCATGCAGACGTACGAGCTGGAGCTCGAGCACGAGCGCATGCTGCTCGACGCACTGGTCAAGCTGAAGGCCGTGGACGAGACGCTGTCGTTCCGCCGTTCGTGCCGTGAAGGCGTGTGCGGTTCGGACGCGATGAACATCAACGGCAAGAACGGTCTCGCGTGCCTGACGAACCTGAACGACCTGCCGCAGAAGATCGTGCTGCGTCCGCTGCCGGGCCTGCCCGTCGTGCGCGACCTGATCGTCGACATGACGCACTTCTTCAACCAGTACCACTCGATCAAGCCGTACCTGATCAACGACGCGCCGCCGCCGGAGAAGGAACGCCTCCAGTCGCCGGAAGAGCGCGACGAGCTCGACGGCGTGTACGAGTGCATTCTGTGCGCAAGCTGCTCGACGTCGTGCCCGAGCTTCTGGTGGAACCCGGACAAGTTCGTCGGCCCGGCGGGCCTGCTGCAGGCTTACCGCTTCATCGCGGACAGCCGCGACACGGCCACCGGCGAGCGTCTCGACAACCTGGAAGACCCGTACCGTCTGTTCCGTTGCCACACGATCATGAACTGCGTCGACGTTTGCCCGAAGGGCCTGAACCCGACGAAGGCGATCGGCAAGATCAAGGAACTGATGGTTCGCCGCGCGGTTTAATATGATGACCCCCAAGCTCACTGCGTTCGCTGCCCCCCGAGGGGGCGTCGACTTCCTTGGGGCGGCCCTGCGGGAGTCTGAGTTGTGATGAGCGACGATTCGCATCAATCCGACCCGCACCGTCGCGCACGCCTTCGCTGGCGTGCGCGGCGGGGTCTGCTGGAGAACGACATCATTTTCGAGCGTTTCTTCAGCAGATACGAGCATGACCTCACCGATGCAGACGTAGGCGCGTTGTCGCGCCTGCTCGATCTGAGCGACAACGACCTGATGGACTTGCTCCTCGCGCGCAAGGAACCAGAAGGCGACCTAGACAGCCCGGATATTCACCGGCTGTTGGAGATGCTGCGCAACGTGTAACGCCAAGGTGTAACACGCTGTGCCCGTTATCGAATCCCGTTTCTTTATTTCGATTGAGGATGTGCCATGACTCCGTCTGATGTTAAAGCCACGCTATCGTTCAGCGACAACTCGCCGAGCGTCGAACTGCCGATCTACAAGGGCACGATGGGCCCGGACGTGATCGACATCCGCAAGCTGTACGGCCAGACCGGCAAGTTCACGTACGACCCGGGCTTCATGTCGACGGCAGCTTGTAATTCGGCGATCACGTACATCGACGGCGACAAGGGCGAGCTGCTGTACCGCGGCTACCCGATCGACAACCTCGCGCAAAACGCGGACTTCCTCGAAAGCTGCTACCTGCTGCTGAAGGGCGAACTGCCGAACGCAGCGCAAAAGAAGGAATTCGTCGACACCGTCACGAAGCACACGATGGTGCACGAGCAGATGCACTTCTTCTTCCGCGGCTTCCGTCGCGACGCGCACCCGATGGCGATCCTGGTCGCTGCAGTCGGCGCGCTGTCGGCGTTCTACCACGACTCGCTCGACATCAACGATCCGCGTCACCGTGAAGTGTCGGCGATCCGCATGATCGCGAAGCTGCCGACGCTCGTCGCGATGGCGTACAAGTACAGCATCGGCCAGCCGTTCGTGTATCCGAAGAACTCGCTGTCGTACAGCGCGAACTTCATGCACATGATGTTCTCGAACCCGTGCGAAGAGTACAAGGTCAACGACGTGCTCGTCCGCGCGCTCGACCGTATCCTGATCCTGCACGCCGACCACGAGCAGAACGCATCGACGTCGACCGTCCGCCTGGCCGGCTCGTCGGGCGCGAACCCGTTCGCCTGTATCGCTGCCGGTATCGCCTGTCTGTGGGGCCCGGCGCACGGTGGTGCGAACGAAGCCGCGCTGAACATGCTCGAGCAGATCGGTTCGCCGGACAACATCCCCGAATTCATCAAGCAGGTGAAGGACAAGAATTCGGGCGTGAAGCTGATGGGCTTCGGTCACCGCGTGTACAAGAACTACGACCCGCGTGCGAAGCTGATGCGCGAAACGTGCTACGAAGTGCTGAACGAACTGGGCCTGCACGACGACCCGCTGTTCAAGCTCGCGATGCAGCTCGAGAAGATCGCGCTGGAAGACGAATACTTCGTGTCGCGCAAGCTGTACCCGAACGTCGACTTCTACTCGGGCATCGTCCAGCGCGCGCTGGGCATCCCGACGTCGATGTTCACGTGTATCTTCGCGATGGCACGTACGGTCGGCTGGATCGCACAGTGGAACGAAATGATCGGCGATCCGGAACAGAAGATCGGCCGTCCGCGTCAGCTGTTCATCGGCGATACGCCGCGCGAAGCGAAGCCGCTCAACGCACGTTAAGTCGTGCGCGGCGCGAACGGCCGGCAGGCCGCTCGCGTCGGGCGATCGCAACGCCACGACACCCCGACGGGTCATCCCGTCGGGGTGTTTTCATTTGGGCGGTCGCGGTTCGCTCCGGCCCGCGCGGCGTTCCAGCGACGGCGGGCGCGTGTCGAGTGCGGGTGCGTCGTGATCGGGCGCGTGGCCGTGCTGCACGAAGAACTGCCGGTATGCGCCGGGCGTCATCCCGCGTGCGGCGAGGAACTGGCGGTTGAAGTTCGCGGCATTCGGAATGCCGCAGCGCGCAGCCACCGTCGCGATCGGCCAGTCGGTGCCGACGAGATGACGGCACGCGTGCGCGAGCCGCAGCCGCTGCACGTAGCGGCCGACGCTTTCGCCGAGATGCCGGACGAACAGCCGCTGCAAAGTGCGTTCGGACATATGCGCGGTGGCCGCGAGCGCGTCGATGCGCAACGGCTCGTGGAAGTGCCGGTCGATCGCGTCAAGCACGCGGTCGAGGCGTTCGGCTTCGGGGGCGGCTGCGTCGGTTTGGCGTGTCGTGCCGTCGGCCCGCTCGTACGCGTGTGCGGTGGCGAGCGGTTCGCCGCCGGCTTCCGCGAGATCGGCGAGCGTGTCGAGCGCGGCCGCGAGCCGGGTGCGCGGCGACGGATCGAGCAGCTGCGGCAGCCGTGCGCGCATCGTGCGGGCCGCGTCCGTATCGAAGCGCAGGCCCGGTGCGGCACGCCGCAGCAGTGAGCGCAGCGGTGCGTATTCGGGGCAACAGTCGGCCAGACGCCGCGCCCAGTCGCCGTCGAACCAGATGACGAGCGCGACTTCAGGCGCATCTCGATCGATGCGTGCATTCGACGACCACGTATGCGGCAGGTTGGGTGGCACGAGCACCAGGTCGTCGTCCGCGTAGTGCGCGACGTAATCGCCGATGAAGCGCCGGCCGCGGCTGTTGAGCGTCAGCGTCAGTTCGTACTCGGGATGGCGATGCCATTCGAACGGGATGCGCGCGAGCTGGCGGTGATAGACGCGGATCGAACAGCCGGGGGCGAACGTCACGTGCTCGTACTGCGGTTTCATTGCGGCCTCCGGGGGAGTGCCGGCATCCCGCCGTGGCATGATCGTGAGCGATCGTCACGACGGAGCGATGCCATGTTTTCACATGTTTGCGTGGGGGTGGCCGACACCGCGCGCGCCTACGATTTCTACGCGCCGCTGTTCGCGGAACTCGGGCTGCGCCTGAAATTCCGCGAGCCGGACGGCTGGTCGGGCTGGATGCCGGCCGACACCGACCGGCCGCTGTTCTTCTTCGGCCACCCGCTCGACGGCCGCGCGCCCGAACCGGGCAATGGCCACACGATCGCGTTCGTTGCGCCGACCCGCGCGCACGTCGATCGCTGCCACGCGCTCGCGCTGCGCCACGGCGGCACCTGCGAAGGGCCGCCGGGCCTGCGGCCGGACTATCACCGCGACTATTACGGCGCGTATTTCCGCGATCCGGACGGCAACAAGCTGTGCGTGGTCTGCCATCGTCCGGCGTGATGCCCGGTTGTCAGGATTGTATCGATAGTTGGCCGGATAGTGGTAATCGCGACTGCGCGCCGGCCGTACGCTGACAGCACATCACGACACCTGTCAGCGAGGAGACCACGATGCAACTGACGATTGACGACTTGCCTGCCGCGATTCGCGACGCGAAAAGGGCGCTGCGCACCGACCTGCCCGGTTATGCGGCCACGTTCCGCGAACTGGAGGGCGACATCGCGCGGCAGGTCGATGTGATTCGCCGCGCGCATGCGCATGGTCGTGACGTCATTCCGGTGGTGCCGTTCGCGGACATCGCGGGCGCGACCGTCGATCCGCAAGCGGTTGCCGCGATCCGCACGCACGGCGCGGTCGTGATCCGTGGCGTATTCGATGCGCAGCAGGCGCGCGACTGGAACGACGAGATCGGTGCCTACCTGGACGCGAACCGCTTCACCGACCGGCTGCACGCACGTGCCGAGGACCGCTATTTCGGCAACCTCGCGTCGGGCAAGCCGCAGATCTACGGCGTTTACTGGTCGAAGCCGCAGGTGGCTGCGCGCCAGTCGCCTGCGTTGACTCAAGCGCGCGTGTTCCTGAACCGCCTGTGGCGGCACACGGACGGCGGCCGCACGCACTTCGATCCCGACCAGGTGCCGGCCTATGCGGACCGGATTCGTCGCCGCCCGCCCGGCTCGACGTCGCTCGGGCTGTCGCCGCATGTCGACGGCGGTTCCGTCGAACGCTGGCTCGGCGCCAATTTCCGCAAGGTCTACCGTCACGTGCTGGCCGGCCGCTGGCGCGATTACGACCCGTACGACGCGGCGTTTCGTCCCGATGTCGAGGAGATTCCGTCGCCGGCCGTGTGCTCGATGTTCCGCACGTTCCAGGGCTGGACCGCACTGACGCCGCAGGGTCCCGGCGACGGCACGCTGCAGTTGATCCCGGTGGCGAACGCGATGGCCTATGTCGTGCTGCGGGCGTTGCAGGACGACGTGGCCGACGACGACCTGTGCGGCGCGCGCCCGGGCCGCGCGCTGTCGATCCGGCCCGAATGGCACGCGCTGCTGCTCGACGCGCTGGTGCCGATCCCGCACATGGAGCCGGGCGATGCGGTGTTCTGGCACGGCGACGTCGTGCACGCGGTCGAGGATGCGCATCGCGGTAGCGGCGACAGCAACGTGATGTACATCGCCGCCGCGCCCGGTTGCGCGAAGAACGACGCGTACCTGCAGCGCCAACGCGCTGCGTTCCTGCGCGGCGAGAGCCCGCCCGATTTCCCTGCCGATCATTTCGAGGTCGAATTCGACGGGCGGGGCGGGGAGGACGATCTCACGGTGCTCGGCCGTTCGCAGATGGGGTTCGGGGCGGGCGCGTAGCCAGCGTGCCGCCCGTGAAAGCGACGGCTCGCCGGGTGGCGAACGGCGGGCTGCCGAATCCGCTGCGTGTCGAGCGCAATTCGACGCAATCGGCTGTCGGCGCAGCCGAAATCGACGCGAATTGCGCAATTTGGCTTCCGATAATGGTCCGGACACAACGCAGCCGCCCCGCGTGAAGCACGGGTGCGGCGCTGACCATGGAGGAGTCGATGCAATTCACGCAAGCGATCGTTCGCCGCCCCGCGCCATCCTGTGGCGCGGGCCTGACCACGGCCGAACTCGGCGCGCCCGATTACGACAAGACGCTCACCCAGTTCCACGCGTATTGCGAAGCGCTGCGCACGCTCGGCGTCGCGCTGACCGAACTGCCGCCGCTGGAGGCATTCCCCGATTCGCACTTCGTCGAGGACACCGCGGTGGTGACGCCCGAATTCGCGGTGATCACGCGCCCCGGTGCGCCGGCGCGGCGGGGCGAGACGGTGCATATCGAAGCGGCGCTGGCCGCGCATCGCGACCTGCTGCCGATGCAGGCGGGCCGGCTCGACGGCGGTGACGTGATGCAGGTCGGCAAGCGCTTCTACATCGGCCTGACGGGCCGTACCGACGCCGACGGCATCGCCGCATTCGACTCGCTCGTGTCGCGCTACGGCTATTCGGTCGTCGCGGTGCCGGTGGGTGCCGGCCTGCATCTCAAGTCGGTCGTCAACGCGCTCGGCGACGACACGCTGCTCGTCACCGAAGCGCTGGCCGCGCATCCGGCCTTCGCCGACTATCGCCGGATCGCGATTTCGGCCGCCGACGAATACGCGGGCAACACGCTGCGCGTGAACGGCACGCTGATCACCCCGGCCGGCTACCCGCGCGTGCACGACGCGATCGCGTCGCTCGGGCTGCCGCTGCACGTGATCGATACGAGCGAGTTCCGCAAGATGGACGGCGGCCTGACCTGCCTGTCGCTGCGGTTCTAGCCGATTGGCGCGCGGCCGCTTCGGCCGGATAATGTGGCCCCCGCGCGGAACCGGAGACGTTCCGCGCATCAGCCACGACCCGACCGGAGCGAACGCGGATGACCGACAAGAAGATGCAGCTCGACAAGATCGATCTCCGGATCCTCGACATCCTGCGCACCGACGGGCGGATTTCCTACCGGAAGCTGTCCGAGCTCGTGAACCTCACGCCGCGGCCGTGCCAGGCGCGCGTGGAGCGGCTCGAGGCGCTTGGGGTGATCGAAGGGTACCGCGCGGTGATCAAGGCGCCGCGCGCGACCAAGCCGATCGTCGTGATCGCGCAGATCACGCTGGCCGACCACGGGCGTTCGCAGGCGCCGTTCGAGGACGAAATGCGCGCGAATCCGGCGGTGCTCGATTGCTGGCTCGTCAGCGGCACGTTCGATTTCCTCGTGCGGCTCGCGTGCGAGGATCTCGACGAGTACCGGCGGATCGCGAACCTGTGGCTGGAAAGCCCGCGGTTCCGGATCGAGAAGATCGTGACGACGGCCGAACTGCAGGCGATCAAGCGCAGCGTCGTGTGATGCGGCCGGCCGGGAAGGGCCGGCTCCGACGCGAATGACCCGGCCTGACGATTTGCATTCCGAATCAAATCGTCGGGCCCGAATCCAATCAGGGTGAACACTATGGATGCTTTGCAAGCGGCAGCGGAGACGGCCGCACCGTCCGGGACGACACTGAAGCGCCGTCTGCAGGGCCGCCACATCGCGATGATCGCGATCGGCGGCTCGATCGGCACGGGGTTGTTCGTCGCGTCGGGGGCGTCGGTCGCGCAGGCGGGGCCGGGCGGGGCGATCGCCGCGTATATCGCGATCGGGCTGATGGTGTACTTCGTCGTCACGGGCCTCGGCGAGATGGCCGCGCTGATGCCGGTATCGGGCTCGTTCGCGATCTACGGCGAGAAGTACGTCGACGAAGGCTTCGGCGTCGCGCTCGGCTGGACCTACTGGTACAGCTGGGCCGTGACGATCGCGATCGAGCTGGTCGCCGCGCAGATCGTGATGCGCTACTGGTTTCCAACCGTACCCGGCATCTGGTGGGGCGCCGGTTTCCTCGTGCTGATCTTCCTGCTGAATACGCTGTCGGTGCGCGGCTTCGGCGAATCGGAATACTGGTTCTCGCTGATCAAGGTCGTCACCGTGGTCGCGTTCATCGCGGCGGGGCTGCTGATCGCCGCCGGCCTGATCGGGAACGGGCATCCGGTCGGCTTGCGCAACTTCACGACGGGCGATGCGCCGTTCGTCGGCGGCGTGCACGCGATGATGAGCGTCGCGCTGATCGCGGGCTTCTCGTTTCTCGGCACCGAGCTGGTCGGGATCACGGCCGGCGAATCGGAAAACCCGCGCAAGACGATCCCGCGCGCGGTGAAGCAGATCTTCTGGCGGATCATGCTGTTCTACGTGTTCGCGATCTTCGTGATCGGGCTGCTGGTGCCGTACACGGACCCGAACCTGCTGAAGAGCGACGTGACCGACATCGGCGTGAGCCCGTTCACGTTGGTGTTCAGCCATGCGGGATTTCGGCTCGCGGCCGGCGCGATGAATCTCGTGATCCTGACGGCCGTGTTGTCGGCCGGCAATTCCGGGACTTACGCGGCCACGCGGATGCTGTACAACCTCGCGGCGGAAGGGCGCGCGCCGGCGATGTTCGCGACGCTGTCGCCGGGCGGCGTGCCGCGCAACGCGCTGTACGCGACGATGGCCGTCGGCGGGCTGTGCTTCCTCACGTCGCTGACCAACAACCAGAGCATCTATCTGTGGCTGCTGAATACGGTCGGCATCACCGGCTTCATCGCGTGGCTCGGCATCGCGGTCTGCCATTACCGGTTCCGCAAGGGGTTCCTGAAGCAGGGCTACCGGCTCGATCAGCTGCCGTACCGCGCGAAATGGTTCCCGTTCGGGCCGCTGTTCGCGATCGCGATCTGCATCGTGATCTCGCTCGGGCAGGATTACCAGGCGTTCTTCGCGGCCCGCATCGACTGGATGGAAGTGCTATCGATCTACGTGTGGATTCCGCTGTTCGTCGCGATCTGGTGGGCGTATCGCCGGGCGCGCAAGAGCCGGCTCGTGCGCTACGAGGAGATGGACATCGGGCCGTGGCTGACGCGTTCGGTCGAAGCCGTCGATGCAGCGACCACGCAGCACGGGCAGTCGCACTGACTGCCTGGTACGGAAAGCGCGACAACGGGAGCCGGCATGTTTTGTCCGGCCGGCTCCGATGCATGCGGCTGGCGCGCGGCGTCATCTGCACGAGACGCCGGTCGCCGCGTGAGCAGGGGGCATCCGCTGCCCTACATGAGGGAAGCGGCGCGGATGCCGTGCCTGCGTTACTTGTCCAGCTCCGGATAGTGCCGGAAGATGCCCATGTCGTTGAACGGGATGCGGCGTTCCGACTCGAGATAGAGCGCAACAGGCGTATGCAGTGCAACGCGGTCGTGCAGTGCAACCAGCGCCGCGATCTGCCGCTCCGCACGCTTCATCGCTTTCGGAAACGCGTAGCGCAGGCCCTCGATCAACTGGAACATCGACAGGTCCGCATAGCTGAGTGCGTTGCCGGCGAGGTAGCCGCTCTTGTGCGGATTCTGTGCGAGTACACGCTCGAAGTATCCGAGGAATTTCGGCAGCCGGTTTTCGAGGAAATCGGCGGCACGCTCGGCGGCTTCCGCCTGCTGATCCTCGTAGTAGAGGCCGCTTGCGATCGGATGGTGCGTGTCGTGGATCTCGGTGACGAAATCGGCGACGGTCAACTGAAGCTGGTGCACCCACAGCCGGCCGGCTTCGTCGGCGGGCGCGAGCCCCAGCCGCGCGCCGAGAAACAGCAGGATGTTCGCGGTTTGCCCGATGACGACGTCGCCGGCTTTCAGGAACGGCGGCGCGAACGGCACGCATTCCGCCTTCGAGCTGTCCATCATCCGCATCATTGCCGGCACGCCCATGCCGCGCCCCGATTCACGCGCGACGTCGACATAATCGGCTTCGGCCGCTTCGAGCGCGAGCCGCACGTACTCGCCCCGGCCCTGGATCTCGGGCCAGTAATACAGTTCGTATCGCATGCTGTCTTCCCGTTCGTTGAACCGGCTGCCGCCGGCATCGTGACGACCGGGCGGCCGCGCGTCGCGCGCCACCCGCTGCGAATAGACAGTCTAGGCGATCGCAGGAAAAGTGCCGCGTGCGTCGCGTGTGCGTCGTACATGCGTTATGCGCCGCGCTCGCCGCCTTCGGGGCCGTAGAAGAACACCCACGTCGAGAAGTCGTCGGAGAAGCCGATGAAGCGGTGTTCCGCGTGTGCCGGGACGAACAGCACGTCGCCGGCCGCGACTTCGTATTCGCGTCCGGCGACGACGACGCGTGACGTGCCCGTGGCGATCGCGTAGACCTCGTCGCGCGTATGCGGCTTCTGCTTGTCCTCGATGCGCGGCCGGTACAGCTCGACGTCGAGCGTACCGTGGCGAAACAGCGTCGTGAACAGCGTGCCATCTTCGTCGAGGCGGGCGAGCGATTCGTTCAGGCCGAGCTTCATGGCGGGGGCTCCGGATCCGGATCGTGGGGGGCATGCGCGTTGCGCCATCGTATCTCGAAATCAGGAGCGCGATGTGCAGCGCCCGACGAGGCGGGCGAATCACGTCGCTCGCCACCGATGAAACGGTGGCCGCACATGCTCGCCATGGATGAAACGCGTGCGTCCATCGATGAAACAGCGTGACGATCGTCCGCATTCGATCGACAGGTTCACCGCGATTTAATAAACGCCCACTACGATCCCGCATCGTCGATCGACCGATGCGCAGCGATTCGATTCGAGCGTCGACCCTGCCATCCATCGCCCAACCGTGCGACGCAACAGGTCGTCATTCCCGTGAACCCGCGATTTGCAACGTCGTGATCGGCTGCTGGCGTTGCTCGCATCATTTCGTATTTCTCATGAATCGAACCCCGTCGGCTTCTTTACGCAGAAAATTCCTGGCTGCCGCACCCGCGGTTGCCGTGGCGCCGTTGTTGAGCGCTTGCGGTGGCGACGACGTCACGTCGGCGCCCGTCACCGATGAGGCGCTGGCCGCGCAAATGTCCGCGAAGCTCAACGCGCAGCTCGGCGATGCCGCGACGGTCAACGCGATCGTGCCTGCGCTGACCGATGTCGGCTTCACGTGGGACCTGCCGACGGTGCCGGCCGCGCAAATCGGCGCGATCGTCGCATACAGCTTCGGCAATCGCCCGAACGCGGCAAGCGGCAATACGTCGAGCACGGGCGGCAACCAGTCCGCGCTGCCCGATCCGGGGCCCGTCAACGAAGCGCTCGCGGACGCCGTCTACCGTATTCGGCAACTGAAACCGGTCAAGGTCTACGCGCAGTGGGAGATTGCGCGCTTTCTCGTGTCGAAATACGGGATGGGCGCCGACGTGCTGTCGTCGATCGAGCCCGTGATCGCGAGCGACGGCACGATCGTGTACCTCAGTACGGCGGGCGTGGCCGCCGAGGCCGTGGCGCGCGCGGGCGGCGCGGCAGCGATGGGCAGCGTCGCGGTGGTCGGTCATCGGGACCACGCGAAGCGCTGCATCCAGACCTCGCAACAGGCGGGCATGAAGGCGGCCGCGGTTGCCGAGGTGTCGTTGCCGACGCTTTACGACCCGCTGTCGGGCCAGCCGTGGACGCGTAACCGCAGCCTGTACCTCGTGCACGACATGTATGCGCAGATGCTCGGCCGTGCGATCGGCGCGACGATGCAGGCGTTCCCGAAGGGCTGACGCATTTTCTCTTTCCCGATTCCGATGACCATGAAGACCCGCCGCCATTTTCTCGCTTCCGTTTCCGCTTCCGCGCTGGCCGCGACCGGCGCCGCCGGTACGCCGGCCTTCGCGAGCGACGCGCCCGTTTCAGACGCCGAACTGCAACGCCAGATGCTCGGCAAGCTGACGAACGAACTGAACGACCGCGCTGCCGCCACCGACGAGACCGGCTACCTGTTCGAACCGTTTTTCTCGTGGCTGCCGCCGACCGTCCAGAACACGGCCATCAACACGATTGTCGCCCTCAGCTTCGGCAGTCGCGCCGCGCCGGTGCCGGGCCCGGTGAACGAGGCGATTGCCGACGCCGTGTTCCTGCTGCGCCAGACAGTTGCCGTGCGGATCTTCGCGCAGCAGGAAGTCGCGAGCGTGCTCGCGTCGAAATACGGGCTGACGGCCGGCGTGACGTCGATCGCGACCCCGGCCCTGGCCGCCGGCAGCCCGATCCCGACGCCAGACGGCGTCGCTGCCGCGATCGTCAAGCGGGCCGGCTCGGCTGCGGCACTCGGCAACGTCGGGGTCGTCACCCATACGGATCAGGCGTCGCTTGCCGTGCGCGTGTCGAACGCCGCGGGGATGCAGGCCGCGGTGCCGGCGGGCCTGGCGCTACCGTCGCTTTACGACGCGTCCGCGCAGATGCCGGCATTGCGGCGCCGCGATCTCTACCTGCTGAGCAACGTCGGCGTGCAACTGGGCATGCTGCGGCTCGACCTGATCAACCGCGAGTACCCGAACGGCTGACACTGCCGGGCGTTCGCGGAACATCTCCCGTTCATCGACCTCTTCCATTCCGGAACCGTCATGTCCTTTCGCGTGTCGCCGTGACATGCGCAGCGCGGTGGCGGCAGTGGCCACCGCGCCGTGGTGCCCGCGTTGCCGGGTAATGCTTATCCGGGTATCGCGTGTACCACCCAACCCACTGTTTTTATTCACTTTTTTCGTTATCGTGGTACTCCGTGGGCGGATTTTGCGTGGCATAATCGATCACATCCGCAAGGCTTGTAGTCACAACGACCCCGCATACCCATGGCACAGACTCTCTACGACAAACTGTGGAACACCCACGTGGTCCACACCGAGGAAGACGGCACGACCCTGCTCTACATCGACCGTCAGCTGCTGCATGAAGTCACGAGCCCGCAGGCGTTCGAAGGGCTGAAGATGGCGCAGCGTCCGGTGTGGCGCATCAGCGCGAACCTGGCCGTGTCGGACCACAACGTGCCGACCACCGATCGCAGCCACGGCATCGCCGATCCCGTCTCGAAGCTCCAGGTCGACACGCTCGACGCGAACTGCGATGCGTTCGGCATCACGCAGTTCAAGATGAACGACGTGCGCCAGGGCATCGTCCACATCATCGGGCCGGAACAGGGCGCGACGCTGCCGGGCATGACGATCGTGTGCGGCGATTCGCATACGTCGACGCACGGCGCGTTCGGTGCGCTCGCGCACGGCATCGGCACGTCGGAAGTCGAGCACGTGCTCGCCACCCAAACCCTGCTGCAGAAGAAGAGCAAGAACATGCTCGTGAAGGTCGAGGGCACGTTGCCGCGCGGCTGTACCGCGAAGGACATCGTGCTCGCGATCATCGGCAAGATCGGCACGGCCGGCGGCACGGGCTACGCGATCGAATTCGGCGGCTCGACGATCCGCGCGCTGACGATGGAAGGCCGCATGACCGTCTGCAACATGGCGATCGAGGCTGGCGCGCGCGCCGGCATGGTTGCGGTGGACGACACGACGATCGATTACCTGTTGGGCCGCCCGTTCGTGCCGACCGGCGCGGAATGGGACCAGGCCGTCGAATACTGGCGCCAGTTCAAGTCGGACGACGGCGCGCAGTTCGATCGCGTGGTCGAGCTGAACGCCGCCGAAATCGTCCCGCAGGTCACGTGGGGCACGTCGCCGGAAATGGTCACGTCGATCGACGGCCGCGTGCCCGATCCCGAGCGCGAGAAGGATCCGGTCAAGCGCGATGCGATGGAGCGTGCGCTGGCCTACATGGCGCTCGAGCCGAACACGCCGATCGAATCGATCAAGGTCGACAAGATCTTCATCGGCTCGTGCACGAACGCGCGAATCGAAGACATCCGCGCAGCCGCGTATGTCGTGAAGAAGCTGAACCGTCGCGTCGCGTCGAACGTGCGGCTCGCGATGGTCGTGCCGGGCTCGGGCCTCGTGAAGGCACAGGCCGAGCGCGAAGGGCTCGACAAGGTGTTCACGGACGCCGGCTTCGAATGGCGCGAGCCGGGCTGCTCGATGTGCCTCGCGATGAATGCCGACCGGCTCGAGCCGGGCGAGCGCTGCGCATCGACGTCGAACCGCAACTTCGAAGGCCGGCAGGGCGCGGGCGGTCGCACGCACCTCGTGAGCCCCGCGATGGCGGCGGCCGCGGCCATCGAAGGCCATTTCGTCGACATTCGCCAGCTGGGGTAACGCGTGACGGCATCGAAGATCATTGCGCGGCTGGTTGCCGCGCTGGCGCTCGCAGGGCTGGGCTTCGGCCTGGCGGGCTGCAATACCGTCCAGGGCTTCGGGCAGGACGTCAACGCTGCCGGCAGCGCGCTGAAGCGCGCCGCGGAGTGACGTCCCCCACCGAGAATTTGTCGATGTGCGCCGGCTGAACGCCGGCCCTTCAACCGGATAGACGGATCATGGAAAAATTCACAGTGCATACCGGCGTCGTGGCGCCGCTCGATCGCGAGAACGTCGACACCGACGCGATCATCCCGAAGCAGTTCCTGAAGTCGATCAAGCGCACGGGCTTCGGTCCGAACGCGTTCGACGAATGGCGTTATCTCGATCACGGCGAGCCGGGCCAGGACAACTCGAAGCGCCCGCTGAATCCCGACTTCGTGCTGAACCAGCCGCGCTACCAGGGCGCATCCGTGCTGCTCGCACGCAAGAACTTCGGTTGCGGCAGCTCGCGCGAGCATGCGCCGTGGGCGCTGCAACAGTACGGCTTCCGCGCGATCATCGCGCCGAGCTTCGCCGATATTTTCTTCAACAACTGCTACAAGAACGGCCTGCTGCCGATCGTGCTGACCGAGCAGCAGGTCGATCACCTGTTCAACGAGACGGTCGCGTTCAACGGCTTCGAGGTGACGGTCGATCTCGACGCGCAGGTCGTCCGCACGGGCGACGGCCGCGAGTATCCGTTCGAGATCGCCGCGTTCCGCAAGTACTGCCTGCTGAACGGCTTCGACGACATCGGCCTCACGCTGCGCCACGCGGACAAGATCCGCCAGTTCGAGGCCGAGCGCCTCGTGAAGCAGCCGTGGCTCAACACCAAGCTGGTCGGCTGAGATCGCCTTTCGGGCGGGCGCGCCGGCGGCGCGTTCGCCGGCCTGCCTCCATAAAAACCTACCCAGTCAGGAATTTCGCATGAAGATTGCAGTGCTGCCCGGCGACGGCATCGGTCCGGAAATCGTCAATGAAGCGGTGAAGGTGCTGAACGCACTCGACGAGAAGTTCGAACTCGAACAGGCGCCGGTCGGCGGCGCGGGCTACGAGGCGAGCGGCCATCCGCTGCCCGACGCGACGCTGAAGCTCGCGAAGGACGCCGACGCGATCCTGTTCGGTGCCGTAGGCGACTGGAAGTACGACTCGCTCGAGCGCGCGCTGCGCCCCGAGCAGGCGATCCTCGGGCTGCGCAAGCACCTCGAGCTGTTCGCGAACTTCCGCCCGGCAATCTGCTATCCGCAGCTCGTCGATGCGTCGCCGCTGAAGCCCGAGCTGGTCGCGGGCCTCGACATCCTGATCGTGCGCGAACTGAACGGCGACATCTACTTCGGCCAGCCGCGCGGCGTGCGCGCCGCACCGGACGGCCTGTTCGCGGGCGAGCGCGAAGGCTTCGACACGATGCGCTATTCGGAACCGGAAGTGCGCCGCATCGCGCACGTCGCGTTCCAGGCGGCCCGCAAGCGCGCGAAGAAGCTGCTGTCGGTCGACAAGGCGAACGTGCTCGAGACGTCGCAGTTCTGGCGCGACATCATGATCGACGTGTCGAAGGAATACGCGGACGTCGAGCTGTCGCACATGTACGTCGACAACGCGGCGATGCAGCTCGCGAAGGCGCCCAAGCAGTTCGACGTGATCGTCACGGGCAACATGTTCGGCGACATCCTGTCGGATGAAGCGTCGATGCTGACGGGCTCGATCGGCATGCTGCCGTCGGCGTCGCTCGACAAGAACAACAAGGGCCTGTACGAACCGTCGCACGGTTCGGCGCCGGACATCGCGGGCAAGGGCATCGCGAACCCGCTCGCGACGATCCTGTCGGCCGCGATGATGCTGCGCTATTCGCTGAATCGCGCGGAGCAGGCCGATCGCATCGAGCGTGCGGTGAAAACGGTGCTCGAACAGGGCTACCGCACGGGCGATATCGCGACGCCGGGTTGCCAGCAGGTCGGCACGACGGCGATGGGCGACGCGGTGGTCGCGGCGCTGTAACGCGATCATGTAGAAAGGGCGCGAACAGGCCGCGAAATCGGCCGGTTCGCGTGCGGTTGGCCGTTGTGCGGGCCACCGGCTTTGTGTAGACTCGAACGATGGCGCATCTTTCCCTGATCTCCCCGGTCTTGAAACTCCACGGCAACACAGCCCGTGCGGGTGCGCGCGCCATCGTCATCACGAAAACCATTACCACGAAAACGATCATTAAACGCTGATCGTCCGTCGTGCCCGCCTATTTCCCCGCGCGGTCACACCGGGGACGGAATGGCGGGGAAGCTCCATCAAAGGGTTAGTCATGAACGTAGGTCTCGTAGGTTGGCGCGGCATGGTCGGTAGCGTCCTGATGCAGCGCATGCAGGAAGAGGGCGATTTCGACCTGATCGAACCGGTGTTTTTCAGCACCAGCAACACGGGCGGCAAAGCGCCGTCGTTCGCGAAAAACGAGACTACGCTCAAGGACGCGACCAACGTCGACGAGCTGAAGAAGTGCGACGTGATCATCACGTGCCAGGGCGGCGACTACACGAACGACGTGTTCCCGAAGCTGCGCGCGGCCGGCTGGAACGGCTACTGGATCGATGCGGCATCGTCGCTGCGGATGAAGGACGACGCGGTCATCATCCTCGATCCGGTCAACCTCGACGTGATCAAGGACGCGCTCGTCAAGGGCCAGAAGAACTTCATCGGCGGCAACTGCACGGTCAGCCTGATGCTGATGGCGCTCGGCGGCCTGTTCCGCGAGAACCTCGTCGACTGGATGACGGCGATGACCTACCAGGCCGCATCGGGCGCGGGCGCGCAGAACATGCGCGAACTGCTGGCGCAGATGGGCACGCTGAACGGCGCGGTTCAGGCGCAACTCGCCGATCCGGCTTCCGCGATCCTCGACATCGACCGCCGCGTGCTGGCCGCGATGAACAGCGACGCGATGCCGACGAGCAACTTCGGCGTGCCGCTCGCCGGTTCGCTGATTCCGTGGATCGACAAGGATCTCGGCAACGGGATGTCGAAGGAAGAGTGGAAGGGCGGCGCGGAAACCAACAAGATCCTCGGCAAGCCGGCGATGGGCGAGCCGGGTTCGATTCCGGTCGACGGCCTGTGCGTGCGAATCGGCGCCATGCGCTGCCACTCGCAGGCGCTGACGATCAAGCTGAACAAGGACGTGCCGCTCGACGAGATCAACGGCATTCTCGCATCGGCGAACGACTGGGTGAAGGTCGTGCCGAACGAGCGTGAAGCGTCGATGCGCGACCTGTCGCCGGCGAACGTCACGGGTACGCTGACGGTGCCGGTCGGCCGCCTGCGCAAGCTCGCGATGGGCGGTGAATACCTGTCGGCGTTCACGGTCGGCGACCAGCTGCTGTGGGGCGCGGCCGAGCCGCTGCGCCGCATGCTGCGCATCCTGCTCGACAAGTAAGTGGCGTGTCCGGCCCGCGATGCGCGGGCCGCGGTGCACGAGATTGCGCGCCGCGTCTGCCTTGACGATATCAAGGCGGGCGCGGCGCGTTTTTCATGTGCGGGTCAGCGCATGTTCAGGAGCGTCTGGTCGACGGCCTGCTGCGTCTTGATCGTCTGCGCATTCGCCTGGTAATCGCGCTGCGCCTTGATCAGGTTCACGAGCTCGGTCGTCAGGTTGACGTTCGAGTTTTCCAGCGCGCTTCCCTGCAGCGTGCCGTGGTTCGTGCTGCCCGGCGCGGAGATCTGCGGCACGCCCGACGCGGTGGTTTCCACATACTGGTTGCCGCCGATGTTCTCGAGCCCGTTCGGGTTGTTGAAGTTCGCGAGCGCGATCAGGCCGAGCACCGCGCTCTGGCCGTTCGAGTAATTGCCGGTGAGCTTGCCGTCGGTGCCGATCGAGAACGTCGTCAGCGTGCCGCTCGCGAAGCCATCCTGTGCGAGGTTGTTCACGCCGCTTTTCCCGCCGAACTGCGTCGTGCCGGTCAGGTCGAGCGTCAGGTTTTGCGGATTGGCGCCGCCCGACGCGTTGGGGATCGAGAACGCGAACTGGCCGAGGCTCGGCGTCGGCTGGCCGGTTGCGGCCGACGTCGTCGAGCTGATCCGGCCCGATGCGTCGAACGTGACGGTGCCGAGATTCGTCGGCGTCTGGCCCTGCACGCCCGCGTAGGCCTGCCAGGTACCTGCCGCGTTCTTCGCGAAATACATCGACACCTGTTGCGAGCCACCGAGCGTGTCGTACACCTGGATCGACGAATTGTAGTTGTACGTGGTGTTGTCGCCCGCGTTGAACGGTGTCTTGGCCGGCACCTTGTCCTGCGAATTCAGGTTGAACTGGCCGGTGATCTTCGTCGTTGCCTGCGGCGCGATGTTGGTGGTCGGCGCTTGCAGCGGCACGGTCGCCGCGGTGTTGATCGCGCCGCCCGGCCCTGCCGCATAGCCCATCAGGTTGCGGTTCTGCGCGTCGACGATGGCGCCGCTCTTGTCGCGGTGGAATACACCGTCGCGCGAGTACGTCGTCACGCCGTTGTTCGACATCTGGAAGAAGCCGTTGCCGTTGATCGCGATGTCGAGCGACGACTTCGTCGAGTTGATCGTCCCCTGGCCGAATTGTTGCTGCACCGACGTGAGTCGCGTGCCGATGCCGATCTGTGTGTTGGTCGACGTCGCGACCGAGTTCGCGTACATGTCGGCGAAGTTCGCGCGCCCCTGCTTGTAGCCAACCGTGTTTGCGTTCGCGATGTTGTTGCCGATCACGTCGAGATGGTTCGCCGCGCCGGCCAACCCGCTCAAGCCTTGTTGATAGCCCATGTTCGATCCCCGTAACGAGCTGGTGAGTAAATGCAGTCGTGCGACTGCGCGATGCCTCCCTGACATCTCACGGCGTCAGTCAGGCCGACCGCGTTCCGCTGTTCCGGCGGGTGCGGGCGCGATGGTCGAACTGCGCCGATTCTTGTTTGAGGACGATCCTAGCGACGGCAATTATTTGATCTGTGTAATTTTGTGTAATGAAATTGAATTGTTGTCGAAATGATCGATTTCGTATGAGCAATGAAGCTTGGGCGGGGCGGTAAAGCCTTGTGGGGCGGGGGTTTGGCGGCGAGGGTGTTCAATTCGACGATCAGAGAGGGGAATTGGCCTCTTATCGATCAATTGAAATTCATTTGAATGGGGTGATGGCCGACTGGATTTATTTTGATTGGCGCTTGTTAATCCATTAACGGCAAGCAACGCGAATTATTGAGCAAACGCACCTGATTCCCCGGTCGTGGTTCCGTGTCGGCCCCCGGGTTGTGCGAACCGCATCGTTGAGTGAGCAAAGGCATGCGGGATGCGTTCGGCATGCGATGCGGCCGGATGGCTTTGCATCTGGGCATCTGAGCGAGGCGCACTTCCGGTCGATCGGGGGCGCCGGCCGCAGCGTGCTCAACCGGATACCCCACGCGGCCCGATCACGGGTCGCACCGACGCGCGCACGCAATCGGTTGCACCTGTCGGCGATGAATTCGGCCCGAACCTGATCACGTGAAGTAAACTATGCGGTTACGACGCACAGACCCGCCGAAAGCGTCGCGTTCCACGCGACGCTTTTGCATTTCTGCGGCAACTTTATTGACGCTTTCAACCGCGAATCCGAGCCGCGCCCGCGCGCGGCGATAGAGCCAACGATGTCCCGAATTTCCTTGTTTCCGCGGCAGTCCCGTCTGTCGCGCGCCGTGCGTGGCGCGCTGGCGATCCTGGCGCTCGGCGCAACCGCATCGGCCTGGGCGGCCGGCACCGGCGAACTGCCGGCGTCCGCTGCCGACGGCGCGGCCCCGCTTACCGTGACGGTCCAGCCGGGCCAGTCGCTGAACGACATCGCGAAGGCGGCCACGCAGTCGCGCGATCCCGGGGTGCTCGCACGCGCCGGCCGCGCGCTGTTCGACGCCAATCCGCAGGCGTTCATGAAGCGCGACGCGAGCCGCCTGAAAGTCGGCGTGACGCTGACCGTGCCGGCGCTCGATGCGACAGGCGCGGCAGTCGTCCCGGCCGCTGCATCCGCTGCATCCGGTGCATCCGGTGCATCCGGTGCGGCGGCAGCGTCCGCACCCGCCGCCGCATCGGGCGGCACGGCAGTCGCGCAGCATGGTGCGTCCGCACCACATCCGGGGTCGACCGTGCAATCCGCGCCGGTGGCGCCGGCCGTGCATGCGGCACCTGTCAGCGGTGCGAGCGTCGCGGCGGCCGCCGGTGCGTCGGCATCGATCGGTGCTTCGGCTGCCCACGGCGCATCGGCTGTCCAAAGCATGCAGCCGGCGGCACCCGTTGCCGGTGCAAGCGGTCCGCATGTGTGGAGCGGCACGATCCAGTCGGTGCCGTCGTCCGCGAGCGGGGCCGTGATCCCGCCTGCGTCGGGCAGCCAGGTTCCGGGCATGAACGAACCGGCTGGCGCGGCACCGGTCACGGGCGCGTCGCAGCCGCGGCCGTCGAGCCTGCAGCAACTGCTGGCGCTGAAGAACCGCGTGCTGATGGAATTGCAGAAGCACGGTATCGGCAAGCCGGCCACGACGAACGAGGTCAAGCCGGCGTCGGCGCCGGCACCTGTCGCGCCGCGTCCGGCCGCGAGCGATGCGGGCGCGTCCGCGGCTGCGGCTGCGTCAGCGACCGGCGAAGCGGCATCCGGCGTTGCTGCCAGCGCAGTGCCGCCGGCATCGGTATCGGCGCCCGCGCAGCCGGCCGCGCCGGTGGTGGCGCCTGCACGTAGTCACGAGCAGATGGACTGGCGTCCGGCCGCGGTGGCCGGTGCGGCCGTGATCGTCCTCGCCGCAGGTTTCGCGTGGCGCAAGCGCAGGAAGAGCCGCCGCACGGACGATGCGGGGGCGGACACGGTGGCGGCCGCTACGGCAGCGGGCGGTGTCACGGCTGCCGCTGCCACTGCGCAAGCCGAAGCGGCGCCTTTTGTCGAACCTGAACTGCCGATTCGGCCCGAGATGCCGGTCGCGCGTGATGCCGCTTCCGACTTGAACCTTGCCGCGGCGACTGCCGCCGCGGCGGAGCCGGTCGAGACACCGGATGCGGATCTGTCGCCGTCGTCGAATGTGGCGAAGCCGCATGTCGAGCAGCCCGAATTGCCGACCGCACACGCGGCAGTGCCGGCCGCGAGCGAGACGGCTCCGGTTTCGCACGATGCCGAGCCGATCGAAAAGGTTGCGGCCGAAACGCCGGCCGAAAAGCCGGTCGAAACGTCGTCAGCGACGCCGATCGAGACGTCGGTGGAGCCACGGGTAGCGACGCCGGTGGAGACGCCGGCCGCACCCGCGGCCACCGAAGCGCAGCATGCGGCGCTGATGCAGAACGCGATCAGCGCGCTCAGCAGCCTCGACATGCCGCTGCCGCCGCGCACGCCGGACGAGCCGTCGCTGGCGGCGGATGAGCCGGCTGCGCAAGCAGGGCAGTCCGACATCGATAAAATCGCAACTAACGGTCAAGTCGCCCAGCGTCTCCCGTTTGGCTCGATCGATCCGGCCCCGGAACATCCGGCCGACCAGGATGACGAGTTCGATTGGGATCCGGACGCAGCGACGCCGGCGAGCCAGGCGGGCAGCCCGTTCGCGACGTCGTCGCTGCCGCCGCTAGGCGGCGCGCAGTTCGGCGCGCTGAAGCTCGATTTCGATCTCGACCTGCCGTCCGCGCCGGGGGCTGCGTTGCCGGCGCTGACGCCGGACGAACTCGCCCGCATCGCGCGCAACAAGCTCGACCTCGCGTCCGAGTACGTCGAGCTGGGCGACCTGTCCGGCGCACGGACACTGCTGCAGGAAGTGGTCGACGCGAACGACGCCGCGACGCGCGACGATGCGCGCGCGCTGCTCGCGAAACTGGCGGACGAGGCGTGATGCGGATCGCGCTCGGCATTCAGTACGACGGCGCGGCGTTCTGCGGCTGGCAGGCGCAGCCGCACGGCAAGACCGTGCAGGATCGGCTCGAGCGCGCACTGGCCGAGTTCGCGCGCGTGCCGCTGCATACGACGGTGGCCGGGCGGACCGATACGGGCGTGCACGGGCTCGGGCAGGTCGTGCACTTCGATACCGACCTCGATCGGGAGGTTTTTTCGTGGGTGCGCGGCACCAACGCGTTCCTGCCGCCGACCGTGGCGGTGCAATGGGCGAAGCCGATGCCGGACACGTTCCACGCGCGTTTCTCGGCGTTCGAGCGCACCTATTACTACACGCTGTACGTGCATCCCGTGCGCTCGCCGATGCTGGCGGGGCGCGCGGGCTGGATCCATACGCCGCTCGACGACGACGCGATGCGCGCCGCCGCCGCGCACCTGATCGGCGAGCATGACTTCTCGTCGTTCCGGTCGTCGGAATGTCAGTCGAAGACGCCGGTCAAACACCTGTATCAGATCGACGTGCGGCGCGTGGGCCATTTCATCCATTTCCGGTTCCGCGCCAACGCGTTCCTGCACCATATGGTGCGCAACCTGATGGGCTGCCTCGTCGCGGTCGGTCGCGGCCGCTATCCGGCCGACTGGCTCGCCGACGTGCTGGCCGGGCGCGATCGCAAGCTTGCGGCGCCCACGTTCATGGCCGACGGGCTGTACCTCGCCCACGTCGGCTACCCGGCGGAATTCGCCGTCCCGCCCGCGCAGCTCGGCAGTGTGCCGTGGAGCAGCGTCTGGGCCGATCTGGACCCGCAATCATGACGGATCACGCCGTGTCTTCCTCGATTCCCGCCGCGGCCGGCCTGCCGCCGCGCACGCGCATCAAGCTGTGCGGGCTGTCGAAGCCCGAGGACGTGCTGCATGCGGCCGCGCTCGGCGCCGATGCGATCGGCCTCGTGTTCTATCCGAAGAGCCCCCGCGCGGTGTCGATCGCGCAGGCGGCGGAGCTGGCGCGCCTCGCGCCGCCGTTCGTGTCCGTGGTCGGGCTGTTCGTGAACGCGACCGAGGCCGAGATCGAGGCCGTCGTGCGCGACGTGCCGCTCACGCTGCTGCAGTTCCATGGCGACGAGACGCCCGAGCAGTGCGACGCACTTGGCCGCGCGGCACGCCTGCCGTGGCTGCGTGCGGTGCGCGTAGGCCCCTCGACGCAATCGGCCGATTTGGTAGAATCGGGGCTTCATTATTCGAAAGCGCGCGGCCTCCTGTTCGACACCCTGGTGCCGGATTACGGTGGTAGCGGCAAGGTCTTCGATTGGTCTCTTATTCCCGCAGAGCTCGCGCATCGGGCCGTTTTGAGTGGTGGCTTGAGCGCGCAAAACGTCGGTGATGCGATTCGCCAGTTGCGCCCGTTTGCTGTCGATGTCTCGAGTGGCATCGAAGTGGAGGGCGCGAAGGGCGTGAAGGATCACGCCCGGATGGCGGCGTTCGTACGCGCGGTGCGCGAAGCGGACGCCGGGTGATGCAAGCCGGTGCGGCCCGACAAGCGGGGCGCGCCGACCGATCGAGAGAGACACCATGTACAACCTTCCTGATGATCGCGGCCACTTCGGCCCGTATGGCGGCACGTTCGTCGCCGAGACGCTGATTCACGCGCTGGACGAACTGCGCGCGGCGTATGAAAAATTCCAGAACGATCCCGATTTCGTCGCCGAATTCGAGCGCGAGCTGAAGCATTTCGTCGGCCGCCCGTCGCCGATCTATCATGCGCAACGCTGGAGCGAGACGCTCGGCGGCGCGCAGATCTACCTGAAGCGCGAAGACCTGAACCACACCGGCGCGCACAAGATCAACAACGTGATCGGCCAGGCGCTGCTCGCGAAGCGCATGGGCAAGAAGCGCGTGATCGCCGAGACGGGCGCCGGCCAGCACGGCGTCGCGACCGCGACGATCTGCGCGCGCTTCGGGATGGAGTGCGTCGTCTACATGGGTTCGGAAGACGTGCGCCGCCAGGCCGCGAACGTCTACCGGATGAAGCTGCTCGGCGCGACGGTCGTGCCGGTCGAGTCGGGTTCGCGCACGCTGAAGGACGCGCTGAATGAAGCGATGCGCGACTGGGTCACGAACATCGAGAGCACGTTCTACATCATCGGCACGGTCGCGGGCCCCCACCCGTACCCGATGATGGTGCGCGACTTCCAGCGCGTGATCGGCGACGAGTGCAAGGTGCAGATGCCCGAGCTCGCCGGCCGGCAGCCTGACGCGGTGATCGCCTGCGTGGGCGGCGGTTCGAACGCAATGGGCATCTTCTATCCGTACATCGACGACACCTCGGTGCAGCTGATCGGCGTCGAAGCGGCCGGCGACGGCCTCGACACGGGCCATCACGCGGCGTCGCTGATCGCCGGCAGCCCGGGCGTGCTGCACGGCAACCGGACCTACCTGCTGCAAGACGACAACGGCCAGATCATCGAGACGCATTCGGTGTCGGCGGGCCTCGACTATCCGGGCGTCGGCCCCGAGCACGCGTGGCTGAAGGACAGCGGCCGTGCGCAGTACGTCGGCATCACCGACGAGGAAGCGCTGAAGGCGTTCCACGACTGCTGCCGGATCGAGGGGATCATTCCCGCGCTCGAGTCGAGCCACGCGATCGCGTATGGCGTGAAGCTCGCACCGACGTTGCCGCAGGACAAGATCCTGCTCGTCAACCTGTCGGGCCGCGGCGACAAGGACATGCATACGGTCGCCGAGCGATCGGGCATCGAGCTCTGACCCCGACCGATGCGTGACCTGATCGAAGAACCGGGCGGCGGTGCCGCGAGCGAGGCGGGGGCGGTTCAGCCCGCCGCTGCCGAGCCGCGCGCGCTGCCGTCCGGTATCGAACTGCATAACCGCGATTTCCTGACCCATGCCATGCACCTGCCGGACGCGTCGATCGACCTGATCGTCGCCGATCCGCCGTACGGGCTCGGCAAGGACTACGGCAACGACTCGGACAAGCGTTCGGGCGACGACTTTCTCGCATGGACGCGCGAGTGGCTCGAGCTCGCAATTCCGAAGCTGAAGCCGAGCGGGTCGATGTACATCTTCTGCACGTGGCAGTACGCGCCGGAAATCTTCAGCTTCCTGAAGACGCAGCTCACGATGGTCAACGAGATCATCTGGGACCGGCGCGTGCCGAGCATGGGCGGCACGACGCGCCGTTTCACGTCGGTGCACGACAACATCGGCTTTTTCGCGGTTTCCAAGGCGTATTACTTCGATCTCGATCCGGTCCGCATCCCGTACGACGCCGACACGAAGAAGGCCCGCTCGCGCAAGCTGTTCGAAGGCAGCAAGTGGCTGGAGATGGGCTACAACCCGAAGGACGTCTGGTCGGTCTCGCGCCTGCATCGGCAGCACGCGGAACGCGTCGATCATCCGACCCAGAAGCCGCTGGAAATCATCGAGCGGATGGTGCTCGCAAGCTGCCCGCCGGGCGGCCGCGTGCTCGATCCGTTCATGGGCAGCGGCACGACCGCGGTGGCCTGCGCACGGCAGGGGCGCGACTTCGTCGGCTACGAGATCAACGAAAGCTATTGTGCGATCGCGCACGAGCGCGTGAACGCGCTCGCTGCGCCGGCGTGCGCGTGAATCGCGCCGCCGCATCGCCGAACGCATTTAGGAAAATTGCCATGTCCCGTATTCAGCAGACCTTCGCCGCGCTCGCCGAACAAGGCCGTAAGGGCCTGATCCCGTTCATCACGGCCGGCGACCCGGATCCCGCCAAAACCGTCGAATTCATGCACGCGCTCGCCGAAGGCGGCGCGGACGTGATCGAACTCGGCGTGCCGTTCTCGGACCCGATGGCCGACGGCCCCGTGATCCAGCGTTCGTCGGAACGCGCGCTCGCGCGCGGCGTCACGCTCAAGAGCGTGCTCGCCGACGTGAAGCGCTTTCGCGAAACCGACCCCAAAACCCCCGTCGTGCTGATGGGCTATGCGAACCCGATCGAGCGGATGGGCGTCGACGCGTTCGCGGCCGAAGCACAGGCGGCCGGGGTCGACGGCGTGCTCGTCGTCGACTATCCGCCGGAAGAGGCGGGCGTGTTCGCCGAGAAAATGCGCGCCGCGCAGATCGATCCGATCTTCCTGCTCGCGCCCACGTCGACCGATGAACGCATCGCCGACGTCGGCAAGATCGCGAGCGGCTACGTGTATTACGTGTCGCTCAAGGGCGTGACCGGTGCAGGAAATCTGGATGTTTCGAGCATTGCGGGTAAAATCCCGGCCATCAAGTCGCGCGTGCCGGTTCCGGTCGGCGTCGGCTTCGGGATCCGCGACGCCGAAACGGCGCGCGCGGTGGCCGAGGTGTCGGACGCCGTCGTGATCGGCAGCCGCCTCGTGCAGCTGCTCGAAAGCGCTGCGCCGGAGGGGGCCGCCGCCGCGCTGAAGACGTTCATCGCCGAGCTGCGTGCCGCCCTGGACGGCGCGGGCAAGGCGGCGCGATAAACACAACACAGGAAGCGGGAACGGGCCGGTTGGCCCGCCCCGCCACGGAACAGGAAACCATACGATGAGCTGGCTCGACAAACTGTTGCCGCCGAAGATCAAGCAGACCGACCCGAAAAGCCGCAAGGGCATTCCGGAAGGCCTGTGGGTCAAATGCCCGTCCTGCGAGGCCGTGCTGTACCGCAACGACGTGGACGCGAACCTGCACGTGTGCCCGAAGTGCGATCACCACATGCGCATCGGTGCGCGTGAGCGCCTCGACGGGCTGCTCGATCCGGAAGGCCGCTACGAGATCGGCCAGGAAATCGTGCCGGTCGACACGCTGAAGTTCAAGGACAGCCGCAAGTACCCCGATCGTCTGAAGGAAGCGATGGACGACACGGGCGAGACCGACGCGATGGTCGTGATGGGCGGTGCGATTCACACGCTGCCGGTGGTCGCGGCCTGCTTCGAGTTCTCGTTCATGGGCGGCTCGATGGGCTCGGTGGTGGGCGAGCGCTTCGTACGCGGCGCGCAGAATGCGCTGGAACAGCAAGTGCCGTTCATCTGCTTCACCGCTTCGGGCGGTGCGCGGATGCAGGAAAGCCTGTTGTCGCTGATGCAGATGGCGAAAACCACCGCGATGCTGACCAAGCTGTCGGAAGCGAAGCTGCCGTTCATTTCGGTGCTGACCGACCCGACGATGGGCGGCGTGTCGGCGAGCTTTGCGTTCCTCGGCGACGTCGTGATCGCCGAACCGAAGGCGCTGATCGGCTTCGCCGGCCCGCGCGTGATCGAGCAGACGGTCCGCGAGAAGCTGCCGGAAGGCTTCCAGCGCGCCGAATTCCTGCTGAAGACGGGCGCGATCGACATGATCGTCGACCGCCGCAAGCTGCGCGACGAGATCGCGCAGCTGCTCGCGCTGCTGCAGCGGCAACCGGCCGACGCGCTGGCCTGACCGGCGCGAGGTTGTGAACACTGCGCGTCGCCTGGCTTCAGCGTCAGGCGGCGCGCTTCGTTTTTTGGCGTAGTGGCGGTCCCGATCCAGATTTGAACCGATGAGCACTTTTCCCACTCTCGACGCGTGGCTTGCGCATCTCGAACGCGCGCACCCGGTCGGCATCGACATGGGCCTGACCCGCATCGGGCAGGTCAAGGCGGCGCTGCAGCTCGAATTCGCGTGCCCCGTGATCACCGTCGGCGGCACGAACGGCAAGGGCTCGACCTGCGCGTTCCTCGAGACGATCCTCGTGCGCGCCGGCTACAAGGTCGGCTGCCACACGTCGCCGCACCTGCTCGAATTCAACGAGCGCGCGCGCGTGAACGGGCAGAACGTCACCGATGATGAACTGCTGCCGCACTTCGAGGCCGTCGAAGCCGCGCGCACGTCGCTGCCCGAGCCGGTGTCGCTCACGTACTTCGAATTCACGACGCTCGCGATCCTGCACCTGTTCGCATCGCGCGGGCTCGACGCGGTGATCCTTGAAGTCGGCCTCGGCGGCCGGCTCGATGCGGTGAACATCATCGATACCGATTGCGCGATCGTCACGAGCATCGACATCGACCACACCGAATACCTTGGCGACACGCGCGAGAAGATCGCGTTCGAGAAGGCCGGGATCTTCCGCGCCGGCAAGCCGGCGATCTGCGGCGATCCGGCCGCGCCGCAAACGCTGATCGACCACGCCGAAGCGATCGGCGCCGATCTGTGGCTGGTCGGCCGCGATTTCCGCTACGAGGCGCAGGCAGGCGCGGAGCGCCAGCAATGGAGCTACCTCGGCCGCGAGAAGCGCTATCCGGCGCTTGCGTACCCGGCGCTGCGCGGGGCGAATCAGCTGATCAATGCGTCGGCCGCGCTCGCCGCGCTCGAAGCGCTGCGTCCGGTGCTGCCGGTGTCCGCGCAGGACATCCGGCTCGGCCTCGCGAACGTCGAGCTGCCGGGGCGCTTCCAGGTGCTGCCCGGCAAGCCGGCGATCGTGCTCGACGTCGCGCACAACCCGCATGCGTCGGCCGTGCTCGAGCAGAACCTCGGCAACATGGGCTTCTTCCCGTACACGTACGCGGTGTTCGGCGCGATGCACGACAAGGACATCGACGGCGTGCTGCAGCACCTGAAGGGCGAGATCGACCACTGGTGCGTGACCGACCTGCCGCTGCCGCGCGCGGCCTCCGCGGAGCAGCTCGAAGCTGCGCTGCGCAAGGCCGGCGTGGAGGAGGGGCCCGATTCGAGCGTCACGCGTTACACGTCGCCTGCCGAAGCGTTTCGCGATGCACTAAAAAGAGCATCCGAGAATGATAGAATCGTGGTTTTCGGCAGTTTCCATACGGTTGCCGGCGTGCTGGCCTACCGTAAATCGCAGCAACACTGACTGACGGGCAGTTTCGGACTCAGCCATTCATGGGAATTTTCTCGTTCGGCAAGAAAGACGACGACGCGCCCCCGCGGCGCGGCGGTCGCACCGGGACCTCCCGGAACGTGCGCACGGAGCGCACCACTGAGCGCGTCGAGCGACGCTCGCGCCGCACCGAGCGTCCGGAATCGGACGCACTGCTCCTCGATCCGACCCTTCCAGAAAAGCAACGCGCGCGCCGTCGCCTCGTCGGCGCGATCGCGCTCGTCGTCGCCGCCGTGATCGTGTTGCCGATGGTGCTCGACTCGCACCCGAAGCCGGTCACGGACGACATCGCCATCGACATTCCGAACCGGCCCGCGCACCAGGCGGTCGCACCGCGCGACGATGACGCCGCCGACGTACAGGCAGGCGTCGCGCACGACGAACCGCCGGCATCCGATGTCGCCGTTGCGGCTGCACCGGCGCCCGCGCCGAAGGATGCCGACAAGCCGGCCGCGAAACCCGATACCACGACCACGGCGAGCGTGACGCCGCCGAAGCCCGCGCCGAAACCGGCCGCCCCCGTGGCGAAGCCGGCCGCGCCGAAGCCTGCCCCCGCGCCCGCGGCCGTCGCGCATACCGACGCCGCCAGCCCGGACAGCAGCGACGCTTCGTCGCCGTCGTCGCCGGCCGGTGCGCGTTTCGCGGTGCAGCTCGGTTCGTTCAAGGACGACGCGACGGCCCGTTCGTGGGCCACCAAATTGAAATCCGCGGGTGTGCCCGCATATGTCGAGCATCGCAAGCAGGCAGACGGCAGCACGGCTACACTGTTGCGTGCGGGCCCGTTCGCGGATCGTGCGGCGGCGTCCGCCGCGATCGCGAAGGTGCGCGAAGCCGGTCTGACGCAGTAACGCACGATGCTGACGGCTTTCGACTACGCTGTATTGGCGGTGATCGCGTTGTCTGCGCTGCGTGGCGCGTGGCGCGGTTTCGTGTCCGAGATTTTCGGGCTGATCGGCTGGATCGCGGCGATCGTGATCGCGGGCCGCTACGTCGGACTGGTCGTGCCGTATATCCCGGCGAACTGGCCGGGCGGTGCGCTGACGCAGTGGGTGATCGCCTTCGCGTTGGTCGTGATCGGCGTGGTGCTGGTCGCCGGCGTGGCGAACGCGTTGCTGTCGCGGATCGCGCAGGCGAGCGGCCTGGGCGGCGTCGACCGCTCGCTGGGCATGATGTTCGGGCTCGTCCGCGGCTGCGTGCTGGTGGTGCTGCTGGTCGCGGCGGCCGGGCTGACCGAGCTGCCCAAACAGGAATTCTGGCGCAATGCGCTATTGCGTCCTTTCGCCGAACAGGGCGTGCACGAGCTGAAGCAGCTCCTGCCCGACGGCATGGCCCAGTACGTACGCGTGTGACGACGCGGCCGGGCAGGACGGAACCGATTTTGTCATTCTGAAGGACATGCCATGTGCGGCATCGTAGGCGTTATCTCCCAATCCCCGGTCAACCAGCTGATCTATGACAGCCTGCTGCTCCTGCAGCATCGCGGTCAGGACGCGGCGGGCATCGCGACGGCGGACGGCAGCAATTTCCACATGTACAAGGCGAACGGCATGGTGCGCGACGTGTTCCGCACGCGCAACATGCGCAGCCTGCCCGGCACCTACGGCATCGGCCAGGTGCGCTACCCGACCGCCGGCTCGGCGTCGAGCGAAGCCGAGGCGCAACCGTTCTACGTGAACGCGCCGTTCGGGATCATCCTCGCGCACAACGGCAACCTGACGAACTGGCAGCAACTGAAGGACGAGATGTTCCGGATCGACCGCCGGCACATCAACACCAATTCCGACAGCGAAGTGCTGCTCAACGTGTTCGCACACGAGCTGCAACTGTCGACCACGGGCCTCGAGCTCGATCCGGCCTCGGTGTTCAAGGCCGTCTCGGGCGTGCATCGCCGCCTGCAGGGCTCGTATGCGATCGTCTCGCTGATCGCCGGCTACGGCCTGCTCGCGTTCCGCGACCCGTTCGGCATTCGCCCGCTGTGCATCGGCAAGCTCGAGACCGAAAACGGCACCGAATGGATGGTCGCATCGGAGTCGGTGGCCGTCGAAGGTATCGGTTTCGAATTCGTCCGCGACGTGCAGCCGGGCGAAGCGATCTTCATCGATCCCGCAGGCAACTTCCACAGCCAGCAGTGCGCGGAGCAGCCGACGCTGAATCCGTGCATGTTCGAATACGTGTACCTCGCGCGTCCGGATTCGTGCCTCGATGGCGTGCCGGTCTACAACGTGCGCCTGCGCATGGGCGACTATCTCGCCGAGAAGATCAAGCGCGAGCTGCCGAACGTGCCGATCGACGTCGTGATGCCGATTCCCGATTCGTCGCGCCCGGCTGCGATGCAGGTCGCCGCGAAGCTCGGCGTCGAGTATCGCGAAGGCTTCTTCAAGAACCGCTACGTCGGCCGTACCTTCATCATGCCGGGCCAGGCCGTGCGCAAGAAGTCGGTGCGCCAGAAGCTCAATGCGATGAGCATCGAGTTCAAGGACAAGAACGTGCTGATCGTCGACGATTCGATCGTGCGCGGCACGACCTCGCATGAAATCGTGCAGATGGCGCGCGATGCGGGCGCGAAGTCGGTGATCTTCGCGTCGGCCGCGCCGCCCGTGAAGTTCCCGAACGTGTACGGCATCGACATGCCGACGCGCGGCGAACTGGTCGCGCATGGCCGCACCGACGAAGAAGTCGCGAAGATCATCGGCGCCGACCACCTGATCTATCAGGACGTCGACGATCTGCGCCGCGCGGTGCGCGACATCAACCCGAAGCTCGAACGCTTCGAGGCGTCGTGCTTCGACGGCAACTACATCACCGGCGACGTGACGCCCGAGTATCTCGATGCGATCGAGCGCGCGCGCCTCACGCCGGCATCGCAGGCCGATCGCGACACGGCGGGCGACACCGAACGCTCGCAGATGAACCTGCAGTTGTCGGTCGAGTGACACCGGCGCACGCTTTTGACGAGGCGTGATAGGATGTGGCCTTGCGTCGATTTGATATCAGCTTGCGGACGCGGGGCGACTTCCCAAAACAGCTAAAGCGAAGGCCGGTGGCAACCGGCCCGAGTCGATCGCTGTCGTACCGCACCGAAGCCCGCTGATGCCGACGCATAGCGGGCTTTTTGTTTTGGCCTGGTTTTGACTGGGTTCGCGCCACCCGCGCGACCCTCGAATACGGAAAACGGAACATGGACGACTCCCTCAACTTCGACACGCTTGCCGTGCGCGCGGGCACGCTGCGCAGCGACTTCAACGAGCACTCGGAAGCGCTGTTCCTCACGTCGAGCTTCTGCTTCCAGAGCGCGGCCGACGCGGCCGAGCGCTTCGCGAATTCGGAAGACTACTTCACCTATTCGCGCTTCACGAACCCGACCGTCACGATGTTCCAGGAGCGTCTCGCGGCGCTCGAGGGCGGCGAGGCGTGCATCGCGACGGCGTCGGGGATGGCCGCGATCATGTCGGTCGTGATGGCCGCGCTGCAGGCCGGCGACCACCTCGTCAGCTCGCGCAGCCTGTTCGGCTCGACGCTCGGGATGTTCTCGCAGATCTTCAACAAGTTCGGGATCACGACGACCTTCGTCGACCCGACCGACCTGAACGCGTGGAAGGAAGCCGTGCGTCCGGAAACGAAGATGTTCTTCCTCGAGACGCCGTCGAACCCGCTGACCGAACTCGCCGACATCGAGGCGATCGGCAAGATCGCCAAGGCATCGAACGCGCTGTTCGTCGTCGACAACTGTTTCTGCAGCCCGGTGCTGCAGCAGCCGCTGAAGCTCGGCGCGGATGTCGTGATGCACTCGGCGACGAAATTCCTCGATGGGCAGGGCCGCGTGCTCGGCGGCGCGCTGGTCGGCTCGAAGGAATTCATCATGGGCAAGGTGTTCCCGTTCGTGCGCAGCGCGGGCCCGACGCTGTCGGCGTTCAACGCGTGGGTGCTGCTGAAGGGGATGGAGACGCTGTCGCTGCGCGTCGAGAAGCAGTCGGCGAACGCGCTGGAAATCGCACGCTGGCTCGATTCGCATCCGGCGGTTGCGCGCGTGTTTCACCCGGGCCTCGAATCGCACCCGCAGCACGAACTCGCGAAGCGTCAGCAGAAGGCGGGCGGTTCGATCCTGTCGTTCGAGCTGAACGGCGACACGCCCGAGCAGCAGCGCGCGAATGCATGGCGCGTGATCGACAACACGAAGCTGATCTCGATCACCGGCAATCTCGGCGACACGCGGTCGACCATTACCCATCCGGCGACGACCACGCATGGCCGCATCACGCCGGAAGCGCGCGCGGCGGCAGGGATCAGCGAAGGGCTGATCCGGTTGTCGGTCGGCCTCGAAGACGCGGGCGACCTGCGCAAGGATCTCGCGCGCGGCCTCGAAGGTTGAGCGCGGCACGTCACGCATGTCGTGACGTGATTTGACGTGACACTTGGACGAAGGGCCGGTCGCTTGCGTGACCGGCCCTTCGTTTTGGTGTCGATGCAAATCGCCCGGCTTACCCGGCGGGATGTCCGCCCGCATGCGCGTCGTTGCGCATTGCCTCCACCATCCATCGCAGCGTTTCGTCGAGCGGCGTGACGGGCAGCTCGCCCACCGCGCGTCGCAGCTTGTCGCGCGACCCACTCAGACTTTTCACCTCGTTGTGCCGCACGAAACGCGGATCGATCGTCACGTCGATCACGTAACCGGCGATGCGCGACAGCATCGCCAGCACTTCCTTCAGCGAATACGCGCGCTCCGAGCAGACGTTGAACGTCTCGCCGGCCGGTGCGGCCTCGACCAGCTTCAGGTACGCGGCCGTCACGTCGCGCACGTCGGAGAAATCGCGGCTCACGTCGAGATTGCCGAGCGAGATGCGCGGTGCGTTGCGCGCGTAGTGCGCGACGAGCTTCGGCAGCAGGTACGCATCGCTCTGGCCGACGCCCGTGTAGTTGAACGGCCGCGCGATCACGATCGGCAGCCGGTCGCCCCATAGCCTCGCCGCGTATTCCATCGCGAGCTTGCTGACCGCGTAGTCGTTCGCCGGGGCCGGAGCGACGGTTTCGTCGAGCACGCCGGCCGTCGAATTGCCGTAGATGTTCGCGCTGCTGGCGAGCAGCACGGCCGACGGGCGGCGGTCGAGGCCCGCGAGCGCGGCCAGCAGGTTGCGCGTGCCGACGATGTTGACCGCGTAAGTCTGCGACGGCTCGTCCTGCGCGACGTGCGCGCGGGCGGCGAGATGCACGACCGCATCGGGCCGCGCGTCGGCGGCCGCCGCGCGCATCGCATCCGCATCGAGCAGGTCGACGGGCAGCAGCGTGCAGTGCGCGAAGGCCGGATCGTCGGGCCGTACCGTACCGGGCGCGACCGTGCCCCAGACCTCATAGCCGGCCGCCTGCAGGCGTTCGGCCATGTAGCGGCCGGTGAAGCCCGTCAGGCCGGTGACGAATGCACGGCGCGACGGGCGTCCGGCTTCAGAACGTGTCATGGTGTTGATTCCGCGTCAAATCCGCTTCGACCATCATCTGGCAAAGTTGTTCGAGCGTCGTCTTCGGTTCCCAGCCGAGTTTGGCTTTAGCCTTGTCCGCGCAGCCGATCAGCAGGTCGACCTCGGCAGGGCGGTAGAACTTCGGATTCACTTCCACGAGCACATTGCCGGTCGCCGCGTCGAGGCCGCGCTCCTGCTCGCCCTTGCCGGTCCACTCGATCTGATAGCCAGCCGCCGCGAACGCCATCCGCACGAAGTCGCGTACGGTCTCGGTGCGGTTGGTTGCCAGCACATAGGTATCGGGTTCGTCGGCCTGCAGCATGCGCCACATGCCTTCGACGTACTCGAGTGCGAAGCCCCAGTCGCGCTTCGCGTCGAGGTTGCCGAGCTCGAGGCGGGTCGCCTTGCCGAGCTTGATCTTCGCGATGGTGTCGGTGATCTTGCGCGTGACGAACTCGCGGCCGCGCAGCGGCGACTCGTGGTTGAACAGGATGCCGCTGCTGCCGAACAGGCCGTACGACTCGCGGTAGTTCACCGTCATCCAGTGCGCGTACAGCTTCGCGACGCCGTACGGGCTGCGCGGATAGAACGAGGTCGCTTCCGTCTGCGGAATCGATTGCACCTTGCCGAACATCTCGGAGGTCGACGCCTGGTAGAAGCGCGTGTTCGGGCTCACGACGCGGATCGCCTCGAGCAGGTTCAGCGGACCCAGGCCCGTCACTTCGGCGGTCGTCGCCGGCTGGTCGAACGACACGCCGACGAAGCTCTGCGCGGCGAGGTTGTACAGCTCGTCGGGCTGCGTGCGTTCGAGCAGGCGCAGGCTCGAGCCAGCGTCGGTCAGGTCGTGCTCGACGAGCGTGAGGTTCGGGTGCGTGTCGACGCCGAGCTCGGCGATGCGCCAGAAATTCACCGAGCTGGTGCGGCGGTAGGTGCCGGTGACTTCATAGCCTTTGTCGAGCAGCAGCTTGGTCAGATAGGCGCCGTCTTGCCCCGAGATCCCGGTGATGATGGCCTTCTTGCGAGTTTGGCTCATGACGTTGTCCTGGTAGAAACGATGGATGATGAAATTCAGGCAGTCGTGCCGGCGGCGGCCGGCAGCGCGCGGCGTGCGGGGCCGCGCGTCAGGCGCCGTTCGAAGCCGTACCAGCTCACGGTCGCGTACGCGAGCGTGAGCGCGAGCGCCAGCGCGGCCGTGACGAAGCGGTTCAGGTGCAGCGGCCACAGCGCGTACAGCACGCTGAGGTGGATCAGGTACACGGTGTAGCTGACGGTGCCGACGTAGACGAGCATCGGGTTCGTCAGCACGCGCTGCACGAGGCCGCGGCCGCGCAGCGCGATCACGACGATCGACGTGCACAGCAGCAGCGAGATGCTGTAGAGCGCCGCATTCGACAGCGGCGTGTTCGCGGCGCGAAAGCGCGGGAACGACAGGTGCAGCCAGCCGAGGATCGCGAGCGATACGAGCGCGCCGACGATCGCGAGCGGATAGAACGGCTCGAGCGCGCGCCGGTCGCGGCGCAGCACGATCGCGAGCAGCGCGCCCGCGGCGAGCAGGTCCATGCGGAACGGCGTCAGGTAGTAGATCGGCCAGAACGAGTCGAACCACGGCGTCGCGATCGCGCGCAGCACGGGGGCCGCGACGATCAGCGCGGCGGCGACCCACAGCAGCGCGCGCTCCGAGCACCACAGCACGACGAACGGCCAGAAGATATAGAACTGCTCCTCGACCGCGAGCGACCACAGCACGTTCAGGCTGTCATGGCCGATGCTGCCGAGCGACAGCCCGATGTTGGTCGAGAAGAACGCGAACCACGGCCAGTGCGGCAGCCAGCCCGCGCCGAACAGGAGCGTCGACACCGCCAGCAGCAGCACGTACGGCGGCAGGATGCGACGCACGCGGCGTGCGTAGAAGTGGCTGAAGTACGACTGCCCGCGCGCCTTGCGATCGAGCAGGATGCCGGTGATCAGCAGCCCGCTCAGCACGAAGAACAGGTCGACACCCATCCAGAGCGGCGCCTTCAGCGCGTGCTGCAGGAACACGGCGCCGACCGCGATCGCGCGCAGCCCGTCGAGCTGCACGATGCGGCCGTGTTGCGACGGGGTGAGGTCAGCGGGTCGCGAGATGCCCGTCATCGCGCCGCTCCTTCGCGACGCGCGGCGTGAGCTAGGGCGTGTCGCACATCCGATGCGTAAACGTGAACGTAATGCATGCCATTAAATGAAATATCGAATCGAAATCGATTCTAGGGAAAAGAAATCGGCAAAAAAACGCGCGTCATTTATCTGACGGCAAATATTCAAATGCCGATTATTTCTGTCGTGGGATGAAAGGTCGGCGCCCGGACGGCCCCGTCGGGCGGTGGAGGGCGGCATTTTCTACGGGACGGAAACCGAAAGGCGGTCGTTGTTGCCGCTTTCGGGCACCTTTTCGGCGCTGTTCCGGTTCGATATTTCACGCGGAAACATCCCCAAATATTTCCAAATTTCTTGTGATTATTTTTGCTTGTAACCTGCATCGCGACGTTTGAAACCCATTTAGCGACAGGGTGCGCCGGCGGCAGTCCTTGCGGCGGCCCGGCCGCTGTTGCATCAAGTCTGGAGAAGCGCATTGCGACGTCTGATTCTGGTAGGCATGACGGTATGCGTGACGATGCTGACGAGCGCCGCACCGGCCGAAACGGTGTTGCCCGCGACGACGTCGTGGATCGGCAATACGTTCGGCTATGGCGACGGCAGCTGGACGCAGATCGACATCCGCGCGATCGCGGTGACGCCTGAAGGCAAGGTGTATACGAATGCGCCGTGGGACGAGAGCGGGGCCGAGGCGAGCGTCTACCAGGACGGGAAGATGCTCGGCTTCGCCGGCGGCACGCACGGCTGGGGCAACCTCGGCGGCAGCGCGATCGCGGTGAACGGCAAGTACGCGTATGTCGCGATCGGTGTCGGCAACGAGCGCGGCCACCTGCAGTCGCCCGGCATCTGGCCGGACAAGGGCAAGCAGTGGTTCGGCATCTCGCGTCGCACGATCGGCGACCTGAAGCAGCCCGCGCCGTTCCGCGCGGCGCCGCAGGTCGCGCCCGGCGGCCGCGCGGACACCGGCCGCGCGCGGATGGCCGCGAGCTTCATGATGATGAACGAGGTCGCGGCGCCCGCGCGCTCGGAAGTGGGCGAGCAGAAGGCGGAAGTCGGCGGCCTCGCAGCCGACGACAAGACGCTGTTCGCGACGAATCCGTCGCGCGACGCGGTGAACGTGTACGACGCGGAGACCATGCAGCAGAAGGGCACGTGGAGCGCGCACGAGCCGGGCCGCCTCGCACTCGCGGGCGACGGCACGCTGTGGCTGCTCACCGATACGCTCAACGGGCCCGCGCACCTCGTGCACGTGCGCGCGGACGGCCGCAAGCTCGACGACGCGCCCGCGCTGCCGGAAGGCACCGAGGCGGTGGACGTGGCCGTCGACGCGAAAGGGCGCGTGCTCGTCGCGGACAACGGGCCGCGCCAGCAGATCCTGATCTTCTCGAAAGGCGGCAAGGGTTATGCGCAGTCGGGCACGCTCGGCGAGCGCGGCGGCATCTTCGCGGGCCCGGTGCCGGGCCGGCCGGGGCCGCAGCGTTTCAACGGGCTGACGGGCGTCGGTGTCGACCGCGCGGGCAACATCTACGTGTCGATGAACGGCATCGGGCCGCGCCACGACACGATCGGCGCAGGGCTCGGCGCGGTGCTCGAAAGCTACACGCCGGACGGCAAGCTGCGCTGGCAGGTGCAGGGGCTGCTGTTCGTCGACGGCGCGTGGCTCGACCCGGCGCGGCCGAACAGCGTGTACACGGGCAACAAGCGCTTCGAGCTCGACCTGTCGAAACCGCCGGGCCAGGACTGGAAATACGTCGGCTTCCTGTCGAACCGCTTCAAGTATCCGGACGATCCCGTGTTCCACACGGACCAGTATCCCGGCATGCCGTTCGCACGGCGCCTCGACGGCCGCACGTTCCTGTACCTGACCGACATGTACGCCGATCACCTGAAGATCTACCGCTTCGACGCGAAGCGCGACGGCGAGGTCGCGATTCCGTCCGGCCTGATCGCGGGGCGTGCGCGACCGGTCGACAAGGTGCCGAACAAGCCGCCGGGCGGCGACTGGCTGTGGCGCGACGCGAACGGCAACGGCCGGATCGATGGCGACGAGGCCGAGATCAATACGACCGGCAAGGCGAAGGCGGGCGGCTGGGGCTGGTGGGTCGACACGAAGGGCGACATCTGGCGCACCAGCGACGTGCGCGGCATCCACCGCTTCCAGTACGGCGGCATCGACAAGGCCGGCAACCCGATCTACTCGTACGACAAGGTCACGACCTACCCGATGCCGCAGCCGTTCACGCAGTTGCGCCGCGCGATCTACGAGCCGCAGACCGACACGCTGTACGTGACCGGCTACACGGCCGACGCGCCGCCGCAGCCGGGCATCAACAAGGAAGTGGGGCGCGTGCTGATCCGCTTCGACAAGTGGTCGACGGGTTCGCCGGTCGTGCGTTACCAGGTCGCGCTGCCGTGGCAGCTCGACGCGAAGCCGATCTTCGACCTGATCGGGCTCACGGCCGAGGGCCGCTACCTGTTCGGGGTGGAGCCGGTCGGCAAGATCCACGTGTACGACAAGGAAACCGGCAAGGAAGTGGGCGTGATGAGCCCGGGCGCCGAGGTTGGCAAGGCCTCCGGCTGGGTCGACGTGCCGTTCGGCATCAGCGCGTTCCGGCGCGAGAACGGCGAGTACCTCGTGTTCGTCGAGGAAGACGCACGCGGCAAGGTGCTGATGTATCGCTGGAAACCGTGACGGGCGACGTCACACAAGGCAGAAGCATGGACAAAGGCATACTCAAGAACGTTTCGATCAACTTCATCGGGCTGATCCTGCCGACCTTCGTGTCGCTGGTGACGGTGCCCGCCTATATCCACGCGCTCGGCGTCGAACGCTACGGCGTCGTCAGCCTCGTGTGGACGCTGATCGGCTATTTCGGGATCCTCGATCTCGGGATGAGCATGGCCGCGCAGAACCACATCTCGAAGGCGCTCGCGAGCGGTAACGCCGACGAAAGCGCGCGTGTGTTCTGGAGCGCGTTCTGGCTGAATCTCGGCACCGGCATCGTCGGCGGGCTGCTGATCTATTTCGGCGCGTTCGTCTACACCGCGTACTTCACGAAGGTGTCGGCGGCGATGCAGCACGAGGTGTATCTCGCGCTGCCGTGGCTCGCGCTCGCGATTCCGCTGGCGAACGTGTCGTGGGTGTTCGCCGGCGCGATCAACGGTGCCGAACGCTTCGGCGTGTTCAACACGAACCAGACGATCGGCACGTTCCTGTTCCAGCTGCTGCCGCTCGGTGCTGCGTGGTGGATCGCGCCGAACCTGCAGACGGTGCTCGCGGCAGCGGTCGTCGCGCGGCTGATCGCCGCGGTGATGCTCGGCCAGGCCAGCATCAAGGTGCTCGGGATCCGGCGCATCGATCCGCCGCAGTGGGGCACCGCGAAAGGGCTGTTCAACTTCGGCGGCTGGATGCTGATCGCGAGTACGACGAGCATGATCGCCGACACGCTCGACCGCGTGATGCTCGGCGCCGGCATGGGCGCGAAGTTCGTCACCTACTACACGGTGCCGCAGAACCTCGTCACGCGCCTGAACATGCTGCCGAATGCGCTGGTGCGCACGCTGTTCCCGCGCCTGTCGGCGGTCGGCCGCGACCATGCGGACACGCTCGCGCGCCAGTCGCTCGAATTCCTGAACGGCGTGTTCACGCCGGTCGGCATCGTCGCGATCTTCGCGCTCGCGCCGTTCCTCACGCTGTGGGTGGGCGCGGATCTCGCCGCGCATTCGGCGCCGGTCGGCCGCGTGCTGGTGATCAGCGTGTGGCTCGTCGGCCAGGCGAGCGTCACGCGAATCCTGATCCAGTCGCAGGTCAACCCGGCCCGCGCGGCGTTCGCCGGGCTCGTCGAGATGCCGTTCTTCGTCGGCGGCCTGTGGTTCGGCATCCATCACTTCGGGCTGATCGGCGCGGCGGTGGTCGTCGCGGCGCGCGCGCTCGTCGACTACGGCGTGCTGCTGTACCTGTCGGCGATCCGGATGCGCGCGATCGTGCTCGACATGCTCGCGCATCTGGCGTTTCTGCTGGCGAGCCTGTTTCTGGCGCAGGCGTGGCCGGGGCTCGTCGAGTCGATCGGCATCTGCGCGGTCGTGCTGCTGTTGAACGTCGCGTGGTCGCTCACGATGACGCCGGGGTTGCGTGCGCTGGTGCGCGACCTGTTTGTCCGTCTCAATGCGAGGAAAACCGCATGAATCGCGATCTGGCGGAACACGCCGTATTGAATCTCGCCACCGCCGATGCGGCCGTGGCCGAAGCGGGCGACGCCGCCGCGCTGCGCCGGGCGCTGCCGGCCGAACGGGCCAGCGCGCGCCATCCGACGCGCGCGCTGCGCGTGGCGATCGTCCACGACTGGCTCGTCACCTATGCTGGAGCCGAACGCGTGCTCGAGCAGATCGTCGCGTGCTTTCCCGACGCGGACCTGTTCAGTCTCGTCGACTTCCTCGACGATCGCGCGTTCGTGCGCGGCAAGCCGGTGACGACGTCGTTCATCCAGAAGCTGCCGTTCGCGCGCACCAAGTACCGCAGCTACCTGCCGCTGATGCCGCTCGCGATCGAGCAGCTCGACGTGTCCGAGTACGACCTGGTGATCTCGAGCAGCCACGCGGTCGCGAAGGGCGTGCTGACGGGGCCCGACCAGGTGCACATCAGCTACGTGCATTCGCCGATCCGCTATGCGTGGGATCTGCAGCACCAGTATCTGGAGCAGTCGAACCTCACGCGCGGGCCGAAGTCGCTGCTCGCGCGGATGATCCTGCATTACATCCGCAACTGGGACACGCGCACCGCGAACGCGGTGGACGGTTTCGTCGCGAACTCCGCGTTCATCGCGCGGCGCATCAAGAAGGTCTACCACCGCGACGCGGCGGTGATCTTCCCGCCGGTCGACGTCGATGCGTTTTCGCTGAACGCGGAGAAGGAGGATTTCTACCTGACCGCGTCGCGGATGGTGCCGTACAAGAAGATCGACCTGATCGTCGAAGCCTTTTCGCGCACGCCCGAGCGCAAGCTCGTCGTGATCGGCGACGGCCCCGAGATGCAGAAGATCCGCGCGAAGGCGGGCCCGAACGTCGAGATCATGGGCTACCAGCCGTTCGCGGTGCTGCACGACCGGATGCGGCGCGCGAAGGCGTTCGTGTTCGCGGCCGAGGAGGATTTCGGGATCTCGGTGGTCGAGGCGCAGGCGTGCGGCACGCCGGTGATCGCGTACGGCAAGGGCGGCGCGCTCGAAACCGTGCTCGACCCGCAATCGGACCTGAACCCGACCGGGCTGTTCTTCGACGAACAGACGCCACACGCGATCGTCGCGGCCGTCGACGATTTCGAGCGTGCGCCGCAGCGCTTCACGCCGACCGCCTGCCGCACGAACGCGGAGCGGTTTTCCGCCGATACGTTCCGGCGGCGCTTCCTCGACTATGTGGAAGCCGCGCTGCCCGGCTCAACCGCGCAGCGCGGTACGGCCAGCGCGCCGATGCCGGCTGCGCGCGGCCCGGCGACGCTCGTGCTCGACCAGAGCGGCGTGCTCGGCGGTGCCGAGCTGTCGCTGCTCGAGATCATGAAGCACATGCGCGCAAACGCCGATGTGCTGCTGTTCGACGACGGCCCGTTCCGCGCGGCGCTCGACGAGATCGGCGCGCGCGTCGACGTGGTCGACCAGGGCGCGCTCGCGGGCGTGCGCAAGCAGGGCGGCGTATCGGCCGGCGCGCTGAAGCAACTCGTGCGGCTGGTGCGCGACGTCGCGCGCCGCGCACGCCGCGCCGAGGTGATCTACGCGAACACGCAGCGCGCGATGGTGGTCGCCGCGCTGGCCGGGCGGCTCGCGCGTAAGCCGGTGGTGTGGCACCTGCGCGACATCGTCAGCACCGACCATTTCGGCAGCAAGCAGTTGATGGCGATCAAGTACTGCGCGCGGCTCGGCGTCACGCGCGTGATCGCGAATTCCGATGCGTCCGCGCAGGCGTTCCGGACGCTGACGGGCTTCACGCCGCAGCACGTCGACGTCGTGTTCAACGGCATTTCGGCCGAGCCGTTCGACGCGCTGGAAGGCGTCAGCCAGGCCGCGCTGCGCACGCGCCTCGGGTTGCCCGAAAACGCGTGGCTCGTCGGTTCGTTCAGCCGGCTCGCGCACTGGAAGGGGCAGCACGTGCTGCTGGAAGCCGCCGCGCGGCATCCCGACATGCACGTGGTGCTGGTCGGCGCGCCGCTGTTCGGCGAGGACGAATACGCGGCGCAGCTGCACGAATACGTCGCGCGGCACGGGATGGACGAGCGCGTGCATTTCCTCGGGTTCCAGCGCGACGTGGCCGCCTGCATGACGGCGGTCGACGTCGTCGCGCACACGTCTATCACGCCCGAGCCGTTCGGGCGCGTGATCGTCGAGGGAATGCTCGCGCGCCGGCCGGTCGTCGCGGCCCGCGCGGGCGGCGTCGTCGAGATCATCGAGGACGGCGACAACGGGCTGCTCTGCGCGCCGGGCGACGCGGCCGCGCTGGCCGATGCGCTGGCTACGCTGAAGCGCGACGGCGCGCTGCGCGAGCGGCTCGTCGCGAGCGGGCGGGCGACGGCGGTGCGCCGGTTCGGCACCGAAACCTACGTGGAGCGGGTCGAGAAGATCCTCGCGGATACGGCGAAGGCCGCGAAGGCGAAGAAGCGGTAAGCGGCGCGAGCCGGCGGGAAACGGGCCCTCATGCGGCGGTGTGCTGCGTGGGGGCTTTGTTTTTCAGCGCCCGGGCCTTCGTCGGGCGGGTGGTGGGCAGGTTGTTGTGCGTTGCGTGGGGCGCGTGCTTGGCCGATTGTTGATTGGGAGGGCGTGGTTGGCGACGCGAGAAGGTGACGCGAGAAGGTGACGCGAGAAGGTGACGCGAGAAGGCCGCGCCCAGGCAGTCCCGATGGTGAAAGGCGGTCGAGGGCGGCTCACGCGGGCCGTAGCGCGGCCCGACGCCGGAAGGCTAACCCACCCCCCGTCAACCCGGTATGCCGGCGCGCTCAGGCCATGAAAAAGCCCCCGCGCAGCGCACCGCCGCGCGAGGGCTCGGAAAGGCGTTCCGGCCGGATCAAACGGCCCGTTCGGGCGCCGGCGTCACGACCCGAGCGGGTCGAGCCGGCTTGAAGCTGGCCGACCACGTCATCGCGGGCCGTTCGAACATCCGGTAGAACACATACGCGACCGGGATCGCGGCGGCCATGAACGCGAATGACGGCCAGATCGACAGCTGCAGCTCGGAATGGAACAGCACCGAGCCGAGACAGACGAACAGCGGCAGGTGGATCAGGTACAGCGAGTAGCTGAAGTCGCCGAACCAGCTCAGCACGCGCAGCGGCGGCGTCGGGCGCGGCGGACGGGCGAGCGCGCGGTACAGGAAGCACGCGAAGCCGGCCGACCACAGCTGGAACGCGCCGTACTGGCCGAAATGGAACGCGCCGCAGCCGGCGGCCAGCAGCACGGCGGCCGCACCGTACCACGCGCGCGACGGCACGGCGGCCGCGCCGCGGGCCGGCTGCGCGCGCACGTCGGCGATCCACGCGCCGATCGTCCACGACAGCCAGTACGACGTGAAGAACTGCAGGTCGTGCCGTTCGAGCAGCCACGCCGACGCGACGTTGACGAGCGCGACCGCGGCCACGACCGCCGGCATGCCGATACGCCGGCGGATCGCGAACAGCAGCGGGTAGATCGCATAGAACTGCACTTCGAGTGACAGCGTCCACAGCGCGCCGTTCGACCCGTACGTGTAGCCGGCGACACCCTGCAGCGAGAACAGGTTCACGAGGAACGCGACGAGGCCGGCGTCGCGGATCTTGTGGCTGACGGGCTCGATCTGCAGGCTGACCGAGTCGAGTGCGAGCGTAAACAGCAGCGCGGCGAGCAGCACCGGGTAGATGCGCGCGAACCGGCGCACCCAGAAGTTCGGCGCGTCGAGCCGGTACGCGGGATCGGCCGCGAGCTTGAGCGCCGCGTTGCGATGGATGCAGTAGCCGCTGATCACGAAGAAGATCGGCACGCCGGCGGAGCCCCACGCGAACGGGAAGGTCAGGTAGCCGGCGATCGCGCTCGGGGTGAGCGCATGGCCGTAAGCGTGATGGAAGCTTTGCATGCCGACCCAGACGACCTGGCGGCAGTGGAAATAGGCGACGAGCAGCGCCGCGAAGCCGCGCATCGCGTCGATCACGTGTTCCTTGTGATCGGCGACGGGCGGCGCGGCCAGAGACGATCCGCTGAAAGCTTGCATGCGATTCGATTCCTTGCGACGGATGGACGGGAAGTTTCATCCAATCGTAATGCGCAAGAATTCGATCAATGAATAAAAAAATCTCACCGGGAAATATCGAAATTCCACATCATGGGTTTATCGCGTTCGGAAAGCGGTTCCGCGAGGCGGGTCAATTATTTACCGATTTTTTTCTGATAGTTTGAAGCTCCAGTTGATTGATGCAAGGAGCGGCAAGATGGACATGCATTGGATCGCGAGCGCTGCAGTACTGCTGGTCATGGCCATGCTGTCGGCGTACCGCGAGGCGCTGAAGAACGAACCGATTCGCCCGGGTCTCGAACGGGGCGGCGTGCCCTATATCGAGGAATTCGAATCGTAAGAATTTGTATCTGGAAAATCGGTAATTTGTTTCTGCCTCGGCACTCGGTTCGGCAATATCGACCGGGTTGAAAGGATTATATTTTTTCCGGAATCATTGGGCAATCAGTCCATATCGAAAATGAGCGGAGTCGAATTGGCAGCACCGTCGATTCTCGATATGCCGTTCGGAACACAATCGCGCCGGGTCGCGGGTCGACGCGGCGCAGTCAACGCAATCAGGATGCGAACATGTTGAAAGTCACCAAGGCCGTGTTCCCCGTCGCCGGTCTCGGCACGCGGTTCCTCCCGGCAACGAAGGCGAGCCCGAAGGAGATGTTGCCCGTCGTCGACAAGCCGCTGATCCAGTACGCGGTCGAGGAAGCGATCAACGCCGGTATCACCGAGATGATCTTCGTCACCGGGCGCAGCAAGCGCGCGATCGAGGATCACTTCGACAAGTCCTACGAGATCGAGGCCGAACTCGAGGCGCGCGGCAAGGAAAAGCTGCTCGAACTGGTGCGCGGCATCAAGCCGAGCCACGTGAACTGCTTCTACGTGCGCCAGCCGGAAGCGCTCGGCCTCGGCCACGCGGTGCTGTGCGCGGAGAAGCTGGTGCACGGCGAGCCGTTCGCGGTGATCCTCGCCGACGACCTGCTGCATGGCGAACAGCCGGTGCTGAAGCAGCTCGTCGACGTGTTCGACCACTATCACAGCTCGGTGATCGGGGTCGAGACGATCCCGCGCGAGGACAGCCGTTCGTACGGCGTCGTCGAAGGCCGCGAATGGGAAGAGGACATCATCAAGCTGTCGGGCATCATCGAGAAGCCGGCGCCCGAGGATGCGCCGTCGAATCTCGGCGTGGTCGGACGCTACGTGTTCATGCCGACGATCTTCGATCACCTGCGCAAGCTCAAGCCGGGCGCCGGCGGCGAACTGCAGCTGACCGACGCGGTCCAGTCGCTGCTCGCGAACGAGCAGGTGCTCGCGTATCGCTACTTCGGCACGCGCTTCGACTGCGGCAGCAAGATCGGCTATCTCAAGGCCACCGTCGAGCTCGCGCTCCAGCATCCGGAAGTGAGCCGCGAATTCGAGGCCTACCTGCGTACCTGTTTGCCCGCGCTGGCTGCTGTCGCCTAAGCAGCCGCGCGCTCCGTTGTTTCAGGTGGTGGTTGTTCCGTTGGCCCCGGCCGCTCGCGCGCCGGGGCTTTTTTGCGTGTGCGGATGCGCCACTGCGCCATGCGGGCCGTCGGGGTGCGAGTCGTGGCAGCTCGGCGTCAGGATCGGGGCTGCGTGTGGAGCGGGGCGCGCCGACGAGAACGGACGTCATGGCTGAAACCGGTGCCGCGACGGGCGCCCGGATCACCGGATCGGCGGCTCGATGGCGCGACGCGTATCGACGTTCGTGACCGCATCGGTTTTGCCGGCGCCGGTCGACGACGCGACGGCTCGAGCGTTGCGCGTCAGCGCCAGAGTGTGGCGTGAAGCACCGTTTCCCCGCTCAACCGTTGCCGCGTTCGTGCCGTGTTCAACGCGCCGACGTACTCGGCCGTGCGACGAAATACCGGGCCAGCATCGCGGCGACCGGCTTCTTGAAATCGAGCAGCCGCTTTTCCAGATAGCGCCACGACAGGTGCGCGAGCAGCACGGCGAGCGCGAACTGCAGCAGTTCGGGTAGCGTGTCGCGGACGATTTCAGGGATGGCCACGTGCCCGACGTGCGCCGGCAGCACGCCGAAGCGCGCCGGAATCAGGTTGTGGAACAGGTAGAAGCCGTAGCTGATCGTGCCGAGATAGGCGAGCGGCGCCCAGTCGAGCAAAGCGACGACCGGATGCTCGGGTTCGCTGACGATCCTCAGCAGCAGCGCGCCGAGCGATGCGGACAGGCCGAGATCCGCGAGCCCCGCGATCGCATCGGGCAGGGGCGTGCAGGCGGGCAGCACGAGGAAGAACACGACGCCGGCCGCGCCGAGCCAGCCGGGCGGAACGCGGCGCACGGCGGCCGTGCCGCGATCGGCGAGCGCCATCGCGCCGACGCCGCCGAGCGCGATCAGCGCGAAATTCCACGGGGAAAACGCATAGATCAGCACCGGCGACGCGTCGCACAGGTAGAGCGCGAGATGCGCGAGCGCGCCCAGTACGATGGCCCCGATGCCGAGCGCGACGTGTCGCGCGGCGGGCACCGCGAGCAGCGCGAGCGGCGCGATCAGGTAGAACTGCTGTTCAACCGCGAGGCTCCAGAAGTGCGACGTGGAGCCCGGCCAGCCGTCCTTGACGGCGCCGATCCAGTAATTCGACAGGAACACCGCGTGCCATGCGAGCCCGAGATTGACGCCGCGCTGGTAGAACAGCGCGTGCGCGATCGCGAGCGCGGCGAGCAGCAGGTAATAGACGGGAAAGATCCGCAGCGCGCGTTTCGCGAGGAACAGCGCGAGCGCGTGGCGGCGCGTCATGGTGCCGCGCTCGACCGCCTGGCGGTTGCGATGCAGCTCGCCGACGATCAGGAATCCGCTGATGAGGAAAAACGTCCACACGCCAAGCTTGCCGACGTCGACGGCAAGGACGTGGCCCTTGTGGGACAGGAAAACGAGGATGACGGCGAGGGCTCGCAGGCCGTCGAGTCCTTTGACGTATCTGGCTTCGCGCATGGAGGCATCCGGGCATTGAGCGAGCCCAGTATAGGTGCGCAAATATCGAACGTAATTCGCATTCGGGTGCCTACGTGAAGGCGTTTTTTGATGCTGGAGCGTCGATGAAATCGGTCGCATGCAAAAAAACCTGCGGGAAACCCCGTGAAAACGCATAAAAGTACTGCACGAAGCGTCAAGGCGCTTGTAGAATCCGGCGTTGAAGCGCGCGCGTTGCACGCTTCGTGTATCCAACGACCACACCTGGTAGGAGAAACATGGCGACTTCCGCAAAAAAGGTGGCCAAGAAGGCTGCCGCACCGGCCACCAAGAAAGTGGCTGCCAAAAAGGCTGCGCCCGCGAAGAAAGTAGTGGCCAAGAAGGTTGTCGCGAAGGCGGCACCGGCTGCTCCGACGCCGCTGAAGGACAAGTTCACGAAGGCATCGCTCGCAACGCACATCGCTGAGCGCGCAGCTGTCGAAGTGAAGGCTGTCAAGGCAGTGCTCGTCGCACTCGAGAACGTCGTGCTGGGCTCGGTCCACAAGAAGGGCGCGGGCGAGTTCACGCTGCCGGGTCTGCTGAAGATCACGGCGCAAGTCGTGCCGGCGAAGAAGAAGCGCTTCGGCAAGGATCCGTTCACGGGCGAAGAGCGTTGGTTCCCGGCGAAGCCGGCCAGCGTGCGCGTGAAGGCACGTGCGCTGAAGAAGCTGAAGGACGCGGCAGCGTAATGCTGCGCAGTGGCTGCCGAACGCATGTCGGCAGCCGCTGCGATGTCCGACGATCCCCGCACGCGAAAGCGTGCGGGGATTTTTATTGCGCTGCGCAAATCGCGCGGCAGCGAAGCAGTGAAATGGCGGAAGGTCCGGTTCGACGCGTGACGCACGACGGAAGACGCGCCGCGCACGCGCGATGACGAACGGCAATCCTCCGCGCGCTTGCAGCAGATCCGCCGCTGCCCGTCGCGCGCGCTGTGCCGGTAGCGTGCGCCTCGCGAGGCACGTGCATCGTGACTGAATGCATTCCCGACGAAATCGCAGCCCAGGTCACCGCCGCGTGCGACACGATCGAGCGGCATCTCGGCGCGACGCTCACGGCGCTTCACCTGTTCGGATCGGCGCTCGACGGCGGACTGAAGCCGCGCAGTGACATCGACCTGCTGGTGACGGTGTCGGCCCGGCCGGACGAGTCGACGCGGCACGCACTGATGCTCGACCTGCTGGCCGTGTCGGCGCCGCCTGGTCGCGCCGGCGGCATGCGCGCCCTGGAAGCGACCGTCGTCGCGCGCGATGCGGTCGTGCCGTGGCGTCATCCGGCGCGTCGTGAACTGCAGTTCGGCGAGTGGCTGCGTCACGAGCTCGAGGCCGGCATCGTCGAACCGGCGCGCGTCGATCACGATCTGGCGATCCTGTTGACGAAGGTGCGGCAACACAGTGTCGTGCTGGTTGGCGCGCCGGCGGCGGCGCTTTTCGAGCCAGTGCCCGCACGGGATTTTGTCGCCGCGCTGCTGGCGACGGTTGCGCAGTGGAACGCCGAACCGGACTGGCGCGGCGACGCGTGCAACGTGGTGCTCGCGCTCGCGCGCATCTGGTACAGCGCCGCGACCGGCAGGATCGCGCCGAAGGACGTCGCGGCGACATGGGTTCTGGAACGCTTGCCGCAAGCCTGCCGGCCGGTCGTCGCGGCGGCGCGTGCCGCCTATCTCGGCGGCGAGGAGGACGCGGCGATCCTGTCGGGCGAACCCCTTGCCGCATTCATCGGCTACGCGCGGCGAACGGTCGAATCGATGCTGTCGACGTAGCGGCGGATACCGCGCGCGTGCCCGGGGCTTGGGGCGACGCCGAGGAAGATCATCGGCACTGGCGCGGCAGTCGCACGCGCATGCGGTCGAGCCGGATGCCTGTCGGTGACCCGGCGCGTCATCGCGCATGCGCCGTGCGACGTGCTGCTTCGTCAGCCCGCCGTACCGGCGTAGGCGGCCTTCAATGCGGCGTCGTCGAGCTTGATCATCTGCATCATCGCGGCGGCCACGCGCGTGGCCTTGACCGTGTCCCGGTCGGACACCATCGGGATCAGCGTTTCCGGAACGATCTGCCACGACACGCCGTAGCGGTCTCTCAGCCAGCCGCAGGCGTCGGCCGTGCCGCCGTTGTCGAGCAGGGCATGCCAGTAGCGGTCGAGTTCCGCCTGGTCGGCGCAGCTGACCAGCAGCGAAATTGAATGGTTGAACGTATCGGTGCGCGGGTGGCTCATCGCGAAGAACGGTTGCCCGAACAGTTCGAACTCGACCATCCGCGTGCCGTCGGTGCCGGGCACCGTCGTGACGCGCACGACGCGCGAATCCGGAAAGATGCCGGCATAGAAGGCGGCGGCTTCTTCTGCTTGCGCCGCGTACCAGAGGAAAGGCGTGATCTTCTGAATCGTCATGGCGTATCTCCTGTGTGAATGGGGCGATGCGCGAACCGCGTGCCGCCATCGAGACGACGGATGACGATTGCCGAAATCGACACGCCTCGGCACATTGCGATCGCACCGGACGAGCGGTGCCGGCAGTGCGGATGGTAGTCGCTCGGCGGACGGATCGCGACCGGCGCGGCGCTTCGCAAACGGTGTTCCCGGCGCGTGGCAGCCGCCAGGCGCCGCTGCCGGCCGGCGGGCGTGGGTCGGGGCGCGGGTTCCGGTTCCCGGCCCGTGCGGGCGCTGCGGGCACGCGGGAGACGGACGAAAAAAAGCCAGTCGCGGCCGAAACCGGGACTGGCTTTCCAGGTCGGCGGCAAGGCGTCGGAGACGCCATGCACGCCGGAAACGTACTTCTTAGAACTTGTGACGCAGGCCGAGTGCGACCAGCTCTTGGGACTTCGTGCCGGCGATGCCGTACGAGCCGACCGAAGCTTGCGCTGCCGACGTCGTGCCATCCGCGTTGAGTTGCGTGCCGCTCGCGTGCTGGTAAGCGCCGACCAGGTAGATGTCCGTGCGCTTCGACAGCGAGTAGTCGCCGCCCAGCGAAACCTGATGGTACTTGGCGTTCGTGTTGCCGCTCGCCTTCGTGTACGAGTAGCCGAGGCCCAGCAGCAGCGGCGGCGTGACCTGATACGTCACGAACCCGCGGCCCGTGTTGTATTTTTCGGTCGAACCGAAGCCCGACGATGCGTCCGGCTTGTACTGTGCATTGCTGTAACCGAGGCCGAACGTCACCGGGCCGAATGCGTACTGGCCTGCCACTTGCGCGATGCCGATCGACTTCGCCGACACGTAACCCGCGTTGATCGGACCGTCGACGATATTGTCCGACGTCGTCGAACCCCAGCCCGCGCGCGCGCCGGCTGCCGGCGTCGGGTTGTTCGCGTAGAAGTAGCCAGCAGCAACGCCGACCGGGCCGTTGTTGTAAGCGGCCGCGACCGACCACGTTTGGCCGGCGCCCGTCTTGCCAGCGACACCGCCGAGGGCGTACATGCCTTCGACCTGGAAGCCGGCGAACACCGGCGACGTGTACTTGATTGCGTTGCTGACGCGCAGGCTGTTGTCGTTGTTGTCGACGTCGCCCGGCGTGGCGAACACGCTGCCGAAATAGTTGTCAGCCGTCACGCCCTGGACCAGGTCGACGATCGGATCGTATTGGCGGCCGAGCGTCAGCGTGCCGTACTGATCGCTTTGCAGGCCGACGAAAGCCTGGCGACCGAACATGCGCTTGCCTTGGCCCAGTGCGCCCGACGTCGAGTCGAAGCCGTTTTCCAACTGGAAGATCGCCTTCAGGCCGCCACCGAGGTCTTCTGCGCCCTTGAGGCCGAAGCGGCTGCCTTGCAGGTTGCCGCTACCCATCGACCACGCATTGTTACCTTGACCGTCGTTACCGTGAACATAGGTGATCGACGTGTCGATCACGCCGTACAGCGTCACGCTCGACTGGGCCTGTGCGGCACCAGCGGCGCCCAGCAGGGCGAGCGAGAGGGTCGAGAGAGCAAGTTTCTTCATCGTTGAATATCTCCACGCAAGTGATTCATCGTTATTTGTTGCGGATTGGAGAATAGCTCAGTGCCATCGACGCAAGAAAGCTTAAAAAATAAAGTGTCTCGAAAAGGTAACAGCGAGAAAAAGTCCATATATATCAAGCACATCAACGACTGTTTCTGTTTTTGAAAAAGTTGACAATTGCTGCGATGCGATTGTTTCGCTCGTTGATGCGCATCGCGGCAGGAAGCCTGTTTCGGCTCGTTCACGCACGGAAACTGAAGCGTGCAAACGTTTGCGGTTGCGGCAACGAATGCGCGGGCATGCAAAGAACATGTCAACGCCGCGCGAATGCGCGGCGGGCAGCGTGGTTGCAAAGCGGCGGACGGGTGTGCGGGGGCGTGCGGCGGCGTGGCGACAGCGGTGCGTCAGTCGTCGCGCATGCCGTCGGTGGGGCGATCGATGGCGCGATCGGCTTGAGCAGTAACGGCCGATGGGGTGGTCGCGGCGGGCCGATGCGCGTTGCCGCGGGCGGCCGCGAATTCCGCGCCGAGCAGCAGCACGATCGCGGAGAAGTACAGCCACATCAGCAGGACCGCGAACGATCCCGCTGCACCGAATGCACTTGCGGTGCCAGCATGCGCGAGGTACAGCGCGAACAGCTTCTTGCCGCCGGAGAACAGGATCGCGGACACGATGCCGCCGATCGCGGCGTCACGCCAGGCGACGCGCGCATCGGGCAGGAACTTCATCAGCGACGCGAACGCGCCCGCGAGCACCGCGATCCCGACGAAGAACTGCACGAGGTTCGTGACGATCACGTACGGCGAATTGCCCAGCAGCCAGGTGCCGACGAACGTGATCGCGGTGTCGAGCACGAGCGACACGATCAGCAGGAACGCGACGCCGAGCACGAGCCCGAACGAGATCAGCCGCACGCGCACGAGCCCGAGCATGCTCGACCAGCGGTTCTCGGTGGCCGGCCAGATCACGCTGAGCGCGGCGCTGAGCGACGCGAAGGTGGCCGACGCGCCGATCGCGAGCGCGGCGAACGAGATCAGGGTGGCCAGGCCGCCGCGCTCGCCCGCGCGGTGCGCGTTCTGCACGATCGTCTGGATGCTGGCCGCCGCGTCGTCGCCGATCAGTTGGTGGGCCTGTTCGAACACCTGGCCGCGCGCGGCATCGTCGCCGTAGAACCAGCCGGCCACGGCAATCACCATCACGAGCATCGGCGCGAGCGAGAACGCGGAGAAAAAGGCGATGCCCGCGGCCATCGCGGAGCAGCGGTCGGACGAGAAGCGCTTGAACGCGGTGAGGGCCCAGTTGGCCTGTTCTTGCGCGAGACGGGTGGCTTCGGAGGTGATCTGTCGTTTCATGACGGTTCGGTGGCGCGGGGAACGCGGATCATCGTTGGTAATCAGACAATTCAGTATTGATCCGAGGATTCGAACATAGTTGCGCGAACTGTCTATAATTCCTTTCAGTTTCCTCACCCCCACAATAACGCCGAGACCAGCCATGCTACAAATGTCCCGGCGCCAGTTCCTGAAGGTGACGGCTACGTCGCTTGCCGGATCGAGTCTAGCCCTGATGGGCTTCTCTCCGTCCGAAGCGCTTGCCGAAGTCCGACAGTACAAGCTGGCGCGCACCGTCGAAACGCGCAACACCTGTCCTTACTGTTCAGTGGGTTGCGGCATCCTGATGTACAGCCTCGGAGACGGCGCGAAAAACGCCCAGCCGAGCATCATCCACATCGAAGGCGATCCCGACCATCCCGTCAATCGCGGCACGCTGTGCCCGAAGGGCGCGAGCCTGATCGACTTCATCCACAGCCCGAACCGCCTGACGCACCCGGAGTATCGGGCGCCCGGCTCGGACAAGTGGGAACCGATTTCGTGGAATGACGCGCTCGACCGCATCGCGAAGCTGATGAAGGCCGACCGCGACGCGAACTTCGTCGAGACGGCGGAAGACGGCTCCAAGGTCAACCGCTGGCTGACCACCGGCATGCTGGCCGCGTCGGCAGGCAGCAACGAGGTCGGCTACCTGACGCACAAGACCATCCGCAGTCTCGGGATGCTCGCATTCGACAATCAGGCGCGTGTCTGACATGGCCCGACGGTGGCAGGTCTTGCCCCGACGTTTGGCCGTGGAGCGATGACGAACCATTGGGTCGACATCAAGAACGCGGACGTGATTCTCGTGATGGGCGGCAATGCAGCCGAGGCCCATCCGTGCGGTTTCAAGTGGGTAACGGAGGCGAAGGCGCACCGCAAGGCGCGGCTGATCGTCGTCGACCCGCGCTTCACGCGTACGGCCTCGGTGGCCGACTACTACGCGCCGATCCGCACCGGCACCGACATCGTCTTCCTGGGCGGCGTCATCAACTATCTGCTGACGAACGACAAGATCCAGCATGAGTACGTGAAGAACTACACGGACTTCTCGTTCATCGTGCGCGAGGATTTCGCGTTCAACGACGGCATCTATTCCGGCTACGATCCGGAGAAGCACGCGTACCCGGACAAATCGAGCTGGGACTACGAGCGCGGCGACGACGGTTTCGTGAAGGTCGACCCGACGCTGCAGCATCCGCGTTGCGTGTACAACCTGCTGAAGCAGCACTACGCGCGCTATACGCCGGACATGGTCCAGCAGACGTGCGGCACGCCGAAGGAGAAATTCCTGAAGGTGTGCGAGATGCTCGCGACCACGGCCGTTCCCGGCCGCGCCGGCACGGTGCTGTACGCGCTCGGCTGGACCCACCACTCGATCGGCGCGCAGATCATCCGCACCGGCGCGATGGTGCAGTTGCTGCTCGGCAACATCGGCATCGCCGGCGGCGGGATGAACGCGCTGCGCGGCCACTCGAACATCCAGGGGTTGACCGACCTCGGGCTGATGTCGAACCTGCTGCCGGGCTACATGACGCTGCCGATGCAGGCCGAGCAGGACTTCGACGGCTACATCAAGAAGCGCGTGCAGCTGCCGCTGCGGCCGAACCAGTTGAGCTACTGGAAGAACTACAAGGCCTTCCACGTGAGCTTCATGAAGTCGTGGTGGGGCGATGCGGCGACCGCCGAGAACAACTGGGGCTACGACTACCTGCCGAAGCTGGACAAGCAGTACGACCTGCTGCAGGTGATCGAGCTGATGAATGCCGGCAAGATGAACGGATACATCTGCCAGGGCTTCAACCCGCTTGCGGCGTCGCCGTCGAAGGTGAAGACGGCGGCCGGGCTCGCGAAGCTGAAGTGGCTCGTGATCATGGACCCGCTCGCGACCGAAACCTCCGAGTTCTGGAAGCATCACGGCGACTACAACGACGTCGATTCGTCGAAGATCCAGACCGAGGTGTTCCGTCTGCCGACCACGTGCTTCGCGGAGGAAAACGGTTCGCTCGTGAGTTCGAGCCGCGTGCTGCAATGGCACTGGAAGGGCGCGGAGCCGCCGGGCGAGGCGAAGAGCGACCTCGAGATCATGTCGGGGCTGTTCCTGCGCATGCGCAAGATGTACCAGACGGACGGCGGCAAGTATCCGGATCCGATCGTCAACCTGACCTGGCCGTACGCGAACCCGGAAAGCCCGACGCCCGAAGAGCTCGCGATGGAGTTCAACGGCAAGGCGCTCGCCGATCTGCCCGATCCGAAGGATCCGACCAAGACGCTCGTGAAGAAGGGCGAGCAGCTGGCCGCGTTCGCGCAGTTGAAGGACGACGGCACGACCGCGAGCGGCTGCTGGATCTTCTGCGGTGCCTGGACGCAGGCCGGCAACCAGATGGGGCGGCGCGACAACGCCGACCCGACCGGCATCGGCCAGACGCTGAACTGGGCGTGGGCGTGGCCGGCGAACCGGCGGATCCTGTACAACCGTGCGTCGTGCGACGTTGCCGGCAAGCCGTTCGACCCGACCCGCAAGCTGATCGGCTGGAACGGCAGCGCGTGGAAGGGGGCCGACATTCCCGACTTCAAGGCGGACGAAGCGCCCGAAAACGGGATGGGGCCGTTCATCATGAACCCGGAAGGTGTCGCACGCTTCTTCGCCCGGGCGGGGATGAACGAAGGTCCGTTCCCCGAGCACTACGAGCCGTTCGAGACGCCGCTCGACGCGAACCCGCTGCACCCGAACAACCCGCAGGCGCTGAACAACCCGGCTGCCCGCGTGTTCCCGGACGACCGCGCGTCGTTCGGCAAGGTGGCGGACTTCCCGCACGTGGCGACGACGTACCGGCTCACCGAGCACTTCCACTACTGGACCAAGCATGCGCGGCTGAACTCGATCATCCAGCCCGAGCAATTCGTCGAGATCGGCGAAGACCTCGCGAAGGAAGTCGGCGTCGCGCATGGCGAGCGCGTGAAGGTGTCGTCCAAGCGCGGCTACATCATCGCGGTCGCCCTCGTCACGAAGCGGATCAAACCGCTGACGGTCGACGGCAAGAAGGTCCAGACGGTCGGCGTCCCGTTGCACTGGGGCTTCAAGGGTCTGACGAAGCCCGGCTATCTCGCCAATACCCTGACTCCGTCCGTGGGTGACGGCAACTCCTATACACCGGAATTCAAGTCGTTCCTGGTGAAGGTCGAAAAGGCGTAAGGGGAACGAGATGGCATTGCAATCGCTGGATATCAAGCGCGTCTCGGCCACCACGACGCCACCGCCCACGGTGCGCGAACCGGTGACCGGGAGTGTCGCGAAGCTGATCGACGTATCGAAGTGCATCGGCTGCAAGGCATGCCAGACGGCATGCATGGAGTGGAACGACCTGCGTGACGAGGTCGGCACCAACGTCGGCGTGTACGACAACCCGGCCGACCTGACCGAGCATTCGTGGACGGTCATGCGGTTCTCCGAATACGAGAACCCGGCCGGCGACCTCGAGTGGCTGATCCGCAAGGACGGCTGCATGCACTGCGAGGATCCGGGCTGCCTGAAGGCGTGTCCGTCGCCGGGCGCGATCGTGCAGTACAACAACGGGATCGTCGATTTCCACGAGGAGAACTGCATCGGTTGCGGCTATTGCGTGACCGGCTGCCCGTTCAACGTTCCGCGGATCTCGAAGAAGGATCATCGCGCATACAAGTGCACGCTCTGTTCCGACCGCGTCGCGGTCGGCCAGGAACCGGCCTGCGTGAAGACCTGCCCGACGGGCGCGATCGTGTTCGGTACCAAGGAGGACATGAAGCAGCACGCGGCCGAGCGGATCGAGGACCTGAAGGAGCGCGGCTTCGAGCATGCGGGGCTGTACGACCCGCAGGGCGTCGGCGGCACGCACGTGATGTACGTGCTGCACCATGCGGACAAGCCGTCGCTGTACCACGGGCTGCCCGACAATCCGTCGATCAGCCCGATGGTGAAGCTGTGGAAGGGCATCGCGAAGCCGCTCGCGGTGGCCGGCCTCGCGCTGACCGCGCTTGCCGGGTTCTTCCACTATGTCCGGGTCGGTCCGAACGAGGTGAGCGACGAAGAGGAACAGGCCGCGCGCGACGAGGCGCGACGCATCAAGGAGGACGCGAAATGAACCACGACGACCCCAACCTGATCGTCCGCTACTCGGCGAACGAGCGCACGAACCACTGGATCACCGCGATCACGTTCGTGCTGCTCGCGCTGTCCGGGCTCGCGCTGTTTCATCCGTCGATGTTCTGGCTGACCGCGCTGTTCGGCGGCGGCCAGTGGACGCGGATCCTGCATCCGTTCGTCGGCCTCGTGATGTTCGTGTCGTTCGCGATCCTGGTGGTGCGCTTCTGGCACCACAACGCGCTCGACGCGGACGATCGCCAGTGGCTCAAGCAGATCGGCGACGTGCTGACCAACCAGGAAGACAAGCTGCCGCCGGTCGGGCGCTATAACGCCGGGCAGAAGCTGCTATTCTTTACGTTGGTCGCGTGCCTGCTGCTGCTCCTGCTGTCGGGAGTCGTGATCTGGCGGCGCTACTTCTCGTTCTACTTCCCGATCGGGGTGATCCGCGCGGCCGCGGTCGTGCATGCCGTGGCGGCCTTCGTGCTGATCGCGAGCATCATCGTGCACATTTACGCGGCGTTGTGGGTGAAGGGCTCGATCGGCGCGATGGTGCGCGGCACCGTCACGCTGGGCTGGGCTCGCAAGCATCACCCGAAGTGGTTCCGTGAAAGCGTGAAATAACGCACCGGAGCGGGGCGGCTCGCCGATCGCGGTGGCCGCTCCGTCAGCCGTCGGAACCGCCTGAAGCGCCGACTTGTCGGCGCTTGTTTATTTGGAAGACATATCTGTGACACAACGCATCCTCGAACCGACCGAGATCTCGACCCTCGATCATTCGGCCATCCCGCGCTTTCGCCTGCCGGAGCGCGCCACCGCGTTCTCGGCGCGCGCCGCGCGGCTGCGCAAGCTGGCCGACCTGAACCCGATCAGCGGCTACCTGCGGCTGATGGCCACCGTCGCCGATGCGCAGCACGCGACGTTGCAAACGCTCGAACTGCCGCTGCCGTCGAAGGAAGCGATCGCGCGTGCGCAGGAGCATTCGATGCCGCTCGTGCCGGCGCTAGACGGCGAGCGCGATCCGCGCTGGCGTGCCGTGCTGTACGAACTGCTCGACCGCGTCGAAGGCGCCGGGCTCGTCAACCCGCAGCTCGCGAAGCTGCTCGACCGGCTGCGCCTGATGGCGCCCGCCGAACTCGACGCGCAAGCCGACGCGATTCTCGCGCTGCGTTTCGCCGAAGTCGACCCGGCTATCGCGCCGTTCCTGATGGCCGCGCTGCAGGTCGTGTGGACGGACCTCGCCAGCCGCGTTCCGCCGGCCGACGTTCCGTATCTCGATCAGCCGGGGCTGTGCCCCGTGTGCGGCACGCATCCGGTCGCGAGCGTCGTGCGGGTCGGCGGCCAGTACCAGGGCTACCGTTTCCTGCAATGCGGGCTGTGCACGACCGAGTGGCACATGGTGCGCACGAAGTGCTCGCACTGCGATTCGACGAAAGGCATCGCCTATCACGGGATCGAGGGCGGCAGCGAAGCCGTTAAGGCCGAATCGTGCGACGAGTGCAAGACCTATCGCAAGATCGGCTATCAGGACAAGGACTACGAGTTCGAGCCGCTGGCGGACGATCTCGCGAGCCTCACGCTCGACCTGCTGATGAACGAAGCCGGCTACCAGCGCAGTTCACCGAACCCGCTGCTGTGGCCGGATGTCTCGCGGGACGCGAATTGACGGCACGGGCCGGCGGGACGGTGCGCGAGCACCGGCGCCGGCCCGCTGCGAAGCATGAGACTGGAGCCACAACGACGTGACCGAACCGGGTGTGAATGAACTGAATGCGGTACTGGCGCGCGTGCCGTCCGTCGAGCGCGTGCTGTCGTCGGCGCCGCTGCAACCGCTCATCGCGGACTACGGCCGCACGCGCGTGCTGAACGCCGTGCGTGCCGAGCTCGAACGCTGGCGTACCGCCGCGCAACACGATCCGGCGGCGGCCGAGCCGCTCGACGAGCCGCGCATCGCCGCGGCCGTCGCGCGCACGCTGGCCGCGCAGAGCGCGGGCGCGGTGCGCGCCGTGTTCAACCTGACCGGCACCGTGCTGCACACGAACCTCGGGCGCGCACTGTTGCCCGACGACGCGGTGCGCGCGGTGGTCGACGTGCTGACACGGCCGGTCAACCTCGAATTCGATCTCGCCACGGGCCGCCGCGGCGATCGCGACGACCTGATCGACGATCTGCTGTGCGAACTGACGGGCGCGGAAGCCGCGACCGTCGTCAACAACAACGCGGCGGCCGTGCTGCTGGCGCTGTCGGCGCTGGCGACGAAACGGGAAGTCGTGGTGTCGCGCGGCGAGCTGGTGGAGATCGGCGGCGCATTCCGCATTCCCGACATCATGAGCCGCGCGGGCGCCAGGCTGCGCGAGGTCGGCACCACCAACCGCACCCATCTGCGCGATTACGCGGAGGCCATCGGCCCGCGTACCGCGCTGCTGATGAAGGTGCATTGCAGCAACTATGCGATCAGCGGCTTCACGAAGGAGGCGACGCTCGCCGAACTCGCGCCGCTCGCGCGCGAGCATGGGCTGCCGGTGGCCGTCGATCTCGGCAGCGGCACGCTCGCCGACCTGTCGCAATGGGGCCTGCCGCACGAGACGACCGTGCAGGAAACCGTCGCCGCCGGCGCAAACGTTGTCACGTTCAGCGGCGACAAGCTGCTCGGCGGGCCGCAGGCCGGCCTGATCGTCGGCGACCGCGCGCTGATCGCGAAGATCAAGAAACATCCGCTCAAGCGCGCGCTGCGCGTCGGCAAGCTGACGCTCGCGGCGCTCGAGCCGGTGCTGCGCCTCTACCAGTCACCCGAGTTCCTGCGTGACCGGCTCACCACGCTGCGGCTGCTGACGCGCCCGCAGCGCGAGATCGCCGAGGCCGCCGAGCGCGTGCGTCCGGCGCTGCAGGCCGCGCTCGGCAGCGGTTTCGACGTGACGGTCGAGCCGATGTTCAGCCAGATCGGCAGCGGCGCGCTGCCGGTCGACCAGTTGCCGAGCGCCGGGCTCGTCGTACGCACGGCGGACGGCAAGCGCGGCGGCCGTGCACTGGCGCAGCTCGAGAAACGGCTGCGCGAATGGCCGCGCCCGGTGATCGGCCGCGTCGCCGACAATGCGCTGCGGCTCGACCTGCGCTGCCTCGAAGCCGCCGACGAGGCGGTGTTCGTCGCGCAATGCGTGCCGCTCGCGGGGCCTGCTGCATGATCGTCGGTACCGCGGGACACATCGACCACGGCAAGACGACGCTGGTGCGCGCGCTGACGGGCGTCGATACCGATCGCCTGAAGGAAGAGAAGGCGCGCGGCATCTCGATCGAGCTCGGTTACGCGTATACGCCGCTCGACAACGGCGACGTGCTCGGCCTGATCGACGTGCCGGGCCACGAGAAGCTGATTCATACGATGGCGGCCGGCGCATGCGGGATCGACTTCGCGCTGCTCGTGATTGCCGCCGACGACGGCGTGATGCCGCAGACGCGCGAGCATCTCGCGATCCTGCAACTGCTCGGCGTCACGCATGGCGCCGTCGCGCTGACGAAGTGCGATCGCGTCGATGCCGCACGCGTGGCCGAAGTGCGCGACGAGATCGCCACGTGGCTGAACGACTCGACGCTGGCCGGCGTGCCGATTTTCGAAACGCGCGCGACGGCTGCGGACGATCCGGGCGTCGCCGCGTTGAAGCGTTATCTGGCGGACGCGGCGATCGCGTGGCGTGCGCGCCGCGACGACGGGCTGTTCCGGCTCGCGGTCGATCGCGTGTTCACGCTCGCGGGGCAGGGTACCGTCGTGACGGGCACCGCGTTCGCGGGCCGCGTCGCGACCGGCGACACGCTCGCGATCGTGCGCACGGGCGGCGCGGCGCGCGTGCGCAGCATCCACGCGCAGAACCGGCCGGTCGAGGCCGGCCGCGCGGGCGAGCGTTGCGCGCTGAATCTGGCCGGGGTCGACAAGGCCGATGTCGAGCGAGGCGACACCGTCGCCGATGCGCGGCTCGTCGCGACGTCGCCGCGTCTCGACGTCGAGCTGACGCTGCTCGCGGATGCGGGGCTCACGCTGACGCACTGGGCGCCGCTGCACGTGCATCTCGGCACGTTGCATCGCGTCGCGCATGTCGCGCTGCTCGACGGCGATACGCTCGCGGCCGGCCAGCGGATGCGCGTGCAACTGGTGTTCGACGAACCGGTGTTTGCGCTGCCGGGCGACCGGTTCATCGTCCGCAATCCGCAGGCGACGCGCACGGTCGGCGGCGGCCGCGTACTCGATCCGTTCGGGCCGGCGCGCAAGCGTCGTACGCCTGCGCGCCGCGCATGGCTCGACGCGCTGGCCGAATGGCTCGACGCGGGCCGCCTCGATGCGCTGCTCGCGCAGGCGCCGCTCGGCATCCCGCGCGCGATGCTCACGCATCTGACGGGTTTTGCGCCGAATGCGCTGGCCTTGCCGGAAGACGCGCTGGCGATCGGGCCGCGCGACGCCGCGTCGAACGACGGCGCGGTGATTGCCCAGGCGCACTGGCGCGCACTGCAGACGCGGGCGATCGATACGCTGCGCGCGTATCACGAGCGCATGCCCGACGAGCAGGGGCTCGACGCCGCGCGGTTGCGGCGGATGGCCGCGCCGCTCGCCGGCGATGCGCTGTGGCGCGCGCTCGTCGATGCGCTGGTGGCCGGCGGCGAAGTCGCGCGAAGCGGGCCGTGGCTGCATCTGCCGTCGCATGCGGTGAGCCTCGAGCCGCGCGAGGAGGCGCTGGCGCAGCAACTGCTGCCGCTGATTCATGCGGGGCGCTTCGACCCGCCGTGGGTGCGCGACCTGGCCCGCGACACGGGCGCGGCCGAGGACGCGGTGCGCGCGTTGTTGCGCAAGCTCGCGCGGCGCGGTGACGTGCACCAGGTCGTGCGCGACCTGTTCTATCACGCGAGCGTGGTGCGCGAGCTGGCGGAACTGGTCGCGCATCTCGCGCCGTCGCGCGAGGGCGGGCTCGATGCCGCGACGTTCCGCGATGCGACGGGGCTCGGCCGCAAGCGCGCGATCCAGATTCTCGAGTTCTTCGACCGGGTTGGGTATACTCGCTTCCACCGCGATCTTCACCTCCTGCGGCCTGACAGCGGTTGGGCGGGTATTCAGGCGTAGGCGCTCGTTGTTCTTTGGGTTCTTTTCCCCACGGAAGGCATTCGTATCCGGTGGTACGGCTGGACTTCAAATCCAGTTGGGGGTGTCAGACACTCCCGGGTAGGTTCGACTCCTGCTGCCTTCCGCCATTCGCCATTCCCGACACTGAGTAAAGTGGCGCGCATTGGTCGATTTTGGTGATTTCATGGATTCGTCCGTATCGCTTCTGCTGGAAGCCGTCGATGCCGACAAGGCAAAGCTGGACGCGGCGCGTCCGCTTCCGCCGCATACGCAGGCGTCATTGCGCGAAAAGCTGATGCTGGAGTGGACTTATCATTCGAATGCGATCGAAGGCAACACGCTGGCCTTGCGGGAAACGAAGGTCGTACTCGAAGGCATTACGGTCGGCGGAAAGTCGCTGCGCGAGCATTTCGAGGCCACCAATCATCGCGACGCGATTCTCCATGTCGAAGAAATCGTCGGCAAGCAGGAAACGCTGTCCGAATGGCAGATCGGAAATATTCACGGGCTGTTATCGAAGGGGATCGACGACGGTGAGGCTGGCAGGTATCGCCGGGAGAACGTCGTGATCGCAGGCGCAAGCACGACGCCCCCGGATTTCCTGCATTTGCCGGCTGAAATGGCCGCGCTCATCGATTGGGATACGCAGGCGGGCGCGATGCATCCGGTGGCACGGGCCGCCGAACTGCATACGCGGTTCGTGAAGATCCATCCGTTTGTCGACGGCAATGGAAGAACGGGGCGGCTGCTCCTGAATTTCGAACTGATGAAGTCCGGCTATCCGCCAGCGGTCATTCGCAAGGAAGACCGGCTGGCTTACTACGATACGCTGGACGAGGCGTGCACGACCGGCGACTACAGCGGCATCACGCGCCTGGTGGCCGAGTCAGTGCAGCGCTCGCTCGACGCCTACCTCGGCGTGCTTGGATTGCGCACGTAGCGGGCCATTCCGAACGCCTGTCAGGCTGGTTCGATCACTGAGGCGTCCTGTCTGGGCCGGTTACGTCCACTCCGGTAAATGTGCCGTCTGCCAGGTGTTCTTCCCCCCACGGAAGGCATTCGTATCCGGTGGTACGGCTGGACTTCAAATCCAGTTGGGGGTGTCAGACACTCCCCGGTAGGTTCGACTCCTGCTGCCTTCCGCCACCCCGTATTTCTTGTCGACCCGACGCGCTTCAATTAACGTGCAATTGCACGACAGCACCGGCGATTGCAATCGCCAAAACTTGATCGGGAAAAGCACTAAAAGTTTGCGATTTTTTTCCGGGCTATAGTTGAATCACTGAAGGTAGACGCGGCGTCCCTTGCCGATACCGTTCAGGTAATGACTGTAGACGGGTGCTGTATGAAAAATAAAATCGACAAGACCGCCGGACCGATCTGGGGCGTGGCTGCAGGACTGCTTCTTGCTGTTGCAGGATTGAGTCTCGGCATTTTCCCGACGTCCCTGCAAAGCTCGGGAAGCGCGAACGACTTCATGGCGTCCGGTATTGCGATGCTCGGCATCTTCCTGGTCGTCTATGCCACACACGAGTTGCGAAGAAGGCGTCCGCACTGAGCGCTCACGCGCTGGTGATCCACACAGGATGATCCGGGCCGGTTTGCCGGCTCGCGAATACGCACGTCCGTCGCGGGCTATGTCTTGCTGATTTCGTGTTGGTAAACGAGTTCGACGATGCGCTTCGTCGGAATGCTGGCGCGCAACCCGTCGACGCTGTCGATCGGAAACCACTTGCATTTCTCGATCTCGTTGTTCGCTTGCGGCGTCTGGTCCGGGCCGACTTCCGCGAAGAACACGTGATGGATCTTCGCGAGGCCGGTGAACTGCATCGAGTAGACGAGATGCTGGCCGGTCATGCCGGTTTCTTCGGATAACTCGCGATGTGCGGCTTCGAGCGGCGTTTCCCCGCGCTTGATCGTGCCGCCGGGAAGGGCCCAGCGCGACGCCGCACGGGCAACGAGCAAGACTTTCTCGCCGCGGTAGCAGACGACGGTCGCACGTTCCTTGACCGGGACGGTGCTCGCTTCTGGGGCGTTGGTGGGGGCGGGGGTTTGAGGCATGAAGCAATTCTAACCATCGCGGATCGATCGGCAAAGCGGGTCTGACGTGGTTTGACGATCGATCGTCACCGTCGCGTCTCCGGTCAGGCCGCCGCTGCGTTTCGCAGATTCGAATCCGTGCCCGGCCGGCGCCCGGTCGTCCGCGCCAAGGGGCGGGACGATGGCATGAAGTGCGCGATGGGCTCGCCCTTCGCTTCGAATCGGGCGACGTTATCCCTCGATGCGGGACACACTCGTCCGCCATGAAAAAAAGCCGCGCGCCCGATGCACCGGAAGCGCGGCTTGAGGGGGACGCCGGTCAGGCGTCGCGCCGTTACTTCTTTTCCGGCAGGAACCAGTTCATCACGAGCGCGCAGATGCCGCCCGTTGCCACGCCCGATTCCAGCACGTTCTTCAGCGCGTGCGGCAGGCTGTTGAGGATGTCCGGCACTTGCGACACGCCGAGGCCGAGCGCGAGCGACACCGCGATGATCAGCAGTGCGCGACGATCGAGATGAACGCCCGCGAGGATGTTGATGCCCGATGCGGCCACCGCGCCGAACATCACCATCGCCGCGCCGCCGAGCACGGGCTCCGGCACGGCCTGCAGCACGCCGGCGACGACCGGGAACAGGCCGAGCACCACGAGCATCCCCGCGATCCAGATGCCGACGTAGCGGCTGGCGACGCCGGTGATCTGGATCACGCCGTTGTTCTGCGCGAACACCGAGCTCGGGAACGTGTTGAACACGCCGGCCAGCAGCGAGTTCGCGCCGTTCACGAGCACGCCGCCCTTGATCCGTTGCATCCACACCGGGCCTTCGACCGGCTCGTTCGAGATCTTGCTGGTGGCCGTGACGTCGCCGATCGCCTCGAGCGACGTGACGAGGTAGATGATCAGCATCGGCACGAACAGCGCCCATGAGAAGCCGATGCCGAAGTGCAGCGGCGTCGGGACCTGGAACAGCGCGGCCTGGTGCATGCCGGTGAAATCGAGGCGGCCGAGGAACGCGGCCGCGAGATAGCCGATCACGAGCGCGATGACGAGCGCGGTGCTGCGCACCCACACGATCGGCACGCGGTTCAGCAGGATGATCGTGCCGAGCACGAGGCCGGACAGCGTCAGGTTCTCCGCGCTCGCGAAGGTGCCCTTGGCCATCGCGCCAAAGCCGCCGCCCATGCTGATCAGGCCGACCTTGATCAGCGTGAGGCCGATCAGCAGCACGACGATGCCGGTGACGAGCGGCGTGATCAGGCGCTTCACGAACGGCAGGATGCGCGACACGCCCATCTCGACGAACGACCCGGCCATCACGACGCCGAAGATCGCGGCCATCACGGTCTCGACCGGCGTGCCTTGCTTGACCATCAGGCTGCCGCCGGCGATCAGCGGGCCGACGAAGTTGAAGCTCGTGCCCTGGACGATCAGCAGGCCGGCGCCCAGCGGGCCGAAGCGCTTGCACTGGACGAAGGTGGCGATGCCGGAAATCACCAGCGACATCGACACGATCAGGGTCGTATCGCGGCTGGACACGCCGAGCGCCTGGCAGATCAGCAGGCCGGGCGTGACGATCGGCACGATGATCGCCAGCAGGTGCTGCAGCGCGGCGACGAAGGCGACCATCGGCGCCGGCCGGTCGTTCGGGCCGTAGACGAGGTCGCGGGCCGAATCTGCGGCGTCGGCGCCGTGGGCGGCGGGTTGGGCGGGGGAGGCGGGTTGCATGGCGAGCGGGCCGGACGAGGTGGAAAGTGCGGCATTTTAGCCGAACGGCCCGCCGGCGCCGCTGCAATAGCGGGGATTCGGCGGAGCGGGAAAACGGTGGCGGATCGACGCCCGGGCCGGCCGTGGCCGCGGCGAGCGTCGATTAGCGGGCCTGCCGCAATGCGGGCGCGGTTGGGGTACGGGTCGGGGCGGTGATCGCATGGAACCCGGGCAGCCCGGGAATCCGCTGCTCCATGAACTGCAGGAACGTGCGGGTCCGCAGCGGCAGATACCGGCGCGACGCATAGACGAGGTGCAGCGCATGCGGCGGCACCATGTCCCACTTCGGCAGCAACCGGACGAGCTGGCCGCTGTCGATCAGGTCCTGAACGAGCCACGCGGGCCCGCTGCCCACCGCGTTTCCGGCAAGAAAACATTCCCGCAGCGCCATCGAGCTGTTCACGCGATACCGGCCGCGCACCGGAACGACGACTTGCTCGCTGCCGCGCGCGAAGGCCAGTTCGTTGCCGATGTCCGCGCGCGCGTAGCCGACATACTCGTGCTTCGCGAGGTCGTCCGGCCGGCGGAGCTTCGGCGCCCGCGCCACGTACGCCGGCGTGGCGACCAGCAGGCGCGGCGACGACGCGATGTGGCGCGCCACGGCATCCGGCGGCAGCAGCTGGCCGAGGCGAATGGCGACATCGACGCTTTCTTCGACGAGGTCGATCACGCGGTCGGTCAATTGGAGTTCGACCTCGATCTCCGGCCACGCGGCGAGGAATTCGAGCACGAGCGCGTTCAGTCTCAGTTCGCCCAGCCCCAGCGGCGCATTGACGACCAGCTTGCCGACCGGCCGCACCGTTTGCCCGCGCACCTCGGCCACCGCGCTCGCGTATTCGTCGATCACGCGCTTGCAGCGATCGTAGAACCGGCGGCCTTCGTCGGTGGGCGCGAGGCTCGTGGTCGAGCGTTCGAGCAGGCGAACGCCCAGTTCCTTCTCGAATGCGGCGACGATCTTGCTGATCGTCGGCTGGCCGGTGCCTTCCTCCCGCGCGACCGCCGAGAAATTGCCAAGCTCGATCACGCGGACGAATACGCGCATGGATCGCAGCGAATCCATCTCATTCCTTTATGGCATGACCCTTATTCAAGTCTCCCATATTCCTGCGCAATGGAGAATGACCTAACGTTCGCGAATCTTCAATCCCTGATGAGGCGTCGACATGAACGAGGCAACGCAATCTTCGGCACTGGACGGTGCGCAGGTCGTGGTATTCGGCGGGAGTTCCGGCATCGGCCTCGAGGCGGCGGCCGCCGCGAAGGCGAAAGGCGCCAGCGTCACGCTGGTCGGCCGGACCCGCGCGAAGCTCGAATCCGCCGCGCAGGCGATCGGCGGCGCACGCGTCGCGGTGGCCGACATCGCGGACCGGCTGGCAGTGGAGGCCGTGTTCGACACGATCACGCGCGTCGATCACCTGGTCGTCACGGCCGGCCGGTTCATTGCCGGCAAGCTGAACGAGACCGATCCCGATCACCTGCTCGCCGCGTGGCAGGAGCGTATCGCCGGGCCGGTCTACGCGATCCGCGCCGCATTGCCGCTGATGCCCGAGAGCGGCTCGATCGTGCTGACCGGCGGGCAACTGTCGGATCGTCCGGCCGCGCAGGGCGTTTCCGTCATTGCCGCCGCCGTGCGCGGGGTCGAGGCACTGGCGCAGTCGCTCGCGCTGGAACTGAAGCCCATTCGCGTGAACGTGGTTGCGCCCGGTTTCGTCGAGACGCCGCTTTACGACGCGTTCGGTGCGGAAGCGCGCGATGCGATCCTCGCGGGCGCGGCGGCGGCATTGCCCGGCGGCCGTGTCGGGCGCGCCGATGAAGTGGGGGAAGCGATCGCGTTCCTGCTGGGCAACGGCTTCATGAATGGCGAGATCCTGCACATCGACGGCGGCGGGCGGCTGGTCTGAGCCGCGCGTCAGCCTGCCGCGCGCGTGCCGGTGCGACGTGCCGGCGGGCGCGGCGCGCGGCCCTCCGGATACGCTCGCTGGCAGACGGCGATGACCGCATCGCGCAAGCGACGGTGCACGGGGTCGCCGTGCATGCGTGGATGCCACAGCGCGGACACGAGGATCTCGGGCAGGCGCACCGGGATCTCGAAGCTGCGAAGCCCGAGCGCCTCCGTGAGGCCCGGCGAGAACGCGTTGCCGAGGCTCGAGCGCGGCACGAGCGCGATCAGGTCGGTGCTGGCCGCGACCCGCATCGCATCGGGGTAGCCCGGTACGACGACGTGCACGGAGTGGCTTGGGCCGGCCTTGTCGGTCGAGTCGCCAGCCGGACCGCCGAAATCGCCCAACTGCGACGCGATCACGTGACGGCAGGCCGCATAGCGCGCGGGCGTGATCCGGCCCGATGCGAACAGCGGGTGCCCGGCGCGCGCCACGGCGACGTGCCAGTCGTGAAACAGCATGCGGGTGTGCAACTCGGGGGCATCGTCGCCGCGCTTGCCGATTTCCAGGTCGACGGTGCCGTCGCGCAACGCTTGCGGATCGCGGTCGGGCTTCGGGACGAAGCGGACGCGCACCTGCGGCGCGATTTCGCCGAGTGCGGCGACCACCGGGCCGGACAGCATTTCCATGAACGAGGCGGCCGCACGGAGGGTGAACGTGGAAGTGTGCGTCGCCATGTCGACGTCGGCCGTCGCCGGCCGCAGCACCGCGCGCGCATCGCTGGCGATCGCGTGTACGCGGTCGCGCAACGCGGCGGCGTGTGGCGTCGGCACGAGCTTGCGCCCGGCGCGCACGAGCAGCTGATCGCCGGTGGCCATCCGCAACCGTGTGAGCGTGCGGCTCATGGCCGATGTGCTCAGGCCGAGCCGGCGCGCGGCGCCGGTCACGCTGCCTTCCGACAGCAGCACGTCGAGCGCGGTGACGAGATTCAGGTCGATGTCTTCCATGGCGACAGGATACGCCTCCGTGCGATTTGACATGGCGTGCGATGCAACTACAAGTTGAATCTGGTGCGTCTGGCGCCTGTCGTGGTGCGCACCTATAGTGGCTGCATGACGAAACCCGGCAAAGGCGGAAACCATGCAATCAACAGTATCGAACGCGAATGTGCCTACGATCCTGCTCGTCGCGGCCTCGCGCGGCCTCGGGCTCGCGATGGCGGAGACGTTCCTGGACAAAGGCTGGCACGTAACGGGCACCGTGCGCGCAGGATCGGGGCGCACGAAGCTGCACGACCTCGCCGACCGGTTCGACGGCCGGCTCGACATCGAGACGCTCGACATCTGCGAACCGGTGCAACTGGCCGTGCTGCGCGAGCGGCTGTCGGGTCGGCGCTTCGACATGCTGTTCGTGAACGCGGGCACGACGAACGAGCCCACCGAAACGATCGGCGAAGTGACGACCGACGAGTTCGTGCGCGTGATGATCACGAATGCGCTGGCGCCGATGCGCGTGATCGAGACGCTGCAGGATCTCGTGACCGACGATGGCCTGATCGGTGCGATGTCGTCGGGGCAGGGCAGCGTCGCGAACAACGTCAGCGGGATGCGCGAGGTCTATCGCGGCAGCAAGGCCGCGCTGAACCAGTTCATGCGCAGCTTCGCGGTGCGCCAGGCCGATACGCGGCGTGCAATGGTGCTGATGGCGCCCGGCTGGGTCCGCACGGAACTCGGTGGGCCCGATGCGCGCCTGACGATCGAGGAAAGCGTGCCGAGTCTCGTCGACGTGCTGATCGCCAAGCATGGGCGCCCGGGGCTCGAGTATCTCGACTATCTGGGGCGGACGGTGCCGTGGTAGTCGGCGCGTCGCACGAGTAGAGGCCGATGGCGATCGGCGTTGTTGTTCGTGGCGCGGTGGCGTCACTGCGAAGGCCGCGCCGATTCAATACAATGCGACGACCCGCCAGTGACACTGCGTTGCGCCGTCGCGTTCGAATCCTTCCGGTTCGCCGCGCATTGCGTGCGTCCCCGTCGTGACGGCCCCCAGTCGAACCCGGAGCGCAACATGAACGAACCTTACCTGCAGGTCATCGCGCATTTCCACGCCAAGCCCGGCAACGGCGACCGCGTGGTCGCATTGCTCGCGGAGCTCGCGCCGCTGACGCGCGCCGAGCCGAAGAATCTCGACTACGCGTATTTCCGGTCGCCGGAGGACCCCGACCACATCGTGATCCTCGAACGCTACCGCGACGCGGACGGTCTCGACGTGCATCGGGAAACGCCGCATTTCCAGCGGATCGGGTTCGGCGCGATCATTCCGTTGCTCGATCGCCGCGAAGTGTCCAGCTACATGGTGCAGCCGGGCACCGGCGCGGCGACGCCACCGGGAGGCGCCCGATGAACCCGTTTCAATTCCGTACCGTTCCGACGCAGGTCGTCGAATTCGGTGCCGCGCGCCGGCTCGGCGTGTTGTTGCGCGAACGCTTTCCGGCGCTCGTGCGGCTCTGTGTCGTCACCGACGCGTTCCTGCATCGCAGCGGCGTGCTCGCGCCCGCGCTGGAGAGCCTCGCCGCGCACGGCTGGCAAGTCACCGTGATCGACGACGTGATCGCCGATCCGCCCGAGCACGTGGTGCTGGAAGCGACCGAGCGGGCCGTCGCGGCCGATGCCGAGATCGTGCTCGGCCTGGGCGGCGGATCGTCGATGGACGTCGCGAAGCTGATCGCGGTGCTCGCGCCGGGGCAGCAGGCGCTGACCGACATGTACGGCGTCGGCAAGGTCACGAGCGCGCGGCTGCCGCTCGTGCAGATGCCGACGACGGCCGGCACCGGTTCGGAAGTCACGGCCGTGTCGATCGTCACGATCGGCGAGGCGCGCAAGATGGGCGTCGTGTCGCCGCACCTGTTCGCGGACGTCGCGATCCTCGATGCCGAACTGACGCTCGGCCTGCCGCGTGCGGCCACGGCCGCGACGGGCATCGACGCGATGGTGCATGCGATCGAGGCCTACACGTCCGCGCGGCTGAAGAACCCGGTATCCGACATGCTGGCCGTGCACGCGCTGACGCTGCTGTCGCGCAACCTGCTCGCGGCGTGCGACGACGGCCGGAACCGCCACGCGCGCGAGGCGATGCTGGTCGGCGCGATGTTCGCGGGGCAGGCGTTCGCGAATGCACCGGTCGCGGCCGTGCACGCGCTCGCCTATCCGGTCGGCGGGATCTTCCATGTGCCGCACGGGTTGTCGAATGCGCTCGTGCTGCCGCACGTGCTGCGTTTCAACGCGGCGGCCGCCGCGCCGCTGTATGCGGAACTCGCGTCGATCGTCGCGCCGTCGGCGACGGGCAGCGATGAAGCGCGCACGCACGCGCTGATCGCCGAGATCGACCGGCTGATCGTCGCGACGGGCATTCCGCGCACGCTGCGTGAGGTCGGCATCGGGGAGGGCGACCTGCCGAGGATGGCATCGGATGCGATGCTGCAGACGCGCCTGCTCGTGAACAATCCACGCGAGGTGACGGAGGCCGACGCGCTGGAGATCTACCGGCAGGCGTGGTGAGGCGGCGGGCGCGCCGCCCGTCATGCGTTCACGATGCGCTCAGGACCGCGAGCGGCGCGTGGCCGCCCGCCAGGCCGCCGTTACGCGCGTGACGCGTCGGCGCCGGCCGCCACCACGTACGCCGAAGCCTGCTTCGTGCCGTCCGGCCGCGTTTGCAGATAGACGCCCTGGATTTCCGGCTCGAAACCCGGCAGCGCGTTGATCCCCGCTTCGAGCGCACGGAAGTAGTCGAGCGCCGGGCCGCCCCACCTTTCGCCGGGCACCACGCAGAAGATGCCGGGCGGATAGGGCAGCGCGCCTTCCGTCGCGATCCGGCCTTCGATGCGATCGAGCGTGACGAGTTCGACGTTGTTGCGGATCAGCTCGACGTTCGCGGCCTGCGGCAGCATCGCCTGCTTCGGGAACTGCGCACGCCGGAACATCATCTTCTGCAGATGCTTCATGTCGTGGCTGCGGTAGAAGTCGTGCATCCGCTGGCACAGCTGCCGCAGGCGCATGTTGCCGTACAGCTCAGGATACGCTTCGCACAGCGATGGAATCGCTTCGCGCAGCGGCGTGTCCTGGTCGAGATGGCGTTCGAACTGCGCGAGGTGCGCGACCAGATGCTGCAGCTTGCCGAAACTTTCGGAAGGCGTGAGCAGGAACAGGATCGTGTACAGGTCGGCCTTCTCGGGCACGACGCCGTGCTCGCGCAGGTAGCGCGCCAGGATCGGCGCCGGTGCGCCGAACGCCGCGTATTCGTGCGTGTCGCGATCGATGCCGGGCGTCGTCAGCAGCAGCTTGCACGGGTCGACGAAATACTGGTCGTCCGCATAGCCTTCGAAGCCGTGCCACGTGTCGGCCGGATGAAAGCGGAAGAAGCGCAGGTCGTCGACGATCTGCTCGGTCGGGTAGTCGGCCCACGGGCGGCCGTCGATGTTCTGGGGAACGAACGGTCGAATCTGGCGGCAGGTCTTCAGAAGCAGCTTGCGCGCATCGACGCCATGCGCGACGCAATCGCGCCACAGGCGCTTGCCGGCCGGGCCCGCATGCATCTGCGCGTTGACGTCGAGCGCGGCGAACATCGGGTAGAACGGGCTCGTCGACGCATGGATCATGTACGCGTTGTTGAAGCGCCGGTGATCGCAGAAGCGCTTCTGGCCTTCGATGTGGCTGTCCTTCTTGTGGATCTGCGACGTCTGCGAGAAACCGGCCTGCTGCTTGTGCACCGACTGCGTGACGAAGATGCCGGGATCGTCGGGGCCGAGCGTGAGCATCAGCGGCGAGCAGTCCTGCATCATCGGGATGAACTGCTCGTAGCCGACCCACGCCGAATCGAACAGGATGTAGTCGCACAGATGCCCGATCCGGTCGACGATCTCGCGCGCGTTGTAGATCGTGCCGTCGTAGGTGCCGAGCTGGATCACGGCGAGCCGGAACGGGCGCGGCAGGCCGGCGCGCTCCGGCGCGACGTCGCGGATCGCGTCGCGAATACGGGTTTCGTCGAGCGCCGCGCTGTCGACGCCGCCGATGAGGCCCCACGCGTTGCGCGCGGTTTCGAGGTAGACCGGCCGCGCGCCCGACAGCACGAGCGCGCCGAGGTGCACCGACTTGTGATTGTTGCGGTCGAACAGCACGAGATCGTCGGGCGCGAGCAGCGCGCTGGTGACGACCTTGTTCGACGTGGACGTGCCGTTCAGCACGAAGTACGTCTTGTCCGCGTTGTAGATCCGCGCGGCATTGCGCTGCGCTTCCAGCGCGGGGCCTTCGTGGATCAGCAGGTCGCCGAGCCGAACGTCGGCGTTGCAGAGGTCGGCGCGAAAGATCGTCTCGCCGAAGAAGTCGAAGAACATCCGGCCGAGCGGGTGGTTCGAGAAGAACTGGCCGCCCTGATGGCCGGGGCAGTCGAATTCGACATAGCCGCGCTGCACGTATTCGCGCATCACCTTGAAGAACGGCGGCAGCAGGTTCTCGCTGTAGATGTCGGCGGCGGCGGAGATCTGCCGGCCGTAGTAGTGGCGTCCGCCATGGCGGAGCTGGATCACGCCGCTCGCGCTCGGCAGGATCGACGGCGGCACTTCCTGGTCGGGCTCGACCGCGACGAAAAACGGAATCGCGAATCCGGTTCTTTCGACGGTTTCAAGCACCTGTTGCGCCGAATCGATTCCGACGACGATTGCCGCGATATTCGTGAGATCGGTCTGGAATACGTCGACCTGTTCGTGCGTGGTGAGGAAGGCGCCAATCAGCGCCGGCTCGACTGCGATTTTCAACAGGCTCACACGAACTCTCCCGTAAATGTGCGGAAAACGAGAGCCGCATTCGCACGGGCGCGCAATCCGCGTCATCCGACACGCGCCGCCGCCGATTGAAACGCTCCCGCGAATGCTGAATGCCGCATGGCGCGCCGCACGAAAACACCTTGCGCGGCGCGGCGCAGCCGCCGCCGGTCAATGCACGGCGCAGCCGATCGTAGCAACAAAACCCGGCGAATTCAATCGAGCGGAATCGGCAATCCGATTGGTGGGCGAAACCGATCCGATAATCGGAAATCGGCGTGCTGCAATGCACATCAAAATGAACCGATTGTGAAAGGCGATTTGAAAACGTTCGACCGTTTCGCCGATTCGTCTGCTTTTCATCAAAAGGCATCTATGGCATAGTCGGCTCCGAATTGGATGGCGAATCAAACCGGATTTGCGAGCGTCTCATGCCGCTCCCGTGGCCTGCTGTCCGCGTGCTCGTGAGACGAATTAAACCCAACGAAGCATCGGAACAACGAGGGCAAAAACATGAATACGTCCGTCGGTGGCATTCGTCGTCTCGGCCTGCGCGCGTTATTGGTCGACGACGAGATCACGCAGGAAACCGCGACCGGGCGTGCGGTCCGCACGCTGAGCGCGGAGCTCGTGCAGCGCGACATCGACGTGCTCACGGCCACCTCGGCCGACGACGCGATCATGCTGATCCGCTCCGATCCGTCGATCCAGTGCGTGCTGCTCGACTGGGATCTCGGCGTGGATGGCCACGGGCCGTCCGAGGCCGTGGTCGACGCGATCCGGCATCGCAACGCCAACGTGCCGATCTTCCTGCTGGCCGACCGCAGCGTCGCATCGTCGGTGCCGTCCGCGGTAATGGGCAAGGTCGACGATTTCGTGTGGCTGCTCGAAGATACGGCCGACTTCATCGGCGGGCGCATCCACGCGGCGATCGAGCGCTACCGCGCCACCGTGTTGCCGCCGATGTTCGGCGCGCTCGCGAAATTCTCGCGCGTCTACGAATACTCATGGCATACGCCCGGCCACACGGGCGGCACGGGCTTCCTCAAATCGCCGGTCGGCCGCGCGTTCTTCGAATACTTCGGCGAAGCGCTGTTCCGTTCCGACCTGTCGATCTCGGTTGGCGAACTCGGCTCGCTGCTCGACCACTCGGGCCCGATCGGCGAAAGCGAGCGCTACGCGGCCCGCGTGTTCGGCGCGCATCGCACGTATCACGTGACGAACGGCTCGTCGACGTCGAACCGCATCATCCTGATGGCGAGCGTGAGTCGCGACCAGATCGCGCTGTGCGACCGCAACTGCCACAAGTCGGCCGAGCACGCGATGACGATGTCGGGCGCGATCCCGACCTACCTCGTGCCGACGCGCAACCGCTACGGGATCATCGGGCCGATCGCGTCGGAGCGCCTCACGCAGGCGGCGATCCGCGAGGCGATCACGTCGAATCCGCTCACGGCCGGGCTCGCCGATCGCCAGCCGAAGCATGCAATCGTCACCAACTCGACGTACGACGGCTTGTGCTACAACGTCACGCGCGTCGAGGAGCTGCTCGGCGCGAGCGTCGACCGGCTGCATTTCGACGAAGCCTGGTACGGCTACGCGCGTTTCAACCCGATCTACCGCGATCGCCACGCGATGCACGGCGACCCGCGCGACCATCGTGCGGACCGCCCCACGGTGTTCGCGACGCAGTCGACGCACAAGCTGCTGACCGCGCTGTCGCAGGCGTCGTACATCCACGTGCGCGACGGCCGCAACCCGATTCCACATGGTCAGTTTAACGAAACGTTCATGATGCACGCGTCGACGTCGCCGAACTACGCGATCATCGCGTCGAACGACGTCGCGGCCGCGATGATGGACGGCCCCGGCGGCGCGGCGCTCACGCACGAGTCGATCGAGGAGGCCGTCGCGTTCCGGCAGATGATCGCGCGGATGAACAGCGAGTTCGGCGCGAAGGGCGACTGGTTCTTCGAGTGCTGGCAGCCCGACACGGTGCTCGAGACGCGCACCGGCCGCACGCTGCCGTTCCACGATGCGCCGCCCGAGCTGCTCGCGAGCGACCCGTCGTGCTGGGTGCTGCGCCCCGGCGCGCAATGGCACGGCTTCGGCAATATCGAGGACGGCTACTGCATGCTCGATCCGATCAAGGTGTCGATCGTCACGCCGGGCGTCGCGCCGGCCGGCGGGCTGATGCCGGTCGGCATTCCGGCGAGCGTCGTGACCGCGTATCTCGATGCACGCGGGATCGTCGTCGAGAAGACCACCGACTTCACGATCCTGTTCCTGTTCTCGATCGGCATCACGAAGGGCAAGTGGGGCTCGCTCGTCAGCGCGCTGTGCGACTTCAAGCGCGACTACGACGCGAACCTGCCGCTCGACATGGCGATTCCGTCGCTCGCGAAGGCGCACGGCTCGCGCTATGCGGGCATGGGGCTGAAGGACCTGGCCGACACGATGTTCGCGGCGATGGAGCAGCTCGGCACGACGCGGTTGATGTCGGAAGCGTTCTCGATCCTGCCGAAGCCGGAGATGAGCCCGGTGCGCGCCTACGAGCATCTGGTGCAGGGCCGCGTCGAGCAGGTCACGCTCGAGGAACTGGCCGGGCGCACGGTCGCCACCGGCGTCGTGCCGTATCCGCCGGGCATTCCGCTGTTGATGCCGGGCGAGAACGCGGGGCCGGCGGACGGCCCGGTGCTCGGTTACCTGAAGGCGCTCGAAGCGTACGACCGGCGCTTCCCGGGCTTCGCGCACGATACGCACGGCGTGGAAGTCGAGGACGGCACGTACCGCGTGTATTGCCTGACGGCCTGAACGCGCGACCGGCCGTGCAACGGCCTTACATCGAGGGATCGACATCATGGAAAACACAGCGCGCATGTCCGACGCGGCCGCCGCGGCCGCGCCGAAGAACCGGATGAACGTCTGGCAGCTGACCATTCTCACGGCGGTCAACATGATGGGCTCCGGCATCATCCTGCTGCCGTCGAAGCTCGCGCAGGTCGGCACGATCTCGCTGCTGTCGTGGATCGTCACGGCCGGCGGTTCGCTCGCGCTGGCCTATGCGTTCGCGCGCTGCGGGATGCTGAGCCGCAAGCCGGGCGGGATGGGCGGCTACGCGGAATACGCGTTCGGCAAGGCCGGCAACTACATGGCGAACTACACGTACGGGCTGTCGCTCGTGATCGCGAACGTCGCGATCGGCGTCACGGCGGTCGGCTACGGCACCGTGCTGTTCGACGCGACGTTGTCGCCGCTGCAGACCGGCCTGTGGACGATCTTCCTGCTCGTGCTGACGACGGTCGCGAACTTCGGCGGCTCGCGCATCACCGGCCGGATCGGCGCGGTGACGGTGTGGGGCGTGATCATTCCGGTCGTCGTCGTGTCGCTGATCGGCTGGTTCTGGTTCAGCGGCGCGACCTGGGGCGCCGCGTGGAATCCTAACAACCTGCCGTTCGGGCCGGCCGTCGGCAGCTCGATCGCGGTGACGCTGTGGGCGTTCCTCGGGCTCGAATCGGCGTGCGCGAACTCGGACGCCGTCGAGAATCCGGAGCGCAACGTGCCGATCGCCGTGCTCGGCGGCACGATCGCGTCGGCGATCTTCTACATCGTGTCGACCAACGTGATCGCGGGGATCGTGCCCAACGCGCTCCTCGCGAAGTCGAATGCGCCGTTCGGCATCGCGTTCGCGACGATGTTCACGCCGACGGTCGGCACGATCGTCACCGCGCTGATGGTGATCGCGTGCATCGGCTCGCTGCTCGGCTGGCAGTTCACGGTCGCGCAGGTGTTCAAGAGCTCGGCGGACGTCGGCTACTTCCTGCCGGTGTTCGCGCGTGCGACGCGCACCGGCACGCCGATCGTCGGGATGGTGATCCTGCTGGTCGCGCAGGTCGCGCTGGCGCTGATGACGATCAGCCCGGAGCTCAGCAGCCAGTTCCAGAAGATCGTCGATCTCGCGGTCGTCACGAACCTCGTGCCGTACGTGATGTCGATGGCCGCGCTGATCACGATCCAGAAGGTCGCGAAGGTGCCGCCGGCCAAGGCGCTGCTGACCAACGTGATCGCGATGGTGGCCACCGCATACAGCTTCTATGCGCTGTTCAGCTCGGGCGAGCAGGCGCTGATGCTCGGCGGCCTGTGCGTGTTCCTGGGCTGGACGCTGTTCGGTTTCGTCAGCGCGCGCTTCTACCAGATGGAAGTCGACGCCCACGTGAAGGAGCCGGGGAAGTCGCTGCAGGCGTGACGGGGGCGGCGGGCGCCGCCCGTTATCGGGCAGCGCGGGCCAGCAGCGGCGGGAGGTCCTGCTTCAGCAGGTCGACGACGGCCCGCACGCGCGGCGGCAGCGGCCGCTGCGCATGCACGAGCACGTTGAGCGCGAAGTCGGGAATCACGTAGTGCGGCAGGAGCTCGACGAGCGTGCCGGACGCGAGCGCGTCGGCGCAGGCCGGCTGCTGGACCACGCCGATGCCGCCGCCGGCCACGATCGTGTCGAACATCGGGCGCCAGTGGCTCGTCGTCATGATCGTGCGGATGCGCGCGTAGTCGAGCGCGTCGCCGTCGCGCCGCAGCGGCAGCCGCTCGCTGGCGAAGACGCCTTTCACGCGGACGAACGGATGGTTCGCGAGATCGGCCGCCGTGTCGATCGGGCCGTGCCGCTCGAGATACGACGGCGCGGCCACGAGCCGGCGGCCGACCGCGCCGACCGGATGCGCGACGAATCCGCCGTCGCCGAGCTGGCCGACGCGAATCGAGATGTCGACGCCTTCCGTGACCGGATCGACGATGTCGTCGTTCAGGACCAGGTCGATGTGCAGGTTCGGATACGCGCTGCGGACATGCATCAGCACACCCGGCAGCACGACCTCGCCGATGCACTGCGGCGCCGCGAGCCGGATCGTGCCGTCGAGTGCGTTTTCCGTCTTCGACACCGACGCGACCGCGTCGTCGGCCGCTTCGAGCAGTTCCTTGCTGCGTTCATAGAAGATCCGGCCTTCTTCCGTGCACGTGAGGGTGCGCGCGCTGCGCAACAGCAGCCGTGTGCCGAGATGCTTCTCGAGCCGCTCGATACGCTCGCTGACGGCCGGCTGGCCCATGTCGAGATCGCGCGCCGCGCCGGACATCGTGCCGCGCTCGACGACCCTCACGTAGATGCGCATCGTCGCCAGCAAATCCATGAAGTCGCGCCCCTTGTCCGGTTCCGGTTGATGCCGATCGACGGATGGTATCAAAGCAGGGCTGCCCGAAGGTACGCGTCGAACCGATACTGACCATCGGTCGGCGAAGCCGCGTGTGTTCGCCGGTGCGATGGGGGACAATCGGCATCCGTGCGATCGACGGGAGACGACGACATGACGCAGCAGGATGACGCGGTGCGCACGCGCTGCGTCGCATGGCAGATCGTGCAGACGTGGCAGGCAGCCGAATGGTGCCGGCTCGTCGAATCGCGAACGGGAATCGATCTGTCGGGATCGGTGTCGGGTGCGATCGACGGCTCGCCGTTTCGCATCGATTACGCGATCGCATGCGGCGCCGACTGGCTCACGCGCTCGGCACGCATCACGCAGTGGGACGGCACGCAGCCGCCGCGGCAGTGGGATATCCGCCGTGACGCAGGGCGATGGACGGTCGACGGCGTCGACGTCCCGGCGCTCGCGGGCGCGACCGACCTCGATCTCGGTTTCAGCCCGTCGACGAATACGCTGCCGATCCGGCGGCTCGGGCTGGCCGTCGGCGAAGCGGCGGTGATTCACACCGCGTGGCTGCGTTTTCCGGATGTCGCGTTCGTGCGCGGCGAGCAGCGCTATACGCGTACGGCGGAGCGCGTGTACCGCTACGAAAGCGGCACGTATGCGGCCGATATCGCGGTCGACGAAGCGGGGTTGGTCACCGACTACGACGAATGGCGGCGCATCGGCGCGGCTACCGCGCGCTGATTCGCGCGTACCGCGCCGCGCGTTAGCGGCACCGGCACCGGCGCGTCAGCGTGCGCTCGCGACCGACAGCTTGCCCGGAATCAGCTTCAGCGCGCTGAATGAATCCGCGATGTTCTGCTGATACGCGAGCGTCGCGTCGCTGATCGGCTGCACGCCGTAGCCGGCGCGCTTGAGCGCGACTTCGAGCGTCGGCGCATCGAGGCCGACGAGCGGCGACAGTTGCGTGGCGACTTCGGGCACATGGTCGCGCGCCCAGCGGTCGACCGCGTCGACTTCGTCGAGCAGCGCGCGGATGACCTGCGGGTGGGCCGCCGCGTATTTGCGCGCGGCGAGGTAGTACTGCGTATTGCGCACGAGCCCTTCGCCGTTCGCGATCACGCGCGCGCCGATCTGGCGCTCGGCGGCGGCCAGGTACGGATCCCAGATCACCCATGCGTCGACGTTGCGCTGCACGAACGCGGCGCGGGCGTCGGCGGGCGTCAGGTAGATCGGCTGGATGTCGGCATACGTCAATCCCGCATGTTCGAGCGCCTTCACGAGCAGGTAATGGACGTTCGAACCCTTGTTGAACGCGACCTTCTTGCCGCGCAATTGCGCGACGTTGCGGATCGGCGAATCGGGCAGCACGACGATCGCCTCGCCCTGCGGCGCGGGCGGCTCGTTGCCGATGTAGACGAAGTCGACGCCGCCCGCCTGCGCGAAGATCGGCGGCGTCTCGCCGACCGTGCCGACGTCGATCGCGCCGGCGTTCAGGCCCTCGAGCAATTGCGGGCCGGCCGGAAATTCGAGCCACTGCACGGTGACGCCCTGGCTCGCGAGCCGTTTCTCCAGCGTGCCGCGCGCCTTGAGCACGACGAAGTTGCCGTATTTCTGGAAACCGACGCGCAGCCGCGTGCTGCTGTCTTGCGCATGAGCAGGCAGGCCCGCGAGCGGGCCGAGCGCGAGCCCGGCCAGCCCGGCGGCCGCGCCTTGCAGCCACTGGCGGCGATGCGGGTTCGCCGGTGTCGGTTCAACGTCTGCGTGGGGTGTGTCGTTCATCGAGGCGTCCTGCGTGCGGGTTCACGGGCCGCGCGCGAAAGACGGCGCGGCCGGCGCAGGGCGGGCCCGATGCGGGCGATGCGCGCCACGGGCCGGCCCGCGCCGGATTCAGGACGATACGGCCGCGCAGGCCGGCGGCCAACCAACGAATCCGCATATGCAAATCAGCGGCGGGCCAGGTGGGCGGGTTCGGGCTAGTGGTTGGCACGGGAACCCGCCGGCACGGCGCGCCGTGCCGGCGAATGCGCCCACGCGCACGCGCAGCCGCCCGGAATTCGATGAACGGCTGCCTCGACCCTCAATCGGAGCCGGCGGGGCTTTCCTCGATCGAATCGACGCGATCCGGATAGAACGCGAGGTGCCCGCGAATCGCGTCGACGGCCGGATAGGGCGCCTCGTAGGTCCAGACGGCATTCACGGCGCGCTCGCCGCCGACCGGAATCGAGTAGTAGGCGGCGTCGCCCTTGTACGGACAGTACGTCGCGTGGTTGGTGCGTTGCAGCAGTGTCAGGTCGGCGTCCTCGCGCGGGATGTAGAACACCGCCGGGTAGGCGGCCTCGCGCAGCGCCAGCGCGCGGCGCGTATCCGCGACGACCCTGCCGGCCGCCTTGACCACGACGCGCCGCGGGTGCAGTTCGACCGTGATCGGGTGATCGGGGCCCGGCGTCTTCACCGGGCGAGCAGACGTTTCGGAGCTGACGGGCATCGTGTGTCCTCCTGGAATCGGCGGCGCGGCGGCGTCGGGCGAATCCCGGCGCGCCCGTGCCGGCGTTGGCCAGCCGATACGATGCGCCATTTCGGGCGAGTCTGCAGGGGGCCGGAAGACGGCGGCTCGAGACGGCCGCCGACGTTCGCGTGGACGTTTTCATGCACGGGCAGCGGGATGCAGCCACGACGATAAGCAACGCGAAATTAATTGGTAAGCGATCGGCGGGAGGCGCGCGAAGATCGGCCGTCTTCATTTGCATGACAGCGCTCTCCTGTCCCCGTCACCATGAAAAACGCTTTCGTTTCGTCAGCCGCGCGTCGTGCGCGTGGCGTCCCCCATGCCGCGATCGCCCTGCGCTGTCTCGTGGCGTCGCTGCTGCTCGCCGGCGCGGCCACGCACGCGCTTGCCGCTCCATCCGGCAAGACGCTCGTGTATTGCACCGAAGGCAGCCCGGCCGGCTTCGATCCGGGCCAGCATACGACGAGCACCGATTTCGATGCGAGCACGTACCCGGTCTACAACGGGCTCGTGCAGTTCAGGCGCGGCACGCTCGATCTCGAGCCGGCGCTCGCGACGAGCTGGGACGTGTCGCCCGACCAGCGCACGATCACGTTCCACCTGCGGCGCGACGTGAAATTCCAGACCACCGCCTGGTTCACGCCGACGCGGCCGTTCCAGGCCGACGACGTCGTCTTCACGTTCCACCGGATGCTCGATCCCGACGATCCGTTCCGCAAGGCCTATCCGGTCAGCTTCCCGTATTTCAGCGACCTCGGCTTCGACCGCAACATCGAGCGCATCGACAAGGTCGACGACTACACGGTGCGCTTCGTGCTGAAGACACCCGACGTCGTGTTCGTGCGCAATCTCGCGATGGCGTTCGCGTCGATCCTGTCGTCCGAGTATGCGTCGCAGCTCGCGGCGCGCCACCGCGAGGCCGACATCAACCAGTTCCCGGTGGGCACGGGGCCGTTCCTGCTGCGCACGTACCAGAAGGACGCGCTGATCCGCTACGACGCGAATCCCGACTACTGGAAACCGGACGACGTGAAGCTCGCGCGCCTCGTGTTCGCGATCACGCCCGATCCGGCCGCGCGCCTGCAGAAGCTGGTGGCCGGCGAATGCCAGGTATCGGCGTTCCCGCGGCCGGCCGATCTCGACACGGTGCGGCGCGACCCGAAGCTGACGTTGTTCTCGGGGATGGGTTTCAACGTCGGCTTCGTCGCGTACAACACGCAGCATGCGCCGCTCGATCGCGTCGACGTGCGGCGCGCGCTCGACATCGCGATCGACAAGTCGGCGATCGTGAAGACCGTGTTCAACGGCGACGCGAAGATCGCGACGAACCCGATGCCGCCCGCGCAATGGTCGTACAACCCGCGGCTGAAGGATGCGCCGCGCGACCCGGCGGCCGCGAAGGCGCTGCTCGCGCAGGCCGGCTTCCCGAACGGCTTCGACCTGACGCTGTGGGCGATGCCCGTGCAGCGCCCGTACAACCCGAATGCGCAGTTGATGGCGCAGCTGATCCAGCAGGACTGGGCGAAGATCGGCGTGCGCGCGAAGATCGTCAGCTACGAATGGGGCGAATACAACCGCCGCGCGAAGCACGACGGGCAGCACGACGCGATCCTGTACGGCTGGTCGGGCGACAACGGCGACCCCGACAACTGGCTCGGCACGCTGCTCGGTTGCGACGCGGTGCACGGCAGCAATCTCGCGAAGTGGTGCAACCAGGATTTCGAGAAGCTGGTGGACGCGGCGCGTTCCAATGGGGACGTCGCGAAGCGCACGGCGCTGTACGAGCAGGCGCAGGTCGTGTTCAAGGACCAGGTGCCGTTCACGCCGATCGCGACGTCGATCGTGTCGCTGCCGGTCTCCAAGCGCGTGCACGGGCTGACGTTCTCGCCGCTCGGCGGGCATCGCTTCGACGGGGTGTGGCTGGATTGACGGGCGGCCCGCGCGGACAAGCGTTTTCGTCCGCGCGGTGCGATGAAGGGAAGGGCCGGCGCGATGCAGTGCGCGCCGGCTGCCGGCAGAGCGGTTCGGTTCAGTTGAGCGCGACCGCCGCCGCGGCTTCGACCGGCGAGCCTTCGAGCGCGACCGACGGCCGGCCGTCGGGGCCGACCGGCACGTCGCCGATGAGCGTCGTGCGATACAGCTGGCGATCGAAGTCGAGATCGAAGATGTCGACGGGCGCGAGGTGGGCGGTCGCGCGGTTGTCCCAGAACGCGATGCTGCGCGGTTCCCACTTGAAGCGGATCGTGAATTCCGGCCGCGTCACGTGTTCCCACAGCAGTTCGAGCAGCGCCTGGCTCTCGCGCGGCGTCAGCCCGACGATCGACTTCAGGAAGCTCGGGCTCACGTACAACGCGCGTTCGCCGGTCTCCGGATGCACGCGCACGAGCGGATGCTCGGTGACGAGCGGGCGGCGTTCGACCGCGTCGTCGAACGCACCGGTGGCGCGCGCGCCGGCCGGCGGCGTGAAGCGGTGAATGCCGCGCAGGCCGTCGACGAAGCCGCGCAGCGGCGCCGACAGCGTTTCGTACGCCCGCACGAGGTTCGTCCAGTGCGTGTCGCCGCCGTACGGCGGGATCGTCACGCCGCGCAGGATCGACGCCCACGGCGGGTTCACGGCGGCCGTCACGTCGGTGTGCCAGCCGGTCCACGGGCGGCGCACCGGTTCGCCTTCGAAGCGCGTCGCCTTGCGATGCTTCGCGATCGAGTAGACGGCCGGATGCCCGTCGACGTGCCCGAACACCGGGTGGCCGACCGTCGGCTCGCCGAACTGCGCGGAGAACGCGACATGCTGCTCGTGCGTGAGGAATTGCTCGCGGAAGAAGATGACGCGCCATTTCAGCAGCGCGGCGCGGATCGCCGCAATCTGCGGCGTGGTCAACGGTTGCGTGAGGTCGACGCCGCGGATTTCCGCGCCGATATGGGCGGACAGCGGAATCACGTCGACCGGCTGGGCGGCGGGTTCGAGTAGGGCGCTCATGCGACGCTCCTGGCGGGAGTGGACGGGGCGGAGGGCCGACATCGTTGCGCGTGCAAGCGTCGGTCCGGAGGCGGGAAGGGCATGGTCGGGGTCCGGTAGCGGAAAGCGGGGCAGGCGCGGCGGCGCACGGAGCGCCGCCGCCGCGTGACGCGGGCGTTACTGCAGCGTCGCGCCCGGCCCCTTCAGCACGACGCTCTGGCGGCCGTCGATGCCGACCGGCACGTCGCCGTGCACGGTGGCGCGGCGCACGACGCGGCGCGCATCGCCGTAGTCGTTGATCGCGTAGTGCTGCGTCGCGCGGTTGTCCCAGATCGCGACGTCGCCTTCCTGCCAGTTCCAGCGCACGGTGTTCTCGAGACGCGTCACGTGCTCATGGAACACCTGCAGCAGGTGCGCGGAATCCTGCGCCGACAGCCCCTTGAGCCGCTGCACGAAATGCCCGAGCACGAGCGTGCGTTCGCCGGTTTCCGGATGGACGCGCACGACCGGGTGCTCGGTTTCGTAGACGGTCGACGTGAACACTTCGCGGTAGCGCTTCAGTTGCGTATCGTCGGCATGCACGTGCGTCGACGCGTAGTCGTATGCGTTGGTATGGAGCGCCCACAGCGTGTCGGCGAGCGCGCGCAGCGGGTCCGGCAGGTTCGTGTACGCGGCGGCCGTGTTGGCCCACACGGTGTCGCCGCCGAACGGCGGAATCACGACCGCGCGCAAGATCGAGATCTTCGGGTATGCATCGACAAAGGTCACGTCGGTGTGCCACGAATTGGCGCGCGCGCCGTGCGCGGAATCGAGTTCGAGCAGGGCTGCGCTGCCGTCGACGGACGGCACGGTCGGGTGCGCGACGGTCTTGCCGAAGCGGCGTGCGAACGCTTCCTGCGCGGTGTCGTCGAGATGCTGCTGGCCACGGAAGAACAGCACCTTGTGGCGCAGCAGCGCGGCCTGGATCGCGTCGAACGTCGCGTCGTCGAGCGTGCCCGACAGCCGCACGCCGGCGATCTCGGCGCCGATCCGGCCGGCGACCTGGCGAAGCTGGAGCGGCGTGGCGGCCGTGCGCGGTGCGGCGTGCGAAGCATGCGAAGACGGGTGAGCGGCGTGCTGGACTTCGGACATCGGGAGTCTCCTGGAGTCGGGTCGGGCGAGTCTCCATTCAAGCAGGGACCGCGCGCAATCGGAACCGATGAATCGTCACAACCTTAGCGTGTGCGCAGCGATGATCGATATGCGTCGTCATGCTGAGCAATGCGGTGCGTCGTGCGCGTTACCACGCAAGCCGCCATTCGCCGATCCGGTGCGGGCGCGGCGGGTCGATGCGCTTACCGCCCGGGCGATCGTCGCCCGGCGGTTCGTGGTCGTCGAAATCGGCGAGCACGGTGTCGCGCAATCGCGCGAATTCCGGCGAATCGCGCCGGCGCGGGCGCGGCAACGCGACATCGACGATGCGTTCGATGCGGCCCGGGCGGGGCGCCATCGTCACGACGCGGTCGCCGAGATACACGGCTTCGTCGACGTCGTGCGTGACGAGGATCATCGTGATGCGCTCCTGTTCCCAGATGCGCAGCAGTTCGTTCTGCATCCGCGCGCGCGTCTGCGCGTCGAGCGCGCCGAACGGTTCGTCGAGCAGCAGCACGCGCGGGCGGTTCACGAGGCCGCGCGCGATCGCGACGCGCTGCGCCATCCCGCCCGACAGCTGGTTCGGATACGCGTGTTCGAAGCCGTTCAGCCCGACGAGCGCGATGTGATCGGCAACCGCGCGCCGCTTCGCGGCCGCGTCGAGCGGCGCGTTGCGCAGCGCGGCTTCGATGTTCTGCGCGACGGTCAGCCACGGGAACAGCCGGTGATCCTGGAACACGATCCCGCGCTGCAACGACGTGTCGTACACGCGTTCGGTGCCGGCCCGGATCTCGCCCGCATAATCGGTATCGAGCCCGGCGATCAGCCGCAGCAGCGTCGACTTGCCGCAACCGCTCGAGCCGACGATCGTGACGAATTCACCGGCGCGCACGTGCAGCGACACGTCGTCGAGTACGGCGAGCGCGGCGCCGCGTTGCGCGTAGTGCTTGCTCACGTGGAGGATGTCGAGCGAATCGGAGGCGAGGGTCGTCATGGCGGTGCGAGGAAGAGGGTGACGAGAAAGGAAACGGCGTTCAGCGCGTCAGGTCGCCGCGCCGGGCCAGCACCTTGCGTTCGATCGCACGCGCGATCGCGTTCAGCGCCCAGCCGGTCACGCCGACGACGATGATCCCGAACAGCACGAGATCCATCCGGAACTGTTCGCTGCCGTCGATCAGCGTGTTGCCGATCCCGCTGCCGGCGACCAGCAGGTATTCGGCGCCGAGCGTCGCGAGCCACGAATAGATCAGGCCGAGATACAGCCCGGTGAAGATCGACGGCAGCGCGGCCGGCAGGATCACGTGGCGCACGAGCTGGAGCCGCGAGTAGCGCAGCGCGCGGGCGACGTCGACATACGCGCGCGGCACCGCGTGAATGCCGTCGCAGGTGTGCGCGGCGACGGGCAGCAGCGCGGCGAGCGACAGGAACACGACCTTGGCGACGTCGCCGAGGCCGAACCACACGGAAATCAGCGGAATCCACGCGAACAGCGAGACCTGCTTGAACGTGTCGAAGCTCGGGCCGACCATGCGCGCGGCGACGCGCGACAGCCCGAGCGCGGCGCCGAGCAGCAGCCCGCCCGTCGCGCCGAGCACGAAGCCGCACGCTTCACGCGCGAGCGACGCGGACAGCGCGCGGCCGAGTGCGCCGCTCGTGGCTTGCGCCCATGCGGTGCGCAGCACGTCGGCGGGGCCGACGAGCAGCCCGCTGCTGACGAGGTGCGCGGAAGCGATCGCCCACCACAGCGCGAACGCGACGAGCGGCAGCACGAAGCCGCGCCAGTCGGGGGTGTGCAGGCGACGGGCGGTTGCGCCAGCAGGCGGGGTGGCGTCAGGCGCGGCAGCATGATACGTCAAGGTTGGGACTCCTTCGGTTGCACGGGCAGGGGCGGCGCTTCAGCCGCGGAACGCGGACGGCACGCCGCGCCGCAAGCGCGCTTCGAGTGCATCGAGCAGCCGGTTGATCAGCAGGCCGACCGCGCCGACGACGATCACGGCCGCCATCACGAGGTCGAGCTGGAACAGCTGCCGCCCGTACACGATCAGGTAGCCGAGCCCTTCGGACGATGCGACGAGCTCGACGACGACGAGCGCGAGCCACGACTTCGTGAACGCGAGCCGCACGCCGGTCGCGAGCGTCGGGATCGCGGCGGGCAGCACGACGTGCACGATGCGTTGCCGCCGCGTGTAGCCGAATACGCGCGCGACTTCGTCGAGCGCGGGCGGCATCTGGCGAAACCCTTGCAACGTGCTCAGCGTAACGGGGACGAGCGCCGCATGCGCGATCAGCAGGTACTTGAGCGGCTCACCGACACCGACGAGCAGCAGCAGGAACGGCAGCCAGCCGAGCACCGGAATCTGCACGAGCGCATTGAAGCTCGGCAGCACGTACGCTTCGAGCGTGCGCGACAGGCCGAGCGCGACGCCGGTCGCGAAGCCGAGCAGCGTGCCGGCAGCGAAGCCGACCAGCACGCGCTGCAGGCTGATCAGCGTGTGGCGCACGAGGTCGCCGCTCGTCGCGAGATCCTTGAGTGCGTCGAACACGCGTTCGGGCGGCGGCAGGATCTGCGGCGCGATCCAGCCGCGCGCGCTGCCGATGCTCCACAGCGCGAACAGCAGTGCAGGCAGCAGCCACGGCGCGAGCCGCCACGACCACCGCTTCACGGCCGCCGCACGGCGAGGCGGCGCGGCGAGCGCGTGGCGCCCGGATGACGGAATGGAAAACGCGGTGTCGCTCATCGTGGCGGATCCGGGTCAGGAAAGCGGCTTGCCGGCCGCGTCGTAGCGTGGCCAGTAGCTCTCGAGCTTCAGCGTGCGCAGCGCATTGTCGAGATACTTCGGCTCGAACCAGCCATCGACGTCGACCGGCTGACGGATCAGCTTCAGCGCCAGCGCATCCTGCGCGACGGACTTGTAGCGCGCGACGAAGAACGGATCGATCAGCGGCGACAGGCGGTCCTTCAGGCGCTGGTTCGCATAGTCGGCCTGCCACGACGACACCGGCACGCCGCTTTTCGCCCACAGCTTGAACAGCGCGTCGCGGTTCGCTTCATCGGACGACCATTGCGCGCCCTTCACGACGGCGGTGACGACGCGCTGCACGATGTCCGGATGCGCGCGCTCGAAATCGTCGAGCACGAGCAGGTGGGTCTGGCGCGTGAGTTGCGGGCCGTCGTTCTGCGATTCGTAGATGATCTTCGCGAGCCCCGCGTCGCGCAGCTTGTACAGCTGGTAGTCGCCCACCGACGCATCGATGCCCTTCGACGCGAGCGCGGCGAGCGAGCTCGCGGCGTCGAGGTTGATCACGCGCAAGTCGCGTTCGCCGAGGCCGTTCTTCGCGAGCGCGTTGTCGGCGACGAGCTGCAGGTTCGTGCCGCGGAAGATCGACACGCGGCGATCCTTCAGGTCCTTGATCGAGCGGATGGGGGAGTCGGGCGGTACCGCGATCTTGACGCCGGAACGCACGCTCGCGGCGAGCAGCAGGCGCGTCTTGATCCCGTTCGCCCGCGCGAGCACGGCGGGCAGGTCGCCCTGGTACGCGAAGTCGAGCGCCTTGTTGGCGATCGCCTCGTTGACGGCCGGCCCCGCGCCCTTGAAGAACAGCCACTCCACCTTGATGCCGTCGGCCGCGAACTCCTTTTCGACCAGCTGCTGCAACTGCGCGGTGGCCGCACTCGAGCCGCCGAACGTCGGCGGATCGCCGGCGCCTTGCTGGGCGACGCCGATGCGGATGGTGGCGGGCTTGTCGGCGTGCGCGGCGGCGGCCGGCAACGCAATGAGGGACGCGATCAGCAGCGAGCGAAGCAGGCGCAGTGGAAGCATGAATCGATGGTTCCGGAACGTTGAGGGGAAGCGAGGCCGGGCCTCAGCCCGTCGGCGCATTCTCGATGACGGCCCGGGGCCGGACAAGAAACGATTTGAACTATGCTTATCGCCGTTTTCCCGGTTGGTGCGCCGGGCGATTCATTCCATCCGGATGAGAACGGTATTCACATGCATCCGACATTCAATCAGGATTCCAATCAAGTCGATTGAAGCCGGAAGCAGCGTCATGAAATTTCCGATTGGAAAGTCGCAAAGAACACGCGCGTGGATTCGCGCGGCGATCACTTTCCGAATCCGGGCCAAAAAACGGGGGCAGGTAGTCGGTGACATGCGATGCGAGTCCGTCATGCAGGCCGGAACGGCAAGCCGGGTGGGGCAAGACGCGCGCATGGGGAGCGGCCCGGCATGCCGATAAATCGAGTGGAAGCCGGGGCGGAAATTCACGCGCTGCAACAGTCGGCATGCGCGTTCCGATCGGCGAACCATTCGCGGTCATGCGAGAAAAAATGACCGTAAATGAAGGATATGGATTTCATCGTTGCAGGATGAAATCCATAAATGCATCCGACGCCAAATAATTTGAATTCGCCTGAAAAATTGTCTATACCCTAGACGAATCAGCGCGGTTGCATCGTGCGGGAAGACCGCACCACGGATGCAGGCACGCAACGATCGAAGATGTCGTTGCACGCCGCGTGTTGCAGTCATCGAGAGGATTCCGGGGGATGCGGGCGGCCTCGTGCCAGGGTCGCGCGCATGCGTCGCAACGGGCGAAGGCCCTGCGCAACCGCCGGAGCAACGGAGCATCTTTGCGTTCAACGGTCGGTTATCGGCCCCGTTACACGGAGGTTGCCATGCTGCAATACGTCAAGTCCCTGCTGCGTGACGAACGTGGCGTCAGCTCGCTCGAATACGCCGTGCTGGCCGGCATCGTCGTGGTCGCGCTCGCGGCGGTCGGCGTGATCCTCAGCAGCACCAGCGGCGGCCTGCCGAGCGTGTTCACGACACTGATCAACAAGGTGACGAGCCTGATCTGATCCCCTGAACCCGCGCGCCACCGACGAACACCGGGATCCGCAGCGGTAGAACGTGTCCGGCCGGGGGCGTGTCGACGGACGGCTCTCCCATGCTCACGCTCGTGCAGTCGGTGGCCACGGTGTTGCTGGCCTCGCTCGCCGCGCAGGATCTGCGCGACCGGCGCCTGTCCAATCGCGCGGTGCTCGCGTTCGCGGCGCTGTATTTCGTCGCGGCGGCGCTCGTGCGCGACGGATTCGCGCCGCTGGCCGGCCATGTCGCGACCGGGGCGGCGATGCTGCTGCTGTTCGGCGGCATGCGCCACGCGGGCTGGATCGGCGGAGGCGACGTCAAGCTGGCGGCGGCGGTATTCCTGTGGGCCGGCCCGGCACTGGCGTTTCCGGTGCTGACGGGCGTCGGTGCGGGCGGTGCGCTGTGCGGCGTCGCGTTGCTGGCGTCGCGGCCGTGGCGCGCAGGCTCGGTTCGCGCGGTCGCCGCGCGCGGCGTGCCGTACGGCGTCGCGCTCGCGCTCGGCGGCACGCTGGCCGTCTGGGCGTCGTTTCCACACACGGTTTCGCTTACCTAGCCGGGGGGACGCACGCCGCCATGCCCAAACCGCTGAGACTGGCCGTGCTCGTCGTTGCCGCCGGCATCGGTGCGTTCATCCTGCGCGAGCTGTACGTCGCCGCGTCGACGCCGTCGGTGCCCGCCGAAACGGATCAGGCACGCGTGCGGGTGGCCGCCGCCGACCTGCCGGAAGGGCTGCTGCTGCGCGACAACGATCTGGCATGGAAGCGCATGCCGCGCGCGCAGGTGCCGGCCGGCGCATTCGTCGAGTCGCAGCCGGGCGCGGACCTGAAGGGCGCGCTGCTGCGCAACCATGTCGGCGCGGGCGCACCGATTCGCGTCGAGAACGTGATACCGGCCGGCGCGCCGGATTTTCTCGCGGCCGCGCTGCAACCCGGCATGCGCGCGATCTCGGTGCCGGTCGACGACGTGTCCGGCAACGCGGGGCTGATCCAGCCGGGCGACTTCGTCGACGTGTTGCTGACGCAGCAGATCGGCGGCTCGGCGACGTCGCCCGGCACGTTCGAAGCGGAGACCGTGGTGCGGCGTGCGCGCGTGCTCGCGGTCGGCTCCGAATTCCAGCGCGCGAAGGCGCCCGCGAGTGCACCGGACGCGACGGCCCGCGCCCGCACGGTCACGCTCGAGGTCGCGCCGCGCACCGCGCAGGTCGTGCTGGTGGCGACCCGCCTCGGCTCGCTGTCGCTCGCGCTGCGCAGTTTCGCGACGAGCGACCGGCGGCAGCCGGCAGGCGGCGACGCGCAGGAGCCCGATACGCAGCCCGTGTGGGCCGGCGACGTGTCGCGCGCGGCCCGCGAGGCCGCACGCGAACCGTCCGCCAGGCCGGAGCCGGGCGCGCGGCCGGCATGGCGGAGCAACGCGGTCGTGATCTATCGCGGTTCGTCGGTCGACGACGGATCGCGTGGCGGCGGCACCGGCACGCCGGGCCTGCCGCCGCTGCCGGCCGGGCTGCCGGCGTGGCCGGCGATGCCTGCAGTGCCTGCAATGCCCACGACGACGGGCGGCGCCAACGTCGCGGCGGAGACGACTGCGCAACCGCCGGCAATGGCGGCGCAGTGACGGATTGACGATTCGGGCCGGCCGCCCGGCGGCCGGCATTTGACGGGAACACGCATGGTGCGCATGGTTCGTTGGATCGCTCTCGGGGGCCTGGCCTGCATCGTCGCGTCCGGGGGCGCGTTGGCGCAGGTCGCACGCGTGCCGGACGCGGGCGCGGCGCTGTCGATCGCGACCGGCAAGGGGGAACTGCTGTCGCTGCCCGAACCCGCGGCCGCGATGTTCGTCGCCGATCCGTCCGTCGCCGACATCCAGGTGCCGTCCCCGCGCACCGTGTTCGTGTTCGGCAAGAAGGCGGGCACGACCACGCTGATCGCGCTCGGCGCGAACCATCGCCCGATCCTGCGCAAGACGGTGATCGTGCAGGTCGACACGGCGTCGCTGCAGGGCGTGCTCGACAGCCGCTTTCCGCAGCTGAAGCTGTCGGTGTCCGGCGCGCCGGGTTCGCTGATGGTGTCGGGCAAGGTGCCGAGCGCGGCCGACGCGGACGCCGTGATGCAGTCGCTCACGCCGTACCTGCACGACAAGGAGAAGATCGTGAACCGGCTCGCGCTGTCGCGCCCGATCCAGGTGAACCTGCGCGTGCGGGTGACCGAGGTGAGCCGCAACATCACGCAGCAGCTCGGCATCAACTGGAGCGCGCTGGGCGGCGCCGGCAACTTCGTCGGCGGGCTGTTCAACGGGCGCACGCTGTTCGATCCGACGAACGGCCTGTTCAACCTGTCGCCGACGGGCGCCTTCTCGGTGCTCGGCGGATTCCGCGCGGGGCGCTGGTCGATCGACGTGGTGCTCGACGCACTCGACCAGGAGGGCTTGATCACGATGCTCGCCGAACCGAACCTCACCGCGATGTCCGGCGAGACCGCGAGCTTCCTCGCGGGCGGCGAGATTCCGATCCCGGTCGCGCAGGCCGGTTCGTCGACCGGCGCGATCACGGTCGAGTTCAAGCCGTTCGGCGTGTCGCTCGACTTCACGCCGACCGTGCTCGCCGACAACCGCATCAGCCTGAAGGTGCGGCCGGAAGTGAGCGAGGTCGATGCGAACAACAGCGTGACGACCGGCGGCGTCAAGGTGCCGGGGCTCACGGTGCGGCGCGTCGACACGACGGTCGAGTTGTCGAGCGGGCAGAGCTTCGCGATCGGCGGGCTGCTGCAGAGCCAGACGGCCGACACCGTGTCGCAGATTCCGGGGCTCGGCCGGTTGCCGATCATCGGCAGGCTGTTTTCGTCGAAGAACTTCCAGGACAACAAGACCGAGGTGGTCGTGATCGTCACGCCGTACGTCGTGCAGCCGACCGGGCCCGGCCAGCTCGAGCAGGCGATCGACACCGTCGCGCGGCCGAGCAGCGACCTGGAGTTCGCGGTGCAGCGCAACCTCGGGCTCGACCTGCTGTCGGGCGACACGCCGCGCCTCGTCGGCGCCGCGGGCTTCGTGTACTGAACCGGAGGCGCACATGCGAACCCGATCGATCGTTGCCGCACTCCTGCCGCTGGTGTGTGCGGGCTGCCTGTCGGCGCCGCCGCCGGTCAACCTGCCCGATGCGCGGTCGATCGGCTTCGACGGCGCGCACGCGGTGGCGCCCGATTGCGCGAAGCTGATGCAGCCGTCGCATCTCGTCGACGCGGGGTACGCGCGGCCCGGCGTGCCGTTCGGCTGCGCGACCTATTCGAACCTCGCGGCGATGCTCGCGCGGCCGGAGGATCTCGTCGCGCCCGTGCCATACGGCGGCGCGGATGCGCAGACGGCCGCCGACGCGGTGCGCCGCTACGTCGAGGATCGCGTGAAGCAGCCGACGCCCGGCAAGACGCAGACGACCGGCTCGCCCAGCCATTGACCGCCCGGATGCCATCACGATGCCGCCCATGAACCTCCTCGACCGTCAGCACACCCGGCGCGCCGCGTCCGCGGGCGCGGCCGATCTCGTCGCGGTCGTCGCCGATCCGGGCAGCGAGGACGTGATACGCCGCGTCACGCAGGAGCTGGCGATCACGCGCACCCAGCTGCAATTGGGCACCTGCGACGATGCGATCCGGCTGCTGCAGCAGTACGAGCGTTCGCCGCGCCAGCTCGTCATCGACGTGTCCGATTCGGTGCTGCCGGTGTCGGACCTGATGCGGCTCGCCGACGTGTGCGACCCGTCGGTGCGCGTCATCGCGATCGGCACGCAGAACGACGTCGGGCTGTTTCGCAACCTGCTCGGCATCGGCGTGCAGGACTACATCGTCAAGCCGCTGACCGTCGAGTTGATGCGGCGTGCGCTGACCGCGACGGAATCGGTCGTGCAGGCGCGCACCGGCAAGGTCGTCAGCTTCGTCGGCGCGCGCGGCGGCGTCGGCGCGACCACGATCACGGTGAGCCTCGCGCGCTTCCTGGCGAGCGAGAAGCGCCGCCGGGTGGCCTACGTCGACCTGAACCTGCATGGCGGCGGCGCGAACTCGATGTTCGGGCTGTCCAGCAACAACGGGCTGATCGAGTTGCTGAACATGGGGCAGCGTCCCGACGACGCGTTGTTCGAGCGCATGTTCGTGACGAAGGGCGACCGGCTGCACGTGCTGTCCGCCGAGCTGGCCTACGGCGCCGACGTCACGCTGGGCGACCAGGCCGTCGCGCGCCTGGTCGACATGCTGAAGGACCGTTTCCACTACGTGCTGTTCGACGTCGGCAGTGGCGCCGGCAAGCTGCTCGAGGACGCGCTCGTGGCGTCCGATCTCGTCCACATCGTGGTCGACCGTTCGGTGCACGCCGCGTACGAAGCCGCGCGGCTCGTGCGCTTCGTGCGGGAACTGCCCGGCGAGCGGCTGCTGTCGATGGTGCTGAACAATCCGCTCGCCCCGGTCGCGGGCCGCGTCGAGCCGGTCGATTTCGAGGCGGCGTTCGGCGGCGCGACGCTGCACGAGCTGCCGCACGAGCCGCAGACGCTCGCCGTCGCCGAGAACCTTGGCGAGCCGATTGAAGGCGCGAAGCGCAACGGCTTCCTGGACCAGATCCGGCAGCTCGCGAACGGCATCACGGGCGAGCCGATGGCCGTCGCCGAGCCGTGGTATGCGCGGCTCGTCAAGTGGAGGAAGGGAACGTGACGTTCGGCACCCGCAACCGGCCGCCGGCGGATCCCGCGCCGGCCGAGCCACAGGCCGCGACGCCCGCCGTGGCGCGCGAGGCCGCTCCATCGGCCCCGGCGCCGACCGCGGCGGACGCGCCTGCACCGACTCCGGCTCGCACACCCGTGACGGCCGACACCCGCGAGGCGCTGATCCGGTCGAGCAAGTTCGACGCGATCCGCAGTGCGGTGTTCGCGTCGATGAACATGTCGGCGGCGCTGATGAAGACGCGCGACGAAGTGCGCGCGGGCATCGAGCAGGTGGCCGCGCACACGGTCGAGCGCGAGCGGCTGAAGATCACGGCCGGCGAGCAGGTGCTGATCGTCGACGCGATCCTGAACGACATGTTCGGCGTCGGGCCGATCGAGCCGCTGCTCGCCGACGATTCGGTCACCGACATCCTCGTCAACGGGCCCGACCAGGTCTACGTCGAGCGCGCGGGCCGGCTCGAACTCACGTCGCTGAAGTTCCGCGACGACGCGCACGTGGCGAGCGTCGCGCAGCGGATCGCGGCGGCGGTGGGGCGCCGCGTCGACGAGAGCAGCCCGATGGTCGACGCGCGGCTCGCCGACGGCAGCCGCGTGAACGTCGTGCTGCCGCCGATCGCGATGCGCGGCCCGTCGATCTCGATCCGCAAGTTCGCGAAGCGCGACATCACGCTCGCGCGGATGGCGCAGCAGGGCAACATTTCACATCCGATGCTGCAGGTGCTCAAGGTCGCGTGCGCGTGCCGGCTGAACATCGTGATCTCGGGCGGCACCGGCTCGGGCAAGACGACGCTGCTCAACGCGCTGTCGCAGCACATCGAGCAGCACGAACGGATCGTGACGATCGAGGATGCGGCCGAGCTGCAGTTGCTGCAGCCGCACGTCGTGAGCCTCGAGACGCGGCCGGAGAATACCGAGGGGCTCGGCGGGATCTCGCAGCGCGATCTCGTGCGCAACGCGCTGCGGATGCGGCCCGACCGCATCATCCTCGGCGAGATTCGCGGCCCCGAGGCGTTCGACGTGCTGCAGGCGATGAACACGGGGCACGACGGCTCGATGACGACGATCCACGCGAATTCGCCGCGCGATGCGATCAGCCGGCTCGAGAGCATGGTCATGATGGCGAACGCGAACCTGCAGCTGCTGTCGATCCGGCGCCAGATCGCGAGCGCCGTGCACCTGTTCGTGCAGATCGAGCGGATGCGCGACGGCGTGCGGCGCGTCACGCGGATCACCGAGATCGTCGGGATGGAGGGCGAGGTGGTGATCACGCAGGACCTGTTCGCGTTCCGCCAGGAAGGCGACACGACGCGCGATGCGGTGAAGGGCGTGTTCGAGGCGTCGCCGTTGCGGCCGTCATTCGCGGCGCGCGCCGCGTATTACGGCGTCGAGGATGCGCTCGCCGAGGTGTTCCGGCAATGAAGGCCGCCGACCTGTTCGCGGTGGGCGCGTTCGTGATGATCCTCGCGATCGGGCTCGTGCTGTCGTCGTGGTTCGATCGCGCGAGCCGCACGCCGGCCCAGCGCATCCGCGCGCGGATGCGCCGGCTGTCGCCGTCGCTCGCCGGGCGCGACGGGCTCGCCTCCGCCGCGCCCGGCGTCGCGTTGTTCAACCTCGAGCGCCGCCAGGGACGCGTGCGCGCGTGGCTGCAGCGCCGCGTGACGCGTGTGCGTGCCGTCGGCGGCAAGGGCGGCGTGAGGATCGTCGTCGCGAGCACGATCGCCGGCGCGATCGTCGCGATCGTCGCGGTGAAGCTGATCGGGCCGCCGGGCTTCCTGCGTCCGCTGATCTACGTCGGGTTGCCGCTGGTCACGATGCGCGCCAGCTACCGTGCGTTGGTCGAGCGCTTCCGGATGCGTTTTCTCGAAGCATTCCCCGACGCGATCGACGTGATCGTGCGGGCCGTGCGCGCGGGCATTCCGGTCACGCAGGCGATCAGCATGGTCGGCGACGGCGCGGCCGAGCCGGTGCGCGCGACGTTCCGCTCGATGGGCGACAGCCTGCGCGTCGGCGCGGATCTCAAGGACGTGCTGACGCAGGCAGCCGACCGGCTGATGATCGCGGACTTCTCGTTCTTCACCGTCTACCTGCTGCTGCAGCGCGAGACCGGCGGCAGCCTCGGCGAAACGCTCGACGAGCTGTCGAGCATCATCCGCACGCGTCGCGACATCCGCCTGAAGACGCGCGCGCTGACCGCCGAAGGGCGCATCACGACGAACATCATTTCGGCGGTGCCGTTCGTGATGATCGGCGCGCTGTTCCTCGTGAACCGCGACTACGTGATGCTGCTGTTCACGACGCACCCGGGACACACGATGCTGACGATCGCGGCCGGGTTGCTGACGGTCGGCCTGCTGGTGATCCGCAAGATCTCGAAACTGGATACCGCGCGATGACGATGTCGATACTGGCCGCCCGCGGCCTCGAGTTGCTGTTGTTGCTCGGCTGTGTCGCGGTGGCGCTCGCCACGCCCGGCGGCGGCACCCGCCAGCGGATCGCCGCGCGCGTGCGGCAGGCTGCCGGCCAGCATCCGCCGGCGTCGATGGCGGGGTGGCTGCAGCCGGGCAGCGTCCGGCTGGATCTCACGCGCCGGCTCGCGCAGCTGGGCGAACGGCTGCCGGTGCTCGACCCGATGCAGCGCGTGAAGCTCGGCCTGCAGCTGACGCGCGCGGGCTTTCGCGAGCGCCGCGCGGCGTCGGTGATGATCGGGATCAAGCTGAGCTGCGGCGTGCTGTTCGCGTGCGGCGCGATCGTGTTCAGCCCGCTGATTCCGCGCTTCGGCGAATACTTCGTGATCCGCGCGCTGGCGATGATCGCCGCCTTCGTGATCGGCGTGATCGTGCCGGAATACGTGCTCGGCGTGATGATCCGGCGGCGGCGGCGGATCATCGCCGCGTGCTTTCCCGATGCGCTGGACCTGCTGGTGATCTGCACGATGGCCGGCAACAGTCTCGCGTCGGGCATCCGGCGCGTCGCGCACGAACTGGCGCGCATCTGCCCGCCGCTCGCCGACGAGCTGACCGTATGCGCGGACGAGCTGACGCTGAGCGGCGACGTGTCCGCGACGCTCGCGCATTTCGCGATGCGTGTCGATTTCACGTCGGCGCGCTCGCTCGCGACGACGCTGACGCAGTCGCAACGGTTCGGCACGCCGATCACGCAGGCGCTGCGCACGCTGTCGCGCACCGAGCGCACCGAGCAGATCGTCGCGCTCGAGGAACGCGCCGCGAAGCTCGCGCCGAAGATTACGCTGCCGATGATGCTGTTCATCCTGCCGACGGTCTGCCTGATCGCGGCGGGCCCGGCGGCGATTCGCCTGCTCGAGGTGTTCAGATGACACGATCCGTCATACGCGCGTTCGCGCTCGCGGCCGTGCTGCCGGTGCTGGCCGGCGGCTGCGGCGCGCCGGGCGTCCAGACGCGGCCGGTGCTGTCGCACAAGAGCGACGACCCGCAGGCCGAATTGCGCATCGCCGACAGCGCACTGGCCGGCGGCAACGTCGATCTCGCGTCGACGCTGTACGAGAAGGTGCTCGCGAAGCATCCCGATTCGCTCGCGGCGCGCCTGGGGCTCGGCGACGTCAACTACCGCGCGGGCGACCTGGAGCGTGCGCGGATTCTCTATGACGAAGCGCAGCGGCAGGCACCCGCGGAACTCGGCCCGCAGCTCGGGCTCGCGCGCGTCGCGTTGCGGCAGCGGCGCCTCGACGAAGCCGCGCAGCGCTACCGCGACCTGCTCGCCGCGCAGCCGAACCATCCGCTCGCGGCGGAGGGGCTCGGCACCGTGCTCGACCTGCAGGGGCGTCATGCGGATGCGCAGGTCGTGTATCGCGACGCACTGCGCGCGCACCCTGACGCGCAGGGGCTGCGTGTCGATCTCGGGCTGTCGCTCGTGCTGAGCAACCGGCCGCGCGAAGGCGTGAACGTGCTGCTCGACGTCGCCGGGTTGCCGTCCGCGCCGTGGCAGGCGCGCCAGAACCTCGCATTTGCGTACGGCGTGCTCGGCAACACCGATTCGGCGAAGAAGCTGCTGTCCGCGGAGTTGCCCGCGTCGGCGGTGGCCGACAACCTGCGCTTTTACCAGGCGGTGCGTGCGCGGCTGGCGTCGCGCGGGGTTGCCGGGGTGGCCGGCGGGGCCGGCAGCCCGCCGCCGCTGTCCGGCGCGGCGCTGGAGCCGGGTGTCGTACCACCGGGTGCGGGGGCCGCAAAATGACACGCGGGGCGATGGGCGCCCGCCACGCGCGCGGCGTCGTGTCCCTCGAGTTCGTGCTGATGCTGCCGTTCCTGTTGATGGTGCTGATCGGCATCATCGACACGAGCCTGCTCCTGTGCGACAAGGCCGTCATCACGAACGCGAGCCGCGAGGCGGCGCGCGCCGGCGTCATGCTGCGGGTGCCGATGCTGACCACGACGCAGATCGCCGGCATCGCGCAGACCGCGATGCAGAACAGCCTGATCACCGGCGGCACCGCGACGACACCGGCGGTGACCGTGACGCAGGCGAACGGCACGACGTCGGGCACCGCGCTGACGGTGACGGTGACCTACACGTATTCGGGGCTCGTGCTGGGTTCCGCGTTCAGTGCGCTCACGGGCCCGGTGACGGTCTCGGCGACGTCGGTGATGCTCTATGAATGACGTGACCGCCACGCCACCCGTCGACGCCGAACGGCAGCGCGGTTCGGTCGCGCTGTTCTTCCTGCTGTTCCTGATTCCGCTGCTGTCGTTCGGCGCCCTGGCGATCGACATCGCGTGGATCATCACGGTGAACAACCAGTTGCAGAACGCGGCCGACGCGGCCGCGCTCGCGGGGGCCGATGCGATGATGTCGCCGAGCGGCGGCGCGGTGAACTGGTCGCAGGCCGCGCCGGCCGCGAATGGCGTGATCGCGAAGAACTCGGCGGCCGGCGCGGCGCTGTCGACCGGCACGGTGACCACCGGATACTGGAACGTGACGCGCAACCCCGCCTCCATGCAGCCGACGACCATCACGCCGGGCCAGTACGACGTGCCGGCGGTGCAGGTCACCGTGTCGCGCGCGCCCGGCGTGAACGGCGGCTCGATTCCGCTGCTGCTCGGCGGGCTGCTGGGGATTCCCGGCGCATCCGACAGCGCGACCGCCGTGGCGGTGCTGGCGGCGCCGGGCGGGGTCGGGGCAGGCGGGCTGTTTCCGGTCGCGATCGACCAGTGCGTGTACAACCTGTACTGGAACGCGTCGACCAACCAGCCGCTGATCAATCCGCTGACGGGCCAGCCGTTCGAATTCTCGATCACGAACGGCCAGATCTACGGCCTGCTGTGCATGGGCGGGCAGTGGACGTCGTTCCAGTCGAGCGCGACCGACACGACGACGATGGGCGGCCTGATGACAACCGGCAATCCGACGACGCTCAACATCGGCGACACCATCAATCTTGCGACCGGCGTGAAGGCGACGCTCTATACGTCGGTGCCGGTCGGCGCGACGGTGGTGCTGCCGGTCGTCACGCAGACCGCGACCAGCACCTCCGTGCCGATCGTCGCGTTCGCGCCGTTCCATATCGACGTGTCGCTCGGCGGCTCGTACAAGTACATCCAGGGCCATTTCGTCGCCGGCGTGAAGATGACCGGCGTCGCGACCGGCGTCGGGCCGTACTACGGCATCTACGTGCCGCCGCGGCTCGCGTTCTGAGCCTCCGGGCCGGCGCGGCGCAGCAGCACCAGGAGCGCGAACAGCGTCACGACCGGGCCGATCTGCGGCCCTTGCAGCCACGGGTTCAGGTATTCGACGGCCGGCAGCAGCCACATGAGCGCGATCGCGATCTGCTCGCCGCGCAGCCAGCCGTCCTGCCAGCCCATCGCCAGCAGGCACGCGATCGCGATGCCGAGCCAGGCGAGCTCGTAGTGCCACACGTACGGGTTTGCCGCGAGCGTGGCGACGGCCAGCACCGCCGCGCGCAAGCGGATGTCGCGCGAGCGTGTCCACACGATGCAGGCGGCGGCGATCGCCAGCGCCGCGACGCACGCTTGCGCGGCATACGCGGCGCCAGGCGGCAGGCCCGCGAGGCGGAGCGCGGCGAACGGCGCCGGCGACGCGAGCCAGAACACGATGCCTTGCTCGAGGAGGAGCGTGCGCGCGAGCGCCGTGCCGGCGACGAACAGGCGCAGCGATTCGACGCCGCAGATCAGGACGCTCAATGCGGTGAACGCGGCGGTGGCGAGCGCGGCCCACGCGACCGTGCGCCAGGCGCGCGTGGCGACCAGCACGAACGGGAACAGCAGCGCCATCTGCGGCTTGGCCGACAGCAGGCCGATGCAGAGGCCGGCCCACATCGGCCGACGGTCGGCCCAGCAGACGGCCAGCGCCGCGCACGACGCGGTGAGGAACGCGTTCTGCCCGAACATCCCGGTGACGAACACGCACGGGGCGGCGAGCAGCGCGAACGCGCCGACGCGCCGCAAGCCGGGGAGCGCGCCGAGCCCCGATACGCGCGCTGCGGCGAACCCGAACACGACGATGCCGAACGCGACGAACAGCGGGTAGCCGACTGCATAGGGCAGCAGCGCCAGCGGCGTCACGAGCAGCAGGTTGGTGGGCGGGTACAGCCACGCGACGAGGTCTTCGCGGCGGAACTGCGGGAACAGCTCGGCCGCCAGCCGGGAGAAGGTCGGCAGATCGTACGCTTGCCACGGCGAGCCATGCAGCATCACGTACGACGCCGACCAGAACACCGCGTAGTCGGGGCCCGGGCGCGACGGCGCGATCGCGGGCGCGTGACGGACGACGGCGATCCAGATCGCGACGAACAGCGCGTAACACGCGAGCGCGACCGCGCTGTACGCCACGACGCGCCGGGGCGTCAGCCATGCGCGGACGGGAGGGGCCGCCGCTCGGATCGCTTGTCGGGGGAGATCCATGCGTCGTGCGCGCGGTTACTTGGCGGACGCTTTCCGCGCGGCGCCGTGGCCGGCGGCGGCGGGCTGCGCCGTCCGGCGGCGGGCCGCATGCGTGCGCTTGAGCGGAAACTGCAGCAGCTGCGACGCCGGATGCGCGGCGGCGTCCCGCTGCGCGTGATAGCGCCGCCGCACGAGATAGACCGGCCGCTGCTTGGATTCGTGATAGATGCGTCCGAGGTATTCGCCGATCACGCCGATGCCGATCAGCTGGATGCCGCCGACGAACAGCATCACGGAGATCAGCGACGCGTAGCCGTGCACGGGATTGCCGAACAGCAGCGTACGCATGACGATGAACGCGCCGTAGACGAACGACAGCGCGGCGAACGCGAGGCCGATGTAGGTCCACACGCGCAGCGGCACGGTGCTGAAGCTGGTGATGCCTTCGAGCGCGAAGTTCCAGCGGCGCCAGCCGGAGAATTTGGAGCGGCCGCCGCTGCGCGGCGCGCGGGTGTATTCGATGAGCTCGATGCGATAGCCGACCCACGCGAACAGGCCTTTCATGAAGCGCCGCCGCTCGGGCAGCGCGCGCAGCGCGTCGACGACCTGGCGATCCATCAGGCGGAAATCGCCGACGTTTTCGGGCATCTCGACTTCGGAGAGATGGTTGTGCACGCGGTAGTAGAGCGCGGCGGCCACGCGCTGCATCAGCGGGTCGCACCTGCGGTCGGTGCGCTTGGCGGCGACGACCTCGGCGCCGGCGAGCCAGCGCTCGACCATCGCGGGGATCAGCGCGGGCGGATCCTGCAGGTCGGCGTCGATCAGGATCACGGCGGTGCCGGCGGCTTCGTCGATGCCGGCGGTGAGCGCGGCTTCCTTGCCGAAGCGCCGGGTGAGATCGACGATGCGCACGCGCGGGTCGCCGGCGGCGACGTCGATCAGCCTGCCGAGCGTGTCGTCGCGGCTGCCGTCGTTGATGCAGACGATCTCGAAACGGACCGACTCGACCGATTCGAGGATCGGCAGCGTCGTGGCAAAGAACGCGTCGATGGCTTCGTCCTCGTCATGGAACGGCACGACGAGCGAGACCAGTGGTTTTCTGGCATGCGCGGACATACGTCCCCCGAGAGATCCGGCCTGCGCTGCGCCGTATGGATCCGGTCGTCGCCGGCGGCAGGCCGGACGACTGGCGTTCTGAACATTGTAGGCAGGAATCGGGGATTCGTAACACGAATCGATGCCGGCGCGGCAATGCACGCGCGGACGCCGGGTCGCCTGGCCGGACGTTGAGGCTGGTGGCGTCGTGCCGCGCGAGCGCGACCGGTGCGATTGCCGGGCGCAGCCGCCGGCACGGGCAGAGTGCAGGGCGTGGCGCCCGGCGACCGGCTCAGGAGGCGCGAACGACCGCGGCGCATGTGCCGCGGCGTGCAAGCCGGGCGCGCCGCAGCAGCACGAGCAACGCGATCGTCGTCACGAGCGGCCCGATCTGCGGCAGATGCAACCACGGATTCAGAAACTCGTACAACGGCAGCGCCCACAGGACGGCCAAGAGACTTTGCTCGCCGCGCAGCCAGCCGTCCTGCGAGCCGATGGCGATCATGCACGCGATCGGAATGCACAGCCAGGACAGTTCGTAGTGCCAGAGATAGGGATTCGCGGCGAGCGTCGCGATGACCAGCATGGCGCCGCGCAGCCGCGCATCCCGATGGCGGTGCCAGACGACGCACGCGGCCGCGATCGCGATCGCGGCGATGGCGGCTTGCCCGGCATAGGCGAGCGTCAGCGGCAGGCCGGCGAGACGAAACGCCGCGAACGGCGTCGGCGATGCAAACCAGAACGCAACGCCATGCTCGATGATCAGTGAACGCAGCGCGCCGGTGTTCTGCGTGAAGAGATGGAGCGATGCGATGCCGCCCGTCGCGATGCCCAGCGCGGTGAAGGCGGTCGCGAATGCCGCGGCCCACGCGAATGCGCGCCACGCCCGCGCGGCGATCAGCACGAACGGGAACAGCAACGCGAGTTGCGGCTTGACCGACAGGAGTCCGATGAAGAAGCCGGCCAGCATCGGCCGACGGTCGACGAAATGCACGGCGAGCGCCGCGCACGCCGCGGTCAGCATCGCGTTTTGCCCGTACATCGCGGTGACGAACACACCCGGGCACGCGAGCAGCGCGAGCCAGCCGACGCGTTTCGCGCCGGGCGTCGCCGCGAGCCCCGACACGCGCCAGGCTGCTACCCCGAGCAGCACGATGCCGAGCGCGACGAACAGCGGATACCCGACCGCATAGGGCAGCAGCGCGAAGGGGGCGACCACCAGCAGATACGTGGGGGGATACAGCCACGGCAGGAACGCATAGCGGGCCGCGGTCGGGAACAGGCCGACGAGCACCCGCGAGAACGCGGGGACGTCGTAGATCTGCCACGGCGAACCGTGGAGCATCAGATGGGACGCGGACCAGAACACCATGAACCCCGAGCCGGGGCGGAACACGCCCGGGTCGGTCGAGTGGGTGCCGATCCAGACCAGGATCGTCATGAACAGCACGCCGACCGTCAGCATGACCGTGCTGTACAGCGCGACGCGTCCGGGCGTCAGCCAGACGCGGACAGGACGTTCGTCGGCCTGGATCGATGAGGTGGAAATATCCATGCGGCGCTACTTGATCGACAGATTGCGCGCGACCGCCGCGCTCGCGACGGCCGGCTGCCGTCGGCGGGCCGCGGCGGCGCGCCGGACCGGAAACGGCAGCAGTTTCGCGGCGTCCGGCTGCGCGGCGTGCCGCGCCGGGTGCTGGCCCACCAGCGCGTCGGCGCGGTAGCGCCGTCGCACGAGATAGACCGGCCGCTGCTTGGATTCGTGATAGATGCGTCCGAGGTATTCGCCGATCACGCCGATGCCGATCAGCTGGATGCCGCCGACGAACAGCATCACGGAGATCAGCGACGCGTAGCCGTGCACGGGATTGCCGAACAGCAGCGTACGCATGACGATGAACGCGCCGTAGACGAACGACAGCGCGGCGAACGCGAGGCCGATGTAGGTCCACACGCGCAGCGGCACGGTGCTGAAGCTGGTGATGCCTTCGAGCGCGAAGTTCCAGCGGCGCCAGCCGGAGAATTTGGAGCGGCCGCCGCTGCGCGGCGCGCGGGTGTATTCGATGAGCTCGATGCGATAGCCGACCCACGCGAACAGGCCTTTCATGAAGCGCCGCCGCTCGGGCAGCGCGCGCAGCGCGTCGACGACCTGGCGGTCCATCAGGCGGAAATCGCCGACGTTTTCGGGCATCTCGACTTCGGAGAGATGGTTGTGCACGCGGTAGTAGAGCGCGGCGGCCACGCGCTGCATCAGCGGGTCGCACATGCGGTCGGTGCGCTTGGCGGCGACGACCTCGGCGCCGGCGAGCCAGCGCTCGACCATCGCGGGGATCAGCGCGGGCGGATCCTGCAGGTCGGCGTCGATCAGGATCACGGCGGTGCCGGCGGCTTCGTCGATGCCGGCGGTGAGCGCGGCTTCCTTGCCGAAGCGCCGGGTGAGATCGACGATACGCACGCGCGGGTCGCCGGCGGCGACGTCGATCAGCCTGTCGAGCGTGTCGTCGCGGCTGCCGTCGTTCACGCAAACGATTTCGAAGCGCGTGGTGTCGATGGATTCGAGAATGGGAAGGGTGGTCGCGAAGAATGCGTCGATCGCTTCCGCCTCGTCGTGGAAGGGTACGACGAGCGATACCAGTGGCTTTCGGGTGTGCCTGGACATATGTCCCCCCGTGTAATCCGGTCTGCGCCGCATGGTCTGGTCCGGTTGTCGCCGACCTTGCGGAAACGGGTCCGGATCGGCGCAATTCTTGTGTGTTTTCTGTTTGTAATGTCCTCGTCCGCTTGCCGCGAACCGCGGCGGCAAGCGGTCAGATCATTGTACGCACGAATGACGGGGCGGTGACAGCGTGCGCGGGTTTGCTCGGGGCAGGGATTTCAGCGATAGGGCAGCGCGCGGCGGTGCCATCGCCGCGATGCGCACGCTCGTCGCGGCGACGTTCGGCGACGACGTGCCCGACCTCGACATGGCGCGCCCACGCTGATCGTACCCACGCGCGTCATCGTTCAGGCCGATACGCTCCGGATCGCGATCGATGCGACATCGACGCGCCGCGGCAGGATCGCGTCGGCCGCCGCGCGGTCGGCGACACGCTGCAGCACGTCGATGTCCGCGCCGCTGAGGCTGCGCTGCGCGAGCGCGGCCCGGCGCGCGATGTCGGTGGCCGCGTCGGGCGGCAGGCGCGTGAGCGACGCATAGACGCTCGCATAGTCGGCCGGATGCGCGAGCGCCCATTGGCCCGCGCGGGCGAGCCGCGCCAGCACGTCGGCGAGCGCCGCGCGCTTCGCGCGATCGTCGAGCGTCTCGACCGGCGACGTCAGGAACGCCAGCCCGGAATTGATGCCGCTGCCGTCGCGGACGATGCGCGCGCCGCGCCGGACCGCATGCCCGTAGTACGGATCGAACGTCGCCCAGATGCCGATCCGCTTCGCCTCGAACGCGGCGAACGCATCGACGGGCAGCACGAAGCGCACGTCGACATCGCGCGGCGCGAGGCCGTGTTCGCGCAGCGCGCCGTACAACTGGTACTGCGAGATGCTGCCGCGCGCGGACGACACGACGACGGTTTGCCCTTTCAGGTCGGCGACGGTGCGGACCGGCGAATCGGGCTGCACGACGATGCCGAGCGACGTCGGCGAGCCGACGCGCGTCGCGACGATCCGCAACGACGGGTCGCCGAGCGCGGCGGTTAGCACGGGCAGGTCGCCGGCCGGCGCGAGATCGATCGCGCCCGCGCGCTGCGCCTCGAACAGCGGCGCGGCACCCTGGAAGTTGGCCCAGCGGAACCGGTAAGGCGTGCCGTCGAGCACGTGCGCGGCTTCCGCGAGCGCGCGCAGGCCGCCGGCCTGGTCGCCGAGCACGAGCGTCACGCCCGACAGGTCGGCGCCGGCCGCCTGGGCGGGCCGTGCGATGGCGCCGGCGAGCGGCGCGGCGGCGAGGGCGGCAAGACGCTGCAGCACGCGGCGGCGCGGCGGGGCGGAGGCGGGATTCATCGGCAGGGTGTCCTCGGTGATCCGCGCGCAGGCGGCGCGGCTGCCGGGCAGGTTACGGAATCGGTTTCCGGCCGACAAACATCGAATCGTGCAATGCATATTCGCGCGGCGACGGCCGGCATCGTCGCCCTCGCCGCGCGGGGGCGTGAGGCGGGGCTTACGCGGCAGACGGAACCGTCCGCAGGAACGCGCGCACCGCCGGCGCCTTCTCGAAGCGCCGGTGCGCGAGCGCCAGTTCCGACGTGATCGGCTTGCCGGCGATCGGCCGGTACACGACGCCCGGCAGCGACACGCAGCCGGCGAGCGCATCGGGAATCACCGCGACCCAGCCATTCACGGACACGCACGCGAGCACCGCGAGCAGGCCGCCCGGGCGGGCGGCGATCAGCGGTGCGAAGCGGCCGCGGCGCGCGACGTCGAGCGTGCCGCGCTCCTGTTCGGGTACCGCGAAGCGCGCGTCGGCGAGGTCGGCCGCGCGAATGGCCGACATCGACGCGTAGCGCGACCCGGCCGGCACGGCCGCGACGAACACGTCGCGCTGCAGCGTGACGACCCGCAGGCCGCCGGGCAGCGGCAGCGGCGGGCGCACGTATGCGAGATCGAGCCGGCCCGTGTCGAGCTGGTTCGCGACGTCGTCCATCGGCACTTCGCGCAGGTTCAGCTCGATGCGCGGGTGCGCGTCACGAAACGCGCCGACGGTGCGCTGCAGCGTGCCCGAATAGACGGCCGACGACACGTAGCCGATCTCGATCCGGCCGAGTTCGCCGCGCTCGGCCAACGCAGCGAGTTCGCGGCCGCGCTGCAGGTGCTCGACCGCGGCGCGTGCCTCGGCGAGATAGGCCTCGCCGGCCGCGCTCAGCGTGACCGCGCGGCGCGACCTGTGAAAGAGGCGCACGCCGAGCACGCGCTCGGCCTCCTGGATCTGCCGCGTGAGCGCGGGCGGCGCCATGTCGAGCGCTTCGGCCGCGCGGGCGAAGTGCAGGTGCTGCGCGACGCTGAGGAACGCCCGCACGTGGCGGAATTCGAGCCGGTCCATGATTGCAATTTTCGTCAATAAAACAGCATCCGTGTGTCAATGACAGTCAATACCGGTCAAGCCTAGCATACGGCTCGTCGATCCTGTTCCGGAGTAACCGATGTCCCAGCCTTCCCCGGCGTCGCGCGCAGGCGCGGCTGCCGCCCCGCGCACGAGCGCCCGCCTGCCCGCCGCCGCGACGCTCGCCGTCGCGTCCGCCACCTGCTCGCTGATCGTGCTCGACACGAACGTCGTCGCCGTGTCGCTGCCGAGCATCGCGCGCGGTTTCCACGCGAGCTTCGCCGAGATCGAATGGGTCGTGAGCGCGTACATGACCGCGTTCGCCGCCTGCCTGCTGCCGGCCGGCGGGCTCGCCGACCGTTTCGGGCGCAAGCGGATGCTCTTCACGGGGCTCGCGCTGTTCTTTCTCGCGTCGCTCGGCTGCGGCGTCGCGCCGACGGCCGGCTGGCTGATCGCCGCGCGGGCGGTGAAGGGCGGCGGCGCCGCGCTGCTGCTGACGGCCGCGCTCGCCGTGATCGCGAACCGCTTTCCGGACGGGCGCGAACGGGCGCGCGCGTGGGCGATCTGGGGCATGTGCATGGGGATCGCGACGGCCATCGCGCCGCTCGTCGGCGGCGCGATCACGCAGTGGATCGGCTGGCGCTGGGTGTTCCTGCTGAACCTGCCCGTCTGCCTGCTGCTGGCGGCCGGTGCGCGTGTCGCGATCGACGAGTCGCGCGATCCGCACGCGAAGCGCGTGGACGCGGCCGGCAGCCTGCTGTTCGGCGCGGCGCTCGCGTGCGCGATCGCGGCGCTGATCGGCGCGCCGTCGCACGGCTGGGTGTCGGCCGCGACGCTCGGCCGGCTCGCGCTGGCCGCCGCGCTCGTCGCGGCGTTCATCGGCGCGGAGCGCTGGCAGGCGCGGCCGATGATCGATCTCGCGCTGTTCCGCCAGCCGCGCTTCGTCGGCGCCGTGCTGGCGATGTTCGGCTATGCGGCGTGCGCGCAGGTGATGATGACGTTCCTGCCGCTGTATCTGCAGAACGCGTTCGGGATGTCGGCGATCGACGCGGGGCTCGGGATGCTGCCGTTTGCATTCGCGATGATCGCCGGGCCGTCGCTCGGCGCGGCGCTGGCCGCGCGCGTGTCGTCCGGCGGCGTGCTGGCGGGCGGGCTCGCGCTGATCGGCGCGGGCAACCTCGCGACCGCGGCGCTGACGGCCAGCGGCGACTACCGGCTCGTCGCGCTCGGCATGTTCGTGACGGGCTGCGGCGCGGGCATCATGAACGGCGACACGCAGAAGGCGATCATGGCGTGCGTGCCGCCGAGCCGCACCGGCATGGCATCGGGCATCAGCACGACGACGCGCTTCTCGGCGATCGTGACGGCCGTCGGCGTGCTCGGCGCGGTGCTGGCGGCGAGCACGCAAGCGCGGCTCGACCGGTTGCTGTCCGCCGCGCCCGGCCTGCGCGCGTTCGCCGATGCACAGTTCATGTCGAGCCTGCTGGCCGGCGACCTGGCGCGGGCGCTCGAGCGTGTGCCGCCGTCGGCCGCCGGTGCGCTCGCACAGGCGGCGCCCGTCGCGTTCGCGAGCGGGTTCGCCGATGCGCTGACGGTGAGCGGCGGGCTCGCGCTGGTTGCGACCGTCGTCGCCCGCAAGTTGCTTGCGCAACCGATGCGCGACGGTGCGTGACGCACGGCGCAGCCCGCGCCGCGTATCGGACGCGACCCGGCGGAACCATCAAGCGGGCGCGTTCCGGTTTCCCGCAGCGTGTTCAGGATGTCATCGACGAACGAGATGCTGTTGCCCGTGTTCGGGCTGATCGCGGCAGGGTTCCCGTGCCGCCGGCGCGGGGTGCTTGGGCCGGCCGCGGCTTCGGAACTCAACCGCTTGATCGGTCGTCGGGCCGTGCGGCTGGTCGACGGAGATTGAACGACGTATCGGCCGGCTGTCGCGCGTATCGATCGCGCCCGTCAATGCGGCTTCGTCGCGAGGCGATGGATGCGTGCTGCGTGGGGGACATGCCGAGGATGCGACGCATGGCAATGCGTCGCCTGCCTGCGGCGCGTGCGTCGCGCGGGTTCGGGGGTATCGGCCGAGACCGGCGTGCTATTTCGTGCGTCCACGTCCACGACTGCACCGGCGGCCACCGCCGCCACCGCCGGCTGCATCGCCTCCGCATCGAGCCACGCACGCGTCGCTTCCGCGATCAGCCCGCGCAACCAGCGCACGCCCTCGACGCACTCGCCCGATTCGTTCCAGGTCATCCGGTACACGATGTCCGGCGGTTCGGCCGGCAGCGCGACGGCGGCGAGCGGCAGCAGCTTCGCATAGTGCCGCGCGAGCCGGTACGTGGTGGTCAGCAGCATGTCGCTGCGCACGAGCGCATGCGCGGCGAGTTCGAAGTGCGGCAGCGTGACGACGATCCGCCGCTGCAGGCCCACGCGTTCGAGTTGCCTGTCGATCGCGCCGGACGCCTCCAGCCACGACGGTGTCGGGCACAGCTGCGGCGCGTCGGCAAACTCGGTCGCCGTCATCGTGCCGCGCCGTGCGAGCGGATGCGTCGCGCGCATCAGGCACACGACGCGGTCGTCGAACAGGTCGTCCTGCCGGAACCGCGACGCGCGCGCCGGGCGATTGTCGATCACGACGTCGAGCTCGCCGTCGGCCAGTGCGCGCTCGTCGTCGAAGCCGTCGCCGAGCGGATGGAACACGAGCTGCGCATTCGGCGCGCGTTCGCGAAACAGCGCGACGAGCTTCGGCACGAACAGCACGTTCAGGTAGTCGGGGCAGCCGATCCGGTAGGTCCGCACCGACGTGCGCGCATCGAACCTCGGCTGCTGGATGCGGATGAAGTCGATCACGCGCAGCGCGTTGCGCAGCGGTTCGATCAGCCGCGCGCCGAATTCGGTCGGCACCATCCCGTAGCGGCTGCGCACCAGCAGCGGATCGCCGAGCAGCGTGCGCAGGCGCTTGAGCGCGGCGCTGGTGGCCGGCTGCGACATGTTCAGGCGCACGGCCGCACGCGACACGGTGCGCTCGGTCAGCAGCACGAGCAGGATACGCATCAGCCGCGCATCGAGCACGTCGAGCGCGCCCGCGGCGTCGGACGCGCCGCGGGGCAGGGTGTTCGGGTCTAGTGGGTCCCGCATGCCGATCCGCCTCCCGGCGCCCCGATGCGCGCGTGCGACGCAGCAGCGGGCCGGCCGTACGTCATTGTGCGAAGGTGCCCGGCCAGCCGACGATCCGCTTCGGGCGCGGCGGCGCGTACGTGCGGACTTTCGACGTCTTCAGCTTCAGGCGCACCAGCGACTCGGCGAGCGCCACCGCGGCCGAGACGCCGTCGACGACCGGCACGCCCGTGCATTCCTCGATCTGCCGGTCGAGGCCGGCCATCCCGCCGCAGCCGAGGCAGATCACTTCCGCGTGATCGTCCTTCACGGCGCGCTGCGCCTGGCCGACGATCGACTCGATCGCGCGGGCCGGGTTCTCCTCGAGCTCGAGCACCGCGAGGCCGCTTGCGCGCACCGACGCGCAGCGCGCGTCGAGCCCGGCGAGCTTCAGGCGATCCTCGATCAGCGGCACCGTGCGGTCGAGCGTCGTGACGACCGAGTAGCGATGGCCGAGCAGCATCGCGATGCTCGCGGCCGCTTCGGTGATGTCGACGACGGGCACCGTCAGCAGTTCCTGCAGGCCTTCGCGGCCGTGTTCGCCGTAGCCGGCCTGGATCACCGCGTCGTACGGCTCGTCGTAGTGCATGACGCGATCCATCACGGCGATCGCCGCGAGGTAGCTCTCGAAGTTGCCTTCGACCGACTCGGCGCCGAAGCGCGGCGTCAGCCCGACGATCTCCGTGCCCGGCGACGCGGCGGCCTGCGCCTGCGCGGCGATCGCGTCGGTGATCGACTCGGTCGTGTTGACGTTGACTACCAGGATCCTCATTGCGACTCCGTATGCAGGTGTGTCAGTGTTGCGCGCAGGCGACCGCGATGGATTCGCCCGAACGCGCCTCGTAATGCCGGTTGCGATCGGCCAGCAGCCAGTACACGCTGCCCGCGATGGCCGCGCCGAGCAGCCACGAGAACGGCGTCATCGCGCTGAACGCCGGCACGAGGGCGAGCGTGATCGAGATCAGCGCGGACGGCACCAGCGCCGCGAGCGCCTTGCGGTTCACGCCGCGCGTGTAGAAGTAGGCGCCGGTCGGCGCTTCGGTATAGAGGTCGGGCACGTTCACGCGCTGCTTGCGCACGAGCCAGTAGTCGACCGTGATGATCCCGTACAGCGGGCCGAGCAGCGCGCCGAGGCCGGACAGGAAGTAGACGATCACGATCGGGCTGTTGTACAGGTTCCACGGCAGGATCAGCACGGCGACCGTCGCGCTGATCAGGCCCGCGCGGCGGAACGACAGGCGGTGCGGCGCGAGGCTCGTCAGCACGAAGGCCGGCGCGACGAAGTTCGCCATGATGTTCACCGCGACCGTCACGATCAGGAATGCGAGGCAGCCGAGCACGAGGAACAGCTTGTTCGGCACCGTCGCGATGATTTCCGTCGGGCTGTGGATGATGTGGCCGTTCAGCTTGAACTGCGCGCCGGCGAGCACGAAGCTGATCGTCGCGAACACGAGGATGTTGACCGGCAGGCCCCAGAAGTTGCCCACGCGCACCGTCTTCGCGCTCGGCGACGAGCGCGCGAAATCGCAGAAGTTGAGCACCAGCGTGCCGTAGATCGCGAGCCACAGCGAGCCGCCCGCGAAGATCTCCGTCCACATCCTGAAGCCGGTCAGCGGCTTGCCGATCGACATCGCGAGATGGCCGCCGGTGCGGCTATACATCCATGCGGCGAGCGACAGCGTCGTGACGAGGATCACCGGGCCGGCGAGCCCCTCGTACTTGCGGACCATTTCCATCCCGTACGTGAGGATGCCGATCTGCACGAGCCAGATCGCGACGAACGTGACCCAGCCGAGCGTCGACAGTCCGAAGATCGCGTTCTGGTCGAATGCGGCGAGGCCCGGCCAGACCGCGGTGAGCAGCACGCGCAGCACGACCGACGCGAGATAGGTCTGGATTCCGAACCATGCGATCGCGATCACCGCGCGGATCATCGCGGGCAGCAGCGCGCCGTAGATGCCGAAGCTCATCCGGCTGATCACCGGGAACGGCACGCCGGTCTTCTGGCCCATGTAGCCGGTGAGGTTCATGAAAAAGTAGACGAGCACCGCGCCGATCGCGAGCGATGCGAGCATCTGCCAGCCCGACAGACCGAGCGCGAACAGCCCGATCGCGAACGAGTAGTTCGCGATGTTGTGCACGTCGTTGGTCCACAGCGCAAAGATGCTGTAGCGGCCCCACGTCCGGCCCTTGGCCTGGGTCGGCGCGAGGTCGGCGTTGTGGAGCCGCGGGCTCAGCGCGGGTTCGCGCGCGGCCGAACCGGTTCGATGCGATGCGTCGTCCGCGCCGGGCACGATGCCTGGGCGGTGGGTGGCTTCCAGTTGCACGCCGTTGTCTCCTTCCATGTGCGGGGCGCGAAACCGGCTGCGTGGGAACGCTGCGCCGGCCCGGCCGCCGTGGACGTTATGTCTCGGATTTGTTCGCGAGTATGGAAGGCTGGCAACGCGATGGGAAATTAAATATTCGGTTGGGCGTCATTTGAAAAATGAATGGAAGCGGGCGGCCGTGGCGGCGGGGTGCGGCACGCGAATTGCGCGCCTGCGGGCTCCATCCACATCGACATCAGCGGAGGTGTCATGCAGCGATATTCACTTCGACTTGTATCGCGAGCCGTCTTCGCCGGCATCCTGATTGCGGGCCTGGCGGCAGGTGCGGGCTGCCAGAAGAAGAGCGACAACGGCGGCGCAAGCTCGGAATCGAGCGCCACGGGCGGCATGTCGGCCGCACCGTCCACCGCGCCGTCGGGTATGCCGAGCAGCGGGGCGGCCGGCAGCAGCGGCGACAGCGGCGCGAGCATGCCGGGCGCGGCTTCCGCGCCGGGCGGCGCGAGCGGCGGCTGACGCGCGGCTCACGCGTGGGGCGGACCTCGCGCCGGCTGCGCGCGGGCGCGCCGTCCGTATGAAGGGTACCGGGCCGGCCTGGCACGTGCGCCTGGAGGCGTGCGCGTCGGGCCAAGCCCATGAAAGATTTGCAAGGACCGTTGTAGCGATTCCCGGACCGGCGGCGGCAGCCCTGATGCCGGCGCGCGCCGGCCGGACAAGGAGGTGCAATGCAGAACGCGGAATCGAACCCGACCCCGGAACAGCAGCGGGAACAGATCGAGAAGAGCCCGGTGAAGACACCGGCGGCCGGCGACATGCCCGATGCGGCAACCCAGGCGGCGCAGGTCGCGCAGCGTCCGCTGACGCCCGAGAAGATTGCCGGGAAAATGCCGACCGGCCTGCCGCCGATCGAGCGCGGCACGCAGGCGCCCGACAGCGCCGACCCCGTGCGGCGAGCGGCCGCCCGGATCCCGACGCTCGACAACGCGAACATGGCGATGACCGACAACACGGTCGACGTCGACGGCAAGGGCATGGAAGCCGCCGCGGGCGCGTCGAAGTGGCACGACAACGTGATTTATTCGAACGCGTCGCTCGACGAAGCGGTCGAGACGCCCGACGAAGGGCTCGGCGGGATCGAGAGCCGTCCGTCCGGCAACATGCCGCAGATCGCGACGCGGCCGGGCTGGCGCGTACGCCATGTCGGCGATGTCGACGTCGAGCACGGCGACGGCACGCGCGCCGAGCATGTGATCGTCCTGGAGCGGAACAACTGACCGCGTGACGGGAAGAGGCGGCGGGCGGCACGATCGCGCCGCCCGCCGCCATCATGAGCGGTCCTTATTGCGGACCCAGTTCCTGCGCGGACGCATCGGCGTCGTTGCCCTGCGCGACCAGCACGTGGATGTCGTTCGGCGTCACGTCGCCGACCCCGCCCGACGGGATCGTCAGCAGCAGCCAGTCGGCGTTGTTGTTGATGGTGACCGGCGCGGTCTTGAGGATCGGCGTCTTGCTGCCGGCCGTCGTGACGATCACCTGGTAGCTGCCGCCGTTCAGGTAGATCGAATCCTGCGTCGATGCCGGCACCGCGTTCTGGTAAGCCGTACCCGCGAGCGTCGGGCTTTGCGTCGTGATGTCGGTGCCGGGCGGGACGACGTACACGTCGACGTTCTGCGCATTCGGCGACGCGTTGAAGCTGCGCACGCGCGCCTTGTCGGACAGCAGGCCCTTGGCGTACGGATCGTCGATCACGGAGATCAGCGACGTCGTGCTCGGCAGCGCGATCGTCGTGTAGTGATGGCCGTTTGCCGCGCTGAACGATTGCGCGGCGATGGTCGACGTCGTGCCGGAGACGTCGTAGCTCGCGTTCTGCGTGCCCGAGTCGACGTCGTGATAGCGCGTCACGCCCTTGTACGCGATATTGCCCTGGTCGAGCTTCGCGTTCAGGTAGTAGTCGAGGTTGGGCCCGGCCGGCACCGCGTTGATGAAGCGCGCCTGCGGCTTCGAGATGCCGAGTTCGGTCCCGGCGTCGTCGCCGCCGCCACACGCCGCGAGCACGGAAACGACCGAGCAAAGGGCGACCAGCGTTCGTATTGATTTCATGTTGTCCTCTCGTTCAGGGAACCTGCTTGCGATGCGGGATCGCCGCGCGAAGGGTCGCGCGGTGCGCAGCGCCGGTTGAGGGAAGGATGCCGTCCGCCGGAGCGGCGGGCGCGTGCATGACGCAAGCGATGTGCCTGTGCGGCGAACGGCGTCGGGAAGGGGGCGGGAAGCGGCGGCGGGTGGCGCGCACGCGCCGGAGGGGCGGCGTGCGCGGGTGAGAGGGGGCGCGGGGCGAACCGCGCGCTCGGCGCGGTTGTCGGTTGCCGGTTGTAAAAATGACCGCGTCGCGTGCGCGACGCGCTGCGTCAGCGGTTCACGAGCCGGGCCGGATAGGCGAGCGCGAGGGCGCAGCCGATCACCATGCACGCTGCGAAACCGTACAGCCCCGCGCTTTGCGAATGGAACGTGTCGCGCAGCCAGCCGATGAAGTAGGTGCTGCCGAACCCGCCGAGGTTGGCGATCGAGCACGCGAATGCGATCCCGCCGGCGGCGGCCGAGCCCTTCAGGAACGTCGACGGCAGTGCCCAGACGACCGGCATCGCGGCGGCCGCGCCCGCGTTGATCAGCGAGAACAGCAGCACCGTGCCGAACGTGCCGTGCGACGACGAGGCCGCGATCGCCAGCGCGACGGCCGACACCATGAACGGCACGACGATATGCCAGCGGCGTTCGCGCGCGCGGTCGGAACTGGCGCCGCAGTACAGCGTGGCGAGCACGGCCGCGGCATTCGGGATCACCATCAGCCAGCCGATGTGATACGCATCCTTGACGCCCGTGTCGCGCAGGATCGTCGGCAGCCAGAAGCTCACCGCATAGAGGCCGAGCAGCACGCACAGGTCGATCAGGCCGAGCGCCCATACCTTCGGATCGGAGAACGCCTTGCCGAGCGCATGGCTCTTGTTGCCGGACGGATCGGCGTCGAGGTTCGCACGCAATGCGTGCTTCTCGTCGGCGTTCAGCCACGGTGCGGATTCGATGCTGTTCGGCAGCCAGCGCAGCACCGCGAAGCCGAGCAGCACCGAAGGCAGCGCTTCGAGCAGGAACAGCCACTGCCAGCCGCCGAGCCCGTGCGTGCCGTCGAACGCGCGCATGATCCACCCGGAGATCGGGCTGCCGATCATGCTCGACAACGGCAGCCCGACCATGAACAGCGCGACGATCCGCGCGCGGCGCGCATCGGGATACCACTGCGTCAGGTACAGCAGCACGCCGGGCAGGAAGCCGGCCTCGGCCGCGCCGAGCAGGAAGCGCACGAGGTAGAACTGCGTCGGCGTGTGCACGAACATCGTCGCACCCGACAGCAGGCCCCACGTGATCATGATCCGCGCGATCCACAGCTTCGCGCCGACGCGTTGCAGCACCAGGTTGCTCGGGACTTCGAACAGGATGTAGCCGGCGAAGAACAGGCCGGCGCCGAGCCCGTACACGGTATCGCTGAACTTCAGCGCGTCGAGCATCTGGAGTTTCGCGAGCCCGATGTTGATGCGGTCGAGATAGGCCGCGAAGTAGCACAGGCAAAAGAGGGTAATCAGGCGCAGCGTGACCTTGCGATAGAGATTGCCGTGCAGCGCGTCGTCGGGGGAAACGGCGGCGCTCGGGTGTGCGGTAGACATGGGATTGCCCCTGTTCGAATGTGACGGATGAATGGGTGGCCGATCGACGCGAGCGGACGCTCCGCTGCGCTCTGGAGTCTGTATATCACGGCAATTAAATAGCGTACACACTAGAAAATACCGAATCGCACAGGCACGATTCCGGCCGCGAGAAGGCAAGCGTTTGCGTGAGAAAAGCCGCGTGTTTGATGAGGTTTTTTGGGGAAATGAACGCGGTTTTAAAGAGGGCGCCAACGCGCAAGGTCATGCACAAAATTCGTGCGTATGCGCTTAAAAATACAGCGTGTGCACGGAAAGCTGCCGATGCACGCAAGTACGTGCGCGGCAGCGGGTTCGAACGCGCATTGCCTGCCGTCGCTGCGCCGTACTCGGCAGGCAACGCGCAGCTGGCCGGCGATCGTCAGGCACGCGGCGCGCCGGGTGCCGCGAATCCTGACGCACCGCAATGAAGCGCCCCCCCGGCTGCCGGTCGGGCCAAATTGAGGGTGTACACTGCTTGTCTTTCCCTTACATGCGGCGCGGGCCTGCACTTTCATGGCGTCTTCGAAGGATTCCTACGACTTTCACGATCAGGTCGGCCACCTGCTGCGCCGCGCGTATCAGCGGCACGTGTCGATCTTCCAGGCAGCGATCCCCGATTCGGATCTCACGGCCGCGCAGTTCGTCACGCTGTGCGCGGTCAAGGAGCGCCAGGGGTGCTCGCTGAACGACATCGTCAAGGCGACCGCGATCGACCAGGCGACGATTCGCGGCGTGGTCGACCGGCTGAAGGCGCGCGCGCTGATCGAGGTGCTGCCCGATCCGAACGACGGCCGCAAGCTGATCGTGCGCGCCACCGCGACCGGCCTCGCGCTGATCGACCGCACGGTGCCGTTCGCGCGGCAGGTGACGGAGCGCACGTATGGCGCGCTCAATCCGGGCGAGCGGGTCGCGCTGCAGTTCCTGCTGCGCAAGATGATGGAAGAAGACGGCGACGCGTGATGCGTGTCGCTCGCGGGGCGGCATGCCCGTCTGGCCCGCCCGCTTGTTGGCCCGTTCGTCCGCCGGCTTGATCCCGCGATGCAGCGGGCCGCCTTCAAGCCGTGCGGGTTGCCGCGTGCGTACCGGCCGCGTCGGCCGTCATCAACCTGCCTGCGTCGCGTAACGCCGCCCGGACCGTCTCCGGCGTAAACGGCGGCGTGTAGAACCGCACGCCGGTCGCATCGAACAACGCGTTCGCGACGGCGGCCGGGCCCGGCACCGACGCCGATTCTCCCGCGCCGAGCGGCGGCTCGCCTTGCCTCGGCATCAGCACCACATCGACGTCCGGCACTTCCGCGAAGGTCAGGATCGGATAGCTCGCCCATTCGCGCGACGCGACCTTGCCGTCGGCGAAGCGCACGCGCTCCTTCAGCGTGCGGCTCAATACCTGGATCACGTTGCCGTGGATCTGGTGGCGCACGCCGTCGGGGTTGATCATCGTGCCCGTGTCCTGGCCGACCGTGACGCGTTCGATGCGGACCTCGCCCGACACGCGATCGACGCTCAGGTCGACGACCCATGCCGACCACGCCGCGCCGAAGCCGGGGAAGCGGCTGTGCACGTAGCGCGCGTAGGCGATCCCGCGGCCGCGCACCAGCCGCGACGGCTCGGGTTCAAGCGGCGTGCGCCGCACGCGTGGCGTCCAGCCCGCACGATCGGCCACGGCCTGCAGCAGTTCGGTCGCGCGCGTGTCCTGCAGATGGCGCAGCCGGAACGCGAGCGGGTCGACGCCGGTCAGCGCCGCGCATTCGTCGACGAACGCATCGTGCGCGAACGAGTTCGGCAATGCCGACACGCCGCGCAGCCACGACGCACGCACGAGCGGGGCGAGATCCTCGCACACGAAGCGGCGATGCGGGCTTGCATACGGCGACACGGCCGTGCGGTCGCCCATCTCGAACACGCGCGGCGCGGGCGCGATCGTGCCGGTCAGCAGCGCCGCGAGCAGCGGCGCGTCGTTCGACGGATAGCGTGTCGTGAAATCGTAGCCGAGCAGGCGGCCGTCGCGCGTGACGGTGCCGGTCACCTGCATCCGCTGGCCCGCGCCTTTCGGTTCCCACAGATGTTCGTCGGCACGCGACAGCTGCACGCGCACCGGGCGGCCGACCGCGCGCGACAGCAGCAGCGCGTCGCCGCACACGTCGTCCGCGCCGTTGCGGCCGTAGCAGCCGGCCGCTTCCATCCGCACCACGTCGAAATCGGCTTCGTCGCGCGCGACGAGCGTCGCGAGGTCGTAGCGCAGCGACACGGGGTTCTGCGTGCCGGACCACACGGTGATCCGGCCGTTGCCCGGCTCGCGATAGTCGGCGAGCGCGCAGGACGGGCCGATCGAGCCGTGCATCTGGAACGGCCATGCGTAGGTGCGCGACAGCGTGATCGTGTCGGGCTGCGCTCGCGCCGCGTCGACGTCGCCTTCGTCGAGCAGCACGCGGCGTCTGGCCGGCGCGGCGGCGATCGCGGTAGCCGGTTCGTCGAGCGGCGGCAGCGCGGGGAGCGGGCGCCACGTCACGCGCAGCTGGCGCGCCGCGCGGATCGCGTGTTCCTCGCGCTCGGCCACCACGCCGACGAAATCGCCGATCGCGACGACGGCCACGAGCCCCGGCACGTCGGCCACCGATGCGCGATCGACGTCGACGAGCGATGTGCCGACGAACGAACCACTGTCATGCCCCGCATACGGCGGCCGCACGACACGGCCGTGGAGCATGCCCGGCACGCGCATGTCGTGCACGAACGTGAGCTGGCCGGTGGCCTTCGCGGGCAGGTCGACGCGCGGCGACGGCTTGCCGACGATCCGGTACAGGGCGGGATCTTTCGTGCGGGTGTTCAGGTCCAGCGTCAGCGCGATCCGGTGCGCGGCGACGAGCGCGGCGAACGTGATCGCCTGTCCATCGGACGAAATCGTTCCATCGTCGACGGCCAGCCGTTCCGCAGCGACGCCGAAGCGTTCGGCCGCGAGCGCCAGCAGTGCATGCCGCGCCTGCGCGGCCGCGCAGCGCAGCGGCGTCGCGGAAATCTGGATCGTCGCGCTCGCGATGGTCGGGCCCTGGTTCGGTGTCGCGGCCGTGTCGCCGAGCACCATCGTCACGCGCGCGGCCGGCACGTCGAGTTCCTCGGCGACGATCTGCGCGAGCGACGTGCGGATGCCGGTGCCGAGATCGACGTGGCCGTTGAACGCGAGGATGCGGCCGTCGTCGAGGATCGCGACGAATACTTCCGGCAGCGCCGGCACGTAGGACGACAGGCTGCCCGGCTGGCCGGGCGCCGGCGTGACGGGCGGCGCGGGCGGCCGGATCACGGTAAGGCAGCCGTTGCGCGCGAGCAGTTCGGAGCGGTTCACGGATGAAGAATCCTGTCGAGGGAGAGGCGGCGCGCGGCCGGATGCAGCGTACGCGGGGCGAGGCGGGCGGCGGCCCGGGTGTTCTGTTCGCGGTGTGCGTCGAGCGCCATGACGGTGACCGTCGCGAGCGCGCGCGTCCCCAATCTAGGTCGCCAAAAGCGCAGCGTCAATCGCGCGGGCGGTTGCCGGCCGGTCACGCCGCCGGCCCGCCGTGACGATTCAGCGTGCGCGTGCCTGCACCGCATCGATCGCCGCGATCGCATCGTCGAGCGGTATCACCGCCGCGTATTTCTGCTGCATGTCGAACAGGTTCGCGTCGTGCGGCGCGATCGCGCGATCGCCGACACAGTCGGCGAGCACGAGCGGGCGGAACCCGTGCGACATCGCGTCGACCACGCTTGCGCGCACGCAGCCGCTCGTCACGGCGCCCGCGACGAGCAGCGTCTGCACCGCACGTTGCGCGAGCCACGGCGCCAGTTGCGTGCCGAAGAATGCCGACGGCACCGTCTTGCGCACGACGAGTTCGCCGGGCGCGGGCGTGAGCTCCGGCACGATCGCGCTGTTCGGATGGTGCTCGGTCAGCGTCGCCATGCCGGGCACCTTCAGCGAGAACACGTTGTCGTCGCTGCCGTCTTCCGCGTACACGATGCGGCTGTGCGCGACCGGCCAGCCGCGTTCGCGCGCGAGCGCGAGCGCACGCGTCGTGCGCGCGATCGCCGGCGCGATGTTGCCGCCGCCGAACGTCGCGGGATCGGCGAAGCCGACCACGAAGTCGACGATCAGCAGGCCGACGTTGCCGTGCGGCGGCAGCGGCGTGCCGAAGCCCTGCTGGCGATAGACGTTCGCTTCGGCGTGACGGGAAAGATCGTTCATGGTGTGGGGCACTCGTTGGTCAGGCGGGTTGAGCGGGTCGATCGATCACGCGGCCGTCGCGCACGACGGTCTCGCCGTCGAGTTCTACGGTGCAGCGGCGCAGCGGGATGTCGATGTGGCAGGTGGTCGTGCGGTTGCCGCCGCCTTCGTTGTTCGGGCCGAGCGAGAACAGGAAGTTGCCCTCGAACGCGCGCGCGTCCATCCCGATCGTCGCCTCGCGGTCGTACAGCCCGAGCGTCGACCAGCGCGCACGCGGCTGCAGCCCCCAGCCGATATGCGAGATCGCATAGCCTTCGGGGTCGGCGAAGGTCTCCATGTAGTCGCGCAGCAGGTCGGCGTCGACGCCGCCTTCGATGCGCGTCGCATAGCCGCCTTCGACGGTCAGCGCGATCGGTTCGCGCACGTAGTGCTTCTGCGGCAGCAGGATGTCGCCGCGGTCGATCACGATCGTGCCGCGCGTGGTGCGGTCGTTCGGGTAGGTCAGCGCGAAGCCGCTCGGCCAGTGGTCCCAGCGGCCCGGCGCGTCGACGAAGCCGTATTCGGCCGTCGGCGGGAACTCGCCGAGCGGGCACACGAGCGCGGTGCCGGCCGCCGACGTCACGCGCATCTCGCGGGCGGCGGCGATCTGTTTCGCCGCGGCGAGCACGCGCGTGCGGTCGGCCAGCGTCGGCACCATCCGCACGAGCACTTCGGGCGGCTCGACCGCGAGCAGGATTTTCGTGCCGGATTTGAGGATCTCGTGTTGCTCGGGCGAGAACAGCAGCGTCATCAGGTCGAGCACGAGGTCGCTCTCGCGCAGCGCGGCGATCGCGGCCTTGTTGCCGGTCAGCGGCGTCGTACCGAGATACGCGAGCGGGTCGCGGCTGAACGCCTTGTCGCCGTTCACCGGCGGCAGGTCGAGCCGGTTGACGATCGCGCCCATCGTTTGCGTCGCGATCAGCGCGCACGACAGCGTCTGCGGGTGGGTGGCCGCGCTCGTCAGGATCGTGACGGTCTGGCCCGGTTCGAGGCGCGACAGCGTGAGGACCTGCTTCCACGCGTCGATCAGTTGGGAATCGCTGACTGGCATCGTCGGCTCCGGTAAAGGCGTGAGGGGAAGGGAGGTCAGGGTCAGGCCGCGAGCGGCGCGCCGAGGAAGTCGCCGAACGCCGCGTAGAAGCCCGCTGCGTTGTCCCACGGAATCATGTGGCCGGCGTCGGGCACGCGCACGTGCCGCATCGACGGCGTCGCGCGCTGCAGTTCGGCGACGTCGTCGTCGCGCACCACGTCGCCGCGTTCGGCCGTGATCAGCAGCGACGGCACGGCCAGTTGCGCGGCGTCCGCGTGGAAATCGTCGGTATGAAAGCCTTCGTACGACGCGCGCACCGCGCGCTCGTCGCAGGTGTGCAGCCATTCGGCGCGCAACTGCAGCTCGGCGTCGGTCCAGGTCGGGCAGAACGCGCGCATGCCTTCGGCGTCGGTGCCGGCACGCGCGAGCGCCATCGAGTCGATGTACCACGGCAGCTTGCCTGGATAGTCGCGGCGGTTCGGGCCCGACACGGGCGGATCGACGAGCGCGACCGATGCGAGCCCGTGGATGCCGCGCCGCGCGGCGCGCGCGGCGATCCGCGCGCCCATCGAATGGCCGACGAGGCTGGTGCGCGGCAGGCCGAGCGCGGCGACGAGCGCCGCGATGTCGTCGGCCTGCGCATCGAGGCTGTAGTCGAGCGACGGCGACGCGTCGGACAGCCCGCGGCCGCGCACGTCGAGCACGTAGGTATCGAACGCCGCGCCGAACACTTCGCCGACGAAACCCCACGTGATCGCGGGGCTCGTGATGCCGGGAATCAGCACGATCGCCGGGCGCGCCGCGCGCGCGCCGGTCGCGCCGCCGTAGCGCAGGTAGTGCTGGCGGATGCCGTTCGCGCGGATGTTCGCGCCATAGAGGAAAGTCGAGGGCATGAAGGAGCTCCGTCTAAAGGGTCGCGCTCAGTACGCGCCGGACAGCAGCGCGCCGGCGCCGGGCACGATCGGCTCGAGGTCGAGCTCGCGCAGCATCGCGTAGGTCGTCGCGATCGCGGCCGTGATCACGGGCTTGCCCGTCATCGCCTCGACCTTCGCGACGGCTGGCAGCGACGGCATCTGCACGCAGGCGGACAGCACGATCGCATCGGCGTCCTGGTACGGCAGCGTCTTCACGATGTCGGGCAGGCGCGCCGGATCGTGGCGGCCGACGTCGAGGTTGTCGGGGATCTCCAGCGCGCGGTACGCAAGCACGTCGAAGCCTTCGTTGCGGATGTAGTCGACCACGAGTTCGGTCAGCGGCAGCATGTACGGCGCGACGACGACGATCCGCTTCGCGCCGATCACCTTCAGTGCGTCGACGAGCGCGCCCGCACTCGTCAGCACCGGCGCCTGCGCGCCGTTGTCCGCCGTGTGCTTCGTCAGGCGCGCCTGCGACACGCGGTGATAACCGTGCCCCATCGCCATGATCGCGACCAGGCACGCGTAGCCGAGCACGTCGACGCGCGCGTCGCTCAGTTCCACCGCGCAGCGGTCGGATTCGGCGTCCATCGCCGCGAGTTCTTCCTTGACGACCTTCTTCATCCGCATCCGGCTCGAGTGATACGTGAAGCGCTCGGGGCGGATCGCTTCGCGCAGCCGCAGCATCGCGGGGATCTCGGTTTCCATCGTCGTGTTGGAACTCGGCACGATCTGGCCGATGCGGTAGGTCTTGCTCATGACGGAAGGCTCCGTGTCGGTAAGGGTGGGGCGGCACGCGGGTGCGGGATCGCCGGATGTCGAGCAAAGTCTAGTGTGTACATTTGAAAATGGCAATGGATCAAAATGACGTCGATCTTGCGTGTATCGCTTTGTGGTGCGGGTATTCATGGAATTATTGGTGTTTTCCCGAATGCCGTTGCCGCTGGCGACAATCCGCTTGTCCTGAATAAATTGAGTGTGTACGCTACATAAACGCCATTCAATCCGCCCGTTCTCGCGCCGCGCTCGGCCACGGGCCCACGATCAGGAGATCCGCATGAGCACACCCCGTATCGCAATCATCGGCGCCGGTCTCGGCGGCACGGCCGCCGCGGCGCTGCTGCAGCGCGGCGGCTACGACGTCGCGCTGTACGAGCAGGCGCCGGCGTTCTCGCGCCTCGGCGCGGGCATCCACCTCGGCCCGAACGTGATGAAGATCATGCGGCGCATCGGCTGCGAGGACGCGCTGGAGACGATGGGTTCGCATCCGGATTACTGGTACAGCCGCGACTGGCAGACGGCCGACGTGCTCGCGCAGATCCCGCTCGGCGACTACGCGCGCAACGCCTACGGCGCGCGCTACCTGACCGTGCATCGCGGCGATTTCCATGCATTGATGACGCAGGCGGTGACGCCCGGCACGATCCGCTTCGGCAAGCGGCTCGCGGCGGTGGAGGACACCGGCGACGCGGTGCGCCTGACGTTCACCGACGGCAGCGTCGAGACGGCCGACATCGTGATCGGCGCGGACGGCGTGAATTCGCGGATTCGCGAGCACCTGCTCGGCGCGGAACCGCCGCGCTACACGGGCTACGTCGCGCACCGCGCGGTGTTCCCGGCGTCGCTGCTCGGCAACAAGCCGTACGACATGTGCGTGAAGTGGTGGTCGGAGGATCGCCACATGATGGTCTACTACGTGACCGAGAAGCGCGACGAGTATTACTACGTGACCGGCGTGCCGCAGGCCGAATGGCCCGAAGGCGTGTCGATGGTCGACAGCAGCCGTGATGAAATGCGCGAGGCGTTCGCGGGTTTCCATGCCGACATCCAGCACCTGATCGACGTGTCGCCGTCGATCACCAAGTGGCCGCTGCTCGAGCGCGATCCGCTGCCGTTGTGGAGCCGCGGCCGCCTCGTGCTGCTCGGCGACGCGTGCCATCCGATGAAACCGCACATGGCGCAGGGCGCGGCGATGGCGATCGAGGATGCGGCGATGCTCGCGCGCTGCCTCGATGAAGTCGGCGTCAGCGACTACGCGGGTGCGTTCGCGCTGTACGAGGCGAATCGCGCGGCGCGTGCGTCGAAGGTGCAGCTCGTGTCGCACAACAACACGTGGCTGCGCACGAACGAGGATCCGTCGTGGGTGTTCGGCTACGACGTGTTCGACGTGCCGCTCGTCTCGCCGTCGCGCAACAGCGTCGCGGCCGTGGCCTGACGCGTACGCGGTGCCCGCGCCGGCCGCTGCTGAGCCGTCGGCGTCGCGAGCGCCGATGCGCCGGGCCGTGTGTTTTTCGGCGTGTTATATGTCAGGCGCGCGCCGGCGGCAGTGCCCGCTGCCGGTCGCCCGCCGCATTCCGGATCCCTTCATGTCCCATCCCGCTTCCCCATCGCGGCCGCTGGCGTTTCGCGTGAACGGCACGCCGCACACCTTCGTCGAGGCCGCGCCCGACGCGCCGCTGCTGCTGGTCCTGCGCAACGACTGCGCGCTCAACGGCCCGAAGTACGGCTGCGGGCTCGGGCAGTGCGGCGCATGCACGGTGCTGGTCGACGGGCAGGCCACGCGTTCGTGCGTCGTGCCGGCCGCCGCCGCGCACGGGCGCGACGTCACGACGCTGGAAGGGCTCGGGTCGCACGACGCGCCGCATCCGATCCAGCGCGCGTTCATCGACGAGCAGGCCGCGCAGTGCGGCTATTGCCTGAACGGGATGATCATGAGCACGAAGGCGCTGCTCGACCGCCATCCCGCACCGGACGACGCGGCGATCCGCGATGCGTTGCGCTTCAATCTGTGCCGCTGCGGCACGCACCTGGAAATCATCCGTGCCGTGCATCGCGCGGCACGCTACCTGCGAGGCGGCGATGAAGCCTGACGCGGGTTTGCCCGTCGCACCGGAGCGCGTGACGGGCGCCGAGCCGCGCGATGAAGCCGGCGCCGATGCATTGCGCACGCACCACGCGCGCTACGCCTGGCCGATCGGCGATGCGCAGGCAGACGCGCAGGTATCGCTCGACGTCGAAACGCGGACCGCGGCCGACGGGCGGATGACGACCTGGCGCTATCGCGCGCAGGCGGCCACGGACGATCATCACGCGCCGCACGGTGCGCAGACCGAGCGCGCGGATACCGTGCAGGCGGCGACGGACGATCGTCACGCGCCGCACGGTGCGCAGACCGAACGCGCGGATACCGGCCCGACCGAGCCGTTCGTCTACCGGCACGCGCAGACGTCGATCGAACTCGCCGATGCCGGCCACACGATTCCCGGGCACGCGCACGTGTTCGCGCGCGAATCCTTCGTCGACGAACTCGCAGGCGCGTTGCGGCGCGATCCGGTCGCGTTGCGCCTGCAGCATCTCGATGCGGCGCGGGACGCAGGGCCGCGCGAGATCATCCGGATGGTCAGCGAGCGTGCGGCATGGGGCGCGCCGGCCGCGGTCGACCCGGATGCCCATGCGCGCCTGAGCGGGCGCGGCTTTGCTTTCGACGGCGCCGCGGCGCCTTCCGGCAACCCGCCGTCGGCCGCCGATGCGACAGGCGACGACGATGCGCGTTGGTCCGCATGGGTCGTGGATCTCGAGGTCGACCGCGCGACGGGCGACGTCGCGGTGCGGCGCGTCGTGGCCGGGCAGGGTGCCGGCGCACCGGGCGACGCGTCGATGGCCGGCTTGCCCGCATGGCAGATCGAGGCGGCGATTTCGCGCGTGATGGGGGCGCGCCTGTCCGCGCGGCCCGCGCACGACGAAACCGGCATGGGTGCGCAGCCGGATGCGATCGCTCATGAACTGATTGCGTTCGACGGCACGGACACGGCCCATCGCGCGCACGGGGAGCTGTCCGTGCACGACGCGCGCCGGATCGAGCAGGCGGCGGCGCCCGCGGCGGCGGCGATCGCGAACGCGCTGTACGACGCGACGGGTGTGCGGTTTCGCGCACCGCCGTTCGACGCCGCGCGCATTCGCGCGGCGCTCGCGCGACCGGTGGCGGCCGATTCCGCGGAAGCGGGGCGCCGCGACCCGCGTCGCGCCTCACGCTGGCGCCGCTGGCTGGCTGGCCGGCGGCGGCGTGGGCGGGGTGGTCGGCGGGCTGATCGGCCTGGCCTGCGCGATCCTGCCGGGCCCTGCGTCCATCGCACCCGTTGCGCCCGTTGCGCCCGGCGGCGCGGACGGCGCGATGTGGAGCGCGGCGACGCTCGAGCGCGGCCGCCTGGTCGCCCTCGCCGGCGACTGCGCGGTGTGCCACACCGCGCCCGGCGGCGCGACCAACGCGGGCGGGCTCGCGCTCGATACGCCGTTCGGCACGATCTACACGACGAACCTCACGCCCGATCCGGACACCGGCATCGGCACATGGTCGTATCCGGCGTTCGCGCGCGCGATGCGCGAAGGCATCTCGCGTGACGGTACGCACCTGTACCCGGCGTTCCCGTACACGGCGTTCGCGAAGCTGAGCGAACCCGACCTGCTCGCGCTCTATGCGTACCTGATGTCGCAGCCGCCGGTGAAGCACGAGCCGCCGAAGACCAAGCTGCCGTTTCCGCTCGACCAGCGGCGCCTCGTCGCCGGCTGGAACTGGCTGTTTCACGATGCGCGGCCGTTCGCGCCGGATCCGGCACGCTCCGCGACGTGGAATCGCGGCAAATATCTGGTTGATGGCGCCGGGCACTGCGGCGCGTGCCATACGCCGCGCAACGCGCTGGGTGCGGAGAAGGGCGGTTTGGCGTACCTGTCGGGCGGCGAGGCCGAGGGCTGGGTCGCGCCGCCGCTCGTCGCGTCGCCGGCTTCGCCGGTGCCGTGGACCGAAGGCGCGCTGTTCGACTACCTGCGCACGGGCTTCTCCGCGCAGCATGGCGTCGCGGCCGGGCCGATGGCGCCCGTCGTCGCTGGGCTCGCGTCGCTGCCCGAGGCCGACGTCCAGGCGATCGCACACTATCTCGCATCGCTGTCGCCGCCCGTCGACGCGGCGGCCGCCGCCGACGCGGCCGCCCGGCAGGCGCGCGGCGCGGAAGCCGTCGCGACGCTCGGCCTCGAGAACGGTCGCCGGGCGTTCGACGCCGCGTGTGCGGTGTGTCATGCGGAATCGGGCGGCGTCGGGCATTTCGGCGTACGCCCGCTGATGGGGCTCAACACGAGCGTCAGCCAGGCCGCGCCGGACAACCTGCTGCGCGTGCTGCATCACGGGATCGACCAGCCGGCCACCGGCGAACTCGGCTACATGCCGGGCTTCGGCGACGCATTCGACGACCGGCAGATGGCCGAGCTCGCCGCGTATATCCGCGCGCGCTACGCACCGGGGCAGCCGGCGTGGCGGAACCTCGAGGAAGCGTCGGCAAGGACCCGGCAGGCACTTGCGCACTGATCGGCCGCCAGACAACGGGCTGCGGGAGGCGGGCGACGGGCAACGCGGGCAACCGGCAACCGGACAAAACTACCCGCTGGCGCGATCTGGCCCGGAAAGGGGCGGAAATATTGCCCCATTTTCCTCATCGTTTAACCATTCGAAACAATGTGTTCACTGAAAGGGGCATGATCTCCGGCGATCGAGCAGGCATACTGTCGCCTATGTTGCTCAATGCGCGTCGACCGGCGCGCGCCTGCCCCTCATGTCCATTCCAGTATCCTTTCGAACCTTGCGATGGTTGACCGTCGCGGCTGCCGTATGCTTGCTCGCCGCGTGTTCGACCGCTTCCGACGTGACCGCGACGTCGAACCCGAACGTGTTTACCGTGACGACGCGCACGGTCGGCGTGTCGACGACGTGGGCCGACGCCCATACGAAGGCCGTCGACGAAGCCACCAACTACTGCACGCAGCGCGGCATGCGCGCGAGCATGAAGCAGGAATCGCTGACCAGCGGCAGCCGTGTCGGCGCGCGCTCCGAACTCGCGTTCGAGTGCCATCCGACCTTCGAGACGGCGTCGAACCCGCGCGGTTGAGCGACCGGCGGCGTTGACGCCGCGTCCGTGCCGCACGTTTTCCTTCCCCCGCATGCAAAACGACCCGCGATGCCGTTCAGGCACATCGCGGGTCGACGCACGTCCGGTGCGGGCGGCGGCGGTTACGCCGGCTGCGCCTCGTACAGCTTCACGCACGCGGAGAAGTCGAGCGTGCCGAGCCCCTGCTGGCTCATCGACTGATAGAGCTGCTGCGCGAGCGCGCCCATCCACACCGGCTGGTGGGCGCTGCGTGCGGCTTCGGTCGCGAGCCCGAGATCCTTCAGCATCAGGTTCGCGGCGAACCCGCCCGCGTAGCCGCGCGCGGCCGGCGCGGTGTCGCTCACGCCCGGATACGGGTTGTACGCGTCCGAGCTCCAGCAGCGGCCGGTCGACGTATTGATGATGCCGGCCAGCACGGCCGGATCGATCCCGAGCGCCGCGCCGAGCGCCATCGCTTCCGATACGCCCATCATCGAGATCCCGAGCAGCAGGTTGTTGCAGATCTTCGCGATCTGCCCGGTGCCCGTGCCGCCGCACTGCACGACGTTCTTGCCCATGTCGAGCAGCACGGGGCGGATGCGCTCGAACAGCGCGGCGTCCGCGCCGACCATGAAGGTCAGCGTGCCGGCCTGCGCGCCGCCCGTGCCGCCCGACACGGGCGCGTCGGCGAGCGGGAAGCCGCGCTGCGCGGCGGCCTCGGCCACCGCGCGCACGGTGCCCGGATCGATCGTGCTGCAGTCGATCAGCGCAGCGCCGGCGCGTGCGCCGGCCAGCACGCCGTCGTCGCCGAGGTAGACCGCGCGCACGTGCTGCGCGGCCGGCAGCATCGTGATCACGACGGCGCCGCGCGCGGCCGCTTCACGCGGCGAGCCGGCGGCCGTCGCGCCGGCGCGTACCGCGACGTCGACTGCGTGCGCGTCGAGGTCGAACACCGTCAGCGCGTGGCCGGCTTTCAGCAGGTTGGCGGCCATCGGGCCGCCCATGTTGCCGAGTCCGATGAATGCGATTTCCATGTGCAGGCTCTCCGGGTCAGCGCAGCGCGATCGTCGTGTTCACGCCGCCGGCCGTCGCGTCGTCGTCGAACCAGCGCGCGGTGACCGTCTTCGTCTGCGTATAGAACTGCACGACCTGCTTGCCGTACGGGCCGAGATCGCCGAGCTTCGAGCCGCGCGAGCCGGTGAAGCTGAAGTAGGGCACCGGCACCGGGATCGGGATGTTGATGCCGACCTGGCCGATGTCGATCTCGCTCTGGAACTTGCGTGCGGCCGCGCCGCTCTGCGTGAACAGGCCCACGCCGTTGCCCATCGGATTGCGGTTGACGAGCGCGATCGCTTCGTCGAGCGTGTCGGCTTCGAGCACGACCACCACCGGCCCGAAGATTTCCTCCGTGTAGATCGACATGTCGGTCGTCACGCCCGAGAAGATCGTCGGGCCGACGAAGTTGCCCTGCTCGTAGCCGGGCACCTTCACGTTGCGGCCGTCGAGCAACAGCGTCGCGCCTTCCTTCACGCCCGCATCGATCAGCGACAGGATGCGTTCCTTCGCGGCCTTCGACACGACCGGCCCGACGTCCGTGCCGGCTTCAGCGCCCGCATTGACCTTCAGCGCCTTCGCCTTCGCGACGAGTTCGGGCAGCCAGTCGCGTGCCTTGCCCACCAGCACGACGACCGACGTCGCCATGCAGCGCTGGCCGGCCGCGCCGAAGCCCGCGCCGACGAGTGCGTTGATCGATTGCTCGCGGTGCGCATCGGGCAGCACGACCGCGTGGTTCTTCGCGCCCATCATCGACTGCACGCGCTTGCCGTGCTGGCTGCCGAGGTTGTACACGTGCGTGCCGACGCGCGTCGAGCCGACGAACGAGATCGCCTTGATGTCCGGATGCGTGCAGAGACGGTCGACCACCGTCTTGCCGCCGTGCACGACGTTCAGCACGCCCTGCGGCACGCCGGCCTCGATCGCGAGCTCGACGAGCTGCATCGTCGACAGCGGGTCCTGCTCCGACGGCTTCAGCACGAACGTGTTGCCGCACACGATCGCCATCGGGAACATCCACAGCGGGATCATGCCGGGGAAGTTGAACGGCGTGATGCCCGCGCACACGCCGATCGGCTGGCGCAGCGTGTAGGTGTCGACGCCGCCCGCGACGTTCTCCGCGAATTCGCCTTGCTGCAGCGTGCCGATCGAGCACGCATGCTCGACCACTTCGAGGCCGCGGAAGATGTCGCCCTGCGCGTCGGGCAGCGTCTTGCCTTGCTCGGCCGTCAGCGTGTGCGCGATCCGTTCGAGATTGCGGCGCACGAGATCCTGGAATTTCAGCATGATGCGCAGCCGCGCGCCGATCGGCGTCGTCTTCCAGGTCTGGAACGCGCGCTGCGCGGATGCGATCGCGGCATCGACCTCGTCGAGCGTCGCGAACGGCACGCGGCCGATCACTTCCTGCGTCGCCGGGTTGACGATGTCGCCCCATTCGGCGCTTTGCGATTCGACGAACGCGCCGTCGATCAGCAGCTTGGCGGTGGGCAGGGCGAGGGTGGTCTGGGGAACTGCGGCGTTCATGGATGTCTCCGTAAAGCGGTGTGACGATGAAAAGGGTGTCTGCTTGCGCCGCGCGTGGAGGCGCGGCGGGCAGCAGGCTGAACTGAAATCGATCGAATGCGGGCCGGCGCGCTCACGCGCGTGCCGGTCGCATCAACGCGGTACACATGAGCGCGAACACGCCGAAGCCGACGAGGTACGCGATCACGTAATGCGGCTGGCCGCCGCCGGCCTTGAGCAGCGACGTCGCGATCATCGGCGCGAAGCCGCCGCCGATCACGCCGGCGAGCTGCACCGACAGCGAGATGCCGCTGTAGCGGATTTCCGCGGGGAACTGCTGCGCGAACAGCAGCGATTCCGGCGCATAGAGGATCGGGAACACGACGCCGAGGCCGAGCACGATCGCCCACCACGCGTACGACACCTGCTGCGTGCCGAGCATCATGAAGAACGGCGCGGCGAACGCGCACATCAGCACGAGGCCGATCGCGAACATCCGGCGCTGGCCGATGCGGTCGCTCAGGTGGCCGCACAGCGGCATCGTGACGAGCGACAGCGCCGCGCCGGCCGTGATCGCATGCAGCATCTCGGCCTTCGGCAGGTGCAGCTGCTGCGTTGCGTAGGCGAGCGCGAACGTGACGACCATGTAGAACCAGGTGTTCTCGGCGGCGCGGGCGCCGACGATCGTCAGCACCTCGCGCGGATGGCGGCGCAGCGCGGCCGTCACCGGCGACTTCTCGGCCTTGCCCTGGCGCTGCATCTTCTCGAAGTCGGGCGATTCGGGCACCTTCGCGCGGATGAACCAGCCGAGGCCGACGAGCGCGATGCTCGCGAGGAACGGCACGCGCCAGCCCCACGACAGCATGTCGGCTTCCGGCAGCGCGGCCACCGCGGCCATCGCGACCGACGACAGGATCAGGCCGAGCCCGACGCCCGTCTGCGGCAGGCTGCCGAACAGCCCCTTGCGGCCCTTCGGCGCGTGTTCGACGGCCATCAGCACCGCGCCGCCCCATTCGCCGCCGACGGCCATCCCCTGCAGGAAGCGCATCGCGATCAAGAGCGCGGCGGCCCAGTAGCCGATGCGGTCGTACGACGGGATCAGCCCGATGATCATGCTCGGCACGCCCATCAGCAGCAGCGTGATCATCAGCATCGACTTGCGGCCGATGCGGTCGCCGAAGTGGCCGAACACGATGCCGCCCATCGGCCGGCCGATGAAGCCGACCGCGAACGTGCCGAACGCGGCGAGCGTGCCGACGACCGGGTCCAGCGACGGGAAGAAGATGCGGTTGAAGACGAGGGCGGCGGCCGTGCCGTAGAGGAAGAAGTCGTACCACTCGATCGTGGTACCGGCCATGCTGGCCCAGCCGGCCAGCAGGTAGTGCTTCGCGGTGCGCTCGGGCGCCGGCGCCGCGACTGTCGCATGCTCATCGAGGGTGGATCGGGTCTGCATGGTGTCTCCGTGGTGGTGCCGCGGCTCGTGGTCCGCAGGTCACGGTCGAGTATAGTTATGCGCAGATTCATCATGTACCGATAAAGAAACCGGTTGGATGTGCATTTATGCATATCGACGGCCGGCCCGGAGACTCCAGCCCCTTTTTTCCCCGCCGATGCGACACGCCACCGAGCCGGTTTCCGGCAACCTGAACTGGGACGACCTGCGCTTTTTCCTCGAAGTCGCGCGCACGCAGCGCGCGAGCGGCGCCGCGAAGCGGCTGGGCGTCGACTACACGACCGTCGCGCGGCGCATTCGCGCGCTCGAGGCCGCGATGGGCACGCTGCTGTTCGACAAGTCGCGCTCCGGCGGCTTCACGCTGACGGCCGAAGGGCAGCGGCTCGTCGCGTATGCGGACGCGATGGAGACGACCGTGCAGTCCGCGTGCGACCAGGTCGCGAACACGGGCGAGGCGCTGTCGGGCCATGTGCGGATCGGGTCGACGGAAGGGTTCGGCTGCTTTTTCCTCGCGCCGCAGCTCGCGCAGTTTCGCGCCGAGCATCCGCACGTGACAGTCGACCTGCTGCCGGTGCCGCATTTCGTCAACCTGCCGAAGCGCGAGGCCGATCTGGCGATCACGCTCGAGCGGCCCGAGCGCGGGCCTTACGTGGTCACCAAGCTGTGCGACTACCAGCTGCGGCTCTATGCGACGCGCGACTATCTCGCGAACCATGATCCGATCACCTGCACCGACGATCTCGCGCGGCACGCGTTCATCAGCTACGTCGACGATCTCGCGTTCAGCAACGAGCTGCTGTACCTGGACCGCGCGGTGCCGGGCGCGACGGCCGGGCTGCGCACGACGAGCGTGATCGCGCAGTATTTCGCGGCGCTGCAGGGCGGCGGGCTGGCGATCCTGCCGTGTTTCATGGCGGCCACGCAGCCGGCGCTGGTGCCGGTGCTGCCGGACGACGTGGTCGTCACGCGGTGCTTCTGGCTGACCTGCCGCGAGGATCTGCGCAAGCTGCGGCGCGTGACCGCGCTGTGGGATTACCTGCGCGCGGCGGCGGACGCGAATCTCGCGCTGCTGTCGGGGGAGTCGGGGAAGCTGAGGTTCGTCGGCGAGCCGGAATAGTGCGTGACGTGGCCGCGGCGAAGGCGGCTGTGCGGTTCATTGCGTGAACACGACCCGGCGGCGAACTTGCCGGCAAGCGAAGCATTGAAGAATCGGGGAATCGGGGAATCGGGGGCAAGACAGATGGCATTGACGCATGCGGGCAAGGTCTTCGTGGTGTGTGTGGCGGTCTTTGCCGTGGCCGCTTATTGGCTCGCGTCGCGCATGGTGCGCCGCCAGTCCGGCGCCAGGCACGGTGCGAAGGGGGCGCCGAATCGCGGCGCGGTCGCATTCTGGTGGCTCGTGTGCTTTTGCCTGCTGTCGCTGTTCTTCCCGTTCGCGTACTGGATCGGCGACGAACTCTACGTACTGACCGTCTCGCCGAAATACGAGGCGACGGTCGTGTCCTACACGTCCGAGTGGGATACCTGCGAGCGCCACGATAGCGACGGGCGGACCGAACGGTATCAGTGCCTGAAATACACGTCGATCCTGGAAGCCGCGCTGCCCGACGGCAAGCGCGTGGTGATGCCGGGTAACGTCCGTTCCGGCGGTGCGCCGGAAATCGGCGAGCGGATCGATGTCGTGTTGCCGCCCGGTGCGGATCAATGGCACGAACGCAGCGTGCGCAGTGTTGGCCTGCTGGCCGGCGGCGGGCTGATGGTCGCGATGATCGGGTACTTCCTCTACCTGATCGCGGCGTACGGCGCCGGCCGGAACCTCGACGGCGCGGCCCGCTTCGGTGTGGCGGTGGTCATGAACGGGCTCGTGCCGCTCGGCGCGCTGCTGATGGAAATCGGGTTCCTGAGCGTGCCTTACCGCTACTGGGCGCGCGGGAATCCGGAAGATTGGCCGGTGTGGGTGCTGGCGCTCAGCCTGTTGTTCGCGCTCGCGCTGCTGCCGTTGCTGCTCATCTACGCGCGAACGGCCTGGCGCGCGGTCGTGAAGTAACGGAGGCGGCGCGGTTGTGCCATCATGGCCGCACCGACAGCCGCCAGGAGACGGTCGTGGAAATTCATTCGCAGTGGACGTTCGATTGCCGGCCCGAGCATGTCTGGCCGCATTTTCTCCATGCCCGGATGGACGACACGCGGCCGTTGCTGTTCCGCCTCGGCGTGCCGAAGCCGGTCAGTTGCCGCGTGCTGGAAGGCGTGCCGGCCGTCGGCAACACGCGGCAGTGCACGACCGATCGCGGCACCATCGACCAGCGGATTCTCGTGCTCGACGAGCACCGCCGGCTGCGTTACCGGATGGTGGCGTCGACGGTGTGGTGCCGCGACTGGGTCGGGCTGCTCGAGGACGAATTCACGCTGACGCCCGTCGAAGGCGGCAGGACCCGCGTCGAGCGGCGCACCGTGTTTCGCGCACGCGGCCTTTTCAAGCCGGTTCGGCAGATCGGGTTGTGGCTCGCGTTGCAGCAGGCGCACCGGTATGCGGCCCGCAACTGGCGGCGCTTGGCGATGGCGGCGCAGGGGCGGGCGGCCGAGATGGCGCCGGCGCGTTAGGCCCTTGGAGCCGGCGCCCGACGAGCCGCCGGTCACCCCGCGATCGCGCACCGGAACCCGGTTTTCAACCCGGGCACTCGAGCCGGTCCGCGAGCTCGTTCAGATCCCTGACGTCGAAGTCCCACGCATCATCGGCTTTCAGGTCGGTCGTCTGGCCGGGCCCGTGTTCGGTCGGCCGCAGCACGAACGCGGTCGACAGCCCCTGCCGGCGCGCGGCCGCAAGATCGCCGTTGTGCGCGGCGACCAGGCACAGCTCGGCCGGTTCGACGCCGAGAATCTCGACGGTGTCGCTGTAGACCTGCGGCGACGGCTTGTACGCGCGAACGACCTCCGCACCGAGAATCGCATCCCACGGCAGCCCCGCGCGTTTCGCGACGTCGACCATCAGCCGGATGTTGCCGTTCGACAGCGGCGCGATGATGAAGCGTCGCTTCAGTCGTTGCAGCGCCGCGACGGCGTCGGGCCACGGGTCGAGGCGGTGCCACGCGAGGTTGAGCGCGTCGATGTCGGCGTCGGGCACGTCGTCGATCCCGTAGCGGTCGAGCGTGCGGACCAGGTTCTCGCGGTGCAGGACGTCGAGGCGCACGTAGCGGCGGCGGCCGCTGCGGATTTCTTCCATCGACGGCGAATATTCGGCCCGCCACGCATCGGCGAATTCGAGCGGGTCGAGCGCGGGGGCGTAGCGGTCGAGGAACGCGGCGGCGCCGCGTGCGACGCCGCTTCTCCAGTCGACGATCGTTCCGAAGACATCGAAAACGAGCGCCTTGATTTCGGCAGGGTTCGTCATGGTGATCCCGTGAGGGTCGATCGATGAGGTGGCGAATCGCCGTGCCGCCCGATTGCGCGGCGCCGGTTCGATCGACATTGAATCACGGATACGGAAAAGCGGTTGGGACGGTCGCCAGGTCGAACGGCCCGGCCGCGTGGCGCGTGAACTGTCCCTTGGACATCGGCACCCCGCGAGATTCGCGGGTGACTCATCGGGAATCCTTCGCGCACCCCGTCCGGCCGCCCCGGCTCGGGTTACTCCGGACGCAATTTTCCGACAACCCGCAATAAGCCGATATCGCCGCATCGGGCCGCTCTCTACCATTTGTCGAACGGCTGAGCGCCGCGCCGATGGCCGGCCTGCGGGCACAACCACACCGCGCAGCGTGAGAGCCGATGAAACGGAGCGCCGCCATGGAGGAGAGGAATCCGCGACCGCGGCGTCGACTCGTCGCGTTGATCGCGACCGTGTCGGCGCTGGTGTTCGCCTACGGTGTGGCACGACATCTGTCACACGCGTCGACACGCCCCCCGGATCAACAGGTTTTTTCCGTCGACGTCGATCGGGACAAGGCACCCTGGGAGCGATCCGTGATTGCGATTCGCGAAGGCGTGCCGGCGCATATCCGCGTGCGTTCGCGCGAGGCGGGCGTGCTGATGGCGCATGAAATCCCGGGTGCGCTCGCGGCCTGCACATCCGGAACCGATCAGTCGATGGACATTCTCCCGGTCGGAATCACCGGGCGCTTTTCGCTGCACTTTCACAGCCGGACCGGCGAGCAGATCGAGGTGGCGGTCATCGAGATCTATCCGGATAACTAACGATAAAGATGGAACGGAACGTAACGAAACTCGAAACGAAGTTCGAAACAGGAGGAGGCAAAGATGCACGCACTGAATCGCCTGGCGATCACGCTATCGCTCGGCACACTCATGCTCGCCGGCTGCGGCGGGGACGATAACGTCACGACGAGCGCGACGCCCGCCGTATCGGTGGCCGACTACGTCGTGCCGCGCGTGCCCGGCTGCAGCCCCGGCGATACGCCCGAGACGGCGCTGCAAGGGCAGGTGCCCGCCGCACTGCGTCAATCGGGATTCGGCGGCTTCAACTGCAACCTGAAGCGCGTCAGCCAGGTGCAGGGCGAAGGCGCGTCGTGGTCGGCCGCGACCTACACCGACCGGCAGGGCAAGACCTGCTTCTACCATGCGACGATGGGCGCCACGCCGGCATTCAACAACCCCGATGCGCCGCCGCGCGTGAACCCGGGCGTGCCGGTGATCGACATCACCGACCCGGCCAAGCCGGTGCGGGTGAGTTCGCTGACGTCCACGGCGATGATCGATCCGTGGGAATCGCTGCGCGTGAACGTCGCGCGCGGGATTCTCGCCGCCGATAACGGGCTCGGCGGCGGCGCCGGCCCCGAAGTCGACCTGTACGACGTGGCGACCGACTGCACGCACCCGCAACTGCTCGCGAGCGTACCGATCGGCACGGGCGCCGACGGCGGCATTCTCCCGAGTGCCAAGCCGATGGGCCATGAAGGCGGTTTCTCGCCGGACGGCTTCACGTATTACATCGGCGGTGCCTATTCGAAGTCCTACTACGCAGTCGACGTGACGATCCCGACGCGGCCGAAGCTGATCTCGGCGATCACGATGGCCGACCTGGGCTTCGGGGCGGTTCCGCACGGGTTGTCGGTGAGCCAGGACGGCAACCGCGCGTACTTCATCGGCCTCGGCAACACGGGCGCGGCGGCCGGCGCGGGCGCACCGCCGCTGGACAACGCGAACTCGAACGGCGACAACGGGTTCTTCGTCATCGACACCAGCGAAGTGCAGAGCCGGCGCCCCAATGCGCAGATGCACCGGATCGCGACGGTGCCGGTGCGCGACGGCAGTGCGGGGCAGCACACGATTCCGTTCAAGGTGGGCGGCAAGCCTTATCTGGTCGAAGTGGATGAAGGCGGCTCGGGCGGGATCCAGGATCCGGGCGCGGCGGGCGTGAAGGCCGCGTGCAACGCCGGGATGACGCCGTTCCCGCTGGGCCATATCTACGACATGTCGAACGAGGCGGCGCCCAAGCTCGTGTCCGAGCTGCGGCTCGAAACGCATGCGGTGCAGAACTGCAGCAAGGTGATGCCCGACATCCTCGGCCTTTCCACCTTCACGTACGGATCGCACTACTGCAGCGTCGACAACCGGGAGAACGCCACCGCGCTCGCGTGCAGCTACTTCAACTCGGGCGTGCGCGTGTTCGACATTCGCGATCCGGCGAAGCCGAAGGAAATCGCGTACTACAACCCGCCTTCGGCAAAGTCGCCCGGCGCCGGTTCCGCGCACCTGATGTTCGGCCAGTACCGCCCGGGCGGCCCGGACTGGTGTGCGTCGCGTCTCGATTTCGACTTCGACCGCCATTTGCTGACCACGGCGTGCCAGGACAACGGCCTGCTGGTGCTGTCGTTCGAGAATGGGGCGTGGCCGTTCCCTGAAAGCACGAAAGCGACGGAGATCGGCAATTGATGCACGGCAGACAGGTTGCTCGCGGGTCGTCGCGTGAAGCGATCGCAACCGGCAGGGCAGGCGTGCGAGGCCGCGCCCGGAGAAATCCGGGCGTGGCCGGGCTGGCCCTGCTGGCGGCGCTTGCCATGCCGCTGACGTGCTCGGGGTTCGAAGCGGATGTGCACTTCGGCCTCACGTTCTGGCTGGCGCGGCAGGTGGGATTCGCGCCCGGTGAAGCCGACGCGATTGCGCTTGCCGACCAGCGGCTGGATGCCGGCTCGATCGAATACATGACGTCGCCGCTGCAGTTCGCTTGCCTGTCGCGCTTCGCGCCCGATGCGCGGGACACCCAGGTGGCGCACTATCCGAGCGAGACGCGGGTGCCGGCCGCAGCGGCAGCCCGGGTCGTGGTGCCGGACGGCCCGGCGCCGCGCTCGTTGGTCGACGCCGCGCTGCGGCGTGCGGAAGGGCGCAACGCGGGATTCATGCTGGGCGAGTTCGGCCGGGCGCTGCATGCGTTGCAGGATGCGTGGGCGCACCAGGGTACGCCGTCCGTACCGGACTGGCGCCGCTACGGGATTGAATGCGACGCCGGTCTGGCGATGGCCGCGCCGGTCGAGCGCGGTGGGCCGCCCGGCCACGCCGCCGAGATGACCTGGCGTTGGCCCGTCGATACGGAGGCGATGGCGAAGTCGACGTATCTGCAGATGATTCGTTATCCGAAGATCAACGGCGCGTCGAGAAATGCGCTGCCGTGGGAGCAGGTCCGGCCGATGCTCGCCGGTTTCATCGACGCGCGAACCAAGCAGGCGAAAGCGGGCTGGTTCGCTTCGAACGGCGTGAAGGACACATCGTTTCTCGACGGCACGAGCCTGCCGGATGGCCCCGCCTGGCAGGCGGTCCGCTGGCACGGCCGGCGCGACGTGCCGAAGCCGGCCTCGCCGGGCGCGCAACCCGGCGTCGACAAGGGGCTGACCGATTTCTACGCGCGCTTCTTCAGCGACTGGGTCACGACGTCGCCGGTGGATAGGCGTTGGCTGCCCGCCCTGGCTGCCGGTCGCACCGGCAAGCCCGACGGCGCGCTGGTCGAGCAGTTGACCGGCTGGCGCTTGCGGGATCACGGTGCCTATCTCGCCATCGGAACCCCGTCGCAGCCGACGGCAAGCGCCAGCGCGATCTTGCGCAACCGTGCGTCGTTCGCGGTCTTCAAGTCGTTGAACGATGCGGTGCTGCCGCTCATCGTGGAGGGCGACAAGCCGTCGCCGATCCTGCCGTTCCTGGTGTTTCCGCTGCCCGATTCGGCGGACGGCAACAAGCGCGCCGTCGCGTTGATCAAGCTGCTCGATGCACCGTACGACACGATCGGCGTGGTGTCGGAGCAGGGAAGCGGGGCCGGCTGGAAGGTCACGGGACTGATTGCGTCATCCGATTACTGACATGCACGACGACTTCGAATCCGGTGCGAGCCACCCGCCCAGCCTCCACGCACCGCGCCGTAACGCGTGGCGGGCCGCGGGGGCGGCCGCGCTCCTCGCCTGCGCGCCGACCGGTGCCGACGCGCATGCATGGAATATTCCCTACTACCTGCCGGTGCCGTTGTGGCTCTATGCATACGCGGCGACCGGCACGCTCGTGGTGTCCTTCATGATCCTGGCGTTCGCATCGGGCTCGGGCGCGCATGTGCCGGTCACGCGCGCGCCGGCGATCCGCTGGCGGCGGGCATGGCGGATACCGGCCGTGGCGCTCGCTGCGGTGCAGGCCGTCAGCCTAAGCTTCGTCATCCTGCTGATCGTGTCGGGCCTCTTCGGCACCCAGAATCCGTTCGTCAATCTCGGCATGTCGGGATTCTGGCTGTGGTTCTACCTGGGGTCGATCTATGTCAGTGCGGTGTTCGGCGACCTCTACGCGTTCACGAATCCGTTCGCATTGATGCTGCGGATCGCGGCGCGCTGCGCCCCGGCAATCGACCGGGGCCGGTATCGCTATTCGCGTGGCCTCGCATCGTATCCCGCGCTGTTCGTGTATGTCGCGCTGATCGCGCTGGAGTTGTTCGGCGCGGCACGGCCGCGAGACGCCAGCCTGTTTCTTGCCGGCTATGCAATCTACGCATTGGCCGGTTCATTCTGCTTCGGCCGCGACGTGTGGCTCAGGCATTTCGATGCGTTCGGCATCCTGTGCGGATTGTGCGCGCGACTGTCGCCATTCGAATGGCGTCGCGGGTCGGCGCGCGAAATCGGCATCAGGCTGAGGAATCCGGTCACCGCGATGGCAGCGGAGCCGCCGTTCGACACCAGCGTCGTGATCTTCCTGTCGTTCATGCTGTCGTCGACGGCCTACGACGGCCTGCGCGATACGGCCGTGTGGAACACGTTCTTCTGGCGCGGCATCTATCCGCTGATCGTCGCGGTGTTGCCGGCGCTCAAAAACAACTACGCGATTGCGGGAGACCTCGTGCTCGCCGGACAGTGGGCCACCTTTGCCGCGGTCGGGCTGGCTTACCATGGGCTGTTCCGGGGCTTCTGCGCGCTCGGCGCGGCGGGGTCGCGTTCAGGGCTGGATGGCGGCGCGTTTGCGCGGCAGTTCTGCCTGTTGCTGTTGCCGATCGCGCTGTTCTACAACGTGTGCCACTACTTCACGCTGTTCATCGATCAGGGGCGGCAGGTCGTTTCACTGCTGTCCGATCCGCTCGGCATCGGCTGGAACCTGCTGTCGATCGAACCGGCGCAGGTCGCGCCGACCGCGCTCCTGATCAACGTCGGCACCATCTGGCATGCACAGGTCCTGCTGATTCTCGCCGGGCATGTGCTGAGCGTGGTCGTCACGCACGCGATCGCCGTCCGTCATCGCGTGCTGGCCGGCACCGTGGTGCTCAACCAGTTGCCGCTGCTGGTGTTGACGATCGCGCTGACGATCAGCGGCCTGTGGATCCTGTCGCTGCCGCTCGCGTGACGTTCGCCGCGCGCGGCTTGAGCCCGGACGGCGAGCATCCCCACCGTTTGCGGAAGGTTGCGGAGAAGTGGCTGGTGGTCGAGAAGCCGCACGCGAGCGCGGCCTCGGTCACATCGCATCGTCCGCGTTCGATCAGGTCGCGGGCGGCTTGCAGCCGGGTTTCGACGATGTACTGATGCGGCGTCATCCCGTTGGCCTTCTTGAAGTTCCGGATGAACGAATACAGGTCGCCGGGGTAGTCGACCGCTTCGGCAAGCGTCACGAGCGTCAGCGGATCGCGGAAGTTGTCGCGGATGTACTCGACGGCCCGTCGCATGCCCTGCGCATGCGTGTACTCGCGGGCCTTGCGCGTCGACTCGAGATACGACATGCGGCCGAGCGCGGCCGCGCCGAGGGTTTCGACGTAGGTCGGCCCCGACGGCATCCCCGCGACCGCATCTTCATGAATACTCCGGATGATCTGCACGAGCAGATCGTCGCTGACGTCGAAGCGGGGCACGGCCGGCACGGTCGGCGTGCTGGCCAGCAGGCCGGAGCGCGACAGCCAGGCCACGTCGAAGTGGACGGCGAGCCACTCGATATCGTTCGACCACCGGCTGGAACACGCGAAGCCGGGCGGCACGTAGGTCAACGGCGTGCGCATCACGTGCGCGGCCCAGCCGTTGCCGTCGGTGCGCATCTCCAGTCCCGTCGGTGCGCGCAAGTGCAGTGTGAAGACGGGCTCGGTCGTCTCGAGATCGATCACCTCCGACGCATTCGCGATGTAGTGATCGATCGCGACGACGCCGCGCGACGGCGTCGCAAGCTGCCGTTTCCAGCTCGCGGGCGGTTGCCAGTTCGACCGGCGTCCGTCGGGATGTTTCACACATACATAGTTCAACGCTGGCCGGTTCTGCATGCCGTTTCCCTTCATGTAGCCCGGATCCGGGCGAAGCGCGCGCTCGCCGCGATGATCCGCCTTGGAGAATCAGCACACTGTAGGGCGTCATGCTTACTCGATGCTTACCTGTCCCGACCGATGACGAAAAGAGACGCCCCGCGTGCGATCGCATGGCGCGACCGCACGGCAGCGGATCACGGGAGGCGGAATCATCCGACGATTGCCGGTTCGGGAGGGCAGGTGGCCGCCTTCAATGCCCCTTGCGAATCTGCACCTGCACCTTGCCGTCGCGGATCGGCATGACGTCGGGACTGTCGTCGCCCACCTCGCTCGCGATCAGGTCGTTCAGGCGGCCGTTCATCGCGAGCAGCAGCTCGCCGTGCCGCTTCCGGTCCATCGCGAGATTGCGCATCTCGCCCGGATCGCTCGCGATGTCGAACAGCTCGACGTCGTTGCGCGCGAACAAGCCCTCCATCGTCGTCGGCCGGTTGAATTCGAGCGGCGAGAAGTAGCGCGTGAACCGGTAGCGGCCGTCGAACACGCTGCGGATCGTGCCGCGCAACCGGAAATCCGGCTGCTGCGCGAGCGCGCGGCGCAGCAGCTCGTCCTCGGGCACGCCTTTCTGGCGCATCGTGCCCAGTTCCTTCAGCATCCATTCGCTGTCGTAGTAGAGCAGCATCGCGTAGTTGAACAGCGTGGCATCACGGGCCGCGTGCCGCTTCGCGTCGGCCGGCTTCGCGAGCCAGCGCGTGAGGTCGTGCCCCTTCAGCGCGCTGCCGCGAATCGATGCGAGCCGCGCGTCGTCGAGACCGGTGAGACCGAGCAGCGTCGGCGCGATGTCGATGTGCGACGTCAGCGCATCGCACTGCATGCCGCCCGGATACGCGGGATGGCGGATCACGAGCGGCACGTGGTTCTGCGGCTGGTATGCGGTCGCGCCCTTGCCGACGAGCTGGTGCGCGCCGACGTGATCGCCGTGGTCGGCCGTCATCACGACGATCGTGCGTTCGTCGAGGCCGAGCGACTGCAGCGATTGCAGCAGGCGCACGACATGCGTGTCGCAGTCGCGTACGCAGTTGAAGTAGTTGTCCTGATAGATGCGCAGGCGTTCGTCGGTGAACGGATAGCGTCCGACCAGGTTCGCATGCGCGGCGTTGAACATCCCGTGCGCCGGCGGCCGCCCCGGCTCGTCGTACGGCTGCCGCCGCGAAGCCGCGAGCGGCACGTCGTGCCATGACGTGCGATACAGCGCGTCGTTCGGCGGCGGCGCGTTGCCGAGCATCGGGTGGTTCGCGTCCTGCACCGTCGAGCCGTTCGTGTCGGTGTTCACGAACATCGCGTCGTGCGGGTTCACCAGGTTCACCGCGAGGAACCACGGCTTGCCTTCCTTCGCGAGACGCGGCGCGTGGTTGCGCATCCAGCTCACCGCCGCCTCGGCCGTGATCCCGTCGTACTGGTAGCCGCCGCGCACCATCCCGATCAGGTCGCCCACGCCGAAATAGTCGTCGAAACCGTACGACCGGATCGTGCGGTTGTAGTCGGCCACGGGTGCCGTGTACGGGCTCGCGGTTTCGTGCATCGACGCGCTCAGGTGCCACTTGCCGAGATACGCGGCGTAGTAGCCGGCGTCGCGCAGCATGTGGCCGACGGTGCGCACGTCCGGCGACATGTCCTTCTGCCAGGGCACGCCTGCGTTGTCGAGCACGCCGGTGTGCTGGATGTGCTGCCCGGTGTAGACCGTCGAGCGCGACGGCGAGCACACGCAGGCGGCGATCTGGTGGTGCATGAACGTGATGCCGTCGCGGCGCAGCGCTTCGCGGCCCGGCACCGGGAACGGCCAGCGATCGAAGTGGCGCTCCTGGTCGGTCAGGATGAACAGGATGTTGTAGCCGGCGGGCGGCGCGGCGGGCGCGGTCGTTGCGCCGTGGAACGCGGGCGCGGGATCGACGCCCGCGCCGGTGGCGACCGGGGCGGCCGGCGGCGCGCTCGCGGCCAGCGCTTCGGCGCCGAAGCCGGCTGCCGCGACGGCCGCGCCGGCCCGCTTGAGGAACTGGCGCCGCGGGGTGGGTTCGGCGGCGGGGGTGTCCTGATCGTCTTTCACGTCGGCTGTCTCCTGGTCATGCCGGCTCGTGCCGGGGGTTTTCATGCGGACGACTATGCGGCAGGATCGTGTATCGATCGATGAAAGATCAGGGTCGATCGATAACCTGACGAATATGAATGACGGAGGCGCCCGTGACCTACGATCCACGCGGCCCGGCCCGCCGCACGCGGCCGGAACCGCTCGCGCCGCCCGGCGCGCCGGCCCACGAGCAGCGCATCGCGCAGGCGCTGCGCCGGCTGCGCGTGCGCGACATGGAAACGCTCGACTCGCTCGGGCGCACACGCAGCTTCGCGCGCACGGCCGAGGCCGCGTCGATCACGCAGCCCGCGCTGTCGAAATGGCTGCGCGAACTCGAGGACGCGCTCGGCCTGCCGCTGTTCGAACGCACGTCGCGGCGCGTCGCGCCGACCGTCTACGGCGATGCGCTGCTCGAGTGCATCGGCCGCGTGCTGACCGACATGCGCGGCGTCGCGCCCGCGTTCGACGCGTTGCGCACCGGCACCGGCCGCCCGGTGTCGATCGGCCTGCTGCCGAACATGGCGCCGCAACTGATTCCGGGCGCGCTGGCGTGGCTGCGCGAAGCCGGCCGGCCTGTGCAGCTCAACGTGCGCGAGGACACGCTCGACCGGATGCTCGCGCAGGCGCAGCGCCACGAGCTCGACCTGCTCGTGTGCCGGCTCGACGCGTCGGCGCTGAGCGCGGGGCTCGACGTCGCGCCGTTGTACCGCGACGACATGATCGTCGTGTGCGGGCCGCGCCATCCGCTGCTCAGGCGCGCGCGGATCGGCTGGCGCGACGCGGCCGCGTTCCCGTGGATCGCTCCGCCGCTCGGCTCGCCCGCGCGCGCGGCGCTGGACGCCGAGTTCGCGAATGCGGGCTTGCCGCCACCGCCCGTGCTGATGGAATCGGTGTCATGGCAGACCAACCGCGTGGTGGCCGGGCAGTCGCCGTGCCTGTTCGTGCAGTCGTCCCGCGCGTTCGAGCTGGCCGTGCGCGCGGGCGAGCGGGTCGGCCGGTTGCCACTGAAGCTGTCGACGATGCCGGAAACGGTCGGCGCGCTGTATTCGGCGCCCGCGGGCGTGTCGGTCGCGGCCGCGATCGATGCATTGAAGGCCGTGACGCGCATGGAACCCGGCGCGGTGCCATGAACGCGAACGGAGCCGCGCGCCGCCACAATCTGACGAACGGTTTGCATGCCCGCCGCGCAGCCCATGCGGCCGTGCCCCGGGCCGTCGCGCCGCGTGCAAGTCTTTCGGCGAGCTGACTACCGGGTGCAACCGCCGTGCCGACCACGCGTAACCCCTGATGCACGTGGATGCGCCACTGGTCACGGATTGGTGTTAAATGTATTTCGGCGCGCGTTGGCACCGCGCGCAATACGGGGCGCACCGGGCATCGGCGTAAACCCGGAGCGAAATTCGGCACGAAGGATCGAAAACGAATCGGGCGCATCAGACCCGATCGGACAGACGGCAGGATTCATCTTGAATACCGAACCGCAAAGTTCTCGTTACAGTCCCGGACTCGCGGCGGAAGTGCTCGCATCCGAGCAAAGCGTGCTGAGGCTGATCACGCGCAACACACCGCTGCCGGAACTGCTCGTCGAGGTCTGCCGGCGCGCCGAGGCGTTGCTCGGCGACGGCGCGTCATGCACGATCCTGCTGCTCGATCCCGACGGCGTGCACGTGCACGTCGGTGCCGCGCCCTCGCTGCCGGTGCGGTACAGCACGGCGATCGAAGGCGCGTCGATCGGGCCGGCCGCCGGCTCGTGCGGCACGGCGATGTACCTGCGCCGGATGGTCGTCGTCGAAGACATCGAAACCGATCCCCTGTGGGCCGACTACCGGGCCGTCGCATTGCCGCTGGGCTTGCGCGCGTGCTGGTCGGTGCCGTTCCTCGACGACGCGGGCGTCGTGCTCGGCGCATTCGCCGTCTATTACCGCACACCGCGCCGGCCGGGCGACGAGGCGACCGAACTGTTGCGCGACATCGGCAACAGCGTCGGCCTCGCGGTGCACCAGGACCGGATCGCGCGACAGCTCGCGCGCAGCGAGGAACATCACCGGCTCGTGGTCAACAGCCTGAACGAAGGGATCGTCGTGGTGTCGCGCGACGGCGTCGTCGTCGCGAGCAACCCGAGTGCGAACCGGATGATGCGCGTGAAGGGCGACCTCGTCGGCCGGCGGCTGTCGACGGTGATCCTGCGCAAGCTGCACGAGGACGGCACGCCGATCGCGCCGGACGACTGGCCGAGCCGGCGCGCGCTCGAGACGGCCACGCCGATGCTCGGCTACACGGTCGGCTTCGGCCTGGCGGACGGCGACATCATCTGGGTGCGCGGCAACGCGGTGCCAATCGTGAAGCCGGGCGAGCAGCAGGCCGATTCGGTGATCGTGTCGTTCAACGACATCGGCCCCGTGCGCGAAGCGCAGCAGCAGTTGCGTTACCTCGCGACGCGCGATGCGCTGACGGGCCTCTACAACCGCCGCTGGCTGGGCGACCGCATGCGCGAGCTGTTCGGCGGACACGATGCGGCGGGCGGGCCCGCGCGCGTCGCGATCCTGTTCATCGATCTCGTCGGATTCAAGAAGGTCAACGACACGGCCGGCCACGACGCGGGGGACGCGCTGCTGCGCAGCGTGGCCGCGCGGCTCGCGGCCTGCGGCGGCGGCCAGCACGCGCTGACGCGGGTGGGCGGCGACGAGTTCGTGATCCTCGTCGACGACTGCGACGATCCCGACCGGCTCGAGGTGCTCGCGCGCGAGGTGATCGACGCGATCGCGAAGCCGTTCGCGATCGCGAACAACGAATACTGGCTCGGCGTGTCGATCGGGATCAGCGTCGCGCCGCGCGACGGCGACGATGCCGTCACGCTGATGCGCAATGCCGATTCGGCGATGTACGACGCGAAGCAGCGCGGCCGCAACCACTTCACGTTCTTCACCGCGCAGCTCAACCTGCGGCTGCAGCGCCGCTTCGCGATCGAGCAGTCGCTGCGGCGCGCGCTGTCGTCGGACATGCTGCGGCTCGCGTATCAGCCCGTCGTCGACGCGCGCAGCGGCCGCACGGTCGGCGCCGAGGCGCTCTTGCGCTGGACGAGCCCCGAGCTCGGGCCGATGTCGCCGGCGGAGTTCATTCCGGTCGCGGAAGATACGGGGCTGATCGTCGCGATCGGCCAGTGGGTGCTCGAAACCGCGTGCCGGCAGGCGGCCGAATGGCGCCGCACGATCGCGCCCGACCTGATGCTGGCCGTCAACCTGTCGCCGCGGCAGTTCCACGAAGGGCTCGTCGAATCGGTCGGTCGCTGCCTCGCGCAGACGCGGCTCGATCCGTCCGCGCTCGAACTCGAGATTACCGAAGGACTGCTGATGAATGATACGGACACCGTGCTGCCGATGCTCGAGGCGCTCACGGACATGAACGTGCGGATCTCGGTCGACGATTTCGGCACCGGCTATTCATCGCTTGCGTACCTGAAGCGCTTTCCGCTGCACAACCTGAAGGTCGACCGCTCGTTCGTGTCGGGCGTGCCCGATCATCACGACTCGGTCGCGATCACGCAGGCCGTGGTCGCGATGGCGCATTCGCTCGGGATGAAGGTCACGGCCGAAGGGGTCGAGACGCAGGCGCAATCGTGGTTCCTGCAGCAGATCGGTTGCGACATGCAGCAGGGCTATCTGTTCAGCCGCCCGCTGGATCCGGGCGACTACGCGCGCCGGCTCGGCGCCGTGTGAGCGCGGCGCGCGTTCGGCGTTCGGCGCTCAGTCGACGCGCGGCCCGCCGAACCCGCCGGGGACCGGCGTCGTCGGCGTCGCATCGATCTCGACGCGGTTCTTGCCTTCGTGCTTCGCGCGATAGAGCGCGCGGTCGGCCGCTTCGATCAGCAGCGTCGTCGGCAGGCCGGGCATCGGCACGATGGTCGCGCCGCCGATGCTGATCGTCACGGTGTTGCCGGTCGACGAATGCGCGTGCCGCAGCCGCAGCGCCTCGACCGCGAGGCGGATCTTCTCGCCGAGCAGCCGCGCGGCGCCCGGCGACGTGGCCGGCATCACGACCGCGAATTCCTCGCCGCCGAAACGCGCGGCGAGATCGCCCGACTGGCCGAGGCAGCGCTCGATGGTCGACGCGATCTGCTTGAGCACGCTGTCGCCCGACACGTGGCCGTACGTGTCGTTGTACAGCTTGAAGTTGTCGACGTCGATCATCAGCAGCGACAGCTCGCTGCGCTCGCGCGTGCCGCGCCGCCATTCGGCGGCGAGGTATTCGTCGAGATAGCGCCGGTTCGACAGTCCGGTCAGGCCGTCCGAATGCGTGAGGCGTCGCAGCTCGAGATTGGCTTCGAGCAACTGCTGTTGCGATTGCCGCAGCGCGCGGTAGGCCTCGTCGCGTTGCAGCAGGTTCATGTACGAGCGCGAGTGGTAGCGCACGCGTGCGACGAGCTCGATGCGGTCGGGCAGCTTCACGAGGTAGTCGTTCGCGCCGGCCGCGAACGCGGCGCTCTTGATCACGGGCTCTTCCTGCGTCGACAGCACGATGATCGGCACGTCGCGCGTCGCCGGATTCTCGCGGTACGCCCTCACGAGGCTCAGCCCGTCGGTGCCGGGCATCACGAGGTCCTGCAGGATCACGGTCGGCCGTGTCTCAATCGCGGTGGCCATCGCGTCGTCCGAACGCGGGCAGTAGTGGAAATCGATGCCGTCCTCGTCGACGAGCGCGCGCCGCACGGCTTCCGCGACGATCGTCTGGTCATCCACCAGCAGCACCATCGCCGGCACGTCGACGGGCGGCGTGTGGGGGCCGCCTGGCGGGCGAGTCAGGTCAATGGTCATGGTCGAGGCGGGTTGTTGCGGTTGTTGCAGGGGCAGACATGGGTGTTGCGCGTGTTCATCGTCGGGCTCAGATTCTCGCGAGCGCCGCCAGCTCGCCCGCGATGCGCCCGAGCGGCAGGATCGCGCGTGCCGCGCCGAGCGTCGCGGCCGCTTTCGGCATGCCGTACACGGCGCTCGTCGCCTCGTCCTGGGCGATCGTATGGTAGCCCTTCATCCGCAGCGCCTTCAGGCCGATCGCGCCGTCGCGGCCCATCCCGGTGAGCAGCACGCCGATCACGCGGCCGGGCCAGTGCTCGGTCAGGCTGTTGAAGAACACGTCGACCGACGGGCGATACGGCGTGGCGGCCGGCTCGCGCGTGTATTCGAGCGTGCCGTCTCGGGTGATGCGCAGGTGGTCGTCGGTCGCGGCGAGCAGTGCGACGCCCGGCTGCGGGCGATCGCCTTCGCGCGCGACGCGTACGGCGAGCGGTGTCTGGCCGTCGAGCCATTGCGCCATGCCTTCGGCGAACGCGCGGTCGACGTGCTGGACGATCACGATCGGCGCGCTGAAATCGGCCGGCAGGCCGCCGAGCACGGACGCGAGCGCGCCGGGGCCGCCGGCCGATGCGCCGATCGCGATCAGCGGGCCGCCGCCGGCGCGGGCGGCCGTGCCGGCGACGCGCGTGCCGCCGGGCGCGTCGAGCAGGCGGCCGATCTGGTCGATCTTCGCGAGCAGCAGGCGGGTCGTGTCGCCGGCCGCGCCGTCGCCGAGCCGCGGCGTATCGACCGCGTCGAGCGCGCCGGCGCCCATCGCCTCGAACACGCGCCAGGCATTCGCGCCGATGCAGCTCGTCACGATCAGGATCGCGCACGGTCGTTCGGATCGCATGATCCGCCGCGTCGCTTCGATCCCGTCGAATTTCGGCATGATCAGGTCCATCAGCACGACGTCGGGCGGCTGCGCGGCGCACAGCTCGACGGCTTGCGCGCCGTCGGTCGCGACCCACAGCACGCGGTGCTCGGGCCGGCGCGCGATCGCGCGGCGCATCGCCTCGACGGCAAGCGGGAGGTCGTTGACGATGCCGATGTTCACAAGCGGAATTCTCCGGTCGGTTCGTAGTGTTGGAGGTAGGCCGGGTTCATGGAAGGGGCTGCCTGTTCGGCGCCGCCGGACGGCATCGGCGGCCGGACGGCACGGCATTCTTTTCGGTTGGCGACGCCCGCATGCTGTCATGCGGCGCGGGCGGCGGCAATCGAAAAATTCGCGCATGGTGCCGTTTCAGTGCGTTTCCTCTATGACGGCGCGGTGTTTGCCGACAGCAGGGGAGCCGGGTCGGCCCGCGCATGCCGGTCCGGCGGTTTCGGCACGACCGGCCGCGGAAGCCGGCATGTTACCGTGGCGGCTTCGATAAAAATGACGGGAGAATGCCGGATGACCGTGCCCGACACCCTGCTGGTCAGCCGCGATCCGTATGCGCCGATCGTGACCGAGCACGACGGCCGCTTGCTGTACCGGATCCCCATCGAGAGCGGGCATGCGTCGTTCCACCGCGATTTTCCGGTCGATCCGGAAGCGGTGCGCGTGCTGCGCGACGATGCCGAGCGGTTTTACTTCCTGTTCGCGGCGCTTCACCATCCGTACCAGCTGCGCGCAACGAACCTGTCCGACGCGGAACGCGAACGCTACTTTCGCACGATCCTGTTTGCCGGCCGCGACGAGGTCGAAGCGTTCATGACGGAACTCGACCGCGCCAGCAACGGCGCGGTCGCGAACCTGCTGAGGATCTTCACGCAGGCCGACTACCGGCAACTGCGCGCGGGCCGGTGGTTCGACATGGGCGCCGGTACGCCGGCCGCGTAGCGCCCGGGGCTGCCCGTCATCCGCTCCGACGGGCGAGGCCGTGCCGTCAATGGCTGCGCGCGTACCCCTGGATCAGCGCGCGCATCATCCCCTCGACCGTCGCGTCGAGCAGGTCGGCTTCCTGCTCGGATTCCTCGACGAGCGCGGCATACGCGGTCGCGAGCGTCACGCGATCGACCTCATGGCGTTGCTCCATCAGCGTCACCATCCCATCCTTCGCCAGATGAGCGGAGAACGCGCGGCTGCCGATGGTCTGGAATACGTCAATCATGGCGGCTCTCCCGTCCGTTGCCGATGCTTTCCAGTGTAGTCGGCGCACCGGGGCTCCGCCACGCGCGGCGGCCCGGGCCCGGAGGGGCAATCCAATCCGCGTGCCGCGACCGGCGCATTCGCACGGGCAGGCCGGCCACTGATCCGCCACCGATTCCCCGGATGAAACATTGACGACACCTGGCGCGGGCACGGTGTCCACGCCGTTCAACGTTTACCCGAAGCAGCAAATTGTCGACTATTTATCGATAAAGTCTCGTGTTAGATTGCGCCGACTGAATCCGGTCGAAACCGGGCAGGCGGCGCGTTGCCAAGGCGCCGTGCATTCGACACAAGGAGGAGCAATGCTGGTGCTGATTGGGGTGCCGATCGTCGTGATCGGTTTTGCGCTGCGCTTCAACGCGCTGCTGGTGGTCACGATCGCGGGGCTCGCGACGGGGCTGGCGGGCGGGCTCAATCTCGTCGACATCGTCAGCGCGTTCGGCAAGGCGTTCACCGAAAACCGCTACATGGGGCTCATCTGGCTGACGCTGCCGGTGATCGCGCTGCTCGAGCGCAACGGGCTCAAGGAGCAGGCGAAACGGATGATCTCGCGCGTGCAGGCGGCCACCACGGGTCGTGTGCTGATGCTGTATTTCGTGCTGCGCCAGGCGACGGCCGCGCTCGGTCTCACGTCGCTCGGCGGCCATGCGCAGATGGTGCGGCCGCTGATCGCGCCGATGGCCGAGGCCGCCGCGGTCAACCGGCATGGCGAGCTGCCCGAATCGGTGCGCCAGCAGATCCGCGCGCATGCATCGGGCGCCGACAACGTCGCCGTGTTCTTCGGCGAGGACATCTTCATCGCGATCCAGTCGATCCTGCTGATCAAGGGCTTTCTCGAACAGAACGGCATCTCGATCGAGCCGCTGCACCTGTCGGTGTGGGCGATCCCGACCGCGATCGCCGCACTCGTGATCCACTGCACGCGCCTCGCGCTGCTCGACCGTCGGCTCACGCGCGGCTTCGGCCTGGTGGGGCAGGAGGGCACGCGATGATCGGCCTCGAATCGCTGTACACGCTCGCGGGGCTGATGTTCGCCGCGTTCGCCTACTTCAACCTGACCGATCGCACGAACCCGCGCCGCGTCGTCAATTTCGCGTTCTGGGCGATCTACGCGCTCACGTTCCTGTTCGGCGCGCTGCTGCCGCATTTCGTGACGGGCTGCCTCGCGATCGCGCTCGCGGTGATCGCCGGCTCGGGCAAGCTCGGGCGCGGCACGTCCGACGAAGCCGGGGAAGCGGCGGCCGTGCGGCGCGAGACGCTCGCGCAGCGTTTCGGCAACAAATTGTTCCTGCCCGCGCTGCTGATTCCGGTCGTCACGCTGATCGGCACGTTCGCGTTGAAGCTCGTGCCGTTCGTCGAGCAGAAGAGCGTGACGCTGATCTCGCTCGTGCTCGGCACGCTCGTCGCGTTCGCCGTCGCGCTCGCGATGCTGCGCGATTCGCCCGTGCATGCGGTGAAGGAGGCACGCCACACGATGGACGCGGTCGGCTGGGCCGCGATCCTGCCGCAGATGCTCGCGGCGCTCGGTGCGCTGTTCGCGGTCGCCGGTGTCGGCGGCGTGGTGTCGGGGCTCGTGAAGGCGTGGGTGCCGATCGATTCGCCGTTCGCGGTGGTCGCGGCCTACACGGTCGGCATGGCGCTGTTCACGATGATCATGGGCAACGGCTTCGCCGCGTTCCCCGTGATGACGGCCGGCATCGGCCTGCCGCTGATCGTCCACCAGTTCCACGGCAACCCGGCGATCGTCGGCGCGATCGGGATGCTGAGCGGCTTCTGCGGTACGCTGATGACGCCGATGGCCGCGAACTTCAACATCGTGCCGGCGGCGCTGCTCGAACTGAAGGACAAGAATGGCGTGATCAAGGTGCAGTGGCCGACGGCCTTGCTGCTGCTCGCCGTGAACACGCTGCTGATGTACGCGTTCGCATTCCGCTTCTGACGAGATCCCCATGACCGACCGACTGACCCCCGAACTCGCCTCGAAATTCGCGTCGCTCGCGCTCGCGCACCTGACCCGCGAATATCCGAACAAGCTCACGCATGCGCTCGAAGGCCCGCACGACGTGCAGGGGCCGCGCGCACTTCACCCGATCTTTTACGGCAGCTACGACTGGCACTCGTGCGTGCACGGCTACTGGCTCGTGCTGCGCGTGCTCGAGCGCTACCCGGCATTGCCGGAGGCCGAACGCATCGTCGCGATCGTCGACGCGCACTTCACCGACGCGAACGTCGCCGGCGAGCGCGCGTATCTCGCGCGGCCGCACAACGCCGGTTTCGAGCGGCCGTACGGCTGGGCGTGGCTGCTCGCGCTGTCGGCGCAACTGGAGCGGCTCGCGCTGAAGGGGGCGATGCCGCAGGCCGCGCGCTGGGCGAAGACGATGGCGCCGCTGACCGACCTGTTCGTGTCGCGCTTCGAGACCTTCCTGCCGAAAGCGACCTATCCGCTGCGCGTCGGCACGCACTTCAACACCGCGTTCGCGCTGGCGCTCACGCTCGACTTCGCGCGCGACACGCAGCGCGACGGGCTCGCGGCGCTGATCGTCGATACCGCGAAGCGCTGGCACCTGAACGATGTCGCATGCCAGGCGTGGGAGCCGTCGGGCGACGAATTCCTGTCGCCCGCGCTGATGGAGGCGGAGCTGATGCGGCGCGTGCTGCCGGCTGCCGAATTCGACGGCTGGTTCGCGCGCTTCCTGCCCGATCTCGCGCGCGGCGAACCGGCGACGCTGTTCGAGCCGGCGACGGTCAGCGACCGCAGCGACGGCAAGATCGCGCACCTCGACGGGCTGAACCTGAGCCGCGCGTGGTGCCAGCGGGCGCTGGCCGGCGCGCTGCCGGAAGGCGATGCGCGGCGCGCGAAGCTGCTCGACGCGGCCGACCGGCATCTTGCGAGCGCACTCGCGCACGTGGCCGGCGACTACATGGGCGAGCACTGGCTCGCGACGTTCGCGTTGCTCGCGCTGGAGGCGTAGCGCGCGAAACCCCGCCGGCGGCAAGGTCTTCGGCACGCGGCTATACTCGCCGCTCGGGCCGTATCGCGCAGCACGCGTTGCGCGATGCGGCCATCTGTTTCCCTGCCGCCTCGCCATGGACAAGCTCATTTCCTACGTTGCCGCGATCCACGGACTCCCGGGCCCGGTGTCGATCGTGTCGCACACGACGTCGCACGACCGCTGGACCGACGACGATGTCGAAGTCACGCGCGACGAAACCGAATACCGCTTCGACAACGGCGCGATCGTGCGCCGCTCTGTCGAGCAGGATCGCGCGCCGTCCGACCTGCTGTGCGCGGAATGCTGGATCGACTACGACGTGCTTCGTCATCCCGATGCGCAACCGATCGGCCCGACGCGGATCACGTTCGACAACGCGTGCCGCGAGACTTTCTGGCTGCGCTACCACCTCGCGTGAACGTTTCGACGCTTTGGCGCATCACGGCAATCAACCCGGCGGCGCGCCCTCGGCCGCATGCAGCAGCGGCGCGAGCCGCGTAGCCGCTTCCCGCATCTTCGGCACGTTCTCCAGCAGGTCGTTGAGCGTCGCGCGCGCGGTCGGCGCATGCACGGCGAGCGCCGCGAGCACGCGGCCGCTTGCTGCCTCCTTCACCGGCACTGCAACCGCCACCATCCCGCGCACGAACTCCTCGTTGTCGATCCCGACGCCGCGCGCGGCGAGCCGGTCGAGCTCGGCCGCGAGTAACTGCGCATCGGTCAGCGTCCGGTAGGTCATCTTCTTCAGCGTGAGCCGCGCGAGCATCGCGTTGCGCTCCAGCGCGTTCAGCTGCGACAGGAACAGCTTGCCGCTCGCCGTGCAATGCAGCGGCACGCGCATGCCGGGCCGCATCTCGAGCCGCAACGGCTCGGTCGTCTCGACGCGTTCGACGTACAGCACCGTGTCGCCGTCGAGCGCGGTGAGGTTGCAGGTCTCGCCGAGCACGTCGACGAGCGAGCGCAGCACCGAGCGGCAGCCGCGCGTGAACGTGTTGTTCGACAGCGCCGCGAGCGCGAACTGCGCGGCACGCGGGCCGAGCGCGATGCCGCGATCGTGGCCGCGCGAGTCGGGCAGGTGGATCACGTAGCCGCGCGTTTCGAGCGATTCGATCAGGCGCAGCAGCGTCGCCTTTGGAATGTGCAGCCGCGCGGCGAGCTGCGACAGCGTGTAGGGCTGGCCGGCCGACGCGAGTGCTTCGAGCACCGCGAGCGCGCGCAGGACGCGCGCGTCGTCGGCGGGCGCGCCATCGGGCGGCGCGGGGGCGGTGTCGCGCATGTGTCTCCTCCGTCGGGATCGGCGTGCGTCCCGGGATGGTGTGTGCGAGGGAAATGAAACGAATTGAACGGTTTTTGTACCACATTCGCGGCGTGGACAATAAATCGGCTTGTACGCGTTCCGTGGGCTCAATAAATTTGGACGAAACATACCGGATTTTTTCAAAATCCCGGAACGGAGACACGAATGACACGCAGCTTCGACTATGTCGTGGTCGGCGCGGGATCGGCCGGTTGCGTCCTCGCCAACCGGCTGTCCGACGGCGGCCGCCATACGGTGTGCCTGCTGGAAGCGGGCCCCGCCGACCGCTACATGTGGATCCACGTGCCGATCGGGTACGGCAAGACGATGTTCCACCCCGTGTACAACTGGGGCTTCCACACCGATCCCGATCCGAACATGCACAACCGCCGCCTGTACTGGCCGCGCGGCCGCACGCTCGGCGGCTGCAGCTCGATCAACGGGCTGATCTACGTGCGCGGGCAGCAGCAGGATTACGACCACTGGGCCGCGCTCGGCAATCGCGGCTGGAGCTGGCGCGAGTGCCTGCCGTATTTCCGCAAGCTCGAACACAACACGCTCGGCGAAGGGCCCACGCGCGGCACCGGCGGCCCGCTGTGGGCGTCCGCGATCCGGCAGCGGCACGAACTCGTCGATGCGTTCGTGGCCGCGTCGAACCGGCTCGGCGTGCGCACGGTCGACGATTTCAATACGGGCGACCAGGAAGGCGTCGGCTATTACCAGCTCACCACGCGCAACGGGCTGCGTTGCTCGACGGCGGTGGCGTACCTGAAGCCCGCGCGCGGGCGGCCGAACCTGCATGTCGAAACCGATGCGCAGGCGCTGAAGGTGCTGTTCGACGGCGCGCAGGCGGCCGGCGTGCGGTACGTCCAGCATGGCAACGTGCACGAGGTGCGCGCGCTGCGCGAGGTGATTCTCGCGGCCGGCGCGCTGCAGTCGCCGCAACTGCTGCAGGTGTCGGGCGTCGGGCCGGCCGCGCTCCTGAACCGGCACGGGATTCCGGTCGTCGCCGATCGCGCGGGCGTCGGCGAGAACCTGCAGGATCACCTGCAGATTCGTCTGATCTACGAAGTGACGCAGCCGATCACGACCAACGACGAGCTGCATTCGTGGATCGGCCGCGCGAAGATGGGGCTGCAGTGGGCGCTGTTCCGTGGCGGCCCGCTCGCGATCGGCATCAACCAGGGCGGGATGTTCTGCCGTGCGCTGCCGGACGAATCGGCGACGCCGGACATCCAGTTCCATTTCTCGACGTTGTCGGCCGATTCGGCGGGCGGCAGCGTGCATCCGTTTCCCGGTTGCACGTATTCGATCTGCCAGCTGCGGCCCGAATCGCGCGGCACCGTGCGCATCCGCACCGACGATGCGCGCGACGCGCCGTCGATCCAGCCGAACTATCTCGACACCGAGCGCGACCGCCGCACGACGGTGGCCGGCGTGCGCTTTGCGCGCCGCGTCGCGGCCACCGAGCCGATGGCGCCGCTGATGAAGCGCGAGGTGCGGCCGGGCGCGGACGCGCAGACGGACGACGAACTGCTCGAGTTCTGCCGGGAATACGGGCAGACGATCTTCCATCCGTCCGGCACCGCGAAAATGGGCGTCGCGAGCGATCCGCTCGCGGTCGTCGACGAGCGGCTGCGCGTGTACGGCACGCGCGGACTGCGCGTGGTCGACTGCTCGATCATGCCGACCCTCGTATCGGGCAATACCAACGTGCCGATCGTGATGGTCGCCGAGAAGGCGTCCGACATGATCCTCGAGGACGCGCGCGAGGCCGATCGCGGCCACAGCGTCGCGCCGGCCGCCGAGGCGCTCGCGTAGCGCGTCGCCACGCATCACTCGCGTGGCCCGTGCGCCTGCGCCCGGACGGCCGCCGCGCGTTCATCGATGCCCCCGCCGGCAAGGCGCCGGGGCAGGTTGCGGCGCATCCTTACCTGGAGAAGCTCGCATGGCAATCGATTCCCGGGTCGTCCGACGCGTGGCCGCGGCCAGCGTGATCGGCGCGACCGTCGAGTGGTACGACTTTTTCCTGTACGGCGTGGTCGCCGGCATCGTGTTCGACAAGCAGTACTTTCCGGCCGGCGACGCGTTCGTGTCGACGATGCTCGCGTATGCGACGTTCGCGGTCGGCTTCATCACGCGCCCGCTCGGCGGCTTGCTGTTCGGCCATCTCGGCGACCGCGTCGGGCGCAAGTCCGCGCTGATCCTGACGATGCTGATCATGGGCGTGTCGACGGCCGGCGTCGCGTTCCTGCCGACTTATGCGCAGATCGGCATGTGGGCGCCGGTGCTGCTGCTGACGCTGCGCGTGCTGCAGGGCATCGGCCTCGGCGGCGAGTGGGGCGGCGCGGTGCTGATGGCCTACGAGTACGCGCCGCCGCACCGGCGCGGGCTGTATGCGAGCCTGCCGCAGATCGGGCTCGCGATCGGGCTGTGCCTCGCGGCCGGCGTGGTCGCGGCGCTGTCGCGTGCGCTGCCAGATGCCGCCTTTCTCGCGTGGGGTTGGCGTGTCGCGTTCGCGGCGTCGCTGCTGCTGGTCGCGGTCGGCTTCTACATCCGCACCCGCGTGGCCGATACGCCCGAGTTCGTCGCGCTCAAGCGCCAGCGGCGCGCGACGAAGCTGCCGGTCGTCGAGTTGCTCGCCAACTATCGTCGGGCGATCCTGCTCGGGATGGGCGCGCGCTATATCGACGGCGTGTTCTTCAACGTGTTCGCGGTGTTCTCGATCGGCTACATGACGCGCAACCTGTCGATCTCGCGCGGCGACGCGCTGCTCGGCGTGATGAGCGCGGCGGTCGTGATGTGCGTGTTCATCCCGGTGTTCGGCGGGCTGTCCGACCGGCTCGGCCGCGCACGCGTGTACCGGTGGGGCGCGACGCTGTGCGGGCTGTCGGTGCTGCCCGCGTTCTGGCTGTTGCAGACGCAGTCGACCCACCTGCTCGCCGTGTGGCTCGCGCTGGTGATCCCGTTCGGGATCTTCTACGCGATGGCGTACGGGCCGGAGGCCGCGCTGTTCGCGGAGCTGTTCGACGCGAACGTGCGTTACACGGGCATCTCGTTCGTCTACCAGGTGTCGGGCATCTTCGCGAGCGGGCTCACGCCGATCGTCGCGACCGCGCTGCTGCGCGTGAACGGCGGGGCGCCGTGGCTCGTCGGGGTTTACGTGATGTTGTCTGCACTCCTGTCGATCGTGTCCGCGCGGGCGATCGAGAAGCGCGGCGGCGTGGACGGCGTCGCGGTGCGCGCGATGTGACGGCGGGTGGGGTGGGGGGGCGGGTCGTATCGGCGGTGCGGTCGTCGGTCGGTGCCGTGCCCACACTCGAGCCCACGGCCACGGCCACGCCTATGCCTATGCCCATGCCCATGCCTATGCCTATGCCTATGCCGTGCCTCTGACCCTTGCCGTCAGCCGGTCGTCCGATGCTGCCGGCTGTTCGGTCTCCCGGTGGCGTCAGGCCCACGCTGTGCACCCCTGCCGATTGCGACCCACACCGTCTGCCCGCTGTTGCTCGCCATCCGGCGTCCCGGTCGCTCGGCGGCGTCGCGCCCGCGCCGCTGATCCTTTTTGACCGTCACGGTCCCCCTCTCGCCCGCTGCCGCACGCCGTTCGCCGCCCCCGTGCTGGTCCAAGCGAATCCGGCCCACTGGCCCTACCTGCGACAAATCGGCCTGCCTACACTTTCCTCGACAGATCGCCGCATTGAAGCATCTGCACACGATCGACCCGAAGAGAACGATCAGGAGACAGGCATGACCAACAGGCAGTCGGCAGCATTCGCCCGTGCGGCGAGCGCGCGCCCCGCATCAGTCAGTCGAATCGCCACATGCGCCCGTTGCGGCGCGGCAGGCCAGCCCGCGTCGGAGGTCTGAGCATGTCGACCCCTTCCATCGAACGCACCGCGAGCAGCTTCGCCGGCGGCCGGCCGAACGATACGCGTTACGACCCGACCTACGATCCGCTCGTGTCGCCGGGGCCCGGGTGCGGCAGGCAGTACGCGCCGACCTACTGGGTCGCGACGGCCGGTACCCCGCCGCCCGACGACGGCCCCGTGACGCGCGATCTCGATGTCGACGTCGCGATCATCGGCGCCGGCTACACGGGCCTCGCGACCGCGCTGTGCCTCGCGCGGGACCACGGCATCAAGGCTGTCGTGCTGGAAGCCAACCGCACGAGCTGGGGCTGCAGCAGCCGCAACGGCGGGCAGGGGCAGAACGCATCGGGCCGGCTGTCGCGCTCGCAGTGGATCGAGCGCTGGGGCAAGGACGTCGCGCTGAAGATGCACGACGAGATCCTCGAAGGCTTCGAGCACTTCAAGTCGCTCGTCGCGGAAATCGACTGCGACCCGCAGCCGGGCGGCCATTTCCTGATCGCGCATCGTCCGCGCATCATGGCCAAGCTCGCGGCCGAGGCGAAGGTGTGGAAGGACGTGTTCGGCTATCCGTCCGAGCTGCTGAGCGCGGAAACCTTCCGCCGCGAATTCATCAACGACCACGAAGCGGCCGGCGCGCTGCACGAGCCGGAAGGCATCGGCATCCACGCGCTGAAGCTCGCGTTCGGCTATCTGCGCCTCGCGCGCGAAGCCGGCGCGAAGGTGCATACGAGCAGCCCGGTGCTCGGCTTTGAGACGATCGACGGCGTGCATCACCTGCGCACGCCCGGCGGCGTCGTGCGGGCCCGGGCGGTGGGCATCGCAACCGGCGCGTACACCGCGCAGACGCTGCATCCGTCGCTGCGCAGCAAGGTGATGCCGATCCTGTCGAACTCGATGGTCACGCGCCCGCTCACCGACGCGGAGATCGACGCATGCAATTTCCGCACGACACAGGTGCTGACCGATACGCGCACGCTGCGTTTCTACTACCGCTTCCTGCCGGATCGCCGCTTGCAGATCGGCAGCCGCAGCGCGATCACCGGGGACGATGCGCCGAACCCGCGTCACTTCGAATTGCTGAAGGAAGGGATGGCGCGCAAGTTTCCCGCGCTGCGCGGCGTGGAGATCGACTACTCATGGTGGGGCTGGGTCGACGTGAGCCACGACATGATGCCGCGCGTGTGCCAGCCCGACCCGCGGCAGTCGGTGTACTACGCGCTCGGCTACGGCGGCAACGGTGTGTCGTACTCGCAGCAGGCCGGCCGCCGGCTGGCCGAGCAGATCGCGGGGAAGGGCGCACGGCAGACGCTGCCGATCTTCACGTCGCCGCTGCCTGGCCACCCGTTCGCGCCGTTCCGGCGCCTCGGGCAACGGATGCTCTACCTGTCTTACTTCAGGAACGACGAAAAGCCCTGAACGTAGTGCATATCGCCCGGCGTGACACAACGCGCGCCGGGTTGTCGAACACAATAAAAGCAATAGAAATCCGTGCGGCCGGGGCGGCAGGCGCCCCTGCACGCGCCGTCGCCGGCGGCACCCGCGCTCACCCGATGGTGGCGAGCGGGCGGCGCCCGGACAACTGGATATGGAGAAGACATGCAACCCTCGAATCAGAGTGACCTGAAGTGTGGGCTCAAGCAGCGCCACATGACGATGATCGCGCTTGGCGGCGTGATCGGTGCCGGGCTGTTCGTCGGCAGCGGCGTGGTGATTCAGCAGACCGGGCCGGCCGCGATCCTGTCGTTCCTGATCACGGGCGGGCTCGTCGTGCTCGTGATGCGGATGCTCGGCGAGATGGCATGCGCGATGCCGGCCGTCGGTTCGTTCTACGAATACGCGCGGCTCGCGTTCGGCAACTGGCGCGGGCCCGGCAAGATGGCGGGCTTCCTGACCGGCTGGATGTACTGGTATTTCTGGGTGATCGTCGTCGCGCTCGAAGCGGTGGCCGGCGCCAAGCTGATCCAGTTCTGGTTGCCGGATACGCCCGCGTGGATCATCAGCCTCGCGCTGCTGGTCGTGCTGACGCTCACGAACCTGATCTCGGTCGGCAGCTACGGCGAGTTCGAGTTCTGGTTCTCGTCGATCAAGGTCGGCGCGATCATCGTGTTCCTGTTCCTCGGCGGCCTCTACGTGCTCGGCCTGTGGCCCGCGTCGATGCACACGACGTCCGTGCTGCCGACGCTGCTCGGCCACGGCGGCTTCATGCCGCTCGGCATCGGGCCGGTGATGAGCGGGGCGGTCGCGGCGACCGGCTTCTACTTCGGCGCCGAGATCGTCACGATCGCGGCGGCCGAGGCGAAGGAACCGGCGAAAGCGGTTGCGAAGGCCACCAATTCGGTGATCACGCGCGTGCTGGTGTTCTACGTCGGCTCGGTCGCGCTCGTCGTGGCGCTGGTGCCGTGGAACTCGCATCAGATGGCCACGCCGTACGTGAGCGCACTCGAAGTGATGGGCCTGCCGGCTGCCGCCAACGTGATGAACGCGATCGTGCTGACGGCGGTGCTGTCCGCGCTCAACTCGGGCCTCTATGCGGCGTCGCGGATGCTGTTCGCGCTGACCCGCCACGGCGACGCGCCGGCCGCGCTCGCGAAGGTCAACAAGCGCGGCGTGCCGGTGCGCGCGATCCTGCTCGGCACGGTGTTCGGCTACGTGTCGGTGGTGATGTCGTACGTGTCGCCCGATACCGTGTTCGCGTTCCTCGTCAATTCGTACGGCACCGTTGCGCTGTTCGTGTACGTGCTGATCGCGTTCTCGCAACTGCGCCTGCGCAAGCGTCTCGACCCGGTGGCCGCCAGCAAGCTGCGCGTCAAGATGTGGGCGTATCCGTATCTCACCTGGGTCGCGATCATCGGGATGGTCGGCATCCTCGTCGCGATGGCGTTCATCCCCGATCAGCGCAAGCCGCTGTGGCTCGGTGTCGCCAGCCTCGGCGTGCTGGTCGTCGCCTACGGGCTCACGCGCCGCAGCCGCCGCGAGCCTCTCGACGACAGCGAACTGCTCGCCTATCCGCCGCGTTGATGCCGGGTAATGCGCGCTAACGCCTGACGCCGAAGGCCCGGCCCGCGTGCCGGGCCTTCGTGCATGTAGCTTCCGGCCCGAGCCTGTGGATGATCGGGGCAACTATCGGGGCAACTATCGGGCCGACCGATAGCACCGATCAGAGGATGCGACTTTATGTCGGCCGCGTGCCGGCATAGCATGGATGAACCGATTCACGGGTGCGCCCCGCCGGGCGCGCCCTCATCCGCGAATCCGCGAACGAGGACAGACGATGGAACATCGGGCACGCGAGCGGGACGAGCAGGCCGAGATCAAGACGACGACGTGCTACATGTGCGCGTGCCGCTGCGGCATCCGCGTGCACCTGCGCGACGGCGAGGTGCGCTATATCGACGGCAATCCCGCGCATCCGCTGAACCAGGGCGTCATCTGCGCGAAAGGTTCGTCGGGAATCATGAAGCAGTATTCGCCCGCGCGGCTCACGCAGCCGCTGATGCGCAAGCCGGGCGCCGAGCGCGGCGATGCGCAGTTCGAGCCGGTGTCGTGGGACGTCGCGTTCGACGTGCTCGAAAAGCGTCTCGCGCACCTGCGCGCCACCGACCCGAAGCGCTTCGCGCTGTTCACCGGCCGCGACCAGATGCAGGCGCTCACCGGCCTGTTCGCGAAACAGTTCGGTACGCCGAACTATGCGGCGCATGGCGGGTTCTGCTCGGCGAACATGGCGGCCGGGATGATCTACACGATCGGCGGCTCGTTCTGGGAATTCGGCGGGCCCGATCTCGACAACGCGAAGCTGTTCTTCATGATCGGCACCGCCGAGGACCACCATTCGAATCCGCTGAAGATCGCGCTCGGCAAGTTCAAGCGCGCGGGCGGGCGCTTCATCGCGATCAATCCGGTGCGCACCGGCTACGCGGCGATCGCCGACGAATGGATTCCGATTCGCCCCGGCACTGATGGCGCGCTGTTCATGGCGCTGATGCACGAGCTGATCGCGCGCGACGCGTTCGACCTCGAATTCGTGTCGCGCTTCACGAACGCGGCCGAGCTGGTCGACCAGCGCGACGGCGCCGACACGTTCGGGCTGTTCGTGCGCGACGGCGGCGCGCCGGAGGTCAACGCGCTGTATCCGCAGAACCGGATGTGGTGGGACACGAAGACGAACCGCGCGGTGCTGCATCACACGGAAGGCGCCGAGCCTGCACTCGACGGCCGCTATACGCTCGACGACGGCACGCCCGTCGCGCCGTCGTTCACGCTGCTGCGCGAACAGGTGGCCGATTGCACGCCCGAATGGGCGGCCGACATCACCGGCATCGCGGCCGACACGATCCGCCGCCTGGCGCGCGAGATGGAGACGGTCGCGCGCGACCACGCGATCGCGCTGCCGGTGCGCTGGACGGATTCGTGGGGCAAGGAACACGAATCGGTGAAGGGCGTGCCGATCGCGTTCCATGCGATGCGCGGGCTCGCCGCGCATTCGAACGGCTTCCAGACGATCCGCGCGCTTGCCGTGCTGATGTCGCTGCTCGGCACGATCGACCGGCCGGGCGGCTTCCGGCACAAGGCGCCGTATCCGCGCGCGGTGCCGCCATCGGCGAAACCGCCGAACGACCCGGCGCAGATCAAGCCGAACACGCCGCTCGCCACCGGCCCGCTCGGCTGGCCCGCCGGCCCCGAGGATCTGTTCGTCCATCCGGACGGCACGCCCGCGCGGCTCGACAAGGCGTTCTCGTGGGAATACCCGCTCGCGGTGCACGGGCTCATGCATTCGGTGATCACCAATGCGTGGCGCGGCGATCCCTATCCGATCGACACGCTGCTGATCTTCATGGCCAACATGGCGTGGAATTCGTCGATGAACACGACGGAAGTGCGCAAGATGCTGGTCGACAAGCGCGACGACGGCGAATACCGGATCCCGTTCCTCGTCGTGTGCGATGCGTTCGCGTCGGAGATGACGGCGTTCGCCGACCTGATCCTGCCCGACACGACTTACCTCGAGCGGCACGACGTGATGTCGGTGCTCGACCGGCCGATCTCCGAATTCGACGGGCCGGTCGACTCGGTGCGCGTGCCCGTGGTGCCGCCGACCGGTGAATGCAAGCCGTTCCAGGAAGTGCTGATCGAGCTCGCGAGCCGGCTGAAGTTTCCGGCCTTCACGACCGCGGACGGGCAGCGCAAGTATCGCGACTACCCGGATTTCGTCATCAACTTCCAGACCGCGCCCGATTCCGGCACCGGCTTCCTGATCGGCTGGCGCGGCAAGGAGGGTGGCAAGGCCGTCGTCGGCGAGCCGAACCCCGAGCAATGGAAGCGCTACGCGGAGAACAACTGCGTGTACCACCACCGGTTGCCGGAGCCGCTGCAGTACATGCGCAACTGCAACGGGCCGTACATGCAGTGGGCGGTCGACAACGGGATGCGCAAGTTCGGCGTGCCGATCGTGATCCAGCTCTACTCGGACGTGATGCAGAAATTCCGGCTCGCCGCGCAGGGCCGCACGTCGGGCCGCCAGCCGCCCGACCATCTGCGCGAGCGCATCGCGCGCTATTTCGATCCGCTGCCGTTCTGGCATCGCTCGCTCGAAAGCGGGCTGACCGATGCGGGCCGCTATCCGCTCGCGGCGATCACGCAACGGCCGATGGCGATGTACCACTCGTGGGATTCGCAGAACGCGTGGCTGCGGCAGATCCACGGCGAGAACCACCTGTTCGTGAACCCGGTGACGGCCGCCGCCCAGCAGATCGACGACGGCGCATGGATCTACGTCGAATCGCCATGGGGCAAGGTGCGTTGCCGCGCACGCTACAGCGAGGCGGTCGAGCCCGGCACCGTGTGGACCTGGAACGCAATCGGCAAGGCGTCCGGCGCGTGGAACCTCGGGCCGCACGCGGGCGAGTCGCAGCGCGGCTTCCTGTTGAACCACGTGATCACCGACGAGCTGCCGGATGCGGCGCGCGGCGGTGCGCGGATGTCGAACTCCGATCCGATCACGGGGCAGGCCGGCTGGTACGACGTGCAGGTGCGAATCTATCCGGCCGAAGCCGATGCGGCGACGACCTTGCCGCAGTTCGCGCCGATGCCGGCGCTGCCGGGCACGCCGCGCGTGCTGCAGCGCGTGCAGGCGTATTTCGCGGGAACCGGCGCATTCGCCGCGCGGCTGCGGCGCGCGGCGTCCGCCGGCCCGAAGTCTGAAGATCGCTGATCGAAGGAGCACCACCATGACCCAGATGGCCCTCGTCATCGACCTGAACGTGTGCGTCGGCTGCCATGCCTGCGTGACGAGCTGCAAGGAATGGAACACGTCGGGCGAAGCCGGCAGTCTCGCGGATATGCGCCCGTACGACGACGATCCGTCCGGCACGTTCTTCAACCGCGTGCAGACGTACGAAGCGGGCGTGTTTCCGATGACCGACACGATTCATTTCCCGAAGTCGTGCCTGCACTGCGAGGATCCGCCATGCGTGCCCGTCTGTCCGACCGGCGCGAGCTACAAGCGCAAGTCGGACGGGATCGTGCTGGTCGACTACGACAAGTGCATCGGCTGCAAGTACTGCGCGTGGGCATGTCCGTACGGCGCCCGCGAGCTCGACGAAGGCCGCAAGGAGATGACGAAGTGCACGCTCTGCGCGGACCGCATCGACAACGAAGCGCTGCCCGAGCGCGATCGGAAGCCGGCCTGCGTGCTCGCGTGCCCGACGTCGGCGCGACTGTTCGGCGACGTGCACGATCCGGAGTCGGACGTGTCGCGCGCGATCCGCGAACGCGGCGGCTATCAGCTGATGCCCGAATGGGGCACGCGGCCGTCGAACCATTACCTGCCGCGCGTGAAGACCGAAGCATCGTGCGGGTGCGGAAGCAGCGGCGGGTGCGGCAGCGCATCGAACGGCATCGTCGAAGACGATTCATTCGAGGCCCGCGCGACGCGCGGCGACATCGATCTCGTGTCGCTCGCGACGCAGCGCTGAGCGCAAAGCCCTTCACTCATACGAAAAAAACGGAGTCCCCATGCGCCCAGCTTTTTCGGTCGTTTTCCTCACCACCCTGTGCGGTGCGGCACAGGGCCTGCTGCTGACGCTCGTGATCGTCGAGGCACTGGCGCGCACGGCAGGCGTCGATATTGCTGCGTCGTTCTACGTGACGGGCGCCGCGCTGTCGGTCGCGCTCGGCGCACTCGGCCTGCTGGCGTCGTTCTTCCATCTCGGCCACCCCGAGCGGGCCTGGCGCGCGATCGCGATGTGGCGCACGTCGTGGCTGTCGCGCGAATGCATCGCGCTGCCGGTGTTTCTCGCGTGCGCGTTCGCCTATGGCGCGGCGCACCTGTTCGGCTGGCCGGGCACGTTGCTGATCGGCGCGGTGGGCGCGCTCGCGAGCGTCGCGCTGTTCGTGTGCACCGCGATGATCTACGCGTGCCTGCGCTTCCTGCAGGAATGGGCGAGCCCGCTGACGCTCGTGAACTTCGTGCTGCTCGGCTGCGCGTCGGGCTGCACGCTGGCGACGGCGTGCGCCGCGTGGCTCGCGCCGTCGCTGGTTGGCCGGCTCGCCGTGGCCGCCTGCGTGCTGACGCTCGCGGGTGGCGTGGCACGGCTCGCGTCGCTCGCACGCAATGCGCGGCTGCGGCCGAAGTCGACCGTGCAGAGCGCGACCGGGATCCGCAGCGACAAGGTCGAGCAGAAATCGCGCGGCTTCACGGCCAGCGCATTCAATACGCGGGAATTCTTTCATGGGCAGGGCAACGGCACGCTGCGCGCGGTGAAGGCCGGCTTCCTGATCGGCGCATTCGCGGTGCCGTTCGTGCTGACCGGCGCGGGCGCGCTCGCGCCGACGTCGGTCGCGGCCGCCGTCGCGCTCGGCGCGGCGTTCGTGATCCAGTACGCGGGGCTGGTCGCGGAACGCTGGTTCTTCTTCGCGGATGCGCGCCATCCGCAGAACCTCTACTACCAGCGCGCGTCGTGACGTTGCGCGTGCGCCGCCACGCCGTGCGGGAGCTAGAACGTGTCCGCGAGCGCGCGCGCCGCTTCCTGCAAACGCGGCACGTGGTCGAGCAGCCGCGACAGCGGTGCGCGCGACACGGGTGCATGCACGGCGACCGCGGCGATGCACGCGCCGTCGTCGCCGACGATCGGCGCCGCGATGCACACGATGCCCGCGACGAATTCCTCGTTGTCGATCGCGACGCCCTTGTGCGCGGTACGGTCGAGTTCGGCTTCGAGCAATTCGGGGTCGGAGATCGTGTTCGGCGTGTAGCGCGGCAGCGCCAGCGCGCGCACCAGTGCGGCGCGTTCGTCGCGCGGCAACAGCGCGAGCAGCAGCTTGCCGCTGGCGCTGCAGTGCGCGGGCACGCGCGAGCCGGGTTGCAGGTCGAGCCGCAGCGGCCAGTCGGCTTCGACGCGGTCGAGATAGACGACTTCCGTGTCGTGCAGCGCGGTGAGGTTGCAGGTTTCGCCGAGATCGGCGACGAGCCGTTCGAGGATCGCGTGGCGCAGCCGGCGCGCGCCCGCATGCAGCAGCACGCCAGTGCCGAGCCGCGCGAGGCGTGGGCCGATCGCATACGCGTTCTTGCGGCCCGGCTCGCGGATCACGAGGCCGCCGGCTTCGAGCGACGCGAGCATCCGGTGCAGCGACGCCTTCGGGAGATCGACTTCACGCACGAGATCGGCGAGCGACACGGCATCGCCGGCCTGGACGAGATGTTCGAGCAGCGCGAAGGCGCGCAGCGTGGGCGTATCCGCGGGCAGCATGGCAGGCATTCCGGAAACTGGATGGCGGCCATTGTACCGAACGGCCTGGCAGGCCGGCCGCGTGAGGGGGGGGGCGCGGCAACCCGGTACGCATTTTCAGCGATGGAACGAATCGTTCCATAAACGCGACCGGCGCGGGCGCGAAGATCGACGCCCGCGCGGACAGCAACGACAGCAACGACAGGAGCGCAACGCAATGGATGGGGTGGCGAACAAGCCGGACTGCATGGTGTCGGTCCGCGAACGGTTCGGGTTCGATTCGGACCTGATGGTGCCCGCGTTCAGCACGCGCGACGATCACGTACCCGATATCGACGATGCATACCGGTTCAACCCGGACGTCACGCTCGCGATCCTCGCGGGCTTCGCACGCAACCGCCGCGTGCTCGTGCAGGGGATGCACGGCACCGGCAAGTCGACGCATATCGAACAGGTCGCGGCACGGCTGAACTGGCCGTGCGTGCGCGTGAACCTCGACGGCCACATCAGCCGGCTCGACCTCGTCGGCAAGGATGCGATCGTCGTGCGCGACGACGTGCAGGTAACCGAATTCCAGGAAGGGATCGTGCCGTGGGCATTGCAGCGCCCGGTCGCGCTGATTTTCGACGAATACGACGCGGGGCGGCCCGACGTGATGTTCGTGATCCAGCGGATTCTGGAGCGCGACGGCAAGTTCACGCTGCTCGACCAGAACCGCGTGATCCATCCGCATCCGTCGTTCCGGCTGTTCGCGACCGCGAACACGGTCGGGCTCGGCAACCTGAACGGGCTCTACCACGGCACGCAGATGCTCAACCACGCGCAGATGGACCGCTGGAACGTGGTCGCGACGCTCGACTACCTGCCGCGCGACGAGGAGATCGGCATCGTGCGGGCGCGCGTGCCGGAACTCGCGGACGAAGCCGGCCGCCCGCTGCTCGAATCGATGGTGAGCCTCGCGGAGCTGACGCGCAACGGCTTCGCGACCGGCGACCTGTCGACGCTGATGTCGCCGCGCACGGTGATCAACTGGGCCGAGAACTGTCAGATCTTCCGCGATCCGGCGCTCGCGTTCCGGCTCACGTTCCTGAACAAGTGCGACGACGCGGAGCGGCCGGTCGTCGCCGAGTATTACCAGCGCTGTTTCGGCGAGGAGCTGGCGGTTGCGTCGCGGGGCGGCGGCGAGCCGGGGGCGGGGCGGTGAGCGCCGATCGCGACGCCGCACGCCGCGCATCGGCGCGCGAAGCGCTGGGTGCTTCGACCGTGCGTGCGCTGACGCGCGACGCGGCGCTGCATTACCGCGCGGGCCGCGTGTGCCGCGACCTGCGGCCGTTGCCGATCCATGCACCGCACCTGCGCGCGCAGGCCGCCGACGACGATCTCGCGTCATGGCGCGGCGCGGCCGACGGTGCCGCGATGCGCATCCTGCATTCCGATGCGGACCTGCATCGCGCGCTGTCCGGAGACGATCCGGTCGAACGCGTGCTGTTCGAGATGCTCGAGCAACTGCGCTGCGAGTCGGTCGCGCCGCCTGCCATGCGCGGTGTCGTTCAGAACCTGCGTCATCGCTTCGAGACCTGGTCACGCGCGTTTCACCGGTCGGGGCAGGCCGATACGCATATCGGGATTCTCGTGTACACCGTCGCGCAGATCGCATGGTCGCGGCTGACGGGCTGGCCCGTGCTCGAAGAGACGGAAGACCTGATCGAAGCGTCGCGCGCGGCGATCGTGCCCGAGATCGGCGTGCAGCTTGCCGGGCTCAAGCGGTGCCGGCACGATCAGCGCGCCTTCGCGGAACACGCGCTGGCGCTCGCGAAGTGGATTGCGGCGATGATCCGCGATGCGCGTGCAGCCGTCGTGGACACGGAGACGGAAGACGCACGCGAGCAGGACGATGCACTGACGAATTTCTCGCTGTGGGTCGATTTCGACGAGACGGGCATCGATATGCCGGCACTCGTGGAGACGGGCGACAGCGTCGTGCTGCAGGGCGGCGATGCCGTCTACCGTGCCTATACGACGCGCTACGACCGCGAGCTTCGACCGGCCGCGCAGATCCGCGCGGCACTGCTGCGCGAGTATCGCGACCGGCTCGACGCCCAGGTCGCCGCGCAGCGGATCAACGTCACGCGGCTCGCCCGCGTGCTGCGCGCGGCGCTCGTCGTGCCGCAGGCCGACGGCTGGTCGTTCGGCGAGGAGCACGGCCGGCTCGACGGCCGCCGGCTCGCGCAACTCGTCAGCTCGCCGGCCGAACGTCGGTTGTTCCGGCTCGAACGCGTGCGGCCGCATGCCGACTGCGCGCTCGCGTTCCTGATCGACTGCTCCGGGTCGATGAAGACGTGGATCGACGGCGTCGCGCTGATGGTCGACACGCTGGCCCGCGCGGGCGATGCCGCCGGTCTGGCAACCGAAGTGCTGGGCTTCACGACGCTCTCATGGAACGGCGGCCGCGCCCGGCAGGACTGGCTCGCGCGTGGCAAGCCGCGCCATCCGGGCCGGCTCAACGAAACCGGCCACCTGGTGTTCAAGGACGCGGATACCCGCTGGCGGCATGCGCGCACGGGCATTGCCGCGCTGTTCAAGGCCGATCTGTTCCGCGAAGGGGTGGATGGCGAAGCGGTCGAATGGGCGTGCGCGCGGCTCGCTGCACGGCCGGAGGCGCGCAAGATCCTCGTCGTGATCTCGGACGGCAGCCCGATGGACGGCGCGACGGCGCTCGCGAACGATCCGTTCTACCTCGACAACCATCTGAAGCAGGTCGTTGCGCGCGAGGAGTCGGCGGGCCGCGTCGAAGTGCTAGGGTTGGGCGTCGGGCTCGATCTCGGCCCATATTACCGGCACCGGCTCGCGATCGATCTTGCGTCGGCGCCCGATATGAAGCGGCTCGTCGAAATCGCCGGATGGATCGGCGCCCGGCGGTGATGCGGATGTCTGCATTCGAAGCGCAGGCGTCGAGTCCGAATCGATTGCCGGGAACAGGGCGGTTCGACGTGGCGCACGCTGCGCGACATCAAGCGCGATGCAGCAACGGCGGCAACGACGTCGCGATCAGCCCGAGGCCGATCACCATCAGCACGCCGAACGCAAGCCGGCGCAGCGCGACCGGCGACAGCGGCGGCGGGTACTGGCGGGCGGCCACCGTCGTCAGCATCACGACCGGCGTTGCGATCGCGGCCAGCAGCCAGATGTCGCGATCGAGCTGGCCTTCGCATGCGCTGTACAGCACGCGTGTGGCCGAGGTCGTCGTGAACAGCACGATCAGCGCACAGCGGATCTGCACGAGCGTCAGCGGCTGCCGGTAGAACTGGAAGATCAGCGGCGGCCCCGACACGCCGAACATCCCGCTCAGCAAGCCGCCGAACAGGCCGCTGACGAAGAAGCTGCGGTTGTCCGAGCGCTCGGTGAGCGGCGTCGGCCGCAGCGTCGCGCTCAGTCCGCCATACAGCACGACCGCGCCGAGGATCAGTTGCAGCAGGTCGGCCGCCGAGCGGCTCAGGCATTCGAGCAGCAGCACGCCCGCGACGACCGACGGCAGGATGCCGAGCGTCGCCGCGCCGACCGCGCGCCAGTCGATGTGATGCAGCCGGCCGGGCAGTGCGGTCGCGCCGTTCGCGAGCGACACGACGCTCATCAGCGTGGCGACGGTGGCAAGCGGCGCGAGCCCGAAGCCGCTCGTCGCGCCCATCACGATCATCCCGAGCCCGAAGCCGGTGACGGTCTGGAAATAGCTGCCGGCGCCGATCACCGCGATCAGGATCGCCAGTTTGTCGGCGGTCATGCGTGTGCGGCCTCGCCGGTTGCGGCGCGCTGCGCGGCCGCCTGCGCCTGCACGGTGGTCGCCGCGATCACGTGGTACACGTCGTCGGCGCTGCAGCCGCGCGACAGGTCGTTCGCGGGGCGGCGCAGCCCTTGCAGCAGCGGGCCGACGGCCTTCGCGCGGCCGATCCGCTCGGCGAGCTTGTAGCCGATGTTGCCTGCTTCGAGGCTCGGGAACACGAGCACGTTCGCGTGGCCGCCCACCTGCGAATGCGCGATCTTGCGCTCGGCGATTTCCGCGACGATCGCCGCGTCGAGCTGCACGTCGCCGTCGATCGCGAGGGTGGGGCGGAGTTCGCGCACGTGCGCGGTCGCGGCCGTCACCTTGTCGACCGCCGCGTGATGCGCGCTGCCGCTCGTCGAGAACGACAGCATCGCCACGCGCGGCTCTTCGCCGAGCAGTGCGTGCGCGCTGTCGGCAGCGGCCATCGCGATCTCGGCGAGCTGACTGGCGTCCGGATCGACGACCAGCGCGCAGTCGGAGAAGATCAGCCCGCCCTTGATCGTGTGGAACGGCTCGCACAGCATCATCAGGAAGAAGCTCGACACGATCCGGAACGCCGGATCGACGCCGATCAGCTGGATCGCCGCGCGCACGACGTCGGCCGTCGCATGCACGGCGCCCGCGACCGAGCCGTCCGCATCGCGGAGCCGCACCATCAGGTTGGCGTGGCAGAGCGGGTCGAGCACCGCGTCGCGTGCGGCATCGGCCGTCATGCCCTTGCTCTTGCGCAGCGCGTGCAGCGTGTCGGCATAGGCATCGCGCTGCGTGGCGGTGGCCGGATCGACGAGCGTCATGCCGTCGAGATCGATCGCGTCGCGTGCAGCCGCCGCGTGGATCGCCGCGCGGTTGCCGACGAGCACGATGCGGGCGATACCGTCGCGCGTCGCGCGCGCGGCGGCCTGCAGCACGCGCGGATCGTCGGCTTCGCACAGTGCGATGCGCATCGGCTGGCGGCGCGCGGCGTCGAGAATGCGGTCGAGGGCTTTCATCGTTCGCTCGGGTAAGAAAAGAAAAAACGGCCGGATGCGGCGGCCCGCACGGGGCACGGCGTCCGGCCGGAGGGCCGGCCGCGCGAGCGGGGCGCGCGGCCGGCAACGGGTTGCGCCGGCGACGCGGCGTTACACGTAGTCCTTGTACTTGTCGAGCATGCGTACCGGCTTCGACAGCGCGTCGCGACGGAACGGATCGCCGAGTTCGCGCGTGCACATGATCTCGATGATCGTCGTCTTGCCTTCGTTCATCTGCATGTCGATCGCGCGCTTGAGCGCCGGGCCGACATCCTCGAGGCGGTCGACCGTGATCCCTTCGGCGCCCATCGCCCGCGCGATCGCCGCGAAGCTCTGGTTGTCGAGTTCACCGGCGACGAAGCGGCGGTTGTAGAAGTCGACCTGGTTCTTCTTTTCCGCGCCCCATTGGCGGTTGTGGAACACGACGGCCGTGACCGGGATGTTGTGGCGCACGCAGGTCATCGTTTCCATCAGGCTCATGCCCCACGCGCCGTCACCCGCATACGACACGGCCGGGCGGTGCGGCGCGGCGACCTTCGCGCCGATGATCGTCGGGAACGCATAGCCGCAGTTGCCCCAGCTCATCGCCGCGAAGAAGCTGCGCGGCTTGTTGAAGCGCAGGTAGCTGTTCGCGACCGAGTTGATGTTGCCGATGTCGGTCGACACCATCACGTCCTCGGGCATCGCCTTCTCGAGCTCGCGCAGCACCTGGCGCGGATGCAGGTACTGGCCGCCGCTGAACGGCTTCTCGTGCTTCTGCTCCTCGATCATGTCGAGGCTGTACGCGTCGCGCTCGTGCGTCCAGTCGTCGAGTTCCTTCTCCCACGCGGCCTTCTCGGTCGCGATCTGGTCGGCGCGCTCGCCGCGCGAGCCGTCGCACGCGAGCGTGCGGCCTTCGAGGCGTTGCGTGAGCGCGACCGCCGCGGCTTTCGCGTCGCCGCAGATGCCGACCGAGATCTTCTTCACGAGGCCGAGCATCTTGTGATCGGCGTCGATCTGGATGATCTTCGCGTCCTTCGGCCAGTAGTCCATCCCGTGCTGCGGCAGCGTGCCGAACGGCCCGAGGCGCGAGCCGAGCGCGATCACGACGTCCGCGCGCGACAGCAGCTTCATCGCGGCCTTCGAGCCCTGGTAGCCGAGCGGGCCGCACCACAGCGGATGGTTCGCCGGGAACGAGTCGTTGTGCAGGTAGCTGTTGACGACCGGCGCGCCGAGCCGTTCGGCGAGCGCCTTGCATTCCTCGATCGCGTCGGCCATCACGACGCCGCCGCCCGAGATGATCACCGGGAACTTCGCCTGCGCGATCAGTGCGGCTGCGTCGTCCAGGCTCTGTTCGCCGCCGGCGCCGCGATCGAGCCGGCGCGGTTGCGGAATCTCGACCTTGACCTTGCCGTAGAAGTAGTCGCGCGGGATGTTCAGCTGGGTCGGGCCCATCTCGGCCTGCGCGCGGTCGAAGCAGCGCGCGGTGAATTCGGCCATCCGCGCCGGGTGCGTGACGTGGCCCTGGTATTTCGTGAACTCCTGGAACATCGGCAGCTGGTTCGCTTCCTGGAAGCCGCCGAGGCCGATGCCCATCGTGCCGGCTTCCGGCGTGACGATCACGACCGGGCTATGCGCCCAGTACGCGGCCGCGATCGCTGTCACGCAGTTGCTGATGCCGGGGCCGTTCTGGCCGATCACGACGCCGTGGCGGCCCGATACGCGCGCATAGCCGTCGGCCATGTGGCCCGCGCCCTGTTCGTGCACGACCGGGATCAGGCGGATGCCGGCCGGCGCGAAGATGTCCATCGCATCCATGAACGCGGAGCCCATGATGCCGAACATGTCGGTCACGCCGTTGGCCGCGAGGGTCTCGACGAAGGCTTCGGACGGCGTCATGTCCTGCGGACCGTTCGCCGATGCACGCAGGGAAGTGGATTGTTCGCTCATGGGTTGTCTCCGATTGTTCAATTAACGGAACGTCTTGTTCCAGATGCTATTTGCTGGGGAAGGCCGGTCAAGTCATTCCGCCCGCTGCCGGGGAATGTGGAATGAAATGAATCGATTCGTTTCAAAATGCGCGCCGGGCACGGTGGCCCGGGCGGTGCGCTCAGGCCGGCTGCTTCGGCCGTTCCTTGCGGAAGGCACGCTTGACGGCGATCAGTCCGTCGCGGAATTCGAACAGGTCGCAGCCTTCGGCCTCGATGCGCCAGCCTTCGGCGTGCGTGCCCGTGAACACCCATTCGGAGACGCCGCGCTCGCCGGCGACGGTGTGGCGGCCGTGGCCCCAGTGCGCGTCGGGGAAGGTCTTGAACACGGCTTCGAACGCGGCGCGTACCGCGTCACGGCCGACGAACCGCGTGCCGTGGATGTCGGGGCCGCCGGCCGCGTCGAACACGCAGTCCTCGGTCATGAAGCCCATCAACGCATTGGCGTCGTGCCGGTTGAAGGCGTCGGAAAAGGCCGCGAGCGTGGCGGCCGTGACGGGGGCGGTGAGCGTATCTGCCATAACGTGTCTCCTGTCGAATGGTGAGCGGTGCGCAAGGCGCTGGCGCGCATGCGGCACGCGGTATCGACACGTTAGTGAGCGCTCGTTTTTGGCGGTAGCGCCAGTGGGGGGGATTCGCTTGGGCCAGCGGGAGAAGCCGGGCCGGTGCGCCTGGCTACCGGCGCCCGGTGGATGCCCGACGGCGAGTTCGGTGACGCGCATCGACAGAAAGCATCGGTGCGGAGCAATGGGTAAAAAGATCTGCCGCAGGGGAGTATCGCGAATCCGTCGCTGTTGCGCGATGAGTCACGGCGCGCACGCGCATGCGGCCGCGGCACCGGCCGGCGAGGGATACATCGGAGGTCCGATGTATCCCCGTTGGTCAAGCGGGCATCAAGACGCCGCCATCCCGATCCCGAACACATGCATCTTGCCGGCGCTCACCTGCCGCGGCAGCACGATGCTCGTCACCACCTTGCCGGGCGGTACCGGAATCTTCTGCGCGAAGATGTAGGTCTTCACGTTGTCCTGCTGACCGCTGCCCGAATTGCGGTACGCCATCGTGACGGCGATCGCCGCGCTGGCATGCGCGCTGCCGCCATTCAGCGTCCAGTCGTCGAACGCCAGCGTCACAGCCTGACTCGTGCCATCCGCAAAATTCAGCTGCGCCGTACCGCTGCTCGGGCCATTGTTGGCCGAGCCGAGCACCACCACGCCGGTGCCGGCCGATCCCGGCGGCAGCATCACGGTCTGGCCGACGGTCACGGTGTTGTCGAGCGAGAGCGGCCCGCCCGCCACCGCGACGCTCGCGCCGGCCACCGCGAACGGCTTGCCGGGCTGCACGCCCGCCGCTGCCAGCGCATTCAGCGAGTAGCTGAACAGGCTGCCGTCGAAGTCCGCGCCCTGGCCGTCGGCATTGGTCGCGCCGTCCGCGCTGAAGCCGCGATTGTTGTAGCTGTCGACCGCGTTGATCGCCACCGGCACGCCGAACGACGGCGGCTGCTTCCGGCTGCCCCATTGCGACGGCGCGCTGCCCATCGCGAAGTGCAGCGTCGCGCCGTTCGCGATGTCGTCGTAGGCGACCCACGGCACATCGTGCGCGCGACCGTTGATCGACAGCGACTGCACATAGCTGGACGCGGGCGCGCCTTCGGCACGAATCCGCCACGTGCGGCCATTGCCGAGCCGCACATCGATCTGCGGGAACTGCGGACTGCCGATCGCCAGGCCCGCGACGCCGGGGATCTGCGGATACAGGCCCAGCGCACCCCACACATACCAGCCCGACACGGCGCCGAGGTCGTCGTTGCCCGGCAAGCCGTCGGGGCCGGTGCCGAACGCGCTGGCGAGGATCTGCTGCACCACGCGCTGCGTGCCCGACGGCTGTCCGGCCCAGTTGTAGAGCCACGGCACCTCGAAGGTCGGCTCGTTGCCCATGTAGAAGTTGGGCAGGCTCAGGCCCGCATTGAGCACCGTGAAGAACTGGTCGAGCCGCGACGTCACTGCCGCATTGCCGCCCAGCTGCGCGAACAGGCCGGCGCCGTTGTACGGCACCATCCACGTGTACTGCTCGGCATTGCCTTCCACATAGTTGTCGCCGCTGCTCGGGGTCTCGGGAATCCACGCGCCGTTCGACTGGCGCGCCGCGATCAGCGGCGGCGTCAGCGTGGTGTCGAGCAGGTTCTGCCAGTAAGCCGAGCGGCTCAGCAGCATGCGCTGCGTGGCGGCATCGCCGAGTGCGCCCGCGAAGCGCGAGATCGCGAAATCGCTGCTCGTGTATTCGAGCGTGGACGAAGCCTGTCCCCACTCGCCGTTGGTGATGTAGCCGGTCTGCAGGTAGCTCGCGCGACCGCCGTTGGTGGTCACGTTGTTGCAGGCCGTGCCGGGGATGTTCGCCATCTTCACCATGTGCTGCAGCGCGGACCGCGTATCGAAGCGCCGCGCGCCGAACGCATAGGCGTTCGAGACGATCAGCGAACCGGCGTCGCCCGGCATCACGCCGTCCTCGACGTTGTCGTTGACCCAGTGCGGAATCGCGCCGCACTGGTCCGCGTCGTTGATCAGCGACTGGATCATGTCGCTGGTCTCGGACGGGTTGAGGATCGACTTCAGCTGGATCAGCGAGCGGTAGATGTCCCAGCCCGAGAACGACGAATACTGGGCCTGCTGGCCCTTGGCGACCTGATGCACGGTGTTGTCGAAGCCGATGTACTGGCCGTTCACGTCACTGAAGATGCTCGGTGCCCACAGCGCGTGATACAGCGCCGTGTAGAACTTTTTCTTCGCGTCGAGCGTGCCGCCCGCCACGCGGATGCTATTGAGGCGGTCGTTCCAGATACGGTCGGCCTGTGTGCGGACACCCGCGAAGTCCCAGCCGCGATTTTCCGCGTCGAGGTTGGCTTTCGCGTTGGCGACGCTGACGTAGGAGATGCCGATCTTCATCCTGACCGTCTGGCCCGGGCGGAAACCCAGTTGGGCCACGCCGTGCGTAATCGACGCCGACGTAAAAGCCTGGTCGAAGGCGGCGTAGAAGTAGACGGGAACCGGCACCGAGTTGCCGCAGAAGCCACCGCCGATCGTGCTGCCGGAGATGGCGCTGTCGGAAACCTGCGTAACGGAGCCGGTGGTCGAGGTCTTGGTGTTGGTGCGGGTCGCGTCGAGTACCAGCAGCGCGGGTTTGCCGGCCGGGTACGCGAACTGGCCGAAGCCGGTGCGCAGCGTAGCGGTCAGCTCCACCTTGATCTGCGAGTCGAGCAGCACGGAATAGTAGCCGGGCCTGGCCGTTTCATTCGCATGACTGAAGGTTGGCGAGAGCTGCGTCGGGTCGGTGGTCGGCATGACCGGAAATTCGCCGTTGTTGCCGCTGCAGCCGGCGCCCGGCATGTGCGTCAGGCTGAAGCCCTGGATCGAATGGATGTCGTAGTAGTAGCCGGCGGGCGAGTTCGGCTCCTGGCTGTTGCTCGGCGCCGGCGTGGTGTTGGTGTCGGGCGCCCACTGCACCATGCCCGACGGCAGGCCGGCGGCCGGTTCGACGCTGCCGGCCTGTCCCGCCGGCACCGGGTTCGGCGAATTGCTCGCGAGCGTGCCGATCAGCGGATCGACGTACTGCGTCAACGACAGGTTGCGGTTGTCATCGAGATTGGTCGTATCGGCCGAGGCATCCGACGGGCGTGCCGCCAATACCGACGCCGCGGATCCGTCGCTGCCGTCACCGCCTCCGCACCCGCTCAATGCGCACGCCGCGGCCAGGATTGCCGCGAGCGTCGTGAATCGAATCATGATCGCCCCTCCGGTTGTCCACGCACTTTGTTCTTTGGCAATCCAATCGATCGAACCGTTGCTGCGTCGTCGCTTGTTGCCGTCTTTCAGCGTCGTAACACTAGGATTTGGACGAATCCGTTGTCAATCGGATTTGGAGAGTTGTAATGTTTTTATTGGATTTACTAAACGAATCGAAACGCAATGAATTCAGACGACGTCGTGTTGAAGTCGCACTGTATCGGCGTGTGGGAGCGAGTGGCGTAGGCGGAGTTCGATGAGGCAGCGGAACATCACCTGTTGGTCGAAGCGATGCGTCTTGTGCCCACGTCTGCGGTTCATCGATACCCGACGAGGCGGTCAGCACGCATGTGTCCGTGAGTCATGCTGCAGGATGACTCACGGCCGACCGGTGAAGCGGTTTTTCGAGCTGCAGCGCGCGAAACATGCGGGCTTCGAGGTGACTCCGCCGCGCCGGCGCACGACGCCTTTTCGCCGCCGGTCAGGCCCCCGGTCGTTGCGAACGCACGCATTGCGCGAGCGCCCGCACACCCGGCTCGATCCGCTCGAGCGGGATCGCGGAGAACCCCATCCGGAAGCAGCGCCGCGCGTCGCCTTCATCGTTCATGAAGAACACGCTGCCCGGCTCGATCAGGATGCGGGCTTCCTGTGCATCGGCGGCGAGGCGCGTCGCATCCAGCCACGGCGGGCCCTCGACCCAGCACGACGCGCCGCCCGTCACCGGCACGTAGCGCGCTTCCGGCAAGTGCGCATCGAGCGCGGCCATCAGTGCCTGCGAGCGCTCGCTGTACGCATGCGCGAGCCGACGCAGCAACGCGTCGTGATGACCGAGCGCGAGAAAGGTCGCGAACGCGCGCTGGATATACGCAACCGGGTGGCGCACCATCAGCCGCCGCAGCGCGCGCAGTTCGCGGATCAGCTCGCGCGGCCCGACCACGTAGCCGAGACGCAGCCCCGGCGCGAATGTTTTCGACAGGCTGCCGACGTAGATCACGCGGTCGGCCGTGTCGAGGCTCTTCAGCGCCGGATGCGGCGTGCCGGAGAACGTGTTCTCGCTCTCGTAGTCGTCCTCGATGATCACGAAGTCATGCTGCTGCGCGCAATCGAGCAGCGCGCGGCGGCGTTCGACCGGCATCGTCGCGGTGGTCGGGCACTGGTGGCTCGGCGTCACGTACACGTAGTCGCAGCGCGAGAGCGTCGCGCCGAGCGCGTCGGGTGCGATCCCGTGGCCGTCGACGGGCAGCGGCAAGAGCCGTGCGTTGCGGTTCTCGAAGATGTTGCGCGCATCCGGATAACCGGGGTTCTCGAAGCCGACCGTCGTGTGCTTGCCGCACAGCAGGTCCGCGATCAGGTACAGCGCCTGCTGGCAGCCGTTCGTGACGACGATCTCGTCGGGCATCGCGAACACGCCGCGCCGCGGCAGCACGCGCGTGCGGATTTGCTGGATCAGCGATTCGTCGTCGCGTTCGATCAGGTCGGGCGCCCAGTTGCGGATCTCCATCACCGACAGCGCCTTCAGGCAGCATTCGCGCCAGTCGTTGGTCGGAAACAGCGACTGGTCGAATTGCCCGTAGATGAACGGATATTCGTAATGCTGCCAGTTCGCGGGTTTCACGATGTTGCGCTGCCTCGACGGCGGATACGCGATGCGCTTGTCCCATGCGGGGCGGCCGGGTGTTGCTTCGCTGCCGCCCGGCTGCACAGTGGGCTTGGCGGCCGCGAAGCCAGGCACGCCCTCGAGCATCTTCGGGTTCACGAAGTGCCCGCTGCGTTCGCGCGAGATCAGGTAGCCCTCTTCGACGAGCATCTGGTACGCGAGCACGACGGTGTTGCGCGCGACGCCGAGCTGGTCGGCGAGCTCGCGGCTCGACGGCAGCGCGGCATCGGGCGCGAGCTGGCCGTCGAGGATCGCGGCCACGAGCATCCGCCGGATCTGGTCCTGCAGGCTCGACGCCGACGACCGCCGGAACTGCTGGGCCCATAAGGCGGTCGGGGTACGACTCGGCATGCTTCCTCCTGTGATCGGTACGGGAAACGCGAGGCGGTGCGCGGGGCGTGCGTGCGGCCCGCGAGGGGCGCGATGTCGCGAGAATACGCGCGCCGCGCCGCGGATGTGGACTCAATGAAAGGTGCCGTCTGGCACTACTGCGCGCCGACGTGGCAAGACGATACTCAAACCGTCGCCGCTGGACGATCCGGATTAGTCCCCGGTTCGCGGGCGCAGGGAGGCGTGCGCGCATCGCGTTCGCCTGCAACGTGATGCCAAGGAGAGGCGCGCCATGCACGTCGTCGTGTTCAGGGATCGCTGCGAGCGCGTGATCCGCATCGTGTTCGACGATGCACGTGCGACGGCGGTCGCGTATCGCGACGACGAGGCGATCGGCGAACTCGATATCGACGACGACAGTGGCGGTGCCGGGCGATCGCCGTCGCTCACGCGGCTGTACGTCGAACCCGCGTATCGGCGCAGCGGCATCGCGCACACACTGCTGGCGTGCGCGTCGCGCGAATTCGGGCGGCCGATCCGCATCGATGCCCACGCACGGGAATGGCCCGATACGCCGGCCTGGGCGACGCTGTGCCGCTGCCTCGAATACGAAGGGCTGGTGGTGGTGCGCTAACCGGAAGCGTGACCAAGATCACGCTTCACAAAGACGGAGACGACATGAGCACGGTCCTGAAGCCGATTCCCGCATCCGACGTGCGGCACGAAGCGCTGCGCATCGACGGGCAGCGCGTGTGGCGCGACGCGGTCATCGACGTGCGCAACCCGTACGACGGCGCGCTGGTCGGCACCGTGCCGAAGGCGACACTGGACGATGTGCGGCGTGCGTTTGCCGCCGCACGTGCCTACCGGCCGACGCTCTCGCGCTACGATCGCGCGGCGATCCTGCGCCGTGCGGCCGACATCGTGCGTTCGCGCACCGCCGAGATTGCAGCGCTAATTACGGCCGAGTCCGGCTTGTGCATCAAGGATTCCACATACGAAGCCGGCCGCGTGGCCGACGTGCTGACGTTCGGCGCCGGTGAAGTGCTGAAGGACGACGGGCAGATCTTCTCGTGCGACTTGACTCCGCACGGCAAGAAGCGCCGCGTGTACACGCAGCGCGATCCGCTGCTCGGCGTGATCTCGGCGATCACGCCGTTCAATCATCCGATGAACCAGGTCGCGCACAAGATCGTGCCGTCGGTCGCGACCAACAACCGGATCGTGGTGAAGCCGTCGGAGAAGGTGCCGCTGTCGTGCTACCTGTTCGCGGACATCCTGTACGAAGCCGGTTTGCCGCCACAGATGCTGCAAGTGCTCACCGGCGACCCGGAGGAGATTGCCGACGAGCTGATCACGAACCCGGCGATCGATCTCATTACGTTCACGGGCGGTGTGTCGATCGGCAAGTCGATTGCGTCGCGCATGGGCTACCGACGTGCGGTGCTCGAACTCGGCGGCAACGATCCGATCATCGTGATGGAAGACGCCGATCTCGATGAAGCGAGCACGCTCGCGGTGTCGGGTTCGTATAAAAACTCGGGGCAGCGCTGTACCGCGATCAAGCGGATGCTCGTGCACGAGTCGGTGGCCGATCGCTTTACCGAACTCGTGGTCGAGAAAACGCGTGCGTGGTCGTACGGCAATCCGTCCGATCCGTCGGTCGACATGGGCACGGTGATCGACGAAGCGGCCGCGAAGTTCTGCGAGCAGCAGGTGAATGACGCAATCGCACGCGGGGCGCGGCTGCTGGTCGGCAACGTGCGGAGCGGCGCGCTGTATTCGCCGACGGTGATCGATCGCGTGACGCCCGACATGCCGCTCGTGAAGTACGAAACCTTCGGCCCCGTGTCGCCGATCATGCGTTTCCGCGACATCGACGAAGCGATCCGGATGTCGAACAGCACCGACTACGCGCTGTCGTCATCGGTCTGCACGAACCGCTTCGACCACATCACGCGCTTCATCACCGAGCTGGAAGTCGGCAGCGTGAACGTGCGTGAAGTGCCGGGCTACCGGCTCGAAGTGACGCCGTTCGGCGGCGTGAAGGATTCGGGGCTGGGCTACAAGGAGGGCGTGCAGGAAGCGATGAAGAGCTTCACGAACGTGAAGACGTATTCGCTGCCGTGGTGAGTGCGGCGGGGAAGGGCGCATCGCGCCCGCCCGCCGCCAACCGCGTTACTGATAGAAGTTGAGCGTGACCATCGCCGAACGGCCCGGCGCCCACGTCGCGTAGATCGGATACGCGCTCGAGTAATACTTCTTGTCGAACAGGTTCTGCACGTTGAGCTGCACGTCCATCGTCTTGTTCACGCGCCACGTCGCGGCCGCGTCGAAGCGTGCGTAGCCGGGCGTCCATTTCTTCGTCGTCGCGGATACCGACGCATAGGTCTGGCTCATCACCGTCGCACCCGCGCCGAGCGTGAGCTTCGGCATCACGTCGTAGCTCGTCCACAGCGTGAAGTTGTGCTTCGGCACCATCACCATCGGCAGGCCCGATGCGCCCGGGCTGCCGGGGCCGGCATCGGTCGTGATCGCGTTCAGGTACGAGTAGCCGCCGAACACGTGCCACTTCGGCGTCAAGTTGCCCGCGAAGCCGAATTCGACGCCGCGCACGCGCTGCTTGCCCGCGTTGACCGTGTGACCGAGGCCGTCGCTCACGCGCGCGTTGGTCTTCTCGGTCTGGAACAGCGCCGACGTCAGCGACAGCTGATCCTGCAGCACGTCCCACTTCGCGCCGATCTCGATGTTGCGCGAGCGTTCCGGCGCGAGATCCTGGTTCGTCGCGGTGATCTGGTCGGTGCCGCCGCCGAGGCCGCCGTTCGAACCCGGCGGGTTCGACGACGTGCCGTACGACGCATACAGGCTCACGTTGCTCACCGGCTTGAACACGAGGCCGAACTGGTAGCTGAACAGGTTCGACGTGTTCGACAGGTCGGCCACGCCGGCCTGCTTGCCGGTCGTGTCGTAGCGGTCGAAGCGAAGCCCCGTGTTGAACTGCCAGCGCTCGGACAGCTTCACGGTATCGAAGAGGTACGCGGAAACCGTGTCGGTGCGCGTGTTCGTCGTCGCGCCGGGGAAGCCCTTGTCGCCGTTCAGCACGATGCTGCCGGTCCACGGCATGTTCGGGTTCCAGCCGCCCGCGAGCGGCGTGCAGTTGCCGGCCACCGAGCAGGGGCCGCCCGAGCGGATGTTGTTGCCGGTCGCATCCGACACGAGGTAGCCCTCGTAGCGTGCCTGTTCATGGCTGAACTCGACGCCGGCCGTCATCGTGTGCTTCATGCCGAACAGGCTTGCGCTGCCGGTCACTTCGGTCTGGTTCGAGAAGCCGTTGAGCGCGTACTTGCCGCTCTTCGCCTGCAGGCTCAGCATGGTCGGATTCGACGCGAGGATCTGCGGATTCGTCGCCACGTAATCGAGCGTCGAGCGGCCGAACATCGTCGTGTTCTTCAGTTTCCAGTCGTCGTTGAGCTTGTGCTCGACGCGCACCTGGGCGGTGTCGGTCTGCCCGTAGCGGTAGTCGCGCGTATTCAGCCCGAAGAACTGGCCGCGATCGGTCGGCACCGGCGCACCGCCCGACGCGCGGAACGGCACGCTGAAGTCCGGCATGTCGTACGAGTTCATGTGGTAGTAGCTGACCGTGACCGTGGTCGGCGTATTCAGCCCGAACACGATCGACGGCGCGACGCCCCAGCGCTTGTTGTACACGTCGTTGCGGCCGGCCTGGTTCGCGTCGTGACCCATCACGTTCAGGCGCACGGCCGTCGTGTCGTTGATCTTGTGGTTCGCGTCGACCGTCGCGCGCTTGTAGCCGTCGGTGCCGAAGCCGATGCTGCTGTTGATGAAGTTGTCGTTCTTCGGCGTCTTCGTGACGATGTCGATGCTGCCGCCCACCGAGCCGCGGCCGGCGTAGACCGAATCGGGGCCCTTGATCACGCTGATCTGCTCGACCGCGAACGTTTCGCGGTTCTGCAACCCCGAGTCGCGCATCCCGTCGACGAAGATCGAGTTGCGCGATTCGAAGCCGCGGATCACCGGGCGATCGGCCGACGGGTTCGCGGCCGCGTCGCCGCCGAGGAACGTGATGCCCGGCACCGAGCGCAGCGCGTCCGCGAACGACGTGACGTTCTTTTCCTTGATCAGTTGCTCGGGGATCACCGTGACCGAGCGCGGCGTGTCGAGCAGCGGCGCGGTGAACTTGTACGACGGCGAACGTTTCACCTGCATGTCCGACGGCGCGGTCGACTGGACGTGGATCGTCGGCAGCGTCGCCTGCACGTCGGCGGCCGGGGCGGGCTGGCCGGCGGCGGGTGCGGGAGCAGGGGCGGTTTCGGCGGAAGCGAGCAGCGGGGTCAGGAACACGGAGCAGGTCAGCGCCGACACGAGGGCGCGAGGCCTCGTCTTGAACTGGGCGGGCATATCGAGAGGCAGCAGAAGGTTCGGTGAGCAGGTGCGTCTTCTCGATGCCGGGCGGGCCGCACGGAACATCGGAAAACGTCAATGTAAATGCGTATGATTCGCGTTTGCGGTCGCAATTGTACGGATTGGTACTAATTCTGTAAACGATCGAATGGTTTTTGTACTAATTCGGTCAGGCTTTCGTGGGGGGCGGATTGCCTTTGCGTGGCGTGCAACACCACTTTCCATCACCCGGCCGTGCGCGGCGGCGACGACTCGATACACTGCCGTACCGGTTGGACGGGCCCCGGCAAGCAGGCCCCGAGCATGGAGACAACACAAGATGGACACCCAACGCGCAGCAGTCGTCACGTACCGAGGCGATGCGATCGAGAACACGCACGTCGCCCATGTGGCGGTGGTCGATGCACGCGGCCGGCTGCTGGCCCGGTTCGGCGATCCGTTCCGGATGACGCTCGCGCGCTCGGCGGCCAAGCCGGCGCAGGCGCTGTCGGTGCTCGAGACGGGCGCGCCCGAGCGTTTCGGCTTCGACGATGCGGATATCGCGCTGATGTGCGCGTCGCACAGCAGCGAGGACCGGCACATCGAACGCACGCGCGCGATGCTCGCCAAGGTCGCCGCGCACGAATCGGACTTGCGTTGCGGCGGCCATCCGCCGTTGTCGGACGCGGTGTACCGCGCGTGGATCAAGCGCGACTACACGCCAACCGGCGTGTGCAGCAACTGTTCGGGCAAGCACGTCGGGATGCTGGCCGGCGCGCAGGCGATCGGCGCCGCGATCGCCGATTACCATCTGCCCGAACATCCGATGCAGGTGCGCGTGAAGCACGTGGTGGCCGACGCGTGCGGGCTGCGCGACGACGAGGTTGAGTGGGGCATCGACGGGTGCAACCTGCCGACGCCGGCGTTTTCGCTGGACCGGCTCGCGCGGCTTTACGCATCGCTGGCCGACGGGGCGGATACGGTGGAAGCGGGCGGTGACGCCATCACCGATCGCGTCCGCGCGCTGGCGCGCATTCATCATGCGATGACCGCGTATCCGGAGCTGGTTGCCGGCGAAGGGCGCTATTGCACGGTGCTGATGAACGCGTTCGGCGGGCAGGTGGTCGGCAAGCTCGGCGCCGATGCGTGCTACGGGATCGGCGTGCGGGCGTCCGAGCGCACGCGGGCGCTGGGCGCCGATGGCGCGCTCGGCATCTCGGTGAAGATCGAGGACGGCAATCTCGACGTGCTCTACATGGTCGTCAGCGAGCTGCTCGAGCGGCTGCAGATCGGCACGGCCGAGCAGCGCGCGCCGCTGGCCGGCTTCCATCGGCCGCGGATGCTCAACACGCAGGGTGTCGAGATAGGGCACGCCACGTTCCCGTTCGAATTGCAGGCGGCTTGATCGGCCTGAACGGCGCGGATGCGCTGCTGCCGGTGGTCCGCGACGCGGGCCGTGCGCAGCGGCGCGAACCCGACCCAGGGCGCGTGCGCTACACGCTCGCGCCGCGAATCTTCGTCAGCTCCAGCGCCGACAACTCGCCGATATGCGCGAGGTGTTCCGCGAGAAAGTCCTTCAGCACGCGCAGCTTCGCCGAGCTGCGCCGGTTCGCCAGGTACGCGATGTAGATGTATTCGCCCGTCAGCCGGTTCTGCAGCCGGTAGCGCGGCAGCACGGCTTCGAGCCGGCCGCTCGCGAGCAGGTCGCGCACCAGCCAGATCTCGAACTCCGCGATGCCGAGCCCGGCGCAGGTCGCTTCGAGCAGCAGCTCCGAATGGTCGGTGACGAGGTTGCCGGCCGGCAGCACGCTGTGATGCGCGTCGCCGTTCACGAGATCCCAGCGCGGATCGCCTTCCGGATGCACGTAGCGCAGGCAGTTGTGTTGCTTGAGGTCGTCCGGCGTGACCGGGCGCCCGCAGCGGTCGAGATAGCCGGGCGTCGCGCACAGGATGCTGTCGTTGCGTGACAGGCGGTGGACGACGAGGTTGTCCAGGTAGTTCTCGCCTTCGTGAATGTCGAGATCGAAGCCGCCGGCCACGAGGTCGTTGTGGTTGTCGGTGAGCCGCACGTCGAGCTGGATCGTCGGGTAGCGCGCGAGGAACGGCGCGACCAGCGGCGCGAGATGGCGGCGGCCGAACGCCACCGGCGCGGTGAGCTTCAGCGGGCCGCTCGGCTGCGCATTCAGCTCGGCGACCACGCGCAAGGTGTCGTCGAGATCGGCGATCAGCGTGACGGCGCGTTCCAGGTAGATATGGCCGGCTTCGGTGAGCGTCACGCTATGCGTGGAGCGGTGCAGCAGCGCGACGCCGAGCGCCTCCTCGATCGCGGTGACCTTGCGTGCGACGGTGGACGTCGACACGTGCATCTCCTTGGCGACCGCCGAAAAACTCCCCGTTTCGACCACCCTGACGAACGCGCGCATCGCGCCCATGTGATCGATGCCGGTTTCCCTCGCGCCTTTTTTCATCCGATTCTCATTGTTGCGTGCCACGCAAAACCGCTTTCGATAATACAGAAGGGAGGTTGTTTTTGCAAAGGCATAGAATGCGAACCCGTCGCGTCGGGAAGCGGCGCACGACGAGCGGCACGAGACATCCAGGAGGGGCACGATGACAGAAAACGGCTTCCGCGTCGAAGCGGATCTTTTAGGTAAGCGAAGCATCCCGAATGAGGCCTACTACGGCGTCCATACGCTGCGCGCGAAGGAGAATTTCGACATTTCGGGCCGCACCATCGCGTCGCTGCCGTACTTCGTGATGGCGCTCGCTGCAGTGAAGGAGGCCGCGGCCGACGCGAACTGCGAACTCGGGCTGCTGCCGCGGCCGTACCGCGATGCGATCGCCGCCGCGTGCGTCGAGATCCGCGAAGGGCGCCTGCACGACCAGTTCGTCGTCGACATCATCCAGGGCGGGGCCGGCACGTCGACCAACATGAACGCGAACGAGGTGATCTGCAACCGCGCGCTCGAACTCATGGGGCACGCGCGCGGGCAGTACGAATACCTGCATCCGAACGAGCACGTGAACCTCGCGCAGAGCACCAACGACGTTTATCCGACCGCGATCCGCGTGGCGACCTGCTTCGCGGTCGAGCACCTGCTCGAGGCGATGGCGCGCCTGCGCGATGCGTTCGCGGAGCGCGCCGACGCGTTCGCCGGCTTGCTGAAGCTCGGCCGCACGCAGCTGCAGGACGCGGTGCCGATGACGCTCGGCCAGGAATTCTCGACCTACGCGGTGATGCTGACGGAAGACATCGCGCGCCTGCAGGAAGCCGGCTGGCTGATTCGCGAGATCAACCTCGGCGCGACCGCGATCGGCACGGGGATCACCGCGCATCCGCAGTACGCGGAGAAGGCGCTCGCGGCGCTGCGGCGCATTACCGGGCTCGACCTGAGCACCGCGCCGAACCTGATCGAAGCGACCCAGGATTGCGGCGCGTTCGTGCAGGTGTCGGGCGTGCTCAAGCGGATCGCGGTGAAGCTGTCGAAGATCTGCAACGACCTGCGGCTGCTGTCGAGCGGCCCGCGCGCGGGGTTCGGCGAGATCAACCTGCCGCCCGTGCAGGCCGGCTCGTCGATCATGCCCGGCAAGGTGAATCCGGTGATCCCGGAAGTCGTCAACCAGGTCGCCTTCGAGGTGTTCGGCAACGACCTGACCGTGACCTTCGCGGCCGAGGCCGGGCAGCTTCAGTTGAACGCGTTCGAGCCGGTGATCGCCAGCGCGCTGTTCCGCAGCTTCAGCCACCTGACGGCCGCCTGCACGACGCTCGCGCAGCGGTGCGTGAGCGGGATCACCGCGAATCCCGAGCGGCTGCGCGAAACGATGGAACGCTCGGTCGCGCTCGCGACCGCGCTGAACCCGTACATCGGCTACAAGCGCGCGACCGCCGTGGCAGCCGAAGCGCACGCGACCGGCAAGTCGATCCGCGAGGTCGTGCTGGAGCGCGAGTGGATGACCGCTGCGCAGGTCGAGGAAGCGCTGCAACCCGAAGCACTGATCCGGCCGCGCGTGCTTTGACGCCGGCTGCGCGGGCCGTCGGTGCGTGACGCCGGCGGCTTGCATGCGACTGCATCCGACGCGCCCCCGCGCGGGGCGCGACACATCAAGAAACAACGGAGACACACGATGACCCACAGCAGCGAGCGCCTGGCCGATTCGGCCGGTGGCGCGGATTCCCGACATGCCGACCCGGATGCGATGTTCGCGTCGCACGAAGCCGGCTATGCGAAGCAGTTGAAGCCCCGGCACGTGCAGATGATCGCGATGGGCGGCGCGATCGGCACGGGCCTCTTTCTCGGTGCGGGCGGGCGCCTGCAGCACGCGGGGCCGGCGCTCGCGCTCGTGTACCTCGTCTGCGGCGTGTTCGCGTTCCTGATCATGCGCGCGCTCGGCGAGCTCGTGATGCACCGGCCGACCAGCGGCAGCTTCGTGTCGTATGCGCGGGAGTTCATGGGCGAACGCGCCTCGTTCGTCGCGGGCTGGATGTACTACCTGAACTGGGCGACCACCGGCATCGTCGACATCACCGCGGTCGCGATCTACATGAAGTACTGGGCCGTGTTCACGGACGTGCCGCAGTGGGTGTTCGCGCTCGGCGCGCTCGGGATCGTGTCGGTGATGAACATGATCGGCGTGAAGGTGTTCGGCGAGATGGAGTTCTGGTTCTCGCTCGTCAAGGTGGGGACGCTCGCGGTGTTCCTCGCGGTCGGCGCCGTGTTTCTCGCGAGCGGCCATCCGGTCGCCGGGCAGATGCCGGGGCTTCACCTGGTCGCGGATCACGGCGGGATCTTCCCGCACGGCATCCTGCCGGCCGTGCTGATCGTGCAGGGCGTCGTATTTGCGTACGCGAGCATCGAGCTCGTCGGCGTCGCGGCGGGCGAGACGGCCGATGCGCGCAAGGTCTTGCCTAAAGCCATCAACAGCGTGATGTGGCGGATTGCGCTGTTCTACGTCGGCTCGGTCGTGCTGTTGACGATGCTGCTGCCGTGGACGGCGTACAGCGCGCACGAAAGCCCGTTCGTGACGTTCTTCAGCAAGCTCGGCGTGCCGTACGTCGGCACCGTGATGAACGTCGTGGTGCTGACCGCCGCGCTGTCGAGCCTGAACTCCGGCCTCTATTCGACCGGGCGCGTGCTGCGCTCGCTCGCGATGGGCGGATCGGCGCCGCGCTTCGTGTCGCGGATGAACGCACGCGGCGTGCCGTACGGCGGGATCCTGATCACGGTCGCGATCAATGCGATCGGCGTGCCGCTGAACTACATCGTGCCGGCGCAGGCGTTCGAGATCGTGCTGAACATGGCGTCGCTCGGGATCATCACGACGTGGGGCTTCATCGTCATGTGCCAGATCCTGTTCCGTCGTGCGGTCGATCGCGGCGAGCTGAAGGCCGTGTCGTTCCGGATGCCCGGCGCGCCGTTCACGTCGTGGCTCACGCTGGCCTTCCTCGTCGGCGTGCTGGTGCTGATGGCATTCGACTATCCGGGCGGCACGTGGACCATCGCGACGATTCCGGTCGTCGTGCTCGCACTGGTGGTCGGCTGGAAGCTGGCGAAGCGTGGTGCGGCGCGCGAGCAGGCGGCGGATGCGCTTGCATCTTCGGCCACGCGCGCCGTTGCCGATCCGGTGCGGGGCGCCTGAAGACGGTATGCGCCGGGCGCGCCGGGTCGTTCGCGGCCGGCGCCCCGGCGTGCCGCCAAGGTCAGTTCAAACCGGCTCGTTCGCCGACCCATCGGGCGAACGAGCCGGCCATCTCCGCGGTCAGCTCGTGGCCGGCCGCATACAGCCGCGTTTCGTGCGCGACGCCGAGCGCGGTGAGCTTCGCGTCGGCGGTGTCGGCCCACGCGACGGGCAGCTTGTCGTCGGCGCGGCCGTGCACGATCAGCGCATGGAGCGGGCGAAGGGCATCGCGCGGCGCGATCAGCGGATCGATTTCGGGCAGGATGCGCCCGCACAGCACTGCGAATGCGGTGACGTCCTGCGGCGACGTGAGGCCGACGCTCGCGCTCATGATGCCGCCCTGGCTGAAGCCGGCAATCACCGTCGGCAACGCGGCGCCCGCGTCATCGTTGCCACGGAAGCTGCGGAGCAGCGTGATCAGCTTGAGTCGGCTCGCGTCCGCGCGGGCCGCGTCGATTTCGGGGCCGTTCGGGCCGAAGCGCACCGGAAACCACGCATGCTGGTCGGGCCCGAACGCGAGCGGCGCGCGCAGGAAGGCGATCTCGATGCGCGGATCGATGACGTCGGCCAGGTTCAGCAGGTTGGTTTCGTTGCCGCCGACGCCATGCAGCAGCAACAGGCGGGCAGCGGGGCGGCCAGTGGCCGGGCGCAGCCGGTACTGGAGGCCCGACTCGGGATCGGTGGTCAGCGGCAGGACGTTGGGCATTGCGTGGGGTCCGGAAAGGGGAGCGATGCGACAGTCTAGGGCGTGCGGGCGGCGACGTGAATCGCCGCCGTGCGATTGATTGTTTCCCAGTGGGAATGAATCGGGTGTCCCGCGATGCCACGTTGCTCGTTGTTCATATACCGATCGGGTGACTCGTCATCAGCGCGCGGAATGGTTAAAATAGATACATTTCGTAGATACACGAGGGGCGAGGATGGATACTGCCAAGATTTTCAAGCATGGCGGATCGCAGGCTGTCCGTCTGCCGAAGGATTTCCGCTTCGACACGACCGAGGTCCGGATTCGTCGCCACGGTTCATCCGTGATTCTCGAGCCGGTGCCGCAAGACTGGGCTTGGCTCACGCCGCTGATCGGCCCGGTGGACGCCGATTTCGAAGCCGCCGCCACGACCGAGCCTGGTGCTCAGGAGCGACCGGATCTGGACGTATTCGAATGAAATTTCTGCTGGATACCAACGCGGTAATCGCCATCCTGAAAGGCGAGCCGGCCATGCTGGCACGGCTGCGCACGTATCAGCCAGCCGATTTCGGCATGCCGGCGATCGTCGCGCATGAACTCTATTACGGTGCCTACAAGAGCCAGAGAGCGGCTGCGAACGTGGCACGTGTCGAGGCACTTCAGTTCGAGGGGGTGGCGTTCGATGTCGAAGATGCTCAGCACGCCGGCGAGATTCGTGCGCATCTGACCGCGGCGGGCACCCCGATCGGTCCGTACGATGCGTTGATCGCCGGGCAGGCACGCGCGCGGCGTCTGGTGCTCGTCACGCATAACGTGCGCGAGTTTGCGCGAGTTCCGGGGCTACAGGTCGAGGATTGGCTCGCCGACGCGCGTGAAAACTGATCGCATGGCGGTCAGGCTGCAACGGGAGTGGAATCGTCCGGCGCGCGGGTGCCCGTTTCGCGTCACCGCAACCGAATCACCGTCGACTTCAACTCCGTATTTTTCCCCAGCGCGTGCAGCGGGGGATGCGCTGGCGGCGCAGCGAATCCGCCATCTCGTGGAAACCCCTCGCAAGCAATTCGATTCGCGGACGACGAATAAGAGCATGAAGATCCGCGATTCGATCTTGTCGACCACTACGCAAGCGCGGCCGGCGGGGGCGGGATGTCAACGGGCCGACGGCAAAAAAAGGCTTCAGATTCTTCACGCCGCACCGACGGCATGCTCCGTCGACACTCCTATCCCCGCCATCGCTCGATCGATGTGAGTGACGCCTGCTGCGCGCGAATATCCATTGATTGACGACTGTCGAGAAATTGCGTCTCGACCAACCCGCATCGCGACGCCGAAATGGCATCGCCATTGAGGCGTGCCCGATGTACGGTGGAGAACACGTGATAAGCAGCTCGCGTGCGACAGCGCCACAGCGCCCGTACCGCTAGGGAAAACCATAGTCCTCGCGGTGCCACTCGCGAAAGACCGAGTAAGCCCGCAGTCAGCTTCGCTCTTCAGAATCGCCGAACTCATTCAAAAAGCAAACCAGGAGACAGGCGATGCATGATGGGTTGGTGAAAAAAATCGAAGCGCATCCGAAGTATGCGCAGCTCAAGCGACGGCGCAACACGCTCGGTATCTGCCTGACCGTGCTGATGCTGATCGTGTACTACGGCTACATCGCACTGATCGCATTCGACAAGTCGTTCCTCGCGAAGCCGGTGAGCACCGGCGTGACGAGTGTCGGCGTACCGGTCGGCATGGCGGTGATCGTGTTCACCGTCGTCATCACCGGCATCTACGTGCGCCGCGCGAACAACGAATACGATCAACTGACGCAGGACATCCTGCAGGACGTCGCCCAATGAAGAAGACACTTTCGATGACGCTGGTCGCGCTGCTGGCTGCGGGCGTATGCGGCGCGGCCGTCGCGGGCGGCGGCGATGTCGGGCAGACCGCCAAGCAGGCGACCAACACCACGGCCATCGTCCTGTTCGCGCTGTTCGTGGCCGGGACGTTGTGGATCACCAAGTGGGCGGCGTCGCGCACGCGTTCCGCGGCGGATTTCTACACGGCCGGCGGCGGCATTACCGGGTTCCAGAACGGCCTGGCGATCTCGGGCGACTACATGTCGGCGGCATCCTTCCTCGGCATTTCCGCGGCGGTGATGACGTCGGGCTACGACGGCCTGATCTACTCGATCGGCTTCCTGGTCGGCTGGCCGATCATCACGTTCCTGATGGCCGAGCGGCTGCGCAACCTCGGCAAGTTCACCTTCGCCGACGTCGCGGGCTATCGCTTCGAGCAGGGGCCGATCCGCAGCTTCGCCGCGATCGGCACGCTGGTGGTGGTGGCGTTCTACCTGATCGCGCAGATGGTGGGCGCGGGGCAGCTCATCAAGCTGCTGTTCGGTCTCGACTACTGGGTGGCGGTCGTCATCGTCGGCGCGCTGATGATGGTCTACGTGCTGTTCGGCGGCATGACGGCCACCACCTGGGTGCAGATCATCAAGGCGTGCATGCTGCTCGCGGGCGTGACCTTCATGGCGATCATGGTGCTCGCGCAGTACGGCTTCAGCCCGGAGGCGCTGTTCGCCCATGCCGTCGAAGTCAAGACCGCGATCGCCGCGAATGCCGGCAAGTCGCCGGACGACGCGACCCGCATCGGGCTGTCGGTGATGTCGCCGGGCGGGTTCATCAAGGATCCGATCTCGGCCATCTCGTTCGGCATGGCGCTGATGTTCGGCACCGCCGGCCTGCCGCACATCCTGATGCGCTTCTTCACGGTGCCGGATGCGAAGGAAGCGCGTAAATCCGTGTTCTGGGCCACCACGTGGATCGGCTACTTCTACGTGCTGATCTTCATCATCGGTTTCGGTGCGATCACGCTGGTGCTGACCAATCCGGAACTGGCCGACGTGGCCAAGGGCGTGATCAAGGGCGGCGCGGGCACGGCCAACATGGCCGCGGTGCTGGTGGCCAAGACGGTGGGCGGCGACGTGTTCTACGGCTTCATCTCGGCCGTGGCGTTCGCGACGATCCTGGCGGTGGTGGCCGGGCTCACGCTGTCGGGTGCGTCCGCGGTGTCGCACGATCTCTACGCCACCGTCTTCAAGAACGGCAAGGCCAACAGTGCCGACGAGCTGAAGGTGTCGCGCATCACGACGCTGGTGCTCGGCGTGATCGCCGTGCTGCTGGGCATCGCGTTCGAGAAGCAGAACGTCGCGTTCATGGTGTCGCTGGCGTTTGCCGTGGCGGCATCGGCCAATTTCCCGGTGCTGTTCCTGTCGATGATGTGGAAGGGCTGCACCACGCGCGGCGCGGTCATCGGCGGCTTCCTCGGGCTGGTCTCGTCGGTGGGGCTGACGATCGTGTCGCCGTCGGTGTGGGAGGCGACGCTCGGTTATCCGAAGGGTTCGGCATGGTTCCCGTACACGTCGCCCGCGTTGTTCTCGATGACGATCGGCTTCGTCGGCGTGTGGCTGTTCTCGGTGCTCGACACGAGCCTGCGCGCGAAGGCGGAGAAGGGCGCGTTCGCCGCGCAGCAGGTGCGTTCGGAAACGGGGCTGGGGGCGACGCGCGCCAGCAGCCACTGACCGGTCGTTAGCCGCTCAAGCCCGCACCGGGGCCGACGATGCAGTCCATGTATCGTCGCTCCGGGGCGGGCGGAATCGTTTTCATCCGTCCGTAGAATCACGCCCGGCAATAAAAAATCGCGAACTCGACTGAATTCGTCGATAATGCGCAAACGTTTTACGAAAGCCCGATTGCGGCTAATTCGCGGATTAAATAAATAAAAATAAAATATCCGAACCTGGAATTCAAAGGCCGCGCAGGATCGCCGACCGAAGCCTTGTGGCATGAGGTTAACGGCAGATCCAGGCAAACCTTTAGGGCGCTTTCGTCGCAATTATTCATTTCGTTTTTATCAATGAATGATTGATTTCCGGTCATCGGAGCGTCATACACCATCCCCGATAATTCGGCGCTCACATTCTTTCAATAGACCAAACGGCGGTCGAAGCCGGATCGCTGCGGGGAGCTGTACTCATGACCATCCGTCATCGCATTACGCTGCTAGTCGTCCTGACGTTCTTCGCGCTGTCCGCGATCGGCATCTATGCTGTGTACCAGACCCGCAAGAGCGCGTCCGAGGTACGCCAGGTCACCCAGGGAATCGTGCCGAGCGCGCTCGCGTCGGCGGATCTCGTCGCCGATGTGAAGAACATCCAGATCGCGACGATGACGCTCGTCTATGCGCCCGACGCGAACACCGCCGCGCAGGCGCGCGACGAGCTGAAGGCGAAGCAGGGCGCGCTGCGCGCCGCGCTCGACGTGCAGGCGAAGTCGGCGGTCGGCCAGGCGCAGGTCGGGCTCGTCTCGCAGGCGAAGGAGAGCGCCGCGAACTATTTCGCGGCGATCGACGACACCGTGAAGATGAAGGCCGACGGCAAGCCCGAGATGGCGCAGGCGTACCTGTTCGCGAACGTCGCGCAGTATCGCGACGAACTCGAAAGCATCGTCGACACGCTGCGCGTCGAGAAGAACCGCCAGAAGGACGACGCGATCAGCGCGCTGAACGGGATGCTGTCGACCACGGCGACGGCGATCGCGGGCGTCGCCGGCACGGTGATCGTGCTGCTGACCGCACTCGGCCTGCTGCTGTATCGCCAGATCACGCGCCCGCTGATCGGGATGCAGACGGCGATGAGCGAGATCGCGACGAGCCAGGATTTCACGCGCCGCGTGCCGGTGGGCCGGATGGACGAGATCGGCCATTCGATCGTCGCGTTCAACGGGATGATCGAGAAGATCCAGGAGAACTCGGCGCAGCTCAAGCAGAAGACGGCCGACATCCAGGCGATGCTGCAGAACATGCAGCAGGGGATCCTGACCGTCGTCGAGGGCGGCGTCGTGCATGCGGAGTATTCGGCATACCTCGAAACCATCTTCGAGACGAACGATATCGCCGGCCGCGACCTGATGGCGCTCGTGTTCGACGATTCGAACATCGGTTCCGACGCGCGCTCGCAGGTCGATGCGGCCGTGCACGCGTGCCTCGGCGAAGACAGCATGAACTTCGCGTTCAACGAGCACCTGCTCGTGAACGAAGTCGCGAAGCGGATGCCGGATGGCCGAGACAAGTGGCTCGACCTGAGCTGGTCGGCGATCACCGACGAGACCGACACGGTCGTGCGCCTGATGCTGTGCGTGCGCGACGTGACCGAGATTCGCGAGCTGACCGCGCAGGCCGGCGAGCAGCAGCGCCGCCTCGAAATGATCGGCGAGATTCTGTCGATCAGCCAGGACAAGTTCCACGACTTCGTGCACAGCGCGAAGGGCTTCCTCAGCGAGAACGAGCGGATGATCCGCCAGCACGAGCGCGCCGATCACTCGATCGTCGCGGCGCTGTTCCGCAACATGCACACGATCAAGGGCAATGCGCGCACGTACAGCCTCCAGCACCTGACCAACATCGTCCATGAAGCGGAGCAGGCGTACGACTCGCTGCGCCGCGCGGACGGCGGCCCGGAGTGGAACCGCGACGCGCTGATGGACGACCTGGCCCGCGTGCGCGACGCGGTCGAGCACTACGCGACGATCAACGCGGTCACGCTCGGCCGCAGCGGCGAAGCGGTGCAGGGCGCCGACTTCCTGATGGTCGAACGCGCGCACATCAGCGAGAGCCTGCGCGTGCTCGACGGCGCCGATCCGGCGAACGCGTCCGACTGGCACGCGGCGCGCGACGCCGTGCGCCGCATGCTGAGCCAGCTCGGCACGCAGGGCATCGGTGATGCGCTCGGCGGCGTGATCGAGTCGCTGCCGTCGCTCGCGGCCGAACTCGGCAAGCCGGCACCGGTCGTGCATATCGACAGCCACGGCCACCGCGTGCGCAGCGAAATCGCCGCGACGCTGAAGAACGTGTTCATGCACCTGCTGCGCAATTCGATGGACCACGGGATCGAATCGTCCGACGAGCGGCGCGCGGCCGGCAAGGCGGCGTCCGGTACGATCGACATCGCGGTCGGCGTGGGCGGCGGCGAGCTGTGGTTCGTGCTGAGCGACGACGGCCGCGGCCTCGCGCTCGACCGGATTCGTAGCATCGCGCGCGAGCGCGGCTGGATCGATGCCGACCACGACGCGGGGCTGTCCGACGAGGATGTGGCCGAGCTGATCTTCCGGCCGGGTTTCTCGACCGCGAGCACGGTGACCGAAGTGTCGGGGCGCGGCGTCGGCATGGACGCGGTGCGCAACTTCCTGAAGCGCGACGGCGGCGATATCGCGCTGCGCTTCACCGACGATCGCGTCGGCGCGCCGTATCGCGCGTTCGAGACGATCGTGACGCTGCCGGCCCGTTTCGCGGCCGACGGCGCCGCCCAGGGCGTCGCGCACGAGCGTGCACGCAGCGCGGACATCGACGCGGCGGAGTGACGACGTGATCGGGCAGGCGTGGATGATCCAGATGGCCGCCGCACTGGCGGGCGGTGCCGTCGTCGCCATCGTGGCGGCGGTGGTGTTTCGCGTGACGCGCATGCGGCTCGTCGCGGCGCTCGAGCGCGATGCGGCGCAGTTGCGCGGCGCGCTCGACGCAGCCGACGCGCGCGTCGCCGACGCCGCGTCGGCGCATGCGGAGGCGGCCGACGCATGGGCGCAGCGCGAGGCGCAGCTCGAGGATGCGCTGGCGCGCGAGACGTCCGCCGCCGGCTCGCAGCGCGACGCGATGCAGGCGCTGTCGGCCGATCGCGCGGCGCTCGCGCAGCACGCGATGAAGATCGCCGACGAAGCCGCGCGCCTGCGCGGGCTCGCCGGCACCTTCGAGCGCTGGCACGAGCAGATGATCTCGCTGACCACGCAGAACCAGGACATGCGCACGAAGAACCAGGAGCTGTCGGCCATCGTCGCGCACGTGTCGATCGTGTCGCTGAACGCGTCGATCGAGGCCGCGCGCGCCGGCACGGCCGGGCGCGGCTTCTCGATCGTCGCGAGCGAGGTGCGCGGGCTGGCCGCGCGCTCGCAGCAGCTGTCGAACAGCTATCGCGACAGCCTGAACCGCAACGATCTCGTGACGGCCGCGACGTTCCAGGACATCCAGGCCGGCGGCAAGATGATCACGGCCGCGCTCGCGACCGTCGAGACGCTGGCCGGGCAGTTGCACGCGCGGATCGAGGGAGAAGCCGCGTGATCAGTGCGCAGGCGAGGGCCGGGTTCGAACGGATCTTTTTCGATGCCGCGCGCACGCGGCTCGCGGCAGGCGGCGCGTGCGACATCCGGCCGCGAGCCGGGCACGAACACGACGCGCCGGATCGCGCGCAAGCGAAGTCGCGATCGAAGCCGCAGGCGCCCGAACATGTGGTCGTACTGACGATCTCCGCACTGCATTTCCGCCTGCTGCTCGCGCTGCGCTTCAGCGACGACGACGCGACGCGCCGCCATTTCGCCGGCGCGACAGCGGGCACGAACAGCCAGCGACCATTGACCGACGCGTTCATGGAAGTCGCGAACCTGTGTTGCGGCGCGATCAACCAGGCGCTGACCGCGTCGTTTCCCGACCTCGGGATGTCGACGCCTTACCTGCTGAGCGGCGCGAGCATCGACTTCATGCACGCGCTCTCGCCCGATTACGTGGCCGCCTACGACCTGACGCTCGATGGCGACGTGCGGGTCGGCGCGACGTTGTGCGTGTGCGCGAACGCGGCGGTCGATTTCCATGTGCCGGCAACGGCCACGGTGGATACCGGCGGCGAGCTCGAACTGTTCTGACCGACCCTGACCGACCATGAGGAAACCTTGAGATGACCCTGGACAAACCCGTCAGCAAGGTGCTCGTACTCGACGACAGTCGCGCGCACGCCGACGCGATCAAGCGCTTCTGCGACGAGCACAACCTGGTCGGCCTGACCGTGCGGCGCAGCCGGTTGCTGAAGGTGCTGCGCTCGAACATCGACCTGGGCGCGATCCTGCTGGCCGAGGATTACGGTGGTTCGCCGGCCGAGAGCGCGATCATCGCGACGCAGATCGATGCGCTGCGCCCCGAATTGCCGATCATCCTGCGCCGCGAATCGCTCGCGTCGCGCGACGGGCTGCCGGAGGCGCTCGCGCGCGTCGCGTGCGCGGCCTACGTCGCGGACGACATGACGCCGCTCAAGCGCGCGATCGACGAATACCTGTTCGGTCGCGACTACCCGAACGCGCTCGTGCGCGGCATCTCGGAGATCACCGAGGCGCGCATCGACAGCCTGTTCCCGGGCATGACGATCGAGCACGAAACGCCGTGCATCGTGCGCGACCAGATCATCTTCGGCGAAGTGTTCAGCCTGATCGCGCTCGAAAGCGCGTGGTGCCGCGGCTACATGCTGCTGCAGACGAGCGAGCAGCCGCTGCTCGACATGATTGGCGGCACGCGCGAAGACGGCCGCGCGCCGGATTTCCGCGACGTGAACAGCGTGCTCGGCGAGCTGACCAACCTCGTATGGGGCGCGTTCAAGAACCGCTATCTCGGCGACGCCGAGGCGCTGGCGCGCCATCCGGTGCAGGTGCCGCTCGTCGTCAATCACAAGCAGAAGTTCATCTCGTTCGGCGGCGATTGCCCGCAGCTCTGCTTCAAGTACCGGATGACCGATCCGGCCTCGGGGCGCTCCGTGTGCCTCGACCAGCGCTTCGTGTTCAGCCTGAGCTGGTCGCCGGAGGATTTCCGCGAATCGGTGCAGGACGTGGGGCCGATGGTCGAATCGGGCGAACTCGAACTGTTTTGAAGACTGAAGTCAGCAACAAGGAAAGGAAAGGGGAAGACGACATGGCAAAGATTCTGGTGGTCGACGATTCGGGCACGGTGCGCGACGAAGTCGCGGGCTTCCTGCGCAATCACGGGCTCGACGTCGCGACGGCCGTCGACGGCAAGGACGGGCTCGCGAAGCTCAAGGCGACGCCCGGCGTGCGCCTCGTGATCAGCGACGTGAACATGCCGAACATGGACGGCCTGACGATGGTCGAGAAGATCCGTGGCGAACTGGCGAACGCGACGGTCAACGTCGTGATGCTGACGACCGAAAGCAGCCCGGCGATGAAGGAGCGCGGCAAGGCCGCCGGCGTGAAGGGCTGGATCGTGAAGCCGTTCAAGGGCGATGCGGTGCTCGACGCGCTGAAGAAGCTCGCGGGCTGACGCACTCCGGGCTTTAGCGCGCCCGCTGCCGCCCGCGCATTCGGCGCTGCGGTTCCGGTTGCGCGGCCGACGCGTCGCCGGTCGCGGCCGGCACGTGTGGCGCGGGCATCTGCCATTGCACGACGATCATCCCCGCGAAGATCAGCGCGACGCCCGCGATGCGGCCGGGGGGCGCGAGCCCCATCAGCCCGTAGTGGTCGATCAGCAGCGACGCGAGCGTTTGCCCGGCGACGACGCAGACGATCGCGCGCGCAATTTACAGCGCACCGCGATCTCCGTATCCTGCTGGATGCCGAGGGCGGCGTGTCTGCGCGACCTGCGCAGCACGCACGGCATCCACGACAATCAGGAACGGGACACCTTCCCATGACAATCAGGATCGATCGGGCGGCGCACGTGCGCGGCGCATGCAACGGCCCGTATGAACGCGTGACCGACGAAACGGGGCGCGGCGTGATGTGCCGCTGCAACACGCAGTCGAAGATCGACGTGTCGTTCCATCAGTCGCGACCTTGAGGTGAGCGCAATGGTGTCCGGATCCGGCCGCACCGACGCGCAGCAGACGGAAACGCTGATCGCGAAGGGCATCGTCTTTACCATCGTCGGTACGTGCCTGCTGATCGGCACTGCCCTGTACGCGCAGTCGACGCACGAATTCCTGCGGACATCGGTCGTCGTGCCGGGGCGCGTCATCAAGCTGAACGCGGGCCCGCATCATCCGGAGATCGCGTTCACGACGCTCGCGGGCGAGCACGTCGAATACCCGCAGGGCGGCGACGTCAGCGTGGAGGAGGGCGCGACGGTCGAGGTGCGCTACGCACCCGACGCGCCCCATATGACGGCGCGGATGAATACGTTCGGCGCGATCTGGGGTGGCGTACTGACCTTCGGCGGGATGGGCGCGGTCTTTTTCCTCGCTGGCATCAGTCAACTACGCTCGGGCGTGCGCGCGTGGCGCCGGGGGCGCACGCGGATGTGACCGTGCGAGCCTGCTGCACCACGACTGGACGTCGCACGGAATGTGGAGGAGCATTTCATCACCACGGTGCCGTGAGCGTGCACGCATCATCGCCGCGCGTTCGCGCCGCATCGAATCCTGCCGAACCCCATCGAGCGGAACATCATGAAATCCGATCAAGACACGGCCGAGCCGATCCTGTTGCGCGACGCGCACGACGGCGTCGTCACGCTGCGGCTGAACCGTCCGCAGCAATTCAATGCACTGTCCGAGGCGATGCTCGCGAGCCTGCACGACGCGTTCGAGTCGCTGGCGGCCGATCCGCACGTGCGCTGCGTCGTGCTGGCCGCGGAAGGCAAGGCGTTCTGCGCGGGCCACGACCTGCGGCAGATGCGCGGCCAGCCCGAACTCGATTACTACCGCACGCTGTTCGCGCAGTGCAGCCGCGTGATGCTCGCGATGCGTGCGTTACCGGTGCCGGTGATCGCGCGCGTGCACGGCATCGCGACGGCGGCCGGCTGCCAGCTCGTCGCCGCGTGCGACCTGGCGATCGCGGCCGATACCGCGCGCTTCGCGGTATCGGGCATCAACGTCGGGCTGTTCTGTTCGACGCCGGCCGTTGCGTTGAGCCGCAACGTCACGGCGAAGCGCGCGTTCGACATGCTCGTGACCGGGCGCTTCGTCGATGCGGCAACGGCCGCCGCATGGGGCCTCGTCAACGAGGCCGTGCCCGAGGATGCGCTCGACGCGGCCGTCGCGCGCAAGGTCGCGGAGATCGTCGCGAAGAGCCCGGCCGCGGTGCGGTATGGCAAGCAGATGTTCTATCGCCAGCGCGAGTTGCCGCTCGACGAAGCCTATGCGTATGCGGGCGACGTGATGGCGCGCAACATGATGGAAGAGGATGCCGGCGAAGGGATCGACGCGTTCCTCGAGAAGCGCAAGCCGACGTGGCGTTCGTAGTGCGTTGAACGAAGCGGAAGGGCCGTCACCCACGCCTTGCGCTCGCACGGAAAAGCAAACGGGCCGCCCGAGGCGACCCGCAACCGAAGCGCACGTCAGGCGATGCAACGGCGCGTGCGCCGCATCCAAGCCGGTCAGCGCCCGTAGCTTCCGGTCCGCAGCGTTGGCTGCTCGCTCGACGCGCCCGGCGGCACGATCACGACCGGCACGCGGCGCGCGAGTGCGCACATCAGCTCGTAGCCGATCGTGCCGCTGGCTTCCGCCACGTCATCCACCTTCACCTGGTCGCCCCACAGCTCGACGCTCGACCCGATGCCCGCGTTCGGGCACGGCGTCAGGTCGACGGTCAGCATGTCCATCGATACGCGCCCGACGACGCGCGTCATCACGCCGTCCACCGCGATCGGCGTGCCGGTCGGTGCGTGGCGCGGATAGCCGTCCGCATAGCCGCACGCGACGACGCCGATCCGCATCGGCCGGTCGGCCGTGAAGCGGCGGCCGTAGCCGACGGTCTCTTCCGGCGACAGCGTCTGCACACCGATGAGCTTGCTCGTCAGCGTCATCGCGGGCATCAGCGGCGTGTCGGCGATACCCCGCGACGCACCCGTCGGCGAGGCACCGTACAGGATCGTGCCGGGCCGCACCCAGTCGCGGTGCGCGCGCGGATGCCACAGCACGGCGGCCGAATTCGACGTCGAGCGCTCGCCGGGTATCCCCGCCGTCGCCGCATCGAACTGGTCGAGCTGCCAGTCGACTTCGCCTTCGTCGGCGTTCGCGAAATGCATCATCAGCGTGATCTTGCCGATCGACGGCGCGCTCGCCGCGCGCTCCCACGCGGCGCGGAACACGGCGGGGCGGTAGCCGAGCCGGTTCATCCCGGAGTTCATCTTGAGCTGGATGTCGATCGGCTGCCGCGGCTTCGCCGCGATCAGCAGGTCGAGCTGCTCGTCGCAGTGCACGGCCACCGTCAGGCGGTGGCGATCGGCCAGCTCGACGTCGGCCGGCTCGAAGATCCCTTCGAGCAGCAGCACGGGCTTGTCCCAGCCGAGTTCGCGCACGCGCACGGCTTCGTCGAGATCGAGCAGCGCGATGCCGTCGGCGGCGGCGAGGCCCGGGTAGATCCGCTCGATGCCGTGACCGTACGCATTGGCCTTGACCACGGCCCACACGCGCGATTGCGCGGCGGTGCGGCGGATGAAGTCGAGGTTGTGGCGGACGGCGTCAGGGCGGATATGGGCGACGATGGGACGGGGCATGGCGATGTCTCGGATCGGATGTCGTTCGGCGCGCGCGACGGCGCGGGTTCGGCGGCCTGGCGCGACAACGCGCCGGGCCAGTGTTGAACGCTATCTTATTGGTGTTCGACCAGTTTTAATTAACGTTTTTGGCGACGATTTGGTGGAAATTTTGGTGTCGAACCAGGCGCGTCGCGGCTGCTGGCGGGCCGCGCAGCCGAGTCTCCCGTCTAGAAAACCGGTGCACGAACAGCACGACGCAATGCTAAGCTCTCGGCGATCTTGTCATTGATCAATGTAATCATAAAGGAGGAGACATTTGATGACGACGTCCCAGCTGTGCCTGTTCATCGTGGCGCTGTTGCCGTTCTCGATGACGTTTCTCGCGAAGGCCCGCAAGGGCTACGACAACCGCACGCCGCGCGACTACCTGGCGAAACTCGAAGGCTGGCGCGCCCGTGCGCAGGCCGCGCACCAGAACGGGTGGGAAGCGCTTGCGCTGTTCACGGCCGCGCTGGTGGTGGCATGGCACAACGGTGCGAACGTGCATCGCGTCGACCAGCTGGCGATGGCGTTCGTCGCGATCCGCGTCGTCTACATGCTGATGTACCTGCTGAACTGGGCGTCGCTGCGTTCGCTCGTGTGGTTCGGCGGGATGGCGTGCGCGGTGGCGTTGTTCTTCGCTGCGCCGTAAGCGGCGCATGCGGGCGAGGCCGGCGCGTTATTTGCCGGTCGCGCCGCCGGTGCCGCGCACGCGGCTGTCGTTGGATGCGGGCGCAACGATCGGGCCCGCGATCGGCGGGGCTTCCGCTTCCGCGTCGGCTTCCGCTTCGCGGCGCAGGAACGCGATCAGGGGATCGAGCAGCCGGTGCCGCGTCGACGGGTTGCGGCGCAGCACGAAGCGCCACGACGCGGCGCGTTCGAGGCCCGGCCTCAGCGGCACGAGGCGCCCGCTGCGCAGTTCGGGCTCGATCAGCGGCGCGCGGCCGAGCGCGATGCCCGCGCCGCCGACCGCCGCGCCGATGACCTGGCTGAAACTGCTGTAGCGGACGATCTTCGTCTCGAAGTCGCCCGGCAGGCCGAACTCCGTGGACCAGTTGCGCCAGTCGATCTCGGGGCTGTGCTCGTGCATCTCCTGCAGCAGCCGCGAGCGGCACACGTTCACGGAGGCAAACGGATGCAGTTCGGGGCTGCATACCGGGAACACCGTTTCCTGCAGCAGGATGTCGTCGTCGGCCTGCAGCCGGTGCGCGGGCACGTGCACGATCGCCAGATCGACGCCGCTGCGCGCGAAATCCGGTTCGTCGTCAAGCACGACGGCATGCAGCGGCGTGTCGGGATGAAGCGACGAGAATTCCGCGAGGCGGCGGGCGAGCCACATCGCCGAAAACGGCGCATTGGCGGATACGGTGAGCCGTTGCGCGGTGCCGCGAATGTCGGCACAGGCGTCGGTGAGCCGCGACAGCGCATCGCTGACGGCCGGCAGCAGGCGTGCGCCGGCCGGCGTGAGGCTGATGCCGCCGAGCCCCGTGCTGCGTTCGAGCAGCCGCGCGCCGAGCGATTCCTCGAGCGCGCGAATCTGGTGACTGACCGCACTCGTCGACACGTTCAGCTCCGCCGCCGCGCGCGCGAATCCGCCGAGGCGGACGGCCGCCTCGAAAGCTCGCAATGCACTGAGGGGAGGGAGGTGCGACATGCGGGGTATTGTAGTTGACTCAACACCCGTTGAAAAATCATCTTTTGCCGCGCGCGGGTGGCGCGGGTAGCCTCGATCCGGTCAAGAAAAAACATCATCGGATACCACCGGAGGGCTTCATGTATTTCGACCGACGACTATGGGCAATGATGGCGGGGCTGCGCTGGCGGGTGGCCGCGGCCGTCGCGCTCGGCCTGCTCGCGATGGGTGTCGGGATCCTGCGTTTCGTCTTTCTCGGCCGCGTGCTGGCGCTGGTCTTTACCGGTGCGCCGGCACGCAGCATCGGCGAAGCCGTCGTTGCAACGGCGGGCTGCGTGCTGCTGCGCGCGTGGCTCGACCATCGCCGCACGGTGCTCGCGCAGCACACGGCCGGGCGCGTGCAGGCCACGCTGCGCGCGCGGCTGTTCGACCGGATCGCCGCACTCGGCCCCGCGTGGTTCAGCGGCGAACGCACGGGCGGCGTGATGCTGGCCGTCGTCGACGGCGTCGAGCAACTGCAGACCTTTTTCGGCACCTATTTGCCGCAGCTCGTGATCGCCGCGTGCGCGCCGGTGATGATCTTCGCGGTGCTCGCGTGGTGGGACGTGCCGACGGCCGCGATCCTGCTGGTCGCGGCACTCGTCACGCTCGCGCTGCCGCAACTCGTGCATCGCGCCGACAAGCGCGCGGCGCTCGCGCGCTCGGCCGCCTTCAAGGCGTTCGGCGAGGAGTTCCTCGACGCGGTGCAAGGCCTGCCGACGCTGAAGGCGTTCGGGCAAAGCACGGCATTCGGCGCGAAGCTGGCCGCGAAGGCACGCGCACTGTCCGACAGCACGTTCTGGGTGCTCGCGCTCGGCCTGCTGACGCGGCTCTTCACCGATCTCGGCACCGGCCTCGGCGCGGCCGCCGCGATCGCCGTCGGTGCGTGGCGCGTGCGGCACGGCGACATGAGCCTCGAGGCGCTGCTGATCGTGCTGATGGCCGGCAGCGAGATCTTCCGGCCGCTGCGCGACCTGCGTGCCGTGCTGCACCAGGGGATGATCGGCCAGTCGGCGGCGAATGCGATCCACGCGCTGCTCGACGCGCAGAGTCATGCACCGGCCACCGACGCGCCGCGCGTCGCGGGCCTGCGGCCCGAGATCGCGTTCGACGCCGTCAGCTTCGCGTATCCGGGGCGCCGCGCGGACGCGCATGCGGCACTGAGCTTCTCGGTGCGCGAAGGCGAGACGGTGGCGATCGTCGGGCCGAGCGGCGCGGGCAAGTCGACCATCGTGCGCCTGCTGTTGCGCCAGCACGATGCGCAGGGCGGCGCGATCCGCATCGGCGGCCACGACGTGCGCACGCTCGATGCCGGCCAGGTGCGCGAGATGATCGCGGTCGTCGCGCAGGATGCGACGCTGTTCGACGGCAGCGTGGCCGACAACCTGCGGCTCGGCCGCCCCGACGCGAGCGATGCGGACATGATCGCCGCCGCGCGCGCGGCCAATGCGCACGATTTCATCTCGGCGCTGCCCGACGGCTACGCGACGCGCATCGGCGAACGCGGGCTGATGTTGTCGGGCGGCCAGCGCCAGCGTCTCGCGATTGCCCGCGCGCTGCTGCGCGATGCGCCGATCCTGCTGCTCGACGAGGCGCTGTCGTCGGTCGACGCGGAGAACGAAGCGCTGATCCAGCAGGCGCTCGACCGGCTCACGCGCGGGCGGACCACGCTCGTGCTCGCGCACCGGCTGTCGAGCGTGATCGGCGCCGACCGCATCCTGGTGCTCGACCAGGGGCAGGTGGTCGACGAGGGCACGCACGCGGCGCTGATCTCGCGCGACGGCCCGTATCGCCGGCTGATGGGGCCGCAACTGGAGGCGGTCGCCGAATCGGTCGGTGTGGCGGCAACGGCCGGCGCGACCGCGCGCGCGTCGTCGGGCCCGCAGGTGCGGCCGTTGAACGACGATGCGGCGGAGATCGGCTGGCCGGAAACCCTGCGGACGCTGCTGCGCTTCGTGCGCCCGTGGACGGGCAAGGTCGTGCTGACGGTGCTGTTCGGGATCGGCCGCGTGCTCGCCTTCATCGGCGTCGGCGTGATCGGCGCGCTGGTGGTCGGTGCGGTACCGAGTGGCCACGTGAGCCCGGCGCTCGTCACCGCGTTGCTCGTGATCGCACCCGTGGCGGCCGTGCTGCACTGGCTCGAATCGTGGCTCGCGCACGACATGGCGTACCGATTGCTCGCGGAGATGCGCATCGCGCTGTTCGCGACGCTCGAACGCCTCGCGCCGGCCGGGCTGCTGCGTCGCCGTTCGGGTGATCTCGTGTCGCTCGCGACGCAGGACGTCGAGACCGTCGAGTATTTCTATGCGCACACGCTGGCGCCCGCGTTCGTCGCGGTGCTCGTGCCGGCCGCCGTGCTGGTGCTGCTCGCGTCGGTTGCCTGGCCGCTCGCGTTCGTGCTGCTGCCGTTCCTGTTGTGGGCCGGACTCGCGCCGGTGCTGGCGCGGCGCGACGTCGACCGGCTCGGCACCGGCGCACGTGAAGCGCTCGGCCAGCTTGGGGCGCACCTGACCGAAACGATCCAGGGGCTCGCGGAGCTGACCGCGTTCCAGGCCGTCGCGCGCCGGCGCGCAGCGTTCGTGGCCGAAGTCGATGCGTACCGCAAGCAACGCGCAAAGCTGCTCGACGATCTGTCGGCGCAAAGTGCCGCGCTGGAAATCGCGAGCGGGCTCGGCGGGCTGGTCGTCGCGGCGCTCGGCGCGCTGCTGTGCGCACGCGGCTGGTTTCCGCGCGAGTCGTTGCCGCTGCTGGTGCTGGTGGCGGTGGCCGCTTTCATGCCGGTGGCCGAAATCGGCCAGGTCGCGCGCCAGCTCGCCGATACGATCGCATCGACGCGACGCTTGCGTGCGCTGGAGAAGGAGCCGGTACCGGTGACGGACGGCACGCATGCGATGCCTGCGAATCCGGCGGTGCGTTTCGAGGCTACGTCCTTCACGTACCCGGGCCGCAGCGTGCCCGCGATCGACCGCGTGAGCTTCGACGTGCCGCCCGGCAGCACGGTCGCGCTGGTCGGGGCGTCGGGCGCCGGCAAGTCGACGGTCGCGAGCTTGCTGCTGCGCTTCTGGGATCCGCAGCAGGGCCGCGTGACGCTCGGCGGCGTCGACCTCCGCGATCTTAGGCTCGACGAACTGCGGCAGCACATCGCGCTGGTTGCGCAGGATACCTACCTGTTCAACGACACGCTCGAAGCGAACATCCGGCTCGCCGCGAGCGACGCGTCCGACGCGGACGTGCAGCGCGCGATCGACCATGCGGCGCTCGGCGACTTCGTCGCGCGGCTGCCGGACGGGCTCGCGACGCGCGTCGGCGAGCGCGGCGTGCAACTGTCGGGCGGCCAGCGCCAGCGTGTCGCGATTGCGCGTGCGTTCCTGAAGGATGCGCCGGTGCTGATCCTCGACGAAGCGACGTCCCATCTGGACACGCTCAGCGAGCAGCAGATCCGCGCGGCGCTGGAAGACCTGATGACGCAGCGCACGTCGATCATCATCGCGCACCGGCTATCGACCGTGCGCAATGCCGACCTGATTCTCGTGATGGAGCACGGCAGCGTGATCGAGGCCGGACGGCATGCGGACCTGATGGCGCGGCAGGGCGCGTATGCGCGGCTCGTGTCGCATCAGGCGAGCGGGGTGGCGGCGTAAGCGACGCGGCATCGGCGCGCGGCCGGCCGGCGGGCCGCGCGCTTTCCGCAACATGCGTTGAACCGCGCCGGCGATTGCCGGCGTCGCGGGGGCGGCCGCTCCGGCAACGCGCCGCGCGTCGAAGCGCCGATGATCGGTGCTGACAAACGGGCCGGCCAATGGACTGACCAGCGCACGGGCGACAGCAGTCGGCGCCGATCGCCGCCGCCGCCATCCTCCTCTGGCGCGTGATGCTCTTAACGGCAAACCCTCCCGGCCAGTCCACAGCCACCGCCCACTGCTCGTCAGACGCCGCCTACGGCCGACGCAGCACGATCCGGCCCCGCCGCTTCGCCCCCGAGCCGCTCTCCCTTTCCTCCGATTTATCCGCCCCGCGCGCCGCGGGTTTGTCTCGATGCATTTCCCCGTTGCGGTTTTTTTTGTTGTCGTAGTATCGCCATTGACAACACTTGTTGCACTAAGGTCTAATTCGACATCGCATGTTGCGGTGCGGCTTGATGTCGTCGTTCCGCCGGCCGCCTGGCCGGTCACATCGCTCAATCATGCGGAGAGAAACCATGAGTCGCCGTTCCTTCCTGAAAGCCGTCGCGGTCGTTGCCGCGCTCGGCGCCAGCCTCGCGCACGCCGATACCAAGACGCTCGTCGTCGGCACCGATACGTCGTTCATGCCGTTCGAGTTCAAGCAGGGCGACAAGTACGTCGGCTTCGATCTCGACCTGTGGGCGGAGATCGCGAAGGACCAGGGCTGGAAATACACGATCCAGCCGATGGATTTCGCGGGCCTGATCCCGGCACTGCAGACGCAGAACATCGACGTCGCGCTGTCGGGCATGACGATCAAGGAGGAGCGCAAGAAGGCGATCGACTTCTCCGCGCCGTACTACGACAGCGGCCTCGCGGCGATGGTGCAGACCGGCAACACGACGATCAAATCGATCGACGACCTGAACGGCAAGGTGGTCGCCGCGAAAACGGGCACCGCGACGATCGACTGGATCAAGGCGCACCTGAAGCCGAAGGAGATCCGCCAGTTCCCGAACATCGACCAGGCGTACCTCGCGCTCGAGGCCGGCCGCGTCGACGCGGCGATGCACGACACGCCGAACGTGCTGTTCTTCGTGAACAACGAAGGCAAGGGCAAGGTGAAGGTGGCGGGCCAGCCGGTCAGCGGCGACAAGTACGGCATGGGTTTCCCGAAGGGCAGCCCGCTCGTGCCGAAGGTCAACGCATCGCTCGTGAAGATCCGGGCCGATGGCCGCTACGCGCAGATCTACAAGAAGTGGTTCGGTGCCGAACCGCCGAAGATGTGAGCGTGACGCCGCAACAGCGCGCGGCCGGATGGTCGCGCCGGTCTTGAATCGAACGGGGAGCGACAAGTGAATTTCGATTGGTCGGCGATCTGGGCGGCGTTGCCGGACCTGATGGACGGGGTCCGGTTGACGGTGTTCATCGCATTTTTCGGGCTGGTGGGCGGCTTCGTCGTCGGGATGGTCGCGGGCATGTTCCGCGCATACGGACCGAAGGCGATGAACGTGCTCGCGCAGGTTTATATTGAATTGATCCGCGGCACGCCGATCGTCGTGCAGGTGATGTTCCTGTATTTCGCGCTGCCGCTGCTCGCGCATATCCGCATCGACGGCCTGACGGCCGCGATCATCGCGATCACGGTGAATTCGGGCGCGTATCTCGCGGAAGTGGTGCGCGGCGCGCTGCTGTCGATCCCGAAGGGGCTGACGGAAGCGGGGCTCGCGATGGGCCTGTCGATGCCGCGCGTGCTGTTGAAGGTGGTCGGGCCGCTCGCGTTCCGGCGCCTGATTCCGCCGCTCGGCAACCAATGCATCGTGAGCCTGAAGGACACGTCGCTGTTCATCGTGATCGGCGTCGGCGAGCTGACGCGCAAGGGGCAGGAAATCATCGCGGGCAATTTCCAGGCGGTCGAGATCTGGAGTGCGGTGGCCGTCATCTACCTGTTGCTGACCGGCGCCATGACGTTGACGCTGCGGCTCGTCGAAAAGCGCATGAGGATTCTATGAGCATGATCGAATTCCAGAACGTGTCGAAGAGCTTCGGCCACGTGCCGGTGCTGAAGAACATCGACCTGAAGATCGACGCGGGCGAGGTGGTCGTCGTGGTCGGCCCGTCCGGCTCGGGCAAGTCGACGATGTTGCGCTGTATCAACGCGCTCGAGAAAATCACCGGCGGCGAGCTACTGGTCGACGGCCAGAGCGTGCGCGGCAACGCGACGACGATCCGCAACATCCGGCTCGAAGCCGGCATGGTGTTCCAGCAGTTCAACCTGTTCCCGCAAATGACCGCGCTCGAGAACGTGATGTTCGGGCCGATGCAGGTGCGCGGCGCGTCACGCGCCGACGCGCGCGACCAGGCGATGGCGCTGCTCGACAAGGTCGGCCTCGAATCGCGCGCGAATCATTACCCGTCGGAGCTGTCGGGCGGCCAGCAGCAGCGCGTCGCGATTGCGCGTGCGCTCGCGATCCGGCCGCGGCTGATGCTGTTCGACGAACCGACGTCGGCGCTCGATCCGGAATTACGCCACGAAGTGCTGAAAGTGATGCAGGATCTTGCGACCGAAGGGATGACGATGATCGTCGTCACGCACGAGATCGGCTTCGCGAAGCGGGTCGGCACGCGCCTGTTGTTCATGGATCAGGGCGGGATCGCGGAAGACGGCCATCCGGTCGAGCTGATCGACCGGCCGCCGACCCCGCGCCTGAAGGAATTCCTGAAACACGTGTCCTGAACGAAACCGAAATACCGACATGCCGCTTTCCCTTTCCCCCGTCATCGCCGGCGCGCCGTTCGACATCGGCGTGCGCCTCGGTGAGCTTGCCCGTCCCGTATTCGATGAATATATGCAGCAGAGCAGCGCGTGGCAGGCCGTGCGCCGCTGGCGCGGCCATCCGTTCGTCGCCGCGCTGCGGCAGGCTGCGCTGGCCGCGTATCCGGAGCTCGTCGCGGAGCTGGACGGGATCGCGGCGGGTGTCGGCTGGCCGGCCGAGGACATCTTCTTGTGGAACTGCCGCGGCGAGCTGATCCACAACGCGCCGGACGGCTGCACGACGCTTGCCGCGCGCGACGCGGCCGGCAAGCGCTGGATCGCGCACAACGAGGACGGCGATCCGTACCTGCGCGAGCGCTGCCTGCTCGTCGACGTGCAGCCGGCGGGCAAGCCCGGCTTCATCAGCTTCTATTACCCGGGTTCGCTGCCCGGCCATACCTTTGCGGCGAACCGCGCGGGCATCGCGCAGGCGATCAACAACCTGCGGATCCGCACGCCGGCAGCGGGCGTGCCGCGCATGATCCTCGCGCGTGCCGTGCTCGATGCGACATCGCTCGACGCGGCGGCCGACGTGCTGCGTAGCCATGCGCGTGCAAGCGGCTTTCATCACACGCTGGGCGCGACCGGCGATGCGCGGCTGCTGAGCATCGAGGCAAGCGTCGCGCGCTGTTCGGTGATCGACGTCACGCGGCTCGCGGGGCATGCGAACCATCTCGTGCATCCCGGCTGCGACGCGGAAGCGCAGATCGTCACGCAATCGTCGGCCGACCGCCAGCGCCGTGTCGACGCGTTGACGCCCGCCATCGACGCGATCGACGAAGCCGCGCTGCGGAGCGTGCTCGGCGATCGCGCGCCGCAAGGGCTGCCGATCTACCGCGACGATCCGGCCGACCCCGACGACGAGAACACGCTGGCCACCGCCGTGTTCGCGATCGGCGCGGCATCGATCGATTTCACTCTTCACCAACACGGCACGCAGCGTTTCGCGACGCGCATCGTGCCGTCCGGGCGCGCGCACGACGCGCCCTGATCCATGAGGCAACGCATGACGACCGTTTTCCATCGCGCTCCGCGCGCCACCTTGCCCGTTGCCGTCGCAGGCGACGGCATCGAGATCATCGATTCGACCGGCAAACGCTATATCGACGCGTGCGGCGGCGCGGCCGTTTCGTGTCTCGGCCACAGCAACCCGCGCGTGATCGACGCGATCAAGCGGCAGGCGCAGCAACTGGCGTACGCGCATACGTCGTTCTTCACGACCGACGTGGCCGAGGAACTGGCCGACCGGCTCGTCGACGCCGCGCCGGCCGGCCTCGAACACGTGTATTTCGTGTCGGGCGGTTCCGAGGCGGTCGAGGCCGCGCTGAAGCTTGCACGCCAGTATTTCGTCGAGAAGGGCGAGCCGCAGCGCCGCCATTTCATCGCGCGACGCCAGAGCTATCACGGCAATACGCTCGGCGCGCTCGCGATCGGCGGCAATGCGTGGCGGCGCGAGCCGTTCCTGCCGCTGCTGATCGAGGCGCACCACGTGAGCCCGTGTTATGCGTATCGCGACCAGCAGGCGGGTGAAACCGACGACGCGTATGCGCAACGCCTCGCGGACGAACTCGAACGGAAGATCGTCGAACTCGGCGCGGACAACGTCGCGGCGTTCGTCGCGGAGACGGTCGTGGGCGCAACGGCCGGCGCGGTGCCGCCGGTGCGCACGTACCTGAAGAAGATTCGCGCGGTGTGCGACAAGTACGGCGTGCTGCTGATCTTCGACGAGATCATGTCGGGGATGGGGCGCACCGGCTACCTGTACGCGTGCGACGAAGATGGCGTCGCGCCCGATCTGCTGACGATCGCGAAAGGGCTCGGCGCGGGCTACCAGCCGATCGGCGCGACGCTCGTCAGTGATCGCATCTACCGGACGATCGTCGACGGCTCTGGTTTCTTCCAGCACGGCCACACGTACCTCGGCCACGCAACCGCATGCGCGGCCGCGCTCGAAGTGCAGCGCGTGATCGCCGAGGAGAAGCTGCTCGACAACGTGAAGGCACGCGGCGAGCAACTGCGCGCATCGTTGCGCGAGCATTACGGCCCGCATCCGCATATCGGCGACGTGCGCGGCCGCGGGCTGTTCGTCGGCGTCGAGCTCGTGCGCGATCGCGACAGCAAGGCGACGTTCGATCCGGCGCTGAAGCTGCATGCGGCGGTCAAGCGCGAGGCGATGCAGCGCGGCCTGATGGTGTATCCGATGGGCGGGACGATCGACGGCGTGCGCGGCGATCACATCCTGGTCGCGCCGCCGTTCATTTGCACCGCGCAGCAGATCGATACGATCGTCGAGCGGCTGTCGGGCGCGATCGGCGCGGCGCTCGCGTCGGCCGGCGCGTGACCGTATTCGTCGAACCTTGTCAGGACTTCGCCATGACCAACAGATTGCCTCCGTTCGATCCCGCATCGGCCACCGATGAACAGAAGGCCGTGCTGGCCGACATTCTCAGCGGCCCGCGCGGCAACCTGAACGGGCCGTTTCTCGGCTGGATCGCGAGCCCCGAGCTGGCGCAGCACGCACAGAAACTCGGCGCGTTCTGCCGCTATCGCACGGGCCTGCCGCTGCGCCTGTCGGAACTCGCGATTCTCGTGACGGCCGCGCGCTGGCGCTCGCAGGCCGAGTGGCACATCCACCATCCGATCGCACTGGAGGCGGGCGTGCCGGCCGCGACGGCCGACGCGATCCGGCGCGGCGTCGCGCCCGCATTCGAGTCGGACGACGATGCGCTGATTCATGCATTCGCGAGCGAGCTGTACGACACGCGGCGCGTGAGCGACGCGACGTTCGCACGGGCGCAAGCGCGCTTCGGCCACGAAACCGTCGTCAATCTCGTTGCATTGCTCGGCTACTACGCGCTCGTCGCGATGACGCTGAACACGTTCGGCATGCGCGCGCAAGGGCAGACCGAATTGCCGTTTCCGGAGTGATGCCCGTGCGTTGATCGTGCCGGAACAACGGAAGCGATACGTCTGACGAACGTGTTGCCGACCTGTTCCGGCACAATGCAACCAAATGTATTCGTGCGGGATCGACGGCCCATCGCCGCGTATGATGGCTTGTTCACGTCGATATGAGCGGTGAGCAAGCATGACGAGTACCCGCAAGACCTTGATGATCGCCGGTGGGCTCCTGGTAGCCGCCGCCGGCACTGCCTACGTGATGCTCCTGCGTGCGGATCACCGCGCGATCGAGGATGCCGGCATCGGCGATTCGGCCGCGCCCGTTGCCGCGGCGCCGGCGGGCAACGATCACGCGGTGCAGGGCACCATCGCGCCGCCGGCCCCGGCCGCCGCGATGGCATCGAAACAGGCGGCTGTCGCGCCGCCGCCCCCCGCACCGGCGCCTGCTGCGCCGGCCGCCACCGCGCGCGTCGACGCGGCGCCTGCCGTGCCGGTTGTCAGCGACAAACCGCAGCCGGTGACGAAGCCGAGCGCACCGCCGCCGAAGGTCAACGTCGTGACCGTCGACGCGCAGGATTCGACCCCGCCTTCGCCGCCGCCGGCCGCCAAACCCGTGCAGCAGGCCGCACCGGCACCCGCACCCGCGCAGGTCACGCAACGTGCGCCGCGCAAGCGCGACGGCCTCGAACGCCACGCGGGCGCAGCACCCTCCGCAACGAAATCCGAAACGCCGGAGACGGCCGCGCTCGTCAGGGAATCGGCGAAGCTCGACCCGTCGTTGCCGCCGCCGTCGATGTCATCGGTGTCGTCGATGCCGGCGAACGCCGGTTCGACCCGGCAGGGCGGTTCGTCGTCCGGCGCGAATCCGGTGGCGGCCGCGATGACCGAGCAACTGGTCAGGCAGTCGAGCAGCTTCAAGTCGACGGCGCCTGCGCCCGCGGACGGCGGCCCGACCGCGACCAAGTAACCGCAATCGCTTCCGGAATAAAAAGGACCCCGCATGCCGACCAAAGCATGCGGGGCCAAGAGAGACAAACTGTTGTGCCGACGGGCTGACGCGCGTTACGCGGCGACCGCTTCCTCGGCCTGCCGCTGCGCGGCGGCAACCGGCGCCACGTCCTGCCGGATCAGGTGGTCGAACGCACCGAGCGATGCCTTCGCGCCTTCGCCCACGGCGATCACGATCTGCTTGAACGGCACCGTCGTCACGTCGCCGGCCGCGAACACGCCCGGTACCGACGTCGCGCCGCGTGCATCGACGACGATCTCGCCGTGCTTCGACAGTTCGACCGTTCCCTTCAGCCATTCGGTGTTCGGCACGAGGCCGATCTGCACGAACACGCCTTCGAGATCGATGCGCTGCGTATCGCCCGAGCGCAGATCCTTGTAGACGAGCCCGTTCAGCTTGCTGCCGTCGCCGGTCAGCTCGGTCGTTTGCGCCTGCGTGACGATCGTCACGTTCGGCAGGCTGCGCAGCTTGCGCTGCAGCACTTCGTCCGCGCGCAGTTGCGCGCCGTATTCGATCAGCGTGACTTCCTTCACGATGCCGGCGAGGTCGATCGCGGCCTCGACGCCCGAGTTGCCGCCGCCGACCACCGCGACGCGCTTGCCCTTGAACAGCGGGCCGTCGCAGTGCGGGCAGTACGCGACACCGCGGTTGCGGTATTCGCGCTCGCCCGGCACGTTGATTTCGCGCCAGCGCGCGCCGGTCGCGAGGACGATCGTCTTCGCCTTCAGCACCGCGCCGTTCGCGAGGCGAATCTGGTGCACGTCGCCCGGAATCAGCGCATCGGCGCGCTGCACGTCCATGATGTCGACGTCGTACTGCTTCACGTGCTGTTCGAGCGCGGTGGCGAACTTCGGCCCTTCGGTTTCCTGCACCGACACGAAGTTCTCGATCGCCATCGTGTCGAGCACCTGGCCGCCGAAACGCTCGGCCACGACACCCGTCGCAATGCCCTTGCGCGCCGAGTAGATCGCAGCCGCCGCGCCTGCCGGGCCGCCGCCGACGATCAGCGTATCGAACACCGGCTTGGTTTCGAGCGACTTCGCGGCACGTGCGCTGGCGCCCGTATCGAGCTTCGCGAGGATTTCCTTCACGCTGCTGCGGCCCTGGCCGAACGAGGCGCCGTTCAGGAACATCGTCGGCACGGCCATGATCTGGCGCGACTCGACTTCACCCTGGAACAGCGCGCCGTCGATCGCGACGTGACGGATGCGCGGGTTGATCAGCGACATCACGTTCAGCGCCTGCACGACTTCCGGGCAGTTCTGGCACGACAGCGAGAAATACGTCTCGAACGCGTAGTCGCCGTCGAGCGCGCGGATCTGTTCGATCACGTCGTCGTCGAGCTTGATCGGATGGCCGCCCGTCTGCAGCAGCGCGAGCACGAGCGACGTGAATTCATGGCCCATCGGGATGCCGGCGAAGCGGATGCCGGCCGGCTTGCCGGGCTCGCCGATCGAGAACGACGGCTTGCGCTCGGCGTCGTCGCGGCGTTCGGTCACGGTCACGCGATCCGTCAGCGACGCAATCTCGTTCAGCAGCGCCAGCAGTTCCTGCGATTTCGCGCTGTCGTCGAGCGAGGCGACGAGTTCGATCGGGCGCGTGATCTTTTCGAGGTACGCTTTGAGTTGGTTCTTGAGATTGGCGTCGAGCATGGCGTTTCGGATTCCGTATTAATGATTCTGGTCGGGCACGTCGTGCCGGAGGAGGGCGCGGGCCGCATGCCGCGGCGGCCCGTCATCGGGAGGCTCGCGCGCCTCGTGCGAGGCGCGCGGCGCGATCGTCAGATCTTGCCGATCAGGTCGAGCGACGGGGTCAGCGTTTCCGCACCCGGCGTCCACTTGGCCGGGCACACTTCACCCGGGTGCGCCGCGATGTATTGCGCCGCCTGCACCTTGCGCAGCAGTTCGCCTGCGTCACGGCCGATGCCGTTGTCGTGGATTTCGCACAGCTTGATCTCGCCTTCCGGGTTGATCACGAACGTGCCACGCAGGGCCATTCCTTCCTCCTCGATCAGCACGTCGAAGTTGCGCGACAGCGTGAGCGTCGGGTCGCCGATCATCGGGTACTTGATCTTGCCGATCGTGTCCGACGTGTCGTGCCATGCCTTGTGCGTGAAGTGCGTGTCGGTCGACACGCCGTAGATTTCGACACCCAGCTTCTGGAATTCCGCGTAACGGTCGGCGAGGTCGCCCAGCTCGGTCGGGCAGACGAACGTGAAGTCGGCCGGGTAGAACACGACGACGGACCACTTGCCCTTGAAGTTCTCTTCCGAGACGGGCACGAAATCGCCATTGTGGTAAGCGGTTGCCTTGAACGGCTTGATTTGGGTGTTGATGATCGGCATCTTGCGAGTTCCTTTGCGGTGGTGTTGATGAAGTGTTCCCAGTATCCGGGTTCACCCTGAGCTTGTGAAATTGCTTGTTTCAATCCGGGGCATCGGGAATTTCTATCTGCTTCCGGCCCTTGATTGGGTGGGGTGGGCGGGGAGGTCATCGACGCGCGGGTGCGTGGACGAGCGGCAGCCGGGCGGAAATGCGGCGAGCGGGAATGCGCAGAAAGTCAAAAGCCGCGGTGGATCGACTCCAGGCGGCAGCGATGGGCGTTCGGGGGGGGCGCGTTCACCACTCCGAGCGCAAGTCTTCCTGGGTGACGGCATTGCACCCCTTCCAGAGGCCGAACACATTGTCAGCAAGTGTCCGGTTCCGTAGCGCGATGTAGGCGTCGATCGCGTCCCGGACGACCTCGGCCGAGGATCTGTTCTGGTGCGTGGCGATGCGGGTCAACGCGGCATGCTGGTCATCCGATAGATCGACTGGAATTCTGCTCATCTCAACCTCCGTGACGGGACACGACCATCGTGGCGATCCGGTCGGCCAGGTGCAAGTGCGCGGCACGTCTGATGCAAATGCGGCTTCCCGATTCGGCCGGTTGTCGGAGCGGCGTCTTCGTGCTCCGCTCAAATCCCCGCCATCTTCCTCAACCACGCCGCGAGCCGCCTGGCCCCGTCCGGCATGTCCGCGTCCTCGCGCGTGCACAGGTAGTAATCGCGGCCGTCGTCGAGCACGTGATCGAACAGCTTCACGAGCTCGCCATTCGCCAGCTCGCGCTCGACCAGCGGCGCGCGCAGCAAGGCCGCGCCGAGATCCGCGCGCGCGGCGCTCAGCGTGAGCTGGCCGTCCTCGAACATCGGCCCGACCGCATGCGACACATGCTTCACGCCCGCGCCCTGCAGCCAGTTGACCCACGTGCTGCGATCCTCGTCGTGCACGAGCGGGGCGCGCGCGAGATCGGCCGGCGTGCGAAACGGCCCGTAGCGCTTCAGGAACGACGGGCTGCACATCGGCACCATCGCGCCCGGCAGCAGCCTTTCGCAGCGGTAGCCGGGCCAGTCGCCGGTGCCGAAGCGGATCGACAGGTCCGATGCGTCGCTGCGGTAGTTGCGGTGATGCGCGTACAGCACGGTCACGTCGACGTCCGTGTTATCGGCCAGGAATGCGTGCAGCCGCGGAATGAACCAGCCGATGCCGAGCAGCGGAATCAGGCTGACGGTGATCTGCCGCAGCGACGAACGGTCGCGCACGAAGCGCGTCGCGCTGCGCAGCACCGAGAACGCGGCGCTGATCGAGCGGTAGTAGTCGCGGCCTTCGTCCGTGAGCGCGAGCAGCCGACCCTCGCGCACCGTCAGCGGCGTCTGGATGAACGCTTCGAGCAGTTGCAGCTGATGGCTGACCGCCGACGGCGTGATGTCGAGTTCGCCCGCCGCCGCGGTAACCGACCCGAGACGCGCGAAAGCTTCGAACGCACGCACCGCGCGCAGCGGCGGATCGTGCGGCAATTGTTCGATATTTTTCATGTGTCGAATTTTATCGAAAAGTCAGGGTAAGCGACAACACAAAAATATCCCGTGTTTACAGTGGTCTGCGTTAATGTGTCGGGAACGGTATAAGCATCCAACAATTGGATATTTGGGGTTTGGGTGCTGAATATTTAATATTTTTCATGTTTTTGATCCGAATCACCGATCCCCCACACATGAAAATCGCCTTTCTCCCCGCCAGCCTCGCATTCTCGGCGGCCGCCCTGGTCGCCTCCGTTCCCGCGTTCGCGCAATCCGCGCCGCAGACCGTCCTGATCGGTCTCGCTGCGCCGCTCACCGGCCCGTCCGCGCGGATCGGCAAGGATCTGCAGAACGGCGCGCAACTCGCGATCGACGACGCGAACGCGAAGCATCCGACCATCGGCGGCAAGCCGGTCGTCTATAAGCTCGTCGCGGCCGATGATCAATCCGATCCGCGCACGGCCGTCGCGGTTGCGCAGCAGCTCGTCGACCAGCACGTGATCGGCGTCGTCGGCCACTGGAACACGGGCTGCAGCGTGCCGGCGTCGCGCGTCTACCGCGATGCGGGCATCCCGGAGATCGCGCCGGCATCCACCGGCCATCAATACACGCAGCAGGGCTACGCGACGGCCTTCCGCATCATGGGCCACGACGATGCGGGCGGTAATTTCACCGGCGCGTATGCGGTGAAGACGCTGAAGGCGAAGCGCATCGCGGTGATCGACGATCGCACGTCGTTCGGCTCGGGCCTGGCGGACCAGTTCATCAAGGGCGTGCAGGCGAACGGCGGCACGATCGTCGATCGCCAGTACGTGAACGACAAGACCACCGACTTCAGCGGCGTGCTGACCGCGATCAAGGGCAAGCGCGCGGATCTCGTGTTCTTCGGCGGCCTCGATGCGCAGGCCGCGCCGATCTCGCGCCGGATGCGTCAGCTCGGCGTGAACGCGCCGCTGCTCGGCGCGGGCGGCTTCGTGAGCCAGACCTTCCTGTCGCTGGCCGGCAAGGACGGCGACGGCGTGACCGCGCTCGAACCGGGCCTGCCGCTCGACCGGATGCCGGGCGGCAAGGCGTTCGACACGCAATACCAGGCACGCTTCCGCGCCCCGATCGAACTGCATGCGCCGTTCGCGTACGACGCGGCCGCCACGCTGATCGCGGCCGCGCAGAAGGCCGGTACGACGCAGCCGGCGAAACTGGTCGCGGCGGTGCGCACGATCGACCGGCCCGGCGTGACGGGGCGGATCGCGTTCGACAACGCAGGCAACCTGAAGGATCCGGCCTTCACGATCTATCAGGTGCGCGGCGGCAAGTGGGCCGTCGTCGACGTGCTCGGCGGCTCGCGCACCGCGACCAAGTAAACGACCCATCGCGACACAGCACGACACCGCGATAAGACAACCAAGACGATCCCCATGACCGAAGCCACCCAGACATCCGCCGCCGCACCCGAGGACACGCGCCTCGGGATCCTCGCGCGGCGCCGCATCGAAGCGGAAATCATCAAGCCGATCTACGAGATCATGAAGCGCGAGTTCGGCGCCGAGCGCGCGCAGGCCGTGATCGCGGAAGCCGTGCGCGGCGCGGCAGTGGACGCCGGCCGCACGTTCGCCGCGCAGGAACCGGGTGGCACGAGCGTGAAGTCGTTCATCGCGCTGCAGGTGCTGTGGGAGAAGGACGACGCGCTCGACGTCGAGGTGCGGCGCGCGGACGACGCGCATTACGACTACGACGTGCACCGCTGCAGCTACGCGGAGATGTATCACGCGATGGGGCTCGGCGAGATCGGCCACCTGCTGAGCTGCGCGCGCGACAGCTATTTCATCCAGGGCTATGCGCCGGACATCGCGCTCACGCGGACGAGCACGATCATGCAGGGCGGCAAGCGCTGCGATTTCCGTTACGCGCTGCGGGCCGCGCCGGAGAACGGCGATGCGTGACGACACCACGATTGCCGAAAGCGTGAGCGCGCCGCGCGTCGACGGCGACCGCCTGTGGGCGTCGCTCGACCGGATGGCGCAGATCGGTGCAACGCCGAAGGGCGGCGTCTGCCGCCTCGCGCTGACCGATCTCGATCGCGAGTCGCGCGACCTGTTCGTGCAATGGGCGCAAGACGCCGGCTGCACGGTGCGCGTGGACCGGATGGGCAACGTGTTCGCGCGCCGCGCGGGGCGCAACCCCGACGCCGCGCCCGTCATGACCGGCTCGCACGCCGATTCGCAGCCGACGGGCGGCCGCTACGACGGCATCTACGGCGTGCTCGGCGGGCTCGAGGTCGTGCGCGCGCTGAACGATGCGGGCATCGAGACCGAGCGCCCGATCGACGTCGTGATCTGGACCAACGAGGAAGGCTCGCGCTTCGCGCCGGCGATGGTGTCGGCCGGCGTGTTCTCGGGCGTCTATACGCTCGAATACGGGCTGTCGCGCACCGATGGCGCAGGCAGGACGATCGGCGAGGAACTGGCGCGGATCGGCTACGCGGGCGCCGAGCCCGTCGGCGGCTATCCGGTGCATGCGGCGTACGAGCTGCATATCGAACAGGGCGCGATTCTCGAACGGGCCGGCAAGACGATCGGCGTCGTGACGGCCGGGCAGGGGCAGCGCTGGTACGAGGTGACGCTCACCGGTGTCGACGCGCATGCGGGCACGACGCCGATGGAATTCCGCCGCGATGCGCTCGTTGGCGCCGCACGGATGGTCTCGTTCGTCGAAGTGCTCGGCCGCCGTTACGCGCCGTACGCGCGGGCGACCGTCGGGATGATCGAGGCGCGGCCGAACTCGCGGAATACCGTGCCGGGCGGCTGCTTCTTCACGATCGAATTCCGTCATCCCGATGACGCGGTGCTCGACGAGCTCGACGCGACGCTGCGCGCGGAACTCGCACGGGTGGCCGACGAAACGGGCCTCGGTGCGCAGATCGAGCAGATCTTCACGTATGCGCCGATTCCGTTCGCGCCGCGTTGCATCGATACGGTGCGTGAGGCGGCGCAGGCGCTCGGGTTGTCGCACATGGATATCGTGTCCGGCGCGGGGCATGACGCGTGCTATGTGGCGCGCGTCGCGCCGACGGGGATGATCTTCGTCCCGTGCGTCGATGGGCTGAGCCACAACGAAGCCGAAGCGATTACGCCCGAGTGGGCGGCGGCGGGTGCCGACGTGCTGTTGCGGGCGGTGCTGCGGAGCGCGCAGGAAAGCTGAACCGGAGTGTGACGGTAGTGGTCCGGCGGGAGAATCTGCGCCAGGCTACGCGGGTCAATGCCTGACGATGCGAACGCGTGGGTTGCGTCGTCAGGCGCCCGGCGAATGCCGATCGATGTACCGCCGCATCACATGGAACGCGAGATCGGTGCGCTCCGGAATCGTGATCGTCGCGTCATCGGCTGCGAAGCCGAGTTTTTCATAGAACCGGTGCGCGGATTCGCGTGCCGTACACCACACGAGTGCGGCCCCATGTGCTTCCGCGTGCCGTACGCAGACCTGCACCAGCACACGCCCGAAGCCCATGCCACGGACGGCAGGGTGGACGGCCATCCCGCGAAGCCGCCACGCCGGTCGCGCGGGATCGTCTTCGCGCACCTCCTCGCAGATCGACGCAACCGCGACGATGCCCGACGTATCACGTACGCCGACGTGCAGCGTCGTCGGCGCAAGGTCGCCGGCCAGCGCGCTCGCATCCAGATCGCCATTCAGCAGGATCATCGCGCGGAGCGGGCGCGTCTGCGCGGCATCGATCGGCGCGATGGTGAACAGCGTGTCGCCTGACGTCATCAACGTTCCTCGAGTCATTCGATTCAGCCGCGCGTTACTGAGCGGCCTTGCGCCGCGCCATATAAGCGAGATACGCGACGATCTGGTCGAGTTCGCGGTCGCTCAGCTGGTCGGGCGGAAACGCCGGCATGCTGCGGCCCGGCCAGTCGCGCACCGACGCCGGGTTGCGGATATAGCGGCGCAGCGCGGCGGGCTGGAAGTAGTCGACCGGGTTCATCGGCGTGTTCAGGTCGGGGCCGGCATGGCTGCTGCCCGCGCCGTCGAGGCGGTGGCACGCGAGGCATTGCGTGACGAACAGGTGCTGGCCCGCGCGAGCCGGGTCGTTTGCAGGCAGCGCGGCATCGACGGCGAGCGACGGCCAGCGCGCGAGCGGCGACGATTCGATCGTGACGCGCACGATCTGGTACGGCCACTGCTCGCCGCGCACCGACGACGCGTCAGGCCCGAGCCAGACCAGGTAGAACGGCCCGGCGCTGACCTGTTTGCCGGGCAGCGTCGGCCACGGATGCGCCGGATCCTCGATCGCGAGCCACGGGATGGCGCCCGCCTGCGGGCGGCGGCGCACGAGATCCAGCGGCAGTTGCGCGGCGAAGCCGTCGGCGGCACGGGTTTCGAGCACACCGTCGGCCGGCAGCGTGTCGCCGAGCAGCGCGGCGAACGGCACCGCGCGGAACGTCATCGGCCGGCCGTACGCGATGTCGCGCGGCACGTGGATGTCGGCGGCATCGGGGCGCGCGAGCAGCGTCTGCCGGGTGAGGGCGCGGGCCGTGCCGTCGGTCTCGAGTTCGAGCGCGGACTGGGCCGACGCGCGTTGTCCGATCAGGCAAACCGTCAGCAGCAAAAGCGAAAACCACCGGCGCTTCAGCATTCGTTCTCCGGGAAAGGGCGTTCCGGCAGCGACAGGGGGCGGACGCCGCGGCCGATGGAAGGAATCGGGCGACAGTCTATCCGGTACGCGCGGCGCTGGCGACTGCGGCGCGGGGATGGGGCGGCCAGTCATGATCGGGCCGGCCGGCGGCAGCGCGGCTGGCGGCCGGCCCGCGAGAGGGAGGCGGCATTGCGGGGCGAGGTTTGAGCACGAAGAAGCGGAAGAAGCGGAAGAAGCGGAAGAAGCGGAAGAAGCGGAAGAAGCGGAAGAAGCGGAAGGAGCGGAAGAGGCGGAAGAGGCGGAAGAGGCGGAAGAGGCGGAAGAGGCGGAAGAGGCGGAAGAGGCGGAAGAGGCGGAAGAGGCGGAAGAGGCGGAAGAGGCGGAAGAGGCGGAAGAGGCGGAAGAAGCGGGCCCGCGGCACTCACTGCGAGCCGGCCCGTTACCAAGCCCGCCGTCAATGACTAGAACAAGGCACTTCGCGCTTCGGCAACGGCGTTTCGTGCGCCGGTTCGAAATCGGCTTCGCGCGTGCCCGACGGCGTCAGCGACACGAAATGCATCGCGGTGCCGCTCCCCGGGAAGCCGGCGATACCGGTCAAACCCCACGGAATCGGCGAACGCTGCACGCCGCTCGCTGAAATGTCCGACGGCCCGAGCGCGAGCGTCAGCAGCCGCCCGTCGCGGATCGGTACGTACGCATGCGAGCCGGACACCCCGATACCGGATTCGCGCACCGACGCCGGCAGGCAGTCGAGCGTCGCCGTGCGGCGGCCGTCCGGCGCGATCAGCATCGCGACGCCGCGATCGTCCGCCGTCGTCGTGACGACGATGAAGCGGTCGATCTCCGGCACGTAAGCCGACGAATACACGTAGTACTGGATCGCGTCGTTCAGCGTCCCCAGCTTGTCCAGCTTCGCCGTGACCGGGTCGAACATCGCGTATTCGAGCGTCGCGTCCGTGCTGCCCTCGATGTATTTCTGCCACACGAGCAGCGCGGTGTGCGGCGAGCCCGCGACGACGGGCCACCACTCGCGGCGGTGCGGCACGACCGCGACATGGTTCAGCACGCGCCCGGCCGCGTCGTAGGTTTTCACGTACACGCCGTTGCCGGTGCCGAGGTTGTCGACGCCGCCGCCGTCGATCCAGTCGGCCGAATAGAACACGACGAAGCGGTCGGCCGCCGTGGCGACATGCCCCGAGTGACCGCCCGATTCGACGTCGTTCGGATAGGGCTTGATCGGCTTCAGGTCGCGGCGGTAGACGCCGTAGCGCTGGCTGACTTCCTGCGGCGCGTTCCAGCCGTCCTCGAACGTGACGAAGATGTCGCCGCGCGCGTTCTGCGCGATCGACACGGGCTCCTGCGCCTCGGGGCGGCTGATGAACGTGCGGACGTGCAGCAGGTTCGGCTTGCCGGGCAGCCATTCGCCGACGTACACGTCATGCGGCCAGCTGCCGCCGCGCATCGCGCCGCGCGGCACGACACCCGAGCTGCTGAAGAACACCCAGCGCTTGCCGTTGCCGGCGTCGGCCACGCCGATGCCGTGCATGAAGCTGCGCGGATCGACGGCCGGGCGAGATGAAGGGGCGCCCTGCACGGTGACCGTATGCACGACCGGTGTGGCCGCGAAGGCGGGCGGCATCGCCGTGACGATGCCGCATGCGCCGCACAGCGCGGCCGCGACGCACTGCGCGACCGCCTGTGCCGGGCGCGTTCGCCCCTTCATTCGACGGTCACCGATTTCGCGAGGTTGCGCGGCTTGTCGACGTCGGCGCCGCGCGCGCAGCCGACGTGATAGGCGAGCAGTTGCAGCGGAATCACGTTGACGATCGGCGACAGCACGTCGCCCGATTCGCGCACGCGGATCAGGTGCGTGTCGCGGTCGGCGTCGATCCCGAGCTGGTCGCCGGCCAGCACGTAGAGCCGTCCGCCGCGCGCGCGTACCTCGGCCATGTTGGATTTCAGCTTCTGGAACAGGCGGTCGTCCGGCGCGATCGTGACGACCGGCATCGCGCTCGTGACGAGCGCGAGCGGGCCGTGCTTCAGTTCGCCGGCCGCATAGCCTTCCGCGTGGATGTACGACACCTCCTTGAGCTTCAGCGCGCCTTCCATCGCGATCGGGAAATGAATGCCGCGCCCGAGGAACAGCGCGTTCTCGGTGCGTGCGAACTTCGTGGCCCAGCCCATGATCTGCGTTTCGAGCGCGAGTGCGTGGCCGATGCGCTCGGGCAGCGCATGCAGCTGCTTCAGGTGCAGCGCGACCTGCTTCGCGTCGAGCCGGCCGCGCAACTGCGCGAGCGTCAGCGTCAGCACGAACAGCGCGACGAGCTGCGTCGTGAACGCCTTGGTCGACGCGACGCCGAGCTCGATGCCGGCCCGCGTCAGGAACCGCAGCGGCGCGTTGCGCGCGATCGTGCTGGTCGCCACGTTGCAGATCGCCATCGACAGTGCCTGGCCCATGTCGCGCGCCTGCTCGATCGCGCCGATCGTGTCGGCCGTCTCGCCCGATTGCGAAATGCCGACGACGAGCGTGCGCGGATCGGGCACCGTCTCGCGGTAGCGGAATTCGCTGGCGATCTCGACCTGGGCGGGCACGCCCGCGATGGCCTCCAGCCAGTACTTCGCGGTCAGCCCCGCGTAGTAGCTGGTGCCGCAGCCGAGCAGCAGCACGTTCCTCACTCGCGACAGCAGCGCGCGCGTGTCGTCGGTCGCGTCGAACAACGCCGGCGAAATCGTGTCGATGCCGTCGAGCGTGCTGGCGATCGCCTTCGGCTGCTCGAAGATCTCCTTCTGCATGAAATGCTGGTACGGGCCGAGCGCGGCGTCGCCTTCGCGCGCCTTTACCTGGCACAGCGGGCGCTGGGCCTCGTGCCCGCCCGAGTCGACCACGGCGATCCGGTCCGGCGTGATCAGCGCGACGTCGCCGTCTTCCAGGTAGACGAAACGGTCGGTCAGGTCGCCGAGCGCCGCGCAGTCCGACGCGAGGTAGTTCTGTTCGGCGCCGATGCCGACCACGAGCGGCGAGCCGGCGCGCGCGGCGACGAGGCGCTGCGGCTCTTTCGCGCTCAGCACCGCGATCGCGTACGCGCCGTGCAGCCGCTTGACGGCGCGCACGACCGCGTCGAACAGATCGTCGCGATAGAGGCTGTGGATCAGGTGCGCGATCACCTCGGTGTCGGTCTGGCCGCGAAACGTATAGCCGCGCTCCCGCAGCTCCACGCGCAGCGTGTCGTGGTTCTCGATGATGCCGTTGTGCACGACCGCGATCGTGTCGCCGGACATGATCGGATGCGCGTTCATTTCGGACGGTGCGCCGTGGGTCGCCCAGCGCGTATGCGCGATGCAGGTCTGCGCTTCGAGACCCAGCGTCAGCACGCGGGCCTGCAGGTCGGTCACGCGCCGCAACGTGCGTTCGCTGCGCAGGCGGCCGTCGTCCTGTACGGCAATGCCGCACGAATCGTAGCCGCGATACTCGAGCCTGCTCAGCGCATTGACCAGTTGCGGGACCTGGTTGTTCAGGCCGCTTGCTCCGACGATTCCGCACATGATTCACCTCGTCCACAAAAGGTTGCCGGGCTGCCGGCAAAGTGCGGCAGCGCGGTATCTGGAGTAGCGCCGCGTCGTACGAATGACGTCCCGTGCGCAACGGCGCGTCTCCGCTGACCTACTCGCGGGGCTGCGGCCCCGCGTGGGCTACCCATTCGATGTCGGAAATCGAGCCGTTCGCGTCGTGCGACGCGACGAGAATGCGCGTCGTGCGCCGCGCGCCGCGCCGGCGGGCGCTTGCCAGCACGGTCGGCGGCACCGAGCGCACCTTCGCGCTGGCCGAGCGCCGCAGCATCTTCGACACGCGCAGCCGGTAGGCCAGCGGATGCACGACGCGCCCGGCGATCAGCCACATGACGATGGTGCCCGCGATGAGCGCGATGCTGGTCGCGTAGAACACCATCTGTTCGATCGGCATCTCGGCCGGATTGAACGGCAGCAGGTAGCGGTACGTGTAGATGCAGATCGATGCCCACACGGCGCCCACCAGCGCCGGCCGCAGGAGCCGGAACCAGATGGTCAGCACGGACCCGATGATGCGGCCGCGCTCGGCGATCAGTTCGCGCGGTGTGCGCAGGGAAAGGTCAATAATCGGTGCGTTCTTCATGTTGAATGCCTCGGTCGGGGCTGACCCATACGGCCCGCTTGCCGCGGCCCCGCAGCACGATGGCTGGCAGGGCGACGACGGTGGTGATCATGCTGATCAGCCAGAAGGCGACGGGATACCAGATGGTGTCCAGGAAATACATCAGGAGTTTTTCGTCGTAACGACGATCGAGCATGCTGCCGATGATCAGTTGCAGGATGCAGGTGGCGACCAGCAGCATGCCGTGCCAGTGCGGCACGACCGATACGTGCCAGTCTTGCGGCAGCGGGTACACGACATTGATGAGCGCGAGCAGCAGGATGAACGTCATCGAGTACGCCCATGCGATGCCGATCAGGTACTCGGCGAACAGCGGCCACATCATCATCTGCGTCGGCCGCGCGAGCGTGCCCGCGTACTTCATCAGCACCTGGATGCCGCCCTTCGACCAGCGCAGCCGCTGCCGGTACAGGCCCTTCACCGTCTCGGGCATCAGGATCCAGCTCAGCGCGTGCGGCTCGTACACGACGCGCCAGTCGCGGCACTGCAGCTTCCAGCTGATGTCGATGTCCTCGGTCAGCATGTCCGAGCTCCAGTAGCCGACGTCGGCGAGCGCGGTCTTGCGGAACATCGTGATCACGCCGGATACCGTGAAGATGCGGCCGTACACCTGCTGCGTGCGCTTGATCAGCCCGACGATCGACGAGAATTCGCCGACCTGCATGCGGCCGAGCAGTGACGTGCGCGTGCGGATGCGCGGGTTGCCGGTCACGGCGCCGACGCCCGGATCGGTCAGGAAATGCTCGAGCATCCAGCCGATCGCGTCATGCGCGAGCAGCGCGTCGCCGTCGATGCAGAGCAGGTATTCCGCGTTCGACACGGCCGCCGCGGTCGTGAGCCCGACCGCCTTGCCTTCGTTGCGCGCGTGATGGATCACGAGCAGCCGCGGGATCTCGACGGCCAGCTCGTTGAGGATCTCGCCGGTGCGATCCTGGCTGCCGTCGTTGACCGCGATGATGTCGTAGTTCGGATACTGCATCCGGTCCAGGTGGCTGATCACGCTGCGCGCGTTCGCGGCTTCGTTGAAGCAGGGCACGACGATCGAGATCTTCGGAATACCGCTCGACGCGATCGTCCGCGTGGACAGCTCGCGGCCTTCCTCGAGCAGGAAGTAGTGCACGACGCCGCCGATCATCCACAGGTACGACATGAAGAACGGGTAGTAGAAGACGAAATCCTGCAGGCGCTGGATGATGCTGTGGGTGGTCATGGCGTCTTCGTCCCCTGCGTATGTTGTTGCATCAGCGCGTTGATCGAGGTCGGGTCGAGGCGGGACTTCAGCGACATCACGTCGCGCATCGCGTCGAGTTCCGGCTGTCCGTTCAGGAAGTTGTCCGGGTAGTAGCCGAAATTCACCGCGCCTTCGCTGCGCAGCCGCCGCATCTGCGCGAGCAGCGTGCTGGCCGGCACCGGCTTCTGGGCGTGCCAGTCGTACGACTGCAGTTCGAACACGGTGCGCTGCAGGCCGCGCTGCTTCGCGTGCACGGCTTTCACGAGCTGGTCCAGCCAGCCGTCGGGATCCTTCGCCTGCTCCATGTACGGCATCGCCATCAGCGCGACGTAGTCGTAGGTCGCGAGGAAATCGTCGTAGTTCTGCGCGTACCACGCTTCCGATTCGGGCTTGAGCACCGGCATCGCGAAGATGTTGCGCGCGGTCAGCACGTCGCCCACGTTCTGATGGGCCAGCACGATCTGCTCCAGCTGCCTGGTCAGGTCGATCAGGTAGCGCGACTTCTGGCGGGTCCAGCGCTTCAGCAGGTCGGGGTTCTCGCGGATCTTGCCGACGTCGGCCGGCAGCCCCCACTGCGAATAGATGCGCAGCGCGTGCCGGCCCGCATCCTCGTAGTCGTCGAGCACCGCGTCGTCGCTGAACAGGATGCCGCTGAACGAGGCGTGCTTGCTGAGATCCTCGTAGACCTGCTGGATCATCAGCCGCGCATCCGGATCGAACGGGCTCAGCCGGAACGTGCGCGTGCCGTTCTCGCGGGCCGGCGCGCTGCCGTAGGCGCTCACGGCCTCGAGCCCGCGCAGCTTGTCGGCCGGCGGCCGGAACGCGAGCACGGGCATCCAGGCATACACCTGCACGTTGGCGCGCGTGTTGAGCTGCCACGCGGCGCGCGAGAACAGGTCGGAGCGCATCGGCAGGTGCCGGTTCGGGAAATACACGGATTCGGCCACGCCCGTGCCTTTCGGGTCCGCATACGCCTGCAGGTAAACCGATTTCGGCTGCATCCGGTAGATGCGTTCGATCAGCTTGCCGAGATTCGCTTCCTGCCGCGCGGGGTCCGGATCGTAGACCTGGTCCAGGTCGACCTGCACGGTGCGCTCAGGCACGTCGACGTCGCCGCGGTTCGATGCCGGCTCGCGCATCGAGCGCTCGAACCCGCCGATGTCGACGTCGTACATCATCAGGATCCGCCGCAACCGATCCAGCGGCACGTCCGGCGTATTCGGGCCGGCATCGAGACTGAACTGGATGTCCATCCCGAGCGATGTCGAGATCTGGCGCACCGGCTGGTTTTCCGCGCCGTATGGCCACACCATCGACCGTGCGACGATGCCCGTGCGTTCGCGGATCTGCCGCACACAAGTCTGCAGGTCGTCGTGCACGCGTGCGTGGAATTCGGCGTCGGTTTCGTAGCGCTTCTGGTCTTGCAGGTAGAGATGCGACGTGGTCGCCGGCAATTCGTTGCCCTGCGGATTCGCGACCGCGCCGTGATGGAGATTGTGGGTGTGGCAACCGAGCTCGACGAACGGCGACTGGCCGAGCTTCTTCACCTCGTCCCACGACAGGAAATAGTCGCGCGGCACCTGAACCTTGTCGCTGATGCGGATCGGCGTATCCGGCGGGGTGTCGATCCACGCGGTGACGAGGCCCATCACCGCCGGATACTTGAAGCGCTCGAGCAGCGGCAGCACTTTCGTGTAGTGGCTGCGAAAGCCGTCGTCGAACGTGAGCAGCACCGAGCGCGGCGGCAGCGGCTTGCCGCCGTGCCGCGACTCCTCGATCTGCTTGACCGTGATGGTGTGGTAGTTGTTGGTCTGCAGCCACGAGAAGATGGCGGTCAGCGTGCCGGTATCGACCGCGAACGCGTCGACCATCGCCGTACCGGAGTTGAACGTCGCCATCAGGTTGTCGCGCACGTCATGCATGCAGATCACGCGAAACGTCTTGCCGTCGGCCGGATCGGACGGCGGAAGCAGGTCGATCATCCTGGCATTGGTCACGCCCGGAAACAGCGAACAGGCGGCAAATGCGCCCATGCATCCGCACATGAAGGTCCGTCTGGATTGCAGCATGGCTCGATCTCCTTGCTAGAACGGCAGGTTGACCGACATGAAGCCGGTTTCGGAGCGTTCGCGCTGGCCGTCGTACGCGTGGCTGCTGACCTCCACGCCGTAACTCAGCGTGATGTCGTGCTTGAAGGTCCATGCGTGCTCGAGGCGCGCGCTCCACAGGGCGCTGGTGCCGAAGCCGCGCTCGTTGTACATGCCGCCGGACACCGACACGCGCTGCTGCAGCCCCATGTCGCCCTTCTTCCACAGCGTCAGCTGGTGCATGACGGTGGCCGCGGCCGCGTAGTCGCGGCCCGGGCTGAAGTAGGGCGCGTTCGTGCGCGTGTTGCTGTCGGTGCCGAGATCCAGCGAGACGTTGACCTGCTGGGTGGCGGTCGTGTACACGCGCTGCGTGGCGGTCGCCGAGATCTCCTGGTGGAAGTTCGAATCGCTGTAGCGGCTCACGCCGTAGCTCAGCTTGACCTCGCGACGGTCGTTCTGGCGATACACCACCGACACGTTCGCCGAGCGGCCCCAGATGTGCGCGGCGTACGCCTTCCACGGCAGCGAGTTGTCGTTGGAATCGAGTCCGCCGCTGACGGTCCAGTAGTCGTTCAGCGCGTACGCGATCGATCCGCGGCCGCCCGTGCGTCCGTCCCCGCCGAGCGAGCGCGTGACTTCGCCCTGCACGGTGAGCGGCCCGTGCCGGTAGTCGCCGCCGATGCCCGTGCGCGTGCGGCTGACGCTGCCGCTGTCGGTTTGCGCATGGCCGTAGAACGTGTGCGCGAAGACCCGCCAGTTGTCGCCGAACGGTTGCGAATAGAGGTAGCTGTCCGACGTGAAGCTGTTGTCGGCGAGGGCGCTGTTGCCGTGCTCGAAGCTCAGGTCGGTCGTGAAGACCGGGCTGCGGTACGCGTTGTAGTCGCGCTTGAAGCCCCGCACGGCGCCGCTGTCGGGGAACGTGTTGTCCAGCGTCTGGTCGACGTACTTCGCGGTCGCGTAGTCGTCTGCCGTGAGCGATGCGCGACCGAGGCCCGCGAGCATCTCGACGCTGTCGGGGTGGTCGGTCAGCGACGCGCGATACATCGCGATCGCCTGGCGCGGATGCGCCTGGCCCGACACAGCGTCGGCGTGCGCGGCGCGAACCTCCGCGTTGAACGGCACCTCTTTCTCGAGCTCTTCGAGTGCGGCGATCCCTTCATCGGGGTGACCCGTGAAGATCAGGTATTGCGCACGCAGCCGGTAGTAGCGCAGATAGTCGCTTTCTCCCGGACCGACGTTGGTCACCTGTTTGGCCGGCGGCAGCGACGCGCCCATGTCGTCGAGCGCCTGCTTTGCGTCCGCCGCGCGTCCCTGGTCGATGTACGACCAGAACAGCCCTTCGCGCAGTTCGATCGGACGCGTGCGCTCGCCGTACTGGAAGCCGCGGGTCGCGCGATCCGTCGGCGACGCGGTCGCCTGCTTCAGCGCGCGCTGGTACACGGCATTCGCCTTGCCCGGTTCGCTCAGGTACAGGTAGGCGTCGCCCACGGCCGCCAGCGCGTCGATCGAGATTTCCGCGTTGGACGGAATCGTCTCGAACGTCGCGACGGCCTGCTTCATGTCGCCGCGCGCCGCAAGGGCGACCGTCCGGTCGCCCGCGAGCGCAGTCCTGACCGGCGTGTACTCGGGCGTGGCCGGCATCCGCTTGTCGAGATCGTCTGCCGCGCGCAGCGCGGTGTCGATCCCGTCGAAGCGGTCGGCACTCGTCATCGAGCGCGACTTGTCGCGGCCGCCGCGCACCTGCTGGCGAATCGACAGTTCTTCCAGTTGCGCGATGTCGACGGCGGAGAACGCATCGGGGCGGGCCTTCGCTTCATCGAGCGCCTTGACCGCGCCGCCGCTCGCCGCGAGGCCGAACACGTCGTTGCGCACGGTCTCGACGTCGGCGGTACGCAGATTCGGTGCCTGGGCATTCGGCGTTTCGACGTCGGGCCCCTGCGATCGCTGGGTCGGCTCGCCGGGCAGCTGGGCGCCGGGCGTCTGCGAGTTCGGCGCCGGGGACGACGGCGGCGGCGCGCCAGGCATCTGGGGAACGGGTGCGGGCGAATTCGGCATCGGGGTGCCGGATACCTGCGCGGTTTGCGTCGGCGCAAGCGGCGGCGTGGCGGGTGCCGCTTGTTCGATCTTCGGCGGGGTATCCGAAGGCGGCGCGAGCGGCGCCGGCGAAGGGGAGGCGGACGTGTCGGACCCCGTCGCGGCGGCGGGCGTCGGCGCTTCGGGCTGGCGGGCGTTCTCGGCCTGCGCAAGCAGCATCGGCGCTGTCGATGTCTGCGCGACCGGTGCCGGCGTATTCGCCGTATCCGGCGAACGCGCACCCGGCACCGCGGCGCTCGATGGCGGTGCTTCCGGTTCCACCACGACCGTGGTCGGCAGGGTCGGCGCCTGCGGGTTCGATGCCTGCGCGATCTGCATCGACGCATCCGAAGCCTGCGCGATCGGCGTCGGCGCATGTGGGGGCGGGGGAACCTCGGCCTGGGCAATCTGGATCGATACGACCGTCGGCTGCGCACCGCGCGGCACCGCATCCGGGGCACCGCGGGTCCCGGCGAATTCGTTGACGCGGCCCGCTTCCGGATCGCCGTCGGCGGAGAAGCAGGGGCCGGACGCGACGAGCAGCAACACCAGCGGCGCATGCAGGAGGAGCCGTCGGCTGGACGGAGCGACGGTGGTGCATTGTTGTTTCCGATTGTTGTCCACGAGGTGTCCTCCTTTTGACACGATCACATCGGTTGCCCGCCTGACGACGCACGTCGTCGCACGTCGCGCGGCCGGGCTGCGAGTGCCCGGCGATGCGGACCCGACTTACAGCCGGTTGCGGATCGCCTGACCGAGCAAGGCGCGCGATTCGCTGTTCTTGGGGTCGATCGCGAGCGCCCGGCTCGCGTTGTGTTCCACACAGTCCCATTCGTCGATCACCGCGCACGAGCGCGCCTTCGCCAGCGCACGCGCGCTTTCCAGCTCCGCGTGCGTGATGCTGGCCGTCTGCATGCGCAGGGTGTCGGTGCCATCCGGCCGGGGCTTGGGTGCGAAGTCCAGGCGCCTGCTCGCGCCGGCCAGCGCTTCGGCACGTTGCGCACGGTGCGCGGCGCCGTGCCGCGTGGCGGCGCGACCGTAGGCCGATGCCGCATGCGTACCGGCCGCGAGCGTCACGGGCGGCGCATGCGCCGACTGCCGCTGTTTCGCGACGGCTTGGGGGGCGGGCTGCCGCGCGGCTTTCGGTTCGACCGCGAGCGAGACGGGCGGCGCGGTGGATACCTCGGGCGCGGCCGAAGCCGACGCGACCTGCGACGGCGGCGCGGGCGGCGAGGCAGGCGTGCGTGTCGAGGCTGCCCCGGGCTCGGCCGAGGTTCCGGACGGTCCCGTTGCGGTTGCGTGCGAGGCAAGGGTCATGATCGCGTTGCGGGTTTTCCCGACGGCGGTGCCGATCGCGCCGGAGAGGTCGTGCGTCACGCTCGCATGGCCGACCGTCGTGTCCCGTTCGGCGTACGCGAAGATGCCGAAGATCGCGGCGAATGCGGCGACGCTGAGCGCCGCGTTCTTTCCGGGACCCCAGGAGGGTTTCGGCGGGTGGGCGGGCGAGCCGTCCTGTCGTTCTGCACGAGTCATTCATGTCTCCTCGATTCGATACGTTCGGGTGTAAGACGTGATTGGGGTGCGCTCAGGTGGCGGTCACCATTTCAACTGCGTGGTCAGCGCACCGGTTTCGACGATCGCGAACTGGGTCGCGCCCTGATAGGTGCCTTCGACCCGGTAGCTCGCATCGGGCACGCTGAACAGGCAACGCGACCCTGCCGCATTGAATTCGACGAGGACGCGGCCATGTCGCCGCAGGCGCACCTGGACGTTGGCGAGCGGCTGCCCTGTCTTGGCCGAAGCAAACGACACGCCCAGGTTGTACGGCCGGCCGTCGGGCGGCAGCGGGGCGGTACCGTCGATCCGCGCATCGCCGCAGATATACGAAATGACGTAGCGATCCGCACCCGGGGCGGATGCAGGGGCGGGTGCGGACGCGGGTGGCTGGGACGCGAGCGTCTGGGCCATCGCATTCATGCTGAGCGTGCAGAGGAAGACGCTCAGGAAAGGGCGAGCATGCTGTCGAAACGAGGAAGACATTGCAACCTCCCGTCCGGAATCAATGGCGAGCATTTATTCCGAGTCAGATTTGCCAGCGTTCTTTTTGAGACACGCTATTGATACACGATGGACTTTGAACCAACAACCGCGTGTGGCCTGAATGGAACGGCTTTAAATATCCTATTTAAATAGGATTGCGACGTATTCGTATGAATCTCTTAGCTATGAAGAAAGTCGATATTGCCGAATATGAATATTGCTATTCGGTAGCGATGATCGAGCACGCATTGAATCACGTCGGACGTATGGCCATTCGTGCCGAAAAATAACGACTGATAAAAGGAATTTTTGCGACTGTGTTCCAGGGGAATTGAAATCGATCCAGATACAAGTCGCGCGATATGAAATGCGAAGGAGGCGTTGTGGGTAGTTTAGATTGTTACAGGTAAATCGAAACTTTTAATTTGTTCTGTAACAGGGTATTGCTGTCATGATAATCAGACGGAAAATACCGGCGTGCTATGTCGGACGTAAAAAGTTCATCGTCGGAATGCAAACGATTGCGATTCGTCTGATATCGATTACGCGTCCGGCGCGGTCATTTTTCAGGCTAAAGCGGGATCGTTGATTGCTACCCGCGAGCGGGGTGCGAAATCGGGCAGCGGCGCGGCGCGAATGGATGCGCACACCGGATTGCCGCCAACCGGACTGGTGTTCGCGTCGTCCGCGGGAGCGACGCGAACGCGACGATCAGCGGCTGCCGCCCGCGCTGCGCCGGGCGATGCGCATCGCCGGTGCGGCCGCGGGTTCGGTCGCGCCGGCTGCATCTTCGACCGCCGTGCGCGGCCGGTTCATGATGTAGGTCCACAGTTGCTCGGCCGCGAGCCCGCGCTTGCGGGCCGACCGGTACAGGCGGATTTCGAGCTCGGTGATCCAGTCGCCGGAACCCGCGCACACGAGCGTGCCTTCCGCGAGTTCCTTCGCGACGCAGCTTTCCGGCAGCCAGCCGATCCCGTGCCCGGCCACGACCATGCCCTTCAACGCCTCGGACATATGCGTCTCGAAGCAGCGGTGCAGCACGTACGGCTCGGTGGCATTCAGCAGCAGCATCTCGACGATGTTGCCGAGAAACGCACCCGACGAATACGCGAGCAGCGGCAGCGGTGCATCGGGGGTGCCCGGCAGCTGGAACACGGGCTTGCCGCGCGCATCGGGTGTCGACACGGGCAGGATCCGTTCGACGCCGAGGCTGACGAACGGGAAGTGGTTCGGGTCGAGCACGATCGGCAACTGCGGATGGTGGTAGCCGAGCAGCAGGTCGCATTCGCCTTCGACGAGCTGCTGCACGCCTTCCGGCACGTTCACCGCGTTGACGCGCGCGGTGACGTGGCCGACCTCGCCGTTGAGCTGCTTGAGCCATTCGGGAAACAGCGTGAAGACGAGCGTATGGGCCACCGCGAAACGCACGACCTGGTCGCTGGCCGCGAACTGGTCGTAGCCGTTCACGAGATTGCGCGCCGCATACATGCTGCGCAGGATGTCCGCGGCGAGGCCGCGGAACATCTGGCCGGCTGGCGTGAGCGTGATCGGGTTGATGCTCCGGTCCACCAGCTTCGCGTCCATCCAGGTTTCGAGTGCCGCTATTCGTCTGCTGAATGCCGATTGCGTGAGGTGCCGGTTACGCGCGGCCCGGGAAAAGCTCTTGGTATCCGCAAGGCTCAGGAAATCTTCCAGCCACTTTGCTTCCATTTCGATCTTCGCTTTTTATAGTCGGGCGCCTGAAAGGCGGCGGCACCGTGTGCTGCACGAACGTTCTAGCGTACCGCGCCTCGCGCCGCTCGACCCGATGTTTTTTTTCGATGGGTGTCAGTCGAAATATGCATGGGCGTTGTCGGCGGGATTACGGCTGCATAGCGTTGAGGTGCCGGACCCGGCTTAACCGGACAGTTCATCGCGTCGAACTGCCGGTGCGGCCGCAGACGGTACTTCCCCAGGGCCGGTTGCGCCGTGCGCGTGCCGGCCCGCCTTCCCATTCTTTCGTTCCGGTGGCCCGATGCCGGGGCGGGCCGTTTTTTGTGCAGTGCAGATTGCACATTCGTGACACGCGGGGGAACTATGTTCGAAAGACGCGGCGCAGCATGAACCGTGCGCGCCGGCGACGCACCGTCGTCGCCCGTCGCGTCGGACGCTGCACCGTGATGGTGCGCAATGCCGCGCGGGCGTGCCCGGCGCGGCGCAAAAACGGGGGGATATCGAGGGGTCGAGCAAGGCACGTTCCTTGCAAAGCATTCATTACGCCGGTCCGGCATGCGCAATGCCGGGGAAAACGATCGATGGAGAAAAGATCGATGAAGCCATTCGATGAAATGCTGCAATCCGGCGACATGGTAAGGGCGCCCTACGCGCGCCTGAAGCAGTGGCTCGACACGCAGAATCCCGCGAGCCTCGCCCAGAAGGCCTACGACGCGGAAGGCGTGTTCCGCAAGACGGGCATCACGTTCGCCGTCTATGGCGACGCGGAGGCCGCCGAGCGGCTGATTCCGTTCGACATCGTCCCGCGCATCATCTCGGGCGCCGAATGGAGCCGGCTGTCGCTCGGCATCGAGCAGCGCGTGATGGCGCTCAACGCGTTCCTCGACGACATCTACCACCGCCAGGAAATCGTCCGCGCGGGCATCGTGCCGAAGCACCTGATCGCGCACAACGAGGCGTTCATCCCGGAAATGATCGATTTCCGGCCGCCCGGAAACGTTTACACGCACATCATCGGCGTGGACATCGTGCGCACCGGCGAGAACGAATTCTACGTGCTGGAAGACAACGCGCGCACGCCGTCCGGCGTGTCGTACATGCTGGAAAACCGCGAGACGATGATGCAGCTCTTCCCGGAGCTGTTCCAGCAGGTGAAGGTGCGCCCGGTCGAGACCTATCCGCAGATGCTGCGCCAGTCGCTCGCGGCCGTGTGCCCGCCGGGCGGCAACGCCGACAACCCGACCGTCGCCGTGCTCACGCCCGGCATCCACAATTCCGCGTACTACGAACATTCGTTCCTCGCCGACCAGATGGGCGTGCATCTCGTCGAGGGCAGCGACTTGCAGGTGATCGACGGCCGCGTCGCGATGCGCACGACCGAAGGCTTCCAGCCGATCGACGTGCTGTACCGCCGCGTCGACGACGCGTTCCTCGATCCGCTCACGTTCCGCCCCGATTCGGTGCTCGGCGTCGCCGGGATCATGGACGTGTACCGCGCGGGCAACATCACGATCGCGAACGCGCCCGGCACCGGCATCGCCGACGACAAGGCGATCTACTCGTACATGCCGGAGATCGTCGAGTTCTACACGGGGCGCAAGGCGCTGCTGGAGAACGTGCCGACCTGGCGCTGCGGCGAAGCCGACAGCCTGAAATACGTGCTCGACCATCTCGACGAACTGGTCGTGAAGGAAGTGCACGGCTCGGGCGGCTACGGGATGCTGGTCGGGCCGTGCGCGTCGAAGGCCGAGCTCGAAGCCTTTGCCGCGAAGCTGCGCGCGCGCCCCGCGAACTACATCGCGCAGCCGACGCTCGCGCTGTCCACGACGCCGATCCTGACCGAAGCCGGCCTCGCGCCGCGCCACGTCGACCTGCGGCCGTTCGTGCTGGTGTCGGACCGGATCCGCATCACGCCGGGCGGGCTGACACGCGTCGCGCTGAAGGAGGGATCGCTCGTCGTCAACTCGAGCCAGGGCGGCGGCACCAAGGACACCTGGGTGCTGGCCGACTGAGCCGGACGCGACCGCGCGCCCCGCGACCGGGGCGCCAACCGAACGAAGACGGAGTGGACACGAGATGCTTCTGGGACGTACTGCAAGCGGCCTCTACTGGATGTACCGCTATATCGAGCGCGCGGAGAACATCGCGCGCATCGTCGATGCCGGGCTGCGGATGGCGCTCACGCGCACGTCCGACGCGCCGGCCGAATGGTCGTCGGTGCTCGTCAGCTCGGGCACGGACGACGGCTACCGGCAGAAATACGACGCGTATGCGGCCGATACCGTGACCGACTACCTGCTGCGCGACCGCGACAACCCGTCCAGCGTGCTGTCGTGCATCGAGGCGGCGCGCTCGAACGCGCGGATGGTGCGTACGGCGCTCACGCGCGAGGCCTGGGAGAGTGTGAACGGCGCGTGGCTCGCGTTGCGCCGCGCGCTCGCGCAGCCGGTGCCGGAGAGCGAACTGCCGGCCGTGCTCGACCAGGTGAAGCGCGAAACCGCGCTGATCCTCGGCAGCTTCTACAGCACGATGCTGCGCAACGAGATCTTCGATTTCGCGCAGATCGGCGCGTTCGTCGAGCGCGCCGACAACACCGCGCGGATCATCGACGTGAAATACCACCTGCTGCTGCCGTCGGTGTCGCACGTCGGCACGATCCTCGACAACTACCAGTGGGAGACGATCCTGCGCTGCGTCGCCGCGCACCGTTCGTACCGCTGGGTGTACGACGTGCAGTACAAGCCGATGAACATCGCCGACTACCTGATCCTGAACGGCCGCATGCCGCGTTCGCTGCGTTATTGCTACGGGCGCGTCGTGTCGAGCCTGAACCTGCTCGCAAAGGATTACGGTGTGACACACCCGTGTCACGACACGGCCACGAAGATCCTGCAAATGCTGTCCGACACCTCGGTCGAGCGGATCTTCAAGAGCGGCCTGCACGAGTTCCTGACCGACTTCATCGGCCGCAACAACAGCCTCGGGCTCGAAATCGCCCAGGCTTACAACTTCGACTGAGACTTGCCATGCGACTCGCCATCCGACACATCTCGCGTTATCAGTTCGACGATCAAGCCACCCATGCGCTGCAACGGCTGCGGCTGCGCCCGCAGTCGGGCCCCGGGCAGACGGTGCGCGCGTGGCAGGTCACGATCGACGGCGTCGAGCCGTCGCTGTCCTATGCCGACGGGCTCGGCAACCGGATCGACCTCGTGCGGCACGACCGCGGCGCGAAGGCCGAGATCGTCGTCGTCGCGGCCGGCGTCGTCGAGACGCAGGACCGCGCGGGCATACTCGGTCATCCTGAAGGCTATGCGCCGCCGTGGATCTTCGAGCGCGAAACCGCACTGACGAAGGCGGGCGACACCGTGCGTGCGCTCGCGCAAGCGCTGCCGATCGCGCCGCACAGCCTCGACGCGCTGCACTGGCTGATGACGGAAGTGCACGACCGCATCGCGTATGCGCCGAACCTGGCCGCCGACGCCCCGGTCGACGCGGAAACCGCGCTGCAAAGCGGCGAGGGCACGAGCCGCGACCATGCGCATGCGTTCATCGCGGCCGCGCGCGTGCTGAAGATTCCCGCGCGCTATATCTCGGGTTACGTGCTGGCGGACAGCGCGATGCAGCGCATCGCCGACGCGAAGCAGAACGCGGGCGACGTCGAGGAGGAAGAAGCGCTCGCGCTGCAGAGCGGCGAGGGCATGCAGCAGGTGCTCGGTGCATCGCATGCCGCGCAGTCGCAGTCCCAGTCCCAGTCCCAGTCCCAGGGGATGCCGCAGCCGGCGCACGGCGCGCAGTCGCAGGCGGCCGGGCTGACGCAGCAGCCGGCCGGCCATGCGTGGGCCGAGGCGTATGTGGAAGGGCTCGGCTGGGTCGGGTTCGATCCGTTCATGAATCGCTGCCCGGACGAGCGCTACGTGCGCATCGCGGTCGGCCTCGACTATCGCGACGCGCAGCCGGTGACGGGGCTCGGCGCGACGGCCGTCGGTGTCGAGATCAGCGTCGTGCAGACGCCCGAGCTCGTCTGACCTCACGCACGTTTTCGCCGAATCCGCCAGGCCGGGGTGCCGCGTCGCATCGAGCGCGACGCGGCGCGCGGCCGGCCCAACCCGAACCGAGCTCCCATGTCCATCCACGTCGCGCTGCATCACACCACCCGCTATCGCTACGACCGGCTCGTCAACCTCGGCCCGCAGGTCGTGCGCCTGCGGCCCGCGCCGCACTGCCGGACGCCGATCCTCGCGTATTCGATGACGGTCGAGCCCGCGCAGCACTTCATCAACTGGCAGCAGGACCCGTTCTCGAACTATCTCGCGCGGCTCGTGTTTCCGGAGCGTACCGAGCACTTCGAGATCACGATCGATCTCGTCGCCGAGATGTCGGTGTACAACCCGTTCGACTTCTTTCTCGAAGCCAGCGCGGAGCAATACCCGTTCAGCTATGACGACGCGCTGAAGACCGAGCTCGCGCCGTATCTCGTGTGCGATCCGCGGACGAGCGCGTCGCCGCTGTTCCGCGCGTATCTCGACGGCGTCGACCGCACGCCGGCCGGCACCGTGAACTTCCTCGTCGCGCTGAACCAGCAACTGCAGCACGACATCGGCTATCTCGTGCGGATGGAGCCGGGCGTGCAGACGCCCGAGCAGACGCTCGAACTGGCCTCGGGCTCGTGCCGCGACAGCGCATGGCTGCTCGTGCAGCTGTGCCGCCATCTCGGCATCGCCGCGCGGTTCGTGTCGGGCTACCTGATCCAGCTCACGCCCGACGTGAAGTCGCTCGACGGCCCGAGCGGCACGTCGGTCGACTTCACCGACCTGCACGCATGGTGCGAGGTGTACCTGCCGGGTGCCGGCTGGATCGGCTTCGACCCGACCTCGGGCCTGCTCGCCGGCGAAGGCCACATTCCGCTGGCCTGCACGCCGCAGCCGACCAGCGCCGCGCCGGTCGAGGGGCTGATCGACGAGTGCGAGGTGTCGTTCGAGCACGAGATGACCGTGACGCGCGTGTACGAATCGCCGCGCGTGACGAAGCCGTACACGGAATCGCAGTGGGACGGCGTGCTGGCGCTCGGCACGCAGGTCGACGGCGCGCTGGCGGCCGGCGACGTGCGGCTCACGCAGGGCGGCGAGCCGACCTTCGTGTCGATCGACGATCGCGACGGCGCCGAGTGGAACACCGACGCGCTCGGCCCGACCAAGCGCGGCTACGCGACCGAACTCGTGCAGCGGCTGCGCGCGGAATACGGCGACGGCGGCTTCCTGCATTTCGGGCAGGGCAAGTGGTATCCGGGCGAGCAACTACCGCGCTGGGCGCTGTCGATCTTCTGGCGCGCGGACGGCCAGCCCGTATGGCACGATCCGTCGCTGTTCGCCGACGAACGCGAGCCGTCCGCGTATACGACCGACGACGCGAAGCGCTTCATCGATGCGCTCGCCGCGCGGCTGAACCTGACCGGCGAATTCATCCGGCCCGGCTACGAGGACGTCTGGTACTACCTGTGGCGCGAGCGCCGGCTGCCGGTCAACGTCGACCCGTTCGACTCGCGTCTCGACGACGAGCTCGAACGCGCGCGGCTGCGCAAGGTGTTCGAGCAGCAGCTCGACAGCGTGGTCGGCTACGTGCTGCCGGTCAAGCGTGCGGAAAACGCGCCGGGTCTCGACGGCCCGCGCTGGCAGACGGGCCCGTGGTTCTTCCGCGACGAGCGGATGTACCTCATGCCCGGCGATTCGCCGATGGGCTATCGGCTGCCGCTCGATTCGCTGCCGTGGGCGAGCCGCGCCGACTATCCGTATCTCGTCGAGCGCGACCCGTTCGCGCCGCGTGACGCGCTGCCGGATGCCGCCGCGATCCGCGCGCGCTACGCGGGGCCGGCCGATGCGCCGCGCTACCTGTCCGGCGTGCATCGCGAGGCGTCCGCGCAGACCGTGATGCAGTGGCGCGACGACGGCACGGCCGGCAACGGGCGGCCGGCCGCGCGCGACCCGGGTCGCCAGCCCGAGCGCTTCGAATCGGCCGCATGGATCACGCGCACCGCGCTGTGCGTCGAAGTGCGCAACGGCATCCTGTACCTGTTCATGCCGCCGCTTGCCGCGCTCGAGGATTATCTCGAGCTGCTCGGCGCGATCGAGCTGACCGCGCACGCGCTGGGCGTGAAGCTCGTGCTGGAAGGCTATCCGCCGCCGCGCGACGCGCGGCTGAAGCTGCTGCAGGTGACGCCCGATCCCGGCGTGATCGAGGTGAACATCCATCCGGCCAGCAACTTCGACGAGCTCGTCGATCACACCGAATTCCTGTACGACGCCGCGTGGCAGTCGCGGCTGTGCAGCGAGAAGTTCATGGTCGACGGCCGCCACGTCGGCACGGGCGGCGGCAACCACTTCGTGCTCGGCGGCGCGACGCCGGCCGACAGCCCGTTCCTGCGCCGCCCGGACCTGCTCGCGAGCCTGATCGCGTACTGGCACAACCATCCGTCGCTGTCGTACCTGTTCTCCGGGCTCTTCATCGGGCCGACGAGCCAGGCGCCGCGCGTCGACGAGGCGCGCAACGACCAGCTCTACGAACTGGACATCGCGTTCGCGGAGATCCAGCGCAACAAGCTGCTGTTCGGGCAGGACATGCCGCCGTGGCTCGTCGACCGCGTGCTGCGCAACCTGCTGATCGACGTGACCGGCAACACGCACCGCAGCGAGTTCTGCATCGACAAGCTGTATTCGCCGGATTCGTCGACCGGCCGGCTCGGCCTGCTCGAACTGCGCGCGTTCGAGATGCCGCCGCATGCGCGGATGAGCATCGTGCAGCAATTGCTGCTGCGCGCGCTGGTCGCGCGTTTCTGGGCTGCGCCGTACACGACGCCGCTCACGCGCTGGGGCACCGCGCTGCATGACCGCTTCATGTTGCCCGCGTTTCTTCAGATGGATTTCGACGACGTGCTGACCGAACTGCGCGACGCCGGCTTCGCGTTCGATCCGGCATGGTTTGCGCCGCACTTCGAATTCCGCTTCCCGCTGTTCGGCCAGATCGCGGTGAACGGCATGGAGCTGTCGCTGCGCGGCGCGCTGGAGCCGTGGCACGTGATGGGCGAGGAGGGCGCACCCGGCGGCACGGTGCGCTACGTCGATTCGTCGGTCGAACGGCTCGAAGTGCGCGTGACGGGGCTGAACGACAACCGGCACGTCGTGACGGTCAACGGCCGCGCGCTGCCGCTGCAGCCGACCGGCACCGTCGGCGAGTACGTCGCGGGCGTGCGCTACAAGGCGTGGTCGCCGCCGTCCGCGCTGCATCCGACCCTCGGCGTGCACGCGCCGCTCACGTTCGACATCGTCGATACGTGGCTGCAGCGCTCGCTCGGCGGTTGCCGCTACCATGTCGCGCATCCGGGCGGGCGCAACTACGCGACGTTCCCGGTCAATGCGTACGAGGCCGAGAGTCGCCGGCTCGCGCGCTTCGTCGAGATGGGGCATACGCCGGGGCGGATGGATGTCGCGGCTGCCGCGCCGAGCCGTGAATTCCCGTTCACGCTCGACCTGCGGCGGCCGTGACCGGACGATGACGACGCGGATGACGATGCGCGGTTCGCGATACCCGGCGGTTTCGGTCGCTGGCGGCCGTGCCGGAATGCTAGGATGCGGGCAGATTGCGGCCGCGCGCCGCAGCCCGCTGCCCGGGTGGCGGCGCGCGTGCGCGGCCGCGCCCTGACGACGGAACGACATCGTGCCGCCCATTGACACCGATCATCTCGCCGCCCTCGACGCGATGCCCACGCTTTTCGATACCGGCGCGCAGCCGGATGCCGCGGAACTGGCCGCCGCGCTCGCGGCGCCGGCTGCTGCCGGCCGCTACGACGAACTGCGCGGTAGCGCGGCCGGCCTGAACGCGCCCGCGCTTGCGCCCGCGTGGCGCAGTTTCTTCACGTCGATCGGCAGCGACGGCGTGGCCGACCTCGATCGCCGCGCCGACGCACTGCACCGGCGCATGCGCGAGAACGGCCTGTTCTATCAACTGCACGAGCAGCGCGCGGGCGACGGCGCGGCCGGCCCGTGGTCGCTCGACCTGCTGCCGCTGATCGTCACGCCCGAGGACTGGGTCGCGATCGAGCGCGGCGTGCTGCAGCGCGTGCGGCTGCTCAACGCGACGCTGGCCGACCTGTACGGGCCGCAGACGATCCTCGAACGCGGGCTGCTGCCGCCCGCGCTCGTCACCGGGCATCCCGGCTACCTGCGCGCGATGCGCGGCGCGCGCGTGCCGGGCGATACCTGGCTGCACGTCGTCGCGTTCGACCTTGCGCGCGGCCCGGACGGGCAGTGGCGGATCGTCGCGCAGCACACGCAGGGCGCGGCCGGCCTCGGCTACCTGCTCGAAAACCGGCTGATCGTGTCGCGGCTCTTTCCGCGCGGGTTTCGCGGGCTGCGCGTGCAGCGGCTCGCGTCCGCGTATCGCGCGCTGCTGCAGAGCATGCAGGCGCTCAGCCCGACCCGAAAGAATTCGCGGATCGTGCTGCTCACACCGGGCCCGCACAGCGCGACCTATTTCGAGCACGCGTATCTCGCGCGCTACCTCGGCCTCACGCTCGTCGAAGGCGGCGACCTGACCGCGCGCGACAACCGCGTGTTCCTGAAGACGCTGAGCGGGCTCGAGCCGGTGCACGGCATCCTGCGGCGCGTCGACGATGCATGGCTCGATCCGCTCGAACTGCGAACCGATTCGATGCTCGGCGTGCCGGGGTTGCTGCAGGCGGTGCGCGCGGGCAACGTGCTGCTCGCGAACGCGCCGGGTTCGGGCTTCCTCGAATCGCCGGCGATGCTCGGCTTCATGCCGCGCCTGGCGGAAGGGCTGCTCGGCGAAACGCTGACGCTGCCGGCCGTGCATTCATGGTGGTGCGGCGAGGCCGCCGCGTGCGACGACGCGCTGCCGCAGCTCGCGCGCGGCATCGTCAAGGCATCCTATCCACCCGACGTGCAGGAAGGCGGCGCATTCGAGCCGGTGATCGGCGCGCGGCTCACGCAGGCGCAACTGGCCGAGTGGCGCGCGCGGATTCTCGCGCGGCCCGAGCACTACACGGTGCAGGCCGACCTGCCGCTGTCGCAGGCGCCGACCTGGCCGGGCCACGACGCACCCGACAGCAACGGCGGTGCACGCATCGTGCCGAAGCCGGTGCTGCTGCGCGTGTTTGCACTCGCCGACGGCGCGCAGCGCTGGCGGCTCCTGCCCGGCGGGCTGTCGCGGGTCGGCACGCGCGACACGCTGTTCAACGCGCCGATGCCGCGCGGCGGCAGCACCGTCGATACGTGGGTGATGACCGAAGGCATCGTCGATTCGACGACGCTGCTCCAGACGCACCTCGGCCCCGACGATCTCGTCGAACGCCCGCGCGCGATCGCGAGCCGTGCGGCCGAGAACCTGTTCTGGCTCGGCCGTTACACCGAGCGTGCGACCAACCTGATGCGCCTCGCGCGTGCCGCGCTCGAACGGCTGCGCGGCGAGGACGACGTCGACAGCCCCGCGCACCTGGAACTGCTCGACACGCTGTGCCGCGAGACGGGCCTGATCGCGGCCGACGCGCCGAACGCCGTCGATGCGCCGCGTGCGTTCCAGCACACGCTCGCGACGTCGCTGACGCGCGGCGCGGATCGCACGTCGGGCATTGCGTCGTGCCTGTTCGGGATGCGGGGCGCGGCCGCCGCGATCCGCGAGCGACTGTCGAGCGATCAGTGGCGGCTGATCGACGACGCGACCCAGCTGTTCGCCGACAGCGCCGGCCTGCCGGAAGCCGAGGAGCAGATCGGCAACGAGGCGCTGCAGTTGCTGGAGCGCCTCGGCCTGCTGCTCGGCGCGATCACGGGCGCGCAGACCGACAACATGACGCGCGACGACGGCTGGCGATTGCTGTCGATCGGCCGGCAGATCGACCGGCTGGACTTCCTGTGCAGCGTGCTGAAGGCGGCCTTCGACGAAGGCGCGGTGCACCGGCAGGACGGCTTCGAACTCGTGCTGGAGCTGTTCGACAGCACGATCACGTTCCGTTCGCGGTTCCAGCGCGGCTTCGACGTCGCGCCGCTGCTGTCGCTCGTCGTGCTCGATACCGACAATCCGCGCTCGCTCGGCTGGGTCGTGCAGGCGCTGCGCGGCCGGCTGACGAAGGTCGAGCGCAGCGAAGGTTATGCGCTGTCCGAGCTGGCCGAGACGATTCCCGACGTCCCCGCGTGGTCGCTGCACGAGCTGTGCGAGACCGCCGACGGCGGCAGGCACGACAAGCTGCTCGAGGCGCTCGACACGACGGTGAAGGCAGTATGGGAACTGTCGAACCGGATCGGCGAGCGCTATTTCAGCCACGTGCGCGAGGCGGGCAGGACGTTATGGTGACGACGAAGGGCGCGGCGAAAGCGCCGCACGGTTCCGGCACGGCGCGGAACGCATCGGCACCGCCATCGGCGCCGGCCGCAAAGGCCGACGTTGCGCCCGGCCGGTTGCTGCGCGTCACGCACGACACCGAATACCGTTACGCGGCGCGCGTCGAATCGGCGCAGCACCAGGCACGCCTGCAGCCGCTCGTCACGCCGCGCCAGCAGGTGCTGTCGTTCGCGCTCGACATCGACCCCGCGCCGGAATCCGTCGGGACCGAGGTCGACGCATTCGGCAACGCGCGCGCGTCGTTTGCGTTGAACCAGCCGCACGATGCGCTGCTCGTGCGCAGCCGCAGCACGGTACGCGTGACGCCGCCGGTGTGGTCGCGCGGGGCGCGCGGCGAGCCGCCGCCCGCCATCGCGAAACCCGACGCGAAACAGGCGATGGCGTGGGAAGCGGTGCGCGACCGCTTGCGGTTCCGCGCGGGGCAGCCCTACGACGCGGCGAGCGAATTCGTGTTCACGTCACCGCATGTCATGTGCGATCCCGAACTCGCCGCGTATGCGGCCGCGAGCTTCACGCCGCAACGGCCGCTCGTGCAGGCCGCGTGGGAGCTGATGCGGCGCGTGCATGCCGATTTTGCGTATACGCCGAACAGCACCGACATCACGACGTCGGCGCTCGACGCGCTGCGCTTGCGCAAGGGCGTGTGCCAGGATTTCGCGCACGTGATGATCGGCGCGCTGCGCTCGCTCGGGCTGGCCGCGCGTTACGTGAGCGGCTACCTGCTCACGCAGCCGCCGCCCGGGCAGCCGAGGCTGATCGGCGCCGACGCGTCGCATGCATGGGTCGAGGTGTACGACCCGGCATGGCCCGAGGACAACGGCTGGCTGCAGCTCGACCCGACCAACGATCGCGCGCCGGGCGACGACTACGTGATGCTGTCGATCGGCCGCGACTATGCGGACGTGACGCCGCTGCGCGGCGTGATTCGCGGCGGCGGCGCGGATCAGGAGCTGAAGGTCGGCGTGACGGTGGAGCCGCTCGACGCGCCCTGACGTGTGCCGCATGCCGTGTGCCCGCGCGAATGCCGTTTAAGTCTTCGTTAATACTGCACGCCTAGCATGGTCATGCCGGCGAACGGATCGGACTCGATCCGGGGCACCGGCGGCACGCGCGGGTGCGTCGACGTCACGGCGCCGCACCGTCGCGCATCGCCATTCCCTTGCAACGGCGGCGGATCATGATCAAGAACTTCGACTACACGCTCGGCAGCGACACGATTGCGCTCTGCGCGAGCTTCGGCGCGGGGCCGGCGTGGCGCCGCGTGCTCGTGAGCCGGGCGGATTCGATGGAGACGCTGGTGGTGCTCGACGCGCGCGGGCTGTCGGGCTTGCTGAAGGTGGCGACCGAAGCGCCGGAAGGATTGCTCGACGACGCGATTCGCAAGGTCGGCGACGAGCAACTCGTCGAGCGGGCGATCAGCGGCAGGGCGATCGTCGAAGCGGCGCTTTGACAGGGCGGTGCGTGAGCGTGCCGGCAGGCACGGCCGCACGCACCGCGTTGCATCACGTTGATTGCGCTTACGCGGCGAACCGGTCCGTCGCCGCGACCAGCGCTTCCAGAATCCCCGGCTCGTTGTACGCATGCCCCGCGCCGGGCACGATCTCGAACGTCGCATCCGGCCACGCCTTCGACAACTCCCATGCGGTGCGCGCGGGTGTCGCGACGTCATAGCGACCCTGCACGATCACGCCCGGAATGCCGGCGAGGCGAGGCGCGTCGCGCAGCAACTGGCCTTCCTCGACGAAGCCCTGGTTCACGAAGTAGTGGTTCTCGATGCGCGCGAACGCGAGCGCGTAGTGACCGTCCGCGAAGTGCGCGGCGAGTTTGGGGTCGGGCAGCAGCGTGATCGTGCGGCCTTCCCAGATACTCCACGCACGTGCGGCTTCGAGCTTCATGGCTTCGTCGTTGCCGGTCAGCCGCCGATGGTAGGCGGCCATCAGGTCGCCGCGCTCGGCTTCCGGAATCGGTGCAACGAAGTCTTCCCACAGGTCGGGGAACAGCCACGACGCGCCTTCCTGGTAGTACCACAGCAATTCCGCGCGACGCATCGTGAAGATGCCGCGCACGACCAGTGCGCTCACGCGCTCGGGATGCGTTTCCGCGTACGCGATCGACAACGCGCTGCCCCACGAGCCGCCGAACACGAGCCACTTGTCCGCGCCGACCATCTCGCGCAGGCGCTCGATATCGGCGACCAGATCCCACGTCGTGTTGTTCTCGAGGCTCGCATGCGGTGTCGAGCGCCCGCAGCCGCGCTGGTCGAACAGCAGGATGTCGTAGCGCGCCGGATCGAACAGGCGGCGATGGTCGGGGCTGCAGCCGGCGCCGGGGCCGCCGTGCAGGAACACGGCGGGCTTGCCGGCCGGGTTGCCGCAGCGCTCCCAGTAGACGCGATGGCCGTCGCCGGTGTCGAGGTGGCCGTGGGCGTAGGGTTCGATCGGTGGGTACACAGGCAGGCTCCGGGTAAGGGGCGGCAGGAAGTGGACGACGCGCGGGCCGGTGTGCGGGCGGGGGCTACCGATATTGCGCCGCCGCAAAAATCGTTGTGTCGGCATCGACCCGGCCGCCGCCGGACAAGGCTTGTCATTATGCCCATTCGCCGCCCCGGGTGTCGGCTCGTTGCGGCGTGCGCGGCCGCCGGCAGCGGCGCGGGGATTTTTGAAGCAATTTCATTCCGATATTTTTCATACAAAATCCCGGCGGCATATCGGCGTGCCGAAGCGGGGCGCCGGCGTGCTGCCCATCCACCGTGCCAACGGAAACCAGCCGATGAACCATCGCGTCACGCAGTTGACCGGGTTGCGCGCCGTCGCGGTCGCGATGGTCGTTGTCGGACATGCCGAGCACGTGCTGCCCGGCGGCTACACGGGCTGGTACGCGCCGTTGCGGCTGATCGCCGACGGCCGGCTTGGCGTGCTGATCTTCTTCGTCCTCAGCGGTTTCCTGATCACCAACGTGCTGCGCGCCGAGTTCGCGCGCACGGGTGGCATCGCGTTGACGTCGTTCTACGTGCGCCGCGCGCTGCGGATCTGGCCGGCGTGCTATGTCTATCTCGCGGCGGTGGCGATCGTGGCCTTCACCGGCTGGTTCGACGTCGATCGACGGCAGTGGCTGTATGCGGCGCTGCACCTGTGGAATTACTCGGCGTGGTTCGGGCTGACCGGCGACAACGCGCTGCATCCGGACGGCGCGTGGTATCTCGGCCATTTCTGGTCGCTCGCGCTCGAGGAACAGTTCTACTGGTTCTGGCCGCTGCTGTTCGTGTATGGGATGCGGCGTGGCGGCACGCGCTGGCTGGCTGCGTTGATCCTGGTCGTGCCGCTGGTGCGCGCCGTGACATATTTCATTGCGCCTGCGCTGCGCGGGCAGCTCGGGATGATGCTGCACACCGGCGTCGATCCGATCCTGATCGGCTGTTATGTGTCGCTCAATCGCGAGCGGCTTGAGGCCTGGATTCGTACGTGGCGCAACGAGACGCGCATCGTGACCGCGATCATCGTCATCGTACTGATCGGCATGCCGCTCGCCGAACATCGGCTCGGCGGGTTCTGGAATGCGACCTATGGCGTGACGGTCGAAGCCGCGCTGATCGCGATCGTGATCGTCGTGTTGAATTTCCGGAGCGAGTTCTGGTGTGCGCGGTGGTTGCGTGCGCGGCCGGTCGTGTTCGTCGGCACGATCTCGTTCAGTCTTTATCTGTGGCAGCAGCCGTTCGCGAATCCGGATCTGCAGGTTCCGCATGCGTTTCCGCTTGGGATCGTGTGGGCGCTGATGGCCGCGACTGCCAGCTATTTCCTCGTCGAGAAACCGTTCCTGCGGTTGAAGGATCGCTATTCGGCGCGCGAGGCGCGACGCGTTCGGGACGACGCGCTGCGGATGCCGACGTCGGGCGAGGCGATCGGAGCGAAGGTGGCGGAGTAGGCGGGCGGGGCGGCGTTACTGCGGCCCCGCTTACCGTCATTTGAATCGCTTCTTCGAGGCAGGCGAATACCAGAAGTCCCGGTACATATCGCTCCCGTATGATTTGCCGTCGTATTTGACGATCGTGCGCACGGTGCGTTTTCCCGCGTCCGGTTGTTTGTCGTCGTTGCTTTCCGCGTTCATGACGTGTGCCGTAATCGACAGGTCCGCAAAGCCGTTGTGCGACGTCTTCTCGACCGCAATCGTCATGCGGGCGGACTCGCTGCGCAGGTCGCTGGTATCGGGGCCGCACGCGGTGCCTGTGGTGGCGACCCAGCCATTGAGATTGGTACCAAACACGGGGCGGATGCGAGCGCCTTCGCGAATCCACAGTGTCAGTTCGTTCTCCATGTAGGCATCCGGGCAGCTCGGTCCGTGCGCGGTGCTGCTGAACACGACGCCGAATGCCCGTACATCCGGCGACAGTCGGTACGGCGCCGTATCGATGCGATAACTGTTCTCGCCGATCTGTATCGCCGCGTCCTCCTGGATCACCGAACGCTCGGCCGCCACGACCGTGCCACCTTCGACGAGGGCGACGACCTGCAGCTTGCTGCTTTCGTCCGGGTTCTTGCTTTTGGGAAGCGAATCGAACGCAACGGCCGCGATCGTCGTTTCGGGTGCATTCGGCATGACCTTGCACGCCGACGCGACGACGAGCCGGTTCGTGTCGCGCGTTGCGATGCGTGCGCTTGCGATGCCGGCCCAGCGGGCGATGGCCGTGATGGTTTCGTCGTTGCAGGACTGGCTATCGTCAGCATGAGCGAACGGTGCCGCGGCGAGCGCCAGCAGCGGAACAAAACGAGCGATTCTCGGGGTCATGAGGGAGGTTTTTTACGGATTGACGTGGAAATCGCTCAACGGGCGGAAACGAACGTCTTCCGAACTACCCCGCGTCGTCATGGGCGTGGCCACGGTGCCTATAATCGATTCTCGACAAACACCAAGGAAAGTGGCACGGATGAGCATTCGAGGGAAAGACCGGCAGATTGACAACATCGAATTCAATGTTAACAGCATTGCACGAAGCAAGGCCTTCTATGGCAGCGTGTTCGGCTGGACCTTCACGGATTATGGTCCCACCTATACCGAGTTTCGCGACGGCCGGATCACGGGCGGGTTGACGACCGGTGAGCCCGTCCGGCCCGGCGGCCCGTTAGTCATCCTCTACGCTGACGATCTGGTTGAAACCCGTCGAAGGATCGAGGCGGCGGGAGCCACCATCACCCGTCAGATTTTCTCGTTCCCTGGCGGTCGGCGCTTCCAGTTCCTTGATCCCGATGGCTATGAACTGGCCGTATGGTCAGCAGACGAATCGGGCCAGTAATCAAGACAAGAACCAGGAACCGGCGGTTGCTTCCGACCATGTTCAGGATTTTAATCTAGACGAATTGTTTTGAATTTGACAAATCGTCTTGACGTGGCCAAACTGCCCGGCATGCCAAGGAAGATCACTGGACCCGACATGCCGAAGAAGACGCCCGAACAGCAGCTACTGCTGGGGCAGCTCAAACAGGTCGCCGAAGGGCTGGCCAAGACCTTCGCCCCGTTTACCGAGGTCGTGGTCCATGATCTCCTCGACCCGGAGCACGCGGTGCTCGCGATCCACAACAACCTGTCAGGTCGAGAAGTCGGACAGCCTGCCACTGAATTGGGGCTTGCGCGGATCATGGACGCCGCCTACGAGCAGATCATCGCCAACTATCCGAATCAGTTCTCGGACGGCCGTCAGGTGAAGAGCACTTCCATCGGTATCAAGGACTCCAAAGGCGACTACATCGCCGCGTTGTGCCTGAATATCGACCTCACGTTGTTCCGGGGATTTCAGAACATGCTAAGCAGCTTCATGGCGGTCGAGGGCACCACGCCTGCCAGGGAATCGCTGGACCCCGCTGGCGCGGATCTCATTCGCGCCCGTATCGACGAGTTCGCCGCACGCATGGCGTCGACACCGCGCTCGCTCAAGCCGGAGGACCGCCGCTCGCTCCTGAAGGAGCTCAAGGCGGCTGGCCTGCTCGAGGTCCGTCGGGCGATGGACACCATTGCCGTCTACCTGGGCGTCTCGCGCGCAACGGTGTACAGCGATGTCAAATGACGCCACGCGACTTCTCGTCGACCAGCATGTCGTCGCTCAATTGCTCGTGCCGGACGCCGTGATCGCGGCGGTGCAAGTGGCCTTCGAACTGCATGGGCAGCGCGCGGGCCGTGTGTTTCATCCCCAACGTCCCAGCCGTCATCGTCTTGCTCTTGCAGCGATCCGGTATGTGCCAAAGCGGAGTCGGAAAACTTGAAACCGCACTATGTCGAGCCGCTCAGCGGCACTACTTATCCTCTCGACACGCCTCGGTGGTGTTCGGACGACCGCAGGCCGCTCCTGATCTCGCCGCAGGCTGGCATTTCCCGGGACGACATCGATCGACACATTCGCTCCCAATGGCGCTATCGCGCGTCGCTTCCAGTCGAGATCGTCTCCCCCATCTCCATGGGGGAAGGGTGCACCCCGTTGATCCAGAAGCCGTGGGGCGACCACCGGCCGCATTTCAAGCTGGAGTGGTTCAGCCCCACAAGCAGCTTCAAGGATCGCGGCACGACGGTGATGCTCTCGATGTTGCGGCAGCAAGGCATCGCGTCCGTTCTGGAGGACAGTTCGGGAAACGGCGGCGCGTCGGTGGCGGCGTATGGCGCTGCAGGCGCCGTGCGCGTGAAGATTCTGGCGCCCGCATACGCGTCGCCCGCGAAGATTGCCCAGATGCGAGCCTACGGGGCGGAGGTACAACTGGTCGACGGGCCTCGACAGGCGTGTGAGGACGAGGCCGTCCTGCAGTCCGCGAGCATCTTCTACGCCAGCCATAATTGGCAGCCATTTTTCCTCGAAGGGACCAAGTCGGTCGGCTACGAGATCTGGGAGGACCTCAACTTCCAGGCGCCGGACAACATCGTCATGCCTGCAGGCGCGGGCAGCAATGTGCTCGGCTGTTATTTGGCGTTCTCGGAACTGATGCGCGCGGGCCAGATTCACAAAATGCCCAAGCTCTTCGTATGCCAGCCATTGAACTGTTCTCCTATCGATGCCAGCTTTCAGGCGGGCGTCACGACGCCCATTCCACGCGAGGTCCGAAAGACGGTTTCCGAGGGGACGGCCATCGCCCATCCTCTACGGCTGGCGCAAGTGATCAACGCTGTCAGAGAGACGGGCGGTACGACGGTGGCCGTGGAGGAAGAAGCAATCGTCGACGCGCTCAGGCGGATTGCGCGACTGGGCCTTCTGCCGGAGCTGACTTCGGCGACCGCGGTTGCAGGATTTGATCGGCTCACGCAACTGGGGGCGATTGAGGCGCGAGAGGAAACGGTGGTCCTGCTGACGGGCACGGGTATCAAGAATGCCGAAGCCATCGCGGATATGTACGCGGAAATTCCGGATACGCTTGCCTAAAGGCTCCCTCCATGAAAATCGGACTCCTGAATTGCGGCGGCACCATCACGGAAAGCTATCAGAGTGATGGGACGATCAAGCGTCTACTGGCGCGCGATCTGATCGTATCGAGCGGTCAAGCAGACTGGATTGGACGTGATATCGATCCTGTCGATAGCTGCGATCTGACTTTTGCCTCACTTTGCCGGGCTCGTGACGTCATGCGGCAGGATCGCGAGAGCGAAGCTTTCGTCATGTGCTGCGGCACCGACGCAATGGAAGATGTCGCCTATGCGGCCGCTCTGCTTTTTGATCGCGATCGGCCCGTCGTTTTGACCGGTGCGGCGATCCCCGGCGGCAATGCCAATGCCGACGGTCCGCGCAATCTGGCGGATTCCGGACTTCTGGCACAGGCCATGCAGAAGGGCGCGAGCGCTCTCGTGGCCTTCGCGGGACGGATTTTCGATCCGGTTTCGATCGTCAAGGTATGGCCACAGGCCATTCAGCCCTTCGGACCGGAAACAGCGATCCGCGGCTCCATCGAGGCCGGCATTGTGACGCTCACCGGTTCGGGAGCCGTTGACGAGAGTTACGCGGATCTCGATGTATCCGACCTCGGCGCCCGCGTTGCGATCGTCATGGAGACCTTCGGGCCTCTCGTCGGCTTGCCGGCGATCTCCGAACTCGACGGTATCGTCGTGGCAGGCAAGGGCGCAGGGGGTTTCTCGGCGCAGTCGGAGAGATTCCTGAGCGAAGCCGCGCGGCAAATCCCCGTCGTGCTATCGACACGCTGTGCCCAGGGTTTCCGGGTCAATTCAGCCGTACCCAAATATGCCTATGCGCGCGCCCACGACCTCGGCCTGACCACGGCAGGTTATGACGGCCTGGACGCATCAAAGGCACGAATCCGGCTCATCGCGGAGCTTGGTCGTGCAACTCGCAGCGGAAAGGCCGGGCGCTGATCCGCGGACGGCGGCTACTCAACGATCTCGGCAAAGATGCGCCCGTTGCGGGGCCGGCGTGGGGGCTTGGAGGCCCCCGCGTCGGCCCCGCCTCGTTCACATCTTCTCGACTTCCAGCAGGGTTCGCTTGCCTTTCACGTACTTGTAAAGGGAGATGGTGCTGTCCTTCAGGTCGCCGTGCTCGTCGAACCGGATATTGCCAATCAGCGTGTTCAGATTGGTCGCGGGCATGGCGGACAGGATGCCGGCGCGCGTGATCGAGTTGGCGCGTTTCATCGCATCGGCGATCACGTAAACGGCGCTGTACGCAACCGGCGAGTAGACCACTGGATCGTGGCCGTACACGGCCTTCAGTTCCTTGCTGAACGCAGCGCTGCCCGCCATCGCGGACAGATCGCCGCCCGCGACGGAACAGACCAGATTGTCGGCGGCGTCGCCGGCCAACCGGGCCAAATCGGTCGTGCAGACACCGTCGCCCGCCAGGATCCTGGCGCGCAGGGCCAGTTGCATGGCCTGTTTGGCGAAGGGGCCGCCGGTGGCGTCCTCTCCGCCATACATGATGGCGTCGGGGCGTTCGGCCTTGATCTTGGTCAGGATGGCCTTGAAGTCAGTGGCCTTGTCGTTGGTCGCATCGCGCGATAGCACCTGGATGCCTTCGGCCTTGGCGGTCTTCTCGAACTGGTCCGCAAGACCCTGGCCGTAGGCCGTGGCGTCGTCGACGATCGCGACCGTCTTGACTTTCTGGTTTTTGGCGTATTTCGCGAGGGCGGGGCCCTGCTGGGCATCGGTGCCGATCACGCGGAAGGCGGTCTTGTAGCCTTGCAGTGTGTACTGCGGGTTGGTGGAGCCCGGCGTGATCTGCGTGACGCCGTTGTCGCGGTAGATTTTGGACGCGGGGATGGACACGCCGGAGTTCAGGTGGCCGATCACGGCCACGACGCCATCGTCGACCAGCTTCTGCGCGACGTTCGTACCGATCCTGGGATCGGCCTGGTCATCCAGCGACTCGACCTCCAGGATGACCTTTTGACCGCCGATGACCAGATTGCCGGCCTTGTTGATCTGCTGGACGGCGAGCTTGGCGCCATCGGCCGCATCCTGGCCCATGTGAGCAATGTTGCCGGTCAGCGGTTCGGCGCTGCCGATCTTCACGATCACGTCCGCGAGAGCCGCTTGACCGTAGACCATGGCAACGCAGGCGAGTGTCAGCGCGGCGTTGCCAGGTTTGAGTTGAGATTTCATTTGCTTAGCCTCTTGTTGAACTGGGTTGCTGTTGAAAATGCATGCGGCGTCTCCTGTCGAAGTCGCGACGTTGGCGACGTTTCCGAATGTGAGTATTCGTCAGAGCAGCCCATCACCCGAGGAAAGACTGATTAGCATTCCGTAGCGTTATGGTCGGGAGCCTGGCCGCTGGTTAGCGGCCCGTCTGCTCCTTGGGGCTCCTGTTTCTAGAAAGATTATCTAGAATTAAATAAAATGTATTGTAGGGGTAAACGCTTGGTATTGTCCGGCATCGACCAGAGGCTGAACGACTGACTGATGGACGGGAGGTAGGTCCAGATTGGAAGAAGCACAGCGTCTCGGTCCACGCAGTTGACTTGAACGCAACGTTGATCGCTGGATCGACCGGGGATATTTGGCATTGCCGCGCCAGCAGGTACGTGCTGCTGGCGGCACCTCAGGCCTGAATGCGATCGGGATGACGCGAAGTCTCGAAGACCTCCAAAGCAGCCGCCATTCCGTTAAATACACGCGGCCGATGTGGGCCTACAACATGCCAGCCACCGCTGCCAGCCAAACGTTGTCAATAAGTTCAGCCTTTGCCGGAGCATCGCGAACAATGAAAAAGGCCCGGGAGCATTGCCCGGGCCTTTCGTAGATGAGGTGCGGACAACGCTTACCGCGTCAGCGCCGTAAACCCTTCCAGCAACCGCTCGACATCAGCCGCCTGAATCGCGCCCATCGTCGAAATCCGGAACAGTTCCTTCGACAGCCCGCCTTGCCCCGCGTAAATCACGAAGCCACGTGCCTTCAACCCGTCGTGCAGCGTTTCGTACGTCACACCTTGCGGCAACCGATAAGCACGCAGCACAACCGACGATTCACCTTCCGGCAGCACCAACGGCATCCCGCGCGCCGCAAGCCCGGCTTGCGCCTGATCGGCGAGCGCCTTGTAATGCGCATGCCGCGCACGCCAGCCGCCAGCCTCGTCAAACTCGCGCAGCGCCTCGACGAGCGCGTAATACGCATGCACGGAAGGCGTGAACGGCGTATTGCGCTGATCCTGCAGCTTCGCGAGACGACCGAGATCGAGGTAGTACGTACGGCTCGCCGCATTCGCGAGCGCACTGCGACGCACGATCACGAACGCAGCGCCCGGCACGCCGTGCAGGCACTTGTTCGCGGTCGCAGCCACAGCATCGATATCGCCACCAGCAAAATCGATCGCTTCCGCCCCAAAGCTGCTGACGCCGTCGACGAGCATCTTCACGCCACGCGAACGGCAGACTTCCGCGATCGCGCCGAGATCGTTCAGGCGACCCGTCGTCGTTTCGTGATGGATCACAGCGACGTGCGAGTAACCACCCGCGTCGAGTCGCGCACCGATTTGCGCAAGATCAGGCGCCTGCATCCACTCGTGCTTGAGCACATCATGCGCGATCCCATACTGCGTCGCGATCTGCGTGATCCGCTCACCATAGACACCGTTCTCGATCACGAGCAGCTTGCCGTCCTTCGGCACGAGCGCGGCGATCATGCTTTCAACGGCAGCGGTACCCGAGCCCGTCATCAGCACAGCCGTCCACTCGGCCGGATCAAGCTCATACGCAGCAACGAGACGCGCACGCGCTTCATCCTGCAGATCGAAGAATTCGCTTTCGCGATGGCACAGGTCGGGTTGCAGCAGGCTGCGGCGCACGCGTTCGGTGAGCGTGACCGGGCCGGGGTTCAGCAGCAGCATCAATGGGCTCCTTCAACGTGGGCTTCGGTCTGCGCGGCGCCGATGTGCCGCATCAGACGGGTCTTGACCTCGACCGGCGTGACGGTCGGGCGGGGCAGGCCGTCGGGCACGCCGGTGCGGATTGCCAGTCGCACGAACTGTGCACCGTCGGCCGACGAAGCAAGCGCCGTATCGAGCACGTCCAGCGTGTCGCCTTCGACCGCCGACGCATACCCGCACGCGGCAGCCACACCCGCGAACGAAACATGTTGCGACACGGTGGCCTGGCCACCCGTCGATTCGTGCGCGCCGTTGTCGAGCAGCACGTGCGTGAGGTTGGCCGGGCCGTAGGTGCCGAGCGTCGCGAACACGCCCATGCGCATCAGCGCGGCGCCGTCGCCGTCGACCGCGACGACACGCAGGTCGGGGCGCGCAAGCGCGAGACCGAGCGCCATCGGCGTCACGCAACCCATCGAGCCGACCATGTACAGCTGGTTCGGGCGATCGTCGATGGCGTAGAGTTCGCGGCCGCAGAAGCCGGTCGACGCGAGCACGACGGTCGATTCGACCGGCGTGTGCGCGATCACGCGCTGCAGCGCGTCCTGGCGGGTCGGCCAGGCTTCGGCCGACGCGGCGCGCGACGACGCTTGCGCGGCGACATGCGCACGCGGCTTCGCGGCCGGGTTCGATTTCAGTTCATACGGCGCGACGCTGCCTTTCTGCATCACGAGCGCGTACGGGCGGCCCGTCGCGTCCATGTGCGCGATCGCGCGGTCGAGTGCCGGGCCGACCTGATCGGGGTCGGTCGGGAACGTCTCCCACGGGATCTCCATCGTGTCGAGCATCGCGGGCGTGATCGGGCCCATCAGCGCGTGCTGCGGCTCGTCGGCCACGCCCGGCTGGCCGCGCCACGTGACGATCAGCAGCTGCGGCAGCCGGAACGTCCACGTGAGCGACGTGAGCGGGCTCACCGCGTTGCCGAGCCCCGAGTTCTGCATCATCGCGATCCCGCGCTTGCCGCCGAGCGTCGCGCCCGCGATCAGCGCGACCGCGTCGCCTTCGTTCGCGGCCGACACGTAATTCAGCGTCGGGTCCTGCAGCACGTAATTGATGAACGGCGTCAGGTACGAGCAGGGCACCCCCGCGTACCAGTCGAAACCACGCGCGCGCGCGGCCTCGACGAACTGGGCCGCTTCGATCATTGCGCGCCCCCGTTGCCGGCACCCGGTTCGGACAGCGGCGTCTGGCCGTGCGCGAAGTCGCCCGCGCGGCGGAAGTCCTCGAGATCGTTGACGCCGCGCCAGTGGCCGTGCACGTACTGCACCTCGATCTTCTCGCCGGCGGCGATCAGTTCGTTGAGCAGCGACGGGATATCGAGCGTGTCGAAATCAGGGCGCGCCTGCAGCGTCGCGAGCATGGCCTTCAGGCGATCGACACCGGCGCCGCGCACGTTCAGCAGGCCGATCCAGCGGCCGTGCGGCGTGCCTGCGGCGACGTCGCTCGATACGCGTTGCAGGTACGTCTTCTGGCCGAACAGGCCGCGATCGTCTGCGGCGGAGCAGAGCGCGAAATCGCGCACGCTCTGGTTGGTCTCGGTGAGCGACGAATCGACCACCACGCTGAACTCGGCCTCGCTCTCCGCGAGGTCGCGCACGATATAGCTGCGGAACAGCAGGTCGCCGTACGAGATCACGGTGTCGCCGGTCAGGCGGTCGGCCGCGCAAGCGAGCGATGCGAGTTCGCCCGTCTGTGCATGGCGTTCGTTGACGACGAGCTTGATGCCCGACGTGTCGATCGCGTCGGCGCGATAGCCGCCGACCACGGTGATGTCGTTCACGCCGTGCGTCTTGAAGCCGTCGACGAGCCAGCGCAGCAGCGGCTTGCCGGCGACCGGCAGCATGACCTTCGGCTTGTCTTCGGTCACGGCTTCGAGGCCCTTGCCGCGGCTCGCGGCGAGCACGATCGCCGCGTTCGACGCGCGCGACGACGACGACAGGTAGATACGCTCGGCCGCCGAGTATTCGTCGGCGTCCTGCAGGCGGAAGATCTCGTTGACCGATGCAACGCGGTCCTCGACGTTGATCAGCGTTTCGCTCTCGTGGATCTCGCGCGCGGTCGCCTGCATCGCGGATGCCGATGCGCGGATCAGGTGGTTCGCCCAGATCACGGTGCTGATGCCGGCCTGGCGGAACACGTCGGTCGGCGTGCTGTAGTACTTGGTCGGCACGATCACGAGCGGCGCCTTGCCGCTCCATTCGCGCGCGAACTGCAGGATCTCGTCCGGGCGTGACAGCTTGCTGTGGATCAGGATCGCGTCGGCACCGGCTTCCGCGTACGCGTTCGCGCGGCGCAGCGCCTCGTCCATGCCCCAGCCCGCGATCAGCGCTTCGACACGCGCGACGATCGAGAAGTCGGGATCGGTCTGCGAATCCTTGCCGGCCTTGATCTTGCCGCAGAACTCGTCGATTTCCGCGAGCGGCTGGCGCTCGCCGCCGATGAAGCTGTTGGTCTTCGGGAACTGCTTGTCCTCGATACAGACGCCCGCGATGCCGCGCTGCTCGAGCTTCTTCACGAGGCGGCGCACGTTGTTGAAGTTGCCGTAGCCGGTGTCGCCGTCGAGCAGGATCGGCAGGTCGCTCGCGTCGGCCATGAATTCGAGCACGTCGACGACCTGGGTCCAGCTCGCCTCGTTGTTGTCACGCACGCCGAACTGCGCGGAGATCGCGAGGCCCGATGCCCAGATGCCCTTGAAGCCGGCTTCGCGGACGATCCTTGCGGACAGGCCGTTGTGCGCTTCCATCAGGAATTCGAGGTCGCTGCTGACGAGCATGCGGCGCAGGCGTGCGCTGCGCGATTCGGTGAAGTTGGGTTCGCGTGCGTTCATCGTGCGACTCCTGCGGTAGTGCGTTGAATCAGGGGAAGGATTTCCTGCGTGGCGCGGGCGACGTCGTTCGGGAAGTCGATCTCGATCCACGGCGAGCCGGTGACGTCGGCGACGTCGAACGAGTGACCGCCTTCGAGCAGCAGGTCGCGCACGGCTTCTTCGTGCGGCATGTTCGCGCGGCCGCTGTCGACGTAGCCCGCGACGATCGTCGCGAGGCGGCGTGCGGTGCCTTCGGTGAAGCGGAAGAAGCCGACCGATTCGCCGATCGTGTCGTAGTCGAGGTCGACTGCAAGCTGCTTGCGCAGCTCGACCGGCACGCCGTTCTTCAGGCACAGCTTGACGGGCTCGTCGCCGGCTTCGAAGTCGCGATCGATCAGCAGGCGGTCGACCGCCTTGTCGGAGTCGGCCACCAGCGCGTGCAGGATGTTCTCGTCATACAGTACGTCGGCGTCCATCAGCAGCACGTCGCCGCCGCGCGTCATCGCATCGGCGATGGTATGCACGGTCAGCACGCTGCCGAGGTCGTAGCGGTCGTTGATCACGATCTCGGCCTGGCGGCCGAGACGCTTCAATTCCTGCTCGACCTTCTCGTGCTGGAAGCCCAGCCCAAGCACGATCTCGTCGACGCCCGCGGCATCGAGTACGCGCAGATGGCGCTCGAGCAGCGACACGTCGTCGAAGCGCAGCAGGCACTTCGGGAACTGCGCCTCGGGCGGTTGTTGCAGGCGCAAGCCGAGGCCTGCCGCAAGAATGATGGCTCGCATGGGTTCTCCAACCAAAAAGCCGGCGGATCTGAACGATCAGTCGGCGAGCGGCTGCGGCGCACGGCGCCGCTGCCAGTTTCTTTCACTGAAATGCAGATAGAGCAGGCCGGGCAGGCCGAGCGCGAGTTCGCGCGCGCGTTTCGCAAGCGACAGCGCGAGCGCCGCGTCGGGCGGCAGTCCGACCAGCGGCGCGAGCAGCAGGTAGCCGCCTTCCTGCGCGCCGAGCGAGCCCGGGATCGCGAAGGCCGCGCCACGAATGGCCTGGCCGACACTCTCGAGCAGCAGCGCGTCGAGCCAGCTCACCGGGTGCCCGAGGAAGTGCAGCGCGAGCCACACTTCGGCGGTGCCGACGATCCAGCCGAGGAGACTCAATGCGAACGTCTTCGCGACTTTCGCACGATCGCGGTACAGCGCGCCCACTGCGTCGTCGATCGCATCCGCGCGGGTGGCCAGCGACGACCAGTCGCGCGGGCCGAGCAGCTTCGACGCGAGGCGCAGGCCGCGGCCGAACAGCCCGCGCCGCTGCGCCGCATAAAACGCGATGGCGAGGGCGCCGAGCACGCCGGTGGCGATCAGCGCGGGCGTGCGCAGATGCGCGACCGATTCGTGCGTCGCATACAGGCTGAACGCGGCGATGCCGATCAGCGCGAACGCCATCTGCGCGAGCGCCTGCATCGTCGTGCTGACCGTGACGGCTGCCGCCGCGTCGGCCATCCGCGTGCCGCGCTGCGCGAGGTGGCGCACCATCAGCACGGGGCCGCCGATCTGCCCGGCGGGCAGCAGGCTGTTCACGGATTCGCCGACCCAGCGCGCGCGCAGCGCGTTGCCGAGTTCGGCGCCCGGCTGGCCGGGGCGGAACATCACGGAGATCGCGATCGCGTCGATCGCGAGCGGCACGACGTGGAATGCCGCGACGAGCGCGAGCCCCCAGCCGGCCGCGAGGAACGTGGACGCGACCGCGCCGACGCCCTGCCAGGCCAGCAGTGCAATGAAGAGTGCGGTCCCGAGGGACAGCAGGATCAGGCCGGCGCGTGTCATGACCCGGTCGTGCGTCGCGTTGCCAGTTGCTTGAACACCTGGCGGAAACCGAAATACGCGATCGCGTCCTTCATGTTCGAGATGAAGCGCTTCCACGGCCGCATGCCGGGGTTCGTCACGTATTCGAACGTGAGCGACACGCGCATCTCGTTCTGGCCGAGCGGCGTGATGCGGTGGCGCAGCTTGTCGCCGTCGAACAGCACGATGCCGCCGTCGGCGATCTGCACGGAGCCGGGTTCGTCGGCGACGTCCGGATTGCGCGTGTGCAACTCGTAGTCGAGCCGGCACGACGATTCGTCGATCACGCCGATCAGCAGCGTGTAGCGGCGGCCGTCGTAGTACGACGTGTCGTAATGCCAGCCGATGTGGTCGCCGGGCTTCGTGTAGTAATACAGCGCGTACGCGTGCGGATCGTCGTCCGGCGACAGCATCAGCTTGTCGCCCGTGACTTTCTCGAGGAACGAGATCAGGGCCTTCGAGCGATACAGTTCGGCGATGTACGGCGCCTGCTCGTCGATCGTATGACGGCTCACGCTGCCGCCCTGCTTGTGGCCGGGCAGGTAATTGCGGTTCAGGCCGGCCTGCATCGCGCGGGCGGCGTCGGCCAGCTTCGCGTGCGCGTCGGCCGGCAGGAAGGTGTCGAGATAAAGGAACGAGCCCTGGCGCGTGTAGTCGCCGCGCAGGCGGTCGAGGTCGAGCTGGCCGACGCGGTCGGCCACGGTGCGATCGGGGTCGGCCGCGGCCGCGCGCACGGGCGCGGGGCGTGCCGGGCTCAGCACGGAGTCGTCGCGCGTGCTAGGAGTCATTTGGAAGCCTGGATTTCGGTTGGGTTCTGCGCGGCGGCCGGGTTCTGCGGGAGGTTGCCGCGCCGGACGATGCGCCACCAGTCGAACACGACCCACGCCGCGAACAGCGGGGCGCCGATCGACGCCGCGAGCAGGAACGGCTCGACGCCGTCGAACAGCGTCACGAGCGGCAGCAGGTACAGCACGTCTTCGGTCTCGAAGCCGCCGGCGAATGCCTGCTTGGTGCCGGCCTTGCCAGCGAACGATTCGATCCGCATGCGCAGGAAGAAGATCAGCGCGACGGCCGCGCCGGCCACCGCGCCGAGCAGCACCGGCGACGCAGCCATCTGGCCGCCCTGGGCGACGATCCCGACGCCCATGCTGACGAACAGCGCGACCGTGACGAGCGCGTCTGCCGCGAGGTCGTAAAAATGACCGATCTTGCTGGATTTGCCGCTGATGCGCGCGAGCTCGCCATCGGTGTGATCGACGAAGTTCGACAGCACGATCAGGAACGCGCCTGCATTGCTCCAGCCGAAGCCGCCGTGCGCGAGGCACCAGGCGCCGGCGAGGCCGATCAGCAGGCGAACGGTAGTGAGGTGATTCGGGGTGACGGGTGTGTCGACGAGCGGTCGGACAAGCGAGCGCGCGAGCCGCGCATCCCAGGTGCGTGGCAGGGGCGGTTCGGAACGTGTGGCGGTTTTTCTTTGGTCCATCGGCGAAATATATACGGAATTGTAATTTGGTGCTTTTTATTCGATCAATGTCCTGACATGAGGGAGTGTTACCGCGTCTTGCGGCGATCGGCCGGCCGAAAAGCGCGTGCGCGAAAGGGCGGCCAGACGGGGCGGCGGCATCCGTATTCCAGTGTGGTTCGCATCGAGCGACTGTCAAGGACGGACGGGCCTCACAGGCCGGTGCGGCGGTGCTTTTCCCGCTTCCCGCCGCGCGTCGCGCGTCGCGTGCGCGCTTGACGTGCGTCAGGTCGGGACAAGCCGCATCGGGTGACAATTGGCCGCGCCGGACGGGCGTCGGTCATTGCCGATCCGCAGGTGATAAAGCGCGGTGGAAATTCATCGATTGATGCGCATGAGTTGTCGATCGGCGACCGGTCGTTCTGCCCGATGCTTTCGCGCACCTTTCGTGTGCATCCGATTTAAATGGCGCGCCTGTCACAGAACGGTCGTTCGATACCCGGCAAATCCGGCAAGGATCTTTTGCATTTGGCGGACATTTCGCGGCGACGGCCTCTGCGATACTCCGACCGTGCCTGTGGTGCCGGCCGCCCCTCGCGGCCCCAAGGGCTTCATGTCGCTCAGGAGACACCCCCCGCGACGTCAACGACAGACCCCACGCGTCAGAAACCAGCCATGTCTTCATCACGCATCCTCGCTCCCGCCCTGCGTTCGCTCGTCCGCACCGCCGACGAAGCCGCCGCGCTGATCCGTCCCGGCATGACCGTCGCCATGAGCGGCTTCACGGGCTCCGGCTATCCGAAGGCCGTCCCGGCCGCGCTTGCCGCCCACATCGACGCGGCGCACACGCGCGGCGAGGACTTCCGGATCAACGTGCTGACGGGCGCATCGACCGCGCCGGAACTCGACGGCGCGCTCGCCCGCACCAACGGCATCTCGATGCGCCTGCCGTACCAGTCCGACCCGACGTTGCGCGACAAGATCAACGGCGGCGAAGTCGACTACCAGGACGTCCACCTGAGCCACGTCGCGCAGTACGCCTGGTTCGGGCTGTACGGCGATCTCGATGTCGCGATCGTCGAAGTCGCGGGCATCCGCGAGGACGGGCTGCTGATTCCGTCCGCGTCGATCGGCAACAACAAGACCTGGCTCGAACGCGCGAAGCACGTGATCCTCGAGGTCAACTCGCGCCAGCCGCTCGGCCTCGACGGGATGCACGACGTCTATTACGGCACCGCGCTGCCGCCGAACCGCAAGCCGATTCCGCTGACGAAGTGCGACGACCGGATCGGCGAGCCGTACCTGCGCTGCCCGGCCGACAAGATCGTCGCGATCGTCGAGACGGATGCGCCGGATCGCAGCAATGCGTTCTCCGCGCCGGACGCGACGTCCAAGCAGATCGCGCTGCAACTGATCGACTTCCTGCGCCATGAAGTGAAGCGCGGCCGGCTGCCGGAAAACCTGCTGCCGCTGCAGTCGGGCGTCGGCAACATCACGAACGCGGTGCTCGCGGAGCTCAGCTCGGCCGGCTTCTCGAACCTGACCGCGTACACGGAAGTGATCCAGGACGGCATGCTCGACCTGCTCCAGGACGGCACGCTGAGCTTCGCGTCGGCCACCGCGCTGTCGCTGAGCCCGGCCGCCGTGCAGCGCTTCGCCGACGAAATCGCGACGTTCCGCGAGAAAATCGTGCTGCGCCCGCAGGAGATCAGCAACCATCCGGAACTCGTGCGCCGGCTCGGCTGCATCGCGATGAACGGGATGATCGAGGCCGACATCTACGGCAACGTGAACTCGACGCACGTGATGGGCACGAAGATCCAGAACGGCATCGGCGGCTCGGGCGACTTCGCGCGCAACGGCTACCTGTCGTGCTTCATGTCGGCGAGCACCGCGAAGGGCGGTGCGATCTCGCGGATCGTACCGATGGCGAGCCACGTCGACCACACCGAGCACGACGTCGCGGTGGTCGTCACCGAGCAGGGTCTCGCGGACTTGCGCGGCCTGTCGCCGAAGCAGCGCGCACGCAAGGTCATCGCGACCTGCGCGCATCCCGACTACCGGCCGATGCTCGAGGATTACTTCGAGCGCGCAACGCGCGAAAGCTTCGGCAAGCACACGCCGCACCTGCTCGCCGAGGCGCTGTCGTGGCACGAGCGCTACGTGCGCACGGGCACGATGAAGGCCTGACGCGAAGCGAGGCGGGCGCGCGCCGCGCGTGCGCCCGTCAATCCATCGCCGCGTGCGCGATCTCCACGCTCGCCGCCTTCTGCGGCGGGCGAATCAGCAGCAACAGCGGAATCATCAGCAGCGTCGCGACGAACATCAGCTTGAAGTCGTTCAGGTACGCGATCATCGACGCCTGCTGGTTGATCGTGCGGTCGAGCAGCGCGATGTCGACGCGGCTGCCGGCCATCGCCTGCACGGCCGGGTTGAACGGCGTGATGTGGGTTGCGAGGTCGGCATGGGCGACCTGCGTGTTGCGCGTCATCAGCGTCTGCACGATCGAGATGCCGATACTGCTGCCGATGTTGCGCATCAGGCTGTAGGTGGCCGTGCCGTCCGCACGCAGGTCGGGCGGCAGCGTCGAGAACGACAGCGCGCTCAGCGGCACGAACACGAGCCCCAGCCCGAAGCCCTGCACCACGCCCGGCCACACGATGTCCGCTTCGGACAGCACGACCGTGTACTGCATCATCTGCCACAGCGCGAGTGCGGAAATCGACAGCCCCGCGAGCAGCAGCATCCGCGCATCCACGTATTTCAGCAGCCTGCCGACGAACAGCATCGCGATCATCGTGCCGGCGCCGCTTGGCGCGGTGACGAGGCCCGTGGTCGCGACCGGGTAGCCCATCAGGTTCTGCAGCATCGGCGGCAGCAGCGCGCGGGTCGCGTACAGCACCGCGCCGACCACGAAGATGAACAGCGTGCCCGTCGCGAAGTTGGGGTCGCGCAGCAGTTCCGACTTGAAGAACGACGCCTTGCCGACGGTCGCCGTATGCACGAGGAAGAACGCGAAGCTGAGCGCCGCGACGATCGCCTCGATGCGGATCTCATACGAGCCGGACCAGTCGAGCTGTTCGCCGCGGTCGAGCATCGCCTGGAACGCGCCGATCGCGAGCGCCAGCGTCGCGAAGCCGAACGCGTCGAACTTCACGTGCGGGCGCGGCGCGCGCGCGGGCAGGAAGGTCATCACGCCGGCGAGCGCGAACGCGCCGATCGGCACGTTGATGAAGAACACCCAGCGCCAGTTGTAGCTGTCGGTGAGCCAGCCGCCGAGCGTCGGGCCGAGGATCGGGCCGACCATCACGCCCATCCCCCAGATCGCCATCGCCTGGCCTTGTTTCTCGCGCGGGTTGATGTCGAGCAGGATCGACTGCGACAACGGCACCAGCGCGGCGCCGAACACGCCCTGCAGCAGGCGCGCGCCGACGATCTGCACGAGCGTCTCGGACAGCCCGCACAGCGCCGACGCAACCGTGAAGCCCGCGATCGACACGATCAGCAGCCGTTTCACGCTGAGCCGGTCGGACAGCCAGCCGGTGAGCGGCGTCGCGATCGCCGCGGCGACGATATACGAGGTCAGCACCCACGTGATCTCGTCCTGCGACGCGGACAGCGTGCCCTGCATGTGCGGCAGCGCGACGTTCGCGATCGTGCTGTCGAGGGTCTGGATCAGCGTGGCGAGCATGATCGACAAGGTCAGCATCGGCCGGTTCAGGGCGGGCGAGGCGGGGGCGTCGGCGGCGGCGTTCAAGCGGGTGTCTCCACGGGGGCGGTCGCCGTGGGCGGCGATCCGGTATGGCTGGAATTATAAGCACGCTTATTATATATCCGCTTATCGCCGAAGCATGGCCGGCTTGACCCCTATAATCGCCGCATGGACAAGACTTACGAGAACCGGATCGGCTATCTGATCGCCGACGTCGCGCGCCTGAACGGACGCCTGTTCGACCGACGCGCGAAGCGCATCGGGCTGACACGGGCGCAAAGCCGCGTGCTCGCGTACCTGACGTGGAAGGGCGAGATGAATCAGGCGCGCCTCGCCGAATGGCTCGAGATCGCGCCGATCTCGCTCACGCGGTTGCTCGACCGGATGGAAAGCTATGGCTGGATCGAGCGCATCGCGAACGACGACGACCGCCGCGCATTCGTGATCCGGCTGACCGACAAGTCGCGCGAGATCTTTCCGCAGATGCTCGAAGTGGGTGACACCGTCGCCGACGACGGGCTGCGCGGCTTCACGCCCGACGAGCGCGATACGCTGGTGCGGCTGCTCGGGCGCGTGCGCCACAACCTGATCGATTGCGGCGGGGAGTGAGGTGGCCCGCCGTTCGGGCGGGCTGGATGAACGACTTGAAAGCACCGGGCGGCAGCGCGCGAGCACGCGGCGTTGTCGCCGCCGTTGCGCGGGTGCCGATGCCCGGCGTGGCCTTCGTCGGGCTGGCACACGAGACGATACGCTCGTCATGTTCGACGAAGCGCTTGCGTGGGTATCGACGTCGGCTCGGTTGAGCCGACGCTAGCTGTTACGGCCTTGGTGAGTCCATGTGCTCAACGGGCCAGCGCCGCGAGCGTGTACGCCGCCAGATAAAGCCCCACACCGTAGGACAGATGCGTGATGAGACTGCGCCGGCGCGCGACGCCCGGGTTCGGCGTGCGCGACGCCGCGATGCCGAAGCCGAACGCGGGCTGCATCACGAAGAACGGTGCGACGACGCTGGCGAGGCCGGCGACGAGCGCGGGGAGCGGGGTCGGCGTGCCGATCCATGCCGTGCCCGCGATCGCGACGGGCAGCGCCGCGAACACGATGCCGATCGCGTAATGCGCGACCCAGCCGAGCGCGCGTTCGCCGGGAACGGGTGCCGCGGCGACGATCGACGCATGCCGGAACCGGCCGTGCATCATGTGGCCGACCCAGCGGCCGACCAGCGCATAGTCGAGCGACGGAATGCCGAATGCACGCCGCCGGAGCAGTGTCCACAGATCCATCACGAGCGTGGCGCCCGTGCCGATCAGCAGCAGGTCGGGCAGGACGTCGGGCAGGCTCATCGCGTCCCTCCGCAGAGAAGGGAACAGGCTGCGCGGTGCAGCGGAATACGGCGTGGTTTCAACGGTTTCATGGCGATCCGGGCTTGTCTTCATCGAGTCGAACGACTATCTTGCAACCTCAAGTTCACTTGAGGTCAAGCATGAGCCGGCTGGACATTGCAGAGGTGGCGCGACGCTCGGGATTGCCCGCGTCGACGCTGCGCTACTACGAGGAAAAAGGGCTGATCGTCCCGATCGGCCGCCACGGGCTGCGGCGGCAATACGACGAGTCGGTGCTGGAGCATCTGGCGCTGATCACACTGGGCCGCGAGGCCGGCTTTTCGCTCGACGACATCCTCGCGATGGTCGGCACGGACGGCCTGCCTGCGATCGATCGCGCGAAGCTCGACGGCAAGGCCGACGAACTCGACCGCACGATCCGCCGTCTCGGCGCCGTGCGCGATGCGTTGCGGCATGCGGCCGTGTGCCCGGCATCGAACCATCTCGAATGCCCGTCGTTCCAGAAGCTGCTTCGGATCGCCGCGCATCGCCATCCGGCCCGCCGTACGAAGACGGACGGCGCGTAGGCGGCGAGTGTGCACCGGCGGGTTGGCCGATGGCAGGGTGATGCGCAGAGTCATGCGGTGCCAGACATCGCAAACTGGAACAACAGGGTTGCAGCGTGTGGATTTTGCTTGTGTTTCCTGCCGCGTATGCGGCATCGCGGGTCGCGCCGCATTACGGGGTGCTCGCCGGGCTCGCGACGGTGGCCGTCGTGATGGTGACGCCGCAAGTGCTGCTGGCGTTGGGAATCGATTGGGTGACACGGCGGCGCGGAGGCATTGAACCGCCTGTCACGACCGCTCCGCCTGTACAGACCGATAGTCTGGAGGACGAACTGGATGACGGGCCCGACGACGCACCCGATGTGCCGTTTCGATACGGCGAGCGTGCACGATTCAAGCAACTGGTGCTGATCGCCGACGCCGTGCGGTCCGACGTCACGCGCAGTTTCTACGACAAGGCGAAGTGGACGATCGAAGCGTACGTGGATGTCGAGACGGGGCGCGACGGTTCGGGGGCGGCGATGGTGTCGACGGCCGAGCTGGCCCAGGAAGACGCCCCGACCGTCGTGCTGCCGGACGAAATGCTGACCGTGTTCGTGTCGAACGACGGCGCGTGGTCGGGGTTCCGCGTCGGCGACGACAGCTTCCGGTTCCGCCACGGTGCAATCACGAGAATGCAGCTCACGCAGGTGATTCCGGTTCGCTGGAAGGGCGGCTACATGGTGAAGTTCTGGTTCGACGTACCGAAACGGAACAGTCAAGACGATTGCGGGCCGCATTCGACCTGGTTCTATCTCGCGGCAGACTATTCCGGCCGCCGATCGCGCGCGCTCACCCATGCATGTCGCGAGATCGCGTCGGTGCTCGGCGTGGCGTTCGACGTCGACGAAACCGGCGACGACTGAGTCATCCCGCGTAGTACACGCGGCATTCCTGCTCGCGCCCGCGCACGATGCGCTTGCCGACGAGCGCGCCGTACGTTTCGGTGAAGACGGTCCGCTGATGCTCGCGTTGCAGGGCGTCGTAGAAATAGAGCGACACCCAGTCCGTCGGGCGGGACGCCTCCGGCGTGCGCATCGCGGCATGCAGGCACAGCGCGGTGAAATGCCAGCCGCCCTTGGTCATGTGCATCACGGGCAGCGGCACGGAGTCGTCCGCATTCGGGCGCCGATGCGCGGTGACGCGTTGCACGACGCCAGGCGTCGGCAACACGCCGGCGGCGGCCTTGTTGCGGTACAGGCGGTCGATGTAGAGCAGCAGTTCGACGGGCGGCTCCGTGCCGGGGCCGGCGTCCTGCACGTGGCCCTGCCAGCGCCGGCGGCGGCTCAGCACGTCGTCGAGCGCGGCGCGGATGCCGGCCGCGCGCCGCGGGCCGACGCCCGAGATCGTTTCGAGCTGGCCGTTGCGGGCCGCGCGTTCGAGTTCCTCGAGCGTATCGATGTGCAGCAGGTCGTGAATGCGCAGCGCGAGCGCGTGGCCGATGCCCGGCACCGCTTCGAACGCGGAGGTGCGTTCGGCGTCGCCGCACAGCCGGTCGAGCTGGCGCCAGCGCCCCGTCACCAGCAGCTCGGCAATCGCCTGGGCGACGCCCGTGCCGACCTCGGGCAGCATCCCGAGCGCATCGACGCCACCGGATTCGAACAGGGAGCGGATGTCGAGGTCGAGCGCGTCGACCGTCTCGGCCGACGCGCGGTACGCGGCGACCCGGTACGGATTCGCGCCCTGGTCAGCCAGCCGCTGCGCCGCCTCGCGCAGGCAGGCCGCGATATGCCGGTTTTCCTCGAACGTTTGGCTGGCGGTCGTCTGCATGGCGAGGGACCTGGGGACGCACAAACGGAATGGACACGGCGAACGATGCGCCGGTCGGCCTTTCATCATTGTCGCGACACGCGATGAAGAAAACTTGACGCACGTCAATGGCAAACGTAGCACAGGTTCGACGCGCACGGTCGTGCCGGAAAGCGGCACGACCGTGCGTCGCGTGAGGCGGTCACGCGTCGAGGAACGACTGCGCGTTTTCGGCCTCGGCGGCCGTGCGCAACGCGGCGAGCGCCCGCTTCTCGATCTGCCGCACGCGTTCGCGCGACATGCCCGCGTCCTGCGCGATCGCGTCGTAGGTGTCAGGCTCGGCGCCGCCGAGCCCGAACCGCCGGCGCAGCACGTCGGCCTCGGCCGGCGAGACCGACCGGAGCAGCGACCTCACGCATTCGCGCATCCGCGTGTCGGCCAGTTGCTCGAACGGGCTGGCCGACGCCTGGTCCTCGATCAGCTCGACGAGACCGGTGTCCGCGTCGGGCAGCGGCGCGTCGAGCGACACGGGCTCGGCAGGCAGCGCGAGCACCGCGCGCAGCTTGTCCTCGTCGAGGCCGGTTTCCGCCGCGAGGTCGGCCGGCGTCGCCCGGCGGCCCGTGCGCTGCCGAAAACGCAGCGCATGCCGCTGCACCCGCTGGTACTGGTCGCCGACGTGCACGGGCACGCGGATCGTGCGAGCGCGATCCGCGACCGCGCGCGCGATCGCCTGGCGGATCCACCAGGTCGCGTAGGTCGAGAACTTGAACCCGCGCCGGTATTCGAATTTCTCGATCGCACGCATCAGGCCGAGGCTGCCGTCCTGCACGAGATCGGGCAGGTCGACGCCGCGGTTCATGTACTTGCGCGCGATCGACAGCACGAGCCGCAGGTTCGCCTCGAGCATCGCGTGCGTGGCGTCGCGCACTTTCTGCTGGCCGTCCGTCAGCGCCGCGGCGAGTGCCCGCCGCGCGACCGTGTCGAAGCAGGCGGCTTCGCCCGTCGCGGCGTGATGCGGCGCGGACACGAGCGCGCGCACGACGTCGCTCGCGTCGTCGACGGCCGGGGCGACCCACGCGATCGAGCCGAGCAGGGCGGCCACGTGGTTGCGTGCGTCACGGTATTCGTCCGAACGGTAGCCATGCGCGTGTAACGCGCCGCGCAAGGCCGCGGCGGCCGCCTGCAGCGCGTCGTAGCTGGCCGGCGCCGGCGTGTCGCCGGCGTCGTCATCGGACGACCCGGCTGCGCGGGTCGAAGCCGGGGCGCGATGACGCGCAAGCAGCGCGTCCACCGCCGCCGGATAGCCGGCGAGCGCATGCAGGATCTGGTGGCGGCCCGTCTCGATTTCGCGCGCCAGCACGATTTCGCCTTCGCGCGTGAGCAGCGGCACCGCCTGCATGCGGCGCATGTAGAGGGCGAGCGGATCGGTCGATGCGCTCGTGCCGCGTGCGAGGTCGCCGAGCATCGCGCGGCCTTCGTCGAGCGCATCGCGATCGACGTCGACAGGCGCCGAACCGGCGAACGGCGCAGGCGCGGCCGGCTCGTCGAGCACGGCGATGCCGATGTCGGCGAGCGCGGCGCGCACGACGTCGAGCGCGTCGGGGCTGTCGCTTTCGGGCGGCAGCGCGTCGACGAGGTCGGCGTGGGTCAGATAACCCTGTTCGCCGGCGAGCGCCAGCAACTGGATGATCGGATCGAGCGGCGTGTCCGCCCGGGGAGTGGGCCGTGGCGTAGTCATGTCGATGGCGGCGTGAGCCGCGTTCCTGTCTGGGCGGGCCGAAGTCCGCTGGTTTCGGGCCGCCGGTTGCTCGCGAACCCCGTCCGCGCCGGCCAGCCTGACATCGTTCAAGTTGAGGGCATTTGCGCGAACTTCAACGCGGGTGCGGCAGACGTGCCAGCATGCGGCGTGCCCGCGCGCCCGTCCGGTGCAGGAAACAAAAAGTAACCGATCATACCGAGCGGAAATCTGCAGGGGACGTAAGCTAGAGTCAGGCGCGCGCCTGGCGGCGACGCGTGGATTCTGCCGGAGCAATCGATGACCCCGATTCCTGCCGCGAGGTATGCGGTATTCGCATTGACGACGCTGGCCCTCGGCGGCTGTTATTACACGAGTCCGTATGGCTATGCGCCGTACTACACACCGGCGCCGGCCACGCTGACGCAGCGCGAGATTCCCGTCACGCCGGCTGCGCCGGCCACCACTGCGCCGGGCCCGGCTGCGACGGCGGTCGCGCCGCCGGTGGTCGATCCGGCGCTCGTCTACGTCGCGCCGGCCTATCCGCCACCGTATCCCTATCCGTATCCGTACTATCCCCCCGCGTATTACCGGGGCTGGTACGGCTGGGGCGCACCGGCGATCTCGGTCGGCTTCTGGGGCGGATGGGGCGGCGGCTGGCGTGGACGCGGCGGGTACGGGCATCGTCCGTGGGGCGGCGGCCACTGGGGTGGCGGCTGGGGCGGGCATCGGCACTGACCGGCGCGCGGCGGCACCGCGCGGGAGAGCATCATGAGGAACACGATTGTCCGAAGCCTGTGCGTCGTTCTGCTCGGCCTGGCGGCCGTGCCGGGTATGACACAGGCACAAAGCACCGGCTACACGAATTCCCCGGCCGAACTGTTCGCCGGGCCCGCGCCCGACTATCCGGTCGTCGCGCAGATTCCGCCGGGCACCGCGCTGGACGTGTTCGGCTGCCTGAGCGACTACACATGGTGCGACGTCGCACTGCCGGGCGTGCGCGGCTGGATCGACGCGCAACTGATCGACTATCCGTACCAGGGCGGTTACGCGCCGCTGGTCGAATATGGCGCGATCATCGGCGTGCCGATCACGGGGTTCGCGATCGGTGCGTACTGGGATCGCTACTACCGTCACCGGCCGTGGTTCCATGACCGCGATCGGTGGGAACACCGCGCGGAACCGCGGCTCGGCCCGGGCGGCATGCCGCCGGGACAGGGGCGCGTGCCGCCGGGACAGGGGCGCCCGCAACCGGGCGGGCTGCCGCAGGCCGCACCGGGCGGACCGCCGCCCGTGCATGACACGCGGCCGTCCGCTGCTCGCGGCGGCTGGAACGGCGCGATTCGCACGCCGCCGCCGGCTGCGCCTGCACCCGCGCCTGCGCCGATGCCGGGTGCAGCCGGCAATCCGCGTCCGGCAGCGCCGCCGCCGGCCGTCATGCGTCCGCCACCGGCCGCCGTCATGCGTCCGCCTCCCGCGCCGGGCGGTGACGGCCGCGCGATGCCGGTACCGGTGCACCCGGGCGGTGGTGGCGGTGGTGGCGGCGGTTACGGCGGCGGGCGACCGCAGGGTGGCGGGAACGGCGGCGGAAGCCACGGTGGTGGCGGAGGCGGCGGCCCGGAAGAATTCCGTCACTGACGATGCCGATGCATTCGGTCGGCGCAGGACGAAAAAAAGCCGCTCCGGAGAGCGGCTTCTGGATCGGGCGAGCGGGCTTCGGCCCGCAGCCTGACCGGCTACGTGTTACAAGCAGCCGGTCTTGCTGGTTGTGACCCAATCAGTCGTCGAGCAGCGACAGGTCGCGCACCGCGCCCTTGTCGGCGGACATGACCAGCTTCGCGTAGGCCTTCAGCGCAGCGGACACCTTGCGCGGACGCGGCTGCGCCGGCTTCCAGCCCTTGGCGTTCTGCTCTTCGCGGCGGCGCGCCAGTTCCTCGTCCGACACCAGCACGTCGATCGTGCGGTTCGGGATGTCGATGCGGATCTTGTCGCCGTCGCGCACGAGGCCGATCGCACCGCCCGCTGCCGCTTCCGGCGAGCAGTGGCCGATCGACAGGCCCGACGTGCCGCCCGAGAAGCGGCCGTCCGTCAGCAGCGCGCACGCCTTGCCGAGGCCCTTGGACTTGATGTAGCTGGTCGGGTAGAGCATTTCCTGCATGCCGGGGCCGCCTTTCGGGCCTTCGTAGCGCACGATCACCACGTCGCCGGCCTTGACCTTGTCGTTCAGGATGTTGTCGACTGCCTCATCCTGCGATTCGGTCACGTGAGCCGTGCCTTCGAACACGAGGATGCTCTCGTCGACGCCGGCCGTCTTCACCACGCAGCCGTCGAGCGCGATGTTGCCCGTCAGCACGGCGAGGCCGCCTTCCTTCGAGAACGCATGCTCGTACGAGCGGATGCAGCCTTCGGCGCGATCGAGGTCGAGGCTCGGCCAGCGCGTGTTCTGGCTGAACGCGACCTGCGTCGGGATGCCGGCCGGGCCGGCCTGGTAGAACGTGCGGACCGCGTCGTCCTGCGTGCGGACGATGTCCCACTGGTCGAGGGCGTCCTTCAGCGACGGCGTGTGCACGGTCGGCACGTCGGTGTGCAGCTTGCCGGCGCGGTCGAGCTCGCCGAGGATCGCCATGATGCCGCCTGCGCGGTGCACGTCCTCGATGTGGTACTTGTTCGTGTTCGGCGCGACCTTGCACAGCTGCGGCACGACGCGCGACAGGCGGTCGATGTCCTTCATCGTGAAGTCGATGCCGGCTTCCTGCGCGATCGCCAGCAGGTGCAGGATCGTGTTGGTCGAACCGCCCATCGCGATATCGAGCGTCATCGCGTTCTCGAACGCCTTGAAGCCCACCGAGCGCGGCAGCACGCGTTCGTCGTCCTGCTCGTAGTGCTGGCGGGTGAGTTCGACGATGCGACGGCCGGCGCGCTTGAACAGTTGCTCGCGATCGGCGTGCGTGGCCACCACCGTGCCGTTGCCGGGCAGCGACAGGCCGAGCGCTTCGGTCAGGCAGTTCATCGAATTCGCGGTGAACATGCCCGAGCACGAGCCGCAGGTCGGGCAGGCCGAGCGTTCGACTTCGGCGACTTCGGCGTCGGAATACGACGGGTCGACCGCGATCACCATTGCGTCGACGAGGTCGAGCTTCTTCACCTCGATGGCCTTGGTGACCGGGTTCGCGAGGCGCGTCTTGCCCGCTTCCATCGGGCCGCCCGACACGAAGATCACCGGGATGTTGAGGCGCATCGCGGCCATCAGCATCCCCGGCGTGATCTTGTCGCAGTTCGAGATGCAGACCATCGCGTCCGCGCAGTGCGCGTTCACCATGTATTCGACCGAGTCGGCGATGATGTCGCGGCTCGGCAGCGAATACAGCATGCCGTCGTGGCCCATCGCGATGCCGTCGTCGACCGCGATCGTGTTGAATTCCTTCGCGACGCCGCCGGCAGCCTCGATCTCGCGCGCGACCAGTTGGCCGAGATCCTTCAGGTGCACGTGCCCCGGCACGAACTGCGTGAACGAGTTGACGACCGCGATGATCGGCTTCGAGAAATCGTCGTCTTTCATGCCGGTGGCGCGCCAGAGCGAGCGCGCCCCTGCCATGTTGCGGCCAGCGGTGGAGGTTTTGGAACGGTAAGTGGGCATGGTCGTTGCAGAAGAAATATCGCGGGAAAAGGGTGGAGGCACGGGGAATAAAGGCCTCTCGCGCGCCCGTGCGAACAACCTCTTGAGCTGCGCCCTGGGCAAACTCCGTGATTATCCCACAGCCGCCGGGCGGGCGGCGCCGGCGGGCAAGGCCGACCGGCGCGGGTGGGGCGCGGCGGGCAGCGCGTAGGCGCACAAGCCGAAAGAACCGAACAAAGCGCGGCGCGAAGATGCCATGGCGGGAACACGCGAAGCCGGAAGCCGGCCATCGCCAGCGGAGCCCGGCAGCGGCTTCATCGCGCGTCTTGCCGACGACGAAGCCGCGCCGCTCGATCGCGCGTCAGCCGAGCAGCGTCAGGATCTCGTCGTACAGCGCCTTCGGAATCCGCACGCCGTTCGCGATGCTGCGCGCGCGGGCGTCGAAGCGGCGTTGCGACGGCAGCCGCGCACCCTGCGCGACGATCGATTCGAACATCCGTTCGCCGCGCGCGAGCCCCGTGTCGAGATCGTCGCCGAGGAACACCTTCGGGTCGAACGCGATCACGAGTTCGCCGTGGCACGGCGTCGCGCCGACGCCTTCGTCGAAGTCCATCGACTCGCGGCTCGTCATGTCGCCGATCAGCGCGCCGCCGAGCAGTTCGACCATCGCCGCGAGCGCCGAACCCTTGTGGCCGCCGAACGTGCGCATCGCGCCCTGCAGCGCGGCTTTCGGATCGGTGGTCGGCCGGCCGTCGGCATCGATCGCCCATTCCGGCGGGATCGCCTTGCCTTGCTTCGCATGCAGCTCGATGTCGCCGCGCGCGATCGCGCTCGTCGCGAAATCGAACACGAACGGCACGCCGCCCGGGCGAGGCCATGCGAATGCGATCGGGTTCGTGCCGAACACCGGTTCCTTGCCGCCTTCGGGTGCAACCCAGCTATGGCTCGGGTTCATCGCGATGCCGACCAGCCCCTCGGCGGCGATGGCCTCGACTTCGGGCCACAGCGCCGAGAAGTGGTAGCAATGGTTGATCGTCATCGCGGCGATGCCGTGCTGTTTCGCCATCTCGACGAGCACGGGCAGGCCGGTCTCGAAGCTCAGCAGCGAGAAGCCGCGATGGGCGTCGACCGAGACGATCGACGACGACAGTCGGCGCAGCGTCGGCACGGCTTGCGGATCGACCTTGCCCTTCTTCAGCGAACGCACGCAGACGAGCAGCCGGTACACGCCATGCGAATGGCATTCGTCGCGCTGGCCCTGCGTGATCACGTTGGCGATGGCACGCGCATGCGCGTCGGACATGCCGTTGTGCGTCAGCACGCGCAGCGCGAGCGCGTGGACTTCATCGAGCGACAGGACGATTTCGTCGGTGGATGCGGTCATGTCACGCCTCCCGCGGCGCGGGCACGCCGTCGATACGTTGCGGCACGTTCAACGGATTGCCGTTGCGGATCGCGTCCGGCAGCAGCGCGTCAGGCAGGTCCTGATACGACACCGGACGCAGGAAGCGCTCGATCGCGCGCGCGCCGACGGACGTCGTGCGCGTATCGGACGTGGCCGGGAACGGGCCGCCGTGCACCATCGCATGGCCGACCTCGACGCCCGTGCCGAAGCCGTTGACGAGAATGCGGCCGGCCTTGCGCTCGAGCAGCGGGCGCAGCGCGGCGAACAGCGGCGCGTCGCCATCGGCGAGGTGTGCCGCGATCGTCAACTGGCCTTCGAGCGACTTCAGCACGCGATGCAGCGTGTCGGCGTCCGGGCAACGCACGATCAGCGACGCGGGGCCGAACACCTCGTCGCGCAATTCGGGATGCGCGATGAAAGCGTCGGCCGAGGTCGCGAGCAGTGCCGCGCGGGCCTGCAGGCGGTTGCCTTCAGCGCCTTGTGCGAGTAGCTCGACAGCCGCGTGATCGCGCAGCGCCGCGACACCCTGTTCGTAGCTGGCGTGGATGGGCGGCGTCAGCATCGTTTGCGCGGGCGCGGCACGCACCGCGGCGGCGGCCGATTCCTCGAACGCGCGCAGCGCGGGTCCGTCGACGGCGAGCACGAGGCCCGGGTTCGTGCAGAACTGACCGGCGCCAAGCGTGAGCGACGCGACGAACTGCGGCGCGATCGCATCGTGGCGCGCGTCGAGCGCGGCGGGAAACAGCAGCACGGGGTTGATCGAGCTCATTTCCGCGTAGACGGGAATCGGCTCGGGGCGCGCGGCCGCGATGTGCATCAGCGCGACGCCGCCGCGGCGCGAGCCGGTGAAGCCGACGGCCTTGATGCGCGGATCGGCGACGAGCGCCTGACCGATCTCGCGCGACGCGTCGAACAGCAGCGAGAACACGCCGGCCGGCATCCCGCATTCACGCGCGGCTTGCTGGATCGCGCGGCCGACGAGTTCCGAGGTACCCGGATGCGCCGAATGCGCCTTGACGATCACCGGGCAGCCGGCTGCGAGCGCCGAGGCGGTATCGCCGCCGGCGACCGAGAACGCGAGCGGGAAGTTCGACGCACCGAACACGGCCACGGGCCCGACCGCGACGTTGCGCAGGCGCAGGTCGACGCGCGGCAGCGGCTTGCGCTCGGGGCGCGCCGGATCGATCCGCGCGTCGAGAAAGCCGCCGTCGCGCACGAGCGACGCGAACAGCGCAAGCTGGCCGACCGTGCGGCCGCGCTCGCCTTCGATGCGCGCGCGCGGCAGGCCCGTTTCGATGACGCAGCGCTCGATCAGGTCGTCGCCGAGCGCCATGATGTGGCGGCCGATCGCGTCGAGAAACGCGGCGCGGGCTTCGAGCGACGTTTCGCGATAGGTGTCGAAGGCGTCGTCGGCGAGCGCGCAGGCCGTCTCCAGGTCGTGCAGGCTCGCACCGCCGAAGGCGGGTTCGAGCCGTTCGCCGGTGGCGGCGGCGATCGCGTGGAGGGTGCCGTTCTGTCCGGCGACGGCGGACGGGCCGATCAGGAGCTGACCTGTGAGTTGCATGGTTTTCCTCGGAAAAAACAGGAGCCGGGCGTGGAGCGCCCGGCCGAAGGGATCATGGGAAAAGGAGCGAGTGCGTCAGTCCTCGTCGTCGTCGAAGTTGCAGCTTCTCCGAGCGCACGCCGGTGTTCGCCCCCCAGTAGTAGATGACGAGCGCGACGGCCGCGACGACGACCGTGTCGTACGGATGGGCAAGCTGGCCCGTGCCGCCGAAGCCGCCGAGATACGACAGCACGATCATCGCGGCGTAGAACGCGATCAGCCACGCGGACGAGCGCACCTGCTCGGCAAGGCTCAGGTGCGCGGTCGGCACCCAGCGGCGGCACGCCAGATAGATCACGAACATCACGATCTGCAGGCCGAGCAGCCAGGACACCGTGCTCCAGCCCGACCAGTAGACGATCAGCGCGGCGATCACGAACGACGCGGGGCCGGTGATGCCGAACGCGCTTGCGCGGAACGGCCGGGGGAGATCCGGTGCGGTGCGGCGCAGCGCGGCGACCGACACCGGCGCCACCGCATAGCTCAGCACCAGCGCGGCCGACACGATGTTGATCAGCGCTTCCCACGACGGGAACGGCAGCGTCCAGAAGATCGCGAGGCCGAACGTGAGCCACAGGCCCGCGCGCGGAATGCCCGACGCTTCGTCGACGCGCGTGAACACCTTGAAGAACGTGCCCGTCTTTGCCCAGCCATAGACGACGCGCGGCGTCGCGTTCATGTAGATGTTGCCGCAGCCGCTCGGCGAGATCATCGCGTCGGCGACGACCATCACCGCGAGCCAGCCGACGCCGAGCGCCAGCGCGATGTCGCGGTACGGCAGCGAGAACGCCTTGCTCACGTCATGCCAGCCGGCGGCGAGCATGTCGGTGGGGATGCTGCCGATGAACGCGAGCTGCAGCAGCACGTAGATCAGCGTGGACAGCAGGATCGACAGGATCAGTGCGATCGGGATCGTGCGTTGCGGATTGCGCACCTCGCTCGCGACCGACACGATCGGCGTGAGCCCGAGGTACGCGAAGATGATGCCGCCCGCGGACACGGCCATCTCGATGCCCGGCATGCCGAACGGCGCGAAGCCCTGGATCGTCAGGTTCGCGGGCTTGAAGAACGTGAACAGCACCGCGATCACGGCCAGCGGCACGATGAACTTGAAGAGGCTGATGATGTTGTTCGCCTTCGCGAACGTCTTCACGCTCGAATAGTTCAGGTAAAAGAAGAAGCCCAGCAGCGCGGCCTGCACGAGCCAGCCGAGCGTGGTCGGATCGCTCGATCCTGCGGCGGTCAGGCCCGGAAACCACGCGGCCGCATACTGGCGCGCGGCGACGACTTCGATCGCGATCAGGCTCGAAAAGGCGATCAGCGTGATGAAGCCCATCAGGTAGCCGAGCAGCGGGCCGTGCGAGAACACCGGGTAGCGCACGACGCCGCCCGCGCGCGGCAGCGCGGCGCCGAGTTCGCAGTAGACGATGCCGAGCAGCAGCACCGCGAAGCCGCCGAGCAGCCACGAGAAGATGCCGGCCGGGCCCGCGATCGTCGACACGTGACTCGCGGCGAACAGCCACCCCGAACCAAAAATGGCGCCGAGACCGATGAACGTGAGATCGGTCAGCGACAGCTGTTTCTTGAACTTGCCGTGACCCGCGTCGGGGTGCGCGGAACGGGAAAGCGGGACAGACGGGTGAGCGTTGCCTTGGCCTGGCATGGGCGTGTCTCCTGGAGGAATATCGGCACAGGCTCGAGGTGCGCCGCGCTCCGACGGAGCAGCGGCGCCAGCCTGCCGGCCGGCGTCGCCCGGTTCGAACGACCGGGGCGGGCTGCGGGGCGTTCACGCGCGGCGCGCTCGGGCGCCGGTATGAACGGGCCCGCAAGCCATGCCGGACCGGAGACGGCGGCGCGCAGGGGGGAAAGCCCGCGCGCCGCCGCAGGGGGAGTCGATCAGAGACCGACGTCGGGCAGCGCGGGGCGCGTTTCGAGCGCCTTCGCGACGATGGCCTTCACTTCCGCGAGCGTGTCGCCCTGCAGCGCGAGGCGCGGCGGGCGCGTGATCGCGCTGCCGCGGCCGACCAGCTCTTCGCACAGCTTGATGCACTGCACGAGGTCGGGGCGTGCGTCGAGGTGCAGCAGCGGCATGAACCAGCGATATAGCGCGAGCGCTTCGTCGAAGCGCTTCTGCTTCGCGAGGCGGAACAGCGTCTCGCCTTCCTTCGGGAACGCGTTCGACATGCCCGATACCCAGCCTTCGGCGCCGACGGCAATGCTCTCGACCACGACGTCGTCGAGGCCCGCGAACAGCACGAAGCGATCGCCGACGGCGTTGCGCAGGTCGATGAAGCGGCGCGTATCGCCCGACGAATCCTTGAAGCAGACGATGTTCTCGCAATCCTGCAGCGCGATCAGCACGTCGGGTGTCACGTCGTTCTTGTAGATCGGCGGGTTGTTGTAGACCATCACCGGCAGGTCGGTGCTCGTCGCGACCGCACGGAAGTGCGCAGCGGTTTCGTGCGGCTTCGCCGAATAGACCAGCGCGGGCATCACCATCACGCCGTCGACGCCGACGCGCTGCGCCTCACGCACCGTGTTGCGCGCGAATTCGGTCGTGAATTCGGCGATGCCGGCGATCACCGGAATCTTGCCGCCGGCCGCGTCGCGTGCGGCCTCGATCACCTGGAGCTTCTCGCTCGTCGACAGCGACGTGTTCTCGCCGACCGTGCCGCAGACCACGAGGCCCGATACGCCGTCGTTCACCAGGTTCTTCACCACGCGGTGCGTGGCATCGATGTCGAGGGAAAAGTCCGGCTTGAACTGGGTGCTGACGGCCGGGAAAACCCCGGTCCACTGAATGGCGTTTCGGCTCACTTCAATCTCCTACGTGTTTGTATCGGTCGGCCGACAGGTGTCGGTGTGGCAACCAGTATCGCCGCGCAAATGCCCATCACGCTTGAGTCGTATCGCGGAGCAAAATGACGAAATCGGCACAGCGGCCGGACGGCGCGGGAAGGGCGCTTCGCACTATGCCGATTTCGTCGTCGTCCTCATCGAAAAGCCACAAGCGGGCGGACGCGCGACGGAGGAAGCTGTGCTCCTTTCCCCACTTCGGACGGCTCATGATGAAGCGCATCCAGATCATCGATTCGCACACGGGCGGCGAACCCACTCGGCTCGTCGTGTCCGGTTTCCCCGCGCTCGGCAGCGGCACGATGGCCGAGCGTCGCGACGTGCTCGCGCGCGAATACGACCGCTACCGCACCGCCTGCATTCTCGAACCGCGCGGCAGCGACGTGCTGGTCGGCGCGCTGCTGTGCGAACCCGTGTCGCCCGAGGCGGCGGCCGGCGTGATCTTCTTCAACAATAGCGGCTATCTCGGGATGTGCGGGCACGGCACGATCGGCGTCGTGCGTACGCTGCACCATATGAGGCGCATCGCGCCCGGCGTGCACCGGATCGAGACGCCCGTCGGCACCGTCGAGGCGACGCTGCACGACGACCTGTCGGTCAGCGTGCGCAACGTACCCGCATATCGCCATGCGAAGGGCGTCGCGCTCGACGTACCGGGTTACGGCCCCGTGAAGGGCGACATCGCGTGGGGCGGCAACTGGTTCTTCCTGATCAGCGACCATGGGCAGCGCGTCGCCGGCGACAACGTCGCTGCGCTCACCGCGTATGCGTCGGCCGTGCGCGAAGGGCTCGAACGCGCGGGCATCACCGGCGCGAACGGCGGCGAGATCGACCATATCGAGCTGTTCGCCGACGATCCCGAGCACGACAGCCGCAGCTTCGTGCTGTGCCCGGGCCTCGCCTACGACCGCTCACCGTGCGGCACCGGCACGAGCGCGAAGCTCGCGTGCCTCGCGGCCGACGGCAAGCTCGAACCGGGCGCCGTATGGTGGCAGGCGAGCGTGATCGGCAGCGTGTTCCAGGCGAGCTACGAAGTGGCCGACGGCGGCATCGTGCCGACGATTCGCGGCAGCGCGCACCTGAGCGCGGAAGCGACGCTGCTGATCGAGGAAGACGATCCATTCGGCTGGGGCATTGCGCCGTGAGCGACACGAAGACGGATGTCGTCGTGATCGGCGCCGGCATCGTCGGCGCGGCGTGCGCACACGAACTCGCGCAGCGCGGGCTGCGCGTGCTCGTCGTCGACGACGCAAGCGGCGGGGCAACCGGCGCGGGCATGGGGCACCTCGTCGCGATGGACGACAACGCGGCCGAACTCGCGCTCAGCCATTACTCGATCGAACTGTGGCGCGCGCTGAGCGGCGAGATGCCGGAAGGGTGCGCGTACCGCAACTGCGGCACGTTGTGGCTCGCCGCCGATGCGCACGAAATGGATCTGGCGCGTGCGAAGCAGGCGACGCTGGCCGCGCATGGCGTGGCGGGCGAGCTGATCGACGCGGCGACGCTCGCGCGACTGGAGCCGATGCTGCGCGCGGGCCTCGGCGGTGCGCTGAAGATTCCTGGCGACGCGATCCTCTATGCGCCCGTCACCGCGAACTGGCTGCTGCAGCGCGCGCCGCGCATCACGTTGCGGCGCGACCGGGCCGTCGCCGTCGATGGCCCGAACGTGACGCTCGCGAGCGGCGACACGCTGCGCGCGGAGCGGGTGGTCGTCGCGAACGGCGTGGCCGCGCGCACGCTGTTGCCCGAGTTGCCGCTGCGCCCGAAAAAGGGCCACCTGCTGATCACCGACCGCTATCCGGGCCAGGTGTCGCACCAGCTCGTCGAGTTGGGCTATGCGGCGAGCGCACATGCGAGCGACGGCACGTCGGTCGCGTTCAACGTGCAGCCGCGGCCGACCGGCCAGTTGCTGATCGGTTCGTCGCGCCAGTTCGACACCGAGGACGCGCAAGTCGACCCGCCCGTGCTCGCGCGCATGCTGCGCCGTGCGGTGGGCTATCTGCCGGACCTGGCCGACCTGAACGGCATCCGCGCATGGACGGGCTTCCGTTCCGCGAGCCCCGACGGGCTGCCGCTGCTCGGCGAGCATCCGGCGCGGCCGGGCGTGTGGCTCGCGGTCGGGCATGAAGGGCTCGGCGTGACGACCGCGCCGGGCAGCGCGCGGCTGGTCGCGGCGCTGATGGCCGGCGAACGGCCGCCCATCGATATCGAACCGTATTTGCCGGGACGCTTCCTGAGCGCGTCCCTCGTCGCCGGAGCGCTGACATGAAACGACCCCCACGCTCACTTCGTTCGCTGTCGACCGGTGTTGGCGCTTCAGCGCTTACTCCGGTCCCATGCACGGCGCCCACCGCGGGGGCGGTCAGCCTCCTTGGGGCGGCCCGGCGGAGCGCTGACATGAAACGACCCCCACGCTCACTTCGTTCGCTGCCCCCCGTGGGGGCAGTCAGCCCCCTTGGGGCGGCCCGGCGGAGGCTGACATGATCATTCATCTGGACGGCCGCGCGCTGACGGTGGCCGACGGCGCGACCGTCGCGGCCGCCGTCGCGGCGAGCGGCGACGACACGACGCGCGTGTCGTGCACGGGTGCGGCGCGTGCGCCGTTTTGCGGGATGGGCATCTGCCAGGAGTGCAGGATGACGATCGATGGCCGTCGCCGGCTGGCTTGCCAGACGCTGTGCCGCGACGGGATGCAGGTGGAGCGCACGCGATGAAACAGGAACGACTGAGCGTCGACGTCGCGATCGTCGGTGCGGGGCCGGCCGGGCTGTCGGCCGCGCGGGCCGCCGCGCGCAGCGGTGCGACGGTTGCGATCGTCGACGACAATCCGCGTGCGGGCGGGCAGATCTGGCGGCAAGGCGCAGCGGCGATGCCGACGCCGGCCGCCGCCGAGCGGCTCGCCGTGTTGCGGCAGCCGAACGTCACGCATCTCGCGGCGACGCGCATCGTCGCTGAGACGCAGCCGGGCACGCTGCTGCTCGAAGACGACGAGCGCGGGCTATTGCTCGACTTCCGCACGCTGATTCTCTGTTGCGGCGCACGTGAGCTGCTGTTGCCGTTTCCGGGCTGGACGCTGCCGGGTGTCACCGGCGCAGGCGGCTTGCAGGCGTTGATCAAGTACGGCCTCGACGTGCGCGGGCAGCGCACGGTGATCGCGGGCAGCGGGCCGCTGCTGCTGGCGAGCGCGGCGACGGCCCGGCAGGCCGGCGCGCGCGTGTCGCACGTGCTCGAACAGGCCGCATGGGGCGACGTGGCCGGGTTCGGGGCGGGGCTGTGGCGCTGGCCGTCGAAGCTTGCGCAGGCCGCGAAGCTCGTCACCGCCGCCTATCGGCCTGATGCGCATGTCGTCGAGGCGTTCGGCGACAAGCGGCTCGAACGCGTGCGGATTCGTCAGGGCGATCGTGAGTTCGACGTCGACTGCGACCGGCTCGCGTGCGGCTTCGGCCTCGTGCCGAATACCGCGCTGCCGAGTCATCTCGGCTGCCGGATCGACGATGGCGCGGTGGCGGTCGATGTGCACCAGCGTACGAGCCGCGATGGTGTTTTTGCGGCGGGCGAGTGCACGGGCGTCGGCGGTAGCGAACTGGCGATGGTCGAAGGCGAAATCGCCGGTTTGGCGGCGACCGGGCAGACGGCGCGGTTGGCCGCGCTGGTTACGCAGCGGGCGCACTGGCAGGTGTTTGCCGATGCCGTACGCGAGCGTTTCGCGATCCGCGAACCGATCCGCCGGCTCGCGCGGGCCGACACGTTGCTGTGCCGTTGCGAGGACGTGCGTTTCGACGCCGTCGCGCAAGCACCGGGCTGGACGGCCGCGAAGCTGCAATCACGCTGTGGGATGGGCGCGTGTCAGGGCCGCGTGTGCGGCGCCGCCGCGCAGGCGCTGTTCGGCTGGACACCGCCGGCGCCGCGCACGCCGCTCGTGCCCGCGCGGGTCGGCACGCTGATGCTGGACGGTACGGCATCCTGCGACGGCGCGTGACGCGTCGCGGCAACACGGCAACACGGCAACACGGCAACACGGCAACACGGCAACACGGCAACACGGCAACACGGCAACACGGCAACACGGCAACACGGCAACACGGCAACACGGCAACACGGCAACACGGCAACACGGCAAC